>NZ_AP021904.1:6650000-7357961 GCF_018326065.1 Pseudomonas sp. Ost2 | reverse complement strand
GTGGGTAACCGGCCTGTGGATAACATGCCATTCCACACACAGCTTATCCGACAGCGCAGCACAGGCAGGACACCGTTTCCCCACCGTGTTGTCATTCTCTGTACAGTAGGCAGTTAAAGGCCTCGTGGCACTTATCCACAGAGGATGGCTTCCTAAGCTTTTATAAGCTTTACAGAAAAGCTTTAAATAATTCCCTTCTTTATTTCTATATCTAGGTCGCGAGCCGATCAAGCACACGGACCCTGAATACCTATATGAAGTAAAAGCTGGTTGGAAATTGACCTAGAGGCTTGCTTTCTCTAGAATCCCCGGTCTCTTAAAACGGGGGCCATTCCGGCCCGTTGTGACGAACCAGGTAGCAACGCCATGAAACGTACTTTCCAACCCAGCACTATCAAACGCGCCCGCACCCACGGTTTCCGTGCTCGCATGGCAACCAAGAACGGCCGTGCCGTCCTGTCGCGTCGTCGCGCCAAAGGCCGCGCTCGTCTGGCAGTTTGATAATCCGGCACTGGTGGTGAGTCAGGACTTCAGTCGGGAAAAGCGTCTGCTTACGCCACGACATTTCAAGGCAGTCTTTGACTCCCCTACCGGCAAGGTTCCGGGGAAAAATCTCCTGCTCCTTGCGCGCAACAACGACCTCGATCATCCCCGCCTGGGGCTGGTTATCGGTAAAAAGAGCGTGAAGCTCTCCGTTGAGCGCAATCGCCTCAAACGTCTGATGCGCGAATCGTTCCGTCTGCACCAGGATTCACTGGTCGGCTGGGACATTGTTATCGTCGCGCGCAAAGGTTTGGGGGACGTAGAAAACCCCGAATTGATTCAGCATTTCGGCAAACTGTGGAAACGCCTGGCCCGTAATACGCCGGCAGCCACCGTCAAAACCGAACCTGCAGGGGTAGACAGTCCAGATGCGTAAACTGGCGCTCGTTCCGATCCAGTTTTACCGCTATGCCATCAGTCCCCTGATGGCCAGTCACTGTCGTTTCTACCCCAGTTGTTCCTGCTACGCGTACGAAGCCATCGAAACTCATGGACTCCTGCGCGGTGGCTGGCTGACCTTTCGTCGTTTAGGTCGCTGTCATCCGTGGAATGCCGGTGGTTATGACCCGGTTCCACCTATCCCTACCTCCCGTTCTTCTTCGATGGCCGAGTAATCATGGATATCAAACGCACGATCCTGATCGTCGCCCTGGCAATCGTGTCCTACGTCATGGTTCTCAAATGGAACCAGGACTACGGTCAGGCTGCCCTGCCGACTCAGAATGTTGCCAGCACCACCGTTTCTGGCTTGCCGGATACGGCAACCGGCAGCAATGCCGCCGCCAGTGATGACATTCCACGAGCTGCCAATGACACCAGTGCTCCTGTTGAAGCGCCGGTGGCCGCCAGCAAAGACCTCATCCATATCAAGACGGATGTGCTCGACCTGGCTATCGATCCAAAAGGTGGGGATGTCGCGCAACTGAAGTTGCCGCTTTATCCACGTCGCCAGGATCACCCGGAAATTCCGTTCCAGCTGTTCGACAACGGTGGCGAGCGTACCTATCTGGCTCAAAGCGGCCTGATCGGCGCCAACGGCCCGGACTCCAGCTCCGCCGGTCGCCCGTTGTACTCCTCCGAACAGAAGAGTTATCAACTGGCTGACGGTCAGGACAAACTGGTCGTCGACCTGAAGTTCAGCGAAAACGGCGTCAACTACATCAAGCGTTTCAGCCTGAAGCGCGGCCTGTATGACGTGACCGTTTCCTACCTGATCGACAACGAAAGCGCCCAGCCATGGTCGGGCGCGATGTTCGCCCAGCTGAAACGCGACGCCAGCGCCGATCCTTCTTCCAGCACCGCCACCGGTACCGCGACTTACCTGGGCGCCGCCCTGTGGACAAGTTCCGAGCCGTACAAGAAAGTGTCGATGAAAGATATCGACAAGGGCCCGCTGAAAGAAACCGTCCAGGGTGGCTGGGTTGCCTGGCTGCAACACTACTTCGTGACCGCGTGGGTCCCTGCCAAGGGCGACAGCAATGTCGTGACCACCCGCAAGGACAGCCAGGGTAACTACATCATCGGCTACACCGGTCCTTCGCTGACCGTGGCTCCAGGCCAGAAAGTCGAGACCAGCGCGGTCCTCTACGCCGGTCCGAAGAGCCAGGCTGTGCTGAAAGAGTTGTCCCCGGGTCTGGAACTGACCGTTGACTACGGCATCCTGTGGTTCATTGCCCAGCCGATCTTCTGGCTGCTGCAACATATCCACAGCCTGCTCGGCAACTGGGGCTTCTCGATCATCGTCCTGACCATGCTGATCAAAGGGCTTTTCTTCCCCTTGTCGGCCGCCAGCTACAAGTCGATGGCGCGCATGCGTGCCGTTGCTCCGAAACTGGCTGCGCTGAAAGAGCAACATGGCGATGACCGGCAGAAAATGTCGCAAGCCATGATGGAGCTGTACAAGAAGGAGAAGATCAATCCGCTGGGGGGTTGCTTGCCGATCCTCGTGCAGATGCCGGTCTTCCTCTCGCTGTACTGGGTTCTGCTGGAAAGCGTGGAAATGCGTCAGGCACCGTTCATCCTGTGGATTACCGACCTGTCGATCAAGGATCCGTTCTTCATCCTGCCGATCATCATGGGCGCGACCATGTTCATCCAGCAGCGTCTGAACCCGACTCCGCCGGATCCGATGCAGGCCAAGGTGATGAAGCTGATGCCGATCATCTTCACCTTCTTCTTCCTGTGGTTCCCTGCCGGTCTGGTGCTGTACTGGGTTGTGAACAACTGCCTGTCGATCACCCAGCAGTGGTACATCACACGTAAGATCGAAGCCGCTACCAAAAAAGCCGCTGCGTAACTTACTCTGTGGATAACCACTCAAAACGCCCCCTAGTGGGGCGTTTTGCTATCTGTCACTTTCTGCTTTGAGGCCCGCTCCATGAACGTCCCTCGGGAAACCATCGCCGCCGTTGCCACCGCCCAGGGCCGTGGCGGGGTCGGCATCGTCCGTATTTCCGGGCCTCTGGCGCAAAGTGCGGCGCTGGCCATCAGCGGTCGTGAGCTGAAACCGCGTTTCGCCCACTACGGTCCGTTCCACGGCGACGCCGGCGAAGTACTCGATGAAGGCCTCGCGCTGTATTTTCCGGGGCCGAATTCGTTCACCGGCGAAGATGTCCTGGAACTGCAGGGCCACGGCGGCCCGATCGTCCTCGACATGCTGCTGCAGCGTTGCCTGCAACTGGGCTGTCGACTGGCTCGCCCCGGTGAATTCAGCGAGCGCGCATTCCTCAATGACAAGCTCGACCTGGCCCAGGCCGAGGCGATCGCCGACCTGATCGAGGCCAGTTCGGCCCAGGCCGCGCGCAATGCCTTGCGCTCGCTGCAAGGGGCGTTCTCACAGCGTGTGCATAACCTCACCGAACAATTGATCGGCCTGCGGATCTACGTGGAGGCGGCCATCGATTTTCCCGAGGAGGAAATCGACTTCCTCGCCGATGGCCATGTGCTGACGATGCTCGACGCCGTGCGCGACGAGTTATCCACAGTGATCCGCGAAGCAGGGCAGGGGGCACTGCTGCGGGATGGCATGACCGTGGTCATCGCCGGACGGCCGAACGCCGGAAAATCGAGCCTGCTCAATGCCCTGGCGGGTCGCGAAGCGGCAATCGTCACCGAGATCGCCGGGACCACCCGGGATATCCTGCGCGAACATATCCACATCGACGGCATGCCCCTGCACGTGGTCGACACGGCCGGATTGCGGGATACCGACGATCATGTGGAAAAGATCGGTGTGGAACGAGCCCTCAAGGCCATCGGCGAGGCCGATCGGGTATTGCTGGTGGTGGACGCCACCGCGCCGGAGGCTGTGGATCCTTTTGCCTTGTGGCCGGAGTTTCTCGAACAGCGACCGGATCCGGCGAAAGTCACGCTGATCCGCAACAAGGCCGACCTGACGGGAGAGGGTATCGCCCTGGAGGTCAGCGCGGATGGCCACGTCACCATCAGCCTCAGCGCCAAGGCCGGTGGCGAAGGCCTGGAGCTGCTGCGCGACCACCTCAAGGCCTGCATGGGTTATGAACAGACATCGGAAAGCAGCTTCAGCGCTCGCCGCCGGCACCTGGAAGCCCTGCGCTTCGCCAGTTCGGCACTGGAGCACGGTCATGCACAGTTGACCCTGGCAGGTGCCGGAGAGCTGCTGGCCGAAGATTTGCGTCAGGCACAGCAATTCCTTGGGGAAATCACCGGTGCCTTCAGCTCCGACGATCTGCTGGGAAGAATCTTTTCGAGTTTTTGTATCGGGAAATGACCAAGCGGAGGCGGTCCGGTTATCCACAGTTGCTGTGAATGCATCAGGAGCACGACTGGACAGGGAGGGCGTCCTTGAACCTTACACACCGACGTAGCGGGGAAATGATGAGTTCGTTGTCCATTGATCCAGCCTTTTTCGAGCTTCTGACCGGGAGTTATCAACGGCTTGTCGGTCAGCCACTGGTGCCGCAGGGCAGTGATGCGACCTGGTTGTACGAGCGGGCGCCCTTTTGCGTGCTGTCCCACAACACCGATGCCGATCCACGTTTCATCTATGCCAATCGGGCTGCGCAGCACTGTTTCGATTATGACTGGGTGCAGTTCACCCAGTTGCCGTCGCGACTGTCCGCCGAGGCGCCGAACCGTGCGGAACGCCAGTCCTTGCTGGATCGCGTCCATCAACAGGGTTATGCCAGCGGCTACACCGGGATCCGTATCTCCAGGACGGGCAGGCGCTTCTGGATCCGCGAAGGCCTTGTCTGGCAATTGCAGGATGCCGAAGGCGTGATTCACGGCCAGGCTGCCGTATTTCATCGCTGGGACGATGTCTGATTCCACTTCCTGTCTTGCATGGGGGCCGGGCCTGATCCCGGCGTCTCCTCTGTTTCTGCTGCACTGATCCTTCCGCTCTCTTGATGAATTCCGGCTCGCGGAGGGTTTGCGCGTGCCTGCGATTCACCGGGAAAGCGATTTTTTGTGGATTAAGCCCTGTGAATAACTGCCCTTCAGCTCGGTTGATAACCAGGCCTGAAAACTGAGGATGAACCCGCTTGTGGATAAGCGGCGCTTTAATCCACAGGCTTACACCGGTTATCCCAAACCCTCCCTGGCACATGACCACAGACTTATGAATCTCTGTACATACCGTAAAACAAGGTCTGCAGAACCTTATCCACAGAATGGGTGCTCACTAAGAATAAACATAAAAACAAAGCTTTAATAAATTTCTCTCTTTTAATTTCTATTACCTCCGATTATCCACAGCTGGTTAAATTTTGTGCAAAGGGTTCTTTAGGAAGGGCGAATTCCCTATACTTGTTCATTCAGTCCAAATTTTTCTTATTTACCTACCTGGAAGCAGGCACGAGGTGCGTGGTGGATTTCCCTTCCCGTTTTGAAGTGATCGTCATCGGCGGCGGTCATGCCGGTACCGAGGCAGCACTAGCATCAGCACGCATGGGGGCAAAAACCCTGTTGCTGACGCATAACGTGGAAACCCTCGGTGCAATGAGTTGCAACCCTGCCATCGGTGGCATCGGCAAGAGCCACCTGGTCAAGGAAATCGACGCCCTCGGCGGCGCGATGGCCATCGCCACCGATAAAGGCGGCATCCAGTTCCGGGTTCTCAACAGCCGCAAGGGCCCGGCCGTGCGTGCCACCCGTGCACAGGCCGACCGCGTGCTGTACAAGGCCGCTGTTCGTGAAATCCTGGAAAACCAGCCGAACCTGTGGATATTTCAACAGGCCGCCGACGACCTGATCGTCGAGCAGGACCAGGTTCGTGGTGTCGTGACCCAGATGGGCCTGCGTTTCTTCGCCGAATCCGTGGTATTGACCACCGGGACCTTCCTCGGTGGACTTATCCACATCGGGATGCAGAACTATTCCGGTGGCCGCGCCGGCGATCCGCCGTCGATTGCCCTGGCTCACCGCCTGCGGGAACTGCCATTGCGCGTCGGTCGCCTGAAAACCGGCACGCCGCCGCGGATCGACGGCCGTTCCGTGGATTTCTCGGTGATGAGCGAGCAACCGGGTGATACGCCCATTCCGGTGATGTCGTTCATGGGCTCGAAAGAGCAGCATCCGCGCCAGGTGAGTTGCTGGATTACCCACACCAACGCCCGGACCCACGAGATCATCGCGGCCAACCTCGATCGTTCGCCGATGTATTCCGGTGTGATCGAAGGGATCGGCCCGCGCTACTGCCCGTCGATCGAAGACAAGATCCATCGCTTTGCCGACAAGGAAAGCCACCAGGTCTTCATCGAGCCGGAAGGCCTGACCACCCACGAGCTGTATCCGAACGGGATATCCACATCCCTGCCGTTCGACGTGCAGTTGCAGATCGTCCAGTCGATCCGTGGCATGGAAAACGCCCATATCGTTCGTCCGGGCTATGCCATCGAATACGATTACTTCGATCCGCGTGACCTGAAGTACAGCCTGGAAACCAAGGTGATCGGCGGCCTGTTCTTTGCCGGCCAGATCAACGGCACCACCGGTTACGAAGAAGCCGGTGCCCAGGGTTTGCTGGCCGGCGCCAACGCCGCGCTGCGTGCCCAGGGCAAGGACAGCTGGTGTCCGCGTCGCGACGAGGCGTACATCGGGGTACTGGTCGACGACCTGATCACCCTAGGTACCCAGGAACCGTATCGGATGTTCACCTCCCGCGCCGAATACCGGTTGATCCTGCGCGAAGACAACGCCGACCTGCGCCTGACCGAAAAAGGTCGCGAGCTGGGCCTGGTGGATGACGTGCGCTGGGCGGCTTTCTGCAAGAAACGCGAGAGCATCGATCTGGAAGAACAGCGCCTGAAAAGCACCTGGGTACGCCCGGGCACCGAGCAGGGCGATGCCATCGCTGAGAAGTTCGGTACGCCGCTGACCCATGAATACAATTTGCTGAATCTGCTGAGCCGTCCGGAAATCGACTACGCTGGTCTGGTCGAAGTGACCGGACAGGGCGCACAGGATCCACAGGTCGCCGAGCAGGTCGAGATCAAGACCAAGTACGCCGGCTACATCGACCGCCAGCAGGACGAGATCGCCCGGCTGCGGGCCAGCGAAGACACCCGGTTGCCTGTGGATATCGATTATTCGAACATCTCCGGCCTGTCGAAAGAGATCCAGAGCAAGCTCGGCGCGACCCGTCCCGAGACCCTGGGCCAGGCCTCGCGGATTCCCGGTGTGACGCCGGCGGCGATTTCCCTGTTGATGATTCACTTGAAAAAACGCGGCGCGGGCCGTCAGTTGGAGCAAAGCGCTTGAGTTCGTTGGTCACCTCGCAACACGCCGAAGAGTTATCCACAGGTGCTCGCCAGCTCGGTGTCAACCTGAGCGCAACCCAGCACGAACAGTTGCTGGGCTACCTGGCCCTGTTGATCAAGTGGAACAAGGCCTACAACCTGACCGCGGTGCGCGATCCGGACGAAATGGTTTCACGGCACCTGCTCGACAGCCTGAGCGTGATGTCCTTTGTCGAAGACGGTCGCTGGCTCGACGTTGGCAGCGGCGGCGGCATGCCGGGTATTCCCCTGGCGATCCTGTTTCCCCGGTCGCCAGTGACCTGCCTGGACAGCAATGGCAAGAAAACCCGCTTCCTGACCCAGGTCAAACTCGAACTCCAACTGGATAACCTGCAAGTTATCCACAGTCGCGTCGAAGCCTTCCAGCCGCCGCAGCCGTTCAACGGGATCATTTCCCGGGCGTTCAGCAGCATGGAGAACTTCAGCAACTGGACCCGCCATCTCGGCGACACTGACACACGCTGGCTGGCAATGAAGGGCGTCCATCCGGCGGATGAGCTGGTAGCATTGCCGGCAGACTTCCACCTCGATAGCGAACACGCCTTGGCCGTACCCGGTTGCCAAGGCCAACGTCATCTGCTGATACTGCGCCGCACGGCATGATTGGGAACACAAGCAAGAATGGCTAAGGTATTCGCGATAGCGAACCAGAAAGGTGGCGTGGGCAAGACCACCACCTGCATCAACCTCGCAGCATCCCTGGTCGCGACCAAGCGCCGGGTGCTGTTGATCGATCTCGATCCACAGGGCAACGCCACCATGGGTAGCGGTGTGGATAAACACGGCCTGGAAAACTCCATCTACGATGTGCTGATCGGTGAATGCGATCTGGCGCAGGCCATGCACTTCTCCGAACACGGCGGTTATCAATTGCTGCCGGCCAACCGTGACCTGACGGCGGCCGAAGTGGTGCTGCTGGAAATGCAGATGAAGGAAAGCCGTCTGCGCAGCGCCCTGGCGCCGATCCGCGAGAACTACGACTTCATCCTGATCGACTGTCCGCCGTCGCTGTCGATGCTGACCCTCAACGCCCTGGTCGCCGCTGACGGGGTGATTATCCCCATGCAGTGTGAATACTTTGCCCTCGAAGGGCTGAGCGACCTTGTGGATAACATCAAGCGCATCGCCGAACTGCTCAATCCGGAACTGAAGGTCGAAGGCCTGCTGCGGACCATGTACGACCCGCGCCTGAGTCTGATGAACGACGTTTCCGCACAGCTCAAGGAACATTTCGGTGACCAGCTGTACGACACCGTGATTCCACGCAACATCCGTCTGGCCGAAGCCCCGAGCTACGGCATGCCGGCCCTGGCGTACGACAAGCAATCCCGTGGTGCCGTGGCCTACCTGGCCCTGGCCGGCGAGATGGTTCGTCGGCAACGTAAAAATTCACGCGCCGCCGCTCCGGCAACTTAAGGAATCCCCATGGCCGTCAAGAAACGAGGTCTCGGACGTGGACTGGATGCACTGCTGAGTGGTCCGACCGTCAGCTCGCTGGAAGAGCAGGCCGTCCAGGCCGACGAACGTGAACTGCAGCACCTGCCGCTGGACCTGATCCAGCGCGGCAAGTACCAGCCGCGCCGCGACATGGACCCGCAGGCGCTGGAGGAACTGGCGAACTCGATCAAGGCCCAGGGCGTGATGCAGCCGATCGTGGTCCGTCCGATCGGCAGCGGGCGCTTTGAAATCATTGCCGGTGAACGCCGCTGGCGTGCCAGCCAGCAGGCTGGCCAGGAAACCATCCCGGCGATGGTCCGCGATGTGCCGGATGAAACCGCCATCGCCATGGCGCTGATCGAGAACATCCAGCGCGAAGACCTCAACCCGATCGAGGAAGCCGTGGCCCTGCAGCGTCTGCAGCAGGAATTCCAGCTGACCCAGCAACAGGTCGCCGAAGCCGTGGGCAAGTCCCGCGTGACCGTGGCCAACCTGCTGCGCCTGATCGCGTTGCCCGAAGTCATCAAGACCATGTTGTCCCACGGCGACCTGGAAATGGGACATGCCCGTGCCTTGCTCGGTTTGCCGGATGACCGGCAGGTCGAAGGGGCGCGACATGTTGTCGCACGCGGCCTCACCGTGCGCCAGACCGAGGCACTGGTTCGCCAGTGGCTGAGCGGCAAACCGGCCCCGGTCGAACCCCCCAAGGCTGACCCGGACATCAGCCGCCTCGAGCAGCGCCTCGCCGAGCGCCTGGGCTCTGCGGTGCAGATTCGCCACGGGCAGAAGGGAAAAGGCCAGTTGGTGATTCGCTATAACTCCTTGGATGAACTACAAGGGGTACTTGCCCACATCCGCTGAAACATTTCCTCATGTAGCGCGCAGTCGGAAATCACTACCCGGCAGTTGAATAGGGGCTGAACCGCCCCTATACTCTGCGCGCATTTTGTCGGCACAATTTATGCCAAGTTATTGATTTCTGGCAGCCGACCCTTGAGGAGCGTGAGTGATGGAAACCCGCAGGCCAAACAGGTTGCCGTTCCATCGCTTGGCGGTATTTCCGGTTTTATTGGCTCAATTGGTCGTATTGCTGGTGGCCGCGGTGGCGCTTTGGCAATGGCACGGTGTCGTTGCCGGATACTCAGGACTCTGCGGAGGCCTGATAGCCTTGCTACCCAATGTGTATTTTGCTCACAGGGCCTTTCGGTTTTCCGGCGCCCGAGCAGCCCAGTCCATCGTCCGGTCTTTTTATGCCGGCGAGGCGGGCAAGTTAATTTTGACGGCAGTGCTGTTTGCACTGACGTTCGCAGGTGTGAAGCCACTGGCGCCGATAGCAGTCTTCGGCGTCTTCGTGCTGACCCAGTCGGTCAGCTGGTTCGCTCCCCTGCTAATGAAAACAAGACTTTCGAGACCTTAGGGCGTTTGAGGCAACCATGGCAGCAGAATCCGCTTCGGGCTATATCCAGCACCACTTGCAGAACCTGACCTTCGGTCAGCTACCTACCGGCGGCTGGGGTTTTGCCCATTCCGCAGCAGAAGCCAAGGCAATGGGCTTCTGGGCATTCCACCTGGATACCCTGGGTTGGTCTGTCGCACTGGGGCTGATCTTCATCCTGTTGTTCCGCATGGCGGCGAAAAAGGCGACCTCCGGTCAGCCGGGCGCCCTGCAGAACTTCGTCGAAGTACTGGTCGAATTCGTCGACGGCAGCGTGAAAGACAGCTTCCACGGCCGTAGCCCGGTGATTGCACCGCTGGCGCTGACCATCTTCGTCTGGGTGTTCCTGATGAACGCCGTCGACCTGGTACCGGTCGACTGGATCCCGCAACTGGCCGCGGCCATTTCCGGCAACCACGAGATTCCGTTCCGCGCCGTGTCGACCACCGACCCGAACGCCACGCTGGCCATGGCCTTCTCGGTGTTCGCGCTGATCATTTTCTACAGCATCAAGGTCAAGGGCATCGGCGGTTTCATCGGCGAGCTGACCCTGCATCCTTTCGGTAGCAAGAACATCTTCATCCAGGCCCTGCTGATCCCGGTGAACTTCCTGCTGGAATTCGTCACCCTGATCGCCAAGCCGATCTCCCTGGCACTGCGTCTGTTCGGCAACATGTACGCCGGTGAGCTGGTATTCATCCTGATCGCTGTGATGTTCGGCAGCGGCCTGCTCTGGCTCAGTGGCCTGGGCGTCGTACTGCAGTGGGCGTGGGCCGTGTTCCACATCCTGATCATCACCCTGCAGGCGTTCATCTTCATGATGCTGACCATCGTCTATCTGTCGATGGCGCACGAAGAAAACCATTAAGACCAGTCTCGACTAGTCTGATGTCCTTCCCGGTAAAACGGGAAGGTGGCCCTCCTGGGCTATGAAACGATTTGTTTTACCGCTTTAAAATCTAAAAAACCTAAACCATACGACGTAAAAGTCGGGAGGAAAGATGGAAACTGTAGTTGGTCTAACCGCTATCGCTGTTGCACTGTTGATCGGCCTGGGCGCACTGGGTACCGCAATTGGTTTCGGCCTGCTGGGCGGCAAGTTCCTGGAAGGCGCAGCGCGTCAGCCAGAAATGGTTCCAATGCTGCAAGTTAAAATGTTCATCGTGGCCGGTCTGCTCGACGCCGTAACCATGATCGGCGTTGGTATCGCTCTGTTCTTCACCTTCGCGAACCCCTTCGTTGGTCAACTCGCTGGCTGATCACTCGAATTTTCGAGTTGATTGGTGTGATGGACAACGAACGAGCGAGGTGTTGGCGTGAACATTAATGCAACCCTGATTGGCCAGTCCGTTGCGTTCTTCATTTTTGTACTGTTTTGCATGAAGTTCGTGTGGCCTCCGGTCATCGCGGCTTTGCACGAACGTCAGAAGAAGATCGCGGATGGATTGGACGCTGCCACCCGTGCAGCTCGCGACCTGGAGTTGGCCCAAGAGAAAGCGGGTCACCAACTGCGCGATGCAAAAGCACAGGCAGCCGAGATCATTGAGCAAGCCAAGAAACGCGGTAACCAGATCGTCGAAGAGGCTGTTGATAAAGCCCGCGTCGAAGCTGAACGCGTGAAGGCTTCGGCTCAGGCCGAGATCGAACAGGAACTGAACAGCGTCAAAGACGCGCTGCGCGCCCAATTGGGTAGCCTGGCCGTTGGCGGTGCCGAGAAGATCCTGGGTGCCACAATCGATCAAAACGCGCACGCGGAGCTGGTTAACAAACTGGCTGCTGAAATTTAAGCGAGGGCGATCATGGCAGAACTGACCACGTTGGCCCGACCTTACGCTAAGGCGGCCTTCGAGCACGCTCAGGCCCACCAGCAACTGGCCAATTGGTCAGCCATGCTCGGCCTGGCTGCAGCGGTGTCGCAAGACGACACCATGCGGCGCGTGCTCAAGGCCCCGCGACTGACGAGCGCAGACAAGGCCACCACGTTTATTGACGTGTGTGGCGACAAGTTCGATGCCAAGGCACAGAATTTCATCCACGTCGTTGCTGAAAACGACCGTCTCCCGCTGTTGCCGGAGATTGCCGCTCTGTTCGACCTGTACAAGGCCGAGCAAGAGAAATCGGTAGACGTGGAAGTCACCAGTGCTTTTGCATTGAACCAAGAACAGCAAGACAAACTCGCCAAGGTTCTCAGTGCACGACTCGACCGGGAAGTGCGCCTGCAAGTTGCGGAAGATTCATCCCTCATCGGGGGTGTTGTCATTCGCGCCGGCGACCTGGTTATCGATGGCTCAGTTCGCGGCAAACTCGCGAAATTGGCCGAAGCATTGAAATCTTGAGTTTGAAGGGGCAGCAGAGCAATGCAGCAACTCAATCCTTCCGAAATAAGTGAAATTATCAAGGGCCGCATCGACAAGCTCGATGTGACCTCCCAAGCCCGTAACGAAGGCACTGTCGTCAGCGTATCTGACGGTATCGTGCGGATTCACGGTCTGGCCGACGTCATGTACGGCGAGATGATCGAGTTTCCGGGCGGCGTCTACGGTATGGCCCTCAACCTGGAGCAAGACTCCGTAGGTGCCGTGGTACTGGGCGCATACACCAGTCTGGCTGAAGGCATGAGCGCCAAGTGCACCGGCCGCATCCTCGAAGTTCCGGTTGGTAAGGAACTGCTGGGTCGCGTTGTCGACGCACTGGGTAACCCAGTTGACGGCAAAGGTCCGCTGAACAACACCGAGACCGACGCGGTCGAGAAAGTTGCTCCAGGCGTGATCTGGCGTAAGTCGGTAGACCAGCCTGTACAGACTGGCTACAAGGCTGTCGATGCCATGATCCCGGTCGGCCGTGGCCAGCGTGAGCTGATCATCGGTGACCGTCAGATCGGTAAGACCGCTCTGGCGATCGACGCGATCATCAACCAGAAAAACAGCGGCATCTTCTGTGTCTACGTCGCGATCGGTCAGAAGCAATCGACCATCGCCAACGTGGTTCGCAAGCTGGAAGAAAACGGCGCCCTGGCCAACACCATCATCGTGGCCGCCAGTGCTTCCGAATCTCCTGCGCTGCAGTTCCTGGCACCGTACTCCGGTTGCACCATGGGCGAGTTCTTCCGCGATCGCGGTGAAGACGCGCTGATCGTTTATGACGATCTGTCCAAGCAAGCAGTGGCCTACCGCCAGATTTCCCTGCTGCTGCGCCGTCCACCAGGCCGTGAAGCCTACCCAGGCGACGTGTTCTATCTCCACTCCCGTCTGCTGGAGCGCGCATCCCGCGTTTCGGAAGAGTATGTCGAGAAGTTCACCAACGGCGCAGTGACTGGCAAAACCGGTTCCCTGACCGCATTGCCGATCATCGAAACCCAGGCTGGCGACGTTTCCGCGTTCGTTCCGACCAACGTGATCTCCATCACCGACGGTCAGATCTTCCTGGAATCGGCCATGTTCAACTCCGGGATCCGTCCTGCTGTGAACGCCGGTGTTTCGGTATCCCGTGTAGGTGGTGCCGCTCAGACCAAGATCATCAAGAAGCTGTCCGGTGGTATCCGTACCGCCCTGGCCCAGTACCGTGAACTGGCGGCATTCGCCCAGTTCGCTTCTGACCTGGACGAAGCGACCCGCAAGCAACTTGAGCATGGTCAGCGCGTTACCGAGCTGATGAAGCAGAAGCAATACGCACCAATGTCGATCGCTGACATGGCGCTGTCGCTGTATGCCGCTGAGCGTGGGTTCCTGACTGACGTCGAAATCGCCAAGGTCGGCAGCTTTGAACAAGCGCTGATTGCTTACTTCAACCGCGATCACGCCGATTTGTTGGCCAAGATCAACGTGAAGGGTGACTTCAATGACGAAATCGACGCTGGCATGAAAGCCGGTATCGAGAAGTTCAAGGCCACCCAAACCTGGTAAGCCGCAGCGGGAGCCGCAAGGCTCCCGCTTGCTAACCTGATAGGTGTTACATGGCAGGCGCAAAAGAGATTCGCAGTAAGATTGCGAGCATCAAAAGCACGCAAAAAATTACCAGCGCCATGGAAAAAGTGGCGGTCAGCAAAATGCGCAAGGCACAAATGCGCATGGCTGCTAGCCGTCCTTATGCGGAGCGTATCCGCCAGGTAATTGGGCATCTGGCCAACGCCAACCCGGAATACCGCCACCCGTTCATGATCGACCGCGAAATCAAGCGCGTCGGTTACGTCGTGGTGAGCAGTGACCGTGGTCTGTGCGGCGGCTTGAACACCAACCTGTTCAAGGCCCTGGTCAAGGACATGGCGGTAAACCGCGAAAACGGCGTCGAGATTGATCTGTGTGTAGTGGGTAGCAAGGGTGCGGCGTTTTTCCGCAACTTCGGCGGTAACGTCGTTGCAGCTATCAGCCACCTGGGTGAAGAGCCGTCGATCAATGACCTGATCGGCAGCGTCAAGGTGATGCTGGATGCCTACCTGGATGGCCGTATTGACCGCCTGTCCGTGGTGTCCAACAAGTTCATCAACACCATGACCCAGCAGCCTACCGTGGAGCAGTTGATTCCACTGGTGGCAACCCCGGATCAAGAACTCAAGCACCACTGGGACTATCTCTACGAACCGGACGCCAAAGAGCTGCTTGACGGCCTGATGGTGCGCTACGTGGAGTCGCAGGTGTACCAGGCGGTGGTCGAGAACAACGCGGCCGAACAAGCTGCGCGGATGATCGCGATGAAGAACGCTACCGACAACGCCGGTGATTTGATCAGCGATTTGCAGCTGATCTACAACAAGGCGCGTCAGGCTGCGATCACCCAAGAGATCTCGGAAATCGTCGGCGGCGCTGCCGCGGTTTAACGGTTCAAATATTCAGAGGATCCAGCTATGAGTAGCGGACGTATCGTTCAAATCATCGGCGCCGTTATCGACGTGGAATTCCCACGCGACAGCGTACCGAGCATCTACAACGCGCTGAAAGTACAAGGCGCGGAAACCACCCTGGAAGTTCAGCAGCAGCTGGGCGACGGCGTGGTGCGTACCATTGCGATGGGTTCCACCGAAGGCTTGAAGCGCGGTCTGGACGTTGTCGACTCCGGCGCTGCCATCTCCGTACCGGTCGGTAAAGCGACCCTGGGCCGGATCATGGACGTCCTCGGCAACCCGATCGACGAAGCTGGTCCGATCGACACCGACGAGCGCTGGGGTATCCACCGCGCGGCGCCGTCGTTCGCCGAACAGGCAGGCGGCAACGACCTGCTGGAAACCGGCATCAAGGTTATCGACCTGGTCTGCCCGTTCGCCAAGGGCGGTAAAGTCGGTCTGTTCGGTGGTGCCGGTGTCGGCAAGACCGTAAACATGATGGAACTGATCCGTAACATCGCCATCGAGCACAGCGGTTATTCCGTGTTCGCCGGTGTGGGTGAGCGTACTCGTGAGGGTAACGACTTCTACCACGAGATGAAGGACTCCAACGTTCTGGACAAAGTGGCACTGGTCTACGGCCAGATGAACGAGCCGCCGGGAAACCGTCTGCGCGTAGCCCTGACCGGCCTGACCATGGCCGAGAAGTTCCGTGACGAAGGTAACGACGTTCTGCTGTTCGTCGACAACATCTACCGTTACACCCTGGCCGGTACCGAAGTATCCGCACTGCTGGGCCGTATGCCTTCGGCAGTAGGTTACCAGCCGACCCTGGCTGAAGAGATGGGCGTGCTGCAAGAGCGCATCACTTCGACCAAGGAAGGTTCGATCACCTCGATCCAGGCGGTATACGTACCAGCGGACGACTTGACCGACCCGTCGCCAGCGACCACCTTCGCCCACTTGGACGCCACCGTCGTACTGTCCCGTGACATCGCCTCCCTGGGTATCTACCCGGCGGTCGATCCACTGGACTCGACTTCGCGCCAGCTGGACCCGAACGTGATCGGCCAGGACCACTACGACACCGCTCGCGGCGTCCAGTACGTTCTGCAGCGCTACAAGGAACTGAAGGACATCATCGCGATCCTGGGTATGGACGAGCTGTCGGAAACCGACAAGCAGTTGGTATCCCGTGCTCGTAAGATCCAGCGCTTCCTGTCGCAGCCGTTCTTCGTGGCTGAAGTCTTCACCGGTGCCTCGGGTAAATACGTTTCCCTGAAAGACACCATTGCTGGCTTCAAAGGCATCCTCAACGGTGACTACGACCACCTGCCAGAACAAGCGTTCTACATGGTTGGCGGCATCGAAGAAGCGATCGAGAAAGCCAAGAAACTGTAATCCCGGCGCCCGGCAACGGGCGCTAATTTAGGTTGAGGCAATCAGATGGCTATGACAGTCCATTGCGATATCGTCAGTGCGGAAGGGGAAATCTTCTCCGGCCTGGTCGAGATGGTGATTGCGCACGGTGCACTGGGTGACCTGGGTATTGCCCTGGGCCACGCGCCGCTGATCACCAATCTCAAGCCGGGTCCGATCCGCTTGATCAAGCAGGGCGGGGAAGCCGAGGTGTTCTACATCTCCGGTGGATTCCTCGAGGTTCAGCCGAACATGGTCAAGGTTCTTGCCGACACCGTGCAACGTGCTGCCGACCTGGACGAAGCCTCCGCTCAGGAAGCCGTCAAGGCTGCCGAGAAGGCCCTGAATGAAAAAGGCGCGGACTTCGACTACGGTTCCGCTGCTGCACGTCTGGCCGAGGCCGCAGCCCAGCTGCGCACCGTCCAGCAGATCCGCAAGAAGTTCGGCGGTTAATCCGCTGCTTGTTGTGTGATTGATTAAAAAGGGTAGCCTCGGCTACCCTTTTTTCTTTTCCGATGTTCATCACCTGGTCGCAGCCGCTGACCACCCAGGATTGGTAGCCAGTCATGTCTCTCGAAATCGTTATCCTCGCTGCAGGTCAAGGCACTCGCATGCGTTCGGCGTTGCCGAAGGTTCTTCACCCCGTAGCCGGCAATTCGATGCTTGGACATGTTATCCACAGCGCCCGGCAATTGAATCCACAGCGCATTCACGTGGTGATTGGCCACGGCGCGGACCGGGTACGTGAACAACTGGCGGCCGACGACCTGAACTTCGTGTTGCAGGACAAGCAACTGGGGACCGGCCATGCGGTGGCCCAGGCCGTGCCTTTCATCACCGGCGACACGGTGCTGGTGCTCTACGGCGACGTCCCGCTGATCGAAGTGGAGACCCTGCAGCGCCTGCTGCGCCACGCCACGCCTGAGCAGGTGGCGCTGCTGACCGTCGAACTGGCGGACCCGACCGGTTATGGCCGCATCGTGCGCAACGATCAGGGCAAGGCCTGTGCGATCGTCGAGCAGAAGGACGCCAACGAGGCGCAGCGCGCCATCACCGAAGGCAACACCGGCATCCTCGCGCTGCCGGCCCGGCGTCTCGGTGACTGGATGAGTCGCCTGTCGAACAACAACGCCCAGGGCGAGTACTACCTGACCGACGTGATCGCCATGGCGGTCGGCGACGGCCTAGTGGTGGAAACCGAGCAACCCCATGACGCCATGGAAGTGCAGGGCGCCAACGACCGCAAGCAACTGGCCGAACTCGAGCGTCACTACCAGAAGCGCGCCGCGCTGCGCCTGATGGCCCAGGGCGTGACCCTGCGCGACCCGTCCCGCTTCGATGTGCGCGGTGAAGTCAGCGTGGGGCGCGATATCCTCATCGACATCAACGTGATCCTGGAAGGTCGCGTGGTGATCGAGGACGATGTGGTGATCGGTCCGAACTGCGTGATCAAGGACACCACGCTGCGCAAGGGCGTGACGGTCAAGGCCAACAGCCACCTCGACGGCGCGATCCTCGGCGAAGGCAGCGACGCCGGTCCTTTCGCCCGCCTGCGTCCCGGCAGCGTGCTGGGTGCCCGCGCCCATGTGGGTAACTTTGTCGAGCTGAAGAACGCGCACCTGGCCGACGATGCCAAGGCCGGCCACCTCGCCTACCTGGGCGATGCGCGGATCGGCGCGCGGACCAATATCGGCGCAGGCACCATCACCTGCAACTATGACGGGGCCAACAAGCACCAGACGGTGCTGGGCGAAGACGTCTTCATCGGTTCCAACAACTCCCTGGTGGCGCCTGTGGATATCTCCAACGGCGCCAGCACGGCGGCGGGTTCGACCATCAACCAGAACGTCGGTGAAGGGCAACTGGCCGTGGCCCGTGCGCGCCAGCGCAATATCGAAGGCTGGAAACGGCCGGTGAAGATCAAGAAGAGCTGAGTTATCCGTGGGAGCTGGCTTGCCAGCGATGGGGTGTCATGAGCGCTGCAAGCCTCAAAGGCCCTCTCGCCGATAAGTTCTTGCATCTGTCACTTGACGAAGTTTCGATTTCAGGTT
Source organism: Pseudomonas sp. Ost2 (assembly GCF_018326065.1). Classification (NCBI taxonomy): domain Bacteria; kingdom Pseudomonadati; phylum Pseudomonadota; class Gammaproteobacteria; order Pseudomonadales; family Pseudomonadaceae; genus Pseudomonas; species Pseudomonas sp. Ost2. The sequence goes on along the minus strand of NZ_AP021904.1, from coordinate 7,339,484 downwards.
TTGATTGCGTTCGTTATCTTTCGAATCGAAACTTATACTCCCATGTCGAAACGCAATACACCTCAACGTCGCCATAGCATCCTCGCCTTGCTCAATGAGCAGGGCGAAGTGAGCGTGGACGAGCTGGCCAGGCGCTTCGAAACTTCCGAAGTTACGGTTCGCAAGGATCTGGCCGCTCTCGAAAGCAATGGCTTGCTGCTGCGTCGTTACGGCGGCGCGATCAGCATGCCCCATGAACTGGTCAGCGATCTCGGCCACTCGGTGTCGAAGTACAAGCAGGCGATTGCCCGGGCCGCGGTCGGGCGCCTGCGTGAGCATGCACGGATCATCATCGACAGCGGCAGCACCACTGCCGCCATGATCCCGGAACTGGGCCTGCAACCCGGCCTGGTGGTGATGACCAATTCCCTGCATGTCGCCCGGGCCCTGAGCGAACTGGAACACGAGCCCGTGCTGCTGATGACCGGTGGCACCTGGGACCCGCATTCCGAGTCGTTCCAGGGCCAGGTCGCCGAACAGGTGCTGCGTTCCTACGACTTCGACCAGCTGTTTATCGGTGCCGACGGCATCGACCTGGAGCGCGGTACCACCACCTTCAACGAATTGCTGGGTTTGAGCCGCGTCATGGCCCAGGTCGCCCGGGAAGTGGTGGTCATGGTCGAGGCCGACAAGATCGGTCGACGCATCCCCAACCTGGAACTGCCCTGGAGCAGCGTCCACACCCTTATTACCGATGAACGCTTGCCGCTTGAGGCACGCGAACAGATTCAGGCCCGCGGCATACATTTGATTTGCGCGGCTGTCAGCTAGGAGAAAAGAGCATGTGCGGAATTGTCGGTGCAGTTGCTGAACGTAATATCACGGCCATCCTGGTCGAAGGCCTGAAGCGTCTGGAATACCGCGGCTATGACAGCGCCGGTGTCGCCGTCTTCACCCATAACGGCACGCTGGAGCGCACCCGTCGCACTGGCAAGGTCAGCGAACTGGACCAGGCCCTCGCCGGTCAACCGCTGGCCGGTCGCCTGGGGATCGCCCACACCCGCTGGGCCACCCATGGCGCGCCGTGCGAGCGCAACGCCCACCCGCACTTCTCCGGCTCGGATATCGCCGTTGTGCACAACGGCATCATCGAGAACCACGAAGTCCTGCGCGAGCAACTCAAGGGCCTGGGTTATGTGTTCACCTCGGACACCGATACCGAAGTGATCGCCCACCTGCTCAACCACAAGCTCAAGGACCTCGGCGACCTGACCAAGGCGCTGAAGGCCACGGTCAAGGAACTGCACGGGGCCTATGGCCTGGCGGTGATCAACGCGCAGCAGCCCGACCGCCTGGTTGCGGCCCGCAGCGGCAGCCCGCTGGTGATCGGCCTCGGCCTGGGGGAAAACTTCCTCGCTTCCGACCAGTTGGCCCTGCGCCAGGTGACCGACCGCTTCATGTACCTGGAAGAAGGCGATATCGCCGAGATCCGCCGTGACAGCGTGCAGATCTGGGATGTCGACGGCCAGGCCGTCGAGCGCGAGGCCGTGCAGTACCGCGACGGTGCCGAAGCCGCCGACAAGGGAGCCTTCCGCCACTTCATGCTCAAGGAAATCCACGAGCAACCGTCGGTGGTGCAACGTACCCTGGAAGGGCGCCTGAGCCAGAACCAGGTACTGGTCCAGGCCTTCGGTCCCCAGGCCGCCGAGCTGTTCGCCAAGGTCCGCAATGTGCAGATCGTCGCCTGCGGTACCAGCTACCATGCCGGCATGGTCGCCCGTTACTGGCTCGAAGGCCTGGCGGGTATCCCGTGCCAGGTCGAAGTCGCCAGTGAGTTCCGCTACCGCAAGGTGGTGGTGCAACCGGACACCCTGTTCGTCTCCGTTTCCCAGTCCGGCGAAACCGCCGACACCCTGGCGGCCCTGCGCAATGCCAAGGAGCTCGGCTTCCTCGGCAGCCTGGCGATCTGCAACGTCAGTATCAGCTCGCTGGTGCGTGAATCGGACCTGACCCTGCTGACCCAGGCCGGCCGTGAAATCGGCGTGGCCTCGACCAAGGCCTTCACCACCCAACTGGTCGGCCTGCTGCTGCTGACCCTGGCCCTGGGCCAGGTACGCGGCACCCTGGCGCCGGCTGTCGAGGCGGAGCTGGTGGACGAACTGCGGCGCCTGCCGACCCGCCTGGGCGAGACCCTGGCGATGGACGCCAAGGTCGAGAAAATCGCCGAGCTGTTCGCCGACAAGCACCACACCCTGTTCCTCGGTCGTGGCGCGCAGTACCCGGTGGCGATGGAAGGCTCGCTCAAGCTCAAGGAAATTTCCTATATCCACGCCGAGGCCTATCCGGCAGGTGAGCTCAAGCACGGCCCGTTGGCTCTGGTCGACAACGACATGCCGATCGTCACCGTGGCGCCGAACAACGAGCTGTTGGAGAAGCTCAAATCCAACCTGCAGGAAGTCCGCGCCCGCGGTGGCGAGCTGATCGTCTTCGCTGACGAGAAGGCCGGGATGAGCAATGGCGAGGGCACCCACGTCATCACCATGCCGCATATCCACGACACCCTGGCGCCGATCCTCTACACCATCCCGCTGCAACTGCTGTCGTACTACGTGGCGGTGCTCAAGGGCACCGACGTCGACCAGCCGCGCAACCTGGCGAAGTCGGTCACCGTGGAGTAATCGGGATGGATCGGCTGGCTGCCATGGAAACCTTTGTCTACGTCGTGGAGACAGGTTCTTTTTCCGCGGCAGCCAGGCGCCTGGACGTCGGGCAGCCGGCTGTTTCGAAAACCATCGCCCAGCTGGAAGAGCGCCTGGGGGTTCGCCTGCTGACCCGCTCGACGCGCGGGTTATCCGCGACCGAGGCCGGCACGCTGTTTTTCGAGCGGGCAAGGAAGGTCATCGAGGAGGCCGGTGAAGCCGAGCTCGCCGCTCGCGGGGCGGGTGCCGGGCTGACCGGAACACTGCGCATCTCCACCACGGTGACGTTCTCCAGATTGCACATTCTTCCCCATCTGGGCGGCTTCCTGGAGATGCACCCCCTGCTGGACGTCGATGTGCTGCTGGATGACCGCTCGGTGAACCTTGTCGAAGAGGGGGTCGACGTCGCCTTGCGAATGGGCAACCTCAGCGATTCGGGTTTGACGGCGAGAAAGATCGCCCGCTGCCGACGGCTTGTGCTGGGAACGCCCGCCTATTTTGAACGGCATGGCATACCCGAATCCCCCGCGGACCTGACAGATCATGAAGCGGTGATCTATTCGCTGGGCGGAGGAGGGGCGTCATGGCTGTTCAAAAAAGGCCAGGCCGAGCAGACGGTCACTCTCAGCGGCCGTATCCGGGTCAGCGCCGCCGAGGGCGTGCGGACCACCGTCTTGTCGAGCTACGGTCTTACGCTCTCTTCGGAATGGATGTTCGCGCCTGAGCTGGCCAGCGGCGAGGTAGTGCCGGTGCTCGAGGATTGGGACCTGCCCGAAATGGACCTTTGGGCCATCTTCCCGACCGGGCGCATGGCAAGCGCCAAGGCCCGGGCATTTATCGCTTATGTGGAGCAGTTGATGGGGAACGTCGCCGGAGTGCAGTGAAGGCCACGATCTGTTCCTCAGCGACGGGTCCATGCCCCAACGCTTTCAATCCACCAGGGAAACCCCGCACCCGCGGTAGTCCCTGTCTCCCACCTTGAGCAGTACGCTCGCCTCGAACTCCTGGCCGCTCATATCGTCGGTGCAGGTTTCCCTGTCGATCAGCACCTGGATCTCGGTGCCGTCGGCGGCATTGCCGAAGAACCCCTCGGGCGTCGCCTCGGTTTTCGCGATGTCGGTCTTCTGCTCGCCATAGTTCATCTGCAGATGCAGTTCCGGCGTTTCGCCACGGCCGATTTCCACCGACCAGCCCGGTTCATTGCCCACGGCGCGAAAGCTGATATTGCGTTTTCTGGCTTGGGCCCAGGGCGAGTCCGGATCGCTGAGCGCCTGATCTGACAGAGCGCTTTTCGGAACAACGTCCTTGGAGGCCGTTGACTGGTCGCATCCGGCAAGCGAAAACAGCAGTACAGCGCAGAGAAACTGGGTAGAAGTCATGAAGGCAATTTCTGTGCTGGAAAGCCCACGAGGTTAGCGCAGTCGTCTGGACAAGGCGGAAAACGAAGGTTTCAAAGTGTAAAAGTGCGCTCGTCATGGAATAAAAATCTGCAGCCGGATGTTCTGTTACATCAGGCTTGTGGCGCGCTCGACATGGACGGCCAATACTGTCCGATCACTTTATCGCTGCCTTTGGGCATTCGTTGTCTGATTCATGACCGCAGGGGGATTCAATGCCAGTTGTGACTATCGATGGGCAATCGCTTCATTATCTGGACCAGGGCGCGGGCGAGGTGGTTGTCCTCGGCTCCAGCTATCTGTGGGACAGCGCCATGTGGGCACCGCAGATCGCCGTCCTGGCCCGGCACTACCGGGTGATCGTGCCGGAACTCTGGGGTCATGGGCAGTCCGGAGCGCTGCCGGAAAGTACCCGCAGCCTGGATGATCTCGCCAACCAGACCCTGGCATTGCTCGATCACCTGGATATCCAGCGTTTCAGCCTGGTCGGCCTGTCGGTCGGCGGCATGTGGGGCGCGCGCCTGGCGCTGGCCGCACCGCAGCGTATTCGCGGGCTGGTGCTGATGGATACCTACGCCGGTGCCGAACCGGAAGCCACCCGGCAGTATTATTTCTCGATGCTGAAGACGATCGAGGACGCCGGCAGTATCCCGCCACCGCTGCTCGACGCCATCGTGCCGATTTTCTTCAAGGCCGGTGTCGACTCCGAAGCCTCGTTCTACCAGACCTTCCGCAGTTCCCTGACGACCTATTCCAGCGAGCGCCTGCGCAACAGCATCGTGCCCCTGGGCCGCCTGATCTTTGGCCGGGACGATCGCCTGGCGGCGCTTGCAGCCCTGGATGCCGGGACCACGCTGGTGATGTGTGGCGAGCAGGACAAGCCGCGCCCACCGAGCGAAGCACGGGAAATGGCCGAGCTGATCGGGTGTCCGTATATCGGCATTCCCGAGGCCGGTCATATCTCCAGCATCGAGAACCCGGAGTTCGTCAACCAGGCACTGTTGGCTTTCCTGGCGAAACTGCCCGGGTAATCGGCCCGGCTTTTGGGTACGCTGATGGAACAGACAGAGCCGCCGATGCGGCTCTTTTCTTGACTGATTTGACCGAGGGCGTGCCGTGGACAGATTCCAGGAAATGCAGGCGTTTGTTGCCGTGGCCCAGGAGCAGGGGTTCTCGGCGGCGGCGCGGCGCCTGAACCTGTCGGCACCCAGCGTCACCCGGGCGGTGGCGGCACTGGAAAAACGCATCGGCGCGCAGTTGCTGATCCGCACCACGCGCAATGTGCACCTGACCGAGCCCGGCTTGCGCTACCTCGAGGATTGCCGGCGGATTCTCGGTGAAATGGAGGAGGCCGAGGCTTCGGCGGCAGCCAGCCATGCCCAGCCCAGCGGGCAACTGACGGTGACCGCACCGGTGTTGTTCGGCGAGTTGTACGTCACGCCGGTGATGGTGCGTTATCTCGATCAGTACCCGGCCGTCGACATCAACGCCTTGTTGGTCGACCGGGTGGTGCGCATCGTCGAGGACGGCATCGATGTGGCGATACGCATCGGCGAATTGCCGGACAGCGGTCATCACGCGGTGCGGGTAGGGCAGGTGCGCCGGGTGGTCTGTGCGTCCCCTGCCTACCTCGCCATGCATGGCCGGCCCGCCCATCCCGACGAACTGCGCCAGGCGCGGATCGTCATGACCTCGGCGGCGTCCCAAGTGCGCACCTGGCAGTTTGTCGATGGCGACAAGCCGCTGAGCATCCGCCTGGACCCGCGCCTGGCGGTGACCGCGAACCAGGCGGCGATTCGTGCGGCCTGCCTGGGGGCGGGATTGACCCGAGTGCTGTCCTACCAGGTGGCCGACAAGCTGGCCTGCGGCGAACTGGAGGTGGTGCTGGCCGCCTTCGAACTGCCGCCGCTGCCGATCCACGTGGTGTTTCAGGGCGGGCGCAAGGCCCCGGTCCGGGTGCGCAGTTTTGTCGACTTCGTGGTGGCGGCACTGCGCGAACATCCGGCGCTGAAAGGCTGAGCCACAGAGGCGGGATTTATTTCACCAGATGAAATACTGGATTGCCATTTATGGTGATTCTGTTGTTTTCATCGAAGGCGGAAGATAACTCCATTGGCGCGATCCATCCCGGTTCGTGCCGCTGCCCCACGGAGTCCGTCATGTCCCAGACCGCCATCAAGCTCTATAACTTCTCCCGTTCCGGCCACGCCCATCGTGCCGAATTGATGCTGTCCCTGCTTGGCCTTCCGGTCGAACTGATCCATGTGGACCTGCCCAGCGGCGCCCACAAGAAGCCCGAGTACCTGGCGCTGAACGCATTTGGTCAGGTCCCGGTGATCGACGACCAGGGCGTGGTCCTGGCCGACTCCAACGCGATCATCGTGTACCTGGCGCAGAAGTACGGCAACGGTCGCTGGATGCCGACCGATCCGGTGGGCGCTGCCCGCGTGCAACGCTGGTTGTCGGTGGCGGCGGGGCCGATCGCCTTCGGTCCGGCGCGGGCCCGGTTGATCACAGTGTTTGGTGCCGCCTTCGATGCCGAGGAAGCCATCAGCCGTTCCCATGCCCTGCTCAAGGTGATCGAACAGGAACTGAGCCATACGCCGTATCTGGCGGGCAGCGAGCCGACCGTTGCCGATGTCGCCAGCTACAGCTACATCGCCCACGCACCGGAAGGCAATGTCTCGCTGGCGGACTATCCGAATGTACGGGCCTGGCTGGCGCGTATCGAAGCCTTGCCAGGTTTTGTGCCGATGCCGCGGACTGTTGCCGGTTTGCAGACCGCCTGAGACGGATAAAGTCCCGGCTTATCCAGGCCGGGCCCCTTACAGTGGAGAAGTCGCGATGAACGAACCCGGCGTTTCACCCTGGCACGCAGGCGAACGGCAGATGCAGACGCAAGTCGGCGTGGCCGAACGGATGGCTGAGCTGGGCTCCAGGGTGGTCCGTGACTACATGCCGGACCAGCATCGCGACTTCTATCGCCAACTGCCTTTCATGTTGTTTGGTGCGGTGGATGAGGCAGGGCGCCCCTGGGCAAGCCTGTTCGAGGGTGATCCCGGCTTTGCCGTTTCCCCGGACCCCAGGCACCTGCAACTCGACAGCTTTGCGCAACCCCAGGACCCGGCGTACTCGGCGCTGCGGGCGGGCGCTGCCCTGGGGTTGCTGGGGATCGAATTGCACACACGGCGCCGCAACCGCCTCAATGGGCATATCCAGAGCCTGGGTGACCAGGGCCTGGAGATCGCCGTGGAGCAGAGCTTCGGCAACTGCCCGCAATATATCCAGCTGCGTCAGTTCGAGCGGGTGCCGGTCGTCGATCCGGCACTTCAGGTGGTTCACCGCTCCCAGACCCTGGACGCTGCGGCCACGGCAATGATCTGCAATGCCGACACCTTCTTTGTTGCCAGCTATGTGGATATCGACGGTAAACGCTCGGTGGATGTTTCCCATCGGGGCGGGCAGACCGGGTTTGTCCGGGTGGAAGGCGACCGCCTGACCATCCCCGATTTTGCCGGCAACCTGTTCTTCAACACCCTGGGTAACCTGCTGCTCAATCCCCGCGCCGGCCTGCTGTTTATCGACTTCAATACGGGTGATCTGTTGCAGCTCAGCGGGCGCACGGAAGTCATTCTTGAGGGACCTCAGGTGAAAGCCTTCCAGGGCGCCGAGCGGCTGTGGACGTTCCACGTGGAACATTGTGTGCGCCGTCCAGCTGCAACGAGCCTGCGCTGGAAGTTCGAAGGCTTTTCACCCAACAGCCTGATGACCGGCAATTGGCCGCAAGCCGCCGCCCGTTTGCAGGCTGAAGCCCTGGGCAACAGTTGGCGGCCGTTGCAGATCAGCCGGATTGTCGAGGAAAGCGCGACCATTCGCTCGTTGTACCTGGAGCCGACCGATGGGGCGGGGATGCCGGTGTTTCTGGCCGGGCAGCATCTGCCTCTGCGATTCGACATCGACGGACAAACCCACATCCGCACCTACAGTCTGTCCGGCGCACCTTCGGATTCGTTTCTGCGGATCAGCGTCAAGCGTGATGGCCGGGTGTCTTCGCATATCCATAACCAATTGCGAGTGGGGGACAGGATCGAAGCCCGCGCTCCCCAGGGGCACTTCACCGTAGAGGCTAATGAACGACGGCCACTGGTGCTGCTCGCGGCGGGCGTGGGCATCACGCCATTGCTGTCGATGCTGCGCGAAGTGGTCTACCAGGGCAAACGCACGCGGCGCATGCGGCCCACCGTGCTGTTTCTCAGCGCCCGATCCCAGGCGGAATTGCCTTTCCGTGAGGAACTGGATGAGCTGCGCGAGCGCGGCGGCGAATCGGTGCAGGTGCTGCGCCTGTTGAGCCAGCCTGAACCGCAGGCGGTGCTGGGTGAGGATTACGACCTGCCGGGACGCCTGAGTGTCGAAGTCATGCGTTCGTTGTTGCTGATCGAGGACTATGACGCGGTGGATTTCGTGCTCTGCGGGCCGGGCGGTTTTACCCAGGGGATGTACGATCAACTGCGCGGGATGGATATTCGCGATGATCATATCCACGCGGAAACCTTCGGACCATCGACCTTGCGGCGGCAACTGGACCCGGGGCTCAGCCCAATCGAGCAGCCACCGGCAGCCACGGTCGCGGTACCGGTGATCTTCCATCAGTCGGCGAAGGAAGCGCGCTGGCAGCCGGAGGGCGGCAGCCTGCTGGAACTGGCGGAAAGCCGTGGGTTGCGTCCGGAATTCAGTTGCCGGGGAGGCTCATGCGGGACGTGCAGCACACGCCTGATCAGTGGACAGGTGCATTACCCCTATCCCCCGGCCGAATTACCGGGCGAGGGGCAGGTGCTGATCTGTTGTGCGATCCCGGCCAGTAGCGCGGAGCCGCTGGTGCTGGAGCTCTGAAGTCGCCCTTGGTGGTTTTTTGTGTGTGGTGGGTGCTTCTGTGGGAGCGGGCTTGCCCGCGAAGCTTTTAGCGGGCTCCAGGCCCTCTTCGTGGGCAAGCCCGCTCCCACAGAGGTCCATTCCCACGCAAGCCCGCTCCAACCGCTTATCGACGCAAAGCGGTATCGATCTGGCTCATGCGGCTGCGCAGGGTGAATACGCCGTCGCCCGACAGAATGGCGCCGCGGGCAAACAGCCGTCCGTTCTCCCAGTTCGAGAGCCCCAGCTCCGGTTTGTTCAGCGCGTATTGCCCGTCGACCCAGCGAGTAAAGCCATCACCGACAAACGGGGCATTGATGCTGTTGTAGAAGTAGTCGTGGGCCTGGCGGTCGGCGCTGATCAGCGACACCGTGAACTGCGGGCTGTAGCGATTGAACAGGCCGATGGCCTGGTCCAGGTCGTCGACGATCTTCAGGCTGACTTCCGGCGTCTCTTCCCATTCCCACTCGCGGCCAAGCTGGTCTTCGGCCAGGGACTCGGTCTGCGCTTCCTCCTGATACCCTTCGGCGCGCTGGATTCGGACGCGGGCCTTCAGCCACTGCTCGGACAGGACACCTTCGTCACCGCTGACGATATGCAGCTTGCAGCTCTGGCCACGGGCCACGCCGGCCTGGGTCAGCGCTTCAAGAAACAGCGGCACCAGTTCGGCCGCGCGCTGGCGGTGGATCACGCAGACATTGAGGGTGTTGCAGACCTTGCGGTCGAGGGAGTTGCGCACCACCTCGGCAAAACGCGCGGCATCGGCATCCTGGTGCGCCACCAGCCAGGCACCGCCGGTGCCGTGCAGGCTGACCACGGTACCGGCCTGCTGGGCGATACCCCCGAGCTGTTTCACCGCATGGCCCGAGCCTCGCGCCACGGCCAGGGACAGGCGACGGTCGGCGAACATCGCCCAGCCCGCGGCGCGGTCGATGCTTTCCACCAGCGATACCGCGCCAGCCGGCAAGCCGGCCTCGCGCAGCGCCGGGTCCAGCGCATGCTTGACGATCGCCTGGGCCGTGCCGAGGGCATCGCTGCCGATGCGCAGCACGGCGGTATTGCCGGTACGCAAGACCCCGGCCGCATCGGCAAACACGTTCGGCCGACCTTCGAAGACAAACGCCACCACGCCCAGCGGCGCGACCACCTGCTCGACCTTCCAGCCGGCATGTTCCACGGACTCGCGGACCCGCCCACGAATCAGCGGTGCGTCGCGCCAGGCTCGCAGTCCGGCGATCATGTCGCGGCGCATGGCTTCGCTGGCCAGCAAGCGGGTGGTGGAGCGCCCCAGCGATTTGGCGCGGGCCAGGTCGGCCTGGTTCGCCGCTTCGATCAGTGCCCAGGAGGCGGGCGCTTCCAGATGCCCGGCGAACAGATCGAAGAAGCGACTGATGGCTTCGTCCGATACCTGCGCCAGGGCGGCGAATGCGCCTTGCGCGGTGTCGATGGCCCTGGCGGCGATCTGTTGCACCGCCTGCGGGATCAACAGCAGTTCACCGCTGCCCTGGTCGACCAGCAGGTGATCGCCCGGCTGGAAACGCGCGGCCAATTCCGGCGGCACCGGGGAAACCCGGTTACCCGCGTAGAGAATGGGAGTGCCGGCGATAAGACGATCGAGCGTGCTGGTCATGGTTCGCAAACTAGTCAGGAAAGGAAGGGCAAAATGTATAAGAAAAACGCCGTCGGCTCACCTGCTAACGGCGTTTCTTTTGCGCTCTGGTGCATCCTCGGTGGAGCCGTGCCGTGGGAGCTGGCTTGCTGGCGACGGCGGCCGATACGGCGGCGCACGGCACGAAGGCCTTATCGCCTGCAAGCCGGCTCCTACAGGGGCGGTCAGGCCTGCTGGATAAAGGCGAGGCGGGCGGCGAAACCGATCAGCAAGCCGCCGAACAGCCATTGTTGCAGGCGCTGGGCCCGAGGACTGTTGTCCAGCCAGCGACCGATCCAGGCTCCCGCGAGGGCATAGCCGCTGTCGAACAGCAGGCCGACCAGCACCAGCGTCACGCCGAGCCCGAGAAACTGGGTGCCGACCGCCCCGGCCCGGGGGTCGATGAATTGCGGCAGCAGCACGGAACAGAACAGCAGCGCCTTGGGATTCAGCAGATTGGTCAGCAGTCCCTGGCGCAACGCCCCGCGCCAGCCCAGCCGATTCGCTCGCTCGCCTTCGGTATCGGTGCCCAGCGCGGTCAGGGTTCCGGGACGCAGCATGCGTACGCCGATCCATAGCAGGTAGGCGGCCCCGGCCAGGCGCACCGTATCGAAGGTCCAGGGCGCGGTCTTGAACAGCGCCGCCAGGCCCAGGGCGGCCAGGCCGACATGGCAGGCGCGGGCCATGCCCAGGCCCAGCGCGGTGGTCAGGGCCAGGGTGCGTCCGTGGCGGGCGCCGGTTTGCAGCAGCAGGATCATGTCAGGGCCGGGAAGCAGATAGATCATCGCCAGCGCGAGCAGGTAGAGGAGCATCGTTGCCATTCTCCGAGGTCAGGGTAAAAGCCCGAGGGGAAACCAGGGAAAAGTCTATGCTGGAAGAGCGGGGCAGGTGCTTGCGTATTCGACCCGTTAAAGCCTTAGACTTGGCACTTCATGCCAATCATGACGACAGGGGTAGTCGGATATGCCAAAAATAAAACTCGATGCCTACGACCGCAAGATTCTCGCCGCACTGCAACGGGACGGTCGCCTGAGCAATGTCGAGCTGGCGGACCAGATCGGCCTGTCGGCATCACCGTGCCTGCGGCGGGTGCGCATGCTCGAAGAGGCGGGAGTGATCCGGGGCTACCAGGTGAACCTCGACCGCGATGAAGTCGGCCTGGGGTTGACGGTGTTCGTCGGGGTCAAGGTCGAGCGGCACCATGAAGCCGACGCCGAGGCCTTCCGCCTGGCGGTCACGGCCTTGCCGCAGGTGATCTCGGCATTCCTCGTGTCGGGCGAGTCGGACTTCCTGCTGCAGGTAGTGGTCCCCGACCTGCGCGCCTACGAGCGCTTTCTCACCGGTGAGTTGCTGAGGTTGCCGGGGGTACGGGATATCCGCAGCAACTTTGCGATCCAGGCGGTGAAGACGCCCGGACCGCTGCCGCTGGATCATCTGCCCGACTAGATCTGCGTCGCCAGCCCTTCCACATTCATCGCTGCCTGGCGCAACGCCTCGGAGCGCGTCGGATGGGGGTGGCAGGTCAGGGCGATGTCCTCGGCGGAGGCCGAGAACTCCATGGCCACGCAGTATTCGCCGATCATTTCACTGACGCTCGGTCCTACGAGATGCACGCCGAGGACCTCGTCGGTCTGGGCATCGGCCAGGACCTTGGCGAAGCCTTCGGTCTCGTGGTTGATCTTGGCCCGGCTGTTGGCGCTGAAGGGAAACTTGCCGACCTTGTAGACACGACCTTCGGCCTTGAGTTGTTCCTCGGTCTTGCCGACGCTCGCCAGCTCCGGACGGGTGTAGATCACGCTGGGGATCAGCGCGTAATTGACCTCGCCGGCCTTGCCGACGATCTGTTCGATACAGGCCATCGCCTCGTCTTCGGCCTTGTGAGCGAGCATCGGGCCGGAGGTGACATCGCCGATCACCCAGATCCCGGCGGCCTCGGTACGGTGCCCGTGGTTGGCGAGCAGGCCGCGCGAGTCGGTGGCCAGGCCGACATTTTCCAGGCCGAGGCCGCGGGTGAAGGGGCGACGACCGATCGCCACCAGCACGTAGTCGGCCTCGATCAGCTCGGCTGTGCCGCCTGCCGCCGGTTCGAGCCGCAGTTGCACGGCATCGGCGGACGTCGTGGCGCTGGTCACCTTGGTCCCCAGCTTGAAGTCGATCCCCTGCTTGGCGAGGGCGCGTTGCAAGGTCTTGCCGGCTTCGGCGTCGACCCCGGGGCAGATACGGTCGAGGTATTCGACCACCGTGACCTGGCTGCCCAGGCGTCGCCACACCGAGCCCAGCTCCAGGCCGATCACCCCGGCGCCGATGACCACCAGGTGCCGGGGCACTTGCGGCAACGACAGGGCGCCGGTCGAATCGAGAATGCGCTGGTTGTCGATCTCCACGCCGGGCAATGGCGTCGGTTCGGAACCGCTGGCGATGACGATGTCCTTGGCCTGCAGTGCCGTCTTCTGGCCGCTGGCGTCGGTCACTTCGACCTGGCCCGGTCCGGTGATGCGGCCCCAGCCCTTGATCCACTCGACCTTGTTCTTGCGGAACAGGTACTCGATGCCCTTCGTCAACCCGGCAACGCTGTCATCCTTCTGTTTCATCATCTGCGCCAGGTTGAGGCTTGGCGTCACCTCGATCCCTAGGTTGGCGAATTCGCCGCCGGTGGCCGCCTCATACAGCTCGGAAGCGTGCAGCAAGGCCTTGGACGGCATGCAGCCGACGTTCAGGCAAGTACCGCCGAGGGTTTCCCGACCCTCGATGCAGGCGGCCTTCAGGCCCAGCTGGCCGGCACGAATGGCCGCGTTGTAACCGCCTGGTCCACCGCCGATGATGATCACGTCGTAGCTGCTCATGGCCGTTCTCCTGCAAGTCCTGGGGCGAAGGGAGTAAAATATTATGAGTATAATATGAACGTATTGAACAGGGCCGGTCAAGCGGCCAGGCAGTCACCCTGGTGGCAGGTTCAATGTCTGTCCATCAAGGTGAACAAGGAGCCTGGCTTGCCGGGAACACGGCGGTGCGGCGTCCCGACAAGCCCTGCTCCTTCAGGTCCACCAGTAACGTACCAGGTGGAAAAAGATCGGCGCGGCGAAGCACACCGAGTCGAGCCGGTCGAGCATGCCGCCATGGCCTTCGATCATGTGGCCCCAGTCCTTGACCCCGCGGTCGCGCTTGATCGCCGACATGACAATGCCGCCGGCAAAGCCCAGCAGGTTGATCAGCAACGCGATCAGTACCGCCTGCCAGGGATTGAACGGGGTGATCCAGAACAGCGCGCCGCCGATCAGCGAGGCCAGGGTGATGCCGCCGACAAAGCCCTCGACGGTTTTCGAGGGCGACAGGTTGGGGGCGATCTTGCGTTTGCCGAACAGCTTGCCGCAGACGTACTGGAGCACGTCCGACAGTTGCACCACGATCACCAGGTAGGCGATCAGCAGCAGGTTGCGGCCCTCGTAGCCGGCAATGTCCAGGGTCAGCAGCGCCGGTACGAACGATACGCAGAACACCGCGATCATCAGGCCCCACTGAACCTTCGAGGCCCGCTCCAGGAAATGCGTGCTGTCGCCGCCCAGCGAGGCGAGGATCGGCAGCAGCAGGAACACGTAGACCGGGATGAAGATCGAGAACAGTCCGTACCAGTCGGAATAGATCAGCAGGTACTGCAGCGGCAGGGCCAGGTAGAACGCCGCCACCAGTGCCGGGTAGTCGCTGCGGCGGGTCGGCGTCAGGGTCAGGAACTCGCGCAGGGCGTAGAACGACACCGCATAGAACAGCAGGATCACCGCGCCGGTGCCGAGCCAGAAGGCCACGCCGATCACCAGCACCATCACCCACCAGGCGTTGATCCGGGCGTTGAGGTTGTCGATCACCGCGTTCGGCGTACCGCGGGTCCGCCACTGCAGAACGAAGCCGATCAGCGAAGCCAGGACCAGGATCATGCCGATCCCGGCGAACAACATCAGGGTCTGCCTATCCATTTCAGTGTTGCTCCGGTGCCAGGGCCAGCAGCGCATCGCGGCTGCGTTGCAGGAAGTGTTCTTTGCTTTCGTCTTCTTCGAGCCGCAGCGGCGCGCCGAAGCTGGTGGTGCATAACAGCGGCAGGGGCAATACCCGGCCCTTGGGCATGACCCGATTGAGGTTGGCGATCCATACCGGGATCAGTTGCGCCTGTGGATAAGTCCGCGCCAGGTGGAAGATCCCGCTCTTGAACGGCAGCAGGCCGTCTTCCTGATTGCGCGTGCCCTCGGGAAAGATGATCAGCGAGTGGCCTTGTTCCAGTGCGTCGAGCATCGGTTGCAGCGGGTTATCCCCAGGCTCCTTGCGCTCGCGGTCGATCAGCACGCCGTTGAACACCCGCCGGATGATGTAGCGGCGCAACGCGCTCCTGTTCCAGTAGTCGGCGCCGGCGACCGGCCGCGTCAGCTTGCGCAGCGCCGGCGGCAGCGAGGCCCAGAGCAGCACGAAGTCGCCGTGGCTGCTGTGGTTGGCGAAGTAGATCCGCTGCACCGGATCGGGCCCGGAACCTATCCACAGGCTACGGGCGCCGGTGACGAGGCGGGCGCCGGAAGTGATCAGGGTGGCAACCACGGGTTCGAACATGACGATTCCTTATCTGGCGAAGGGCAGCCAGGGGCTGGCCAGAATGACGATCAGTGGCAGGGAAATTTGCACTATCAGCAGCAGTGCCTGGCGCTTGAGCAGACCCAGCGCTCCACGGCTGCGCTCGGCCCAGGGCCGTGCGGGCGTGTGCCGTGGTTGCAGGCCGAGGTCGTGCAGCGCCTGGTCCAGCGCCTCGGTCCGGTCGCCCAGGCCGCTGGGTTCCCCGGCCATCAGCTGGAACAGGTCGGCATCGAAGGCGACACGCAAGGCCCAGTATTTTTGCAGCAGACCGGTCAGCACCAGCCAGACGCTGAGTAGCAGGCACCAGGAGCTGAGGGTGCCGATCAGCAGCGGCGCCAGTCCCGACAGCACGCCGAGGACCGTCAGCCCTGTGGATAACTGATCCAGCGAGCGGCCGCGGCGCAGCAGGCTGGCGACCACTTGCAGCGGCATGTCAGCGGACATCGGCGACCCCCAGGCTGCCGGGCGCCGGCTCGGGCGTCAGGTGGATCATGGCTTCCAGCGCCTGGCGATGTTGCGGATGCAGGACCACGCCGGGACGCGCCGCGCGGATCAGCGCCAGGGCGCCATCGATCTCTGCCGCCCGGCCGCTGTGCAGCAGCCAGGCCGCCAGCGCCGTGGCACTGCGCGAATAACCCAGGGCGCAGCAGACCAGCAGCGGCCCGTGCTGACGCAACGCTTCGATACTCAGCGCGGCTTGCCGGCATTGCTCGGCGGACGGGGCGATCAGGTCCAGTATCGGGATGCTCTGGTAGGCCCGGCCTTGCGCAGCCAGCGGCAGTTCCGCGCACAGGTCGACAATGGCCCTGAACGGACCGGCCTGCAGCTCGCGGCGGCTCGGCAGGCGGCCCAGCCAGAGGTTATCCACAACCTGGTCGGGCTGTGGATGGGATCTTGTCCACAGCCGCGAGTTGATCCAGGCGCCGGCCCGGTACGGAGCGAACAACCAGCGGGCGGCGGGACTCAGGCTGCCGTCGGCGCGCTTCTGGAAGCCCTGGGCACCGAGCCGCGCGTAGTTGAGCGCCACCAGCCCGAGGGCCAGCGCCGGCCACAGCAGCCACAACGCGACACCGGCGAAGCCGAAGGCGGCGATAGCCAGCAGCGCCGCTCCCAGGCCGTAGCGCACGGCCAGGCTGAAGCGTTTGCCGTCACGGGCCAGCCGCGCCACGGCCAGGGGGCTGGAACGATCGTCCGGCCACAGCCAGACGCACAACCAGCCGGCCAGGGCGCCGGTGGGCACATCGATAAAGTGGTGTTGATAAGTGGTCAGCACCGACACGCCGATCAGGGCGAACCAGCCATGCACCAGCCAGCGCCCGGCCCCGGCGAAATGCCGGCGGTACATGACCCACAGGATCACCAGCAGCGCGATATGCAGCGACGGCGCCTGGTTGAAGGGTTTGTCGAAGCCCGCCAGTACCGCGAACAGCCAGCCGAACACGCCGTCCAGCGGTGGCCGGGCGAAGGTGAAGGTCAGCGGCCAGAGCAGGAAGCAGGAGACGGCGATGACCTGGGCCGTGAGCAGGCGCAGGGCGTGCCGGTCGAGTTCGCGCTTGCTCGTGGGCAGCAGCAGCGACAGGCCGTACAGCAGGTCGATGGACCAGTAGGGCACGATGGTCCAGGCCCAGAACGGCATGTGGCTTTCCCAGTCGAACACATAGCTGCCGACATCGCTGCGCTGGCTGGTGTACCAGGTGGCAAAGCCGTAGCTGGCGAAGAACAGCGGCGCCAGCAGGAGCAGCCAGAGCACGGCCCGCTTCAGCAGGCCGGCTTCGCGTGCGGTGGCGCCCATCATTGCACCCGTTGTGCCAGGGATACGCTGAAGATCCCCCATTCATCGACCCGCTGGGTGATCTTGCGGAACCCGGCGGCTTCCACCAACTGGTCCATTTCCGCCTGGCTGCGCCGGCGCATGACCCAGGCCTGGCCCTGGCGGTGACTGGTCAGCGCCCGGGCGATCAGTTCCAGCTGCGGGTGCCACGGTTGCCCGGTGTAGACCAGATAGGCACCCGGTTCGCAGGCCTCGGCCAACCCGGCCAGGGAATTGCCGACCATGCCGTTGTCGGCGAACAACTCGTACAGGCCGGACACCACCGCCAGGCTCGGCTTGGGGTCCAGCGCGGCCAGGTCGGCGCGGTCAAAGGCATCGCCCTTGACGAAGCGGGCGATATTTTCCAGGCCCTTTTCGACGATCAGCGCGCTGCCGTCACGCACGTTGATATCGCTGTAGTCGCGCAGCAGGATCGATTCCGGCAGCGGCTCGACCCCTTGCAGGGCTTCGAGGATATAGCGCCCGTGGCCGGCGGCGATATCGACGATGCGCACTTCGCGACCCTGCTCGCGCAGCTGGGCCATGGCCAGGCGCAACAGTTCCTCGACATGCAGCTTGCGCTGGCGGATACCGCGCCAGCCGATCGAATTCAGGTAGTTCCGGTCGATCATCCGGCCCACGGCGGTATGCCCGGTGGGGGTGTTGCGGTAGACGTAGTCCAGGGTACTGCCGGAGTCGAAACCGGTGTCGAAGCCGAGCTTGACCCCGGCCGAGAGCTTGCTGCCCAGGCCCATGCTGGCGCGGGTCAGGCGCCAGTAGAGATCGCGCGGCGAGTTGTGCGGCAGGGGCGCGGCCAGGGCCTCGGATTCGGCGCAGGTATCGCCGATGCGGTCGGCGTCGAGCAGGGCCGGGCGATTGACCGGCGAAAGGAAGTTTTGCTCGATGAAGCGCCTGGCCCGGCTGACGGCCAGGTGGCGGTCGCGCTCGCCGAGGGTGTCGTGGAAGAACCCCGGCAGTATGTGCAGTTCCTTTTTCAGGCTGCCCAGGCGCTGGAAGAATTGCTCCTGGGGTTTGCGGTGGACGACGAAGTCGGCGCCGGAGATCAGCAACTGGGTCGGCACCTGGATCGCATTGGCATCGGCGACCACCCGGTCGGCGGCCTCGTAGAGCCCGAGCAGGACATTCACCGAAATGGCCTTGGTGATCAGCGGATCGCTGTCATAGGAGGCAACGCGTTCCGGGTCATGGCTGAGGAACTTGGCCTTGACGTAGCTGTTGACGAAAAAGTTGCCGCGAAAGCGCCGCATCAGGGCCAGGCCCGGACGGGCGAAAGGCACGTAGAGCTTGACCTTGAAGGCCGGCGAGGCCAGCACCAGGGCACGGATCCTCGGCGCGTAGTCGTGCACCCAGGTGGCGACGATCACCGCGCCGACGCTCTGGGCGACCACGGCGATATTTTCCTCGGCGATATCGAACGTGGTGCCGAGGTGATCGCAGAAGGTCTGTACGTCGCGCGCGCTGGTGGCGAAGCTCGGGCTGTCGCCGCGTGCGCCCGGCGACTGGCCGTGGCCACGGGCGTCCCAGGCGAAGAAATCGAACTCCGGCAGGTTCAGTTCATCCACCAGGTGGGCGATGCGCCCGGAGTGCTCATGGCCCCGGTGGAACAGCAGGATCGCCTTGCGCGGCTCGCCGGCGACGGGCGCGCTGGCCGGCCAGTGACGATAAAACAGTTCGACGCCATCGTGGGTACTGAAGGTCAGGGCTTGCTCGTCGCGCATTGCAATATCCTTGTGCTGTGTCGCAGATCAGGGGAGAGCCTGGGGGGCAGGTTTGCAGGGTTATTCTTGAGCCGCGGTCATGGCGTCGGCGGCGTGGCGACCTCTTTCAGGCCCTGGCGTACCCGGTTGATCAGGGTGACCAGCAACAGCGCCGCCATCAGCAGGAACAGGCCGTTTATCCACAGGGCATTGATCAGGCCGAGGGCCACGGCGGTGGCGATAACGCCGAGGACGAAGGCGCGATCGCTCTTGCCCATGGGGCCGTCATAGCGCCGCGAGGCGCCGACCAGCGGACCCATCACCCCGGCGTACTCGCTGAACAGTGCCAGCAGGGTCACCAGCAGCACCGCCAGCAGGCTGACTTCGGGCAACAAGGCAAACGGCAGGATCAACGCGCTGTCGGCGATGATGTCGCACAGCTCGTTCAGGTAGGCCCCCAGCTTCGATTGCTGGCCGAACTCCCGGGCCAGCATGCCGTCGATGGCGTTCAGGGCCATGCGCAGGATCATCCACAGCGGGATGATCGCGAACACCCAGGGATGGACGGCGAAGGTCGCCACCACGGCACCCACCAGCAGGGAAATCACCGCGGCGCTCAGGGTGACCTGGTTGGCGCTGGTGCCATTGTCGAAGAGGCGCTGGACGATGGGCCGCAACAGGTTCTGGAAGCGCGGCTTGAGCTGGTAGATCGAAGGCATGGAAGCGACGGTCCTTGTCTGGGAGGGAAGCGGGTCCGGGGGATTTGCGCAAGCAGGCACGCCTGCTTTTTGGGCAACTGAATTATTGCCACAAATGACAGGGGCTGGCATCAGCTTCCGGATAAAAATGCGTGCGGTTGGACATATTCGGGAAACAAACTTCGGGCAGTCCGAGCAGAACGCGCAGACCGGACCCTGAATCCAGCTGTCAGGCCTCTGGATTCATGGGCGGGAAGATCAAATTGATAGCTTATTGCTACTACCGATCAAGGCAGGATCTTCAAGGTAGGTGGTATACGGATAATGCGAGTCGGCGTGGAAATCGATGCGCTGGCCTCGAACCGTAATCAGGCTGGCCTCGACGGTTATGCACAGTGTCTGTCCGCTCTTGAAGGTCAGGCGATGAACTTTTTCATCATCTTCCTGGCGTATCTCGTGGCTGATCAGGTCCAGCAGGTTGTTCAGTGCCAGGCGTGCCCCGGGTTGATTGATGGTCAGGCAATTCATTCTGCTGGAATGCCCCACAGGCCGGGTAGGCCGTTGGAAATAACGATAATGACTCAGGTCTCGACTCATGGCGGCTCCGTCGCTCGGGGTACATGCCGGGTGTTGGCGATATTATTGGTCACCGGCATGCACAGGGGTATCAAGTGTGTTGGCCGTTTGGCCTATAGTTATGGATTATCGAACTTCATCATGTTCGATTACATGAATACTGCAACGGATAACAGCCATTTTTGCGCTCTGTTATCAGTTTGCAGGCTTTATCTTCAACCTTTTCAGGGACTTTGTGTTTAATGGGGAATCTGTGGAAAAGGTGTCATATAAATATTCAAGTGGCAGGATGGTAGTCACTGGTGATTCGTCAATCAAGCGGCGTAGTTGTTGAATTTTGTTACATTGGTAATGTCCTATCGTGTGGCTATTTATCCGGATATGTCGGTTTGTAGGAACTGTTTTAAGACCATGTAAGAGCAAGCAGGTTAGTTCTGAAGTTTTATAACGGAAAAATAAAAACGGACTTTTTCCGGAGTCTGTCGTTCGGGTTATTGTCCATTCGTCGTGGGCGATACCGGGTGTGCAGGGCCGACATCCTTCGGGTAATAAGCCCATGGGTTCTGGCGGTAGGCCGGAACGCCGTCGGGATTTTTCGGCGATGTGAATAAAAAGTGTTCTGTGAACAGAAAATTCACTCTTTCTGTTATATCGTAACCAAATGCTTCAAGGTGCCCGGTGACGCTGCCTCTCATGGCGGCTCGATGTGCGTGCCGGTGTACCGGTGATTTTGACGATGGATGACCTCGGTGGTTGCATCGGGTCTGGAGTGGACATGCGAGTGGATCTTGAAGCGCCGGGGGCCGATCTGGAAGGTCTGCCGCGCTTCCAACGGGCGGGCTTCCACGCCCGCCGGCTGCGACACCTGGGCATCGGCCTGGCCGTGCTCGCGCTCAGCGGCCTGGTGCTGGGGTTCTTTGTCGGGCTCTTTGCGCCAGCTTCGATCTGGCCGACCCTGCTGAGCAATAACGCCGCCGCGCTGCTGGTGGTGGTCGCGGCGTTGCAGTCGGCCGCCGGCGTGGCGCGTTGGCGCGAGCAGGCGAGGTCTCCCGTCACGGTCGCGGGCGATGAGTTGGTGTCGCCAGCGCTTGAGGCGGTGGGAATCTACGAGCGCCTGGTCGAGCGCTTCAACGGTGCCTGGCGCAATGCCCTGGCGCAGATCGGCCCCGACACGCTGTGGCTGGCCGGGTGGTCGCTGCTGGCGCTGTTGAGTGTCGAGCAGAGCTGGAACCTGGCGCTGGTCGGGACGAGCCTGGGATTGAGCGCTTCCGTCGCGGCGGCGCTGGGCCTGTCGCTGGGGTTCGCCCTGCTGGTGCTGGAGCGTCAGCTCGCCCAGGCCCACGTTGCCGAATGGCCGGAGGCGCAGGCCCTGGCCCAGGTGATCAGGGTCGCGATCACGGTGCTGGTGCTCAGTGCCCTGTGCCTGTTGTTCACGGGGCCGGAAACCCTGTGGCCGGCGCGCCTGGCCACGCTGATCGGCCTGTTGCCGGCCCTGGTGGCGGCGGAGTTGCTGCTGCGGGCGCTGCTGTCGCTGTTCAGCCCCCGTCGTGAACGCCTCGAGCCACGGCTGATCGCCACCAGCTTTGTCGCCGGCCTGCTGCGTTGGCCGCCGCAGCCGTTGATGGCATTGCAACATGAACTGCACAACCGCTTCGGCATCGACCTGCGCCAGATCTGGGCCTTCAGCTATATGCGCCGGGCGTTTGCCCCGGTGCTGGCGGTGGTCCTCGCGGTGGGTTGGCTGTTGAGCGGGATCAGCGAAGTGTCGCTCCAGGGCCGCGGCATCTACGAGCGTTTCGGCAAGCCCGTGGAAGTCTTCGGCCCCGGATTGCACATCGGCCTGCCCTGGCCGCTGGGCCGCGTGCTGGCGGTGGAAAACGGCGTGGTCCATGAACTGGCGACCAGCGTCGACGCTGCCGCCCCAGCCGAGCTCGAACCGGCCGAAGGCCTGCCGCCGGCCAGCGCCAACCGCCTGTGGGATGCCAGCCATGTGAACGAAAAATCCCAGGTGATCGCCAGCAGCAGCGGCGACAAGCAGGGCTTCCAGATCGTCAACATGGACGTGCGGTTTGTCTACCGTATCGGCCTGAGCGACCAGGCGGCCCTGGCGGCCACCTATAACAGCGCCGATGTGCCGACACTGATCCGCAGCACCGCCAGCCGGGTGCTGGTGCATGACTTTGCTTCCCGCACCCTCGATGGCCTGCTGGGCGAACAGCGCAGTGCCCTGGCCGACGATATCGGCCGCGCGGTGCAGGCCGACCTGCGGCAACTCGACAGCGGTGTGGAGATCCTCGCCACGGTGGTCGAGGCGATTCACCCGCCGGCCGGCGCGGCCAATGCCTATCACGCGGTGCAGGCCGCGCAGATCAGCGCCCAGGCGCTGATCTCCCGCGAGCGCGGCGCCGCCAGCGAACAGGCCAACCAGGCGCAGCTGCAGGCCAGCATCGTCCGCGACCAGGCCCGGGCCACGGCGCACGAAGTGCAGGCCGGCGCCCGGGCGGCCGACCTGCGTTTCAGCGCCGAACAGAAAGCCTATGCCCAGGCCGGCCGGGTCTTCGTGCTGGAGCAGTACCTGGCGCAACTGAGCCAGGGGCTGGGCAAGGCCAGGCTGCTGATCCTCGATCATCGCCTGGGGGGCAACAGCGCGCCCACCATCGATCTGCGTTCATTCACGCCGCCGGCCGATCCCGCGCCGCCGCGTAAAGCCGTTCAGCAAGGAGTCACCCCTTGAGCCTGTCTCATTCACACGATCATCACGATCACGCGGGCCACGATCACGCCGGTCATGGTCATCATCACGGCCACCACCATCATCACCATGGCGCGGGCGAGAGTGGCGGGCCTTTTCCGTGGCGACGCATGGGCTGGGCACTGCTGCTGATCCTGTTCGCGGTCGCGGCGGCGAGCCTGGTCCAGGTGCGCTCCGGCGAGGCCACGGTGATCACCCGTTTCGGCAACCCGTCGCGGGTCCTGCTGGAGCCGGGCCTCGGCTGGCGCTGGCCGGCACCGTTCGAAGCGGCGATCCCGGTCGACCTGCGCCTGCGGACCACCTCCAGCGGCCTGCAGGATGTCGGCACCCGTGACGGCCTGCGCATCATCATCCAGGCCTATGTCGCGTGGCAGGTCCAGGGCGACCCGCAGAACGTCGAGCGCTTCATGCGGGCGGTGCAGAACCAGCCGGACGAAGCGGCGCGGCAGATTCGTACCTTCGTCGGCTCGGCGCTGGAAACCACCGCGGCCAGCTTCGACCTGTCGAGCCTGGTCAACACCGACGCCGGCCAGGTGCGCATCGCCGATTTCGAAGCACAACTGCGCCAGCAGATCGACCAGCAACTGCTCTCGACCTATGGCGTGCGGGTCCTGCAGGTCGGCGTCGAGCGCCTGACCCTGCCGTCGGTCACGCTCTCGGCCACCGTCGACCGGATGCGTGCCGAACGGGAAACCATCGCCACCGAACGCACGGCGATCGGCAAGCGCGAAGCCGCGCAGATCCGCTCCGCCGCCGAACGCGACGCGCGCATCCTGCAGGCCGATGCCACGGTCAAGGCGGCGGACATCGAGGCGCAGTCGCGGGTCGAGGCGGCGCAGATCTACGGTCGCGCCTACGCCGGCTCGCCGCAGCTGTACAACCTGCTGCGCTCGCTGGATACCCTCGGCACCATCGTCACCCCTGGCACCAAGCTGATCCTGCGCACCGACGCGGCGCCGTTCCGGGTGCTGGTGGACGGTCCTCCCGGCACCGATGGCAAGAACGGATCGCAGCCATGAGCGAGCGGCCTGAACAGGAAGCGGGCCTGAGCAGCCCGTGGATCCAGGCCGGGCGCCTGGCGTTTCTCGGCTTGTATGCGGTGACGTTGCTGGCGGCGCTGGCCTGGGCCTTCTCCAATGTCCGGCAGATCGATCCACAGGACCGCGCGGTGGTCCTGCGCCTCGGTGCGCTGGAGCGGATCCAGAATGCCGGGCTGCTGCTGGCCTGGCCGCGACCGTTCGAGCAGGTGGTGATTTTGCCGGCGGCGGACCGGGTGATCGAGCGGCGGGTCGAAGGCCTGTTGCGCTCCGACGCGGCCCTCCAGGCCGATCGCCAGGCAACCCTGGCGACGCCGGTCAACGACGCGCTGGCCGGCTCCGGGTACCTGCTGACCGGCGATGCCGGGGTGGTGCAGCTCGATGTGCGGGTGTTCTACAAGGTCACCGACCCCTACGCTTTCGTCCTCCAGGCCGGGCATGTACTGCCGGCCCTCGACCGCATCGTCACCCGCAGCGCCGTGGCGCTGACGGCGGCGCGCGACCTGGACACCATTCTCGTGGCCCGTCCGGAACTGATCGGCAGCGACAGCCAGGCCGCCGAACGCCGCGAGCGCCTGCGCGGCGACCTGTTGCAGGGCGTCAACCGGCGGCTGGCCGAACTGGCGGCCACGGGGCAGGGGATCGGTGTCGAAGTGGCGCGGGTCGACGTCCAGTCGAGCCTGCCGGGCCCGGCGGTGAATGCCTTCAACGCGGTGCTGACCGCCAGCCAGCAGGCCGACAAGGCGGTCGCCAATGCCCATAACGAAGCCGCCAAGCTCAGCCAGTCGGCCACCCAGGACGCCGATCGCCTGGTGCGGGTCGCCGAGGCCCAGGCCAGTGAGCGCCTGGCCAAGGCCCAGGCCGATACGGCGACGGTGGTGAGCCTGGCCAGGGCGCAACAGGATGGCAGCGATCCGGGCATGCTGCTGCGCCTGTACCGCGAGCGCCTGCCGAAGATTCTCGGTCAGGCCGGGTCGGTGACCACGGTCGATCCACGGGATGATTCCCGCCTGATCATTCAGGGAGCTGAACAATGAGTAGCCACGTTGCGACCCCCGCGCCAAGCCTGTTGAGCAGCGCCGAACAACGCAGCGCGGCGCGCCAGCTGGTGCTGGCGATGCTTGCCCTCGGCCTGCTCGGCCTGGGCCTGGTGTGGCGCTGGCTGGCGCCCGGACAGGTCGGTGTCAGCCAGTTGCTGTTGGGCTTCGCCTCGGTCCTGGTGGCCGTGCCGGTGATGCGCTCGGCCTGGTACAGCCTGCGTTACCCGAGCCTGCACGGGATCACCGACCAGTTGATCGCCCTGGCGATGCTCGGTGCCTGGGCCACCGGCGACCTGCTGACCGCCGCCTTGCTGCCGATCATCATGATCTTCGGTCATGTGCTCGAAGAACGCAGTGTCATCGGCTCCCAGGAGGCCATCGGCGCCCTGGGCCGCCTGACCCGCAGCCACGCCCGCCGGGTGCGGGCCGATGGCAGCGTGGAGGAAGTGGACAACGCCACGCTCAAGGCCGGCGACCAGGTGGAAGTGCGCGCCGGCGACCGGGTGCCGGCCGATGGCGTGGTGCTGTCGGGTCAGGCGAGTCTCGACACCGCGCCGATCACCGGCGAATCGGTGCCGCTGGAGGCCAGTCCCGGGGTCCAGGTATTCGGGGGGGCGATCAACCTCGACGGGCTGCTGCGGATCGAAGTGACCCGCACCGGCCACGAATCGACCCTGGGCAAGGTGATCGCGCTGATGCAGAGCGCCGAGCGCTCGAAGCCGCCGATCACCCGGCTGCTGGAACGTTATGCCGGCAGCTATATGGTGCTGGTGCTGATGATCGCCGCGGTCACCTGGTTTATCACCAACGATGCCCAGGCGATGCTCGCGGTGCTGGTGGCGGCCTGTCCCTGCGCGCTGGTGCTGTCGGCCCCGGCGACGGCGATTGCCGGGATCGCCGTGGCGGCACGGCACGGGATCCTGATTCGCAGTTCGGCGTTTCTCGAAGAGCTGGCGGACCTGACCTCGCTGGTGGTGGACAAGACCGGTACGCTGACCTACGGCACCCTGCGCCTGCAGTCCCTGCAGACCGAGGTTGTCGATCAGGCGCCATTGCTGAGCCTGGCGGCGAGCCTCGGTTCGGCCAGCAGCCATCCGGTCAGCCGGGCGCTGGCCGGGTTGGTGGCGCCGACGCAGTGGATCGAACTGAGTGAAGTCCATGAACGCCAGGGCCTCGGTGTGGTGGCGAGTACGGCCCACGGGCAGGCGGCGCTGGGTCGGCCCGAGCTGTTCAAGCAGTTGGCGATCGCCACGCCGGCGGTGCCCGAGCACGACGGGCCGATTGCCGGGCTGGCGCTCGACGGCGAGTTTCTCGCCTGGCTGTTGCTGGCCGACAGCGTCAAGCCCGAGGCGCGGCAGGCACTGGCCGAGTTGCGCGAACTGGGCCTGGGTCGACAACTGCTGCTGACCGGCGACCGCCAGAGCGTGGCGGACAGCCTGGCGCGGGAAGTCGGGATCAGCGATATCGAGGCCCAGGCCTTGCCCGAGGACAAGCTCACCCGCGTGCTTGGCGAGATCGGCAGCGGTTTCCGGCCGATGGTGGTGGGGGACGGCATCAACGACTCTTTGGCGCTCAAGGCCGGGGTCGTCGGCGTGGCGATGGGGGCCGGCGGGGCGGATATCGCCCTGGCCTCGGCCGATGTCGTGCTGATCGGCAGCGACCTGCGCCGGCTGGGGACCTGTGTCCGGCTGAGTCGCCAGTGCCGGCGGACCTTGCAGGTCAACGTGGTGATCGGTCTCGGCTGGACCCTGGCGATTGTCGCGGCGGCGGCCTTTGGCTGGCTGGGGGCGGCAGGGGCGATGATCGCGGCGCTGCTGCACAACCTCAGTACCTTGCTGGTGCTGGGCAACGCCGGGCGCCTGCTGCGGTTCCAGGAGCCGCTGCTCAAATTGCCCGAATGACCTCAACCTTGTAGGAGGGGGGTTGCCGCCGAAGCTCCTGGCGCCCCCGAGGACGCCTTCGGGGGCAAGCCCCCTCCCACAGGGTTGATCGTTCCCACGCTGATTTGATCGTTCCCACGCTCTGCGTGGGAATGCAGCCTGTGACGCTCCGCGTCACCCCCCAAAAGCAGGACTCAGGGTTTCTCTCGAAAATATTTGTCGCGCGCTGTAACAGCCGAAAGCGACCGCTCTCTAGTGCTATGTCGAGACTGAACATTCCGTTCGGACCGACACCCCTAGCGATCATTTCGAGGAAACAAAACATGAACATCAAAACTGCTGCTGCCGGTGCTGCTCTCGCTCTCGCTGCTGCCACCATGTTTGCGGGCGTTGTTACCCAGGCGTCGGCTGCCGATGCTCAGGTTCACTGCTATGGCGTCAACGCCTGCAAGGGCCAGAACGACTGCAAGACCAAGGATCACGCTTGCAAAGGCCAGGGCTCCTGCAAAGGCCAGGGCTTCAAGGCAATGAGCAAGTCGGCCTGCGACGCGGCTGGCGGTAAAGTCGGCGAATAATCGGCGACCGAGTGCTCTCGCAGCGGCCGGCCCCCCACGCCGCTGCGGACACTTCGCGAGGAGTCCAGCATGTCCGCTTCCCGTCCTTTCCTGGGTTATGGCCTGGGTTTGCGCAGTCACTACCACCAGGAGATTCTCGAGCAGTCGCCCGCCGTGGACTGGTTCGAGATCGTTTCCGAGAATTACCTCGTCCAGGGCGGCAAGGCGCTGTATTACCTGGACGCCATCGCCGAGCGTTATCCGCTGGTGATGCATGGCGTGTCGCTATCCATCGGCGGCCCCCATGAACTCGATGCGCAGTACCTCAAGAACCTCAAGCAGCTGGCCGACCGGGTAAAGCCCGCGTGGATTTCCGACCATCTGTGCTGGAGCCGTGGCAACGCCCATCAACTGCACGACCTGTTGCCGCTGCCTTACACCGAAGAAAGCCTGTACTACGTCGCCGGCCGTGTGCGCCAGGTGCAGGACGTACTGCAACAGCCGCTGGTACTGGAGAATGTCTCCAGCTACGTGCGCGCCGCTTCCGACGAGTTCTGCGAATGGGAATTCCTCGAGGCCCTGAGCCGTCTCAGCGATTGCGAGCTGCTGCTCGACGTCAACAATGTCTATGTCAGCGGGCGAAACCACGGTTTCGATCCCTGGACCTTCATTCAAAGCCTGCCGGCGCGCAAGATCCGCCAGTTGCACCTGGCCGGGCATGCCGACTATGGCGACTACGTGATCGATACCCATGACCATCCGGTCTGCGACCCGGTATGGGAGCTCTACCAGCGCACCCTCGAATACCTCGGGCCGGTGGCGACCCTGCTGGAGCGCGACGATCACTTTCCGCCGCTGCAAGAGCTGGTGACGGAGCTGGACAAGGCCCGCGAGCTGGGTACCGCCGCGTTGGCGCGGAGACCGTTATGCGCCTGAACGATTGGCAACTGGCCTTTGAACGCTACCTGCTGGGCGAAGCGTCCGAGGCCGAGGCGGCCCTGAGTGGCAGCCTGATCGGTGGTCCGACGCTGGATGTCGAGACTGGCCTGGCGATCTACCACAATGCCTACCGCTCGCGGTTGCAGGAAACCCTGCTCAGCGATTTTCCGACGGTCTGGAACTGGCTGGGCGACGATGAGTTCGATGCGCTGACCCACGCCTACCTGCGTCAATGTCCCTCGTCCAGCTACAGCCTGCGCTGGCTGGGCGCGGGGTTCGAGGCCTTTGTCCAGCGTCACCTGATAGCGGAGCAGAGTGCGCCGCTGGCCGACCTGATACGCCTGGAATGGGCCTTCACCCTGGCCTTCGATGCCTTGCCCGGCGACCCCATGACCCTGGAGCGCATGGCGAGCTTGCCGCCCGAGGACTGGCCGGGGCTGCAACTGGAACTGGTGCCCAGCGTCCGTTGGCTCGAATGCGCGTTCAACAGCCTGGCGATGTGGCGGGCGGTGAAGGCCGAAACCGATTTTCCGGCCAGCGAGCCGCTGGATTCGCCACAGACCTGCCTGGTCTGGCGCGCCGGCCTGGTCTGTCATTACCGCAGCCTGGAGCCCGCCGAAGCCCTGGCCCTGGGCGGCATGGCCCGCGATGGCTGGAGTTTCGCGCAGCTATGCGGCGAACTGGCGCAGAGTCTGGGCGAAGGTGCGCCCTTGCAGGCCGTGACCTGGCTCAAACAATGGGTGAACGATGGCCTGGTGCAGCGGCGAACATTATAGTTCGGGACTATTATCTCGATAGGCTGACAGTTTCCGTGGATGCGCTACCCTTTAATCAGACGTCTGAAACAAGGGGGGATCACTCATGCTCGCGCAACTTCCACCGGCCTTACAGAATCTTCAGCTTCCGCTACGCCTGAGACTCTGGGACGGCCATGAATTCAATCTGGGGCCGGAACCCAGTGTCACCATCATCGTCAAGGACCCGCAGCTGGTTGCGCAATTCACGCACCCCACGCTGGACCTGCTGGGCAGCGCGTTCGTCGAGGGCAAGCTGGAGCTCGAAGGCTCGGTCAGCGAAGTGGTGCGGGTCTGTGACGAGTTGAGCCAGGCGTTGCTGGAGGATGAAGGGGACAGCCTTCCGGTGCGCCAGGCCCACGACAAGGAAACCGACGCGGCTTCCATTTCCTATCACTACGACCTGTCCAACGCGTTCTACCAGCTCTGGCTGGATCGCGAGATGGTCTATTCCTGCGCCTACTTCGAAACCGGGGACGCCACCCTCGAGGAAGCCCAGCAGGCCAAGTTCCGCCACCTGTGCCGCAAGCTGCGCCTGCAACCGGGCGAATACCTGCTGGATGTCGGCTGTGGCTGGGGCGGCCTGGCGCGTTTCGCGGCCCGTGAGTTCGGGGTCAAGGTGTTCGGCATCACCCTGAGCAAGGAGCAACTGGCCCTGGCGAAGGAGCGGGTGATCGCCGAAGGCCTGCAGGACAAGGTCGACCTGCAACTGCTCGATTACCGCGACCTGCCGCAGGACGGACGTTTCGACAAGGTGGTCAGTGTCGGCATGTTCGAACATGTCGGCCACGCCAACCTCAAGCAGTACAGCGATATCCTCTTCGGCGCGGTGCGCGAGGGCGGCCTGGTGATGAACCATGGCATTACCGCCAAGCACACCGACGGGCGTCCGGTCGGGCGCGGGGCCGGGGACTTCATCGATCGTTATGTGTTCCCCAATGGCGAACTGCCGCACCTGTCGATGATTTCGGCGTTTATCAGCGAGGCCGGCCTGGAAGTGGTCGATGTCGAAAGCCTGCGGTTGCACTACGCCAAGACCCTGAACTTCTGGAGCCAGCGCCTGGAAAACAACCTGGAGGCCGCCGCCCGGCAGGTTCCGGAAAAGGCCCTGCGAATCTGGCGGCTGTACCTGGCCGGTTGCGCCTACGCCTTCGAGAAAGGCTGGATCAACCTGCACCAGATCCTCGCAGTAAAACCCTTCGCCGATGGCAGCCATGACCTGCCCTGGACCCGCGAGGACCTGTACCGCTGACCGGGTGGCCTGTTCTGTCGGTCAACCCCGGCGCCACAAGCCACTAGAGGATCGGCGAGATCAACCGGGCGACCCGCATGCCGAGCTGTTGCAGGCGGTGGGTTTCCCGGCTGTCTTCGCGGGTCACCTCCCGGGCCAGGTCGAAGTCCTTCAAGAGCATGTTTTCCACCTCGCTGGCGAAGGCTTCGTCGACCGTCAGCAGCATCAATTCGAAATTCAGCCGGAACGAGCGGTTGTCCAGGTTGGCGCTGCCGATGGCGCTGATTTCGTTGTCCACCAGCACCACCTTCTGATGCAGGAACCCCGGGCCATAGCGGAACACCCGGACCCCGGCGCGCACCGCTTCGAAGGCATAGAGGCTGGAGGCGGCGTAGACGATCCGGTGATCCGGCCGCGAGGGCAGTAGCAGGCGAACGTCGACGCCGCGCAGTACGGCCAGGCGCAGGGCGGCGAACACGGCTTCGTCAGGGATGAAGTAGGGGCTGGTGATCCAGACCCGCTCCCGGGCGGCGTGGATCGCCTCGACGAAGAACAGCGAGCAGGTTTCGAAGGGATCGGCCGGCCCGCTGGCGAGCAGTTGGCAGAGCACGCCGTCATCCGGATAGGCATCCGGCAGGATCAGCGGCGGCAACTGTCGCGAAGCCCAGAACCAGTCCTCGGCGAACGACTCCTGCAGGCAGGCCACCACCGGACCGCTGACCTGCACATGGGTATCGCGCCAGGGTGACAGCGGCGGCCTGGAGCCGAGGTATTCATCACCGACGTTATGTCCGCCGACAAAGCCGGTCAGGCCATCGACCACCACCACCTTGCGGTGATTGCGGAAATTCACCTGGAACCGGTTGAGCCAGCCGCTGCGGGTGGCAAAGGCCTTCACCCGCACACCGCCCTCGCGCAGGACATCAGCGTAGCCGTGGGGCAGGGCATGGCTGCCGATGCCGTCATACAGCAGGTAGACCTCGACGCCTTCGGCGGCCTTTTCCAGCAGCAGGCTTTGCAGGCGACGCCCGAGCTTGTCGTCGTGGACGATGAAAAACTGCACCAGCACGGCATGTCGGGCCTGGCCGATGGCCTGGAAAATCGCCTCGAAGGTGGCTTCGCCATTGATCAGCAGGCGGACCTGGTTATTCGCCAGGCACGGCATGCGACCGAGCTTGGGCATTGCCCGCAGCGCGGCATAGGCCTGGGAGTTGCGGGCGGTGAGCGCTTCCTCGACCCAGGGGCGCCAGTTCAGGTCGGCGATGGCCTTGCGCATTTCCACGTTGGCCTGGCGCCGGGCCTTGATATAGGCGTCGAAGGTGCTGCGGCCGAAGACCAGGTAGGGAATCAGCGTCAGATAGGGAATGAAGATCAGCGACAGGGCCCAGGCAATCGAGCCCTGTGCGGTGCGCACGGTCAGCACGGCGTGGATTGCCGCGATGGTCCCGAGTGAATGAATCAGTGCGATCAGATAGCCGAAAACATGGGGGCCAAAATAATCCATAAGCTCCAGGTCCTGATTTCCCAATGCCTAACAGACCATGTTCCATCACGATTGTCGCTATTTAATTCATCACGCAACCCAAGCATCATTCTGACGTCTAAGCAGGACAATTCTCTAGGAGCAATACGATGAACCTTCGTCTGCCGGGTCTGGCCATCGCCTGTGCCTTCGTGATTCCCGTCGCCCAGGCGCAAGTGCTGCAGCCCGGTTTGTGGGAACTGACCTCAAGCAATGTGCAGGTCGAAAACCAGTCGCTGGATGTCGGCATGCTGCTCGGCGTGCTCAAGCAGAACACCACGCCGGAGCAGCGGGCGGCCCTGGAAAAGCAGGGTATCAATCTGGGCGGGCAGGGTGTCCGGATGTGCCTGACCCCACAGCAGGTGGCTTCCGACTCGATTCCGCTGACCGATCCGCAGTCCGGCTGCAGCCAGCAGATCACCGAGCGCAACGGCCCGAACTGGAAGTTCAGGTTCAGCTGTCCGAAGGCCCAGGGGGCGGGCACGGCGCACTTTGTCAGTGATCGCGAGTTCACCACCCAGGTCAGCGGCACCTTCAATGCCACGGGTGTCCAGCAGAACGGCAGCATGGACACCAAGGCCGTCTGGCTGGGGCAGGATTGCGGCGTGGTCAAGCCCCGTTCCTGATCGCCTTGCAGGCAGCAACGGGCCTTGTGGGAGGGGGCTTGCCCCCGAAGAGGGCCTTGAGGGCACTAAAAGCTTCGGGGGCGAGCCCCCTCCCACAGAAGTCCGGTGACAAGGTCACGAAGCCAGGAGTTGCAACGCCGCCTCGACGCCCATCGTCCCCAGGTCTTCGCCCTGCCGGCTGCGCACGCTGACCTGCTGCGCGGCCTTTTCCTTCTCACCCACCACCAGCAGGTACGGCACCTTCTGCAGGCTGTGCTCGCGGATCTTGTAGCCGACCTTCTCGTTGCGCAGGTCGGCGACGACGCGGACACCACGGCGCTTCAGCTCCTCGGCGACCTCCCGGGCATAGTCGGCCTGGCCCTCGCTGATATTCAGCACCACCGCCTGGCGGGGTGCCAGCCATAGCGGCAGGGCACCGCTGTAGTGCTCGATCAGGATCCCGATAAACCGTTCCAGCGAGCCGAACAGTGCCCGATGCAACATCACCGGTCGCTGGCGCTCGCCGTTTTCGCCGATGTAGCCGATGTCGAAACGCTCCGGCAGGTTGAGGTCCACCTGCAAGGTCCCGCACTGCCAGTCGCGGCCGATGGCATCGCGCAACACGAATTCCAGCTTCGGCCCATAGAAGGCGCCTTCGCCGGGATTGAGCCGGTACTCGATCCCCATCCGTCCCAGGGCGCCGATCAGCGCACCTTCCAGCTGGTCCCAGGTCTCGTCGCTGCCGATGCGATTGAGCGGGCGGGTCGACAGCTTCACCACGACATCCTCGAAGCCGAACTCGCGATAGATATCGAACACCAGGGCAATCGCCGTTTCGCATTCGGCCTGCATCTGCGCCGGGGTGCAGAAGATATGCGCGTCGTCCTGGGTGAAGTGGCGTACCCGCAGCAGCCCGTGCAAGGCCCCGGACGGTTCGTAGCGATGCACCTTGCCGAACTCGGCGATCCGCAACGGCAGGTCGCGGTAGCTCTTCAGGCCGTGGCCGAAGATCGACACCGCGCCGGGGCAGTTCATCGGCTTGAGGGCGAATACCCGCTCATCCTCGGTCGTGGTGGTGAACATGTGATCGCGGTAGTTCTGCCAGTGCCCGGAGGTTTCCCACAGGCCACGGTCCATGACATCCGGGGTATTCACTTCGACATAGCCGGCCTGTTCCTGGCGTTGGCGCATATAGCCGATCAGTTGCTGGAACAGGGTCCAGCCCTTGGCATGCCAGAACACCGAGCCCGGCGCGCAGTCGTCGAAGTGGAACAGGTCCAGTTGTGCGCCGAGCTTGCGGTGGTCGCGCTTGCCGGCCTCTTCCAGGCGGGTGAGGTAGGCCTTGAGGTCCGCAGGCCGGGCCCAGCAGGTGCCGTAGATCCGTTGCAGCGGTGCATTGTTCGCATCGCCGCGCCAGTAGGCGCCGGCCACCTTGGTCAGCTTGAACGCCTGGAGGATGCCGGTCGAAGGTACGTGGGGGCCACGGCACAGGTCCTCGAAATCGCCCTGGCGGTACAGCGACAGCGTTTCCCCTTCCGGTATCGCCCGGATCAGCTCGGCCTTGTAGTGCTCGCCCAGGGCTTCGAAGTACTCGATGGCTTCGGCGCGCGGCAAGGTGCGTCGGCGTATCGAATGATTGGTCGCGGCCAGGGCCTGCATCCGCGCTTCGATCAGTTCCAGGTCTTTGGGGGTGAAGGGCCGTTCGTAGGCGAAGTCATAGAAAAAGCCGTCTTCGATCACCGGGCCGATGGTCACCTGGGCCGAGGGATACAGTTGCTTGACCGCCATCGCCAGCAGGTGCGCGCAGGAGTGCCGGAGGATTTCCAGGCCTTCGTCGTCCCGTCCGGTGACGATACTCACGCGCGCATCCCGCTCGATCAGGGTGGCGCAATCCACCAGGTTGCCGTCGACCCGGCCGGCCACCGCCGCCTTGGCCAGGCCGAGGCCGATGCTGGCGGCCACTTCGAAGACCGAGAGCGGCTGGTCGTACTCGCGCTGCGAGCCGTCGGGGAGGGTGATGCGGATCATCGAGGGGTGTCCTTGGTCGATCAGGCGATAAAGGTGGATCAGCGAAGAAACTGCAGGGGCTGGCCCTGGCAGTTGTCATGGATCTGTCCGGCATGCCAGGCGATCTGCCCGGACACCACCGTGGTGCCGACGTGATGGCGAAAGCTGCGTTCGACAAACGGGGTCCAGCCGCACTGGTAGAGAATCGGTTCGTTACTGACCGCGCGGTTCACCGGCTGACGGTTCATCAGCACCAGGTCGGCCCAGTAGCCTTCGCGCAGGTAGCCGCGCTCGGGAATGGCGAACAGGTCGGCAACCCGGTGGCTGGTCTTTGCCACCAGGGTGGTCAGCGGCAGGACCTTGGCCGCCACCAGCTCCATCAGCGCCGGCAGCGCGTGCTGGACCAGCGGCAAGCCGGAAGGTGCTTCGCTGTAGGGCCGCTGTTTTTCTTCCCAGGTGTGCGGTGCGTGATCGCTGCCGATCACATCCAGGCGGTTGCTCAGCAGCGCTTCGCGCAAGGCGTCGCGATCCGACTGGTGCTTGATCGCCGGATTGCATTTGATCAGGTTGCCCAGGCGCGGGTAGTCGCGGTCATCGAACAGCAGGTGATGCAGGCAGACCTCGGCGGTGATGCGTTTTTCGCTCAGCGGCTTGTTTTCGAACAGTGCCAGTTCGCGCTCGCTGGTCAGGTGCAGGACATGCAGGCGGGTGCCATGTCGCCTGGCCAGCTCGACCGCCAGCGACGAGGAGCGATAACAGGCCTCGGCGTTGCGGATCAGCGGATGGGCGCCGGGCGGGATCATGTCGCCGAACAGTTCGCGCAGATTGTCCATGCGCTGGTCGATGGTCGGCGTGTGTTCGCAATGCGCCAGCAGGATGGTCGGGACCTCGGCGAACAGCCGTTCGAGCACCCGTGGGTCGTCCACCAGCATATTGCCCGTCGAGGCGCCCATGAACACCTTGACCCCGGCCACCTGCCGCGGATCGAGGGCCGCCACGGTGTCGAGGTTGTCGTTGCTGACACCGAAATGAAAGCCGTAGTTGGCCACCGAGTTGATCGCCGCCCGCCGCTTCTTGTCGGCCAGGGCTTCGAGGGTCAGGGTCGCCGGCCGGGTGTTGGGCATGTCCATGTAGCTGGTGATGCCGCCGGCCACTGCCGCCCGGGACTCGGTATGGAGGCTGCCCTTGTGCGGCGCGCCGGGGTCGCGGAAATGCACCTGGTCGTCGATCATTCCCGGCAGCAGCCAGTCGCCGGCCGCGTCGATTTCCCGGTCGGCGCTGGCATTGCTGATCTGTGGGGCAATATGTTCGATGCGGCCGTTGAGCACCCGGACATCGGCGTCGAACTCACGGCCCTCGTTCACCACGCGGGCATTGCGGATCAGCAGGCTGCTCATGTTCAGAACTCGTTTTGCAGGGCCTTGTAGCCCCGGACCAGATCGACGTTGGTGCGCGCCACATCCTCGGAAAACTCCGAGGCACTGACACTCACCGGAGGGAATTGCGACAGGTCGGTGCTTGGCCCGATGCGGGTGGTGGAGGGCACATAGAAACCAGGGGGCAGGTCGCGACCGTCGACCACCGAGTTGTGCCGCACCACGCTGCCGTCACCCACCGCGCAGTTGAACAGCACGCTGTTGAAACCGATGAAGACCCGGTTGCCGACCGTGCAGGGGCCGTGGACGATCGAACGGTGGGCGATGGAGGTGAACTCGCCGATGGTCACCGCCGCGCCGGACTTGGAGTGGATCACCACGCCGTCC
This sequence comes from Pseudomonas sp. Ost2, assembly GCF_018326065.1. Lineage (NCBI taxonomy): Bacteria > Pseudomonadati > Pseudomonadota > Gammaproteobacteria > Pseudomonadales > Pseudomonadaceae > Pseudomonas > Pseudomonas sp. Ost2. Next base: position 7,303,316 of record NZ_AP021904.1, on the reverse strand, counting down.
TGGATATTCGAGTTGGCGCCGATGACGATGGGGTCCATCTCGCCGCGTTCATTCACTTCGTCGGCGCGGATCACCGCGTAGGGGCCGACAAAGACGTTCTCGCCGATCACCACTTTGCCGCAGATGATCGCGGTCTTGTCCACATAGGCGGACTCGGCGATGACCGGCAGGTCGCCGGAAGGGTTCTTGCGAATCATGCAGAGGTCTCCTCGGGGGCGCTGATGACTTCCACCGCACCACCACGAATCGCGTTGTAGAAACAGTTGGGGCGCCCGGTATGGCAGGCCGGGCCCTGTTGCTCGACCAGCAGCAGGATGGCGTCGCCGTCGCAATCGAGGCGGGCCTCCACCAGGCGCTGGCGATGTCCCGAGCTTTCGCCCTTGCGCCACAGCCGCTGGCGCGAGCGCGACCAGTAGCAGACCTGGCGTTGCTCGAGGGTTTCGGCCAGGGCCTGGCGATTCATCCAGGCGAGCATCAGCACTTCGCCGCTGTCGTGTTGCTGGGCGATGGCGGCGATCAGGCCGTCATCGTTCCACGGCAGTGCCTCGAGCACTGCCGCGAGGGGCCAGCGGCTGCCCGTCGCCGCGCTCTCCAGATCGAGCATCGACAGGGGCGGCCGCGCGGTCATTTGCTCAGCGCCGCGTGCAGGGTGTTCATGTTGTATTCGAACAATCCGGTAAAGGTGCTCGCCGGGCCTTCGGCCGCGAGGGCATCGGAGTACAGGGTGCCGCCGATCTGCGCGCCGCTCTCGTCAGCGATCTGCTTGAGCAGGCGGGCGTCCTTGATGTTCTCCATGAACACGGCCTTGACCTTGTCCTTGCGGATCTGCGTGATCAGCGTGGCGACTTCGGCGGCGGAGGGTTCACGCTCGGTGGACAGGCCCTGGGGAGCGAGGAACTGGATACCGTAGGCCTGGCCCAGGTAACCGAAGGCGTCATGGGAAGTGACGATGCGACGGTTGCCGGCCGGCAGGTTGCCGAGCTTGACCTTGGCTTCGGCCAGCAGGCGATAGATCTGCTTCAGGTAGGCCTGGCTGTTGCGGGTGTAGTCGTCCTTGTTCGCCGGGTCGACCTGGATCAGCGCCTTGGTGATGTTGTTCACGTACAGCTCGGCGTTCGCCAGGTTGTGCCAGGCGTGCGGATCGGGAATGGTCTCGCCGTCCTCTTCCATGGTGTGGGAAATCACACCCTTGCTGGCGGTGACCACGGTGGCCTTGGTTTCGGTGCTGGTCACCAGGCGGTCGAGCCAGGGTTCGAAGCCCAGGCCGTTCTTGACGATCAGCTTGGCCTTGAGCAGCGCCTTGGCGTCATCCGGGGTCGGCTCGTAGGTGTGGGCGTCCGCATCCGGGCCGACCATGCCGGTGACCTCGATATGATCACCGCCGATCTGCTGGGTGATATCTCGCAGGATACTGAAGCTGGCGACCACGGGAAGTTTGTCCGCCGCCTGGGCGCTGGACAGGTTCAATGACAAGGCCAGCATGGAGCTGAACAACACGAGTAAAGCGCGCATCGGGTGACACCTCATTGGGATGTAGGCAAGGGCGGTCGGCGCAGCAGACCGTGCACCGGACCGAAAACCACGGACAGCAGGTAAAAGCCGCCTGCCACCAGCACGATGGCCGGGCCGCTGGGCAGCGAGTAGTAGAACGACAGCAATAATCCGAGGGTGACCGAGACACAGCCGATCAGCGCGGCGATCGCCATCAGCACCGGCAGGCGCCGACTCCAGAAACGCGAGGCGATGGCCGGCAGCATCATCAGGCCGACCACCATCAGCGCACCGATGGCCTGGAAGCCGATCACCAGGTTGAGTACCACCAGGGTCAGGAACACCCCGTGGGCCAAGGGGCCGAGGCGGCTGACGGTCTGCAGGAACAGCGGGTCGAGGGTGTCCAGCAGCAGCGGCCGGTAGATCGCCGCCAGCAGCACCAGGCTGATGCTGCAGACCCAGAGCATGCCGGTCAGGGTCGGTCCATCCACCGCCAGCGCCGAGCCGAACAGCAGGTGCAGCAGGTCCAGGCGCTTGCCGGCGATGCCGAGGATCAGCACGCCGCTGGCCAGGGAGATCGGATAGATCGCCGCGAGGCTGGCGTCTTCGCGCAGGCCGGTGCGGCGGGTGATCCAGGCCGACAGGCCGGCCATGCCCATGCCCGCGCCGAGGCCGCCGAGGGTCAGGGCCGGCAGGCTCAGCCCGGCGATCCAGAAACCCAGGGCGGCGCCCGGCAGGATGCCGTGGGCCACCGCGTCACCGATCAGGCTCATGCGCCGCAGGATCAGGAACACCCCCAGCGGCGCGGTACTGCAGGCCAGCACCAGGCCACCGAGCAACGCCCGGCGCATGAAGACGAAATCCTGGAACGGCTGCCAGAGATGGTGGGCAAACATCAGCATCAGGCCACCCGCGTGATCGGCTGTTGCACGATCAGTTCGGTGCTCGGGGCCAGCACGCAGCCGCTGCTCTTGATTCGCAAGGCGTCGGGGATGTGGTGACGCACGGAGGCCAGGTCATGGCAGACCACCACCAGGGTGCGACCCGCCGCGTGCCAGGCATGGATATGTTTCCACAGCAGGGCATTGCCATCCTCGTCGAGCGCGGCATGGGGTTCGTCCAGCAGCAGGATCGGCGCTTCGGCCAGGCTCAGGCGGGCGAGCAGGGCGCGTTGCAATTCGCCACCGGACAAGGCCATCAACGGACGGTGCTCCAGGCCGCTCAGGCACCAGTCTTCCAGCACCGCCTCCAGGCGTTCGCTACGTTGCTGCGGCGTCAGCTTGATGCCCCAGAAGCCGGCCGCTACCAGCTCTTGCAGGCTGATGGGAAATTGCCGGTCGAGGTGCTGTTGCTGCGGCAGGAAAGACAGGTTGCCACGCCGTGGAACATCGAGGATGACCTTGCCCGCCAAGGGTTTTTGCAGCCCGGCGATCACCTTCAGCAGGCTGCTTTTGCCGGTGCCGTTGGCGCCGATCACGCCCGTCAGGCTGCCGGCGGCCAGTTCGAAATCCACCGCGGGCGTGAGGGGTTGGCCCGGTGCGCCCCAGCGCAGGCCTTGGCAGCGGATCATGACTGCCTCCAGTTCCAGCGGCTTTCGGCCACCGCGTCATGGGCGTGCAGGCTTTCGGCATGCACCACCCGCAATTGGAAACCCTGTACCGCTTCCGAGCGCTTGAGCGCCAGGTTGAGACGGCGTGCGGCGTCTTCGCAGAACATCAGGTTCTGGCCGTTGGCGAGGGCAAAGGCCTGCTCGTCCGCGCGTTTCACGGCGGTCTGCACGGCGGTGCCGAGGGCGGCCTCGACGTCGTCGATCAGGGCCTCGAAGGGAAACCGATACGTTTTTTCATCAAGATGAATTTGCAGGTGTGCAATGCTGCGCTGGCTATGCGGTGTAGCGACGATGCCCTGGGTACCGCCGAGCCAGCTGAGGATAGCGCTGTGCTCCAGAGGCTTGTTGGCGAAGTCGTTGGCGAAGTCGTTGGCGAATTGTTGCTGGATCAGTTGTCGGGCGAGGGCTGCCGAGCAGGGGCAGGTCGAGGAATAGGCCACGTCAATTTTTAGTTCCACGTGGAACATTCCGTTTTTCAGTTCGGCTAACACACTGACTGGATAGGTTTTCCAGCCGGCCAGCGGACTGACCAACGCCGGGCGCTTGAGCAACAGGTCGGTATGAATGCGCAGGTAGGCGTTGTGGGACAAGCCGTCGTGGCTGTCGAGGAACTGCTGCAGCACCTCACGGATCAGCGCGGGCGTCAGCTCCTGCTGTTCCAGGCGCTCCAGGGCCAGGTACAGGCGCGACATGTGGATGCCACGCGCTTCGCCGTCGTCGAGACTGACGCCGGCGTCGGCTTTCGCATTGAGACGGTGGCCGCCAATTGCGACCGGTAGAGCAATGCCGCACATGCCCACCCACTCAAGGGGCAAGGCTTGCCGGGATGACTGCGCGGCGATATCCGGCAGCGTCAACGCATTCATGAGCAGGTCCATCGTCGGAAATAAAATGACATGTTATATTATAACCATTCGGTCGACGATGCCTTTTTTGCTGGGGCTTTCACACAGCGATATCGAGTACGGACGCTCCCTTAATTTTTGGTTATCGGTTCATGCATAGACGTCAGTTGCTCAATTTCCTGTTGGCCGGTGCGGCCTTCATACCCCTGGGCCTGTCCGCGGCACAGATCCAGAATGCGCGCCTGTGGCGTACCGGCGACAAGCTGCGCCTGGTACTCGATCTCAGCGGCCCGGTGCAATACAAGACGTTTTCCCTGACCTCGCCCGAGCGGCTGATCATCGACCTGAGCGGGGCGAAGCTGACCGGCGATTTCAGCCAGCTGGCCTTGAAGAACACGGTGATCCGTTCGATCCGCTCCGGGCATTTCGGCCAGGGCGACACCCGGATCGTCCTGGACCTGGCGACGCCGATCCAGCTCAACAGCTTCCTGTTGCCGCCCCAGGACGGCCAGGGCCATCGGCTGGTGCTCGACCTGACCAGCAATGGCACCGCCGGCGTGGCCCCGCAGACCCTGGCGGCGGCTGCGGCTCCCCAGGTACGGCAGGAAACCGCGCCCGGCAAGCCGCATCCCAAGCGCGCCATCATGGTGGTGGTCGATCCGGGACATGGCGGCAAGGACCCGGGGGCCCTGGGCTCGAAGGGCCAGCGCGAGAAAGATGTGGTGCTGTCCATCGCCCAGCTGCTGGCCAAGCGCCTGAAGCGCGAGAAGGGCTTCGATGTGCGCCTGGTGCGCAACGACGACTTCTTCGTGCCGCTGCGCAAGCGCGTGGAGTTTTCCCGCAAGAACAACGCCGACATGTTTATCTCGGTGCATGCCGACGCCGCGCCACGCATCACCGCGTCGGGTGCCTCGGTGTATTGCCTGTCCGAAGGCGGCGCGACCTCGACCACCGCGCGGTTCATGGCCCAGCGCGAAAACGGCGCCGACCTGATCGGGGCCCAGAGCCTGCTCAACCTCAAGGACAAGGACCCGATGCTGGCCGGGGTGATCCTCGACATGTCGATGAACGCTACCATTGCCGCCAGCCTGCAACTGGGTCACACCGTTCTCGGCAGCCTGGAAGGCATCACCACCCTGCACCAGAAACGCGTGGAGCAGGCCGGCTTCGCGGTGCTGAAGTCGCCGGACGTGCCGTCGATCCTGGTGGAGACCGGCTTCATTTCCAACGTCCGCGACAGCGAACGCCTGGTCACCGCCCGGCACCAGCAGGCGATTGCCGATGGCCTGTTCCAGGGCCTGAAGACCTACTTCGAGAAGAACCCGCCACAGGACAGCTATATCGCCTGGCGGCAACAGCAGGTGCAGGAAGGGTTGGTATAGACCCGTCGCTGCGGGGTGTCTGGATAACCGCTACCCCTGTAGGAGCCGGCTTGCTGGCGATGAGGCCGGCCAGTCTTGCACCGACTGTTCGGCCGCCATCGCCGGCAAGCCGGCTCCTGCACGGGAGGGCGTCATTTCTCGAGGGCTAGCAGCCCACCATCCGATCGCAGACAAATTTCCTGCTCAAGCCGCCTGAGCTGGAAAACCGGTTCTGGGTGGTCCAGCCGACGCGCCGGCTGTAGCCCACCCAGGCTTCGCCATCCGAGGCGATGCCGGTAAAGAAGGTCAGTTGCCCGTAGCGGCTGCTGGTCTGCGCCCAGTAGCGCTTGCCGATCACTTCGAACCCCTGCAGGTAAATCGTCTTGCCCACCGTGGCGACGCCATAGGCGTTGCCGGCGGCGTCCTTGCATGCCAGCAGCGTGGCGCTGCGGGTGCAGTTGGTCAGCGGGCCGGGGATCTGCGCCGAGGCGCTGGCGGCAACCAGCAGCAGGCTCAGCAGCGAGCATTTCAGGACAGGGCGCATCGGCGTTCTCGTGGAAGGTATCGGCTCCAGCATTGCGCCCTTCGTCGTGGCGAGCAAGCGGGGATTGGCTAAATTGCATTGTTATAATATAACATTAAATAAATCCCCGACGCCTGACCTCCCATGACTGAACAAGAACTGCTCGCCCAGCCCGAGGCGGATTACATGAACGATGCGCAGCAAGGGTTCTTCCGCGAGCTGTTGCTGAGCCAGCGCCGTGAGCTGCAGGAGCGTATCAGCGGCGAGTTCGACGTCCTGCGCGAACACGAACCGAGCAGCGATCCGGCGGATATCGGCAGCGCCGAAGAGCAGCGGCAATGGCAACTGCGCCTGCTGGAGCGGGAGAAGAAGCTGCTGGACAAGATCGACCAGACCCTCGACAGCCTGGCCCGTGGCGAATACGGCTGGTGCCGCGAGACCGGCGAACCGATCGGTCTCAAGCGCCTGCTGCTGCGGCCCACCGCGAGCCTGTGCATCGAAGCCAAAGAACGTGAAGAGCTGCGCGAACGCCATAAACGGGCGCTTTGACCCGGCCGACCTGATGAGGAATCAACCATGACCCAACGTCTTCCCGTTACCGTGCTGTCCGGTTTTCTCGGCGCCGGTAAAAGTACCCTGCTCAACTATGTCCTGCGCAACCGCGAGAACCTGCGGGTGGCGGTGATCGTCAACGACATGAGCGAGATCAATATCGATGGCAGCGAGGTCCAGCGTGACGTCAGCCTCAACCGCTCCGAGGAAAAACTCGTCGAGATGAGCAACGGCTGCATCTGCTGCACCTTGCGCGAGGACCTGCTGGAAGAGGTCGGCAAGCTCGCCCGCGACGGCCGCTTCGATTACCTGCTGATCGAATCCACCGGTATCTCCGAGCCGCTGCCGGTGGCCGAGACCTTTACCTTTCGCGACGAAGAGGGCCAGAGCCTGGCCGATATCGCCCGGCTCGACACCATGGTCACGGTGGTCGACGGGATGAACTTCCTGCTCGACTACCAGGCCGCGGAAAGCCTGGCTTCCCGTGGCGAGACCCTCGGCGAGGAAGACGAGCGTTCGATCACCGACCTGCTGATCGAGCAGGTCGAGTTTGCCGATGTGATCCTGGTCAGCAAGATCGACCTGATCAGCAGCCAGGAGCGCGAAGAGCTGATCGCGATCCTCGAACGCCTGAACTCCCAGGCCGAAATCATCCCGATGGTGATGGGCGAAGTGCCGTTGGCGAAGATCCTCGACACCGGTCGTTTCGACTTCGAGCGCGCAGCCCAGGCCCCCGGCTGGTTGCAGGAGCTGCGCGGCGAACACGTGCCGGAAACCGAGGAATACGGCATCGCCTCCACCGCCTACCGCGCGCGGCGGCCGTTCCATCCCGAGCGTTTCTTCGACTTTATCAACCGGCCCTGGGTGAACGGCAAGCTGCTGCGCTCCAAGGGTTTCTTCTGGCTGGCGAGCAAATACCAGGAGGCGGGCAGCTGGTCCCAGGCCGGCGGGCTGATGCGGCATGGTTTCGCCGGACGCTGGTGGCGTTTCGTGCCGAAGCAGCACTGGCCGCAGGACGCCGAAAGCACGGCGGCGATCATGCAGAACTGGACCGCCGACACCGGCGATTGCCGTCAGGAGCTGGTGTTTATCGGGCAGAACATCGATTTCGCGCAGATGACCGCGCGCCTCGACACCTGCCTGCTGACCGATGACGAGATGGCCCTGGGGGTCGAAGGCTGGCAACGGTTGCGCGATCCGTTCGGGCCGTGGCACGACGAAGAGGCGGCCGCCTGATGCTGGCGCCGCGCTTGCAGGCGCAGCCATCGGTTCGCCAGGTCCGGGGCGAGACCCCCACCGTACTCGGCGAGATCTTCGAGGATGGCGTCAACCTGGCGGTCTGGCAGCGCCAGTTGCCCAGCCATATCGCCGATTTCGCCCACCTGCTGCTGTCCCTGGGCGAGCCGCTGGCGGAGTCCCTGATCCTGGAGATGGCCGATGACGACGCCATGCCGAATCTGCAGGGGCTGGCGTCGGGCTTCAGTGACCTGGAAGGCTACGAAGGTTTTCTGACCGACGTGTCCTGGCTGGTCAGTGCCTACGCCTGCCTGCTGGGGGCGCGTCGGATCGGCTTGCGCCTGCGGGTGCTGGACAAGGCCATGTGCCCGCGCTTTCACGTCGACCATGTGCCGGTCAGGTTGATCACCACCTACGCCGGGGTGGGCAGCGAATGGTTGGAGGAGGGCGCGATCGATCGCCGGCAGCTGGGCAATCCGGCGGCAGAGCCCACGGCGGCGGCGCTGATCCGCCAGGTGGACAGCGGTGCGGTGGCGTTGCTCAAGGGGGAGCGCTGGCATGGCAACGAAGGCTTTGGCCTGGTGCACCGCTCGCCGCAGGTGGCCGAAGGCGGGCGCCGTCTGATCCTGACCCTGGATTGGCTGGCCTGAGTCGCGGCCGCTATGGCGTTTGCCACTGTCCGCCGCTCTGGCCTTCACAGAACGGCCTGAGGTACGCCGCGTCCGTCGCCACGCCGTAATAGTGAATATTCTGGCGGTAAGGCATATTGGCTACCTGGGCGTTGCGGCAGACGCCAAACGAGCCGCCCGGACACTGTTCGACGTATTCGACCTCGACCTTCTGTCCCGGCAGGTTCGGCTGGCAGAAGCCATCGCTGAACAGCTTGGCCGGGATATTGAGGTTTTCCTGGCAGACTTTGACGTCGAGCCGTTCGCCATGGCTGCGGACTACGCAGGCTTGCGCCAGGACCTGGCTCGAACCCAGCGCCAGCAGCAGCCCCAGGCCAATCGACCGCATCATTCATTCACCCCTTCAAGCCTATCGGTCCACTTATGTTGCAGAACATTCCCACGCATGTCATCGCCGGTCCCCTCGGTGCCGGCAAGACCAGCCTGATTCGCCACCTGCTGGCGCAGAAACCCCAGGGCGAGCGGTGGGCGGTGCTGATCAACGAGTTCGGCCAGATCGGCCTCGATGCCGCGCTGCTGACCCGGGCCGACGATGGTATCGCACTGGGCGAGGTGGCTGGCGGTTGCGTGTGTTGCGTCAATGGCGCGCCCTTCCAGGTCGGACTCGGCCGGCTGTTGCGCAAGGCCCGGCCGGACCGACTGTTCATCGAACCCTCCGGCCTCGGTCATCCGGCACAGATTCTCCGGCAGTTGGGGGCGGCGCCCTGGCTCGGGGTCCTGAGCTTGCAGCCCTGTGTACTGGTGCTCGATGCGCGGGCGCTGGCGGCGGGAAAACCCTTGCCCGACTCGCAGCAGGAGGCCCTGGCGCTCGCCGGCCTGCTGCTGTTGAACAAGTCGCAGGGGCTGGACGAGGTTGAACGCGGGCGGGCCCTGGCACGCTTGCCGGAATGTCCGGTGCGCTGGACCGAGCAAGGGGTGTTGGAGCTGGGCGAGTTGTTGGCGCTGGCCGCGCCGCCAGCGGGCGGGGCGCATGAGCCGGGGACATTGCCGGCGGCCCCGGCGAACGTGGTGCTGCCGGCGATCTGGACCGATCCGACCCAGCCGATCTGCCTGGAGCATGTCCAGGAAGGCAACTGGAGCATCGGCTGGCGCTGGCATCCGAGCCAGCAACTGGACCCCGAGCGTGTCCGCCAGTGGTTGTCAGGCCTGGACTGGCTCAGGGCCAAGCTGGTTATCCACAGCCCCGCCGGGTGGGTTTCCAGCAACGCTGTGGATAACTCGTCGTGGCACTGGCAACCCAGTGAATGGCGGCGGGATTCGCGACTTGAGCTGATTTTCGCTGAAAAGCAGGAGATCGAACGGCTGAAGGCGGGAATGGCGGGTTGTCGTTTGCAGGGTTGATCAGGGTGAACGGGATATCGCTATCGCCAGCAAGCCGGCTCCCACAGGTCGGTGTTTCACCGCGGAGATATTGCCTTGACCGGCCCTGGTGGGAGCCGGCTTGCTGGCGATGATGGCAATAAGACCGGCAGCACAATCGCTGGCAAACCAGCGCTAACCCCGACGGTTCAGTGGTGCGACCGGCTGTGGTCCTTGGGGTGATCCTGGCGCCACTGGCTCAGTTCGATCACCTCGGCGCTGGGCAGGTCGGGCTTGGCGTCGAACGGGTAGGGCGGTAGCTCGATCTGCGCACTGTGGGCGCCGAACTGGGTAATGGTACCCACATGACGCTGGTCGCCGGTGACGGTGAATTCGAAGTTGTAGATCCTGGCCAGGCGCCGCCGGCCATTGGCGTCGCGGACGAAGCCGATACGCTTGAGGGCTACCGCGCCGTCGAGCAATTCCAGATCCAGTCGGGCGCAGTGCTGCTTGACCCGCTCCAGGGCCCGTTCGCGCAGGCCGTGGTTGTGCCAGAGCCAGGCTGCGCCGGTCGCCAGCAACATCAGCACGAACATATTTCCCAGGGTCAGCATGAACGCCACTCCAACAAGTTGAGAGCAGCTTAACTGGCTCGCCGGCCTGTCGTACAGGCTCTGTTTCGTCGCATACTGCGCGGCTTGAATCCATCTGCCTTTCGGGAATCCGGAATGAAACGCACTCCTCATCTGCTCGCCATTCAATCCCATGTGGTTTTCGGCCATGCCGGCAACAGTGCGGCGGTTTTTCCCATGCAGCGGGTCGGGGTGAATGTCTGGCCATTGAACACCGTGCAGTTCTCCAACCACACCCAGTACGGGCAGTGGGCCGGGGAGGTGCTGGCGCCCCATCAGATTCCCGAACTGGTGGAGGGCATTGCCGCCATCGGCGAGCTGGGCAACTGCGATGCGGTGCTGTCCGGTTACCTGGGCAGTGCCGCCCAGGGCCGCTCGATTCTCAGCGGTGTGGCGCGGATCAAGGCGGCCAACCCAAAGGCCCTGTACCTGTGTGATCCGGTGATGGGCCATCCGGAGAAGGGTTGCAGCGTGCCGACGGAAGTCAGCGATTTCCTGCTGCAGGAAGCGGCGGCGATGGCCGATATCCTCTGCCCCAACCAACTGGAGCTGGACAGTTTCTGCGGGCGTTCGCCACAGTCGTTGTTCGATTGCCTGGCAATGGCGCGCAGCCTGCTGGCCCGCGGGCCGAAGGTGGTGCTGGTGAAGCACCTGGCCTACCCGGGCAAACCCGAGGACAGCTTCGAAATGCTCCTGGTGACCGCCGAAGGCAACTGGCACCTGCGCCGTCCGTTGCTGGCGTTTCCACGCCAGCCGGTGGGTGTCGGCGACCTGACCTCGGGCCTGTTCCTGGCGCGCGTGCTGCTGGGCGACAGCCTGGTGGCGGCATTCGAGTTCACGGCCGCCGCGGTGCATGAGGTCCTGCTGGAAACCCAGGCCTGCGCCAGTTACGAACTGGAACTGGTGCGCGCCCAGGATCGCATTGCCCATCCACGGGTGCGTTTCGAGGCGTTGCCGATCAGCGTGTAGGGCGTTGTCTGGATCCTGTGGGAGGAAGGCGCTGCCGATCAGCATGTGGGCGCCGTCTGAACCCTGTGGGAGCGGGCTTGCCCGCGAAGCTTGTTGCGCCCTTCAGAGCCCTTTCGCGGGCAAGCCCGCTCCCACACAAGCCTGCTCCCACATAAGCGGGCTCTCACACAAGCCCGCTCCCAAAACAAGCCTGTTCCTGCGCAAGACTGCGCCCAGAAAGCACAGCTCCCAGGCCCTTACCGCTAGGGTGCGTCGGCCTTGATTTCCTGGTAGCGCTTTTCCAGTTCCTGGCGAATCTGCCGGCGCTGCTGCGCCTGGATGAAGCGCCGCTTGTCCTCGCTGGTCTGCGGCTGCAATGGCGGGACCGGCGCCGGCTTGCGCTGGTCATCCACCGCGACCATGGTGAAGAAGCAGCTGTTGGTATGGCGCACCGAACGCTCGCGGATGTTCTCGGTCACCACCTTGATGCCCACCTCCATCGAGGTGTTGCCGGTGTAGTTGACCGAGGCGAGAAAGGTCACCAGCTCGCCGACATGGATCGGCTCGCGGAAAATCACCTGGTCCACCGACAGGGTCACCACGTAGCGGCCGGCATAACGGCTGGCGCAGGCGTAGGCCACTTCATCGAGGTACTTGAGCAGGGTGCCGCCGTGGACATTGCCGGAGAAGTTGGCCATATCCGGGGTCATCAAAACGGTCATCGACAGCTGGGCATTTCCGGGTTCCATAGCACGCTCACGGTAGGGTAGGCAGGGACGGGTTCAGGCACCTCTGCGGGCGCTTGCTTCATTTTCTCAGACGCTCGATAACGGGACGCCGCCGATCGGGCCATCGTCACGCACCCGGGGATCTGTTTCTACATATTGCACCGGCTTTTTGTCGGAAGTCCCGGTGTTAACCTTCAAAAAGCCATGCCATAGAAAATTCTTACACCTGGAACGGTGATCGCTCACAACTGATGGAGTTGTGAGCGGTTGTCCGGTTGTTCGCGAAAACACAAGGAGCGTCACGCCATGCATGCCATCAGTTTTATTCAGGACCTGGCCGTGATCATGCTGGTGGCGGGTGTAGTCACCATTCTGTTCCACCGCTTCAAGCAGCCGGTGGTCCTCGGCTACATCGTCGCCGGTTTCATCATCGGCCCGCACACGCCGCCTTTCGGCCTGATCCATGACGAAGAGACCATCAAGACCCTGGCCGAACTCGGGGTGATCTTCCTGATGTTCTGCCTGGGGCTGGAGTTCAGCCTGGGCAAGTTGTTCAAGGTCGGGGCGACGGCGTTTATAGCGGCGTTCCTGGAAATCGTCCTGATGATCTGGATCGGCTACGAGATCGGCCGCTGGTTCGACTGGAACACCATGGATTCGCTGTTCCTCGGGGCGATCCTGGCGATTTCCTCGACCACCATCATCGTCAAGGCGCTCAATGACCTGAAGATGAAGAACCAGCGCTTCGCGCAGCTGATCTTCGGCGTGCTGATCGTCGAGGATATCCTCGGCATCGGCATCATCGCCCTGCTGTCGAGCATCGCCGTCAGCGGCACGGTGAGTTCCGGCGAAGTCTTCTCCACCGTCGGCAAGCTGTCGTTGTTCATGATTGTCGCCCTGGTGATCGGGATCCTGCTGGTGCCGCGGCTGCTGGCTTATGTGGCCCGCTTCGAAAGCAACGAGATGCTGCTGATCACCGTGCTGGGGCTGTGTTTCGGTTTCTGCCTGCTGGTGGTGAGGCTCGAATACAGCATGGTGCTGGGGGCGTTCCTGATCGGCGCGATCATGGCCGAATCGCGCCAGTTGCTGAAGATCGAACGCCTGATCGAGCCGGTTCGCGACCTGTTCAGCGCCATCTTTTTCGTCGCCATCGGCCTGATGCTCGATCCGGCGGTGCTGCTCGACTATGCCTGGCCGATTGCCGTGATCACCGTGGCGGTGGTGCTGGGCAAGATGCTCTCCTGCGGCCTGGGGGCCTTTATCGCCGGCAATGACGGCCGTACTTCGCTACGGGTCGGCATGGGGCTTTCGCAGATCGGCGAGTTTTCTTTCATCATTGCCGCGCTGGGCATGACCCTGCAGGTGACCAGCCACTTCCTCTATCCGGTGGCCGTGGCGGTATCGGTGATCACCACCTTGCTCACGCCCTACCTGATCCGGGCGGCGGACCCGCTGTCGCTGAAGCTGGCCGCGGTGGTGCCGCGTCGTATCGGGCGGGTGTTCAGCCTCTACGGCGAGTGGTTGCGCAGCATTCAGCCCCAGGGCGAAGGCGCGTTGCTGGCTTCGATGATCCGGCGAATCCTCCTGCAGGTCGGGGTCAACCTGGCGCTGGTGGTGGCGATCTTCTTTGCCGGCGGCTTTTTTGCGCTGCCGATCGCCGCTTACCTGGAAGGCTGGGTCAGCGAGCCGAGCTGGCACAAGGCATTGATCTGGGGCGGAGCGCTGCTGCTGTCGCTGCCGTTCCTGATCGCCGCCTATCGCAAGCTCAAGGCGCTGTCGATGTTGCTGGCGGAGATGGGGGTGAAGCCGGAGATGGCCGGGCGGCATACCCAGCGCGTACGCCGGGTGATCGCCGAAGTGATCCCGATCCTTTCGCTGCTGGTGATTTTCCTGCTGCTGTCGGCACTGTCGGCGAGCATCCTGCCGACCAACGAATTGCTCATGCTGATCGCCGTGGTCGCGGCGGCTGTGGCGGCGGTGCTGTGGCGCTGGTTCATCCGCGTGCATACGCGGATGCAGGTCGCCCTGCTGGAGACCCTGGAGAACAACAAGGATGCGGCAGGGCACTGAGGTCCAGGCACCGATTTCCACCTGTGGGAGCAAGCTTGCTCGCGATCCGCCACAGGCGGCCATGGATCTCTGGCACCCGCAAGATTGCTATCGCCGGCAAGCCGGCTCCCACGGGTCAGCGATGTCGCGTTGATCAGCTTTCCAGCCAGACGTCCCGCGCCCAGTGCCAGACCGATTCCCAGGACTCCTCGGTGATCAGCTCTTCTTCGCCGGACCACAGCACCACGGTGCCGTCTTCCTCGACGCAGTAGTAGTTGTCGCCGTCCTGGCAGATCGGGATCAGGTCCCGCGGTACACCGCTGTCCCAGGCGTTCGCGGCCACGTCGGGCAGGTAGGTATGGGACTGCGGGTCGGTGACGGTCACCGGCTCCAGGCTGCCATAGACCACGTCGCTGACGGTCAGGAGGAATTCCTTGAAGACGAAGGGAATGTTGATGAACAACTCCTCTTCCACTTCGACCAACTGGTCCTCGTCGGGCAACTCCAGGGGCACCGGTACCGGTTCGTTGGCTTCACGCAATTGTTCGATGACTTCTTCCACGGCCTCAATCCTCTTGCTTCATGGCGCGGTGTGTATGACGCGTTTTATACAGTAGCTTGCTACAAGTGCAATCGTGAAATGCAAAACCCCGGACAAGTCCGGGGTTTTTTATTGCTGTAGGCAAAGCGCCTGGATCAGCCGTTCTGGCGGATACCTGCGACCAGCCAAGGCTGGTTGTCGCCTTGCGGGCGTTCCATGTTCCAGCTTTCGCTGAAGGCCTCGCCCTGGTCGAAGCGCGAGGTCTTCGACACGCCGCTGAAGGTCAGGGTGGCGATGGTCTTGTCGGCGCGATCGTCCAGGCCGTCCAGTTGCACGTGGAGGTTGTCGATGTAGGTGGACTGGAAGCCGTCGCCCAGGTCTGCGCGTTCCTGCTTGAGGAATTGCAGCATCTGCGGGGTCACGAACTCGGCGATCTTGTCCATTTCATTGGCGTCCCAGTGCTGCTGCAGCGACTGGAAGTGGCTGCGGGCGGCTTCCAGGAAGCGCTCCTCGTTGAACCAGGCCGGGGCGTTGATCACGCGACGAGGCGCTGCCGGGGCAGCCGAACCGCCGAAGATCGAGTTCTGTGCCGGGGCCGGTTGTTCGAACACTTCACGCTGGTACGGCGCGCCGGCCGGAGCCAGGTGCTCCTGCTGCTTGCGGCGACGGGCGGCGATAAAGCGGAAGATCACGAAAGCGATGACCGCCATGATCAGGATGTCGAAGAACTGCATGCCCTGGAAGCCGCCGCCCATGAACATGGAGGCGAGCAGGCCACCGGCGGCGATGCCGGCCAATGGGCCCAGCCAGCGCGAGGCGCCGCCGGCCTTGGCCGCCGCGCCCGCGGCACCGGCCGCACCTACAGCCGCCGCACCGCCGGCTGCGCCAGCGGCAGGAGCCATCTGGCTGGTCTGGTGGCTCGGAGCCGAGCCCATGCTTTTGCCGCCGCCAAAGCGCTTGGCGTTGGCGTCGAGGCTCATCGTCAGGCCGATGCAGAGCGCCAGGGCGATGCTAAGAAAACGTTGCATAAGGGAATTCCCGTTTGTGGAGTGCACGCGCGCCATACTGCACAGGTGAAATGTTACTGGCTAGCGAGAGAGTGTTTCCGGCTTTTGCCTGATCCTCTCATTCCAAAGCTGAACATTTCATGAAAGGCAACAGGACCAATACTCATCGGTCTGTCATGCATGTCATCAAGCTTTGTATGAAATCTTCTGGATTAGCGTCGGAAAGCTAGCAATACCACGCCGGCCGTAATCATCCCGATGCCGCCCCACTGCCGCAGGTCGAGCTTCTCTCCCAGCAGCAGGACACCGATGATCGCCACCAGCACCACGCTGAGCTTGTCCACCGGTGCCACCAGCGAGGCCGGGCCGACTTTCAAGGCGCGAAAGTAGCAGAGCCAGGAGGCACCGGTAGCCAGGCCCGACAGCAGCAGGAACAGATAGCTCCTGGCGGATATCGAGCTCAATGACTGATATTGGCCCGTTGCGTACAAAATCAAGGCCAGGCTGATCAGGACCACCACGGTGCGCAGCAGGGTGGCGAAGTCCGAGTTGACGTTATCGATGCCGATCTTCGCGAAAATCGCGGTCAGGGCGGCGAAAGTCGCCGACAGCAGGGCCCAGAATGTCCACGAGGAAAAAAAGCCTGAACCCATGATATTGCGCTCTCCGTCGACGGATCGTTCCACCGGCCTCAGATGGCTTCCAGCTTGGCGTAGCCGAGCATCAGCCACTTGCTGCCTTCACTGAAGTTGACCTGCACCCGGGCCTGGGCGCCGGCGCCCTCGAAGTTGAGGATCACCCCGTCGCCGAACACGCTGTGACGCACCGCCTGGCCCAGGCTGAAACCGGTATCGGGGATATCGCTGCCGCCAAACAGGCTGCTGCTCTGCTGCTGGCCGCCGCCGAACGGGCGGCTGACACTGTTGGACAGCCGCACTTCCTGGATCAGTCCCTTCGGCACTTCGCGGACGAAGCGCGACACCTTGTTATAGGTCTCGCTGCCATACAGGCGCCGGGTTTCCGCGTAGGTCATGACCAGGTTCTGCATGGCCCGGGTAATCCCGACATAGGCCAGGCGCCGTTCTTCCTCCAGACGCCCCGGCTCTTCCAGGCTCATCTTGTGGGGGAACAGGCCTTCTTCCATGCCCACCAGGAACACGTAGGGGAATTCCAGGCCCTTGGCGCTGTGCAGCGTCATCAGCTGGATGCTGTCTTCGTGCTCGTCGGCCTGGGTATCGCCGGCTTCCAGCGAAGCGTGGCCGAGGAAGGCGGCCAGCGGCGACAGGTCTTCCTCTTCTTCGGAGGCCTCGAAGTTGCGCGCGGCGCTGACCAGTTCCTCGAGGTTTTCCACCCGGGCCTGGCCTTTCTCGCCTTTTTCCGCTTCGTGATAGGCGATCAGCCCGGATTGCTCGATGACGATCTGGGTCATCAGGTGCAGCGGCGTGTCCCTGGTTTTCGCGGCCAGGTTCTCGATCAGCTCGATAAAGGCAGCCAGCGCGCTGGCGGCGCGACCGGTCAGGCCTTTATTGGCGATCAGCTGGCCCATGGCTTCCCACATCGACACATCGCTGTGGCGGGCGTGCTCGCGGATGGACTCGACGGTCTTTTCGCCGATGCCGCGGGCCGGGACGTTGATCACCCGTTCCAGCGCCGCATCGTTGCCCCGGCCTTCCAGCAGGCGCAGGTAGGCCATGGCGTTCTTGATCTCGGCGCGTTCGAAGAAGCGCTGGCCGCCGTAGATCCGGTAAGGGATGCGCTCGCGCAGCAAGGCTTCTTCCAGCACCCGCGACTGGGCGTTGGAACGGTACAGAATGGCGATGTCGCTACGGGCCAGGCCGGTCTTCAGCGCGCTTTCGATGGTTTCCACCACATAGCGCGCTTCGTCGTGCTCGTTGAAGGCGGCGTAGAGGTTGATCGCCTCGCCTTCGCCGCCGTCGGTCCACAGCTCCTTGCCCAGGCGCCCGGTGTTGTTGGCGATCAGGGCGTTGGCCGCCTTGAGGATACCGGCGGTGGAGCGGTAGTTCTGCTCCAGGCGGATGGTCTCGGCGTCCGGGAAGTCTTCGGAATACTGGTAGATGTTCTCGATTTTCGCCCCGCGCCAGCCATAGATCGACTGGTCGTCGTCGCCGACCACCATCAGGCTGTCGCCGCCCTTGGCCAGCAGGCGCAACCAGGCGTACTGCACGGCGTTGGTGTCCTGGAACTCGTCGACCAGGATGTGCCGGAAGCGCTTCTGGTAGTGCTTGAGCAGACCTTCGTTGTTGCGCCACAGATCGAGGGCGCGCAGCAGCAGTTCGGAGAAGTCGATCACGTTGGCGCGGGCGCAGGCGGCCTCGTAGGCCTCATAGATGCCGCGCATGGTCGCCAGGAACAGGTCGCCGCTGGCCTGGATATTCTGCGGGCGCAGGCCTTCGTCTTTCTGGCCGTTGATGAACCATTGCGCCTGGCGCGCCGGCCAGCGCTGTTCGTCCAGGCCCAGTTCGCGGATCACCCGCTTGACCAGCCGCTGCTGATCGTCGCTGTCGAGGATCTGGAAGGTCTGGCTCAAGCCGGCCTCCTGCCAGTGCGCCCGCAGCAGGCGGTGTGCCAGGCCGTGGAAGGTGCCGACCCACATGCCGCCGGGGCTGATGCCCATCAACTGCTCGATACGATGACGCATCTCGGCAGCGGCCTTGTTGGTGAAGGTCACCGACAGGATCGAGTAGGGCGAGGCGTTTTCGACCTGGATCAACCAGGCGATACGGTGCACCAGCACCCGGGTTTTACCGGAGCCGGCACCGGCCAGGACCAACTGACGGCCAACGGGGGCTGCTACGGCCTGGCGTTGGGCATCGTTGAGGGAGTTCAGCAGAAGGGAGAGATCATCGCGCATCGGCGCATTCTAGGGTGCTGGCTGCGGGCGGGCAAACCCTAATGCCGGGTGGTCGATATCGGACAGTCGCAGGGGGGCAATCGGGTCCAGAGGCCCGGCCGGAGAAAAAACAGCGCCGATGACGACCGGTCGGTCACTGCCCGCAGGCGGCGCCGGCTCTGACTTCGCCCTGTATCGAAGGGTTTTGCCGTGGGTAAATCCGTTGCATTTTATGACCTGGAGCAGTTTGGTCCGACCGGATGCTTGTGTATGCTCCTGCGACGTTTATGGCTCAATCATTATAAGAACAATGCCCATGACTCACAGCTTCGATGCGCTGAGCCCCTCCGTGGAGGCTGGGCGGGTTATCCGCAAGCAGTTCGCCACCGAGTTGGCGGTCGAGCGTACGCGCCTGTTGTATCAGGGCTCGCTGCTGCCCACTCTGTTCATGCTGATCAATGGCCTGGTCTGCGCCTGGTTGCTCTGGAGCCCGCAGCGCTACCTGCTGGTCAGCACCTGGCTGGTATGGCTGATGGCGCTGGTGGCCCTGCGGGTGATCCAGGTCGCGGCCTTCGATTCGGCGATTCCCAGCCGCCAGGCCCAGCCGATCTGGCGCCGCATGTTCCTGTTGGGCTCCGCCGTCAGCGGCCTGACCCTGGCCTGCGCCGGTATCGCCCTGGTGCCCACCGACAGTTTTCTCGAGCAGGCCTGGGTCTTCGGCCTGATCGGCGCAGCGACCCTGTCCGCCAGCGTCGCCTACGCCGTGAGCATCACGGCTTTCCTGAGTTTCACCTTGCCCTGCCTGCTGCCGGCCATCGCCTATCTGTTCTGGGGCGGAAGCGGCGCGCAACAGGGCTGGGGCTGGCTCGGCCTGATCCTGCTGGTATCCCTGAGCGTGGTGGCCCTGCAGATCAACCGGCTGATCCAGCGCGGCCTGTTGCGGCGTTTCCAGAACCAGGCGCTGATCGAGAACCTGCAACAGGCCCAGTCCCGCAGCGAGCAGCTCAACCAGGAGCTGGCCCGGGAGGTCGAACAGCGGCGCCGCGCCGAGCTGGAGTTGCGCGAAGCCCAGGTCGGCCTGGAAAGCCGCGTCGCCCAGCGCAGCCTGGAGCTGGACCTGGCGAACCGCGCCCTGAGCAAAAGCGAGACGCGCCTGGCCCTGGCCCTGCAGGCCAGCGAACTCGGCCTGTGGGACTGGAACCTGCAGACCGACGAGGTGCATCACACCCAGATCAAGGAACTGTTCGGCCTGGATCCCGAATACGTGACGGCGATGCTCAGTCACCTCAAGCCGCGCCTGCACCCCGAAGACCTGCCGGCGCTCAAGCGCGCCCTGGTGGAGCACCTGAAAGGCCGCACCGAGGACTACCTGATCGAATACCGGGTCCGCCATGGCGACGGCCACTGGGTATGGATCGAAGACCGTGGACGGGCGGTGGAGCGTAGTGCCAGTGGTCGCGTACTACGGATGGTCGGCACCCGCCGCGATATCAGTTCCCACAAGGAGCTGGAAGGGCAGCGACAACTGGCGGCAACGGTGTTCGAGGCCGCCAGCGAAGGCATCGTGATCTTCGACCCGAACTACGCCCTGCTGGCGGTCAACCAGGCCTTCAGCCGGGTGACCGGCTACCAGATCGAGGACATGCTCGGGCGCAATGTCGTCGAACTGCCCTGCAGTCGCGATGCCCGGCGGCACTACTCGATGATCCACCAGTCCCTCGAGCAGCATGGCAGCTGGCAGGGCGAACTGGTGGAAGCGCGCAAGAACGGCGAACTGTATCCGCAATGGCTGCAACTGAATGTCGTGCGCGATGCTCGGGGAAAAGTCAGTCATATTGTGGGCTTCTTCGCCGATCTTTCGGCCCGGCGCGAATCTGAAGAGCGCATGCGCTACCTGACCCACTACGACGAGCTGACCGGGCTGGCCAATCGCTCGCTGTTCAAGGAACGCCTGCGCGAAGCCAACCAGCGCGCCCGGCAGGGCGGGCGCAGCCTGGCGTTGCTGCATATCAACCTGGACCGCTTCAAGCTGCTCAATGACAGCCTCGGCCATGAAGTCGCCGACCAGCTGTTGCAGAAAATGGCCCGGCGCCTGGTGAATGCACTGCCGGAGGCGGACACCATCGCCCGGCTGTCCGGCGATGAGTTCGCCGTGCTGTTCGATGCCTACGGCAATCTCTCCAGCCTGGCCCGGGTGGCGACCCGCCTGCTCGGCAAGCTGCGGCTGCCACTGACGGTGGAGGGGCATGAGCTGGTGGTGAGCGCGTCCATGGGCATCAGCCTGTTGCCGGACAGTGCGCGGGAAATCCCGGCGCTGGTCAGCCAGTCGAACATCGCCATGCAGCATGCCAAGCACCTGGGCGGCAACAACTTCCAGTTCTACACCGACAGCCTGCAGGCCAGCACCCTCGAACGCCTGCAACTGGAAAACCAGCTGCGCAAGGCCATCGACGAGCAACAATTGAAAGTCTTCTACCAGCCCAAGCTCTGCCTCGCGACGGGCCGGCTGAACGCCGCCGAAGCCCTGGTCCGCTGGGATCATCCGTCCATGGGCCGGGTGCCGCCCGGGGACTTTATCGGGCTGGCCGAGGAGACCGGGCTGATCGGCCCCATCGGCGAGTTCGTGCTGCGCCAGGCGTGCTGGCAGGCCTGCGAGTGGCAGCGCCAGGGCCTGGCGCCGGTGCGGGTTTCGGTGAACCTGTCGGTGCACCAGTTGCGCCAGGGCAAGCTGGTCAGCCTGGTGCGCCAGGTGCTCGAGGAAACCGGTCTGGCCCCGCACCTGCTGGAGCTGGAGCTGACGGAGAGCCAGTTGCTCGACAGCGTCGAGCACATCATCGCGACCTTCCAGCAGTTGCGCGACCTGGGGGTGAAGCTCGCCATCGATGACTTCGGCACCGGCTATTCGTCCTTGAGTTACCTCAAGCGCTTCCCGGTGGACTACGTGAAGATCGACCAGACCTTTATCCGCGGCCTGGACGAGGGCTCGGAAGACGCCGCGATCACCCGCGCGATCATCGCCATGGCCCACAGCCTGGGGTTGAAGGTGGTGGCCGAGGGCGTGGAGAACCCGCAGCAGTTGGAGTTCCTCAAGCTGCATGGCTGCGACGAGGTGCAGGGCTACCTGATCAGTCGGCCGGTGGAGGCGACGGAACTGGTGCAGTTGCTGCGCGCCGACAGCGATACCCGGTCGTGATGAAACGAGGGATGGAAAATCGTCCCGAAAGAAATTTTTATTCCGTTGGGCCTCGGCGAGAGTGGCTTGCCACAGCGGCTACATGGCCTATGCGGCGCGGCAACAGGGAGCCTGGTTACGCAATGGAACGGGCAATCGGCGATTTCATGTAGTATAACTACAAGACTGCTACATCCCAGGCGTTCGCCCATAACAATCGAGTCCAGTCCTTTGAATCTGTTGCAACACATCGCCCAGTCCCGCAACCTGCTTCGCAAATCGGAGCTCAAGGTTGCCGATCACGTGCTGCTCGACCCGGCGGCGGTGATGCACAGTTCCATGGCCGATCTGGCCCACAGCGTGGGTATCAGCGAGCCGACCATCGTGCGTTTCTGCCGGGCCATCGGCTGCTCGGGTTTCCAGGATCTCAAGCTCAAGCTGGCGCAGAGCCTGGCGGCCGGCGCCAGCTTCGGGCAGTTCGCGATCCACGAAGACGATTCGGTCGCCGACTACAGCCTGAAGATTTTCGACACCACGTTGCATACCCTGATGGAAGTGCGCGAGAAGCTCGACCCGGCCGCGCTGCAGCGGGCGGTGACGGCCATGTCAGCGGCCCAGCGCGTGGAGTTCTACGGCTTCGGCGCGTCCGGCGCGGTGGCGGCGGATGCCCAGCACAAATTCTTCCGCCTGCTGCTGACCGCCGCGGCCTATTCCGATCCGCACATGCAGGCGATGTCGGCGGTCACGCTCAAGCCCACCGACGTGGCGATCTGCATTTCCCAGTCCGGGCGTTCCAAGGACCTGCTGATCACCGCCAACCTGGTGCGCGAAAGCGGCGCGACCCTGATCACCCTGTGTCCGAGCCAGACGCCACTGGCCGAGCTGTCGACGGTCAACCTGGCGATCGATGTGCATGAAGACACCGAGATCTATACGCCGCTGACCTCGCGGATCGCCCACCTGGTGGTGATCGATGTACTGGCGATGGGCGTGGCCATGGCCCGTGGCCCGAGCCTGGTGAACCACCTCAAGAGCGTCAAGCGCAGCTTGCGCAGCCTGCGCTTGTCGCCCAAGTCGGTGAAGGCGCTGGACGACTGATAGCCGTTGGGTGCGCGGTGCTCCCTTCGCGGGCAAGCCCGCTCCCACAAAGCCCGAAAAAACCTGTAGGAGCGGGCTTGCCCGCGAAGACGACCGAACAGGCGCTTCATTATCCAAGGCAATATTCATCTGCCTGTCACCCGCCTGCCGCCAAATCGTAACGCCCGGCGTCCATCTTGAAAGTCTCTTACCTACCCTGGGAGACTCGAAATGGCCCGGCACCACGAAGAGCAAAGCAGCGTCAAGACCCGTCGGCAGCAGGAAGATCAGCGCCGCATGGAATTCCGTCGCGCGATCGAAGACCGCACCGAACTGCGCCAACTGCAACAGGAAATCGCCGCACTCAATTACTGGCAGGCGGACTCGGCATCCGACCGTCGAAGCGCTCAACCAGCCCGCTGATCTGCAAGCGTTCACTACGGATAAACCCCAGGAACGCATGGGCGACCGGTGACAGGCGTTTATCCCTGGCCTGAACCACGCACCAACTGCGATAGAGCGGCAGTTCTTCCACCGGCAGTTCCCGGAGCACGCCGGTCGCCAGTTCCAGGCTCAGGGCATGGCGCGTCAACAGCGCCAGGCCCAGCCCCGCCACCACGCACTCGCGCTGGGCCTCGCCCGAGGTCACTTCCAGTGTCTGCGAGAAGTGCACGCGCTTTTCCTTGAAGTACTCCTCGCAGGCCATCCGCGTGCCCGATCCCGGTTCGCGCATCAGCAGTGTGTAGGGCTCCAGGTCCTGCAGGCGCAGCGGGCCCATGTGGCACAACGGATGGTCGGGACGCGCCACCGCCACGATCGGGTTGTTCAGGAACGGCAGGAACTCCAGGCCCATGTCCTGGGGCACCATGGACATGATCAGCAGGTCATCGCGGTTGTCCGACAGGCGGCGCAGCGCCTGCGCGCGGTTGACCACCGTCAGGTGCAGGTTGACCTCGGGGTGCTGGCGCTTGAACGCGGCGAACAGGTGCGGCACGAAGTACTTGGCACTGGATTCCACCGCCAGTTTCAGTTGCCCCTGCAGCGAACCCTGCATGTCCGAGAGCTGCATATCGAGGTTTTCCAGGCGGCCGAAAATGTCCCGGCTCGCGCGCTGTAACGCTTCAGCCGCCTCGGTCATGTAGAGCTTCTTGCCGACATAATCAAACAAGGGCTGGCCGATCAGCTCTTCCAACTGACGAATTTGTAGGCTCACGGCAGGTTGTGTGAGAGACATTTCGTCGGCTGCGCGGCTATAGGAACGCAGGTCGCAGACTTCATTGAAAATCTGCAGTTGACGCAATGTCATACGCATCAATGACTTACGCATTTTCGGCGAACACTCTCGGGTCTCGGGTCGGCCAACTATAAGTCATTGCTTATGAGCGACCCAATAATTATTGATTTTGGTTTATCGCTGGGTAGGACTAGTGTGATGACGCGACTGGCTTGAAACATCTGGTCACGCGCCGACCCGTTTTTCCGGCTGTAAACCGGGTCGTTTGTTCCAGCGGCTTAGGAATTTCCAAGTGATAAAAAAGATCCTGATCGCCAACCGTGGTGAAATTGCCGTACGAATCGTGCGTGCCTGCGCCGAGATGGGCATTCGCTCGGTCGCGATCTATTCCGACGCCGATCGCCATGCCCTGCATGTGAAGCGCGCGGATGAGGCCCACAGCATCGGCGCCGAGCCGCTGGCCGGTTACCTGAACCCGCGCAAGCTGGTGAACCTGGCCGTGGAAACCGGTTGCGACGCGCTGCACCCCGGCTATGGTTTTCTCTCGGAAAACGCCGAGCTGGCGGACATCTGCGCCGAACGTGGAATCAAGTTCATCGGTCCGTCGGCGGAAGTGATCCGTCGCATGGGCGACAAGACCGAAGCCCGCCGCAGCATGATCAAGGCCGGCGTGCCGGTCACTCCGGGCACCGAAGGCAACGTCTCGGGTATCGAGGAAGCCCTCACCGAAGGCGACCGTATCGGTTACCCGGTGATGCTCAAGGCCACCTCCGGTGGTGGCGGTCGCGGTATCCGTCGCTGCAACAGCCGCGAAGAACTGGAACAGGCGTTTCCCCGGGTGATTTCCGAAGCGACCAAGGCCTTTGGCTCGGCGGAAGTGTTCCTGGAAAAATGCATCGTCAATCCCAAGCACATCGAGGCACAGATCCTCGGCGACAGCTTCGGCAACGTGGTGCATCTGTTCGAGCGCGACTGCTCGATCCAGCGCCGCAACCAGAAGCTGATCGAAATCGCCCCCAGCCCTCAGCTGACCCCGGAACAGCGTGCCTATATCGGCGACCTGTCCGTGCGCGCGGCCAAGGCGGTGGGCTACGAGAACGCCGGTACCGTGGAGTTCCTGCTCGCCGAGGGCGAGGTGTACTTCATGGAGATGAACACCCGGGTGCAGGTGGAACACACCATCACCGAAGAAATCACCGGCATCGACATTGTCCGTGAGCAGATCCGCATCGCCTCCGGCCTGCCGCTGTCGGTCAAGCAGGAAGACATCATCCATCGCGGTTTTGCCCTGCAGTTCCGGATCAACGCCGAAGACCCGAAGAACAACTTCCTGCCCAGCTTCGGCAAGATCACCCGCTACTACGCGCCCGGCGGTCCCGGCGTGCGCACCGATACGGCGATCTACACCGGCTACACCATTCCACCGTTCTACGACTCCATGTGCCTGAAGCTGGTGGTCTGGGCGTTGACCTGGGAAGAAGCGATGGACCGTGGCCTGCGGGCCCTGGACGACATGCGCCTGCAAGGCGTGAAGACCACCGCCGCCTACTACCAGGAAATCCTGCGCAACCCGGAATTCCGCAGCGGCCAGTTCAATACCAGCTTCGTTGAAAGCCATCCTGAACTGACCAACTACTCGATCAAGCGCAAACCCGAAGAGCTGGCCCTGGCCATCGCCGCCGCCATTGCCGCCCACGCAGGCCTGTGAGGAATATGACAATGTCCAAGAAGATCCATGTAACTGACACCATCCTGCGCGACGCCCACCAATCGCTGCTCGCCACCCGCATGCGAACCGAAGACATGCTGCCGATCTGCGACAAGCTCGACAAGGTCGGCTACTGGTCCCTGGAAGTCTGGGGCGGCGCGACTTTCGACGCCTGCGTGCGCTTCCTCAAGGAAGACCCGTGGGAGCGCCTGCGCCAACTGCGCGCGGCCCTGCCCAACACCCGCCTGCAGATGCTCCTGCGCGGGCAGAACCTGCTGGGCTATCGCCACTACAGCGATGACGTGGTCAGGGCCTTCGTCGCCAAGGCGGCGGTCAACGGTATCGACGTGTTCCGTATCTTCGACGCGATGAACGATGTGCGTAACCTGCGCGTGGCCATCGAAGCGGTGAAGGCGGCGGGCAAGCATGCCCAGGGCACCATCGCTTACACCACCAGCCCGGTGCACACCATCGAGGCGTTCGTGGCCCAGGCCAAGCAGATGGAAGCCATGGGTTGCGACTCGGTGGCGATCAAGGACATGGCCGGCCTGCTGACCCCTTACGCCACGGGCGAACTGGTCAAGGCGCTGAAGGCCGAGCAGTCGCTGCCGGTGTTCATCCACTCCCACGACACCGCCGGCCTGGCCGCGATGTGCCAGCTCAAGGCGGTGGAAAACGGTGCCGATCACATCGACACCGCGATCTCCAGCTTCGCCTGGGGCACCAGCCATCCGGGCACCGAGTCGATGGTCGCGGCCCTCAAGGGCAGTGAGTTCGACACCGGCCTGGACCTGGAACTGCTGCAGGAAATCGGCCTGTACTTCTACGCCGTGCGCAAGAAGTACCACCAGTTCGAAAGCGAGTTCACCGCCGTCGACACCCGCGTGCAAGTCAACCAGGTGCCGGGCGGGATGATCTCCAACCTGGCCAACCAGCTGAAAGAGCAGGGCGCCCTGAATCGCATGGGCGAAGTGCTGGCGGAGATTCCGCGGGTGCGTGAAGACCTCGGCTTCCCGCCGCTGGTAACCCCGACCTCGCAGATCGTCGGCACCCAGGCGTTCTTCAACGTGCTGGCCGGCGAGCGCTACAAGACCATCACCAACGAGGTGAAGCTGTACCTGCAAGGCGGCTACGGCAAGGCGCCGGGTACCGTCAACGAGAAGCTGCGGCGCCAGGCCATCGGCAGCGAGGACGTCATCGACGTGCGTCCGGCCGACCTGCTCAAGCCGGAAATGGTCAAGCTGCGGGGCGAGATCGGTGCCCTGGCCAAGTCGGAAGAGGACGTGCTGACCTACGCCATGTTCCCGGATATCGGGCGCAAGTTCCTCGAAGAGCGCGAGGCCGGCACCCTGGTGCCCGAAGCGCTGCTGCCGATTCCTGAAGCCGGCGGCGTGCGTGCGGCAGGCGGCGAGGGCGTACCGACCGAGTTCGTCATCGACGTGCACGGCGAAACCTACCGCGTCGACATTACCGGTGTCGGCGTGAAGGCCGAAGGCAAGCGGCACTTCTACCTGTCCATCGATGGCATGCCGGAAGAGGTGGTGTTCGAGCCGCTCAACGAATTCGTCGGTGGCGGCAGCAGCAAGCGCAAGCAGGCCAGCGCGCCGGGCCATGTCAGCACCACCATGCCGGGCAATATCGTCGACGTGCTGGTCAAGGAAGGCGACACCGTGAAAGCCGGCCAGGCCGTCCTGATCACCGAAGCGATGAAGATGGAGACCGAAGTGCAGGCAGCGGTTGCCGGCAAGGTCACGGCCATCCACGTGGCCAAGGGCGACCGGGTCAACCCTGGCGAAATCCTTATCGAGATCGAAGGCTGAACGACAGCCTTCGACTCACAACGATTTATACCTCGGGGGGCATGTGCCCCTTTTTTTTTGCCTCCTGCCCGGAGCAACAACGTCGCGGCTGCCCAGCGGATTCAGGCTGGCACTATCGTGATACGCCCCGACAGCTGGATCTCCTCCGGCACGGCGCTGACGGTGGCATAGTAGCCTGTAACAGTGACCTCGCCGACTTTGTTGGGAACGATGAACGAGATGGTTTGCCAATCGATGATGTCGAAACTGACGAGATTGGGGGCATCGTCGCCGCCCTTCGAGAAGTGGAACTGATAGAGCCCGCTGAATGCGTTTACGATTGGGCCCCTGAGCGTGAGGACCTCCCCTACGGTCGCTTTATCCGGCAGCTCGACTCTGGGTTTTGCCTGCAGTGTTTTGGTAATCATTTTGCGCCTCCTGCGAAATGACAGTCCCGATCAACGGTCGGGCCTGGATGACGGCATCGAACATTCATTGATGATCAGGTTCTGGCGGGCTCACGCCGGCTTGATGTCGAGCGTTCCGAAGATGTGTGCCTCCAATGGCACGGAGGTGCCATTGGAATATTGCCCTTCGACAACGTGCTCGCCGAGCTTGTCGGGCACGATGAACGAGATGCTGTCCCAGTACGAGCGGTGGATGGGGACGAAGAAGGGGTTTCGGGGCCGCGAAATTCGAGCTTATAGATTCCGCTGAATGCGTTGACGGGCCGCCCCGTGATCATGACTCTTTTCCCCACGACCGCCTCTTCCGGCATATCGGCTTTGGGGCTGTCTTGTAGTGTCTTATCAAACATTTCGCACCTCATTGCTGAAGTTCATCCATGCCCGTTGCCGGGTGGGCGAGCGGGCGACGTCTTCAGGCTACGAGGGTTTGGAGAGGCTCATCTACTGTCAGAAATGACAGTCCTGATCAGCGGTCAGTCGAGGTCGTACAGGGGCCGTGCAGGAGCCGGATCGCCGGCGATGAGGCTCGCGCGTCTTGCTGCGTTCTGGCGGGCGCCATCGCCAGCAAGCCGGCTCCTACGGGTCATGGGGTGTTTTCAATCGCCCGTTTTTTCAACCGAGCGGGCGGCGGGTTCTGCTTAAAAAGCCATCTTCCACTGGCCCATGACCCCGTTGCTGCGGCTGCTGCTGCCCATTTCGCCGTTGTAGGCCACGCCGATGGAATGCCTGGCCGACAGGTTGAGGTCCAGGCCGGCTTCGACCACCAGGCTGTCGCGGTCCTGGCCGATGGCCTTGGTGTTGAAGGTTCTGCCGGTCACCTGGTTGAGCTGGGTACTGGTGTCGTCGAGCGCCCCGTACAGATGTTTCCAGCCCGCGCTCAGGCGTGGGGCCAGGCTCATGCCGCTGTCCATGTTCCTGATGCTGGCGGTGCGCAGGCCGAAGGTGGTGCTGAAGTTGTCCAGGGTCTGGGCACTGGCCTTCAGTGCGGCTTCGCCGCCTTTTTCCGTATAGCCCTTGCGCGAGTAACGCTCGTAGCCGAGGTTGGCGAAAGGTTCGGCGATCAGGCTGCCGCTGCCCAGGTTGTAGCCGAGTTCGGCGAAGGCCTGCTGGCTGGTGGCGTCGTAGTTGCCGGCGAGACGGTCCTTGTAGCTGCCGAACTTCACGTTGCGCTTGGTCTTGCCGGAGTGGTCGCTATGGATCGCGCCGAGGCGCAAGGCCACCGGCCCGCTCTGGTGCAGGGCGTAGGTGCCGACATGCCAGCTGTCGAGATCGCCTTCGAAGCGGCTGGCTTTATGCTCCGATTGCGACTTGCCACCCAGCAGGCCCACCCGCCATTCATTGTCCAGGGCCCAGTCGACGCCCATCACCAGGCCCTTGGTGTTCTGTTCGAAAGCCTTCGTTTCCGTGGGCTGGTCGAAGGTGCTGGCGTTGTTCAGGGCCTGTACCCACAGGCGGGTGTCATTGGGCTTGATCTGCGAATGACCCGACAGCGAGACCTGGCCGGGCGCGCCGTTTGCTCCAGCGAGCAGGCGCTCCGAGGGGGCGTTGCCGAGCTGGCGCATGGCCGAGAGGGCACTGTTGCCCACTTGGCTGGCGCCCTTGAGGGTCGCCCGGCCAAGGTTGGCGTTGGCCGCGCCGGACAGCTGTGTCCAGGCATCTCTTTTGGCCTGGGCGTTCAGGCCGGCCAGGGCATTTTGCAGGGGGGATTCGACCGGTTTGGGGATGGGCTTGCCGACATTGCCGCCTTGTCCTCCTTTTTTTGGATCATCCTGCTGAGGCTTGTTTATGGTTTCGGCGGCAGTGAGCCGTTTTTCCAGTTGGGCATTACTCTTCCTGATTTCTTCGCGGAAGGCTTTATCCTCGGCATCCATTCTTTCGATAGTGTTTGTGTTATCGGTGATCCTTTTGTCATGGCTCACGATGCTACTGGCGTTGGTTTGATGGGCTGTGGTGTTGTCGGTGATCCTGTTGTCATGGCCCGCGATATTGCTGGTGTTGGTTTGATGGGCGCTGGTGTTATCGGTGATCCTTTTGTCATGGTCCGCGATGCTACTGGCGTTGGTTTGATGGGCGGTGGTGTTGTCGGTGATCCTGTTGTCATGGCCCGCGATATTGCTGGTGTTGGTTTGATGGGCGCTGGTGTTATCGGTGATCCTTTTGTCATGGTCCGCGATGCTACTGGCGTTGGTTTGATGGGCGGTGGTGTTGTCGGTGATCCTGTTGTCATGGCCTGCGATGTTGCTGGCGTTGGTTTGATGGGCGCTGGTGTTATCGGTGATCCTGTTGTCATGGTCCGCGATGCTACTGGCGTTGGTTTGATGGGCGGTGGTGTTGTCGGTGATCCTGTTGTCATGGCCCGCGATGTTGCTGGCGTTGGTTTGATGGGCGGTGGTGTTGTCGGTGATCCTGTTGTCATGGCCCGCGATGCTACTGGCGTTGGTTTGATGGGCGGTGGTGTTGTCGGTGATCCTTTTGTCATGGTCCGCGATGTTGCTGGCGTTGGTTTGATGGGCGGTGGTGTTGTCAGTGATCCTTTTGTCATGGCCTGCGATGCTGTGGGCGCTGGCTTGGATAGCAGCCGTATTGGCCGCGATATTGCTCAGATTGGTTTCGACAATACCGATGTTCGTGGCGATAGGCTGGGGCGCCGGCGTCCCTTGAGAGAGCGGTGGCTGCGAAGTGGGGGCAATCGGAGCTTCCCACCACGTACCGCCCTCTGCGGTCGTTCCGAGGTACCTGGCATTCGGGTTGACAGGCCGGCTGAATATTGGCGTTGGCTGGCTGACTTGTAATGGAGGGACGGCGACATTTGGAGGCATGCATGACAGGCAGGGTGGCGGGAGCGCAGGTGTGTATACCG
The DNA here is from genome assembly GCF_018326065.1 of Pseudomonas sp. Ost2. Lineage (NCBI taxonomy): Bacteria > Pseudomonadati > Pseudomonadota > Gammaproteobacteria > Pseudomonadales > Pseudomonadaceae > Pseudomonas > Pseudomonas sp. Ost2. The sequence goes on along the minus strand of NZ_AP021904.1, from coordinate 7,272,638 downwards.
GAACAGCAGAACCGTCGGGCTGGATGTATGCCTCATAGGCTCCCCCTGGGCCCGCGTGAGGCTTGACCAGAAAAACGCCGGCAGAGGTGGGCGCTGTGCTGACTTTCGCGTAGGCGCCTGGTTCTAGAATTTGTCGGTGTCGTAAGTCCTGAGCCAGCACGTGTTGAGCCGTTAGTCCGTTCAGCGCCAATGTCAGTGCAGCAGCAAGGTGGGTCTTCTTGGGGGACATTCCATTTCATCCTCGGAATAAATCGAGGCGGAAATGTATCTATCCATGTAATCGATAAATGTCGGGCTTTTTACCCGTCTTTTGCGCGAGATGTCGCCGCTTGCGCGGCGATTTGGTGGCGTCTGCGGAGGCGTGTGGGCCAGCGGTGGCCGAGGTGTCAGTCACCGCGTTTTCGGGGTGGCGGGCGCTGTGCTTGCAGGTTGTGCGGGTTAACCGCGGCACTCGGCCAGGGTCTTGATCTGGCCGACCGCGCCGAAGTTCTCTTCCGACAACCAGCGCTCGAATCCGGCATTCACCGCCGGCCATTCCGAATCGATGATGCTGTACCAGGCCGTGTCGCGGTTCTTGCCCTTGACCACCATGTGCTGGCGGAACACGCCTTCGAACTGGAAGCCCAGCCGCTCGGCCGCCGCCCGGGAGCGGGCGTTGTCGTTGTTGCACTTCCACTCCAGGCGCCGGTAACCCAGGGCGAAAGCTTCTCGGGCCAGCAGGTAGACCGCCTCGGTACTTTTGGGCGAACGCTGCATCGGTGCGCCGAAGGTGACGTGGCCGATCTCGATACGGCCCTGGGCCGGGACGATCGACATCAGGCTGAGGAGGCCCTGGACCTCGCCATTGGCCTTGTCGATGACGGCGAAGAAATACGGGTCGGCGCTCGCCGCATGGCCGTCGAGCCAGTCATTGAACGCGCTGCGTTGCGGGAACGGCCCGTAGGGCAGGTAGTTCCACAACTTCGGGTCGGCGCCGGGGCCTTCCAGGGCGCGAAACAGGTCATCGCCATGGCGCGCGGGGTCGAGCTTTTCCAGGGTGATGAAGCGCCCCTCGAGGTGGCGGGTGGATGGCGTCGGCGCGCCTTGCCAGTTGGCTACGGGTGTGGACATGACGCTTTCCTCGGGGGCTTACAACGCGTGGCGAAATTGAATGAAACCGGGGCGCTCGGCAATCCGCTCGTACAACTGGATGGCCGTGGCATTGGTTTCGTGGGTCAGCCAGTGCACTTTACTGCAATCGGCCCGGGCCGCCGTGGCATAGACGTGCTCGATGAGCAATCGGCCAAGGCCCGTCCCGCGTTGGCCGGGCGCGACGAACAGATCCTGAAGATAGCAGGAATTCTGCACGCTCCAGTTCGAGCGGTGGTAGATGAAATGCACCAGGCCCACCGCCTTGCCGTCCTGCCAGGCGAGGGCGGCATGGGTGGTTTCGGCCGGGTCGAGAAAACGCTGCCAGGTCGACTGGTAGACCGCGTCCGGCAGCTCGGTTTCGTAGAACTTCAGGTAGGCCTGCCACAAGGGACGCCAGGCGGCCTGGTCGGCGGCGCTGACCGGACGGATTTCGAGGGTGCTCATGCAGACTCCTTAACGCATCAAATGGGCGAGGGCTTGGTCCTGGCTGTCGGCGCTGGCCGCCAGCCCTTGTTGTACACCGGCGATGTCGGCGGCGCTGCGGTTCTGGCTGAGCTTGCGCTTGCCTTCCAGGCGCTGGATCGGCAGGGCAAAACCGACGATGGCCCTGAGCATGCTGTCGATGTACGGCGCGGGGGCATCGTCGACTTTCCAGGGCTGGTCCCGACCCGCTTCATGCCGGTCGGTCAGGGCACTGACCAGGTTGCGCAGGCGCTCGGCATCGTCGAACACCTCGGCCTCGCCGTAGGCGTGCACGGCCACGTAGTTCCAGGTCGGCACGACTTTGCCGTGCTCGGCCTTGGCAGGATAGAAGGACGGGCTGACATAGGCATCGGCCCCCGCAAAGATCACCAGGATTTCGCCGCCCTCGGCCAGTTCCCGCCACTGCGGATTGGCCCGGGCCAGATGGCCGTAGAGCGTGCCGTTGGGACCTTGCCCGGGGGCCAGCAGCAGCGGCACGTGGCTGGCTTGCAGGCCAAGCTTGCCGTGGGTGACCAGCGTCGCCAGGCGGGTGTCCTGAATATGCCGTTGCAAGGTGAGCAGATCCTGCTCGGAAAAAGCGCTCGGTGTGTACATGGAGATTTTCCTTGGCGAATGCCTGCATCCTAGGCAGGCTATTGGTTGCTTGTAAGAGCCATTAGTGATGATTTTCGTAGGTCCATTTCATCGATCCATTTCACAGGTGCAACGCTATGCCCAGTCCTTCATTGCCGCTGCCGTTCGATCCCGCCGGGATTTACCTGGACCCGGCCAAGGGACTGAGTCACCAGCTCTACCAGGCCCTGCGCCTGCGGGTGCTGGACGGACGCCTGGCCAGCGGCAGCCGCTTGCCGGCCAGTCGCGACCTGGCGGCAGCCCTGGCGATTTCCCGCAATAGTGTCGTGCGCGCCTATGACCAGCTGTACGCCGAAGGCTTTATCGAGGGCCGCATCGGCGATGGCACCTACGTTGCCCAGTTGCCGGAAAAGTCTCTGCCGATCAAAAAGTTGTCCACAAAAGTATCCACAGGGTTTTCAACAGGCTTACCCACAGGGTTATCCACAAAATCGACTGAAACCGCTGGGATTACATCCAGTAAAGTTATCCACAATCGTGCCTTGCAGCGGATCGAGAACAACCCTTTGCACGCACCGCCATCGGGTCCGCCGCGGGCTTTCCGGGTCGGCGTACCGGCGTTCGATCTGTTCCCTTTTGGCGTCTGGGCCAAGCTGCAGGCGGCTTTCTGGCGCAAACCGGACTTGCAGCTGCTGTGCTACGGCCAGTCGGCGGGGGAGGAGCGCCTGCGCGGCCTGATCGCGGCTTATCTGCGCGGTTCCCGAGGCTTGTCCTGCACGCCTGAACAAATTGTGATCACCAGCGGCGCACAACAGGGCATCAGCCTTTGTGCACAGTTGCTGGTGGACCCCGGCGATGGCGTCGCTGTGGAAAATCCCGGCTACCGCGCGGCGCGGCTGGCCTTCGCGGTGGCGGGGGCCACACTGCATGGTGTGGCGGTGGACCACGAGGGCCTGGACTGCGCCGCACTCGCGCAATTGCCGGACTGTCGGCTGGCCTATGTGACGCCGTCCCATCAATACCCCACCGGGGTGATCATGAGCCTGGCCCGGCGCCTGGAACTGCTGGCCTGGGCCGAGCGCAGCGGCGGCTGGATCGTCGAGGACGACTACGACGGTGAGTACCGCTACAGCGGCGCGCCCCTGGCCCCCCTGGCCGCACTCGATCGACAGGGGCGGGTGTTGTATGTCGGCACCTTCGGCAAGATTGCCTTTCCGGCGTTGCGCCTCGGCTACCTGGTGCTGCCGCCGACGCTGGTCGAGGCCTTTTCCCAGCGGCGGGCACTGGATATGCGGCACTCGGAGGTCAGTACCCAGGCGGTGATGGCCGAGTTCATGGCCGCCGGGCACTTCCAGCGGCATATCCGCCGCATGCGCCGGGCCGCCCTGAGCCGGCGCAACACCCTGCTGGCCCATTGGCCGCAGGCTATCGCGGGGTGCGGTCCATTGGCGGAGGTCGCGGCGGGCCTGCACGTGACGGTCCCGGTGGAGAGCCTGGAGCGGGAACAGGAGCTGATCGCGCTGGCGGAGAGCGTCGGGGTGGAAATCAGCCCCCTGAGCAGCTACTGGATGACCCAGCCGCTGCCGCCCGAAGACCGGCGCGCCGGCCTGGTGCTGGGGTTTGCCGCGGTGCCCGAGGCCGATATCGAGTCGGCGCTGGCACGCCTGGGTAAGGTCTGGAAGCGCTAGCCGCGTCGGGTATTAACCGGCTATCGCAGGCAAGTGGGCAGTCGATGTTTATCTGGTCCGGGAACCCGAAACCAGGATAAATGAACATGACGTCCCCACTTCCCGGCACGACCTTGAGCGACAGCGAACAGGCGGCGCTGGTCTACACCCTCAGTGACTGTTTCGCCCGCCGACCGACCCTGGAAAGCGCGACCCCCGGCCTTGTCCGCGACATGCTGGAGGCCGAGTATCCGTTGCTCGGCGAACGGCTTGCCCATGCCGCGCTTATCGAGCCGCAGCCTTGCGGGGACGAGGTGGAATACCGCGTCCTGACCCTGGCGCACCTGCTGATCGAACGCTTCCTCGGCGAAGAGCAACTGGCTCATCCGGACGGCAGCTACCTGACGCTCTATCCCGGCGCGGAGCATCCGGAGCAACTGTCCCTGAGTGTCGCGGCGGTCGACGCGCTCCTGAAGGAGTGGGCGCCGTTGCTGCTGGAGGCTTACAAACAGGACCTGGTCGACTTCTGGGGTTCGCCGTCGGCGGATGAGGTTGCACCCTGGCAGCGGCTTTCCGAGTTCTTCGCGGAGCAATTGCGCCAGGCGAGCACGGCGCTGTCGGGCGACGAACTGAGTACCGTGCAGGCGGTGCTCGACTACCCCGACCTGAAGGAGCGCCAGGCCAGGTTCGGAGCCGATTGCGCGCAGGCCTATATCCCCATCATCGATAGCCGCGCGCAGGACGCCGATCCCTTGCCGGTGCAGGCGCTCGCCATGAGCCGCTGGGTCGGCAAGCGCCAGATCGTCTTGCTTTACACGCTGTTCGGCGGGATTGAAGTGTTCGATTCCACGCAAGCGCTGGAAAGCTCCCTGGAGGTGACCCTGAACGGGCAGGATTCGGAATTCAGAAATTATTCGCCCGATCATCACGTCTTCGATGCCCTGACCGTGACCCTGCTGGCACGACAGCTGGAGGCTATCGACGCCATCAGGCCGGCTGACTATCGCGACCCGCAAGCCCTTGAGCAGCATCTACTGGAGCTGACCGGCCTGCAGGCATTGTTCGGGGCCTTCCGTTCCGGTCACGAGGCGAAACTGGGGCGCCTGCGTGACTTGCTCCCGGAGGGTTTGCGCAATGCTTCGGCGTCGGATCGCACCCTCTATGGTCATTATGTGGTGGCGCTCGCGGCGGTCTATCGGCGTCATGCCGGCAAGACGTTTCTCGATGGCATTCCCGATATCGCGACCTTCGCTGGCGAGTCGTTGCAGGCGAGTTTGCTGACGAAATATCCGCAGGCCGCGACCGTGTCGGTCAGCGACATCAGCGTGACCTTGACGCGTATCGCCAACCGCCCGCTCGAAATGATAGAGAGCGCTTCCGACGTCCGCTACGAGTCACAGACCCGGGATTATGTCGCCATGGCGCTGGAGAACCTCGAGGCATTTCCTCTGGGGGCAGCTGCGCGGGTTCTTTACCAGGGCCAGGCGGCGCCTCCCTGGATGACCTATGATGCGCTGCGCACGGCAGTGAGCGACGCCGATGTCGGTCGGACCTACCCTGAGCTGCTTGCGCAGAGATTGCAGCGCGACCCGGACGAGCGAGCGCGGCAAGAGGGGCTTTTCAGCGACTACCTGCGTGTCCTGCTGCCGATGCTGGCGCTGGAGTTGCGGTTCGAACGGCAACTGACGGAGACCGCCCGCCTGTATGTCGAGGCGGTGGTGACCCACGATAACGCCGTGCAGGAGGTCCGGGGCCAGCCCGTCGTGGTCAGGCCCCTGGCTTTCGTCGCACAACCGCAGGCCACTCCGGACCGGGTGCGCAACATGTTCGTGATCGGCCCGCGGCCCACGGACCAGGGGCCGCAGGTGCTGTTTCGTCCGGGCAGCGCCAGGCTCATGCTCGAGTTTGCCTCCCTTGACGAACTGTTGGCGGCCGTTCAGGCGCCAGGGGTGTTGCAGCAGTCGGTCCTCGGCGGCCTCGACAGCAACAGGCGCGCAATCTATGACCAGGGCGGATTCAAGGAGCCGCACGTGGTCCGGGTCACGCGCCTGGATGAGGACTTGCCGGCCGTTCCCAAGCCGGCTTCGCTCGATACCAGCGAGCTGTCCGAGGCGTTCGGCACTGCGCTGTTCGCCGCCACCGTCGAGGCGTTGATCGCCCATGCCGAGGCGGTTTCCGTCTCCGACGCCGAAGACCGCTGGAACCGTTTCGCGGACCTGGGATGGACGCTGTTCAACCTGCTGGTGCCTTTTGCGCCCGCGCCCCTGGCAGAGGTCGGGTTGCTCGTGCAACTGATGTCCGATCTCAAGACCTTCGTCGATCCGAACGCGTCCGAACCCTGGTCGGCGTTCGCCGATGTCTTGCTGAGCCTGGCTGTGGTGCTGGTCTATCACCGCCGCTCGTTCGCTGCGCAGGGGCGGCCCCCTGTGCCGGTCGCCGTCCCCCTCGGTAACGCGGTGGTCAAGGACCCCGTCATCAAGGTTTCCAGCCAGCTGGTGTTTGCCTGGACCCGCCCGGATCGACCTTTCACGGCCTCCGAACTGGTCAGGCTGGAGTCCTTCAAGCTTTCGCTGGACGATTCCCCCGGCAGCTTGCTGGAGTCGGGCGAATGGAAGGGCCTGTATCAGCATGACAAACTTTTCTATGCCCGTGTCGAGGGGGCGTGGTTTCGGGTGTCGCGCAGGCTCGATGGGGTGGTGATCATCAATGACCGGCATCCGGCGCGCCAGGGCCCCTGGTTGCGTCGCGACAGCTCGGGGCTCTGGCGGTTGGATCGTGGCCTGCGCCTGCTGGGAGGCGTGGGAGAGTTGAGCGTGCGTGCGGCGAAGAAGCTCAAGTCCCTGGAGAAGAAGGGTCGTGACCTGTTGGCGACTTTGCCGGCGCTGCTGGCGGACGCCGAGCGCACCGCGAAAGTCGTGCATTCGCCTCTCGATATCCAGCACATCCTCGAGACCAAGGCGCAGCCTTTCGAGGAGGTCATCCAGGAGCTGCGAGGATTGACCCGCGGACTGACGCAGTCGCCCCGCGCGCTGATTGCCGAGCTGGAGGAGGCGGCCAGTATCCTGGCCAACGAGGGGCTGAACCTGCGGATCAGCTTGACCCGCAAAGCCTTGCCGACCGTCACCGCGATCAGGTTTCTGCGGGAGCAGGAACAGATCACGATCCGCAAGCTGGGGGGGCGCCGGGCTATCCCCGGCGGCAAGAAACCCGACTTTCTCGAGGAGTACGAGATCCGCGACCGGCAGGGTCGGCCGTTATGGTACGCGCACTTCCATTACGACACCGCGAGCAAACCGCTGGCCGAGTACGGCAAGGCGCACCTCAAGACCCTCCAGCAACGCCATCTGGGCATCAGTTTTCAGAGTGCCCAGGAGGCCGCGGGTGTGAACGTCACGCCCATCTGGCGTGGACCGATCGACGCCGAGACCGCCGCCACGCTGTTCCTGCCGCTGAGTGGCTGACGATTGCCCACGCTCCCCGTGTAGGAGCTGGCTTGCCAGCGATGAGGCCGGTGAGTCTCGCATTGACTGTCCGGACGCCATCGCCAGCAAGCCGGCTCCCACGCAGTGGTGTTTCAGCGCGAAACACCGGTAGAACGCAGCTCGATACTCAGGTCCCCGACTTGATCTTGGTCCAGGCCCGCGTCCGTGCCCGTTCGGCCTTCTGGTCCAGCGGCTGCAGGGTATAGAGCGTCTTCATCGCCGCTTCGGTCGGGTACAGGTTGGCATTGGTACGGATCGCCGGGTCAACCATTTCGGTGGCGTCCTTGTTCGGGTTGGGATAACCGACAAAGTCGCTGATCGGTGCGATCACCTGGGGTTGCAGCAGGTAGTTGATAAAGGTGTAGGCATCTTCCGGGTCCTTCGCACCCTTGGGAATCGCCAGCATGTCGAACCAGATCGGCGCGCCTTCCTTGGGCAGGCGCATGTCCACCACCACGCCGTTCTTGGCTTCCTTGGCCCGGTTGGCGGCCTGGGAGAAGCTGCCGGAGTAGCCGACGGCCACGCAGATGTCGCCGTTGGCGATATCCGCCATGTATTTGGACGAGTGGAAATAGGTGATGTACGGACGGATCTTCAGCAGCAGCGCCTCGGCTTTTTCATAATCCTTGGGATTGTTGCTGTTGGGGTTCAGGCCCAGGTGCTGCAAGGCCAGCGGCAGGATTTCCGAAGGCGAGTCGAGCAGGGCGACGCCACACTGCTTGAGCTTGCTGATGTTCTCTTCCTTGAAGATCAGGTCCCAGCTGTCCACCGGCGCGTTGTCGCCCAGCGCCGCCTTGACCTTGGCCGGGTTGAAGCCGATCAGGATGGTGCCGTACATGTAGGGCACGGCGAACTTGTTGCCCGGGTCGTTGGCTTCGATCAGCTTCATCAGCTTGGGATCGAGGTGGTTCCAGTTCGGCAACTTGCTGCGATCCAGCGGCTGGAACACTCCGGCTTCGATCTGCTTGGCGAGAAACACGTTGGACGGCACCACCACGTCATAGCCGGAGTTGCCGGTGAGCAGCTTGGCCTCCAGCGCCTCGTTGGTGTCGAAGATGTCGTAGACCAGCTTGACCTGGCTGTTCTGGGCCTTGAAGTCTTCCAGGGCCTTGGGCGTGATGTAGTCAAACCAGTTGTAGACCCGCAGGGTGCGGTCCTCGGCCTGGACTGCGCCGCTGAGCACGGCGGCGCACAGGGCCGGGGCGATAAAACGCTTGAGTCTGTTCATTCTTCTAGTTCCTCATTGGGCGTTCTGGAAACCTTCGAGTACGTTCACGGCATTGATGCCGATTTCTTCCACCGCATAGCCGCCTTCCATCACGAACAGCGTCGGCTTGCCCAGGCGGGCGATGCGTTCGCCCATGCGCAGGTAGTCGGGGCTGTCGAGCTTGAACTGCGAAATCGGATCGTCCTTGAAGGTGTCCACGCCGAGGGAGACCACCAGGATATCGGCGGCGTAGCGCTCGATTTCCCCGCAGGCCTGTTCCAGGGCCGCGCTCCAGCGCTCCCAGCCGCTGCCGGCGGCCAGCGGGTAGTTGAAGTTGAAGCCTTCGCCGGCGCCTTCGCCCAGCTCGTCGGCATAGCCGAGGAAGAACGGGAACTCCGCTTCCGGGTGGCCGTGGATCGAAGTGAAGAGCACGTCGCTGCGCTCGTAGAAAATCGATTGGGTGCCGTTGCCGTGGTGGTAGTCGACATCGAGGATCGCGACTCTCCCGTGGCCCTGGTCGAGAAAGGCCTGGGCGGCGATGGCCGCGTTGTTCAGGTAGCAGTAGCCGCCCATCAGGTCGCTGGCGGCATGGTGTCCGGGTGGACGGCAGAGGGCGAAGGCACTGCGGGCACCGCGCTGGATTTCCGCCTGGGCGGTCAGGGCCACCTGGGCCGCGCTGTAGGCCGCCTGCCAGGTGCCGGCGGTGATCGGGGCGCCGCCGTCGAAGCTGTAGTAGCCGAGTTCGCCGTGCAGGTTTCTCGGGATCACCTTGCGCAGGGTCCGTGCCGGCCAGGTGAAGGGCAGCAGGTCGCCGTCATGACCGAGTTCGGCCCAGCGCTCCCAGGCGCCCTTGAAGAACGTCAGGTAGGCGTCGTCGTGGACGCGGCGGATCGGTTCCAGGCCGAAATCCTCGGGCTCACGGACCGGGCCCAGGGCCTGGTGCCGCACGCGGGCCAGCACGTGGTCGGCCCGCGAAGGCATCTCGAAGCAGGGCATCAGTTGCCCGTCGATCAGCTCGCAGCGGCCATGGTGCAGGTGGTGATCGTCTGAGTAGACCGTCAGCATTTATTGTTCTCCGATAGCGTGGACGTGGGCTCATTCTTGATGCCCGACGCGGTTCGGAGAACGGCAGGAGCGGCCAAAAGGGGATCGATATGGCCAAAAGGTATGTCCGAATTTCGCCCCTCAATGAGGCAGCGCCGCTCCTTTGCGGGGCGGTGCCGGTCAGGGGCGGAACTGGCTGGGGCTGACGCCGCTCCAGCGGACGAAGGCGTGACGGAAGCTGGCGGTTTCGCTGAAGCCCAGCTCGTCGGCGATCCGATGGATCGGAAGCTGGTCGTCCGCCAGCAGCTGCTTGGCCCGCTCGAAGCGTAGCTCGTCGAGCAGTTCCTGGTAGCTGCAGCCCAGGTCATGCAGGTGACGGCGCAGGGTCCGTGCCGAACAGTTCATCTGTTCGGCCAGGCCTTCCAGGCCCGGGGCGGTGTGCAACTGGGCGGCGAGCAACTGGCGGATACGTCCCAGCCAGGCCTGGCGGCCGGTGAACTCCAGGTTCTGCTTGCGGCAGCGTTCGGCCATGGCCTGGTGGGTGATGGCATCGGCCAGGGGCAGCGACTGGTCGAGCCAGCGCCTGTCGAAGGCGAAGGCGTTGCGGGTGGCCGAGAACTGCAGCGGGCAGTCGAAGCTGTCGGCGTAGTTGGCGCGGTAGTCCGGCGCCTCATGTTCGAAGCGCGCGGCCAGCAGCGGCAGCGGGCGTCCGAGCAGGTCGTCGCAGATGACTTTCAGCGACACCAGGCAGAACTCGACATTGAAGACGGCCAGCACCGGATTCTCCCGGTAATCGCTGGCGGTGAACCAGATCCGCTCGCCGTCTTCGTCCAGGCTCAGTTCGAAGAGTGTTCCCAATAGCGCCGGATAGCGCAGGGCCAGGCGCAAAGCGTCACCGAAGGTGGCACTGGTGAGCAGGGCGTAGCCGAGCATGCCGTAGGATGAAACGTGCATCCGCCGGCCCAGTTCCAGGCCGATTTCCCGGCGCAGGGCCACGGCATTGGCGCATACCTGCATCTCCTGGTTGGTGGTGATGCGGGTATCGGCGCGGCTCAGGTCGGCGGCGCTGATGCCGCTGCCGGCCAGGAGCACATCGCTGGACAGGCCTTCGTCACGAAAGGCATTGAGCACCAGGGACACGGCGTTGAGGGTGGTGAGGTGGGAGTGGAGCATGCTCGATTCCGGCCTTGGGAGGTGTGGGAATCGAGCAAGTTTAGTGCCGGTCGGCAGATTCACCGCATGGCATGGGCGCAGAGGAGCCGGTTATTTCTCCGGCATGGCCGAGGAGTGGTGGGTGGAGATTTTCCAGTCCTGGCCATTCCAGGCGTAGGTGAAGGTGTAGCGGGCGGACACGGTCGACTGGTCCTTGAAGGCGAAGGTATAGGTGCCGGTGTCGATGGCCTCGTTGCAGCCGATGCGGATGGTCCGGCTGTCGATCTTGCCCACCGGCTTGTTGGCCAGGAAATGCTCGAAGTAGTCGATCCGCTCGGCGTCGGTCAAGCGGACCTTGTTCGAGACCGTGGGCAACAGCACCGCGTCCGGCAGATACCTGTCGGCAACTTTCCGGGCATCGCCCGTCTGTAACGCATTGTTCCAATCGTCGAACAGACTTTCAATTCCTGAAGTTTCCACCGGACTGCAGGCCTGCGGTTTGGCCGCAAAGGCCGATACGGAAAAAAGACTGCACAGTGCGGTTATTGCGATATGTTTTCTCATGGTTTCTCTCTGGTTTTCCCATGGCTGTCCTGACAGCGTCTGAATAAGAAAGAGCCAAGGCTTCCATGACCGCACACTCGATCCGTTCGAAACGGGAGGCCCGCATTATCCAGGTGATGCCCGGGGGCCGGGCCGCTGCGCTTTGGTGCGCTGGCGACGGATGAACAAGACACATACAGAAGTCGACACTTATGGACAGGCGTGACACTGCGTCGGCGAGTTATCCGAAGTTTCCGCGTTAAAGTAACAAGCCGTTCAATACGGGTATTGATGGAGCTTCTGCTTTTTTAGTTGCAAGCTGCGTATTTAAAATACGAAGTTCAAACAAGGTTGTTTGTGATTTGCAACTTTGACCAGCCTACCCGAGGCGATTGGGCAGGAGTAGCGTAGGAATGGTGTATGAGAATAATCCTACGTATATATCGGACTGATCAGATTGGCTGGGTAGGAAGGAAGAATTGACCTCCAGTGCGCGGGGCTCACTGGAGGTCGGGTGTCGCAGGGATCGGCAGGCGATTGTCAGCGCAGTTCGCCGCACAGATCGAGTTCGACCAGACGTCGCACTTCGGCCGACTCCAGGCCGGCCCCGAGCAGGGCATGCAGTTTGCCGAACGCCGCTTCCCGGGTCATGCCGCCGCCGGACAGCACGCCGACGCCGCGCAGACGGCTGCCGGCCTCATAGACGTCCAGCTCGACACCGCCTTCATGGCACTGGGTGATCGCCACCACCACTATGCCCCGCTTCTGCGCCCGCTGGAGACTGGCGAGGAACGCCGGGTTGTCGCTCGGTCCGGTGCCGCTGCCGAAACACTCCAGCACCAGGGCCTGGATACCGCTGTCGATCATCGCGTCCAGCTGCGCGGCGCCGATGCCCGGCACCAGTGGCAGGACGCCGACCGTCGTCAGCTGGCGGGCCTGGTGGTAGTCCAGTTGCGCCGGCAGGTCAGTGGCCCTGGCCGCACCACCGGTACGAGCGAGGGCCGCGAACGGATGACGGCCAAAGCTGCGAATCTTCGCGCAGCGGGTCGGCGAGAGCATTTCGCCATGGAAATGCAGATGCACCCCCGGCGCCAGGCCCTGGCCGAGGGCGACCAGCGCACCGCAGACGTTTTCCCAGGCATCGCTGTCCGGCACGCCCGCCGGCAGCATGGAGCCGGTAAACACCACCGGTGCCCGCAGCCCCAGCAACTGGAAGCTCATGGCCGCCGCGCTGTAGGCCAGGGTATCGGTGCCGTGCAGGACCAGCACGCTGTCGCACTGTTGCTGCTCGACCGCATCGACCACCGCGTCCCGCAGGCGCAGCCAGTACTCGGGGGTCATGTTGGCGCTGTCGATCAGCGGCGCCATCTCACGAAAGCGCCATTGCGCAACGACCAGTGCCGGCTGGCTGAGCAGGTACTCGCGCATCCGCGCTTCGAAACCGGAAGCCGGGGCCAGGCCGCCGGCACTGGCCTGCATGCCGATGGTGCCGCCGGTGTAGAGCACCATGACGTGCCGCGCGGCGGGATAAGTGACGGGGTTCATTGATGGTTCTCCTGGACGAATACACCTTGCGCCGCAGCATGCCTGCGGACGCAAGGTGTGTCACGTCGGGCGGCTGGGACGCCACCCGGTGGATCTTTCGCATCGGACGGCAGGGCGCCGCCCGAGGGGCTGCGATCAGCGTTGCGTGGCGGGCACGCCCTGGGCTGCTTCCTGCTCGCGGGACACTGGCTGGTCCGGATTGGCCGGCCAGGCTTTCAGGTCCAGATCCAGGTCGGCGAACTTGCTGGAATCGAACACCGGCTGGCCAACGCCGGCGCGGCGCTGTCCGTCGTAGTCGCGCATCACGCGCAGGCCGACCTTGAACAGCATGGCCAGGGCGATCAGGTTGACGAAGGCCAGGCAGGTCATGGTGATGTCGGCGAAAGCGAACACGGTTCCCAGGTTCTGCACCGAACCCCAGACCACCAGGGCCAGGATCAGGGCGCGGTAGACCATCAGCACGACACGGTTGCGGGTCAGGAACTGCAGGCTGTTCTCGCCCAGGTAGTAGTTGTAGAGGATGCAGGTGAACACGAACAGCGACAGGGCGACGCTGACGAACACGCGGCCCCAGTCACCGACCACCGCGGCCAGGGAGTTCTGGGTCAGGACGATGCCGTCACCTTCGAAGCCCGGCGTGTAGAAGCCCGACAGCAGGATCAGCAGGGCGGTGCAGGTGCAGATCACGAAGGTGTCGAGAAACACGCTGAACGCCTGGACCACGCCCTGGGCGCCCGGGTGTTTCACGGCGGCCACGGCGGCGACGTTCGGGGCGCTGCCCAGGCCTGCTTCGTTGGCGAACACGCCACGCTTCACGCCCATGACGATGGCGCTGCCGAGCAGGCCGCCGAACGCAGGGTCAAGGCCGAAGGCGCTCTTGAAGATGGTTTCCAGCATGGCCGGAACGTGCTCGATCTGGCTGCCGATCACGTACAGGGTGACGCCGATGTAGGCCAGGGTCTTGATCGGAACCAGCAGGTCGGAGACCGCGGCGATGCGCTTGATGCCGCCGAGGAAAACGATTGCCAGCAGCACGGCCAGGGCGATACCGGTGTGGGCCGGGTCGAAGCCGAAGGCGTTCTGCAGGGAGTGGGTGACGGTGTACGACTGCAGGCCGTTGAAGGCGAAGCCGTAGGTGACCAGCAGCAGGATGGAGAATATCACCGCCATGCCCTTGAGCTTCAGGCCATGCTGGATGTAGTAGGCCGGACCACCACGGTACAGGCCGTCGCCATCGGCGCGCTTGTAGACCTGGGCCAGCGTACATTCGAAGAAGCTGCTGGACATGCCCACCAGTGCGGTGACCCACATCCAGAACACGGCACCCGGGCCGCCGAGGGTCACGGCGATGCCGACACCGGCGATGTTACCGGCGCCGACGCGGCCGGCCAGGCTCAGCATCAGGGCCTGGAAGGAGCTGAGTTGGCCCGCCTGACCGCGCAGGGATTCCTTGAAGACCGTGAACATGTGGGCGAAATGGCGAAACTGGACGAACCGTGAGCGGATCGTGAAGTAGCTACCGAGCCCGACAATGAGCACGATCAGTACTTTCCCTGAGAGGAAGTCGTTAATGACTTCGAGCATGGATGGTTCCTCGCTGTTTTTGATGCAAAGGCGGCTCGTTTGAAATATCGCGTTACACCCGGTGTTGCAGGGCAGTGTGGGCTGGCGATAAATCGTCCCGAGCTTTCGCGGGTTGTTTTTAGTGTTGTTTCGCGTGTTTCGGTTCCACTGTGCCGCGGATCGCTTACGCGAAGAGGGGCGGCACTATACCGATCAGGACCGCCAACGTCTGCACGGCCTGTCATTTTTCATCTTTGCACCCTGGAACCGCTGTCCTAGAAGCCTCGCCAGTCGGTTGGCGAGTAATGCGCGTCTGCTGAACGGTTGTCGGGAACGGTGTTGCCATGAAAAATCAGTTAAAAAAAAGGGCCTGAAGAGTGACCTTCAGGCCCTCAAAAGGTGAGAGGTGTCTAGTCCCTCGACCTGGTGAGCGGTTTGCGATCTGTCACTGAGGGTCAGGCCTTCAGTGGAACCAGACGCGGGGCAATCATGTTTTCCGGGCGCAGGATGTCGGCGAGCATCGCATCGTCGAGCAGGCCTTCCTCGCGCACCAGTTCCAGTACGCCGCGGCCGCTTTCGAGGGCGATGCGGGCGATACGGGTGGCGTTTTCATAGCCGATGTACGGGTTCAGCGCGGTGACCAGGCCGATGGAGTGTTCCACCAGTTCGCGGCAGCGTGCTTCGTTGGCGGTGATGCCGACGATGCAGTGTTCGCGCAGCATGTCCATGGCGCGTTGCAGCAGGCGGATCGAGTCGAAGATCTTGAAGGCGATCAGCGGCTCCATTACGTTCAGTTGCAACTGGCCGCCTTCGGCCGCGATGGTCAGGGCCAGGTCGTTGCCGATGATCTGGAAAGCCACCTGGTTGACCGCTTCCGGGATCACCGGGTTGACCTTGCCGGGCATGATCGAGCTGCCCGGCTGGCGCGCCGGCAGGTTGATTTCGTTGATGCCGGTACGTGGGCCGCTGGACAGCAGGCGCAGGTCGTTGCAGATCTTCGACAGCTTGACCGCGGTGCGCTTGAGCATGCCGGAGAACAGCACGAAGGCGCCCATGTCGGAGGTGGCTTCGATCAGGTCGGCGGCCGGCACCAGCGGCTGGCCGCTGATGATCGCCAGGCGGTCGACGGCCAGTTGCTGGTAGCGCGGGTCGGCGTTGATGCCGGTGCCGATGGCGGTGCCGCCCAGGTTGACTTCGGTCAGCACTTCCGGTGCCAGGGTCTTCAGGCGGGCCAGGTCTTCGCTCAGGGTGGTGGCGAAGGCGCGGAATTCCTGGCCGAGGGTCATCGGCACGGCGTCCTGCAACTGGGTGCGGCCCATTTTCAGGACGTGGCTGAACTCTTCACCCTTGGCGGCGAAGGCCTGGATCAGGCTGTCGAGGCTGGCGAGCAGGGCGTCGTGGCCCAGCAGCAGACCCAGGCGGATGGCCGTCGGGTAGGCGTCGTTGGTCGACTGCGCCATGTTCACGTCGTTGTTCGGGTGCAGGTACTGGTATTCGCCCTTGCCGTGGCCCATGGCCTCCAGCGCGATGTTGGCGATGACTTCGTTGGCATTCATGTTGGTTGAAGTGCCAGCGCCGCCTTGAATCATGTCCACCACGAACTGCTCGTGGAAATCACCGCGGATCAGGCGGGCACAGGCCTCGCTGATGGCGGCGTGCTTGGCTTCGCTCAGGTGCCCCAGCTCGCGATTGGCGTCGGCGGCGGCTTGCTTGACCATGGCCAGGGCCACGACCAGTTTCGGGTAGTGCGAAATCGGAACGCCGGAGAGGCGGAAGTTGTTCACCGCTCGCAGGGTCTGGATGCCGTAGTACGCGTCGGCAGGTACGTCGAGTACGCCAAGCAGGTCTTTTTCTGAGCGGAAAGATGCAGCGGAGGACATGATAGAAATCATCTCGAAATGGACCCGGTCAATGCCGGAACGTTGGCAATGCTAGGCTTGAGGGAATTTTTGGGCCAATGCTGTTCGGCGCTGCCCTATGCACAAACGGCATAATGCCGATGTGACGCATTGTGTGTGGCGAGCGTGTGAACCAAAATGGTGCGCTTGGAGGAGGGAAGGGCCAATGAATCTCGAAAGCAAATGGTTGGAAGATTTCAGTGCCCTGGCGGCGACGCGCAGCTTTTCCCAGGCTGCCGAGCGTCGTTTCGTCACGCAGCCGGCGTTCAGCCGACGGATTCGCAGCCTGGAAGCGGCGCTGGGGCTGACCCTGGTCAATCGCTCGCGCACGCCGATCGAGCTGACGGCGGCCGGCCAGCTGTTCCTGGTGACGGCGCGGACAGTGGTCGAGCAACTGGGCGAGGTGGTGCGCCATCTGCATCATCTGGAAGGCGGGCAGGGCGAAGTCATGCAGGTGGCGGCGGCGCACTCCCTGGCGCTGGGCTTCTTCCCGCGGTGGATCGCGCAGTTGCGCAACGAAGGGCTGAACATCGCCACGCGGCTGGTGGCGACCAACGTCGGCGACGCGGTGCATGCGCTGCGCGAGGGCGGTTGCGACCTGATGCTGGCGTTCTATGACCCGGATGCGGCGTTGCAGATGGACGCGGAGATCTTTCCGTCGTTGCACCTGGGGCATACCGAAATGCTCCCGGTGTGCGCGGCGGGGCCGGACGGCAAGCCGCTGTTCGACCTGGAAGGCGAGGCCAGCGTGCCGTTGCTGGCCTACAGCGCCGGGGCATTTCTCGGGCGTTCGGTGAACCTGCTGCTGCGCCAGCGCAACCTGCGTTTCACCACGGTGTACGAGACGGCCATGGCCGACAGCCTCAAGAGCATGGCGCTGGAGGGCCTGGGCATCGCCTGGGTGCCGCAGTTGAGCGTGCGGGCCGAGCTGGCGCGGGGCGAACTGGTGGTTTGTGGCGGCGCGCAATGGCATGTGCCGCTGGAGATCCGCCTGTATCGCTGCGCGCTGGTGCGCAAGGCGAATGTGCGCCTGTTGTGGCGCAAGCTGGAAGGCGGTGCGGCGCAGACGCCAGCCCCGACCTGAAGCTCCCACAGGATCGGGGCTCACCACGGACTGTCGTCCAGCCTGGGACCTTGTAGGAGCCGGCTTGCCGGCGATGGGGCCCTTGAGCCTTGCATTGCTCTTGCGACCGCAATCGCTGGCAAGCCAGCTCCCACAGAATCGGGGTTCACCACGGACTGTCGTCCAGCCTGGGACCTTGTAGGAGCCGGCTTGCCGGCGATGGGGCCCTTGAGCCTTGCATTGCTCTTGCGACCGCAATCGCTGGCAAGCCCGCTCCCACAGGATCGGGGCTCACCACGGACTATCGTCCAGCCTGGGACCTTGTAGGAGCCGGCTTGCCGGCGATGAGGCCCTTGAGCCTTGCATTGCTCTTGCGGCCGCAATCGCTGGAAAGCCAGCTCCCACAATGTCCTGGATTGACCTGAAAGTCAGGTAAACCGGCCTTCAGCGGCTAAAATCCAGCGAACGACAGACGGTCGCAGAAAGTGCGTACGACGCGGATTTTTCGGTATACTGCGCGGCCTTCGGCCGGTTCGCCCGGCCATAATTCGCATAACAAGCCACGCCGGTCTTCCCGCGTGGCTTGTTGTTTTTTGACGCGCCTGCGGGCGCCCAAGAGAAGAGGCACGACGATGAGCGCACTGGTTGGCGTGATCATGGGCTCCAAGTCCGATTGGTCCACCCTTAGCCACACCGCCGATATGCTGGAAAAGCTCGGCATCCCTTACGAGGTGAAAGTGGTTTCGGCCCATCGCACCCCGGACCTGCTGTTCCAGTACGCCGAAGAGGCCGAGTCCCGTGGCATCGAGGTGATCATCGCCGGTGCCGGTGGCGCGGCCCACCTGCCGGGCATGTGTGCGGCCAAGACCCACCTGCCGGTGCTGGGCGTGCCAGTGCAGTCGTCGATGCTCTCGGGCGTGGACTCGCTGCTGTCGATCGTGCAGATGCCCGCGGGCATCCCGGTCGCCACCCTGGCCATCGGCAAGGCCGGCGCGATCAACGCCGCGCTGCTGTCGGCGAGCATCCTGGGCGCCAAGCATCCGCACTTTCATACCGTGCTGAAAAAATTCCGTGCTGAACAGACAGACAGCGTGCTGGATAATCCAGACCCGCGCGTCGCCTGAGGTTTTTGACGATGAAGATCGGTGTAATCGGTGGCGGCCAGCTCGGCCGCATGTTGGCCCTGGCGGGTACGCCGCTGGGGATGAACTTCGCTTTCCTCGACCCGGCGCCGGATGCCTGCGCAGCCGCCCTGGGCGAACATCTGCGAGCCGACTACGGCGATCAGGATCACCTGCGCCAGTTGGCCGATGAAGTCGACCTGGTGACCTTCGAGTTCGAAAGCGTCCCCGCGGAAACCGTGGCTTTCCTGTCGCAGTTCGTGCCGGTCTACCCGAGCGCCGAAGCCCTGCGCATCGCCCGCGATCGCTGGTTCGAAAAAAGCATGTTCAAGGAGCTGGGGATCCCGACCCCGGCCTTCGCCGATATCCAGTCCCAGGCGGACCTGGATGCGGCGGTCGCCAGCATCGGCCTGCCGGCCGTGTTGAAGACCCGTACCCTGGGTTACGACGGCAAGGGCCAGAAAGTCCTGCGCACCGCGGCCGATGTGGTCGGCACCTTTGCCGAACTGGGCAGCGTCGCCTGCCTGCTGGAAGGTTTCGTGCCGTTCACCGGCGAAGTCTCGCTGATCGCCGTGCGTGCCCGCGATGGCGAAACCCGCTTCTACCCGCTGGTGCACAACACCCACGAGAGCGGCATCCTCAAGCTGTCGATCGCCAGCACCGACCACCCATTGCAGGCCCTGGCCGAAGACTATTCCAGCCGGGTGCTCAAGCAACTGGACTATGTCGGCGTGATGGCTTTCGAGTTCTTCGAAGTCGACGGCGGCCTCAAGGCCAACGAGATTGCCCCGCGTGTGCACAACTCCGGGCACTGGACCACCGAAGGCGCCGAGTGCAGCCAGTTCGAGAACCACCTGCGGGCGGTAGCCGGCCTGCCGCTGGGCTCGACCGCCAAGGTCGGCGAGAGCGCGATGCTGAACTTTATCGGCAGCGTGCCGCCGGTGGAGAAGGTCATCGCCATCGCCGACTGCCACCTGCACCACTACGGCAAGGCCTTCAAGGCCGGGCGCAAGGTCGGCCACGCCAACCTGCGTTGCGCCGACAAGGCCACGCTGCAACAGCAGATCCTGCGGGTCGAAGCGCTGATCGCCGAGTAAAGATATCCCTGCGCGGCGGGAACCATCGGATCCCGCCAGCCTCTGATGGCAGGATGCCAAAGTGCTGACTAGGCTTTGGCGTGTGGCTCACTCACTCAGAGGCAACGTCATGGGTATCATCGGAACCATTTTCATCGGTCTTATCGTCGGCCTCGTGGCGCGCTTTCTCAAGCCGGGCGACGACAGCATGGGCTGGATCATGACCATCCTGCTGGGGATCGGCGGTTCGCTGGCGGCGACCTACGGTGGCCAGGCGCTGGGCATCTACCAGGCCGGGCAAGGCGCGGGCTTTATCGGCGCGGTCGTCGGTGCGATTGTCCTGCTGGTGATCTACGGTCTGATCAAAAAGAACTGATCGAACTGACCAGGTCCTCTCCGCGCGGCGCGTGGAGAGGACTAGAATGCTCGCCCTGACTTCCTGTTGCCGAGCCCCTCATGCGCCGTCTTCTGTTGACACTCCTTTTGCTGGGCAGCGGCCTGGCCCACGCCGGCGAGCTGCCGGAAACCGACTGGCTGGAACTGATGCCCAAGTCGGACCAGAAAGCCCTCGAAGAAATGCCGGAAATCAGCCATGACTCGCCTGAAGCCAACGGCACCTTTACCGCCAAGGGCGGCTTGAAGCAGAGCAAGGGCCTGCCGGCGGTGATGTATTCGACCAAGACCGTCGCCGCCATGAACGGCAAGGACATTCGTATCGGTGGCTATCCGGTGCCGCTGGAAACCGACGCCAAGGGCCGCAGTACCCTGTTTTTCCTGGTTCCCTATCCGGGTGCCTGCATCCACGTGCCGCCACCGCCGCCGAACCAGCTGGTGCTGGTGCGTTATCCCAAGGGCCTGAAGCTGGACGATATCTACACGCCGCTGTGGGTGACCGGGACCCTGAAGATCGAGAAGGTCAGCAACGACCTGGCCGATGCGGCGTATGCGCTGGATGCGGGTAAGGTGCGGGTGGTGAAGGAGTCGGATCTTTGAGGGTGGCGAGCGGGCAAGCCCGCTCGCCTCATGTCAGGCCAGCGGGCTGCTGCCGATAGTCACGCCCAGCGTATGGCTGGCACCCGGTGCCAGCGTCACCACGTCATCCATCACGTTCGCGGTTTCGATGCAGAGCATCTTCTGCCAGCCGTCGTCGGCCATGTCGGTGAACTGGCTGGCGCGGCCGATCCACGGGTTCCAGATCACCGCCGAGCGCGAGCCGCTGGTGTCCAGCTCGATCCGCCGTTCCCAGGTCGGGTCGACAATGCTCAACTGCGCCGGCGCATCCTGGTAGATGCGGTCGGTTTCACCGACGAAACGCAACTCGCCCTGTTGCCGGGCCGGCTTCCAGTCATCCGCCGTGTCGATATAGGCCAGGCCGTCCACGCCTTCGACATGCACGTTGCGCACATCGCTGACGGCGAAATAGGTGTGCAGTGCCTGGCTGAGGGTGACCGGATGATCGTCGAGGTTTTCGCTGGAGAGGCTGATCCGCAACCGTTCGCCCAGGTGAATCGCCAGCTTGAGGCCGACCTTGTGCGGCCAGCCGGCAAAGCCACCTTCGGGAGCCGGCACGGCGAATTCCGCCAGCACGCCGTCGTCGTCGGCCTGGATACCGAGCAATGTCCACTCCAGCGTCCTGACGAAGCCATGGGCGGTTGGCGGCTCGCTGCTCTGGCGCATCGCCTGGACGCTGTCCGGGTTGCGCGCGAAGACCCCGAACCACGGCCAGCACACCGGCACACCGGCGCGAATGCTCTTGCCGTGCTTGAACTCGGCCTGGTCGTTGAGCCAGATCAGCGGCGGTTGCCCGGCCAACTGATAACTGAGGATATGCGCGCCTTGCTGGGCTACCAGCAATTCGGCCTGACCGTGGCGGATCCGCCAGCAGTTCAGTTCATCCAGCTTGACCGTTTCAACGTAGGGCGTACTCATGGTGTTCTCGCTCGGCAACAGGAACTGCAATGGACCGCAAAAAACCGCCCGGGTTTAGCGCCGTGGCGGTACGGAGCGGGTGCGACCGCTGCCGTCGATGGCGACGAACACGAACACCGCCTCGGTGACCTTGCGCCATTCGCTGGACAGCGGGTCGTCGCTCCACACCTCGACCATCATCTTGATCGAGCTGCGGCCGATTTCCAGGGCCTGGGTATAAAAGGACAACTGCGCGCCGACCGCGACCGGCACGAGGAACGCCATGCGGTCGATGGCGACCGTGGCCACGCGCCCGCCGGCCACCTTGCTGGCCATCGCCGTGCCGGCGAGGTCCATCTGGTTGACCAGCCAGCCGCCATAGATGTCGCCGAAACCATTGGTTTCACGCGGGAGCGCGGTGATTTGCAGGGCGAGGTCGCCTTGCGGGATTGGGTCTTCTTGTTCGAGTTCGATCATACGGGGGGTGCCTCTGACCCGTGACGCTACGTTGGTACTGCCGGTGAATAGCCGTCTTCAGGAAAAACGATTCAGCTCGAACATACTACGTTCGTCACGTTTCTCTAAGGCGTACTAAAGGGAAACTCTGCGAAACCGGCTGGAATGGGTTTCCAACGACGTTTTTGCACAGCATCCATCAGGGCGACACTGACCAGTATATCGATCGACCCGCTCGACTACGACCATCAGAAAGCCCTTTCGATCGCTCTATATCGGGCCATCATTTACTTTCTGAAACATTTTGTTGTTTTTTCCTGCCCTGTGCACCTCTCCTTGGCGACACTGCCCCCGCCCGCGAGACCTTTTTGCGCTTTACCGTTTTCCTCCTCCCCGGCTTGTGCGATCTTTGCGGGCCTGCCTATCAATACAAGAGAAGCCTTGCAATGAGCACTGTGTCTCCCAGCCTTGCGCAACCTTCGCGCCCGCTGACCCGTAATGACTACAAGACGTTGTCGCTGTCTGCCCTGGGAGGTGCGCTGGAGTTCTACGACTTCATCATTTTCGTGTTCTTCGCGGCTGTGGTGGGCAAGTTGTTCTTCCCGGCGGACATGCCCGAGTGGTTGCGCCTGATGCAGACGTTCGGCATCTTCGCCGCCGGCTACCTGGCGCGGCCGCTGGGCGGAATCGTCATGGCGCACTTCGGCGACCTGCTGGGGCGCAAGAAAATGTTCACCCTGAGCATTTTCCTGATGGCCGTGCCGACCCTGATCATGGGCCTGCTGCCGACCTACGCGCAGATCGGCATCTGGGCGCCGATCCTGCTGCTGTTGATGCGGGTGATCCAGGGCGCCGCAATCGGCGGTGAAGTGCCGGGCGCCTGGGTCTTCGTCGCCGAGCACGTTCCGGAACGGCAGATCGGCTTTGCCTGCGGCACCCTGACGTCGGGCCTGACCGCCGGCATCCTGCTGGGCTCGCTGGTGGCGACGCTGATCAACAGTGTCTACACCCCGGTCGAAGTGAGCGATTACGCCTGGCGGATCCCGTTCCTGCTGGGCGGTGTGTTCGGCCTGTTCTCGGTATACCTGCGGCGCTGGCTGCATGAAACCCCGGTGTTCGCCGAGCTGCAGCAGCGCAAGGCCTTGTCCGAAGGCATTCCCCTGGGCGCGGTATTGCGTGATCACCGCGGGGCGATCGTGATCTCGATGCTGCTGACCTGGCTGTTGTCGGCCGGCGTGGTGGTGGTGATCCTGATGACCCCGACCGTGCTGCAGACTGCCTACCACTTCGCCCCGACCGTCTCGCTGGAGGCCAACAGCCTGGCGACGGTCTGCCTGACGTTGGGCTGCATCATCTCCGGCGCACTGGCCGACCGTTTCGGCGCGGGCCGCGTGTTCGTGGTCGGCAGCCTGGCGCTGATGACAACGTTCTGGACCTTCTACAGCAGCCTGCCGACCCACCCCGAGTGGCTGTTCCCGCTGTATGCCCTGAGCGGCCTGTTCGTCGGCACCATCGGCGCCGTGCCTTATGTCATGGTCAAGGCTTTCCCGGCGGTGGTGCGCTTCAGCGGCCTGTCGTTCTCCTACAACCTGGCGTACGCGATCTTTGGCGGCCTGACACCGATGGTCGTCACCCTGCTGCTCAAGGAAAGCCCGATGGGCCCTGCGTATTATGTTGCAATAATTTGCAGCGTCGGCGTGCTGGTCGGCGGCTACCTGTGGGCGAAGGGCCGCTAGCTTATAGAAGCTGACACCCTCGCCAGCGGCTGATCCGGGCACGGCATTCCTGCTCGGGTAGCCGTGCCCCCTGAGCTGTCATGCTTTCCAGTGAGTCGGCTGCCCGGGCGGGGGGGACGACAGTGTGCTCCACCATCAGATCCAGCAGCCAGAGCGCTCCACGTACCTGTAGCCCGTCACGTAACGCCTGGCGCCTGAGTCTGCCATCCCCGGTCAGAAGCGGGCGCCCGGTTTCCTGGGCCAGTAAATAGCATGAGACGTCGGCCAGGGAGCTGTTGTTGTGTTCTATCTTGAGCGTGAACAGCCTCATGACCCCATCACCGTCAAAAGATTCGACCCGTAATCCATGGGCAAGTAGCTCTTCGCGGGGGAAATCTTTCAATTCTGCCAATACGAAGTCAGTGCAACACAAGGCGAACGGTAGCCTGAACAACTGCTCCAGCAATCCGGCATTTCTGAAGTCGATCCAGATATTCGTATCGCTGACGTAGATCAGACTCATGCACTCTCCAGTGATCCCAGAAAGTTCGGGTCAAGGGCGGTCACGGGCTTGCGTAGAAATTCGGCGGCACGAGACTGGGTGATCAAGCCTTCCGCATATCCCCAGAACACCAGTGATTCGAAGCGATGGGGAGCCCTGCATGGCATGGGCTCGGGTTCTGATTTGCGCCAGCCGTTGGCGCTGAATCGAATGATGAGGGATTTATAGCCATTCTCGCTGAGCAGATTCAGGTCCTTGAGCCTGCGTAACGCCGCGTGCATCGAGAGTCCATATTGGCGCTTGGCAATCAGCAGTTCGCGTGGATGTACTTTCGATCTGGGGTGATGACCGAAATCGCCGATCACGCATTTGGCCGGATAAAGGAAAGCCCCAGCGAAGCGATGGCAGCAGTTTTCCTTGTCCCGCTCAGGCATCGCCTCGGGGAGTCGCATGACCCAGTGCCCCAGCTCATGGGCAGCGGTGAACCTGATGCGTTCACCGGGACGTTCGCCATTGAGCGCAATCAGCACATGGTGTCCGTCACGGGTGGCGGCACAGGCACCGTCGAAGTCATCCGGCCCCTTGAGCATGACCACCTTGATCCCATGTTCTTCCAGTTGCTCGCTCAAGTGGGAAACCGGGTCGCCACCAATGCCCCAGAATTCTCGCAAGGTCTGTGCGGCCTGCTCTGCCTCGTCGGCACAGGTCACGGGAATCATCTGGGCGGGAGTGGTGGAAGTGAGGATATCCAGGGGGTCGAAACACGCTTCCAGAGCTATATAACGCTCAAGGTATTCGCGCATCTGCTCTTCAACCTGAACCTGGCGGTACCGGGGCATCCTGGCCAGTTTGCGAAACTCCAGGGGAGCCAGCACCACCGAGTGCGCGCGGAAGAAGTACTCAGGGCTCATATCCAGAGCCCTGGACAATTGCAGCAGGCGTGTAGAGCTCGGAGTCACCAACCCTTTCTCATACTTGCTGAGGGCCTGCTTGGTGATATCCCCCATCTGAAGTGCCAGGGCCTCGAGAGTCATGCCTCGTAGCAGCCGGGCCTGGCGGATTCGGTCGTTGATCATGAAACCTCCTCAAGGTTGACAAATTTGTATTTTAGCTATGTTTTGTCAACTGTAGAGAAGTTTCAAGATGTAGCCGATCGCTGCCGATTGCCTGGGCTCAGACCTGGATGGTGGCGGCAATGGTTTACAGAGTGTTTCTAAATGATGCGGAGCTTGTGCTGGGAATCTGGCTGAACGCGTGAAAATCCAAGGTTTTCAGGGGCTTTTCACAAAGATTGGGATCGTTCTGTTTGATGCTGGCCTTTCATCTAATTGTCACATACCAGTCATAGAGTGTTCATGCGGCCTGCCGATACTTGGCCCCGATCCAACTTAACCCTCTCTGCTAGGAGCAAGGCATGAAACTGAAACGTTTGATGGCGGCAATGACTTTTGTCGCTGCTGGCGTCGCGACTGCCCACGCGGTGGCCGCTGGTGTAGACCCGTCCATTCCGGCCTATACAAAAGTACAAGGCGTGTCGGGCAACTTGTCCAGCGTCGGTTCCGATACCCTGGCAAACCTCATGACCCTGTGGGCCGAGGGCTACAAGAAAGAATACCCGAACGTGAACATCCAGATTCAGGCCGCCGGTTCCGCCACCGCGCCACCTGCCCTGACTGAAGGCACTTCGAACCTGGGCCCGATGAGCCGCAAGATGAAGGACACCGAACTGGCTGCCTTCGAGCAGAAGTACGGCTACAAGCCGACCGCCATCCCGGTCGCTGTGGACGCCCTGGCGGTATTCGTGCACAAGGACAACCCGATCCAGCACCTGACCATGGAACAGGTCGACGCGATCTTCTCCTCGACTCGTCTGTGCGGCGCCAAGGCCGACGTCAAGACCTGGGGCGACCTGGGCGTGACCGGCGACCTGGCCAACAAGCCGGTCCAGCTGTTCGGTCGTAACTCGGTATCCGGCACCTACGGCTACTTCAAAGAAGAAGCCCTGTGCAAAGGCGACTACAAGCCTAACGTGAACGAACAACCTGGTTCGGCTTCCGTCGTGCAGTCCATCAGCTCCTCGCTGAACGGTATCGGCTACTCGGGTATCGGCTACAAGACCGCCAGCGTGAAAACCGTTGCCCTGTCGAAGAAAGGCAGCACCGAGTTCATCGAAGACAGCGAAGAAAACGCACTGAACGGCAAATACCCGCTGTCGCGTTTCCTCTACGTCTACGTCAACAAGGCACCGAACAAGCCTCTGGCCCCGCTGGAAGCCGAGTTCGTGAAGCTGGTTCTGTCCAAGCAGGGCCAGGAAGTTGTCGTGAAGGACGGCTACATCCCACTGCCAGCCAAGGTTGCCGCCAAGGCACTGGCTGACCTGGGCTTGAGCGAAGGCGGCAACGTCGCCAAGAAGTAAGCCTTGAGCCGGAGCCCCAGGCTCCGGCATGTGGGAGCGGGTTTGCCCGCGGAGCTTGTGGTGTCCCCGGGGCACCTTCGCGGATAACCGCGCTCCCACACACCAATTTCCGAATCCGCTGCCAGCCACGCTGGGCGGCGGCTTCCGTGCGTCACTGCACTGTCATCTTTCTGTCATACAGGATCGCTAGGGTGTGCGCATGAACGATCTGGCCAATTCCACCATGACTACAACTTCTCCCCCGAAGCGCATTGACTTCAATACGCCTGAACTCAAGCGCAAGCGTCGCATTCGCGCGCTCAAGGACCGCCTGACCCGCTGGTATGTGTTTGTCGGCGGCCTGGCCGTCCTGGCGGCGATCACGCTGATCTTCTTCTTTCTCGCCTATGTGGTCCTGCCCCTGTTCCAGGGCGCTTCGCTGACCGCGGAAAAAGCCATTACCCCGGCCTGGATGCGCGATGCCGGCAACCCCCTGATGATCTCCCTGGAAGAACAGAATCAGGTGGGCATGCGGGTTTCCGACCAGGGGCAGGTGCTGTTCTTCTCCGTTGCCGATGCCACTGAACTGTCGCGGGTCAACCTGCCGCTTCCGGCGGGCACCAAGGTGACCTCCATCAGCAAGGACCAGCCGGGCATCCCGCTGGTTATCGTCGGTCTGTCCAATGGCCAGGCCCTGGTGTTCCGTCACACCTATAAAGTGACGTACCCGGACGGCAAGAAGACCATTTCCCCGGCGGTCGAATACCCCTACGGCGAAACCCCGATCACCCTCGATGGCCAGGGCCACGCGCTTGAGCACGTGAACCTCAACGCCAGCGAAACGACACTGGTCGCCGTGGGCTCCAACGGTGCGCAACTGCACGTGCTGGCGCTGACCAAGGAAGAGAACATGATGACCGGCGAGGTCACCAGCGAGCAGAAGAGCATCGATCTGCCGCAGATGACCGAGCCGGTGAAAGCCATCTACATCGATCCGCGCCAGCAATGGCTGTACGTGATCAACGGGCGCGCCCAGGCCGACGTGTTCAGCCTGCGCGACAAGAGCCTGAACGGTCGCTACAAGCTGCTGGACGATGCCAACACCGAAGTGACCGCCAGTACGCAACTGGTGGGCGGTATCTCGCTGATCATCGGTGACTCCAAGGGTGGTCTCGGCCAGTGGTTCATGGCCCGCGACCCGGATGGCGAGCTGCGCCTGAAACCGATCCGCAGCTTCCAGATGGGCACCACGCCAATCGTCGAGATCACTGCCG
The DNA here is from genome assembly GCF_018326065.1 of Pseudomonas sp. Ost2. Taxonomy (NCBI): domain Bacteria; kingdom Pseudomonadati; phylum Pseudomonadota; class Gammaproteobacteria; order Pseudomonadales; family Pseudomonadaceae; genus Pseudomonas; species Pseudomonas sp. Ost2. The sequence continues at coordinate 7,244,840 of NZ_AP021904.1, read as the reverse complement.
AAGAGCGTCGCAAGGGCTTTGTCGCCCTGGATGCCTCCGGCAAGCTCGGTGTGTTCCACAGTACCGCGCACCGCACGCTGCTGGTGGACCAGGTGGTCGACGGTCCGGGTATCTTCGGCCTGTCGCCGCGGGCCAACCGGGTGATCGTCGAGCAGGGTGGCAAGATCCAGCCGCTGGAACTCGACAACCCGCACCCGGAAGTTTCCTGGAGCGCGCTGTGGAGCAAGGTCTGGTACGAGAACTACGACGCACCCAAGTACGTCTGGCAATCGACCGCCGCCAACACCGACTTCGAGCCCAAGCTGAGCCTGTCGCCGCTGACCTTCGGGACCCTGAAGGCCGCGTTCTACGCCATGCTGCTGGCCGCACCGCTGGCCGTCGCCGCCGCGATCTACACCGCCTACTTCATGGCCCCGGGCATGCGCCGCAAGGTCAAGCCGGTGATCGAGCTGATGGAAGCGATGCCGACGGTGATCCTCGGCTTCTTCGCCGGTCTGTTCCTGGCGCCGTATGTCGAAGGGCACCTGCCGGGGATCTTCAGCCTGCTGATGTTGCTGCCGATCGGCATCCTGGTCGCCGGTTTCGCCTGGAGCCGCCTGCCCGAGTCGCTGCGCCTGCGGGTGCCGGATGGCTGGGAAAGCGCGATCCTGATCCCGGTGATCCTGTTCGTCGGCTGGCTCTCGCTGTTCATGAGCCCGCACCTGGAGACCTGGTTCTTCGGCGGTGACATGCGCATGTGGATTTCCCACGACCTGGGCATCACCTACGACCAGCGCAACGCCCTGGTGGTCGGCCTGGCCATGGGTTTCGCGGTGATCCCGAACATCTACTCGATCGCCGAAGACGCCGTGTTCAGCGTGCCGCGCGGCCTGACCCTGGGCTCGTTGGCCCTGGGCGCCACGCCATGGCAGACCATGACGCGGGTGGTGATCCTCACCGCCAGCCCGGGTATCTTCTCGGCGCTGATGATCGGCATGGGCCGTGCCGTCGGCGAGACCATGATCGTGCTGATGGCCACCGGCAACACCCCGGTGATGGAGATGAACCTGTTCGAAGGCCTGCGCACCCTGGCGGCCAACGTGGCGGTGGAGATGCCGGAGTCGGAAGTGGGTGGTAGTCACTACCGCGTGCTGTTCCTCTCGGCACTGGTGCTGCTGCTGTTCACGTTCATCATGAACACCCTCGCGGAACTGATTCGTCAGCGTCTGCGCAAGAAATACTCGTCGCTTTAATAAAGGTAGAAGTCTGTGAAACAGAACTCCCTGAACAGTTGGTTCAAGAGCGGCGCCCCTGGCGTCTGGATCAGCGGTGGTGCGGTGTCCATCGCAGTCATCATGACCATCGGCCTGCTGGCGGTGATTGCGGTTCGTGGCCTGGGCCACTTCTGGCCGGCGGACGTGGTCCACGCCCAATACAGCGTGCCGGGCCAGACCGCCCAGGTCGTGGTCGGCGAAGTGGTGCAGAAGGAAGAAGTGCCGCGTGCGCGTCTCAAGTCGGCCGGCCTGCCGGTGCCGGATCAGGGTCCCGAGTTCATGACCCGGGAACTGATCAAGGTCGGTAACCGCGACCTGAACGGCAACGACTTCACCTGGGTCGTCGGCGAGTGGCTGACCGACCAGAGCACACCGGCGGATCTGATGACCGTCGAGCGTCGTGAGTGGGGCAACTTCTACGGCACCCTGGTCAACGTCAAGGAAAACGGCAAGATCATCGCCGAAGGACAGGCCGCCTGGCCTGAGCTGCAGGCGCGTATCGACCGTGTGAACGACCTGGCCAAGCAGCTCAAGAGCCTGGAAAAAACCGATATCGGCGCGATCAACGCCGGCCTCGAGCGGATTCGCCTGCATGGCCGCAAGCTCGAGCTTGAAGGCAAGCTCGACGCCACTGCCCAGGCCGACATGGATGCCGAGAAGGCCGAGCTCAATGCCCGTTACCAGGCCATCGAGGCCCGCCTCGGCGACCTGCACAGCCAGTTCAACCGCGACAGCCTGACGGCCCGCGATGGTAACGGCAGGGAACTGGAGATCGGCATCGGCAAGGTGGTCCATGCCTACCAGCCGAACGCCATGGGCACCATGACCAAGGTGGGTTTCTACTTCAGCAAGGTCTGGGAATTCCTCAGCGACGACCCGCGTGAAGCCAACACCGAGGGCGGGATCTTCCCGGCGATCTTCGGTACCGTGATGATGACCCTCATCATGGCGATGATCGTGACACCGTTCGGCGTACTGGCGGCGGTGTACCTGCGTGAATATGCCAAGCAGAACACCCTGACCCGGGTGATCCGCATTGCCGTGAACAACCTGGCGGGCGTTCCGGCGATCGTCTACGGCGTGTTCGGCCTGGGCTTCTTCGTCTACGTGCTGGGCGGTTCGCTCGACCGGCTGTTCTTCCCCGAAGCCCTGCCGGCGCCGACCTTCGGTACCCCGGGCCTGCTCTGGGCCTCGCTGACCCTGGCGCTGCTGGCGGTGCCGGTGGTGATCGTGGCGACGGAGGAAGGCCTGGCGCGGATTCCCCGCACCGTGCGTGAAGGTTCGCTGGCCCTGGGCGCGACCAAGGCCGAGACGCTGTGGAAGATCGTCCTGCCGATGGCCAGCCCGGCGATGATGACCGGCATGATCCTCGCCGTGGCCCGCGCCGCCGGTGAGGTGGCGCCGCTGATGCTGGTGGGTGTGGTGAAACTGGCGCCGTCGCTGCCGGTGGATGGCAACTATCCGTACCTGCACCTGGACCAGAAGATCATGCACCTGGGCTTCCACATCTACGATGTCGGCTTCCAGAGCCCGAACGTCGAGGCGGCGCGTCCGCTGGTGTATGCCACGGCGTTGCTGCTGGTGCTGGTGATCGCCACGCTGAACCTGTCGGCCGTGTGGATCCGCAACCACCTGCGCGAGAAGTACAAGGCGCTGGATAGTTAACAGGTTGGCATGCAGCTTGTGGGAGCGGGCTCGCCCGCGAAGGGGCCGTCACGGTCGCCAGAAACTTCGCGGGCAAGCCCGCTCCCACAGTAGTCCGCGTCCAGCCAGATATTGACCGGGAGCCCGCGAAGCGGCGTTCCGAAATGAATTTGTCAGCGCAGGGAGTTTACCCATGCAGCATGAAACCCATACCCACGGCATCAACATGTCCGCCCTGGGCCGCAGCAAACAGAGCCTGGACCTGGCAAGCGAAACCGTGGCCATCGAAGTCCCCGGCCTGAGCCTGTTCTACGGCGAGAAGCAGGCGTTGTTCGACGTCAGCATGAACATCCCCAAGCAGCGCGTGACCGCCTTCATCGGCCCGTCCGGCTGCGGCAAGTCGACCCTGCTGCGCACCTTCAACCGGATGAACGATCTGGTCGACGGCTGCCGCGTACAGGGCGAGATCAACCTCTACGGCAACAACATCTACCGCAAGGGCGAGGACGTCGCCGAGCTGCGCCGCAAGGTCGGCATGGTGTTCCAGAAGCCGAACCCGTTCCCCAAGACCATCTATGAAAACGTGGTCTATGGCCTGCGCATCCAGGGCATCAACAAGAAGCGCATCCTCGATGAGGCCGTGGAATGGGCCCTCAAGGGCGCGGCCCTGTGGGATGAAGTGAAGGACCGCCTGCACGATTCGGCACTCGGCCTGTCCGGTGGCCAGCAGCAGCGCCTGGTCATCGCCCGTACCATCGCCGTGGAGCCGGAAGTCCTGCTGCTCGACGAACCGTGCTCGGCGCTCGATCCGATCTCGACCCTCAAGGTCGAAGAACTGATCTACGAATTGAAATCCAAGTTCACCATTGTCATCGTGACCCACAACATGCAGCAGGCGGCTCGGGTTTCCGACTACACCGCGTTCATGTACATGGGCAAGCTGGTTGAATTTGGCGACACCGATACCCTGTTCACCAATCCGGCGAAGAAGCAGACCGAAGACTACATCACCGGTCGTTATGGCTAGGAGCAGTGGCGAGCCGCGGGCCAAGAAGCGGCGCAATGGAAGCCGAGCGAGTTCAGATCAACCCATAACTGCTTGAAACGTGCAGCCTGAAAGCTGCCTGTTTCGCGGAGCGAATCCCGATGATTGATAAAGACGGTCTTACCCACCATATCTCCGCGCAGTTCAATGCGGAGCTGGAAGAAGTACGCAGCCACCTGCTGGCCATGGGCGGGCTGGTGGAAAAGCAGGTCAACGACGCGGTCACCGCGCTGATCGAGGCCGATTCGGGCCTGGCCCAGCAAGTGCGCGAGATCGATGACCAGATCAACCAGATGGAGCGCAATATCGACGAGGAATGCCTGCGCATCCTCGCACGTCGCCAGCCGGCGGCGTCCGATCTGCGGCTGATCATCAGCATCTCCAAGTCGGTGATCGACCTCGAGCGCATCGGCGACGAAGCGACCAAGATCGCCCGGCGCGCCATCCAGCTGTGCGAGGAAGGCGAGGCGCCGCGTGGTTATGTCGAGGTCCGGCATATCGGCGACCAGGTGCGCAACATGGTGCGCGACGCACTGGACGCCTTCGCCCGCTTCGACGCCGAGCTGGCGTTGTCCGTGGCGCAGTATGACAAGATCATCGACCGTGAATACAAGACCGCCCTGCGTGAGCTGGCAACCTACATGATGGAAGACCCGCGCTCTATCTCGCGGGTCCTGAGCATTATCTGGGTGCTGCGCTCGCTGGAACGGATCGGCGACCACGCGCGCAATATTTCCGAACTGGTGATCTACCTGGTTCGCGGCACCGACGTGCGGCACATGGGCCTCAAGCGCATGCGCCAGGAAGTTGAGGGTACCTTGTCCGAAACCGCTAATGTTCCCGGCGAAGCTGACGATAAGTAAGATTGCCCGAGAGAAACGCCCGGCCTTAGGTCGGGCGTTTTTGTTTGTGGCGCATGAATTTTACGCGCACCCGCGAACGATAAAGTCCCGGCGTGACTCATCAGTTTTGGGCAAATAGCCATTAGCCAGTATGCTGGCCGGGATTTTTAGAGGAATGGTCAATGAGTAAAGTCAGTGTGTTGGTGGTGGATGACGCATCGTTCATCCGCGATCTGGTGAAAAAGTGCCTGCGCAACTACTTCCCGGGCATCCGGATCGAAGACGCCGTCAACGGTCGCAAGGCCCAGGCGCTGCTGGCGCGCGAAGCGTTTGACCTGGTGCTGTGCGATTGGGAAATGCCCGAGATGTCCGGTCTGGAACTGCTGACCTGGTGCCGTGCCCAGGACAACCTCAAGACCATGCCGTTCGTGATGGTCACCAGCCGTGGCGATAAAGAGAACGTGGTGCAGGCGATCCAGGCCGGTGTGTCCGGCTACGTCAGCAAGCCCTTTACCAACGAACAGCTGCTGACCAAGGTCAAGCAGGCGCTGCACAAGGTCGGCAAGCTCGATGCCCTGATGAACAGTGCCCCGACCAAGGCCAACTCGGCCTTTGCCAACGACTCCCTCAGTGCGCTGACCGGCGGCAAGGCTGCTGTGGTGGTGCCTGCGGCCGCTGCCGCGCCTGCCCCGGCCCCCAGCAAGGGTTTGCTCAACAGCCCGCCGGTACGCCCCGCTGCGGCGCCGGCAGCCAGTGCGGCCACCGGTGGTCGCGGCCAGGGCCAGTTGCGCCTGTCCAGCGGCACCCAGCAATGCGTGATCAAGGCGCTGAGCATCAAGGAAGCCTTGCTGGTGGTGCGCCGTAGCGAGGTTCTGCCGCAAGTGCTCGAAAGCGCCGTGCTCGACCTGGAGCAGGGCGACAACGCCGAGATCGCCCGCCTGAACGGCTACCTGCACGCGATCGTTGCCCACGAACCGAAGCCGGACAGCGACTGGCTGCAACTGACCTTCCGGTTTATCGACCAGGATGCCCAGAAGCTCGACTACATCTCCCGCCTGATCGCCCGCGGCACCGCCCAGAAGCACTTCGTACCCGGGGCCTGAGGCTTTGCCTGATAACGCGGTGCGCCTGATGCGCCGCGTTGTCCGTCTCCCTGGTCGCTGCTTTCCGACAGTCGCCGATGCCTGCGTGATTAACACAAGCTCCATCTCCACCTGCTAGGCTGGCGCTCACGTTCGATTCGGCGATTTCCGCTTATGCTGCTGCGCTTGCTGTTTTCCTGCGGCCTGTTGATGGTCGCCACCTCGGCTGCGGCCATGACGATCTACAAGTACGTGGACGCCAATGGCGTGGTCTCGTACAGCGATCGTCCGGCGCCCGGTGCGCAGGTGTTTGTGTTCCGCGATCGGATGGTCGAGCACCTGGAACGCCAGGTGCACCTGGATATCCGCAAGCAGAAAGGGGGCGACAGCGTCTATGTGCGCAACGACCTGTATGCGCCGGTGGAGATCGAGCTGGGTTTCGGCGCGCTGAAGAACGTCAGCGGCGCGCCGTTGCAGCCGATCCGCAAGGTGCTGCCGGCCCGCAGCAGCCAGCGCCTGGCGCTGCTCACCGCGACCCGGCCCGGGCAGCCGTTCCTGTATACCCCCAAGTTCCGCTATTCCCTCGGGGATCCCTCGGGGCAGGCCCAGGGCTATCGTTACCCGTTGCCGTGGCGTGGCGGGCCGTTTCGCCTGACCCAGGGGCCGAACGGTCCCTACAGCCACTTCGGCGCCAAGAGCCGCTATGCGATGGACATCGCCATGCCGGTGGGCACGCCGATCATCGCGGCGCGCGGCGGGGTGGTGGTCAAGACCGAGAATGCCCAGTCCGGACGTGGCTCGGACCCTTCCGGCAACTTCGTCCGGGTGCTGCACGACGACGGCACCATGGGCGTCTATCTGCACCTCAAGCAAGGTTCGGTCAGTGTACGCGAAGGCCAGCACGTGGCGGTGGGCAGCCCGCTGGGGCTGTCGGGCAATACCGGCAACAGCACCGGGCCGCACCTGCATTTCGTGGTGCAGCGCAATACCGGGCTGGGGCTGGTATCGATTCCGTACCAGTTCAACCAGCCGGTGGAGGCCTTGCCGAACTTCGCGGTAGGCGGGCAGTGACACCGCCGACTTGAATACACAGCCGCTGCAGGAGCCGGCTTGCCGGCGATTGCGGTGTGTCAGTCGGTAGGCACGTCGGCTGCTGGATCGCTATCGCCAGCAAGCCGGCTCCTACAAGGACCGCGGGTATCAGTCGAGCTTGAGCACCTTGGCCAGGATGATCTTCGGACCCTTCATCTTCTTGATGATGATGCGCAGGCCCTCGACTTCCATCACTTCTTCCTCTTCCGGCACCCGTTTCAGGGTTTCGTAGATCAGCCCGGCGAGGGTTTCGGCTTCGATATGGTCCAGGTCGATGCCCAGCAGGCGTTCGACCTTGAACAGCGGCGTGTCACCCCGCACCAGCAGCTTGCCCGGCTGGTAGGCGAGGATGCCGCGCTCGGCCTTGCGGTGTTCGTCCTGGATATCGCCCACCAGGACTTCCAGCACGTCTTCCATGGTCAGGTAGCCGATCACCTTGCTGTCGGCTTCCTCCACCAGGGCGAAGTGCGAGCCGCCCTGGCGGAACTGTTCCAGCAGGCGCGACAGCGGCATGTGCTTGGACACGCGCTCCAGCGGGCGGGTCAGCTCGGCCAGGTTGAACGACTCGGGAATGTGGTCCAGGGCCGCCAGTTCCAGCAGCAGGTCCTTGATGTGCAACAGGCCGACGAACACGTTGCGTTCGGCGTCGTACACCGGATAACGGCTGAACTTGTGGCGACGGAACAGGGCGAGGATTTCCTTGAGCGGCGCGTTGCAGTCCAGGGTCACCAGGTCTTCCCGGGAGTTGGCCCAGTCGACCACTTCCAGCTCGCCCATTTCCACGGCCGAGGCCAGCACGCGCATACCCTGGTCGCTCGGGTCCTGGCCACGGCTGGAGTGCAGGATCAGCTTCAGTTCTTCGCGGCTGTAGTGGTGTTCGTGATGGGGGCCGGGCTCACCCTGGCCGGCGATCCGCAGGATGGCGTTGGCGCTGGCGTTGAGCAGGTAGATGGCCGGGTACATCGCCCAGTAGAACAGGTACAGCGGCACCGCGGTCCACAGCGAGAGCAGTTCCGGCTTGCGGATTGCCCAGGATTTCGGGGCCAGCTCGCCGACCACGATGTGCAGGTAGGAAATGATGAAGAACGCGGTGAAGAACGACACGCCCTTGATCACTTCGGGAGAGTTCACGCCGACGGCGCCGAGCACCGGCTCCAGCAGGTGGGCGAAGGCCGGCTCACCGACCCAGCCGAGGCCCAGGGAGGCGAGGGTGATACCCAGCTGGCAGGCGGACAGGTAGGCGTCCAGCTGGCTGTGCACGGTGCGCAGGATCTGTCCGCGCCAGCCGTTCTTGTGGGCGATGGCCTCGACCCGGGTCGAGCGCAGCTTGACCATGGCGAATTCGGCCGCAACGAAGAAGCCGTTGAGCAGAACCAGGATCAGAGCAAAGAGAATCATGCCGAAATCGGCGAATATCGTGGCGAGGGTCAAGCTACTAGGGGAAGGGTCCATGATGGAGTTTTACGGGTTCCGTATTTCAATTTGAGGTGTGTTTCGGTACCTGAAGGGCAGGCACAAGTCATCCAATGTAGCGGCACATGGGCCGGTTGCCTAGTGGCCTGGCACCATCGGTGCTCAGGCGGACAGGTTGTTTTTGTGCGCGCGGGTCACTTGCGCGGGGACGAAATGGCAGGTGAAGGTGCTGCCGTGGCCCAGTACGCTGCTGATTTCCAGGCGGGCGCGATGGCGCAGCAGCACGTGCTTGACGATGGCCAGGCCCAGGCCCGTGCCGCCGGTGTTGGAGTTGCGGCTGGAGTCGACGCGGTAGAAGCGCTCGGTCAGGCGCGGCAGGTGTTTGTTGTCGATGCCGATGCCCGAATCCTGCACGCTGAGGTGGGCACCGTGTTCGTCGCCCCACCAGCGGATGCGGATATTGCCTTCGGCCGGGGTGTATTTGACGGCGTTGAACACCAGGTTGGAGAACGCGCTGCGCAATTCCGCCTCGCTGCCCTTGAGCCGGACGCTGTCGTCGGCCTCCAGGGTGATGGTCTGGTTGCGCTGCCCGGAGAGGGCCTGGGCATCGTTGCGGATCGACTGCAGCAAGGTGTCGATGCGCACCGGCTGGTTGTCCGACGGGTAGTCGGTGGCTTCCAGCTTGGCCAGCAACAGCAGGTCATTGAGCAGGGTCTGCATGCGCCCGCCCTGCTGCTGCATCTGCTGCAGCGCGCGGACCCAGCGCGGGTTCACTTCCTCGACGTTATCCAGCAGGGTTTCCAGGTAACCGCAGATCACCGTCAGCGGGGTGCGCAGTTCGTGGGAAACGTTGGCGATGAAGTCCTTGCGCATCTGTTCCAGCTGGTGGATGCGCGTGACATCGCGCACCAGCATCAGGTGTTCGTTATTGCCGTAGCGGGTGATGTACAGCTGGATGCGCATGCGGTCGTTGGTCGGCGACGGGATCTCCAGCGGCTCGGCGTAGCTGTCCTGCTCGAAATATTCCTTGAAGCGTGGGTGGCGGACCAGGTTGGTCACCGGCTGGCCGCTGTCCTGCGGGGTCTTGAGGCCAAGCAGGGTTTCCGCGGCGCGGTTCCACCATTCCAGGTTGCCGTCGCTGTCGAGCATGATCACCGCGTCCTTGAGGGCGGCGGTGGACTCCTGGACCCGGTCGATCACCGCTTGCAGGCGCCCGCGCACGCGCTGGTCGCGGCGTTGCAGGTGATAGATGCTGTCGAATACATCGCCCCACAGGCCATAGCCGTCCGGCGGTGCTTCGTCGGGTTTGTGCTGGCGCAGCCATTCGTGCAGGCGCAGCAACTGCTTGAGGGTCCAGCCCAGGTAAATCCCCAGGCCGGCAGCCAGCGCCCAGCCGTAATAGCCGCTGATCAGGCCGACCAGCAGGCAGGCGGTCACCAGCAACAACAGATGGCGGATCAGGGTGCCATGCCAGTTTTGATTCACTTCAACATGCGTCCTTGTCAGCAATCATTGCGCGAAAAGCGGCTCAGCCCTTGGTGGAAAACCGATAGCCGGTGCCGCGCACCGTTTGTACCAGATTCTCGTAGGCATCGCCGAGGGCTTTGCGCAGACGGCGGATATGCACATCAACGGTACGCTCTTCGACATAGACGTTGCCGCCCCAGACCTGGTCCAGCAACTGCCCGCGGGTGTAGGCGCGTTCCTGGTGGGTCATGAAGAACTGCAACAGACGGTATTCGGTGGGGCCCATTTCCGCGGGCTTGCCGTCGATGGTCACGCGATGGCTGATGGGATCGAGCAGCAGGCCACCGACTTCGATTGGCGCTTCACCGTCGGTCGGACCGGCGCGGCGCAGCACGGCCTTCAGGCGGGCGACCAGCTCGCGGGGGGAAAAGGGCTTGGTGATGTAGTCATCGGCGCCGACTTCAAGACCCTGGATCTTGTTGTCTTCCTCACCCTTGGCGGTGAGCATGATGATCGGGATATCGCCGGTCAGTTCGTCGCGCTTGAGGCGCCGGGCCAGTTCGATACCCGAGGTGCCGGGCAGCATCCAGTCGAGCAGGATCAGGTCAGGTTTGCGGTCGACGATGATCGCATGGGCCTGCTGGGAGTTTTCGGCTTCCAGGCAGTCATAGCCGGCCATTTCCAGGGCGACAGCGATCATCTCCCGAATCGGGGCTTCGTCGTCGACGATCAGAATGCTCCTGCCAACCATATCCCTTAATCCTCTTGTCATTTAACTGTCTTGCGCCGCATTAGATAACGAAATTATTGCAGTCATGTGACAGCTTTTCCGCGAGGCCGACGATTGTCATTTCCATGGGCTACGCTGGGAGTTCGAATCTACAACCACAAAAGGAAGGTTCTGATGACTCATTCTTCGTTTTCACTGAAAGCCCTGATGGTAACGGCGGCATTGACGCTGCCGACCCTGGGGTTCGCCGCCGAGCCGGCCATGATGAAAGACGGCAAGATGGTCGATGGCAAGGGCATGACCCTGTACACCTTTGACAAGGACGCCGGCGGCAAATCCATGTGCAATGACAAGTGTGCCGAGAACTGGCCACCGATGATCGCTGCGGAGGGCGCCAAGCCCGAAGGCAAGTGGACACTGATCAAGCGCGCCGACAACAAGATGCAGTGGGCGCATGATGGCAAGCCGATGTACACCTACAAGGACGACACCAAGCCTGGCGACATCAATGGCGACGGTAAAGGCGGCATGTGGCACGTAGCCAAGCACTGATCCGACCCGGTCTCCTGTAGGAGCCGGGCTTGACGATGTTCGGCGGTGACACACCGCCCTGTAGGAGCCGGCTTGCTGGCGATAGCGGTGGCGTAGCTTGCATCGTCATCGCTGGCAAGCCAGCTCCCACAAGGTCCCGGGCTTGACGATGTTCGGCGGTGACACACCGTCCTGTAGGAGCCGGCTTGCTGGCGATAGCGGTGGCGCAGCTTGCATCGTCTTCGCTGGCAAGCCAGCTCCCACAAGGTCCCGGGCTTGACGATGTTCGGCGGTGATACACCGCCCTGTAGGAGCCGGCTTGCTGGCGATAGCGGTGGCGTAGCTTGCATCGTCATCGCTGGCAAGCCAGCTCCCACAAGGTCCCGGGCTTGACGATGTTCGGCGGTGACACACCGTCCTGTAGGAGCCGGCTTGCTGGCGATAGCGGTGGCGTAGCTTGCATCGTCTTCGCTGGCAAGCCGGCTCCCACGGGTCGGGTTGTGTCCCTTCGGACCCGGCCGGTCAGCGCAGCGCGTAATCCAGCACCACGCCGATAAAGATCGCCAACCCGGCCCAGTGGTTGTGCAGGAACATCTGGAAGCAGCGCTGCGGATCGCGGTCGCGGGTTCTCCAGAACTCCCAGGCAAAACACGCCGCGGCCACCAGCAGGCCGGCATGGAACCAGCCGCCCAGCTCGAAGCGCGCGCCGGCCAGCAGCAGGCAGCCGAGCATCAGGCCCTGCAGGGTCAGGATAATCACCCGGTCGGCGTCGCCGAACAGGATGGCGGTGGATTTCACCCCGATCTTCAGGTCGTCCTCGCGGTCGGTCATCGCGTAATAGGTGTCGAAGGCCACCGTCCACATCAGGTTGGCGATATACAGCAGCCAGGCCGCCATGGGCAGGTTGCCGTCCTGGGCGGTGAACGCCATCGGGATGCCCCAGGAATACGCCGCCCCCAGCACCACCTGCGGGTAATAGGTGTAGCGCTTCATGAACGGGTAGCAGGCCGCCAGGGCCAGCGCGCCGAAGGACAGCCAGACCGTGGTCGCGTTGGTGCACAGCACCAGCAGGAAACTGATGCCCATCAGCAGGGCGAACACCGCCACCGCCTCCTTGCCGCTGATCCGGCCCGCCGCCAGCGGTCGCTGCTCGGTGCGCTTGACGTGGCCGTCGACCTTGCGGTCGGCGAAATCGTTGATCGCACAGCCTCCCGCCCGGGTCAGTACCACGCCGAAGGTGAAGATCAGCAGGTGGCTCAGCGATGGCGCGCCCTTGGCGGCAATCCACAGCGCGCTGAGGGTCGGCCACAGCAGCAGGTAGATGCCGATGGGCTTGTCCATCCGCGTCAGTTGCAGGAAGTCCCAGGCGCGCGGGTGCAGGCGGTTCATGGACTTGAGCAGGTTCAGGTACATCAGCAGGCCTCCCGGTCGGCATTCACGGCCTGCCACAGGCTCGGCAGGAAGATTTCCGCCACCAGCAGGCTCAAGGGGCCGCGATTGAAGCGTGAGCGCCGGCCCCAGAGGTCATCCACGCGGTATTCCGTGGGCAGCCACTGCGCCGGGTAGCGACAGACCTCGATGGCCTGGCGTTCGAATGCCTGGTCGCAGAACAGCAATTCACCCAGCGAGCGGCTGCCCAACTCGTCCATGTTCAGTCCGCCTTGCCGCAGGGCGCTCTGCGCCGCCACGCTGCGGGCGAACACCCAGGGCTGGCCATGGCCGCGCAGATACACCTCGCGCACCCAGCCGAGGCTGGCGGCGGGCAGGTCCAGGGCACTGCACTCGTCGTCGCGCAGCGGTTGCCAGCCTTCGAACAGCGGCGTGACACTGAAGGCATTGTCGGAAAGTCCGGTCAGACGGCGGGTCAGCGAGCCCTCGTCGAACAGCCAGTCGAGGGTGTGGGCGTCGGGCGGGGTCGCCAGCCGGCTCTGTGGGAGCCAGGTGGGAGACGCCGGGAATGGGGCTTTGTACGGCACGATGGGCAGTTGATTGGCAGCCAGTGAGGCGGCGAGCTTATCACAGGGTGTCCGGCCAATTAGAGCGCTTGGGCGGCCACTGCTAGCGATCGTGCTTGCATCTGCCGGCTTCGATCAGTACAAAACGCCCTGAGCCGGACGGCAACGCTGCACCCATCGATCGTCCGCGCCGTAAAACGCCTGGGAACCGAGGAAGCATTGAAATGAAGGTAGCGAAATGAAGAAGTGGCAATGTGTGGTCTGCGGCCTGATCTACAACGAGGCCGAGGGTTGGCCGGATGACGGCATCGCACCCGGCACTCTCTGGCAGGATGTTCCGGAAGACTGGCTGTGCCCGGACTGTGGCGTCGGCAAGATGGATTTCGAGATGATCGAAATCGCCTGATTGATCAATTTTTAAACACCTCTCAATGGATCTGGAGAAAGGAATGAGTGCACCTGTCGTGATCGTCGGCACCGGACTGGCCGGCTACAACCTGGCCCGGGAGTTTCGCAAGCTCGACGGCGAAACCCCGCTGTTGCTGATCACCGCCGATGACGGGCGTTCCTACTCCAAGCCCATGCTGTCCACCGGCTTCGGCAAGAACAAGGAAGCCGACGGCCTGAGCATGGCCGAACCCGGCGCCATGGCCGAGCAGCTCAAGGCCGAGATCCGCACCCACACCCGCATCAGCGGCATCGATCCGGGCCACAAGCGCCTGTGGATCGGCGAAGAAGCGGTGAACTACCGCGACCTGATCCTCGCCTGGGGCGCGGAAACCGTGCGGGTGCCGGTGGAAGGCGACGCCCCCGAGGCGATCTTCCCGATCAACGACCTGGAAGACTACGCCCGGTTTCGTGCCGCCGCCGCCGGTAAAAAGCGCGTGCTGCTGCTGGGCGCCGGGCTGATCGGCTGTGAATTCGCCAACGACCTGATCCTCGGCGGCTACGAAGTCGACCTGGTGGCCCCGTGCGAACAGGTCATGCCGACCCTGCTGCATCCAGCGGCGGCGGCAGCGGTGCAGGCCGGCCTGGAAGGCCTCGGCGCACGTTTCCACCTCGGTCCGGTGCTGACCCGCCTGCAGCGCGCCGGCGATCACCTGGAAGCGCACCTGTCCGACGGTGAAACCCTGGTTTGCGACGTGGTGGTCTCGGCCATCGGCCTGCGCCCGCGCATCGACCTGGCCGCGGCGGCGGGCTTGCAGGTCAACCGTGGGGTAGTGGTGGACCGCCAGCTGAAAACCTCCCACGCCAATATCTATGCCCTGGGCGACTGCGCCGAGGTCGACGGCCTGAACCTGCTGTACGTCATGCCGCTGATGAGCTGTGCCCGCGCCCTGGCCCAGACCCTGGCCGGCAACGCCACCGCGGTGACCTATGGCGCCATGCCCGTCACGGTGAAGACGCCGGTCTGCCCGCTGGTCGTTTCGCCACCACCACGGGGAATGGAGGGGGTGTGGACGGTCGAAGGGCAGGGTGCGGACATCAAGGCATTGTGCCGCGATGCCAGTGGTCGCCTGCTCGGCTACGCCCTGACCGGCGGTGCGGTCATGGAAAAACTGGCCCTCAACAAAGAACTCCCACCGCTGCTGGCGTAAATAGCGGGCGTTCTGTCGCAAACACCCTGCTTTTGCCCTGCTAAAGGTCGCTGGCAGACTGGCGCGGGGCCCGGCGCCGTGCCATCCTCACTCCCGTCTGCCGCAGAGTAGAGCCTGCGGCGCCTTGGGCGCTGTTCCGGAAGAACAGCACGGACATAACAACAAAAAACCGTCAAAGAGGCTTCACTTATGCGTAAACCAGAACTCGCCGCTGCAATCGCTGAAAAAGCGGATCTCACCAAAGAACAGGCCAACCGCGTTCTCAACGCCGTTCTCGAAGAAATCACCGGCGCGCTGCACCGCAAAGACAGCGTCACCCTGGTGGGTTTCGGCACTTTCCTGCAGCGTCATCGCGGTGCCCGCACCGGCAAGAACCCGCAAACCGGCGAGCCGGTGAAAATCAAGGCCAGCAATACCGTTGCCTTCAAACCGGGCAAGTCGCTCAAAGATAGCGTCAACCCGTAAGCACCAGGCTGGACTCCCGGAGCAAGGGGAGCGCTACAGGAAAATGGGCACACCGATGGGATCGGGTGCCCATTTTTATTGCCCGCGGCTTCGATCTGCCGGCAAAAATGAGAGCGGCGTCATGACCCGGTGAACGCCTGGTCGGCGCACCTTGATTGTTACCAGTTATTGCTTGAAGATTTGCGGCCCATCGCGTCACTCATCTGCATGGAAAGCGCCCCGTACCATGACCGCATACCGTCTTCAGGAAGCCGATCTCGAGATCCCCGATACCTGGCAGGATCAGAGCATCAATATCTTCAAGCTGCCCGCCGTGGGCGGTGCCAGGGAAGCCAGTTTTGTCATCAGTCGTGATCCGAGCCGGGGCGATGCGGTGTTCGCCGACTATGTCGCTGCCCAGTTGAAAAGCGCCGAGCAGCAGTTGCCGGGCTTCAACCTGGTCAAGCGCTGGGACTTCGTGCTGCATGAGCATGCCGCCGCGCTGCTCGATTACAGCTGGCAACGCGAGGGCCGCGAGCTGATGCTGCGCCAGGTCTTTATCGACCGCAAACCCGTGGTGCTGATCACCACCCTGACCACCACGCCGGACGACCTCGTGTACCACGAGCCGGCGTGGAAGGCGGCGATGCAGAGCCTCAAGCTCCAGCCACAGACCGCCTGACCAGCCTTCCGGGACGACGATAACGCCATGGATGTATTGGCCGCTGCCCGCCTCGGCGACGAGATAGCCCACGGTTTTGGCGTGGCCGCGATGGTCGCGGGGGCGGTGGCCGGTGCCCTGATCGGCGCCGCGGTGGTGGCCGCCACCGTGGCCACCGGCGGTGCGGCGCTGGCGATCATGGCCGGTTCGATCGCGGCGGGCGGCCTGTCGATGTTCCAGATCATCAAGGGCCTGAACACCATCTTCAACCTGCCCGAGCCGACGACCGGGGCGTTGATCATGGGCAGCCTGAACGTCTACATCAATACGCGCAACGCGATGCGCGCCGGGATCGATGTCTCAGCCACCTGCTCGGGGCTGCCGATGAACCATTCGACCTGGCCGTTTCCGGTGCTGATCGCCGAAGGCAGCGCCTCGGTCTATATCAACGGCAAGCCGGCGGCGCGGCTGCAGAGCAAGATGGTCTGCGGGGCGCATATCAAGAGCGGCAGCCCGAATACCTTTATCGGCGGGCCGACGATTGCCGTGGCGTTTGTCCTCGATCTGGAAAGCTGGTTGCACACCGGTCTCGAAGCCCTTGGCCTGGTGGCCCTGGGCGCGGCGGCGGTGCTGGCGGCGATGGCCGGCGCCGCGGCCTTTGCCGGTTTCGTGGTGATCGGCGGGGCGATGATGGGCGGCATGGCCTTGCTGGGTGACCTGGGCGATCGCCTGGGGCCGGGTTACCGCGACCTGTTGCAGGGTGTCGCGGGTATGGCGCTGTTGGGCCTGGGACCGAAGATGGCGCGGATCGGCAAGACGCCCGAGCCGCGCGCGGCGGTCTACAAGACGGGCATGACCGAGGCCGATATCATGGCGCTGCCCAAGGGCAGCCGGCCGCCGGCGAGCGACTATCTCGATGGCGCTTACGTCGACAAGCACCTCAAGGTGTTCGCCGACGAGGGCGGCGGCTTCCTGTTCACCCCCGACGACATCGCCAACCCCAAGTACACTTCGTTCAACCCGAACAAGTTCGTCATGGCCAAGTCCGATCTCAACGCCGTGGTGGCCGAGTACAAGAAGACCGGTGACGTCTCGGTGCTGGAGACGGCATTGGGCTACGATCCGGGATCGCTGGTGGGCAAGGACATCTACATGGTGAGCCTGGACAACCCCAAGGTGGTGATGCCCAGCGGCAACGAAGGCGGCGCCAACTCGCTGTGGCGCCCGGGCGGCCTGACCCATCCCGGTGGCAGGCAGGAGGCGGTGCTGGATAATGTGCCGATCTTCCACGGTAATGACGTCGACGCCCTGATGTCGACCCACGATGTAGTGAGAATCCAATGAGCAACCCGCAAGACAACGTGCTGCTGCTGGCACTGGCCAATGACGAACTGGACAAGTTCCTGGTGGGCGAGCCGTTCTACTTCCTCGAGGCCAAGGTCGACAACGATGAGCCACAGAATGTGGTGGCGGCCTTCGACCAGTTGATCCTGCCCTACTGGCGCCAGACCCATGATGCGAGCTTCGCGACCCGCTTCGTGGCCGCGTTGCTGACGATCCTGGCGACCTATCCGGACCGCAACCGGGCGATCTATATCGCCCATGACTGGGTCTGGTACTACCGCTTCTGCCAGGACAAGCAACGCAAGCAGCCGCAGGGGCCCTATGGCGATCTGTTCGATGTCGACCTGGGCAGCGTCGCCGTGGCGCTCAGGCGCCAACTGGAAAGCCGCAAGGCCGATCTGGTGGCCGATACCCGCTGGGCGGGCGCGGCCTGGAACAGCCCGGATGGCATGTGGACCCCGTTGATGCGCTCGGCGCTGATGGTGCGGGACAAGCTGGGTGGTCCGGACTTCGTTCCGGCCAACGCCTGAGCCTGCGCTAGGCGCTCATGGCCGGCGCGGAGTGGCCGGCATCCTTGAGCAGGGCGTCGACCTTCTTCAGGTGATTGAGCAGGGTGCCGACGTTGCTGGCATTGAGCAGCGTGCCCTGGGCGAAGGCCTTGTTCAGCGGGGCCATGGCGCTGGACACCGCGTGGTTGGCCTCGGCTTCGCGCAGGTTTTCCTGAAGCTGGGCGAGCATGTCCCTGAGCAGGGGATCATCCAGGGACAGCGGGGCGCCAAGGTCATGCTTCTTCAACGTGCTGACCAGCAACCCCAGCGCCACGCTGGCCCGCATCAACGCTCTTTCTCGTGCATCCATTCGCCATCTCCCCTGTTGACGATCCTGGTGACGGTTGAAGGATAGACCACGGTTACGGAGTCGTTCAGGTATCTGTCGGCAGCACCGATTCCAGCCCGACCTATCGGCCCACTACCGGATAGTGCCTGATACGGCACGCATACTCCTTGCCATCGCCCTTGCAGATACCATCCAGATACCGGTAGTCGACACGTACCGACTGGCCTTTGCCGGGCCACCGTTTGCGCGGCAGCGTGGCCTGATAGTCGCTCGTTTCCGGGGTGAAGGTGATGCTCGTGCCTTGCTCCGGGCATTCTGCCGTAGCCGATTTCGGGCTTACTGCCAGGATTCGGGCCTGTAGCTGCGGGTACGGTTGTTTCACTAACTCGGTGATGCGTAGTTCCATACGGCAGATCTGCCAGGTTGCCGCGCTTGCGGGCGCGCATATCACGCATAGCGACAAAGCCAGCAGCTTATGGCGGGTTGCTTTAATCACCCTGGAACAGACCAATGTATTTCAAGCCGTTATAGCTGTCCTTGATGGGTTGCTTGAGGACCAGATCTGCATCCTGGTACCAGAAGATGGCATTGGCTTTCTTGATTCCCAGGGCATCGCAGCGAGCTTTTACCAGAGGTAGATCGTCTTGATCGACGGCAGCTTCGACCAGGATCTCATCCAGCGAAACTTCGCTGTCACAGCGTGGGATGATGCCAATGAAGTCTTCGTCATACCAACGGGTGCCGATGTCTTTGCAGAAACCGCAGAGTTTGTAGTTTGGATCGTCAAAGTCACCTTCAACAGAATAATCCAGCTTGAAGTACGCCATGTACTCCGCTTCCGGCGAAAAGTTGCTGCCTATCCAGACATGGACATTGTTGTTTTCATTTGACATTTATAAGCACCTACTCAGTTTCATATGGTTTCTATGATTCCTGGCGATAATCACTTTGGCCTGCCGTTTGCTCGTGGCCGTTTCCAGCTCGGCAATCAATTTGTTGTGGAAGTGCCTGCCGGCACGGCTGCCGTGATGGCCACCATCCGGTACGGGTCTGCCTTTTGAGTCCGTAACGTTAGTAAAGGTAATCCTGTCGGTGTCGACCACGTATTTTTTCAACTCTTGAGCGGTAAAGCCCAGCTCCTTGGCCTTGGCCGCAAGCGACACGGGGAACATCTCATGTTTTCCACCGGCCCCGCGCAGGGCTGCGCTTACCGACTCCTTGTTGCTGCTGATATCTTTGACCGATGCGGTGTTGAACCACTCATCGAACTTTCCATTCGCCCAGGGCGCCCATCCCAGAGGATCTGACCAGGTCAGTGGGTTCGGAGCATACTGGTAAAGATTGAAACCGCCGATCAACCCAATCGGATCCGGCGTAGTAAACCGCCCCACATCCGGATCATAGAACCGGAACGTGTTGTAGTGCAGCCCGATCTCCCGGTCCAGGTACTGGCCCTGGAAGCGTAGGTTCTGTTCCTCGATATAGTACGGCTCGCGCACTTCCTCCAGGGTGTTGCCCCAGACCTTGTAGCGTGCCTGCCATACCGTCTGCCCGTCGTTTTCCGTCAGTTGTTCCGGCAGCCCGTTGAGGTCGTTGTGGTAATGGCGCACCTTTTGCTGCGCCCCCAGGCCATCGACTCGGGCCAGCGGTTCATAACCGTTATCGGCATACAGGTACAGGCTGGTCTGGCTATTGCGATGCTCCTGCAACAGGCGCAGGCCATCCCAGGTAAAACGTGTCTCGCCCAACGGATAGCCATTGCTGTCGTGCTCGCTCTTGCCGATACGCCGGCCCAGCGGGTCATAGGTCATGCGCACAACGGTTTCGCGTACGCCATTCTGGTTGTGTACTTCGATCAGGCGATGTTCGGCGTCATAGGCAAAGCGTTGCACGAGCCGGCTGCCACTGCGCTTTTCGATCATCCGCCCGAAGGCGTCGTAGCGGTAGCGCTTGTCCTGGTAGGTCAGCAGCTTGTTGTGCACCACCAGCCCCGTGCCTTGTTGCGGGCCGTCGAGCAGGTTGGCGGCGGCGTCGTAGGCGAAGGTCTCGCTCTGGCCCTGGATGTTGTCCTGGCTGGCGAGGATGCGCCCGGTGGCGTCGTAGTGCAGGAGCTGGCGGTGGTCGCCCCGTGGCTGTTGATCGAGGCGACCGATCAGGTTGTCGGCGGGGTCGTAGTCGAAATGCTTCTGGGCCGGTGCCGGCATTGCCGTGGGCGGGCCGGCGGGTCGGCGCATCCGGGAACGCAGCCGACCGCTGCGGTCGTAGTCGCTGCGGGTGCTGATCTGGCCCTGGGTACGCAGCACTTCGCGATGCAGGCGGTCGCGTTCGAAGTCGCTGATCACCTGGCCGTCGAGGTTGAGCTGGTGCAGGTGGCCGCTGCCGTAGTACAGGCGATTGACCCAGCGTCCGTCGGGCAACTGCGTCTGGACCAGGTTGCCCAACTCGTCATAGTGATGCCGCAGGCTGCCCGCCGTGCTCAGTTCTTCCAGTAACTGGCCGAGGGCATCGTAGGCGAAACCGAGCTTGTGCTCGTTGCCCTCCTTGTCGCTGAACACCACGGCGGTCAGCTGGTCGACGGGGTCGTAGGTATATTCGGTGTGCCCGTCATCGGTGATCTTGGCGACCAGCCGTCCGACCGCGTCGCGCTCCAACTGATGGACAATGGGCTTGACCGGTGCGCTGGGGACCACGGCCAGGCCATTGCCAAAGGGAGCCGGGACGTATTCGATACGGGTCGCGTTATCCAGTGCGTCATAGGCATAACGCCGGCCACTGCCGTCGAGGTCCTGCTGCTCGATCAGGCGATCATTGGCATCCCAGAGAAAGCGATAGCTCTCACCATTCTCGTTGGTCAGCGCCTGCAAGCGGCCATAGGCGTCATACCCGAACTGCACCTGCCGACCCAATGCGTCGATGCGCTGGCGGACCTGGCCGCGCCGGTCGTACTGATAAGCGGTGGTGTGTCCGGCCGGATCGACATGGCCAGTCAGCTGTCCGCTGCTATCGCGCAGGTACTGTTCGACGCGACCGTCCGGCAACGTGCTCTGCAACAGGTGACCTTGTGCGTCGTGCTGGTAGGTCATTCGTTCGCCGAGGGCGTCGATGACCACGTGCAGATAGCCGCGCCGGTCGTAGCCGAAGCGGGTCGCATAGCCGGAGCAATCGACATGCTCGGTCAGTTGCCCGAGATCGTTCCATTGCAGGGTCTTGCTCTTGCCGCTGGCATCGATGATTTCCACCGCCTGGCCGCGATTGTCGTAGCGGTAGCGGGTGACCTGTCCCAGTGGGTCGATTTCGTGGGTGCAGTTGCCGCGCGGGTCGTACTGGTACTGCCAGCTGTTGCCGGCGCTATCGGTTTCCACCAGTGGCAATGCCCAGTGTTCCAGCCACAGGGTCGACTCGCTGCGCCCCAGCGGATCGACGGTGCCGCTGAGATTGCCGGCTTCGTCATAGCTGTACTGATATTGCCCGCCCTGGGGATCGGTGGCACCGAGCAACTGACGTTCGTCGTTCCATTCGAATTGCCAGGTCTGTCCCAGGTTGTCGGTGTATCCGGTGATCTGGTGCTGCGGGTTCCAGTGGCGGGTACTGATGCGCCGCAAGCCATCGGTGACGCGCGTGATGCCGTTGTCCAGATCGTAGTCGAACAGGTACTCGTCACCCTCGTCGGTCCAATGGCGGATCACCCGCCATTCGCGGTGGTCGACCAGCGCCCACTGATAGAAACAACGCAATCCGGTGGGCAGTTGATGTTCGACCATCCGCCGGTTTTCGTCATAGGCGAAGCGTCGCTGCACCTGGCCGAGTGCGTCGCGAACTTCAGCCAGGTCGCCATTGTGGTCGTACTCGTAACTGACCAGCATTTCACGTATCTGGTCCGGATAGAGGCGTTCGATCTGGCTAACACGTCGTGGCCAGCGGGCGCTGTAGATCAGCTCCACCTGGACCTGGTCGAAGGTGTCGCGCAAGCGGATCAGCGCGCCCGCCTCGCTGTAGTCGAGATAGATGCGGTTGTCGTTGCGGTCGCCCAACTGGCTCAGGCGCAGCAACGATGGATCCGCGAGGGTCGGTTCGAACAGCCGATACAGCCCGTCATCGCTCTCGATCAGCAATTGCCCGTTGCCGTTACGGCGCACGGCCAGGCTTTCGCCGGCACTGAATACCGCGCCGCCCAGGGGGATCGAGCCCATGTCGATGCGGCGGGCCTGCTCGTCGGTATAAACCAGGCGCTCGCCGCCTTCGGGATGTGGCTCGATGCGTACGCTGATTTCATAGGGCACGCTCCAGCCGGCACCCAGCAGGCTGTCATTACGCTCATCGCGGCTGTTGTAGAACCGTTGCCAGTCGATGGGCAGGATGCCGGGCAGGGCGAAATCCAGTTCTTCCTCGCCACCCAGTACCTTGGCACCGGTAGCGGCGTGGACCGGGTTGGGTGAGCCGGCGATGGCCTGGGTCAACGCCCCGGTGGCCTGGCTGACGACGAACGAGTTGAGCCCCGACAGCAACATGCACGGCAGATTGCTGATGAACTTCCCCTTGCCGCCCTTGAGCATCATCAGCACGGTGATCGCCAGACCGATGCCCGGCGTCTTGCCGCTGCGGATCTCGCGCACCACCACCGAGCCGCCGCCGATGGTCACGTTCGAGGACACCATGCCGGACGCTACCACCTTGGCATCGCAGGTGCTGCGGTCGCCGCTGCGTATGGCCGGCTGGCCGTTGATGCTGACTTTCTCCGAACCTTCGGCGAGAAACTGCGGTGGCATCGGCGGATGCTTCATGCAGGTGACCAGGTCCAGCGGCTTGGGCACCGTGCCGGGCCCCGGGGTGGCGACGGTGGGGCGCCACATCTGCGAGAAGAAACCCTTGGCCATATCGAGGAAACCGGGGCCTTCCTCGGCCGGCGCTTCTTCCTCGGCGGGGGCGGCGCTCTCGCTGTGGGGCGCGCCGCCGGCCGGGGCCGGGGGAGGGGCCGTGCCGGCTGCCCGCGCGGCGGGAATGGAGTTGGTCAGGGTGTTGGTGGAGCCGGTCAGGATCGTCGCCTGTACCGTGGGCGGGAACAACGCATTGCCGATGCCCTCGCACATACTGCTCAGGCCCTTGTCGGCGCCGGTCTTGCTCATGACCACGCCGACGATCACCCCGACCACCGCTCCCAGCAGGCAGGCGCCCAGGCCGCCGGTGGCCACCGTGATGCCGGTCGCCGCGACCACCGCAGCCGTCGCCAGTGCGCCGATGGCGACGTTGGCCGCCACCTCCAGCACGCCGCCGAGGATGTCGGCCATCACCGAGGTGTGTTCCAGCCCGTCTCCCAGTCGGGCCGCCCAGAGCGCGTCAGACATCCGTCAGGTCAGCGTCAGGCTGTGCTTGAGCGTGGCCCAGTGCGCGGTTTCGGCATCGCCCAGGGGCTGCGCCTTGACGTAGCTGAGGGCGATCATCTTGCGCGTGCCGGGAGGCACGAACGCCAGCTGGAACTGGAAGACTTTCTCCGTGCCCTTGCTGAACTGGCTGCGCAATTCGATGGCGTCGATGGACTGGTCCGCCCCCAGCCGCACATCCTGGCGCGGCTGGTAACGCAGCTCCTGGACCTGCTGCTCCAGGCGCTTGAGCTGGGTGTCGAAATTGCCGCGCAGGTCCTCGCCCTCGGCCAGCACGCTGCGACTGACGATCAGCGAGGTCCCCAGTTCGGGGAACTTGAGGATATTGATCGAGGCATCCAGCAATTCGCTGTCCGGCAGCTGGAACTGGAGTTCGTTGATTCGGTAGGTCATGGCAGGCAATGCTCCTTATTTGGGCGCGGGGAAGGCGGACGCCACCTTGGCGTCAATCGTGCCTTTCATGCCGTCGCCGTCGGGCGCGGCGTCGGCGCCCTTGCCATTGTTGAGGTGCAGGACGCCGCCGGTGTTGAACTGCGCATCGCCGCTGGCATGGAAGCTGATCTGCACGCCGCAGAGGTTGATCTGGCCGCTGGCGTTGAGCTCCAGCACGCTGGCTCCGCAGACCAGGCGCAGGTTCTCGCCCACCTCGATCAGGTAGCTCTGGCTGATGCTGTCGGTCTTGCTCTGGCCCACCGCCAAGACGTCCTGCTGCTTGACGATGCGCACCCGGTTGTTGCCGATCAACACGGTTTCGTCGTGGCCGATGCGCTTGTTGCGGTCATGGCCCACCGAGTGGCTTTCATCGACCTCGACCACGATGTCCTGGTTGCGCTCGGCATGGATATACAACTGCTCGGCGCCCTTCTTGTCCTCCATGCGGATTTCGTTGAAGTTCGCCGGCGTGCCGCCCTTGCTCGAACGGCTTTTCATGCCGCTCTGGGTCGCCGCGGCGGGCAGGTCGTAGGGCACCGTCTGCTCGGCGTTGTAGACCCGGCCGGTGATGATCGGCCGGTCGGGATCGCCCTCGAGGAAGCTGACGATGACTTCCTGGCCGATCCGCGGAATCTGCATCGAGCCCCAGTTCTTGCCGGCCCAGGCTTGCGACACGCGGATCCAGCAGGAGCTGTTCTCGTTGGACTGGTCGTGACGGTCCCAGTGGAAGTGCACCTTGACCCGGCCGAACTGGTCGGTCCAGATCTCTTCGCCGGCTGGACCGACCACCACCGCGGTCTGCGGGCCCTTGACGATGGGCCGCGTGGTGTTCGCCAGCGGACGGAAGCTCTGCTGCGCGTCGATGCAGGTCAGGCTGCTTTCGAACTGCGCGCCGGCCGCGGTGGCGCCGGATTCGAGGTTTTCCTGGGCGATGTAGTAACGGGCGCCGACGATCAGGTACTCGCGATTCTGGTCCTGGCGGCCGAAGCCGGTCAGGCTGAACAGGTGCCCGGCCCCGACGCCACGGGCGTTGCCGTTGAGCTCGACGCGCTCATGCAGGCTCTGGATGGCTTCGATGCGCGTGCGGGCGTAGTGCTCGCCGTCCTGGCTCTGCACATAGGTGCCGGGGTAGTCGTAAAGCGGATAGTCACCGGCGGTGTGCGGGCGCGGCATGGCCGAGCGCACATCGATCCGCGCGCTGGGGCGCTGGAAGTCGTAGTCGTTGAGTTCCAGCGAGCCCGGCTGGACTTCCTGGGCCAGGTGCCAGCCATTGAGGTGGTCGCGCTCGCGATGCTGGCCGTCCGGCGGATAGTAGGGCAGCGACTCGTAGCCCGGCGCCGGGTGGTGCGCGCCGTAGGCGTCGGCCAGGACCAGTACGTGGCGATCCTTTTCATGGCGGAAGTAGTAGTAGATGCCTTCCTGTTCCATCAGCCGGCTGACGAAATCGAAGCTGCTCTCGCGGTACTGCACGCAGTATTCCCACTCGCGGTAGGGCTGGCTGAGGACATCCTCGAAGTCGGAGAAGCCGAGGTCGCGGAACACCTGCTTGATGATCTGCGGGATGCTCTGGTGCTGGAAGATCCGGCAGTCGGAGGTCCGGGTCAGCAGCCAGAGCCAGGGGCGCAGGGTCACCGAGTAGCTGGCGAACTGGCCCTGGCTGACATTCTGGCTGCAGCGCGCGACGATGCCGTGGAAATGCCGGGCGCCGCCGCCCTGCAATTGCAGGGTGAGGCTCATGGGCTTGCCCAGCAACTGGTTCAGGTCGATGGCGCCGTCGCTGGAGGTCAGGTGCAATTCGTAGTCGAACAGCCGACCCAGTTCCTCACCGCCGCCGAAATCCTTGAGCAACAGCACGTCCGGCCCGAGTGGGCTGTTGATCTGGGCCAGGCGGGTGGCTTGTGTGAATTGCATCGATTATCTCGTTGAATGCGATAGATGGAGCGCTACACACTTGTAGGAGCCGGCTTGCTGGCGATCCAGGCGATGCGGTCTGGAAGGACACCGTGTCGCTATCATCGCTGGCAAGCCAGCTCCTACAGGTTATGGCGTAGTCAAGTTGCGTCGCTGAACTGGTAGTGCAGCTCGTTATCCCGCTCGCTGATCCGCACGCCTGCCAGGGCCTTGCCTTCGAGCATGCGCGTGAGGAATTCGCGGCTCATGTCCGGCAGCAGGCTGTTGGTCAGGATGGTATCGATCATCCGCCCGCCGCTTTCGGTCTCGGTGCAGCGCGAGACGATCAGGTCGACCACCGCGTCGTCGAAGTCGAAGGCGACCTTGTGGGTGCTCTCCACGCGCTTCTTGATGCGGCCCAACTGCAGGCGGGTGATCGCCTTGAGCATGCTGTCGCTGAGCGGGTAGTACGGAATGGTCACCAGGCGCCCGAGCAGCGCCGGCGGGAAGATCTCCAGCAACGGTTGGCGCAGCGCCTTGGCGATCTCTTCCGGGTCCGGCACGTTGCTGGCGTCCTTGCACAGGTGCGAGATCAGCTCGGTGCCGGCGTTGGTGGTGAGCAGGATCAGGGTGTTCTTGAAGTCGATCACCCGGCCTTCGCCGTCCTCCATCACGCCCTTGTCGAAGACCTGGAAGAAGATCTCGTGCACGTCCGGGTGGGCTTTTTCCACCTCGTCCAGCAGCACCACGCTGTAGGGCTTGCGCCGCACGGCCTCGGTCAGCACGCCGCCTTCGCCATAGCCGATATAACCCGGCGGGGCGCCCTTCAAGGTCGAGACGGTGTGGGCTTCCTGGAACTCGCTCATGTTGATGGTGATGACGTTCTGCTCGCCGCCGTACATGGCTTCGGCCAGGGCCAGAGCGGTTTCGGTCTTGCCCACGCCGGAGGTGCCGGCGAGCATGAACACGCCGATCGGCTTGCTCGGGTTGTCGAGGCCGGCGCGGGAGGTCTGGATGCGCTTGGCGATCATTCGCAGGGCATGGTCCTGGCCGATGATGCGCTTTTGCAGGTGCTGGTCGAGGTTGAGCACGGTTTCCAGTTCGTTGCGGGCCATGCGGCCCACCGGAATGCCGGTCCAGTCGGCCACGACCGAGGCCACCGCCTGGTAGTCCACGGTCGGCAGGATCAGCGGGGTTTCGCCTTGTAGGGCACTGAGGCGCTGTTGCAGGTCGACCAGCTTTTCCCGCAGGGCGTGGCCCTGTTCGGTGCCGGCCTCGCTGTCGACCACGCCGACGCTTTCGCGCAGCTCGGCGCGGGTGGCGAGCAGTTCGTCCACCAGGCCTTTTTCTTCGGCCCAGCGGCTTTCCAGTTCGGCCAGGCGCTCGCGCTCGTTGCCCAGCAAGGTCTCGCTGTTGTTCTGGCGGGCGCCGGTATCGATGCCGATGGCGTGTTCGCGGGCAATGATCTGCAGCTCGGTTTCCAGGGCCTCGATGCGTCGGCGACTGTCATCGACTTCCGCCGGCACCGCGTGCAGGCTGATGGCGACCCGCGCGCAGGCGGTGTCCAGCAGGCTGACGGACTTGTCCGGCAGCTGCCGCGCCGGGATATAGCGATGGGACAGCTTGACCGAGGCCTCCAGCGCTTCGTCGAGGATCTGCACCTGGTGGTGTTTTTCCATGGTCGAGGCGACGCCACGCATCATCAGCAGGGCCTTGTCTTCCGAGGGCTCGGCGACCTGCACCACCTGGAAGCGGCGGGTCAGCGCCGGGTCTTTCTCGATGTGCTTCTTGTACTCGGCCCAGGTGGTGGCGGCCACGGTACGCAGGGTGCCGCGGGCGAGGGCGGGCTTGAGCAGGTTGGCCGCGTCGCCGGTGCCGGCGGCGCCACCGGCACCAACCAGGGTGTGGGCTTCGTCGATGAACAGGATGATCGGCTTGGGCGAGGCCTGGACGTCTTCGATGACCTGGCGCAGGCGTTGTTCGAACTCGCCCTTCATGCTCGCGCCGGCCTGCAGCAGGCCGATATCGAGGCTGCGCAGCTCGACATCCTTCAAGGCCGGCGGTACGTCGCCGGCGACGATGCGCAGGGCGAAGCCCTCGACCACGGCGGTCTTGCCGACCCCGGCTTCGCCGGTGAGGATCGGGTTGTTCTGGCGCCGGCGCATGAGGATATCCACCAGTTGGCGGATCTCCTCGTCACGGCCGACGATCGGGTCGAGCTTGCCGCTGCGGGCCTGTTCGGTCAGGTCGACGGTGAAACGCTTGAGGGCTTCCTGCTTGCCCATGGCGCTCGGGGCCATGGCACCGCTGGCTTCGCCCGGCACGGCACCGGCATTGAAGCCGTCGCTGGCGACCAGGTTGTTTTCCGGCGAGTCACCGACATATTCGTCGAAACGTTCGCTCAGGGCCTCGGCCTTGATCTTGTCGAACTCCGTCGACAATCCCAGCAGCGCATGGCGCAGGCTCGGGGTCCTGAGGATACCGAGCACCAGGTAGCCGGTGCGCACCTGGCTCTCGCCGAACATCAGGCTGCCGTAGACCCAGCCGCGTTCCACGGCTTCCTCGACATGGGACGACAGGTCGGTGATCGAGGTCGAGCCACGGGGCAGGCGGTCCAGCGCCTCGGTCAGGTCGCGGGCCAGGCGCGCCGGTTCGAGGTTGAACTGGCGCACCAGCCGGTGCAGGTCCGAGTCCTGCAATTGCAGCAACTGGTGGAACCAGTGGGCGAGTTCCACATAGGGATTGCCCCGCAGCTTGCAGAAGACCGTGGCGGCCTCGATGGCCTTGTAGGCGACGCTGTTGAGTTTGCCGAACAGCGCGGCGCGACTGATTTCACCCATGCTCTGTGCTCCTTGAGTGGTGGGCTGGTGTGGCGTGTTCGGCGTAATGCCGGGCCAGGATCAGGTCCCTGGCATCGTCTCGGGGTTGGCCGACCCAGGTGTTGAAGCCCAGGCGGAACCGGCCGTTGAGTTGCAACCTGGGGACTTCGGGCTGTTCGAGGACCAGGTTCAGGTCCCAGTCCAGCTCGTGTCCCAGGTATTCGGCGACCCAGGCCACCAGATGACGGAAGGGTTCGCCGTCGGGCAGCAGGCCCATGTATTCATCGAGCTTCAGCGGGCCGAAGCGGATCCGGAACTTGTGCTGGCGATCCCAGACGTGGCGCCCGAGGCAGAAGTCCACGCCCAGCTGGTGGGCGCTGACCCCGACCCGGCTGCGTTCCGGCAGCTCCAGCCACTGGCCGACGTATTCCTCGATTTCCACCGGCAGGCCGAAATACTCGCTGAGGATCGCCTTCAGGCCGTCCGGATAGCGGGTCTGCGCGGCGAGGTGGCCGCTGAAGTGCAGCTTGGCGGTATCCGGGATCAAGCCTTGCTTGAGCAGGCTGGGCATGCCCCGGCCGCTCAGGGCGGCGAGGCGCGCGGACCAGTAGTCATCGTCCGGGCGGTCGTGGCTGACGGTCGGCCGCGCCTCGGCCCAGGCCCGGTAGAACAGGCTCAGCAGGCGGTGGTGGAAGACATCGAGAAAGCGCTTGCTGGTGCTGTCGGCGTTATTGCGCTGGCGCTCGCGCATGTATTCGGTGAGGTGCAGCGGCAGCGGGCCATTGGGGCCGCCGAGGCCGAAGAAGAACTGTTCCAGGCGCGCCGGCGTGGTCTCGGTGGCCGGTGACATCGACGCCAGGGTCGCCGGGGCGAAGGCGCAATCGAGCTGCTGGCCGAGGCGCAACGGATCGTCCGCCAGGCGCAACGAATGGCCGAAGCGCGGCAGGTGCGGCGATTCGCACTCGATACGTCGCAGCGCCTGGAAGAAATCGTATTCCCAGGGCTCGGATTGCATCGCCGTGAGCGTGCTCACAGGGTCGGACGGCGTCCGGGCTTGGCTTTCCATCGCATGATCTCGCCGCGTTCGGTGGTACGGATCACCGTCTCGGTAAAACTGTTGATCGACACATAGCGTGCCAGGAAACGTTCGAACACCGCGCCGAGGAGAAACACCCCGGTGCCGCGAAACGCGTTCTCGTCAAATTCCAGGGTGATCTCCAGCCCGCGGCCGAAGACGATCGGCCCGGGCATCGGCAGGCGCCGGGTGCAGGCCTTGCTGCTGACCTCGCGCAGGCCTTCGATCTGCAAGTGCAGGGCGGCGTCGTTGCTGTCGCCATACAGGCGCAGCAGTTCGCGCAGGGCAGCGGCGCCCTGGCCCTGTTCGCTGAGCGACAGGTAGTTCAGCGACAGCTGGCTGATCAGGCGCCAGGCCTTGTTGTCATGGGCATGGCTGGCGCGCGGCCGGCTCGGCCCGGCCAGGCAGCGCACCGCCGACACCGGGGCACTGTCGGCCAGGGTGAAGTCGCTCTTGCCGGTGCCGACGTTCATGAACAGCGGCAGGTCGCGGTTGGTGCACAGGGCGCTGACGCCCAGCTGGCGCAGGTCGTGGCGGTACGGGGCCTGCTGGCTGTCCACCAGGCTGATGAAGGTCTCGCTGCCGATATAGGTCGAGCGGGTGCCCTTGCGCCGTTGTTCGCTGGACAGCACCCGTGGTTCGCGGCGCAGGGTGTAGTAGGCCTGGTCGCGGCCATAGCGGGACGGATCGCGCACGGCATAGAACGGCAGGAACGGCTGGTCGGGTCCGGTGCCGTGGCCGGTGACGCCGGTCAGCGAGTGGATCTCGAAGTCCATGGGCCGGGTGCGGTCGGCGATCACATGGTGCTCGTTGACCCGGTCGGACAGGTGGATGCGGTCCACGCGACGGGGAAACAGGTTGATCGCCGGCGTGCAGAAGGGCACGAACTGCGCGCTGCCGACGCTGCCTTCCAGACTCTGGTCGAAGCGCTCGAACAGCACGATCAGTTCCAGCTCCTGGCCGGCGCAGCGTTTGACCGCGCGCCCCAGCCCGGCGAACTCGACGAACAGGTAGCGTTGCGGCAGGGCGAAGTATTCCTGCAGCAGCCGATAGCCCTGGAAGGCCTGGGCCACCACCGGCATCGCTGCTTCCCGGTCATCGAAGCCGCAGGCGCGCAGGGCATCCGGCGGCAGGCGTTCGACCCAGTCGCCGCCGGGGGCACGGGCGAAGACCGCGCAGGCATTGCCCAGCAGTTGCTCGTAGAGCCGGAACGGCTGCTCGTCGGCGCCATTGAGATACAGCGGCAGGCTGTCCAGGTCGAGCTGGTTGAACGGCAGCTCGGCCCCGGTGCGCAGGGTCAGGCGCAGGCCAGCCTTGGCTTTCGGCTCACTGGCGGCCAGGCGCCCGAGCACTGCCGAAGGATTGCCGAAGTACTCGGCCTGGCTGACCTGCAGCGGCCACAAGGTCACGGCATGGGCGCTGCGGTACTCGCAGGAGGTCTGGGTGTCCTTGCCCAGGGTGGCGCGCAGCACGCTGTCGCGGGGCAGGGTGAAACCGCCGGCCAGCGAGCCTTCGTCGGGATCGGCCTGCAGTTGCACCACGGTCATCGACGGGGTCGGCGCCAGGTAGTGCGGGTAGGCGATTTCCAGCAGGTTGTGGGTGAAGGTCGGGTACTCGGCGTCGAGCTTGAGCTGCACCCGCGCGGTGAGGTAGGCGAAACCTTCCAGCAGGCGCTCGACATAGGGGTCGGCGCAGTCGATCCCGGACAGCGTCAGGCGCCCGGCGATCTTCGGGTATTCCTTGGCGAACTCGGCGGCGCTTTCGCGCACGTGCTGCAGTTCCTGGTTGTAGAGGTCGAGCAGGCGCGGGTTCATGAACGTCTCCGTTGCTCGGCCGGGACCACGCGTACATGGCCGGACTCCAGGTCGAGGTCGGTGCGCAGCAGCAATGGCAGGGAGGCCGGCAACGCCCAGAGATCGCCCTCGATCTCGAAGCTCAGGGCATTGTGGTTCATCTCGCCGTAGGCGACCTGGGCGCGGACCCGCAAGGTGCTGGCCAGGATGCGCGGCTCGAAGGTGACGATGGCCTTGTGGATCAGGCTTTCCAGTACCGGGATATCGATGCTCGAGGCACTGTAGCCGGCCAGTGCCGGCAGGCCGTAGTTGATCACCGAGGTGCCCGCCGGGGTGTGCACGGTGGCGTCGGCGTCGAGCAGCGACGTGGTATTGAGCAGCCAGGTCAGGTCACGCAGCACCGAGGCCTTGAGCTGGCTGAGGGACAACACGCGTTTGTCCGTGCCTTCCTGCAGATGGCCGGGTTCGTCGTCGGTCAGCCGGTCGAGCAGCGACGGTTGCAGGCGTTCGCGCAGGGCGAAGTCGCTGGGCACGCTACTCATGGCGCAACGTCGCCCGTCCGAACGTCATGGGGGCGGGCCGCTCTGGGATGGCAGCAGCGCTGATCGGGAAACGAAGGCTTGGCCATGCTCGGGCACCGGGAGTGAATCGAATTCGGGGGTAACGCCAGACGCCCCCGACGCCAGGCGTCGGGGGCGCGGGGATCAGCGCTTGGTGTTCGAGCGGATGTTCCAGCCGAACTTGACCGGGCCGCCCTGCTTGGAGCCGTCGGCCTTCTGTTCCTGGTACTCGACCATCACCTGGGCGAAGTTCAGGGTGACGTTTTCGGTCAGGCGATCATCGCTGCCCGAACCGCCGGTGCTCAGGGAGGTGATCAGCACTTCCTCGAGGTCGATCTTCATGTACTCGACCTGGCTTTCGCCGCCGGCCTTGCGCACCACCAGGGTGACCTTGTCGACGTGCTTGCCGCTGGCGCAATGCATCATCAGGTTCGGCGACGACTTGTCGACGTACTTGGTGATCGACAGGTCCTGGATATTGACCTTGCCGGCACCGCCGCCACCGCCCATGTGCATGTTGCCGGACTGGGACATGCCCCAGCTCCAGTTCAGGACGTCGATCTCGTCCTTGTGGGCCTTGTCCTGGGACTCGCCCTTGATGTCGCCGATCTTGATGAAGATATCAACAGCCATGTTTTCTCCAGTGTGGTCTTCACCACGATGTTGTTAGCCAGGACCCGCCAGGTAGGGGGCGGATTCGCTGTTATCGAGGGTTACACGGCCCCTTGCGGGAGCCGGCTCCTGCAGGGTGGGTGGTACCCACAAGGTTTGGGGTTACGCCCCTTTTGCCGACGGCAGCTTCGATACCAGGCGCAACGAAACCGTCAGGCCTTCCAACTGATAGTGCGGACGCAGGAAGAACTTCGAGGTGTAGTACCCCGGGTTGCCTTCGACGTCCTCGACCACCACTTCCGCCGCCGCCAGCGGGTGCTGGGCCTTGGTGGTTTCGGTGGAGTGAGCCGGGTCGCCGTCGACGTAGTTGAGGATCCAGTCCTGCAACCAGCGCTGCATTTCGTCCTTTTCCTTGAACGAGCCGATCTTGTCGCGAACGATGCACTTCAAGTAGTGGGCGAAACGGCAGGTGGCGAACAGGTACGGCAGGCGGGCGGCCAGGTTGGCGTTGGCGGTGGCGTCCGGGTCGTCGTATTCGGCCGGTTTCTGCAGCGACTGGGCACCGATGAACGCGGCGAAATCGGTGTTCTTCTTGTGCAGCAGCGGCATGAAGCCGTTCTTCGCCAGCTCGGCCTCGCGCCGGTCGGAGATGGCGATCTCGGTCGGGCACTTCATGTCCACGCCGCCGTCGTCGGTCGGGAAGGTGTGGGCCGGCAGGTCCTGGACCTCGCCGCCGGACTCGACGCCGCGAATCCGCGAGCACCAGCCGTAGTGCTTGAACGAGCGGTTGATGTTCACCGCCATGGCGTAGGCCGCGTTGGCCCAGGTGTATTTGTTGCTGTCGGCGCCGTCGGTGTCTTCTTCGAAGGCGAAGGCTTCCACCGGATCGGTCTTGGCCCCGTACGGCAGGCGCGCGAGGAAGCGCGGCATGGTCAGGCCGATGTAGCGCGAGTCTTCGGATTCGCGCAGGGAACGCCAGCCGGCGTATTCCGGAGTGGTGAAGATCTTGGTCAGGTCACGCGGGTTCGACAGTTCCTGCCACGAGCCCATGCCCATCACCGTCGGCGAGGCGGCGGCAATGAACGGCGCGTGCATCGCCGCGCAGACCTTGGACAGCTCGCCGAGCAACTCGACATCCGGCGGCGACTGGTCGAAGTAGTAGTCGCCCACCAGGCAGCCGTAGGGCTCGCCACCGAACTGACCGTATTCCTCTTCGTACATCTTCTTGAAGATCGGGCTCTGGTCCCAGGCCGTGCCCTTGAATTTCTTCAGGGTCTTGTGCAGTTCCGGCTTGGAGATGTTCAGCACGCGGATCTTCAGCTGTTCATCGCTTTCGGTGTTGTTGACCAGGTAGTGCAGGCCGCGCCAGGCGCTTTCCAACTGCTGGAAGTCAGGGTGATGGATCACCTGGTTGACTTGCGCGGTGAGCTTGGCGTCGATGGCGGCGATGATCGATTCGATCGACTTGATGGCGTCGTTGGACACCAGGCTGGTCTGCGCCAGGGCCTGCTCGGCGAGGGTACGCACGGCGCCTTCGACGGCTTCGCGGGCACGCTCGGTCTTGGGCTTGAACTCCTGCATCAGCAGGCTGGCGAACTCGCTGGGTTCGGTGGTGCCGCTTTGCAGAGGCTGATTGTCTTGCTGCAACTGGGTCATGATCGTTCGTCCTGATTAAGCGCTGGGCTCGGAGTCCTGGGGCTTTGGCGCACTCGCCAGGGCCTGGAGCAACGCCGGATCCTTGATGGCCTTCATGATGATTTCTTCGGCGCCGGTCTTGCCGTCCATGTAGGTCAGTAGGTTGGCCAGCTGGGTCCGCGCCTCGAGCAGCTTGTTCAGCGAGTCGACCTTGCGGGCCACGGCGGCGGGGCTGAAGTCGTCCAGGCTTTCGAAGGTGATGTCCAGGCTCAGGTTGCCTTCGCCGGTCAGTTCGTTCGGCACGTTGAACGCGACTCGTGGCTGCATGGCCTTGAGGCGCGAGTCGAAGTTGTCGACGTCGATCTCCAGGAACTTGCGGTCGGCGACCGCGGCCAGGGGTTCGGCGGGCTTGCCGGCGAGATCGGCCATCACGCCCATGACGAAGGGCAGCTGGACCTTTTTCTCGGCGCCGTAGAGTTCCACGTCGTACTCGATCTGGACCCGTGGCGCGCGGTTGCGCGCGATGAATTTCTGAGAACTTTGCTTCGCCACGTTGCTGCTCCTGGTCGCTGCTGCGACGGTGTAGGCGTCATCGGTGTCTGCCGTTAACGTAACTGCGCATTCCGCGGGGGCTTACTCGCCCTCGGGACCACGCAGGTTTTCAAACTGGGACATGCCATCGGGAATCAGATTGCGCACGATCGCCGCAAAGTCGGCGTGGACCAGATTCTTCGCCCGGTTCAACAGCACCGGCAACGGGCTCGAGGGCTCGTGGCGAGTGTAGTAGGCGAGAATCCGATCGAGGCTGCGCAACACGTCGTCGCGGTTGCCGATCTCGCCCGTGGCGCGTGGAGTCGCGGCTGCAGGGGCGTCGACCGGGGGTATCCGCTGGTGTCGGCGGGGCTTTCGGCGGCCTCGGTTTCCGGCTCGCCGGCGCTGTCCGGGGCGTACTCGGCGAGCACCTGCAAGGCGAGCTTGAGCAGCTGGCGCAAGGCGCTCAGGTCGACGCCCTGGGCCGAGCCGACCTGTTCGGAGACGAAGCGCTCGATGGCGTCGAGGGCGCTGCGGGCTTCGGTCAGGCTACGGCGCACGGCGTCCAGTTGCTGCGGATCGCTGTCGCGCAGGGCGCCGCCCAGCTCGTCGGCGTTCAGGCTCTCGTCGGAGAAACTCTGCAGGCCGCTGGCGTTCAGCGCCGCGCGCAGGGTGACGGTGCCGAAGGCCCGGGAGCGGGTCAGCACGCTTTCGCGCAGCAGGCGGACATTGGTCTCGCAGGCCAGGCCCGAGAGCGCATTGACCCGCACCGTGGGGTCATTGTCGTCATCGGCATCGAGCTGCGGGTAAAGCTCGGCCCAGTACTGCTGGAGCAGCTGGCTGATCAGGTTCAGGGCATCGTTCAGGCCGGCGAAACCGTCGAGGGCCAGGGCGCTTTGCGTCAGGAAGTGGGTGATGCGCAGGTCTTTGCTGCGCTGCAGCAGGGACGTGCTCGACTGTTCGATGGCACGCCAGGCGGGGGCTCGGCAGGTTGCACCGAATCGCCCATGCTACGCTCGGGTTTGCCTTGGGCGTCGCGCTCCAATTGCAAGAATTGCGCGTCATATTCCAGGTCCTCGCCACAGGGCGAGTTCGCGGAAACAGCGGCGAGCAACAACGGCACGTCCAGCAAAATCGATCTCCTTATCTGCTGGCAAAGTGCCAGCTATTTCCTGTGAAAGTTCCCGGGAGGAAAGTCTCATAGTTCTCGTTGATATTGGCTGCTTGATATCACGTAGCCATCATGTATAAACGAGAAGTTGTGCATTTTTGGTGTAGTACTTGGGGCTTGTCAAGGTAAGCTATCTGCCCTTTGTTACCGTTGTGACGGACTCGGCAAGGCTGACGACTCATGGGTCATGCCGTGTACGATTGTAAGAAAATTGTGGGTAGAATCCGGTAGTTTCGCCGAACTGGCTGAAATCAATAGGTTTTTATCCAGGGTTTGCAAGGCCCGGACGGGGCTCGCCGCAAGGTCGTTGTGGCGGGCTGGCCGCGCGTGGAAGTACTGCAAGGAGGCGCAATGTCGCTGTGTTTGACTATCACTAGTTATCACAAGATCACCCCCGGCCAATGTCCCGAGAAATCCATGGACAAGGGAGTGATGGCAATTGGCCGTAGTTCTGAAAATGACTGGGTACTTCCCGATCCGGAGCGGCTGGTTTCTTCCCGACATTGCGTTATTCAATATAAGGACGGACGTTACTATCTGACCGATAACAGCACCAATGGAGTGGAACTGGTCAATGCCGGTATCCGTTTGCGCAGGGGTAACAGCGAGCCATTGCAGGATGGCGAAGTTATCCGTATCGGTGAATACGAGATCCGCGCACGCATCGACTTCAACCTGCAACTGGCCGATGCCGCGTTTTCCGGCGTGGACTCTTCCAACAGTTTCGAGGCGCTGATGGGGCGTGCCGCGCCAGCGCCGACGCCTGTGCCGGTCAATACGCCCGCGGTGCATTTCCAGGGCGGCTCGGCGATGGATACCTTGCCCGACCTGTTCGATTTCCTGACACCCACCAGCGTGCCGCCGGCCACCCAGCCGGATCATGTGCCGGCGCAGCAGCATGATTTCCGTCCGCCGACCCCCCTGAGCCCGCCGGTTGCCGTGGCCGCACCCGCGGTTGTTCCCGCCGGCGGGGTGATTCCTGAAGACTGGGACCTGTTCGGCGATACGCCGAAGGTGGCGATCAACCCGCCGCCACCGGTCCCGGTAGCGATACCGGAGATTATCGAGCCGATTCCCGCGCCGCTCGCGGCAGTGGTCGAACCGCTCGTGGCCCCTGTGGCGCCGGCCGTTGATTCACCGTCGACGGCCGGGTCGCAGGCGGCCCTGCTGCAAGCCTTCCTGCGCGGTGCGGGCCTGGATCAGTTGCGTATCGACGGCGCCCAGGTGGAAGCGCAGATGGAGGCCATCGGTCGCAGTTATCGGCTGATGGTCGAAGGACTGATCGATGTCCTGCGGGCGCGCAGCAGCCTCAAGGGCGAATTCCGCATGCAGCAGACGATGATCCGCCCGGTGGAAAACAATCCGCTGAAATTTGCCCCGAACGCCGATGAGGCGCTGCTGTTGCTGCTGCGCCATGGCAACCAGGCCTTCATGGCCCCGGACCAGGCGGTGCGGGACAGTTTCGATGACCTGCGGGCCCACCAGCTGGCGGTCATGGCCGGGGTGGAAGCGGCGATCAAGCACCTGCTCAAGCGCTTCGAGCCGGCCGAACTGGAGGCCCGCATGAGCCGGCCCGGCGGCCTGTCGAACCTGTTCAGCGGTTCGCGTCAGGCACAGTACTGGCAACAGTTCACCGAGCTGTACACGAACATCTCCCGCGAGGCCGAAGAGGACTTCCAGGACCTGTTCGGGCGGGAGTTCAGCCGGGCCTATGAAGAACACAGCGCGCGATTGCGCCGGGGCTAGTGGGGTGGCCACGGGGGCCTCTTCGCGGGCGAGCCCGCTCCCACAATGTCCGGGTCTTGCGCAGATTTTGTGTACGCCTGGACCCCTGTAGGAGCGGGCTTGCCCGCGAAGGCGCCAGTAGCAGCGCCACGGCGCCAACGATTTTTTGCAACACAGGATTTAACGGATAGTTCAGCACGTCATTGAGGACGCAGGATGATTCACCGAGCTTTACTCGCCGCAGCCGCGACACTGCTGCTGAGCGCATGTGCCAGGGATGCGGCGGCTCCAGCGCCCGCCGATAGCCCGGTTGCCGATAGCGCCACCGTTGTCTTGAATTTCCATGCCATCGCTGGCCTCAACCCTGGCGCCAACGGCGCGCCGGCCCCGGTGCGCGTGCGTATTTTCGAGCTGAAGAATACCGCCAACTTCAGCCGTGCCGATTATTTCGCCCTGGCCGAACGGGCCCAGGCCACCCTCGGTGCCGATCTTGTCGATCAGGACGAGGTGCTGGTCCAGCCCGGCGAACAACTGAGTGTCGAGCGCCCGCTCAATCCCGCGACCCGCCAGGTCGGGCTGGTGGTGGGCTATCGCGAAATCGACCAGGCGCTCTGGCGCAGCGTGCTCAACGTGCCGCCCCGGCAAGTCACCGACTATCAGATCAGCCTCGATGTGCGTGCCGTGCGCAGCGCCGTCGAACGCACCGCCCCTTAGGCAAACGGAGAAGCCATGTCCTGGAACAATCGAGTGGTCTGGTCGGAAGGCATGTTCATCGGAACGCAGCACTTCCAGCAGCATGACCGTTATCTGGAAAACCTGATCGACGCCCGCAGCCGCCCGCTGGCGGTCGGTGCCTGGGGTTTTTCCGAGCTGTTGATCGACCAGGGCCTGCTGGCCCAGGGCAAGCTGGCCATCGTTTCCGCCCGGGGCCTGCTGCCGGACGGCACGCCGTTCAATATTCCCCATGACGACGTGGCGCCGAGCCCGCTGAGCATCGAGGACAGCCTGCGTGACGGGGTGATCTACCTGGCGTTGCCGCTCAAGCGTGCCGGTGCCCGCGATACCGTCGACGAAGGCGAGGAACTCGGCGGCGCACGCTACCTGAGCCAGGTGCGCGAAGTGCGTGACGACAACGCCCCGTTCGAGAACCGTGCGCCGGTGGCCGTGGGCTCCCGTGCGTTGCGCCTGCTGACCACCGGCGATGGCCTGAGCGACTACGCCGCCATCGGCCTGGTGCGGATCAAGGAAAAACGTGCCGACCGCGCCCTGGTGCTGGACGACAGCTATATCCCGCCGGTGCTGGACGTGGCCGCCAGCAAGCCGCTGACGGCCTTTCGCAGCGAGCTGCTGGGCCTCCTGCACCAGCGTGGCGAAGCCCTGGCCGGGCGGGTCGTCGCTTCGGGCGCCGGCGGTGCCTCGGAGATCGCCGACTTCATGCTGCTGCAACTGGTCAACCGCGCCGAGCCGCTGGTCAATCACCTGAGCCAGCTGAGCCCGCTGCACCCCGAGCGTTTCTACAGCGAACTGGTGAGTCTGGCCGGCGAGTTTGCCACCTTTTCCCAGAGCGGCCGGCGTCCTGCCGAGTATCCGCAGTACCAGCACGATGCCCTGGTGCTGAGCTTCGCCCCGGTCATGCAGGCGCTGCGCGAAGCCTTGTCGATGCTGATCGACAGCAAGGCCACGCCGATTCCGATCGTCGAGAAAGCCTACGGTATCCATGTGGCGATGCTCGCCGACAAGACCCTGATCGACAACGCCAGCTTCATCCTGGTGGTGCGTGCCGATATCCCCAGCGAAACCCTGCGCGGGCGTTTTGCCCAGCAAAGCAAGATCGGTTCGGTGGAGCACATCCGCGACCTGGTCAACCTGCAGTTGCCGGGTATCGGTCTGTTGCCGTTGCCGGTGGCGCCGCGGCAGATCCCGTTCCACGCCGGTTCCACCTACTACGAGCTGGACCGTGGCAGCGAGCACTGGAAGCAACTGATCCACTCCGGCGGCTTCGCGTTCCATGTCGCCGGCGAGTTTCCGGGGTTGAACCTGGCCTTCTGGGCCATTCGAGGATAAGCCGCGATGCACTCCAATGAAGATCCGCTGGGCCAGCCCGCGCCGGTCCCCAACGACCGTACCCAGTTCATGCCGCGTCCCGGTGGCCGCGAGCCGCAAGCCGCTGCCCGGGCCGAGCCGGTGGCGCCCTTGTCGATGCCGGCCGCGCCGCTGCCGCTGGGCCAGTCCCAGGGCCTGAACCCGCTGGAAAGCGCCGCCGGCCCGTTGCTGGCGTTGCTGACACGCTTGCGCAACACCATCGCCCACCCGGCACCGGCGAGCCTGCGCGCGCAATTGCTGGCCTATCTGCGCCAGTTCGAAGAGCGCGCCGAAGCCGCCGGCGTGGCCCGCAACGAAGTGCTGCTGGCGCGCTACGCGCTGTGCACCGCCCTCGATGAAGCCGTGCTCAGCACGCCGTGGGGCAGCGCCAGTGAATGGGGCAAGCAGAGCCTGCTGATCACTGTGCACAACGAGGCCTGGGGTGGCGAAAAGGTCTTCCAGCTGCTCGAACATTGCCTGCAGAGCCCGCGCGAACGCCTGTATCTGCTGGAGCTGCTGTACCTGTGCATCTGCCTGGGGTTCGAAGGTCGTTATCGGGTGATGAACGACGGTCGCAGCCAGCTCGATGCCCTGCGCGAACGCACCAGCGCGGCGATCCGCAGTGCCCGTGGCGAGTACGAGCGCGAGCTGTCGCCCCATTGGCGCGGCCTGAGCGTGGTACGCGACCGCCTGAGCCAGTTCATGCCGCCCTGGGTCGGTGTCGCCATCGGTCTGGCGTTGCTGCTGGCGCTGCTGTTCGGCCTGCGCCTGAAGCTGGCCGCCGACGCCGAGCCGGTGTTCAGGAATATCCATGCCCTGGGCGAGATCCCGGTGCAGACCATCGACCGTCCGGTGGTGCAGCCCAAGCTGGTGGAGCGGCCGCGCCTGGCGGGGTTCCTCGCCGAGGAGATCAAGGCCGGCAAGGTCGCCGTCGAAGACAAGGTCGATCGCTCGGTGGTGACCATTCGCGGCGACGAACTCTTTGCCTCGGCCAGCTCCAGCATCGTCGATGACTTCCAGCCGCTGATGCTGCGCATCGCCGACGCTATCCACAAGGTCAAGGGCCAGGTGCGGGTCACCGGCCACAGCGACAACCGCCCGATCGCCACCCTGCGCTTCCCGTCGAACTGGGCCTTGTCCCAGGCGCGGGCCGAGCAGGTGTTGCAGATCCTCGCGGCGAAGACCGGCCAGCCGGAACGTTTCAGCGCCGAAGGGCGCAGCGACACCGAGCCCTTGGCCTCGAACGCCACGGCCGAGGGCCGGGCGAAGAATCGTCGGGTGGAAATCACAGTCTTGGCGGAGGGAGTCGAGTGAAGGCGTTTTTCGGTTTTGTCATTCGCTGGGTGATCCCGTTGCTGGGGCTGATCGCCCTGAGCCTGATCATCTGGTTCGTCGGCCCGCTGCTGGAAGCGCTGGTGCCGCCAGGGCGGCGCTGGGCGCTGATCATCCTGATCTTCGCGGTGTGGATCGGCTATCGCCTGTTCCGCCTGATCCAGGCCCGCCGCCAGGCGGCGAAAGTCATGCAGAGCCTGGCCGCGGAAACCGCGCCGGACCCCGCCAGCGTGGCCACCGCCGAGGAGCTGGCGACCTTGCGCCAACGCATGGACGAGGCGCTGGTGCTGCTCAAGAAGGCCAAGCTCGGCGGTGACGAGCGGCGCAACCTGTACGAGTTGCCATGGTACGTGATCATCGGCCCACCGGGTTCGGGCAAGACCACCGCGCTGGTCAATTCCGGGATGCACTTCCCCCTGGCCGCGCAACTCGGCGCCGGGGCGATCCGCGGGGTCGGTGGCACGCGCAACTGCGACTGGTGGTTCACCGACGAAGCGGTGCTGCTGGACACCGCCGGGCGCTACACCACCCAGGACAGCCATGCCCAGGTGGACAAGGCGGCCTGGCTGGGCTTCCTCGACCTGCTCAAGACCCAGCGTTCGCGCCGGCCCATCGACGGCGCCTTCATCGCCATCAGCCTGTCCGACCTGCTGCTGAGCACCGACGCGGAGCGGGCGGCCCATGCCACCGCGATCCGCGCGCGGATCCAGGAGTTGTACACCCAGCTCGGGGTGCGCTTCCCGATCTACCTGATGCTGACCAAGCTGGACCTGGTGCCGGGGTTCATGGAGTTCTTCGATGCCCTGAGCAAGGAAGAACGGGCACAGGTCTGGGGCATGACCTTTGCCCTGGACGACGGCAAGAACGCCGAAGGTCCGCTGTTGCATTTCAAGAGCGAATTCGCCGCGCTTGAGCAGCGCCTCAACGCCCGCCTGGTGGAGCGCCTGCAGCAGGAACGCGACCCGGCGCGGCGCGACCTGATCTACGGTTTCCCGCAGCAGTTCGGCGCGCTGAAGGAATGCCTGCAGAGCTTCCTCGACGGCGTGTTCAAGCCCAACGCCTATGAAGACCGGGCGCTGTTGCGCGGCGTGTACTTCACCAGCGGCACCCAGGAAGGCAGCCCGATCGACCGCCTGATCGGTGCCATGGCCCAGAGCATGAACCTGGACCGCCAGCAACTGGCCCGCCAGAGCGGTACCGGGCGCAGCTATTTCATCGAGAAGCTGTTCACCGCCGTGGCCTTCGCCGAGCGCGGACTGGTCGGCGTCAACCCCAAGGTCGAGCGCCGACGCAAATGGCTGGCCCGTGGCGTGCTGGCGGCAACGGTCGCGGTGGTGCTCCTGGTGGGCACGCTGTGGCTGGTGAGCTACCGCGCCAACCAGGCCTATATCGCCCAGGTCGACCAGAAGGTCGCGCCGCTGGGCCAGAGCGTGCAGAACCTCAGCCCGGCGCAGCGCGATGTGCTGGCGGTGCTGCCGCTGCTCAACGCGGTCAGGCACCTGGCCGGCGATGCGCCGGGCTGGTCCGAAGGGCTGGGGCTGTATCAGGGCGACATGCTCGAGGCCGAGTCCGCCAGTGTCTATCGCAAGCTGTTGATCGCGGTGTTCGCGCCGCGCCTGCTGACCCGGGTCGAGGAACAACTGCACGGCGGCGGCAACTCGGACTTCCTCTACGAGGGGCTGAAGGCCTACCTGATGCTGGCCGACAACGAGCATTACGATCCGGAGTTCATCAA
Source organism: Pseudomonas sp. Ost2 (assembly GCF_018326065.1). Taxonomy (NCBI): domain Bacteria; kingdom Pseudomonadati; phylum Pseudomonadota; class Gammaproteobacteria; order Pseudomonadales; family Pseudomonadaceae; genus Pseudomonas; species Pseudomonas sp. Ost2. The sequence goes on along the minus strand of NZ_AP021904.1, from coordinate 7,202,132 downwards.
GGCCTGGATCGCCCTCGACTGGGACCGCAGCCTGCCCCGTGACCTGCCGCCGGAGCAGCGGCTGGCTCTGGGCGAGCACCTCAAGGCGCTGTTCGAGCGCCGTCCGCCGAATGCCCGGCTGGACGAGCGGCTGATCGACGACCTGCGCCGCCAGTTGCAGCAACTGCCGGTGGCGCAGCGGGTCTACGACCGCGTCAAGCGCCAGAAGCTGCCGGAAGGGGTGCCCGATTTCCGCCTGAACGAAGCCGCCGGTCGCGATGCCGCGCTGGTCTTCAGTCGCAAGAGCGGCAAGCCCCTGGGCGATCCCCTGAGCGGCTTCTTCACCGCCAGGGGCTATCGCGAGGCGTTCCTGCTGAGCAGCCTGAGCCAGGCCGGAACCCTGGCCGAAGAGCAGTGGGTACTGGGGCGCGACCAGGCCGAGCAACAGAATGTCGCCAGCCTGGCGGCGGATGTGCGCCGCCTGTACTTCCAGGACTACCTGCGCCAGTGGGATGCCCTGCTGGCGGATATCGACTTTGTGCCGATCACCAGCGTGGCCCAGGCGGCCGATGTCCTGCGGGTGATATCCGGACCGACCTCGCCACTGAAAAAACTGCTGGTGGCGGTGGCCAGGGAAACCGACCTGCAGCAGGAAGAACGCCTGCTGGCGGCCCAGGGCAAGAAGGTCGACAGCGGGGTCGACCAGATCAAGCAGCGCCTGGGTTCGATGCTCGGCCAGGAACAGGCGGCCGGCACCGCGCCGGCGGCGGCGGGCGAGGACCCGGTCAGCGCGCACTTCGCCGAACTCAATGCCCTGGTCAACAAGGGCGAGGGTGAGCCGGCGGCCATCGATGGCCTGCTGGCGGACATGAACGCACTGTATGTGCAGGTCAGCGCCATGGTCGGTGCCAGTGGCGATGCCTTGCTCGGTGAAGCGAAGAACCAGGCCAGCGCCGCCGCCGCGCGGGTCAGCCTGACCGCCGAGCGCCAGCCACCGCTGGTCCAGGGGTTGGTCAAGTCGGTGGTCAGCTCCACCACCAACAGCATGATGGGCGGGGTGCGCAACCAGCTGAACGCGGCCTGGACCAGCGAAGTGGTGAATGTCTACCGGCAGTCCCTCAGCGGCCGTTATCCGCTGGCCTCCGGCAGTGCCCGGGACGCGACCCTGGATGACTTCGGCCAGTTCTTCGGGGTGGGCGGGGTGATGGACAACTACTTCCGCAAATACCTGCAGCCCTACGTCGATACGTCGGCGGCGACCTGGCGCTGGCAGCCGGGTGCCGCGCAGAAGCTGGGGATCGCACCGGGCGTGTTGCAGACCTTCCAGCGCGCCGCGTCGATTCGCGATGCGTTCTTCCGCTCCGGCGGCACTCAGCCGATCGTGCGTTTCGAGTTGAAGCCGGTAGCGATGGATGCCTCGATCACCCAGTTCCTGCTCGACCTCGATGGCCAGCAGATCAGCTACGACCACGGCCCGAGCCGGCCGGTGGCGATGCAATGGCCCAACCCCGGAAGTATCGGCGTGGTCCGCCTGTCGATCTCGCCGCCCTCGGCGACCGGTCGTTCCGGCATCACCCTGGATGGCCCGTGGGCCTGGTTCCGCCTGCTGGAGCAGTCGGACCTGGACGCCGGCAATTCCCCGGACCGCTTCAACCTGCGCTTGCGCGTGGACGGCGCGAGCATCTCCTACGAGCTGCGCGCCAACAGCGCCTTCAACCCGTTCAAGAGTCGTGTGCTCAGCGGCTTCAGCCTGCCGGAGCGCCTATGACGACAGTGGGTTTCTACGGCAAGCTGGCCAGCCGCGGCGACTTTGTCAGTCGCGGCCTGCCCCAGGGCTTCGTGCAGCCCTGGGACGCCTGGCTGGCGTCCGGCCTGCTCGCCAGCCAGCAGCAACTGGGCAGCGACTGGCTGAATGTGTACCTGGTCAGCCCGCTCTGGCGTTTTGTCCTGGCACCGGGCGTCTGTGGGCCCGAGGCGATCGCCGGCGTGCTGATGCCGAGCATCGACCGGGTCGGCCGTTATTTTCCGCTGACCATCGCCCAGCCGCTGGACGCCGGGCATGCCCTGGCGACGGTGGTGGGCGGCGCCGACGACTGGTTCGAACAGGCCGAGGCGCTGTTGCTGGCGACCCTGGAAGAAGAGGCCGGTTTCGAGGCCTTCGACCAGGGCGTCCAGGACCTCGGCGCACTGTTGTTTGCCAACAAGCCCCCGACCTGCGATTTCGCCGGGTTGCAGCGCTTTGCCGCGCTCGATGCGCAGAGTCGTGGCCTGGCCCTGGCCGAGCAGGCCTGTGTCGGCGCGAGTCTGTGGTGGGGACGTGGTTCGCAGCGGATCGCCGCCGGCCTGATGCGCTGCACGGGGTTGCCGGCGACCGCCGATTTCGGCAGTTTCCTGTTGGGCAGCGGAGTGTCGAACTAGATGTCCAGCACACCTGCAATCACTTATCAGTCCGCCAGCTACAGCCATGTCGGCATGGTTCGCCAGATCAACGAAGACGCTTGCCTGGAATTGCCCGATGCCGGCCTGTGGGCCGTCGCCGATGGCATGGGCGGTCACGCGGCGGGCGATTACGTCGCCAGCCTGATCGTCGACACCTTGCGGCGCATTCCGCCATCGGACTCCCTGGCGATCTACAGCAATGCCCTGCGCACGCGGCTGGCCGAGGTCAACGCGGCGGTCCGCGAGGAAACGAGCAACCGGGGTGTCGCGATGATGGGGAGTACCGTGGTCCTGCTGGCGGTGCGCGGCGATGCCGCGGTCTGCCTGTGGGCCGGCGACAGCCGCCTGTATCGCCTGCGCGACGGCCAGCTGGAGAGCATTTCCCGCGATCACAGCTATGTCCAGGACCTGCAGGACAGCGGCCTGCTCAGCGAGGCCGAGGCGCGGGTGCATCCACGGGCCAATATCGTCACCCGGGCGATTGGCGTCGAGGCGCAACTGGAACTGTCGACGAGCAACTTCCAGGTGCTCTCCGGCGACAGCTACCTGCTGTGCAGCGACGGTCTGAACAAGACCGCCGAGGATGCGGAGATCCGCGACGTGCTCGGCCACCCGGATCCCTATGAGGTGGTGCGCAGCCTGGTGCACCTGGGCCTGACCCGGGGCGCCCCCGACAACATTACGGCGATCGTCGTCAAAGCCACCTGAAGACACCCCAACCCATGGACATACTGATTCCCGGATTCGACATCGACGGCGAGATTGGCGAAGGCGCCATGGCCACCGTCTACCTGGCGACCCAACGGTCGCTGGAGCGCAAGGTGGCGCTGAAAGTCATGGCGGCCGCGCTGGCCGCCGACCCGAGCTTCTGCGAGCGCTTCCTGCGCGAAGGCCGGACCCTGGCGCGGCTGTCGCACCCGCATACCGTGACCATCCACGATATCGGCAATGTCGGCGAGCTGTACTACATGGCCATGGAGTACCTGCCCAACGGCACGCTCAAGGAGCGCATCGCCGCCGGCCTGAGCCCGGAGCAGGGCCTGGGCTATATCCGCCAGATCGCCTCGGCGCTGGGGTATGCCCATGCCCAGGGCCTGGTGCACCGCGATGTGAAACCGGCCAACATCCTGTTCCGCGCCGACGGTACCGCGGTGCTCTCGGACTTCGGCATCGCCAAGTCGCTGGACGACCGTACCCAGTTCACCCAGGCCGGATTCGCGGTCGGCACGCCGAGCTACATGAGCCCGGAGCAGGCGCGGGGCCAGGATATCGACGGTCGCGCCGACCTCTACGCGCTGGGCGTGGTGCTCTACGAGATCCTCGTCGGCAAGCTGCCGTATACCGGCACCGATGCGCTGTCCACGGCGCTGGCGCACCTCACCGAGCCGTTGCCGGAGCTGCCGATCCAGCACGGTCGTTACCAGGACATCCTGCGTCGGCTGCTGGCCAAGGACCCGGCGGAGCGTTTCCCCGATGCGGCGGCCTTGCTGGCGGCGCTGGACAACCTGCCGCCCGAGACGCTGGAGTCGACCCTGATCCAGCCCCTGGCGGTGCCGACGCCGGTTGCGCAGCCGATGCCGTCCCCGGGAACCGACCTGGGTGGGCTGACGCCGGTCTCGATCGAGATTCCCACCAGTGCGCCGGCACAACCCGCGCCCGCGCCGCGCCCGGCTGCGCAACCGGTGCTCGATCCGGCTGCCGGCTCGCAGCAGCGCCGTGGCCCGGTGCTCGCGTTGCTGGCCGTGGCGGTGGCGGCTGCCCTGGGCATCGGCGGCGCCGGCTACTGGTGGCTGAGCGCCGATGCCCCGGCGAAACCCCCTGCGGGCGGTCAGTCGAGCGCCAGCGCCACGACGTCTTCGTCAACGCCGCCGGGAGCGACCACGGGCTCATCGGCGACGGCCACCGCGGCGACGAAACCACCTCCGGCCTCGGACAAGCCGACCACGCCGTCGACAGCGCTCCCGACCGTCGGCGAATCGACGCCGGGCGAAGCGGACGGCGGCAATCGCCCCTTACTGATGGCGGGCAAGAAGACCCTGTTCCAGCGCGTGCTGAGCCAGCCCGGTGCACAGCTCTACAGTTCGCCGGGGGGACAGAAGGACAAGGTCCTGCCGGCGTTCTCGGTGCTTTATGTCTATCAGCGCAAGCATGTCGACGGCGCCGATTGGGTGCGCGTCGGCGCGGCCAGCGACGGACGCAGCGCGGGCTGGCTGCCGGGCGCGAAGGTCAGCGAGTGGAAGCAGAGCCTGGTGCTGAAATTCACCGAGCGCTCCGGACGGGCACCGGTGATGTTCCTGCGCCAGTCCGCCGATCTCGACCGCCTGCTGGCCGATCCGTCGGCGGCGAAGAACCTGCTGCTCAACGCCCAGAAGAATCCGGCGGACGACCAGCGCGTGCTGGCCCTGGAACCGGCGGCCAGCGCCGTGCCACAGAACCAGTTCTACCTGCTGCCGATTTTCGCCTCGCGGGAAAGCTTCGATGAAAACGGCCAGCCGGTGCAGTTGCTCAATGTCGCCTCGATCGATCCCGGCACCGGTGGGCAAAGCACCGGCAACGGCGCCGCGCCCGTAGCGGCGGCGACCGACAGCTTCCGTACCGCTATCGTGCTGGTGGTGGACACCACGGTGTCGATGCAGCCCTATATCGACCAGATCCGCGATGTGGTCCACGAACTGCAAAGCCAGATCGCCCAGCGCGGCGAACTGGACAGCGTGAGTTTCGGCCTGGTGGGCTTTCGCAACAACATCCAGAAGACCCCCGGCCTGGAGTACCTGGCCAAGACCCTGGTGACCCTCGACCAGGGCCGCGATCCCGAGCGCTTTCTCGAACTGGCGCGGCAGGTCAAGGCATCGACGGTGTCGAGCCATTCGTTCAACGAGGACTCCTTCGCCGGAGTCATGCAGGCGGTCAACGGCATGGACTGGTCGGGCTACGGCGGGCGCCTGATCCTGCTGGTCAGCGACGCCGGTTCACTGCGCAAGAACGATCCCTACAGCAGCACCCAGATGAACGAGGCGGAGATTCGCCAGGCGGCGCTGGGCAAGCAGATCAAGATCTACGCGCTGCACCTGCGCAGCGATGCCGGGAAGAAGAATCACGCCTTCGCCGAGCAGCAGTACCGGACCCTGACCGCCGACGCCAACCCGAAGATCGGCGATCTCTATATCCCGGTCCAGGGCGGCGATGTGCGCAAGCTCGGCGAGCGGGTCGGCGAGATCGGCTCGGTGTTCGCCAATCTCGTGCACCAGGTGCGCAGCAACCAGGCGCAGGCCGTGCCGCTGCTGGCGGCGGCGCCAAGCCTGGCGGACAAGTCGGCGGCCATCGGCTATGCGATGCACATGGATTTCCTCGGCCGCAAGGGGGCCAGCCAGGCGCCGCAGCTGGTCAGTGCCTGGACCGCCGACCGCGACCTGACCAACCCGGCCCTGCCGGCGTTCCAGGTCTGCGTGATGCTGACCAAGCTGCAGCTCAACGATCTGCAGCAGTCGCTGAAACTGATTGTCGATGCCGCGCGCAAGACCCAGACCTCGCCCAAGGATTTCTTTCAGGAAATCGCCAGCGCCAGCGCCTACATGAGCCGCGATCCGGCGGCCCTGCGCAAGGGCGGCAACCTCGCCGACGGCGGCGTGCTCGGCGAGTACCTGGAAGGCCTGCCATATCGCAGCAAGTCGCTGAGCATGACCCAGGACCTGTGGTTGTCCCTGAGCGTCGCCGAGCAGGAAGACTTTATCGACGAACTGGATTCGAAGATCCGTCTCTACGAGACCTTCCACAACGATGTGGCCAACTGGGTCCGGTTCGGCGATGCCGAGCCGGGTGACGCGCTGTATCGCGTGCCGTTGTCGACGCTGCCGTGATGATCAGCCTGCGCGAGGTGCGCAAGACGCGCGGCGAGGGCGCCCAGCGCTACAGCCTGGTGGTTCCGCGCCTGACCCTGGCGCCCGGCCAGCAGTGGGCGGTGGTCGGCCCCAGCGGCTGCGGCAAGAGTACCTTGCTCGACCTCCTGGCGCTGGTGTCGGCGCCGGATCGCGCGGGGCTGTTCGCCTTCGATGACCACAGTGGCGCGCTGGATATCGCCGCGCTCTGGCGCCAGGGTCGGCACGCACGGCTGGCGGAGTTGCGCAGCCGCTACCTCGGCTATGTGTTGCAGACCGGCGGCCTGCTGGGCTTTCTCGATGTGCGCGGGAATATCGGGCTGTCGCGCAAGCTGCTGGGAATGGGCGACGACGGCACGGTGCAGCAGCTCGCCGAGCAGCTGGAAATCGCCGATCAACTGGACAAGCCGCCCCGCGATCTGTCGGTGGGGCAGCGCCAGCGGGTCGGTTGTGCCCGGGCCCTGGCCCATGGGCCGCGACTGTTGCTGGCCGACGAGCCGACCGCGGCGCTCGATCCGCTGAATGCCGGGCGGGTCATGCAGTTGCTGTTGAACCAGGCCCGCGAGCAGGGTGCGTGTTGCGTGATTGCCAGCCATGACGAAGCCCTGGTGCGCGAGCTGGGGTTGGCGGTGCTGCGTATCAGTTGCCGGCGCGATGCCGATGGCGGTGTCACCGCGACCCTGGGAGCGGCATTGTGATGCGCGCTGCGCTGGTGGCGGCGCTGGCCTGGCAGGACTATCGCGCCGATGCCCGGCTGTCGGCCTGTTCGGTGCTGGCGCTGGTGGCGGTGATCGCGCCGCTGCTGGTGCTGTTCGGCCTCAAGTTCGGGCTGGTCAGCAGCCTGACCGAGCGGCTGGAGCAGGACCCGACGGTGCGCGAGATCATTCCCCTGGGCGGCGGCCGCTTCAACGCGGCCTATATCGCCGAGCTGGGGCGGCGCGAAGACGTGGCGTTCGCCTTGCCGCGTACCCGACAGATCGCCGCCACCGCCGATCTGTCCCTCGACAGGCAGGGCCCGGCGCTCAACGTCGAGATGCTGCCGACCGCCGAGGGCGATCCGTTGCTGGGTGGCCTGCCGGCACCGATCGGGTTGGCGGCGATGCTGTTGAGCCAGACGGCCGCGGAGAAGCTCGGGGCCAAGGCGGGGGACTGGCTGGAGGTGTCCTTCAGCCGGCAGGTGGCGGGCCGGGTGGAAAGCCAGCACACGCAGATCCGCGTGCAGGCGGTGCTGCCGCTGGAGGCCTTCGGTCGCGATGCGCTGTTTGCGCCGCTGGGCCTGCTGGAGGCCGCGGAAGATTATCGCGACGGTCGTGGCGTGCCGTTGCTGGGCTGGAGCGGCGAGCCGGCGGGTTCCGCCGCGCAGCGGGTGTATCCGGCCTTCCGCCTGTATGCCCGCGAGCTGGGCGATGTCGAGCCGTTGCGCCGCTATTTCGCCGAGCGCGGCCTGCTGGTCTCGACCCAGGCCCAGACCATTGCCCAGGTGCAGTCCCTGAGCCGCAACCTGTCCATCGTGTTCTGGATCATCGCCGCGCTGGCCCTGGCCGGTGCCTTCGCGGCGATTTGCGCCGGGGCGCTGGCGGCGGTCGAGCGCAAGCGTCGCGAGCTGTCGGTCCTACGCCTGCTCGGCCTGGGAACCGGTGCCCTGCTCCTGTTCGTGGTGCTGCAGGCGCTCTACAGCGGGCTGTTCGCCGCGGCGTTGAGCGTGGCGCTGTACGCCGTGGCGGAGCAGGGCCTGAATCATCTGTTTGTGCAGGTAGCCGGCGAATACGCCAGTCAGTTGCTGTGGCGCCACTATGTGCTGGCACTTTTCTCGGTGTTGGTGGTCTGTGCTCTGGCTGCAGCCCTCGGTGGCTGGCGCGTGGCACGGATAGAAGCTTCGGAAGGAATCAGAGATGTTTAAGCTGCGCAGCGCGGCCCTGGCGGTTCTTGTCGGTTCCCTGATCGCGGGGGGCATGGCCCTGGCCGACGACGACGGCAACAAGCTGGACAACCCCAAGCCCTTGAGTGGCGATATCAGCCTGCCGCTGCCGTGCGACGGCGAGATGGTGTTCCGCTACGTCTATATCCTCGCCCAGGGCACCCTGGATGACCGCGAGATCAGCCTGGGTTATCCCTTCAGCGAAGACGAACCCGGCTACAAGCAGTCGTTCATTTCCGGCTACCGGCGCGATTTCATCAACGGCCAGTTCACCCTCAAGGATCTGCCGGCCGATTGGCAGAAAGCCATTTCCCCGGCCCTGCCGAAAACCGACAGCGGCTCGCCGTTGAAGCCGATGTTCTATTTCATGGGCAAATACCCGGTGACGGCGCGCCAGTACGCGCTGGTCATGGCCCAGGCGCAGTCGCTGGCCAGCGGCGAGCCGGCCCCGGCCTGCGAGGCACCGGAGGGCATCGCCGGGCGCCTGCCCAAGGTCAAGGTCTCGCGGTTTGATGCCGAGCGTTTTTCCGCGGTCTACAGTGCCTGGCTGATGAAGTATCACCGTGATCGCCTGCCGGTCAGTGGACGTGGTTCATCGGCCGACGACGGCGGCCTGGGGTTCGTGCGCCTGCCCACTGAAGTCGAGTGGGAGTTCGCGGCCCGCGGTGGCCAGGCGGTCAGTCGTCAGGACCTGGAAGGCCGGCTGTTTCCCCGGCGCCAGCCAGGCAGCGACAGCGACGGCCCGCTGGCCGATTACGCGGTGTTCAACCAGGTTGCCGGCGGCACCGGCCAGGCCGCGCGGCTGATGCCGGTGGGCACCAAGCTGCCCAATCCCATCGGCCTGTTCGATGTGATCGGCAATGCCGCGCAGATGGTCCAGGAATCCTTCCAGCTGGTGCACGCCGGGCGGCGCCAGGGCGCCTATGGCGGCTTCGTGGTCAAGGGCGGCAACTACCTCGAAGGCGAAGGCACACTGTTTACCGGCATGCGCCGCGAGTACCCGCTGTTCGCCGCAGACGGCACCGAGCAGAGCAATGAGACCACCGGCTTCCGGGTGGCCATCGGCGCGTTGTCGGCGCCGCGCTCGCGCTACAAGGAGCTGTTCAGCCAATGGGAGAAGGAGGGCCGCCTGGCCGCCCTGACCGATGCCATCGACGATGCCCAGGACCCGACCAAGCGCCTGGACGGGATCATTTCCGCCAGCACCGACCCGCGCCTGCAGGCCGAACTGGGACTGGTCAACGAAGAGCTCAAGCGCAACGTCTCGCTGATCGCCCGCCAGCGCGAGGAAGCCGCCGGCAACCTGATCCAGTCGGCGGCCCTGGTGGCCGAAACCGTCAACAACTACAACATCCGCCTGACCAACCTGAAGAAGAGCCGCCAGCAGGCCCTCGATGCCAAGGACGAAGCCAGCGCCGCGCTGTTCGCCACCGCCATCGATAACGGCAGCAGCGCCCTGGACGGCGCCGTGGCGATCTATATCGACAACCTGGCAACGGCCACGCGCTACACCGATGCGGTGATCCAGGCGCAGTTCCAGCGGGTCAGGGAAGAACTCAATCGCAAGCCCGTGCTCGGCAACAGCCTGGTGGCGCGGGCGACCTTGTTCGTTCGTCATGTCGGGGACTACCGCAAGCAGCAGCGGGCCGATCCGGCGGCGATCTTGAAAGCGTTACTCGCATCGACCGCGCAGAAGCCTTGAGCGGTCGTGATCCGGCGAGTGTAGAGGGGATCCGGGCGGCAGGGTGTCGTCCGGCCAAGTCAAACCAAGAAAGGGAACATGAACATGATTTTCTCCAGCAAACCCCTTGCTTTAACCTCCAGGTGCCGTGCCGCGCTGTGGGTTGCCGCCGGATTCAGCACCGTGCTGATGGGCGGTTGCGCCACGTCCGCGACGTCCAAGGTCGGCGCGACCACCAAGGTCGAGTACTACCCGACCTGCTACGAGCCGGTGCAGCACCTGCGCGCCACTGACTCGGACATGACCAAGTCCGTCGCCACCGGCGCGGTACTCGGTGCCCTGGGTGGCGCGGCCCTCGGCGCACTGACCGGCGACTCCGACAAGCGTGGTCGCAACGCCGCCATCGGTGCCGCCGGCGGTGCCCTCGCGGGCGGCGCGGCAGGCTACTACACCGAGAAGCAGAAGCAGATCACCGATGACAACCAGCGTATCGGTTCCTATGCCACCGATATCAACAAAAGCGCCGCCGATATCGATCGCAGCACCGCCTACGCCAGGGCTTCGCAGAGCTGCTACCAGCGTGAATTCACCAGCCTGGTCAATGCCCGCAAGGCCAAGACCATCAATGATACCGAGGGCCGCAAGCGCCTGGCGGAAATCGTTGCCGGCCTGAAAGAGTCCAATGACCTGATCGTCGCGGTGAACGGCAAGGCCAGCGAAGACCTGAGCAACTACACCCAGGCCTACGAAAAAGACCTGCAGACCGTCGGCGTCCAGCGTACTGACGTGGTCACCGTGGCGACCGCCGATACCGCGCCCGTGGTTGCGCCGACCACCGGCAAGGGCAAGAAGCAGGTCAAGGTCGTGAAGAAGCCACCACTGCCGACCGTGCCGAAAGAAGCAGTCGCGACCGAGAAGACCATCCAGGACGCCAACGCCAAGAAAGCTGCCAGCCAGGAAGTGGCGAGCACCGGCCAGTCCCAGGTCAACAGCATGTGCAAGAACCCGGACCTGGGCGACTGGGCACCCGTGCCTTGCCCGAACGTCTGAGTGACCGGTTGGTCACTAACGTGCTGAGATAAGCAGCAAACGCCCACCGATCTTCTTGCAACGAAGCAGATCGGTGGCGTTCCCCGAACAAACCGCTACACTGCGCCGGCTATTCAATTTTTCTGCCGAGGCGCTGTGCATGAAATTCCGTTTTCTTCTCTGGGCAATGGGCCTGTTGATGGCCCGGGCCAGCCGCAATAACCCCGCGTTCCAGCAGCAACTGGCCGACAAGGCCCTGGTCTTCCAGCTGCAGACCCTGGACGGCAAGGTGGCGCGTCATTTCACGGTCAAGGACCAGCGCATCACCAGCAAGTCCGGGACTTACCCGGAGCCGGCGTTTGCCATTGCCTTCAAGGATGCCGCCTACGGCTTCGCCACGATGCAGGCGAAGAACAAGCAGCTGGCGTTCATGACGGGGATTCAGGACAAGTCGATCCAGATCAAGGGAAATCCGGCCCTGGTGATCTGGTTCCAGGGCCTGACCAAGTACCTCAAGCCGAAGAAAAAGAAGGCCTGATACTCATCCTCAGCCGCCTGGATCGCTTGTAGGAGCTGGCTTGCCAGCGATGATGTCAGCGCGGTCTTGCTGTCGGACCGCGTCGCCTGGATCGCCAGCAAGCCGGCTCCTACGGATGGTGTGCAGTCTGCGTGCATGTGGCGCCGACCTTGTAGGAGCTGGCTTGCCAGCGATGATGTCACCGCGGTCTCGCTGTCGGACCGCGTCGCCTGGATCGCCAGCAAGCCGGCTCCTGCGGATGGCGTGCAGTGCGGCTGCATGCGGCGCCGACCTTGTGGGAGCTGGCTTGCCAGCGATGATATCACCGCGGTCTTGCTGTCGGACCGCGTCGCCTGGATCGCCAGCAAGCCGGCTCCCACGGATAGCGTGCAGTGCGGCTGCATGCGGCACCGACCTTGTGGGAGCTGGCTTGCCAGCGATGGCGATCGTCCAGGCGCCGTATCAGCCCTGGCTGAACTGCGAAGCCAGTTCGCGCAGCAGGACTTCCGCTTCCAGCACCTTGTTCACCACGTCCTCGGCCTTGTCGCGGCTCAGGCCCAGGCGGTCGAGCAGGGCGTCGGGAATCTCCTCGTCCGGCCCGGAACCGATATTGCGGCTGCGCAGCAGGCGCACGGCCAGGCACACCAGGTTCGGGTACTCGGCATAGTCGCCGTCGTAGCTCGGGTCGTGCTGGAAGCGCAGCGCGGTGGCCAGTTCGTCCGGCATGTCCCAGTAACGCATCAGCCAGGAACCGATCTGTTCGCGGCTGATGCCCAGCAGATGTTGCTCGACATAGCTGTGGCACAGGTGCGGGTTGACCTCCAGGTGGCGGCAGATCAGCGAGAAGTGCGGTGGGAACACGTGAGCCAGCAGCAGGTAGCCGAAGTTGTGCAGCAGGCCCGCCAGGTAGGTCAGGCCGGCTTCCGGGCGCTGTGCGCGAGGCATGGCCCGGGTCAGGCCTTCGATCACCGCGGCGGTGTAGATCGATTGCTGCCAGTACGGCGTGCTGTGCTGCGGGTGGTCCTTGGGCAGGCTCAGGGTCTTGCCCAGGGCCAGGCCGAGGGCCAGGTTGATCACCAGGTCGAAACCCAGCACGCGGACGATGGCGTCTTCCACCGAGCGGATCTTGCCCGGCGAGGCGTAGTACGGCGATGCCGCCCAGCTCACCACCTGCGCGGCCAGCGCCGGGTCGGTCTCGACCACGCCGGTGATGTCGTCGATGGTCGCATCGGGATCGACCCGCAGCTTGATGATCTTCTGCGCGGTTTCCGCCAGCGGCGGGATCTCGATGGTCGCTTCCAGGCGTTGCTGGATGCGCCGGGCAGTGAAGGCCTGCACCGCCTGGGTGATTTCCTCGCGGTCATCGTCCGGGCGGTCGAGGTTGGGGCGGATGCTGCTCAGCGCTTCGCCGAAGCTGGCGGCGCTGGCCTTGGTGAGCATGCTCTTGAAGTCGTCGCTGGAGATCTCCAGCAGCAGGCCGACCTCACCGGAGTTGATCAGCACGCTGGGTTCGCGCAGCAGCTGTTCTTCGTACAGGCACGGCGAGCTGGTCAGTGCCGGCAGGCCCGGCAGCAGGTGCAGGCTGTGTTTGCCGAGCATGCGCTCCAGGCGTTCGGTCGGTACGGCCGTCAGGCGCCGACCGGTGAGTTCGGTCAGGCGGTTGAGGTCGAGCAACTGGTTCTGCGGAAACAGGACCATGAGCGCGCCGACTGCGTCGTCGAGCAGCACTGCCTGTACCTTGCGAGCGGCCGGCAGACCAGGCAGGTCCGGGACTTCGCGGTAGTTGATGGCTAGCTTGTCGAGCAGCAGCCGGACCACAGACGGGGTGTGCGGGGTTGCATCAATGAGGGCAACTTCTGTCATGGTCTGTATCCGGTTTCCTACAATTTCACCAGTATAACCAGCTTGTCCTGGTGATTGGTCCATGAATTGTGAGGTCTATCACACTTGACCGTATTGTTGCCCATGACGCAGCCAGCGTTCCAGTAGCGGGCTGACATGTTGCGGCCAGCGGGCGAGCAGGGCCTGGGCCGCGTCGCGCACGGCGGGGAGCAGGTCGGCGTCGCGCATCAGGTCGGCCACCTTGAATTGCAGCAGGCCGGTCTGGCGCGTGCCGAGCATTTCGCCGGGGCCGCGCAGTTCCAGGTCTTTCTCGGCGATGATAAAACCGTCGTTGGTTTCGCGCATGATGCCCAGGCGCTGGCGGCCGATCTGCGACAGCGGCGGATGGTAGAGCAGCACGCAGTGGCTGGCGGCGCTGCCCCGGCCGACCCGGCCGCGCAACTGGTGCAGTTGCGCCAGGCCCAGGCGCTCGGGGTTCTCGATGATCATCAGGCTGGCGTTGGGTACGTCGACACCGACTTCGATCACGGTGGTGGCCACCAGCAGTTGCAGGTTGCCGGCCTTGAACTCGGCCATCACCGCGGCTTTTTCCGCCGGTTTCATGCGCCCGTGGATCAGCCCGACGCGCAGTTCGCCGAGGGCGGCGGTCAATTCCTCGAAGGTGGTTTCGGCCGCCTGGCAGGTCAGCTCCTCGGACTCTTCGATCAGTGTGCAGACCCAGTAGGCCTGGCGGCCCTCGGCGCAGGCGGCGCGGACTCGCTCGACCACTTCGAAGCGCCGGCTGTCGGCCACCAGTACGGTGTTCACCGGCGTGCGACCGGGGGGCAGTTCGTCGAGGATCGAGGTGTCCAGGTCGGCGTAGGCGCTCATCGCCAGGGTGCGCGGGATCGGCGTGGCGGTCATGATCAACTGGTGCGGGCACATGCGTCCACCCACGCCTTTCTGGCGCAGGGCCAGGCGCTGCTGGACGCCGAAGCGGTGCTGTTCGTCGATGATGACCAGGGCCAGGTTCTTGAACTGTACTTCGTCCTGGAACAGCGCGTGGGTGCCGACCACCATCGGCGTGCCGCCGGCGATCTGTTCCAGGGCGGCGGCGCGGGCCTTGCCTTTGAGCTTGCCGGCCAGCCAGGCGGTCTCGATGCCCAGCGGCGTCAGCCAGCGCTGGAAGTTGATGAAGTGCTGTTCGGCGAGGATCTCGGTCGGCGCCATCAGCGCCACCTGGTAGCCGGCCTCCAGGGCCTGCAAGGCGGCCAGGGCGGCAACCACGGTCTTGCCCGCGCCAACATCGCCCTGGATCAGTCGCAGCATCGGCTCGGGCTGGCTGAGGTCGTAGGCGACTTCGTTGCCGACCCGCTGCTGGGCCCCGGTGGGCGGGAATCCGAGATTGGCGAGAAACCGTTCCGGCAGCTTGCTGGCCTTGGGCAGGGCCGGCGCGCGCAGGGCCCGCAGGCTTTCGCGCAGGCGTTGCTGGGACAGCTGGTGAGTGAGCAGTTCCTCGAAGGCCAGGCGGTGCTGGGCCCAGTGATGACCGAGGGCGAGTTCCTCGACATCGGCGTCGGCCGGCGGCTGGTGCAGGTAGCGGATGGCATCGTCCAGCGGCGCCAACTGGTAGTCGCGGGCCAGTTCCTGGGGCAGCCAGTCCGGCAGGCTGCGCGGGCCGAGCATCGCCAGGCTCTGCTGGCTCAGCAGGCGCAGGCGCTGCTGGGTCAGGCCTTCGGTCAGCGGGTAGATCGGGGTCAGGGTCTGGTCCACCGGGGGCGGTTCGTCGCCGGTCAGGGCGCGGTATTCCGGGTGGTAGATTTCCAGGCCCGAGGCGCCGGGGCGGGCCTCGCCGTAGCAGCGCACATGGGTGCCGCGCTTGAGGCCTTCCTTCTGCGCATTGCTGAAGTGGTAGAAGCGCAGGCTCAGGCTGCCGGTGCCATCGTTCAGGCGCACCAGCAGGCTGCGGCGCTTGCCCATGACCACGTCGGCACCGCTGACCACGCCCTCGATCACCGCGTCCTGGCCGGGGCGCAGGGCGCCGATGGGGACGATGCGGGTGCGGTCCTGGTAACGCAGGGGCAGGTGGAACAGGACGTCCTGGATATTCTCCAGGCCGACCTTGGCCAGTTTCTCGGCCATGGCTTCGCCGACACCCTTGAGTGCCGTGACCGACACCTGCGACAGCTCAGTCACGGCATTCAGCTCGCGACGGGCGGCTTGGCCACCGAACACAGGCGGATCGAGTCAGCGAGGATTTCAATCGCCTTGGGCCGCGGGAAGCTGGCACGCCAGGCGATGGCCACGGTGCGGAACGGTACGGGCGGCGTCAGCGGCCGGACCTCGATGACGCCGGGCGCATAGTGATGGCTGTCCACCGCCGAGAGCGGCAGCACGGAAATACCCAGGCCGGACGCGACCATGTGGCGGATGGTTTCCAGGGAGCTGGATTCGACCGTGGTGTGCTTGGCCGCTTCGCTGCCCTTGACCAGGGTCGGGCAGGCTTCGAGGACCTGGTCGCGGAAGCAGTGGCCTTCGCCCAGCAGCAGCAGGCTCTTGTCGTTGAGCAGGGCGCTGTCGATGGTTTCCTTCTGGGTCCAGGGGTGCGAGGCCGGCATCAGCACGTAGAACGGTTCGTCGTACAGCGGCAGGGTCAGCACATCGGCTTCGTTGAACGGCAGGGCGATGATCACCGCGTCCAGTTCGCCGTTGCGCAGCTTGTCGCGCAGGATGTGGGTGAAGTTTTCCTCGATATACAACGGCATCTGCGGGGCGACCCGGTGCAGTTGCGGGATCAGGTGCGGGAACAGATAGGGGCCGACGGTGTAGATCGCGCCGACTTTCAGCGGTGCGGTCAGCTGGTTTTTCCCGGCCTGGGCCAGTTCACGGATGCCCTGGGCCTGTTCCAGGACCTTTTGTGCCTGGGCAACGATGCCTTCGCCGACCGGCGTCAGGCGCACGGCGCTCTTGCTGCGCTCGAAAATCAGCACACCGAGTTCGTCTTCCAGCTTTTTCACGCCCACCGACAGGGTCGGCTGGCTGACATGGCAGCGCTCGGCCGCGTGACCGAAGTGTTGCTCCTGGGCGAGGGTAACGATGTAGCGTAATTCTGTCAGAGTCATAGCGAGCGTCCATAAGGTTGCGGGCCAAGCATAACGGCTGCAATCGATAGACGCACGTTATCAGACGCAGGATAAGCGGCGATTGTCGTTAATTTAATGAAACGACGGGTTTGCGGGGGTGGGACGGGAGGTTCGGGAGCGATTGGCGATCAGGAAACTGTGGGAGCGGGCTTGCCCGCGAAGAGGCCCTTGAGGTCCTTGAAAGCTTCGCGGGCAAGCCCGCTCCCACATAGGTCCCGCTCCCTGTCTTGATCTAGCGGCCGCGCTTGTCGATGGAATAGACGAAGGGCGCGACAATCTCGATGCTGCCGTTGGTGAGCATGTCTGCCGGAGGCTTGGGCAGTGGCTGGGCGCGGCGGATCATTTCCAGGGTGGCCCGGTCCAGATCGGCATTGCCCGAGCGGCCCACCAGCTCGTACGAGAGTACCTTGCCTTCGGCGTCGACGACGAAGCGCAGGCGGTTCAGGCCTTCCTTTCCACGGGATTGCGCGGCGGGCGGGTACTTCTTGTATTTGCCCAGGTGCGCCAGCAGGGTGCCTTCCCAGCTCGCCTTGGCGGCGACCTGCTGTGGCGAAGGGCCGGGTGCCGGTGCGGCGGATTTCTCCGGCGGACGGTTGGTCGGCGGCTCCTCGGAAGGTTTCTCTTCCTTGGGCTTTTCCTTTTCCGGTTCCTTCTTCACTTCCGGCTTCGGTGGCTGCGGCTTGGATTTGGGCTTGACCGGCTTGGGCACCGAGATCGTCGGCTTCGGCGCTTCGGCGAGCTTGGGCAGCGGCAGTTCTTCGACTGGTGCCGGCGGCTGCGGCGGCGTCACCACCTTGGGTGGCGCCGGAGGCGGCGGTGCGGGCGGCAACGGGGCCAGCTCGACCATCATGGCCTGCGGCGGCAGTTCGATCGGCTTGGACACCGACCAGTTCAGGGCGGCGAGAATCGCCACCGCGTGAACGCCCAGTACCAGGACCAGGCTACCGCCGTAACGCGTCAGTTTATGGCGCGTCGTGATCATTTCTTGGCTGCCGTCTCGAGTCCGACCAGGCCGACCTTCAGGTAGCCAGCGGCGCGCAGGGAATCCATGACGCGCATCAGGTCGCCGTAGTCCACGCCCTTGTCGGCCTGGAAGAAGATGGTGGTGTCTTTCTTGCCGTGGGTCTTGGCGTCCAGGGATGCGCCCAGGGACTCGGCTTTGACCTCGTCTTCGCCGAGGAACAGGCGCTGATCGGCCTTGACGCTGAGGAACACCGGCTTCTCCGGACGCGGTGCCGGCTTGGCCGTGGAGGCGGGCAGGTCGACCTTGATGTCCACGGTGGCCAGGGGCGCCGCGACCATGAAGATGATCAGCAGCACCAGCATCACGTCGATAAACGGCGTGACGTTGATTTCATGGTTCTCGGCGAGATCGTCGTCCGCGCCTTCTTTCAAATGCAAGCCCATGGCCGATTACCCTACTTTGACCACATGGGGTTGCGCGGAGCGCTCGGCGACCGGCAGGTGATCGAGGTCGCGGCTGACCAGCAGCAGGACTTCGGCCGAAGCGTCGGACACCTGGGCCTTGTAGCCGGCGATGGAGCGGGCGAAGACGTTGTAGATCACTACCGCCGGGATCGCGGCGACCAGGCCCAGGGCCGTCGCCAGCAAGGCTTCGGCGATGCCGGGGGCGACCACGGCGAGGTTGGTGGTCTGGGTCTTGGCGATGCCGATGAAGCTGTTCATGATGCCCCATACGGTACCGAACAGACCGACGAACGGCGCGGTGGAACCGATGGTGGCGAGCACGCCGGTACCGCTGCTCATGTTGCGACCGCAGGCGGCGACCAGGCGCTCCAGGCGGAAGCTGACGCGTTCCTTGATGCCTTCTTTCTCGCGGCTGTTGGCCGACAGGCGCATTTCTTCAAGCGCGTCGTGTACCAGCAGGTTGGCCAGGGTCCCTTCCCTGGCCGCCGTGGCGCTGGCTTCCTTGAGGGTGGTGGCCTTCTTCAGGTTGGCGATTTCACCGCGCAGACGGCGCTTGGCGCCCAGCAACTCGAAGCCCTTGGCGATCCAGATGGTCCAGGTGATGATCGAGGCGATGGCCAGGCCGATCATGACCAGCTTGACGATGATGTCGGCGTTCTTGTACATGCCCCAGGGCGACAGGTCGTGGCCCAGGCCCAGGGTGGTGTCTTCGACCGGCAGTACGTCGGCATCGGCCGGCGCGGCGTTTTCAGCCTGGGCCGGATCAGCGGCCACCGGAGTCACGCTGGGCGCGGCATGTTCGGCGGCAGCCGGTGCGGCAGCGGCAGGCGCGGTGTGGTTGGTCGGCTCGTCGGCGAAGGCGGCAGTCGGCGCCAGCAGCAGGCTGAACAGCAACGCAGCAATCGAACGCCAGGCGCGAGAGGGACGGTGAGACTGGGTTGGCGAGGCGGAGATTGGATTGCGTGTCATTCTGGCCGGACCTGAGCGAATTGAAAGTGGGTCTTGTCCTTCCAGGCCTCGTGGGGCCGAGAACAAATGGGTGGACATTATTGCAAGTAATTCTTGTTAACAGAAGTAATAGCGTCTCTTTTTTTCTTCCATTGCTAGCCGCTCGTCCATTCCTGAAGCTAGTCTGTGGCTCTTTTTGTGGAGGTTCCCGATGTCCGCTCCTTCTGTTCTGATTGCCGGTTGCGGTGATGTCGGCAGTCGCCTGGCCACGCAATTGCTGGCCGGCGGCTGGCAGGTGCATGGCCTGCGCCGCTCGATTTCCCGTCTGCCGGAAGGTGTTCTCGGGGTGGCGGGGGACCTGTTCGTCGAGCAGCGTCCCACCGGCTGGCCGGGTGGATCGCTGGATTACCTGGTGTATTGCGCGGCGGCCACCGATCACGATGAAGCCGGTTATCGGGCCGCCTATGTCGAAGGCCTGCGGCATGTCCTGAATTGGCTCGGGCAGTCGGGACAGCGGCCCAGGCGCCTGCTGTTCGTCTCCAGCAGCAGTGTGTATGTGCAGCAGCAGGGCGAATGGGTCGACGAGACCTCGCCGACCGAAGCCGAGGGGTATTCCGGACGCCTGATGCTCGAGGCCGAGCAACTGGCGCTCGACAGCGGTATCCCGGCGAGCCGGGTGCGCCTGACGGGGATCTACGGGCCGGGCCGCGAATGGCTGCTGACGCAGGTGCGCCGCGGTTATCGGGTGGCCGTCGAGCCGCCTTTATATGGCAACCGCATTCATGTCGACGACGCTGCCGGGTTGCTGGCGTTCCTGCTGGAGGCGGATCGGGCGGGCAAGGTGCTGGAGGACTGTTATATCGGCGTCGATGACGCACCGGCACCCCTGGCCGAGGTGGTGGGCTGGTTGCGCGAGTACCTGGGGGTGACCGAGTGGGATGCCGAGTCCAGCGTGCGTCGCACCGGCAGCAAGCGTTGCAGCAATGCCCGGGCGCGGGCCCTGGGTTGGGTGCCGAGGTATGCGAGCTACCGCGAGGGGTATGCGGCGATTCTCGAAGGGCGTTGCTGAAACAGGCGAGCGCAATCCCTGCGGGAGCCTTGTCGCCGCCCCCTGTCTTGCCTCGATCATTGTGGGGGCCGGCTTGCTGGCGATGGCGCTCGCATGGGCAGCGCAAGGCTCAAGGGCCTCATCGCCAGCAAGGGGCCTGCGGTTTTCAGTCGTGGAAGATTATTTCTCCAGCAACCATTGGCGGTTGCCCGGGTAAAGCTGCGGCTGTTCGTCGGCCTGGGCCGAGTTCAGTGCCTGGAAGATTTCCAGTTGCTTGCCCTTGCGCACGAAGATCCAGGCATTGCCCTTGTCACCCTGCTGCAGCCAGATGCTGTCGTTGTCGCCGCTCATGTTCGCGCAATCGCCGGCGAGGCAGAGGGCGTAGCGGTCGCTGCCGGGCAGGCCTTCGAGGCGTCCGTCCGGCAGGAATTTCACCTGGGCGCCTTCGCCGGGGCCGCTGACGATTTTCCAGTCGCCACCCATGTAAGCCGTATACAGGGCCTGTTCGAAGCTGGCGCCTACCGGCGCTTCGGCCGGCAGCTCGCTCTGGGCCCGGACGAATGTCTGCTCGGGCTCGGAGTCGCTGGCGCCCTGGATCAGCTCCTTGCCGTCGCGTAGCAGGGGAGTGCCGGTGCTGCCATAGAAATCAACGTGCCACTTCTGCTTGCCGTCCGCCCGCACATGCCCTTCGGGGCGCTCGAAGCCGTTGCTGTACTTGGCCTGGCTGTTGCGGGTGTCGATATTCCATTCCAGGTTCGGCCCGTAGGTTTCCAGGGCTTCACGCAAGCTGCCCTTTTTCACGGCCGCATCGATGGCCGCCTGGTTGATCCAGGTGCCGCTGATGTCATATTTGGCGGGGTCGCTGGCGCAGCCGCCAAGCAGGAGGGCAAACACCGGGATGGCAAGCGCTTTGCGCATGGTCGAATCCTTGCAGACGAGGCTGGCGCAGTGTTGGAGGCTGCGCCAGGCAGTGCGGGGTTGTTCTGGGGTGACGGGTTATTCGATGACCAGGATCGCGTCCATCTCGACCTGCGAGCCGCGTGGCAGCGCTGCGACACCGATGGCGGCGCGGGCCGGGTACGGTTGTTCGAAGTACTTGCCCATGATCTCGTTGACCTTGGCGAAGTGGCTCAGGTCGGTCAGGAAGATGTTCAGCTTGACGATGTCCTTGAACGAACCGCCGGCCGCTTCGGCCACGGCTTTCAGGTTCTCGAAGACCTGGACGGTCTGGGCTTCGAAGCCTTCGACCAGTTCCATGGTTTTCGGGTCCAGGGGGATCTGGCCGGACATGTACACGGTGTTGCCGGCCTTGATCGCCTGGGAGTAGGTGCCGATGGCGGCCGGGGCCTTGTCGCTGCTGATAACGCTCTTGGTCATGAATGACTCCTTGTAATGTCTGGACTGTCTGGGCGGCTACGCGCGCATGCGGGTGATGCGGATCACCCCGGTCAGTGCGCGCAGTTTCTTGATCACGCGGGCCAGGTGCACACGGTCGTGCACGCTGACCACCAGTTGGACCACGCTGATGCGACCATCGCGTTCGTCCATGCTGATTTTCTCGATATTGCCGTCGGCCGCATTGACGCTGCTGGCCAGCAGGGCGATCAGGCCGCGCTGGTGTTCCAGCTCGACGCGCAGCTCGACGTTGAATTCGCCGGTGACATCCTTGGCCCAGGAGAGCTGGATGCATTTTTCCGGGTTGTGGCGGATTTCGCTGATATTGCGGCAGTTGTCCAGGTGCACGACCATGCCCTTGCCCGCGGACAGGTGACCGACAATCGGGTCGCCGGGGATCGGTGTGCAGCACTTGGCGTAGCTGAGCACCAGGCCTTCGGTGCCGCGAATCGCCAGCGGGCCCTCGGGGCTGGGCAGCTGTTCGCCTTCGCCGAGCAGGCGGCGGGCGACCACGTAGGCCATGCGGTTGCCCAGGCCGATATCTTCCAGCAGGTCTTCGATCAGCTCCAGGCGGTACTCGTGGAGCATCATCTGGATGCGTTCGGCCGGGATCTTGTCCAGGGCGCTGTCGAAGCCGTTGAGGACCTTGTTCAGCAGGCGTTCGCCCAGGCTGATGGATTCGGAGCGGCGCTGCAGCTTCAGGGCATGGCGGATATGCGTGCGGGCCTTGCCGGTGACCACGAAGTTGAGCCACGCCGGGTTCGGCCGGGCGCCGGGGGCGCTGACGATCTCGACCGTGGAGCCGCTTTGCAGCGGTTCGGACAGCGGGGCGAGACGGCGATTGATCCGGCAGGCAATGCAGCTGTTGCCGACGTCGGTGTGCACCGCGTAGGCGAAGTCGACCGCCGTGGAGCCTTTTGGCAGCTCCATGATCCGGCCCTTGGGCGTGAAGACGTAGACCTCGTCGGGAAACAGGTCGATCTTCACGCTCTCGATGAATTCCAGGGAGTTGCCGGCACGTTGCTGCATTTCCAGCACGCCCTTGACCCACTGGCGGGCGCGGGCGTGGGTGCCCTTGGGCTGCTCGTCGCCGCTGGACTTGTACAGCCAGTGGGCGGCGATGCCGTTGTTGGCCATCTCTTCCATTTCGCGGGTACGGATCTGGATCTCGATCGGTACGCCGTGCATGCCGAACAGCGTCGTATGCAGCGACTGGTAGCCGTTGGCCTTGGGAATCGCGATGTAGTCCTTGAAGCGGCCGGGCAGGGGCTTGTACAGATTATGGACAGCACCGAGCACGCGATAGCAGGTGTCGACCTTGTCGACGATGATCCTGAACGCATAGACGTCCATGATCTCGTTGAAGGCCCGGCGCTTGCCGCGCATCTTGGTGTAGATGCCGTAGAGGTGTTTCTGCCGGCCGCTGACCTCGCCCTGGATGCCGTCGACGGCCAGGCAGTGGCTGAGGGATTCCTCGATCTTGTTGACGATTTCCTTGCGGTTGCCCCGGGCGCGCTTGACCGCCTGGTAGATCCGCGCGGAACGCATCGGGTGCATGGCCTTGAAGCCGAGGTCTTCGAACTCGACGCGGATCGCATGCATGCCCAGCCGGTTGGCGATGGGTGCGTAGATCTCGAGGGTTTCCTTGGCGATGCGCCGGCGCTTCTCGCCGGACAGCACTTCCAGGGTGCGCATGTTGTGCAGGCGGTCGGCGAGCTTGACCAGGATCACGCGGATATCGCGAGCCATGGCCATGGCCATCTTCTGGAAGTTTTCCGCCTGGGCCTCGGCCTTGGTCTCGAAATTCATCTGGGTCAGCTTGCTGACCCCGTCGACCAGTTCGGCCACGGTTTCGCCGAACTGCGCCTGCAGCGCTTCCTTGGCGATCCCGGTGTCTTCGATCACGTCATGCAGCATCGCCGCCATCAGGCTCTGATGGTCCATGTGCATGTCGGCAAGAATATTGGCCACCGCCAGCGGATGCGTGACGTAGGCTTCGCCGCTGCGACGGCGTTGGCCATCGTGGGCTTGTTCGGCGTAGAAATACGCCCGGCGGACCAGATTGACCTGGTCGGCGCCGAGGTAGGTCGATAAGCGATCGGCGAGGGCGTCTATGCTCGGCATGAGGTTTCCCCCGGCCGAAGCCTTGTACCCTGCGCCGTGCTACGTCGACCAGGCATAGGCTTAGACGGCCTCGTTGGACTCGTCCTCGAACGCCGCGAACAGAGGTTCGTCTTCGACGATCTCTTCGTTGGCGATCATTTCGTAGCTCACCAGGCCTTCGGCGATTTCACGCAGGGCCACAACGGTAGGCTTGTCGTTTTCCCATGCCACTTTCGGCTCTTTGCCGCCGGTCGCCAGTTGACGAGCACGCTTGGTAGAGAGCATGACCAGCTCAAAACGGTTATCCACGTGTTCTAGGCAGTCTTCAACGGTTACGCGGGCCATGGTGTTCCTCGTAGCAAATGCGGTAGGCGCGCTGCCCGGATGGGCGAGCGGACTGAACAGTTTAAAAAATCACCAGCGATTAGGGAAGCGCTGATTTTTCCAGCAAACACCCGAACGCGCTACAAGTGCCAATGTAAAGCCCTCGCAGCGGTTTTGGGAAGTCCTTGTCATGCCAGCAATTGCGTCAGCAGGGCGCTGAAACGCTGCTGCTGGGACTGCTGTTGCAACTGGTTGGCGCGGAAAATCGCCTTGAGATCGTCCAGGGCGTGGGCGAAATCGTCGTTGATGATCAGGAAATCGTATTCGACGTAGTGGCTCATTTCACTGACGGCCTCGCGCATCCGCCCTTCGATGATCTCATCGCTGTCCTGGCCGCGGTTGGTCAGGCGCTGGCGCAGGGCGTGCTGGCTCGGCGGCAGGATGAAGATCGACCTGGCCTGGGGCATCTGCCGGCGCACCTGTTCGGCGCCTTGCCAGTCGATTTCGAGGATCAGGTCATGGCCTTCGTCCAGGGTCTGCTGCAGGTGACTCTGCGAGGTGCCATAGAGGTTGCCGAAGACTTCGGCCTGCTCGAGGAAATCGCCGTGCTCGATCATCTGCACGAACTCGGCGCGGTCGACGAAGTGGTAGTTCACCCCGTCGACTTCGCCCGGACGCATGGCGCGGGTGGTGTGCGAAACCGAGACGCGGATCTGCGGCTGGGCATCGATCAGGGCCTTGACCAGGCTGGTCTTGCCTGCGCCCGACGGTGCGGAAATGATGTAGAGGGTGCCAGTGCTGTGGGTCATGTCGGGGTAGCCTTACTCGATATTCTGTACTTGTTCGCGCATCTGCTCGATCAACACCTTGAGGTTGACCGCGGCGGTGGTGCTGCGCGGGTCGAAGGCCTTGGAGCCCAGGGTATTGGCTTCGCGGTTGAGCTCCTGCATCAGGAAGTCCAGGCGCCGGCCGGCGGCCCCGCCGGACTTGAGCACCCGGCGTACTTCGATGATATGCGTGCTCAGGCGGTCGAGTTCCTCGGCCACGTCGCTTTTCTGCGCCAGCAGGACCATTTCCTGTTCCAGGCGCAGCGGATCCAGTTCGGCCTGCATGTCGGCGAAGCGGTCGAGAACCTTCTGGCGCTGGGTGGCGAGCATTTGCGGCACCAGTTCGCGCAGGGTCAGGACATCTTCCTCGATCGAGGTCAGGCGTTCGTTGATCAGTCGGGCCAGCTCCGCGCCTTCGCGCTCGCGGCCGTTCTTCAGTTCCTTCAGGCCTTTGTTGAACAGGGCCAGGGCTTCATTGTTGAGGGCCTGCGGGTCGCTGGCATCGGCCACCAGCACGCCGGGCCAGGCCAGCACTTCCAGCGGGTTCAGCGCGGCCGGCTGCTTGATCAGGCCGGCGACGGTCTCGGCGGCGGCGATCAGTTGCGTGGCGCGTTCGCGGTCGACCTGCAGCGGCTTGCCGGTGGTTTCCTCGGTGAAGCGCAGGGTGCATTCCAGCTTGCCCCGGGACAGGCCCTGGCGCAGGGCTTCGCGCACCGCGCCCTCGAGGTCGCGGAACGCTTCCGGCAGGCGCAGGTGCGGTTCCAGGTAACGGCTGTTGACCGAGCGCAGTTCCCAGCTCAGGGTGCCCTGGGTTCCGGCGCTTTCGACTCGGGCGAAGGCGGTCATGCTGTGGACCATGGAGGTACCTCGCTGTTCGGGCCTGCCGGCGTTGCCGGGGCTGACCTGATGAATAAATTAAAGCCGACTGGCAGCAAAGGCGCAGGATTGTAGCGCAGTGCGGCGAATGCCCCAATGCCGGTCGATGACCTGCCGATCGCCGCGAAACCGTGGGAGCCGGCGGCTGCAGAATTTTAAGAAGTGCCCAGCGCGGGCCATGCCCTCTATAATGCCGGGTAGATTTCCGTCCCTGTACAGGTATTCCCAGATGAAACGTCCAAGTGGTCGCGCCGCCGATCAGCTCCGCTCGATCCGCATCACCCGCAACTACACCAAACACGCCGAGGGATCTGTACTGGTCGAGTTCGGTGACACCAAAGTGATTTGTACGGTCAGTGTCGAGAATGGGGTGCCGCGCTTCCTCAAGGGCCAGGGCCAGGGTTGGCTGACCGCCGAGTACGGCATGCTGCCACGGGCCACCGGCGAGCGTAACCAGCGTGAGGCGAGCCGTGGCAAGCAGGGCGGCCGGACCCTGGAAATCCAGCGCCTGATCGGCCGTTCGCTGCGTGCTTCGCTGGATATGTCCAAGCTCGGCGACGTGACCCTGTATGTCGACTGCGATGTGATCCAGGCCGACGGCGGCACCCGCACCGCGTCCATCACCGGTTCCATGGTGGCGCTGGCCGATGCCCTGGCCGTGATCAAGAAACGTGGCGGCCTGAAGGGTGGCAGCCCGCTCAAGCAGATGATTGCCGCCGTTTCGGTGGGCATGTACCAGGGTGAGCCGGTACTCGACCTGGACTACCTGGAAGACTCCGCCGCCGAGACCGACCTCAACGTGGTGATGACCAGCACCGGTGGCTTCATCGAGGTCCAGGGCACCGCCGAAGGCGCGCCGTTCCAGCCGGAAGAGCTGAATGCGATGCTGGCACTGGCACAAAAAGGCATGAACGAGATCTTCGAATTGCAGAACGCCGCACTGGCTGACTGATGATCCGGACTTTTCCCCGCGTAAAAGGAGTGCGCCATGAGTGAGCAGATGCCTGTGCCGGCACCGGATGCAAACGTCCGTCAGTGGGCGATGTTCTGTCACTTGTCGGCGTTTCTCGGCTATTGGTTTCCCTTCGGCAGCCTGATCGGGCCGTTGATCCTCTGGCAGATGAAGCGCGAGCAGGATCCGTTCATCGATGCCCAGGGCAAGGAAGCGCTGAATTTCCAGATCACCGTGGCGGTGGCCGCGATGGTCTGTTTTGCGCTGATGTTCGTGGTGATCGGTTTCCTGCTGTTCGGCCTGCTGGCCATCGGTGCGGTGGTGTTGACCATCATTGCCGGCATCAAGGCCAACCAGGGCATCGCCTATCGCTATCCGTTCACCTGGCGTCCGATCAAGTAGCTTCGGGTCGGGGCTGGGTTGATGCGCAGGCGGCGGTACAAGCTCCCCTGTCCAGCCCGACGCACAAAAAAGCCGACGCGAGGTCGGCTTTTTTGTGGTTGTCGGTCAGCGCAGCAACTGCTCGACCCGTGCCCGATCCACCGCGAAATCCTGCTGTGACTGGACCCGTGCCGCCCGATACTTGTCGATATCGGCCTTCATCCGCACCTGCTCGTCGCGCAAGCCGGCGAGCTGGGCCAGTAGTTGTGGCGAAACCTCCTTGCCGGCGCGTTCCTGCTCCGCCGCCTGGCCTTGCAGGGCAGCCTGCTGGGCCAGCAACGCCTGGAGATTGGTCTGCACGCTGGCAATCAACCCATCCAGCTCGGCCAGCTTGCGTCCCTGGGCCTTGTCGACCTCATCGACGCTGGAATAGCGCTGCAGCAATTGCGCATTGGCATCGGCCTGGGCTTTCTCGGCCTGCTTCTGCTGGATCTGTTCGGCGGTGAGCGCCGGGGCCACGGTCTGGATCACCCGGCCGCGCTGGTTGAGCACCTGGTAGCCCTTGCCGATGTACTCCGGCGGCACACCCTGGCGATCCAGGACCGTCACGCCTTTGTTATCGACATAACGGTACAGCAGCACTTCGTCCGCCTGCACGGCGAACGAAGCCCCGATGGCCAGGGCCAGCCACAGGTATCCGCGCCTCAAGAAGGGTCAGATCCCGTACTGTGCGCGATAAGCCTCGACCGCCGGCAGATGCTGCTTGAGCTGCTCGTCGCCGGCGAGGAATTCGAGGACCTGGTTCAGCGACACGATGCTGACCACCGGAATGCCGAAGTCACGTTCGACTTCCTGGATCGCCGACAACTCACCGTTGCCGCGTTCCTGGCGATTCAGCGCGATCAACACGCCCGCGGCCTTGGCGCCGTCCTGGGATTCGATGATCTGCATCACTTCGCGAATTGCCGTACCGGCGGTGATCACGTCGTCGATGATCAGCACGTTGCCGGTCAATGGCGCGCCGACCAGGCTGCCGCCTTCGCCGTGGGCCTTGGCCTCCTTGCGGTTGAAGCACCATGGCAGATCGAGCTGGTGATGCTCGGCCAACGCCACGGCAGTCGCGGCCGCCAGGGGAATGCCCTTGTAGGCCGGGCCGAACAGAACGTCGAAGGGAATACCGCTCTCGACGATCGCCGCGGCATAGAAACGCCCCAGCTGGGCCAGGGCGGAACCTGAGTTGAACAGGCCGGCATTGAAGAAGTAAGGACTGGTGCGTCCGGACTTCAGGGTGAACTCACCGAAGCGCAAAACCCCGCGATCGATGGCAAAACGAATGAAATCGCGCTGATACGCCTGCATGAAAAAAGCCCCAAATACCACGGATTTAGCTAATTAGGTAGACCTCGGGTATCATACACGCACGTGATTTTTGGGGCCATTTATGCGGATCATCAGTGTGAACGTCAATGGTATTCAGGCTGCAGTCGAGCGTGGTTTGCTCAGTTGGCTGCAAGCCCAGAATGCCGACGTCATCTGCCTGCAGGACACCCGCGCCTCCGCCTTTGAACTGGACGACCCAGCCTTCCAACTGGATGGCTACTTCCTTTATGCCTGCGATGCCGAAGTCCCTGCCCAAGGTGGCGTGGCTCTGTATTCGCGGTTGCAACCGAAGGCTGTCATCAGCGGTCTCGGTTTCGAGACGGCAGACCGCTACGGGCGCTACCTGCAAGCCGATTTCGACAAGGTCAGCATCGCGACCTTGCTGCTTCCATCAGGGCAGAACGGCGATGAAGACTTGAACCAGAAGTTCAAGCTTATGGACGACTTCGCCCGCTACCTGGATAAGCAGCGGCGCAAACGTCGCGAGTACATCTATTGCGGCTCGCTCTACGTGGCGCAGCAGAAGCTCGACATCAAGAACTGGCGCGACAGCCAGCAATCCCCGGGCTTCTTGGCGCCTGAGCGCGCCTGGATGGACGAGATTGTCGGCAACATGGGCTATGTCGATGCCCTGCGCGAAGTCAGCCGCGAAGGCGACCAGTACAGCTGGTGGCCGGATAACGAGCAGGCTGAGATGCTCAACCTCGGCTGGCGCTTCGATTACCAGATCCTGACGCCGGGCCTGCGCCGCTTCGTACGCAGCGCGCGCCTGCCGCGCCAGCCGCGCTTCTCGCAGCACGCACCGCTGATCGTCGACTACGACTGGACGCTGACCATCTGAGTCGTTGTCCAGACGGCAGAAAAAAGCCCCGCCCGGTTTCCCGGAGCGGGGCTTTTTTCATCGCCGGCGCTTAGTGGCGCTTGCGATTGCTGATCAGGGTGCCCATGCCGGTGTCGGTGAAGATCTCCAGCAGGACCGCATTCGGTACCCGGCCGTCGATGATCAGCGAGCTGCCCACGCCGCCCTGTACCGCTTCCAGCGCACACTGGATCTTTGGCAGCATGCCGCCGTAGATGGTGCCGTCGGCGATCAGGCCGTTGACTTGGTCGGTGCTCAGGCCGGTCAGGACCTTGCCTTCCTTGTCCATCAGGCCGGCGATATTGGTCAGCAGCATGAGCTTCTCGGCTTTCAGTGCCTCGGCGATCTTGCCGGCGACTAGGTCGGCGTTGATGTTGTAGGACTCACCATTGGCGCCCACGCCGATCGGCGCGATCACCGGGATGAAGTCGCCCTTGACCAGCAGGTTCAGCAGATCGGTATTGATCCCGACCACTTCGCCCACCTGGCCGTAGTCGATGATTTCCGGCGCGGTCATTTCCGGGGTCTGGCGGGTCACGGTGAGCTTTTTCGCACGGATCAGCTCAGCGTCCTTGCCGGTCAGGCCGATGGCACTGCCGCCATGACGGTTGATCAGGTTGACGATGCTCTTGTTCACCTGGCCGCCGAGGACCATTTCCACCACGTCCAT
This sequence comes from Pseudomonas sp. Ost2, assembly GCF_018326065.1. NCBI lineage: Bacteria > Pseudomonadati > Pseudomonadota > Gammaproteobacteria > Pseudomonadales > Pseudomonadaceae > Pseudomonas > Pseudomonas sp. Ost2. Next base: position 7,172,539 of record NZ_AP021904.1, on the reverse strand, counting down.
GGTCTGCGCGTCGGTGACGCGCATGCCGTCGACGAAATGGCTCTCGATGGACAGGCGCTTGAGCAGGTCGCCGATCTGCGGGCCACCGCCATGCACGACTACCGGGTTGATGCCCACGGCCTTCATCAACACGATATCGCGGGCAAAGCCGGTCTTCAGCTCTTCGCTTTCCATAGCATTGCCGCCGTACTTGATCACCAGCGTCTTGCCGACGTAGCGGCGGATGTAAGGCAACGCTTCGGAAAGAACCTTGGCGGTATTGGCAGCGGCATCGCGTTCGAGGGTCATTCAGGGCTCCGGTGGAACAAGTGGTCAGACGGTGTTTTTACACCGCCTGTATGTCAGAACGGTAGTTGGAGATCGGGTGCAACACGTTTCAGTTGCGCGTGGAACACATCCTTGATGCGCTGCAGCTCGGCCTCGGTATCGGCCTCGAAGCGCAGTACCAGCACCGGCGTGGTGTTGGAGGCGCGAACCAGGCCCCAGCCTTTGGGGTAGTCGACCCGTACACCGTCGATGGTGGTCAGGTTGGCGTCGCCCCATTGTGCGTCGTGCAAGGCTTCAATGATGCTGAATTTGCTCTCGTCGGTCACATTGATATTGATTTCCGGCGTGGAAATATCGTTCGGGAAGGTGGCGAACAGCTCCTCGGCGGTGGCTTTCTCCTGGCTGAGGATCTCCAGCAGGCGCGCGGCGCTGTAGATGCCGTCGTCGAAACCGAACCAGCGCTCCTTGAAGAAGATATGGCCGCTCATCTCGCCGGCCAGCAGGGCGCCGCTCTGCTTCATTTTTTTCTTGATCAGCGAGTGACCGGTCTTCCACATTACCGGGCGGCCGCCATATTCCTGGATCAGGGGAGTCAGGCGCCGGGTGCATTTGACGTCGAAGATGATATCCGCGCCCGGATTGCGCGACACCACGTCCTTGGCGAACAGCATCAGCAGGCGGTCCGGGAACACGATGTTGCCGGTGTTGGTCACCACGCCGACGCGGTCGCCGTCACCGTCGAAGGCCAGGCCCAGGTCGGCATTGGTTTCCTTGACCTTGGCGATCAGGTCCTCGAGGTTTTCCGGCTTGCCCGGGTCCGGGTGGTGGTTCGGGAAGTTGCCGTCGACGTCGCAGAACAGCGGAATCACTTCGCAGCCCAGGGCTTCGATCAGTTGTGGGGCGATCACGCCGGCGGCACCGTTGCCGCAGTCGACCACTACCTTGAGTTTCTTCGCCAGGACGATGTCTTCGCGGATCTGCCGGAAGTAGCGGTCGAGGATCTCGACCTTCTCGATGCTGCCCTTGCCGCTGCTCAGGTCGTTGGTCTTCAGGCGCGTGTGCAGGGCCTGGATCTGTTCGTTGGCGAGGGTGTCGCCGGCGATGACGATCTTGAAGCCGTTGTAGTTCGACGGGTTGTGGCTGCCGGTGAGCATGACCCCGGACTTGCCGGCCAGCACGTTGGCGGCGTAGTACAGCGCCGGTGTCGGCACCAGGCCGACATCGCTGACATGGCAGCCGCTGTCATGCAGGCCCTGGATCAGTTGCTGGACCAGCTCCGGGCCGGACAGGCGCCCGTCGCGGCCAACCGATACATTCGGTTCGCCCTGGGCCAGGCTCTGCGAGCCGATGGCACGACCGATCCAGTAGGCGGTTTCGGCGGTCAGGGTTTCCGGAATCGTGCCGCGGATGTCATAGGCGCGGAAGATGCTGTCGGGGAATGTCGGGACAGTGCGTGTGATGCTGTTCATGGCGAGAGGGTGCTCCGTTCTCAGGAAATCCTGGTTTTCGTCGAGAATGTCGACATCGAGGATATCGGTATCTTGGAACAGCGGATCGATCCATTCGGCACCCGGGGTGACGGTCTGGATCGGCGCTGGGGCACTGCTGGTCGTCGGGCCTGGATCGATGCCGGGTTGATTCGCGGCGGCGGCAGGCTGGCCATTGCGCAGAGAGAAGCGCGCCAGATCCTGCGCCAGTCCGTTGAGGGCCGGCAGGCTCAAACTGAAGGCTTTGACGGCTTTTCCGCCGGAGAGTTCGTGAAACAGCTGTTCCAGCTGTCGGGCATCGCCGTCGAGACGGTTTTGCAGGCGTTTGTGGGTCAGGTAGATCGCCAGCACCGCGCTGCCGAGCACCACCAGCAGCGCCAGGAGCATGAGTCCATAGGCGCTGAGCGGGTAGCCGAACTGGAACGCCGGGCCGGGGCTGAACTTCAGTATCCAGTTGGCGTTGTTGGTGCCGAGGGTATAGCTATCCCCCGAGGCGCCATTGCCCCGCTGGTCGAGTACCTGTTCCGGGCTGCCGAGAATGCTTTGGGTGAGCTGCAGCGAACCGTTGTCCGGGTGCCAGGTGCCGAGGGGCTTGAGCAGGCGTTGCAGGTCGAATACCAGCAGCAGGGTTCCACGGGCATCGGTTGCGTCGCCGAGGGTCGCTACGCTGTACACCAGCCAGCGCTGGCCGACCTTGTAGGCCTCCGGCGGTGGCCGGGTGCCGCGTTCGGCGCGGCGGATCAGGTCCAGGGCCGAGAAGTTCAGCGGCGCCGCACGGTCGGCAACCGGCTGGGCGGCGTCCCGCAGGTTGAGCTGCACGTCCACCAGGCCATCCATATGGCGCAGGCTGTCTTCCGTCGCTTTCACGCTATCGGCGTTCTGGCTTTGCAGGGCTTTCAGCAGGGCGGGGTTGAGCGCGGCGGCGTCGGTCTGGGCGATCAGGTCGGTGGTGGCCTGTCCCAGGCCCGAGGCCATCACGGAACCGGCTGTTTGCGCCAGTTGCAGGCGGAAGTACTGGTGCGATGGGCCCAGCACGCCGAACCAGAGCAGTGCGGCTGCCAGCAGCAGGCCGCCGAGGGCGATCTTCAGGCCCGGAAGCAGTGGATTGGCGGCCTCATTCGAAGACGAATGGTCAGGGTGTTCGGGACCGTTGGCGGTCTTTGCACTGCGCTTGATGCCTTTCAAATACCGTCTCCGCGAAACTCATCCTGAAGTGCAGCGCGAATTGTTCAGGCCGGGTGTGGAGCCCGGCCTTGATCAGCGTAGGTCAATGGCTGCCCGAATGCCCGAAACCGCCGGCACCGCGCTGGCTTTCGTCGAACTCCTGGACCAGTTCGAAATGCGCCTGGACCACCGGCACCAGCACCAGTTGGGCGATGCGCTCGCCGACGGCGATATTGAAGGCGGTCTGGCCGCGGTTCCAGCACGACACCATCAGCTCGCCCTGGTAGTCCGAGTCGATCAGGCCGACCAGGTTGCCCAGCACGATACCGTGCTTGTGGCCCAGGCCGGAGCGCGGCAGGATCAGCGCGGCGAGGCCCGGATCGCCGATATAGACCGACAGGCCGGTAGGGATCAGCAAGGTCTGGCCCGGTTCCAGTACGGTGTCCTGCTGGAGCATGGCGCGCAGGTCGAGGCCGGCCGAGCCGGGGGTGGCGTACTGCGGCAGCGGGAATTCGTTGCCGATGCGTGGGTCGAGGATCTTGGCTTGCAAAGCGTGCATGTGGATTAAACCTGGTTCAGTCGTGTGGCGATAAAAGAGATCAGCTGGCGGGCAATCTTGCCTTTGCTGGTCTGGGCGAAAAGTGTCGCGTGCAGGTCCCGGTCGATCACGCTGCAGGCGTTTTCCTCGCTGTTGAAGCCGATGCTGGGGTTGGCCACGTCATTGGCGACGATCAGGTCGAGGTTCTTGTCCTTCAGCTTGCGCGCGGCGTAGTCGAGCAGATGCTCGGTCTCGGCGGCAAAACCGACGCTGAACGGACGATCGGGACGTGAGGCGATGGTGGCCAGGATGTCCGGGTTGCGCACCATCTGCAGCAGCAGGCCGTCGCCGTTCGTAGGATCTTTCTTGAGTTTTTGCGGGGCAACCACTTCAGGGCGGTAGTCCGCCACCGCGGCCGAGGCAATGAACAGATCGCAGGGGATCGCGGCTTCGCAGGCGGCGAGCATGTCGCGGGCGCTGACGACATCGATACGGCTGACCCGGTCAGGCGTCGGCAGGTGCACCGGGCCGGTGATCAGGGTCACCCGGGCGCCGGCCTCGACCGCGGCCTCGGCCAGGGCAAAGCCCATTTTCCCGGAGCTGTGGTTGGTGATGTAGCGCACTGGGTCGATGTTTTCCTGGGTCGGGCCGGCGGTGATCAGGACATGCCTGCCGGTCAGTGCCAGGTGCTGGAAGCAGTCGGCGGCGCACTGGGCCAGGTCGGTGGCTTCGAGCATGCGCCCCAGGCCGACGTCGCCGCAGGCCTGGCTGCCGGAGGCCGGGCCGAAGACTTTCAGGCCGCGGCTCTGCAACAACTGGGTGTTGGCCTGGGTCGCGGGATCGCGCCACATGGCCTGGTTCATCGCCGGGGCGATGGCCACGGTGGCGTCGGTGGCGAGCACCAGGGTGGTCAGCAGGTCGTCGGCGATGCCCTGGGCCAGGCGTGCGATCAGGTCGGCGGTGGCGGGCGCGATCAGCACCAGGTCGGCCCACTTGGCCAGTTCGATATGGCCCATCGCGGCTTCGGCCGCCGGGTCGAGCAGGTCCAGGTGCACCGGGTGCCCGGACAGCGCCTGCATGGTCAGCGGGGTGATGAACTCGCTGCCGCCGCGGGTCATGACCACGCGCACTTCGGCGCCCTGGTCGAGAAGTCGGCGAACCAGCTCGGCGCTCTTGTAGGCAGCAATGCCGCCGCCGACGCCGAGAACGATGCGTTTCCGATACAGCCGCTGCATAGGCCTGCCTTTTAGTCCGGTGATTGCTACCCCCGACGACGCCTCCCCAGGCCGGATCGGGGGTAAAAAAGATGGGCTACGATAACACAGCGCCCGCCATGGAACAGCGGGGCCCAAAGGACAGGGAGGTGGGATGAGTATTCGCAATTGGCCGGCTGCGGAGCGGCCGCGGGAGAAGCTGCTGGAGCTGGGATCGGCAAGCCTGTCCGATGCCGAGCTGCTGGCGATCTTCCTGCGCACCGGGGTTTCCGGCAGAAGTGCCGTGGATCTGGCGCGACATCTGTTAGGACGGTTCGGTAGTTTGCGTAGCCTGCTGGAGGCCGACCAGCGGGAGTTCAGCCGTGAGCTGGGTTTGGGGCCGGCCAAGTTCGCCCAGTTGCAGGCGGTGCTGGAAATGGCCCGCCGTCACCTGGCCGAGCGCCTGCGGCGTGATTCGGCCCTGGAAAGTCCGCGGGCCGTGCGCGACTACCTCAAGGCGATGTTGCGCCATGAGCCCCATGAGGTGTTCGGCTGCCTGTTTCTGGATGCCAAGCACCGGGTGCTGGCCTTCGAGGCTTTGTTCCAGGGCTCCATCGACAACACCAGCGTTTATCCCCGCCAGGTGGTGAAAAGGGCGCTGGCGCACAATGCGGCGGCGTTGATCCTGTGCCACAACCATCCTTCGGGGGTTGCCGAGCCCAGCCAGGCCGACCGGCTGCTGACCCGGCGGCTGAAGGATGCACTGGAATTCGTGGATGTGCGGGTGCTCGATCATTTCATTGTCGGCGAGGGCGAGCCGTTTTCAATGATGGAGCATGGCCTGATGTAGGTGGGAGGCGGGCAGATACCGCGATCCCTTGCAGGAGCCGGCTTGCCGGCGATGGCGTCCGGATGGGCGCCGCAAGGCTCGAAGGCTTCATCGCCGGCAAGCCGGCTCCTGCAGGGGGCGTGTCAATCTCAGGGTTTCAGGGCGACCCGGGAGAAGTCCTGGCGCCCGAACGGACTCACCTGGTAGCCCTGGACATCCTTGCGCGTGAGGGCGAAGGCGGTCGGGTGGGCCAGTGGCAGCCAGAGCGCCTGCTGCTGGATCTGGGCCTGGGCCTGCTGGTAGAGCTTGCTGCGCACGCCCTGTTCGCTGGTGGTTTTCCCGGCGCTGATCAGCTTGTCCAGGCCGGCATCGCAATAACGCGCGAAGTTGGTGCCGGATTTTACGGCGGCGCAGGAGAATTGCGGGGTCAGGAAGTTGTCCGGGTCGCCATTGTCGCCGGCCCAGCCCATGAACAGCAGGTCATGCTCGCCGGCTTTGGCGCGGCGGATCAGTTCGCCCCATTCGATCACGCGGATTTCCGCCTGGATCCCCACTTCCGCCAGGTCGGCCTGCAGCAGTTGCGCGCCAAGGCTCGGGTTGGGGTTGAGCAGGCTGCCCGACGGGCGGGTCCAGATAGTGGTCTGGAAGCCGTCCTTGAGGCCGGCCTTGGCCAGCAGCGCCTTGGCCTTCGCCGGATCGTGGGCGTAGCCGGGCAGGTCCCTGGCGTAGCTCCAGGTATTGGGCGGGTAAGGGCCGTTGGCGGCTTCGGCGGTATCCTCGAAGACGGCCTTGAGGTAGCTGGTCTTGTCGAAAGCCAGGTTGATCGCCTGGCGGACTTCCGGCTTGTCCAGCGGCGGATGCTGGCTGTTGATGGCGAGGAAGGCGGTCATGAAGGCGGCGGTCTTCTCCACCTTGAGCGCCGGATCCTTGCTCGCCGCACCGACATCCAGGGGCTTGGGCGAGAGGGCGATCTGGCATTCGTTACGCCGCAGCTTCTGCAGCCGCACGTTGGCGTCCGGGGTGATCGCGAAGATCAGGTTGTCGACCGCCGGCTTGCCGGCGAAGTAGTCCGGATTGGCGGTATAACGGATCGATGCGTCCTTCTGGAACCGCCCGAAAACGAACGGGCCGGTGCCGATCGGCTGGCTGTTGAGCTTCTCCGGGGTATTGGCGGCCATCAGCTTGTCGGCGTATTCCGACGAATAGATGGAGGCAAAGCCCATGCTCAGCGCCGCCAGGAAGGTCGAGTCCGGGTGGTCCAGGGTAAAGCGCACGGTCAGCGGATCGGTGGCCTCGATGCGCTTGATCAGTGCCGGCAGTTGCAGCGACTGGGCATGGGGGAAGCCGCTCTGGGCGATCTTGTGCCAGGGGTTGGCCGGGTCCAGCATGCGTTCGAAACTGAAGCGGACGTCGGCCGCGGTCAGGTCGCGGGTCGGCTTGAAGTAATCGGTGCGATGGAATTTCACCCCGGGGTGCAGCTTGAAGTCGTAGGTCAGGCCGTCATCGGAGACGCTCCAGCTGTCGGCCAGGCTCGGCACCAGCTTGCCGCTGGCGGCGTCGAAGTCCACCAGGCGGTTCATCAGCACATCCGCCGAGGCGTTGGTGGTGGTCAACGAGTTGTATTGCACGACGTCGAAGCCCTCCGGGCTGGCTTCGGTGCAGACGCTCAGCGAGGTCGCGGCCGAGGCCAGCGGGCTGAGAAAAGGGACGAGCAATAGCGGTAGGGCAGCGAAGCGCATATTCAGTTTCCTTTGCAGGTCGTTGTCCCATCTGCGAGTGCAGTCTGGAAAAACCTCTACCCTAGTGCGCCGGGCGACAATTGACTATCCCATTTTTACTCGGCTTGCCCGGGGCACTGTACAATCGCGCGGTCTTCCCCATACAGGGTTCCGGGCTTTTCCCCGCAGGGCCTGGCTTTGTGCGACGAGCGGCATTTGTTGCCCAAGCCCCCGGCATTGGCGTCCCGTACCCTGGTTCTCGGGCGCTCGACACGGTTTTAATCGCACTTGATGTTGTTGCAACGTAGTCTTTCTGGTATAAAGCAGCGCTCTTTTCTAGGGGCCCGGTTCCTTCGCTTGTAGGTGTAGCCGGTAAGACCCTTAAAGAAACGCGGCGCCTGGCGCCAAATGACTGAGAGATTAAGCGGCCAACCCATGCCGGGTTGGGCATGTGGTTTAGAGGGCTGAGGCATGTCTAGAGTCTGTCAAGTTACCGGTAAGGGTCCGGTGACTGGGAATAACATTTCCCACGCAAACAACAAAACCCGTCGTCGTTTCCTGCCGAACCTGCAGCATCACCGCTTCTGGGTTGAGTCGGAGAAGCGTTTCGTGCGTCTGCGCGTTTCCGCCAAGGGCATGCGTATCATCGACAAGCGTGGCATTGATGTCGTGCTGGCCGAACTCCGTCGCGATGGCAAGGTATAAGGGAGCTAAATCATGCGTGAATTGATTCGTTTGATCTCGAGCGCCGGTACTGGTCATTTCTACACGACTGACAAGAACAAGCGCACTACTCCGGACAAAATCGAGATCAAGAAATATGATCCGGTTGTTCGCAAGCACGTGATCTACAAGGAAGGCAAAATCAAGTAATTGATTTTGTTTTTCGAGAAAAACCCCGACTGGTTCGGGGTTTTTTTTCGCCTGTTTTTCGGCTGTTTCCTTCATTTCGCATGGCCTTTTCCTGCGTCTCTCCCGTTGTGCCTTTCCTAGACTGCCTGAACAACGGGACAACACAGTCATGGAGGGCGTGGATGATCATTGCGAGGATGTTTGCATTGCTGTTGCTGGTGTTCCTGGCGGCGGCCAGTGTCGCGGTTTCGGCGGCGCCGTCGGCCGATGGCGAAACCGGCACCGACGCCTATGTGCGCCGGATGATCGAGGCGACGCAAGTCGCCTGGCCCGCGCTGGCCGGGTTCAACCAGGCCACCCGGGTGTTTGCCGATATCCAGCTGGTGACCAGCAATGGCCGGCGCGCCTGGGTGATGAATGCCCAGGGCGGGCGCGAAGTGGAGATGGCGCAGGTCACCGCACTGGGGCTGTCACACGAGTACCAGCGCTATCGGAAGATCCGCTGGCAGGGCCGCCCGGCTGTCTTTGTCGGCCTGGGAGAAGCCTTGCCCGAGGATGAGCGGCAGCGCCTGAAGGATCCGCGGGCAGTTCCCGATGTGTTCAGCCTGGCGACCCACGAGGCCTTTCATTTTTACGCCGAGGACGACTGGGTGGTTGGTCCTGGGGCGGAGCGCAGCGTCCTGTATCCCGCGTCCGCCGCGCCGAGGCTATATCGCAACCTGATCATCCGTCACCTGCTGGCGGCGGCCCAGGGACAGCCTGACGGGTTGGCACGGGCCAGCCATTGGCATCGCCGCTGGTTGAGCGAGCATGCCGACGAGGCCAGGCGTGTCGGCAACACCGACCGCTCCGAAGGCAGTGCGCGTCATGTGGAGTCGGTTGCCCGATTGCTGGCGCAGGGCGTACGGCCGGACTCTGCCGAATGGTCGACACTGATGCTCGAAGCGCTGGTCCGGCAGGGGCGGGAAGACTATCTGACCGCCGACCACGAGAGTTATGTGCTGGGCGATCTGGCCGGGTATCTGCTTGAGCGCCAGGGGGTGGACTGGCTGCCGCGTGTCGCCCGGGGCGAGACGCCGGTGGCGATCCTGCTGGGATCGCTGCCACCGCTCGCCACGCCTGCTGACGAGGTGCTGAGCCAGCGCATCGACGCTGCCGTCGCCAAGGCCAATCGCCAGGCGGCGCAGGCCTTCGAGCCGTTCCTGCAGCGTTTCAACGATCCCTCCGGCGCACGCCTGATGGTGTCGAACCGAGCCATGCAGGGCAGTTTCGAGATCGTCCAGTCCTACCTTCTGGCCGCGCAGCCCGAGAAAATCGAAGTGGGGGTGCGGGCGGGCTTCGCCTTCCGTGACGGTCGCATCGAACTCAGGGCGGCCACCGTCGCGAGTCGGCTGCAGGAAGCCTGTGGGCGCGAGGATTTCTACTGGATCCTGGCCCTGACGGCGGACGAACTGGAGAAGGGCGACGACGGTCGCCTGCGCGTCGAGCGCGACGACCTCAAGCTCGACCTGCCCTATCCGGTGCGGGCCGTCGACGACCCGCGCATCTGGTGCATCGAGGCCTGATCAGGCTTTCTGTTCGAAGACCACGTAGATCTTGCGGCAGTGCTCCAGCACTTCCCAGGTGCCCTTGAAGCCTGCTGGAATGACGAAGCGGTCGCCGGCGCGCAAGGTCTTGGCGTTGCCATCGGCATCGCGCAACACCGAAACGCCCTGCACGATTTCGCAGTATTCGTGCTCGGTGTAGTTCACCGTCCATTGGCCGACCGCGCCTTCCCAGACACCGGCATTCATCTGGCCGCACGGGCTGGCGTAGTGATTGAAGATCGTCTGTTCCGGATCGCCCTTGAGCACCTTTTCCGGTACCGGGCGAAAGCGTTCGGGCGTGGTGCTGGCTTCGCTGAAGTCGACGATGTCCTGGATGCTCATGCTGCTTTTCCTCGGCAGTGGTAAGGCGGGTGATCGGCAGTCACGAGTCTATGTTTATTAAAACGAACATGGCAACGGCGTTTACCGACCTTGTGTCAAATATATTGAAACTTCGGGTGCCGCTGGTTTAGGGTGGTGGGTGCCGTGGGCCGAAAACAGGGCTCGTCGGGCAGAATTCTGGACGGTGCTGGCGCAAGAGCGCGTGGCGCTTGTATTTCAATAAGAGGAGGACACTCGCATGACCACCCTGACTCGTGCTGACTGGGAACAACGCGCCCGTGAGCTGAAGATTGAAGGCCGCGCCTACATCAATGGCGAATACACCGCCGCGGTTTCCAACGACACGTTCGAGTGCATCAGCCCGGTCGACGGCCGCCTGCTGACGCATGTTGCCAGCTGCGATGCCGCCGATGCCCAGCGCGCCGTGGAAAATGCCCGTGCCACTTTCAATTCCGGCGTCTGGTCGCGCCTGGCGCCGGCCAAGCGCAAGGCGGCGATGATCCGTTTCGCCGCGCTGCTGAAGACCAATGCCGAAGAGCTGGCCCTGCTTGAAACCCTAGACATGGGCAAGCCGATCACCGACTCGCTGTTCATTGACGTGCCGGGCGCGGCCCAGGCACTGAGCTGGAGCGGCGAAGCCATTGACAAGATCTACGATGAAGTCGCCGCGACGCCCCATGACCAGTTGGGCCTGGTGACCCGCGAGCCGGTCGGCGTGGTCGGCGCCATCGTGCCGTGGAACTTCCCGCTGATGATGGCCTGCTGGAAACTCGGCCCGGCGCTGTCCACCGGTAACTCGGTGATTCTCAAGCCATCGGAAAAATCCCCGCTGACCGCCATCCGCATCGCGGCCCTGGCCGTCGAGGCCGGCATCCCGGCGGGTGTGCTCAACGTGCTGCCCGGTTACGGCCACACCGTCGGCAAGGCCCTGGCCCTGCATATGGATGTCGATACCCTGGTGTTCACCGGTTCGACCAAGATCGCCAAGCAACTGATGGTCTACTCCGGTGAGTCGAACATGAAGCGCGTCTGGCTGGAAGCCGGCGGCAAGAGCCCGAACATCGTCTTTGCCGACGCCCCGGACCTGCAGGCCGCCGCCGAAGCCGCGGCCAGCGCCATCGCGTTCAACCAGGGCGAAGTCTGCACCGCTGGTTCGCGCCTGCTGGTGGAGCGTTCGATCAAGGACACCTTCCTGCCGCTGGTGATCGAGGCGCTGAAGGCCTGGAAGCCGGGCAACCCGCTGGATCCGGCCACCAATGTCGGGGCCCTGGTGGACACCCAGCAGATGAACACCGTGCTGTCCTACATCGATTCCGGCCATGCCGATGGCGCCAAGCTGGTGGCCGGCGGCAAGCGAACCCTCCAGGAGACTGGCGGGACCTATGTCGAGCCGACGATTTTCGATGGCGTGAGCAACGCGATGAAGATCGCCCAGGAAGAAATCTTCGGCCCGGTGCTGTCGGTGATCGCTTTCGATAGCGTCGAAGAAGCCATCCAGATTGCCAACGACACGCCGTATGGCCTGGCCGCTGCCGTCTGGACCGCGAACATCTCCAAGGCACACCTGACCGCCAAGGCCCTGCGTGCCGGCAGCGTGTGGGTCAACCAGTACGACGGCGGTGACATGACCGCGCCGTTCGGTGGTTTCAAGCAGTCGGGTAACGGCCGCGACAAGTCGCTGCATGCGTTCGACAAGTACACCGAGCTGAAGGCGACCTGGATCAAGCTGTAATCTTCAGGGCGCAACAAAACCTGTAGGAGCCGGCTTGCTGGCGATGAGGTCCTGGGGCCTGCGCTGTCAGTCCGGACGCCATCGCCAGCAAGCCGGCTCCCACAAGGAACGCGTCTGACGATCGTTCCCACGCGGAGCATGGGAACGATCGAAGGTATCCAAAAGACACAGCCGGACTTTCCGCAAGGAGGTCCGGCTGCGTTGTCTCCAGACAGAGTTATCCACAGGAGCGTGGAAATGCGTTGGGCGACTTATTTCGCCGTCCTGGCCGCTGTGCTGAGCGTCGGCCTGGCGCTGGGCGTGAGCATGCCGCTGGTGTCGCTGCGGCTGGAAGGCTGGGGCTATGGTTCGTTCGCCATCGGGGTCATGGCGGCGATGCCGGCCATTGGCGTGCTGGTTGGCGCGAGTGTGTCCAGCCGCCTGGCGGCTCACTTCGGTACGGCGCGGCTGATGGCCCTGTGTCTGTGGGCCGGGGCATTGTCCATCGGCCTGCTGGCGCTGTTGCCGAGTTATCCGGTCTGGCTGGTGCTGCGCCTGATGATCGGGGTGATCCTGACCATCGTCTTCATTCTCGGCGAAAGCTGGATCAACCAGTTGGTGGTCGAGCGCTGGCGCGGCCGGCTGGTGGCGCTCTATGGCAGCAGCTATGCCCTGAGCCAGCTGTCCGGGCCGTTGCTGCTGGCGGCGGTGGGCACGCAAGGCGACTACGGTTTCTGGGTCGGGGTGGGCCTGCTGGTGCTTTCGCCGTTCCTGTTGCTGGGCCGTAGCGGGGCTCCGACCTCGGAATCCAGCCGGGTGACCCTGATGGACCTGCTGGGGTTCTGCCGGAACCTGCCGGCGATTGCCTGGGCTATCTCGTTGTTTGCCGCCTTCGAGGCGATGATCCTGACACTGCTGCCGGTCTACTGCCTGCGCCAGGGATTCACGGCGGACATCGCCCTGGCGATGGTCAGCACCGTGGTGGTGGGCGATGCGCTGCTGCAGTTGCCGATCGGAGCCTTGGCCGACCGAATCTCGCGGCGGGCGATGTTCACCGGCTGCGCGGTGGCGCTGATGCTGTCGAGCCTGGCGGTGCCGCTGTTGCTCGACACCCTGTTGATCTGGCCGCTGTGGGTGCTGTTCGGGGCGAGCGCGGGCGGCTTGTTCACGCTGTCGCTGATCCTGATCGGCGAGCGTTATCGTGACGACGCGCTGGTCCGCGCCAACGCCCATGTGGCCCAGCTCTGGGGCATCGGTTGCCTGGTCGGGCCGCTGGCCGCGGGGGCGGGCAGCCAGTGGATCAGCGGGCATGCCTTGCCGCTGTTCATGGCCGCGGGGGCGCTGGGCCTGGTGATCCTGGTACTGCGCCAGGGGGCGTTTGGCCGGACGGAGCCCGTGTCCGCCTAAAGCATGCGCTCCAGCCCGACGCTGCTGGCGAGCCAGGCATTGAAGCGGCGCCACCAGCTCCCGGGTTCGCGATGCAGGACATGTATCCGGCCGTTGTCCTCGGTGACCCAGACCAGTTGCCCGGCTTCCAGCCGTGGCTCGTAGCTCAGGGCCGGGGCCATGCCCTGCAAGGCCAGGGTGCGCACGTGTTCAGCCAGCTCCGGGCTGTCCACCAGCACCCCGACCTCGGTGTTCCACAGCACCGAGCGCGGGTCGAAATTGAACGAGCCGACAAAGGATTTCTGCCGGTCGAAGATCATCGCCTTGCTGTGCAGGCTGGAATCCGAGCCCTTGGATGAGCCGCTGTGGAACAGGTGCGGGCCACTGCCGCCACGGTCGCCGGGTTGGCGGCGCAGTTCGAAGAGTTTCACCCCGTGTGCCAGCAACGCCTTGCGGTAGGGCGCATACCCACCGTGCACCGCCGGCACGTCGGTGGCTTCCAGCGAGTTGGTCAGCAGGCTGACGGCCACTCCGGCGTCCGCTCGTCCCGTCAGGTACACCAGCCCCGGTTGGCCGGGCACGAAGTACGCGGAAATCATCATCAGCTCGGTATGGACATTCTGCAGCTCGGGCGCCAGCTGGGTGGTCAGCAGCAGGCGCGGATCGGGCTCGTTCCTGGCCAGCACCTTGCTCGGCGCATCCCACAGGGCCTGGTTCCAGGCCCAGATCAACTCGCGGCGCCAGGTGTCGAGGCGGGGGCGATAACGGTAATCGGCCAGGCGCTGGTACAGCGCGGGGTTCTGCTGGCGCCAGGCGTCGAGGGACTGTTCCAGGCGGGTGCGGGTGTCCGCCAGGTCGCGAGCGGTGGGTTGGCGCGAGAGGAACTCGCCGATGGGTTTGCTCAGGGCGCTGTTCCAGTACTGGTCGAAGCTGTGGCCGAGCTGTTCGGCCACCGGTCCCACGCCGAGCATGTCGATATCGGTGAAGTTCAGGTCCGGTTGCGCGCCGAAATACTCGTCGCCCAGATTGCGTCCGCCGACGATGGCCGCGCTGTTGTCGGCCAGCCACAGCTTGTTGTGCATGCGCCGGTGTTGCAGGGACAGGTTGAACAGCCGGCCCAGGGTGCGCGTGGCCACGGTGCTGCGCCCCAGGTCCAGCGGATTGAACAGGCGGATCTGGATGTTCGGGTGGGCGGCCAGGGTGGCGATGATGTCGTCGAGGCCGTCGCTGGTGGTGTCGTCCAGCAGGATTCGCACGCGCACGCCGCGGTCGGCGGCCTTGAGCAGTTCGTCCACCAGCATCCGTGTGCTCAGGCCGTCGTGGACGATGTAGTACTGCAGGTCGAGGCTGCTCTGGGCGTTGCGGATCAGTTCGGCCCGGGCCCGGAAGGCCTCGCCGCCATTGGGCAGCAGGCGAAAGCCCGAGCGCCCCTGGTAGGCCGCGGCCTGGGCCTGGAGCGCGCGGCCGAAGGCCGAGTCCGCTGCCGGCAAGGCCTGGCTGGGGATTCGGGGAACTTCCAGTGAGGCGCATCCGCTCAAGAGCAGGGCGATCAACAGCAAACAGGATTTCAAGCGCAGTCGCCCTGAGTCATGGCAGGTATTGGCATATGGACGCTGTCCGGCGGATAAAGGTCAATCGCTGCCGCACGGGTTTTCGGCCAGCAGCCGGGTCGCCGCCACGCCGACCTTGCGCACGGCTTCCTCGACCTGTGCCGTCGGCTTGGCAGCGTAGTTCATCCGCAGGCAATTGCGGTATTTGCCCGAGGCCGAAAAGATGCTGCCCACGGCGACCTGGACGCCCTGGTCCACCAGTTCGCGATTGAGCCGCTGGGTGTCGAAGCCATCCGGCAGCTCGACCCACAGCATGAAGCTGCCCTGGGGCCGGCTGGCCCGGGTCCCGGCGGGAAAGTAGCGGCTGACCCAGTCGAGCATCAAGTCGCGATTGCGCTGGTATTGCGTACGCATCCGCCGCAAATGCGGTTCGAAATGACCGTTGCGCAGGAAGTCGGCGATGGCCAGCTGCGGCTGCGGGGCAGTGGCGCCGGTGCTGATGTACTTCATGTGCAGCACGCGTTCCAGGTAGCGCCCGGGCGCCACCCAGCCGATGCGCAGGCCCGGGGCCAGGGTCTTGGAAAACGAACTGCAGAGCAGGACCCGGCCATCGTCGTCGAAGGACTTGATGGTGCGTGGACGCGGGTAGGTGTAGGACAGCTCGCCATACACATCGTCCTCGATGATTGCCACGTCGAAACGTTGTGCCAGCTGCAACAGCGCGCGTTTGCGCGACTCCGGCATGATATAGCCCAGCGGATTGTTGCAGTTGGGGGTCAACTGTATGGCCTTGATCGGCCACTGTTCGAGCGCCAGTTCGAGGGCGTCGAGGCTGATCCCGGTGATCGGGTCGGTGGGGATTTCCAGGGCCTTCATGCCCAGGCCCTTGAGGGTCTGCATGGCGCCATGGAAGCTCGGCGAGTCCACCGCGATGATGTCGCCATGGTCGCAGGTGGCG
The DNA here is from genome assembly GCF_018326065.1 of Pseudomonas sp. Ost2. Lineage (NCBI taxonomy): Bacteria > Pseudomonadati > Pseudomonadota > Gammaproteobacteria > Pseudomonadales > Pseudomonadaceae > Pseudomonas > Pseudomonas sp. Ost2. The sequence continues at coordinate 7,156,958 of NZ_AP021904.1, read as the reverse complement.
CGGATGCTGGCGGATAGTGCTTCATGGCAACCGGTGGTGACCACCAGGTCGTGGGGGCCGAGCTGGCAGCCGGAGTCGAGCATCAGCCGGGCGATCTGCTCGCGCAGGCCCAGGTTGCCGTAGATGTTGTCGTAGGCCAGCCCTGGCAGGTCCTGGCGCCGGCTGATCTGTGCCAGGCTGCGCAGCAGCGGTTTCATGGTCGGGCTGCCGACGTCCGGTATGCCCCGGCCCAACTGTACGGTGTCCTTGCGCGGTACCGCACGGATCAGTTCCAGCACCTGGTCCCACTGGGAGATCTCCACCGGCCGCTGGGCCGGGCGCCCCACCACCGGCAAGGCCGGCAATTCGCGGCTGGTCGGCACGAAATAGCCGGACTTTGGCTTGGGCAGGGCCAGGCCGTTGTCCTCCAGCATCCGGTAGGCCTGCTGCACCGTGCTCAGGCTGACCCCATGTTCCACGCTCAATGCCCGTACAGAAGGCAAACGGTCGCCTGGGCGATAGAAGCCTTGTTCTATGCGGGTTCCCAGCAGTTCGGCGAGGTTGATGTAGAGGGTCATGGCGGGTGCTCGCTCAGGAGGGAAACGGTTGACCAGTACAGATAGGTGGAAAATACAGGATTCAGTGACGATTTTGTCAATTCTGTATGGAAATAATACAGGAGGATTGAATCTGTAATGGTTTTCCCCGAATCGTCATGCTCTCTGCTCATGGCAACCGAGTAACAAAGGAGCAGCGGCAATGAACGGTTTGAGCGATGTGCGTCTGGTTTTGCGCAGTCAGGAACTGATGATCGAGCAGGAGCACGCGGGTGCGGTTTCCGTCCGCCAATGCGCGCCCGCGCTGGGTCGGATGGAGCTGCTCTGGCATCGCCTGCGTACCCGCAAGGTGCTGCTCGAACTCACGCCCGACGAGTTGCGGGATATCGGGCTGAGTCGGGAGCAGGCAAGGGCGGAAGGCCTGAAACCTTTCTGGCGGTCTTAACGCAATTCCTTGAGGCGATGCCAGAGCATGCCCAGGGCCAGCAGCGGAGAACGCAGGTACTTGCCGCCCGGGAAGGTGATATGCGGCACCCGGGCGAACAGGTCGAAGCCATCGCTCTGCTGGCCGCTGATGGCTTCGGCCAGCAGCTTGCCGGCCAGGTGGGTGGCGTTGAGCCCGTGTCCGGCATAGGCCTGGGCGTAATACACGTTGGGCTGCTCCTTCAGGCGACCGATCTGTGGCAGCCGGTTGGCGCCGATACCGATCATCCCGCCCCAGTGGTAATCGATCCTGGCCCCGGCCAGTTGCGGGAACACCTCAAGCATTTTCGGTCGCATATAGGCGGCGATATCTTGCGGATCACGCCCGGAGTAATGGCAGGCGCCCCCGAACAGCAGGCGACGGTCGGCCGATAGCCGATAGTAATCCAGCGCGACCCGTTGATCGCAGACCGCCATGTTCTGCGGCAGCAACGAGCGGGCCTGGGCTTCGCTCAGGGGCTCGGTGGCGATGATATAGCTGCCGGCGGGCAACACCTTGCCGCCGAGTTCGCTGTTGAGCCCGTTGAGATAGGCGTTGCAGCCGAGGACCAGGGTCTTGGCGCGAACCGAACCCTGGGCGCAGTGCACCCGCACTTCGGGGCCGTAATCGATACGGGTCACCGCCGACTGCTCGAACAGCCGCACCCCCAGTTGCGTGGCGGCGGCCGCTTCGCCCAACGCCAGGTTCAATGGGTGCAGATGACCGGAGCCCATGTCCACCAGGCCGCCGACATAACGCTCGGAGCCGACCACGCTGTGCATTTCATGGGCTTGCAGCAGGCGGGTTGCATGGCGATAGCCCAGTTGCCGGAGTTCCTCGGCGTCCTCGGCGAAGCCTTCGAGGTCGCGGGGCTTGTTGGCCAGGTCGCAGTAGCCCCAGGTCAGGTCGCAGTCGAGCTGGAAGTGCTCGATGCGCCGGCGGACGATGTCCACGGCCTCCAGCCCCATCAGCTTCAACTGCCGTACGCCGTCCTGGCCGAGGATGTCGGTGAACTGCTCAAGCCCATGGCCGACGCCGCGGATCAGTTGCCCGCCGTTGCGTCCGCTGGCACCCCAGCCGATCTTGCGCGCCTCCAGCAGGACCACGCTCAGGCCGCGCTCGGCCAGTTCGATGGCGGTATTGAGCCCGGAGAAACCGCCGCCGACCACACAGACATCGGCCTGCACCTCACCTTGCAGGAGCGGATATTCCGGCTGCGGGTGGCTGCTGGCGGCGTAGTAGGAGGTGGTGTGCCGGGCAGGGGCGTTCATGTGCATGATCCTGATTTTTGTGTTTGGAAAATTTTACGGAGGATAAGCCGGACCCTTGCGGGCGGGCAACCGCGGGGCGGCTACCGCTGTCTGCTGTCGGGCTTTTCAGGCAGAATTCTTACCCATCCCTGTCTCCGGTAATCGCCCCGATGAGCTGCAACAGCCAGAAAATCCGCTTTCTCCGGCAGCAGATCCCGTCTTTCGAGTGCGTGCCGGGTTGTCACGACTGCTGTGGGCCGGTGACCACCTCATCGGAGGAAATGGCCCGTCTGCCGCGCAAGACCGCGGCCGAACAGGAAGCGGCGCTGAACGAACTGAACTGTGTGCACCTGGGGCCGAACGGTTGCACGGTGTATGACGAGCGACCGTTGATCTGCCGCCTGTTCGGCACCACGCCGAGCCTGCCGTGCCCCAATGGCCGGCGTCCGGTTGAAATGATTCATCCACGTGCCGAGAAGCAGGTACACGAGTACATCGCCAGCACCCGCCAGGTCCTGGTCTGAGCCCATGGATCGTTCGGCGGATCAGTCCGGAATCGGCAGGTTCAGGCTCTCCTTCACCTCTTCCATCACGATATAGCTCTTGGACTCCCTCACATGAGGCAGCTTGAGCAGGATATCGCCCAGCAGCTTGCGATAGGACGCCATCTCGGAAATCCGTGCCTTGACCAGGTAGTCGAAGTCACCCGAGACCAGGTGGCACTCCAGCACATGCGGCAGCTTCAACACGGCGCGGCGGAATTCCTCGAAGGTGTCGCCGGACTTGTAGTCGAGGCTGATCTCGACGAACACCAGCAGGCTGCCCTTGAGGTGCTGCGGGTTGAGCCGGGCGTTGTAGCCCATGATGATCCCCTCGCGTTCCAGCCGCCGGACCCGCTCGGTGCAGGGTGTGGTGGACAAACCGACCTTTTCCCCCAGCTCGGTGAACGAGATGCGCCCGTCGGCCTGGAGGATCCGCAGGATGTTGCGGTCGATCTTGTCCAGCTCGCGTTTGGTCTGGTGGTTGGTTCGCATAGGGGATGCGCCTCCGTGAAAAGCCATATTGCCGAGAATTCTCGCCAAATATAGGCGGTTATATAGTGAAAAGCACTGGCTATTGTTTTTTACACTGCGCGCATCTTCGCTCTGAACAACAAACATCGGCAGCTGGCCGCGATTGAGGGACATACACATGCGAGTTCTGGTATTGGGCAGTGGCGTCATCGGTGTCGCCAGCGCTTATTATCTGGCCCGAGCCGGCTTTGAAGTGGTGGTGGTCGACCGTCAGCCTGCCGCCGCCAGGGAAACCAGCTTCGCCAACGCCGGCCAGGTCTCGCCGGGTTATGCCTCGCCCTGGGCCGCGCCTGGCGTGCCGCTCAAGGCCATCAAGTGGCTGCTGCAACGCCATGCGCCGCTGGCGATCAAGGCCACCGCCGATGTCGACCAGTACCTGTGGATGGCGCAGATGCTGCGCAACTGCACGGCCAGCCGCTACGCGGTGAACAAGGAGCGCATGGTCCGCCTGTCCGAGTACAGCCGTGACTGCCTCGACGAATTGCGCGCCGAAACCGGCATTGCCTACGAGGGCCGCAGCCTGGGCACCACCCAGCTGTTCCGCACCCAGGCGCAACTGGACGGCGCGGCGAAGGACATCGCGGTGCTGAAAGAGTCCGGCGTGCCCTACGAACTGCTCGACCGCGCCGGCATTGCCCGCGTCGAACCGGCCCTGGCCAGCGTCACCGATATCCTCGCCGGTGCCCTGCGCCTGCCGAACGACCAGACCGGCGACTGCCAGATCTTCACCACCCGCCTGGCCGAAATGGCTGCCAAGCTGGGCGTGGAATTCCGCTTCGAACAGGATATCCAGCGTCTCGACTACGCCGGCGACCGGATCAACGGGGTGTGGATCGACGGCAAGCTGGAAACCGCCGACCGCTACGTCCTGGCCCTGGGCAGTTATTCGCCGCAGTTGCTCAAGCCGCTGGGGATCAAGGCACCGGTCTACCCGCTCAAGGGTTACTCGCTGACCGTGCCGATCACCAATTCGGCAATGGCTCCGACCTCGACCATTCTCGACGAAACCTACAAGGTCGCGATCACCCGTTTCGACAACCGTATCCGCGTTGGCGGCATGGCGGAAATCGCCGGTTTTGACCTGTCGCTGAACCCACGTCGGCGCGAAACACTGGAGATGATCGTCAACGACCTCTATCCTCAGGGCGGCGACCTCCAGGCGGCCAGTTTCTGGACCGGCCTGCGTCCGACCACCCCCGACGGCACCCCGATCGTGGGCGCCACGCCGTTCCGCAATCTGTTCCTGAATACAGGCCACGGTACGCTCGGCTGGACCATGGCCTGTGGTTCCGGTCGCCTGCTGGCCGACCTGATGGCGAAGAAAACGCCGCAGATCAGCGCAGAAGGCCTCGATATTTCCCGTTATGGCAATCACCAGGAGACTGCAAGACATGTCAATCCAGCGCCAGCTCACCAATGAGCGCATGAGCCAGATCGTCGTTCACAACGGGACCGTGTATCTGGCCGGGCAAGTCGGCGACGACATGAGCGCCGGGATTGAGACGCAGACCCGTGAAGCCCTGGGCAATATCGAGCGTTTGCTGGACCTGGCGGGCACCGACAAGACCAGGCTGCTGTCGGTGACCATCTACCTGAAAGACGTCGATGCCGATTTCGCCGGGATGAACTCGGTCTGGGACAAGTGGCTGCCCAAGGGCGTGGCCCCGGCCCGTGCCACGGTGCAGGCCAAGCTCTGCGAACCGGAAATCCTGGTCGAGCTGTCCGTCGTGGCCGCCCTGCCTTAACGCAAGATCCCTCTCCCGGCACGGCGTGTGGCAACACCGCTTGTCGTGCCGGTTTTTTATTCCCAACCGACCGTCCAGAAGTCTGCCGCCATGCGTCCTGCCCGTGCCCTGATCGACCTCCAGGCCTTGCGCCACAACTACCAGCTGGCCCGTGAAATATCGGGGGCCAAGGCCCTCGCCGTGATCAAGGCCGATGCCTATGGCCATGGTGCGGTGCGTTGCGCCCAGGCCCTGGAAGCCGAGGCCGACGGTTTTGCCGTGGCCTGCATCGAGGAAGCGCTGGAGTTGCGCGCCGCGGGCATCCGCGCGCCGATCCTGCTGCTGGAAGGCTTTTTCGAAGCCGACGAGCTGGCGTTGATCGTCGAGCACGATTTCTGGTGCGTGGTGCATTCGCTGTGGCAACTGGAGGCCATCGAGCGGACGGCGGTCGGTGCGCCGATCACCGTCTGGCTGAAGCTGGACTCGGGCATGCACCGTGTCGGCCTGCACCCGGCGGACTACCAGGCGGCCTACCAGCGCCTGCTGGCCAGTGGCAAGGTGGCGAAGATCGTGCTGATGAGCCACTTCGCCCGCGCCGATGAACTGGGCTGCCAGCGCAGCGACGAGCAGGTCGCCGTATTCGAGGCGGCGCGCCAGGGCCTGTCGGCAGAAGTCAGCCTGCGCAATTCCCCGGCGGTGCTGGGCTGGCCGAGCATTCCCAGCGACTGGGTGCGTCCGGGGATCCTGTTGTTCGGCTCCACGCCGTTCGGCGAGGAACATCCGGTGGCGGCGCGCTTGCAGCCGGTCATGACCCTGGAGTCGAAAATCATCAGCGTGCGCGAACTGCCGGCTGGCGAGCCGGTGGGCTACGGGGCGCGGTTCATCACGCCCAAGCCGATGCGGGTCGGTGTGGTCGCGATGGGCTACGCCGACGGTTATCCACGGCATGCGCCGACCGGCACGCCGGTGCTGGTGGCCGGGCAGCGCAGCCAGCTGCTGGGACGGGTATCGATGGACATGCTGTGTGTCGATCTGACGGACGTGCCCCAGGCCGGGCTCGGTTCGACTGTGGAATTGTGGGGCCGGAACATCCTCGCCAGCGAGGTGGCCGCCTGCGCCGAGACCATCCCGTACCAGATCTTCTGCAACCTGCGTCGGGTCCCGAGGCTCTACACCGGGAGCTAGCGCCTGGCGCAGCGCCTCACGGAAAGTTCTGCCGAAGTGGATTCGGGCCAAAGTGTTGTAAATACTGAACGCTATGCCATGATATCGCTCAATTACAACAATTGCCTGAATCCCTGGGAGGCTGCCGCATTGGACGTCGGTGAACGACTGCAATCCATCCGCAAACTGAAAGGTCTGTCTCAACGTGAACTCGCCAAGCGTGCGGGCGTCACCAATAGCACCATTTCAATGATCGAGAAAAACAGCGTCAGTCCCTCGATCAGCTCACTGAGAAAGGTGCTTGGCGGCATTCCCATGTCGATGGTCGAGTTTTTTTCCGAAGAGATTCTCCAGGAAAAACCGACGCAGATCGTCTACAAAGCCAACGAACTGATCGATATCTCCGATGGCGCCGTGACCATGAAGCTGGTCGGGCGGGCCCATCCGAGCCGCGCCATCGCGTTTCTCAACGAAATCTATCCACCAGGCGCCGATACCGGCGAGGAAATGCTGACTCACGAAGGTGAGGAAACCGGCATCCTGGTCGAAGGGCGGCTGGAACTGGTGGTCGGCCTGGAAACCTTCGTGCTCGAAGCGGGCGACAGCTACTATTTCGAAAGTACCAAGCCGCACCGCTTTCGCAATCCGTTCGATACACCGGCGCGACTAATCAGCGCAGCGACACCCGCGAATTTCTGAGAACCAGAGGCGCCAGGTCACGGATTTCAAGGCGCCCGGCCGTACGGATACGCGACTGGGGTAATACCCCTGTAACTCAAGGGGTTGTTTCGCAGTGGCGGTCTTACCGCTATACTCACGCCCGCCTGCGAAACCGTGGTTCGGGGTGTGATTAGCCACCATTGAGGGTGTACGCGTGAATCCAATTATGAAAATGCTGGCCGTACCAGCAACCGTGTTGGCCCTATGGGCTGTCAGCGCTCAAGCTGCGACGAACGACGATATTGCCAAACGCCTGGAGCCGGTCGGCCAGGTCTGTGTACAGGGCCAGGAATGCAAGGGGATGGAAGTTGCAGCCTCGGCCGGTGGCGGTGGCGGGGCGAAGACGCCCGACGAGGTGATTGCCAAGCACTGTAATGCCTGCCATGGCAGCGGTCTGCTGGGCGCGCCGAAAATCGGCGACGCGGCCGACTGGGGCAAGCGTGCCAAGGAACAGGGCGGCCTGGATGGCCTGCTGGCCAAGGCCATCACCGGGATCAACGCGATGCCGCCAAAAGGCACCTGCGCCGATTGCTCCGATGACGAGCTCAAAGGCGCCATCGGCAAGATGTCCGGCCTGAAATAACGCGGGTCCCGCGCTGAAAAAGCCGCTTTCGAGCGGCTTTTTCGTGTCTGGCGTTTACATCTTGTGGCTGTCATTTGCAGCAAAGAGCGGGCAAGCTCGGTCCAACCTCAATTCAGGGAAAGGTGGGGAGGATCGAATGGTGCAGGACTGTTCTATCGAGCAAGCGGTCGACGAGGTGCTGGCGCGGTTGCCGGTGCATATCCACATGGGCATGCCCCTGGGGCTGGGCAAACCCAATCGTTTCGTCAATGCCCTGTACCGGCGTGTCAGCCGGTTGCCGGAGCGCCGGCTGACGATCTACACGGCCCTGAGCCTGGGCCGCCCAGCCCTTGGCGATGGTTTGCAACGGCGCTTTCTCGAGCCCTTCGTGGCGCGGGTGTTCGGTGATTACCCGGAACTGGATTTCCTCGCCGACCTGCATCGTGACACGCTGCCGTCGAACATCCATGTCGAGCAGTTCTTCATGCAGCCCGGCAGCCTGCTCAACAGCGCGGCGGCGCAGCAGGACTACGTCAGCAGCAACTACAGCCACGCGGCCCGGGATATCAATGCCAGCGGCCTGAACCTGGTGGCCCAGCTGGTCGCCGCCGATCCGCGGCAGCCGGACCGGCTGAGCCTGAGCTGCAACCCGGACATCACTCTCGATCTGTTGCCGATGATCGCCAGGCGCCGTGCCGCCGGTGAAACCATCCTCCTGCTGGGCCAGGTCCATGGCGACCTGCCCTACATGCCGGGCGACTCTGAAATCGACCGTGACGCCTTCGACCTGCTGATCGACGAGCAGGAGCAAAGCACCCTGTTTTCCACGCCGAACATGCCCGTGGACACCCAGGATCACTTTATCGGCCTGCATGCCAGTACCCTGGTGCGCGATGGCGGGACCCTGCAGATCGGCATCGGCTCCATGGGCGATGCGCTGACGGCGGCGCTGCTGGCGCGCCACGCGGATAACGGAGGCTATCGGGCACTGCTCGCCGATATCGACGTGCTGCCATGGAAGTCGCTGATCGACCGGCAGGGCGGTACCGAGCCGTTTGCCCGGGGGCTCTACGGCTGCAGCGAGATGTTCGTCAACGGCCTGCTGGTACTGGCCGATGCGGGGATCGTGCGGCGCAAGGTCTATGCCGATATCGCCCAGCAGCGCCAGGCCAATGCCGGGCTGCTCGACGAGACGACGGCGGTCGGCGGCATCGCCGTGCACGGTGGCTTCTTTCTCGGGCCGCAGAGCTTTTACCAGCGCTTGCGGGAGTTGCCGAAGGAGCGGCTCGCCGAGTTCAACATGACCGCCATCAGCTACATCAACGAGTTGTATGGCCAGGAGGAACTCAAGCGCCTGCAACGCCTGGATGCGCGATTTATCAACAGCGCCTTCACCATGACGCTGCTCGGGGCCGGTGTCGCCGACCAGCTGGAAGACGGGCGGGTGCTCAGCGGAGTGGGCGGGCAGTACAATTTCGTGGCCCAGGGACATGCCCTGGAAGGTGCACGCTCGGTGCTGATCCTGCGTAGCTGGCGCGAATCTGCGGGCGAGGTCAGTTCGAATATCGTCTGGGAATACGGCCATTGCACCATTCCCCGGCACCTGCGCGACATCGTCGTGACCGAGTACGGGATTGCCGACCTGCGCGGCAGGAACGATGCGACGGTGATCGAGGCATTGCTCAATATCAGCGACTCGCGGTTCCAGGCCGGCCTGATCGAGCAGGCGCAGAAGGTCGGCAAGCTGCCGAAGGACTTCCGCCTCGATCCGCGTTTTGCCGATAACCGTCCGGAGCGCCTGCAGGCGATCCGGGCGCGGCACCCGCAGCTGTTTCCGGAGTATCCGCTGGGCAGCAATTTCAGCGCCGAGGAGCGTGACCTGCTGCGGGCGCTGAACTGGCTCAAGAGCAAGTTCAAGCTGAGCGAAGTCTTCGAGCTGGGCAAGGCGACGCTGGACGCACCCGAGCCGTCGGTATTCCCCGAGCACCTGCAACGCATGGGCCTGACCCAACCGCAAGGACTGCGCGAGGAGCTCTACCAGCGCCTGCTGCTGGCGGGACTGCAGGCCACAACCGGCTAGGCGGCATGCTATCGCGGCCTGTCACCTGCCTCAGTTGTAGCTGATGTTGACGGTCACGGTGCTGACCAGCGTGCCTCTGGTGACCGTGCCGGTGGTCTTGTGATACGCCGCGCCCAGCGGCAGCACCGCCCGATCGCTCGATACCGTCACGGTCCGTGAGCCGTTGTGGCTCAGGGTCGACTCGACGCCGCCGATCCGCGAGTACAGCCACAGGCCGACACCGGCGGCGTCGCCGGTGTTCCTGAACAGCGCGGCGTTGCCGGTTGCCGGTGTACCGGTGAATCTGAAGGTCACGTTGGAGGCATTGCGGCAGTTGGCGCTGATCTCGAAGGTTTTCTTGGCCAGCCAGGTGCCGGTGAAGTTCGAGAGCCGGATGGTGTCCAGCGTCACCGTGCGATTGACGTCGCCCGTTGCCAGGTCGCAGGTGGGAACCGGAGCGACGATGGTGCCCCTGCCCAGCAGGATATTGTATTCCCGCGGGTTGAAATGCGAGGGCACCGGTTCCCACCACGTCCTGGCAATCACGCGGGGCACGATGCTGCCGGAGGAGATGGGGCCGGTCTTGATCAGCCGGTAGTTTATTTCATAGGCGTAGGTCTTGTTGCTCGCCGACAGATTGGTCTGGCTGTACGTTCGCTGGGTGTTGTTGCTCAGGATACCGGTGACGATGTTGTGCGCCCCCACCTGGGTGTCACCGTTGGTCCTGAAGACAATGCCGATGCCCGGCATCCCGGTCGGGTAGACGCTATAGGATCGAGATCCGTCGTTATAGGTCGACACCGCGCCGGCGGCCCCCTGGGCACTGAATTTCACATCGGTGCGGCTATCGCAGTACCAACTGACACGCTTGGTGCCGTGGGTCACGCTCGGAAAGTCTCGCCAGCCGGTGAGCGGGCTGCCGACCGATGCATTGAGATCGGTCACCGTGACCGTGCCGATATCACCGGAATAACCACCCGGATGATAGACGGAAGACGTGCACGCGGCGAACGCCTGCCCGGACATGAACCCGAGCAGCGCCACCGCGGATATTGCCTTGTAGGGTTTGTTCATTTGCCTCCCCTGGTTGTTGATACCGATGGTTCCCGGGCCCGGCGCACGCGACCTGCGTGAACCTGTTTGCCTCAGTTGTAGGTGATTTCCACAGTCGCCAGGCTCTCCAGCGTGCCTTCGCTTACCGTCCCGGATTTCCAGTAGGCCGCCCCCAGCGGCAGCACGGCCAGGCCGGCATTCGGCGTCAGGGTGCGGACATTCTCGCGACCGTCGGCGCGAATGGTCTGCTGCACGCCCCCCAGGCGCGAGTACAGCCACAACCCCAGGCCCCTGGCGTCGCCGGTGTTGGCGAACCGGGCACCATCCGAGGGTGCCGGGGTGCCATGGAAGGTGAAGGTGACGCTGTTGATATCCGACTCGCAGCGGGCACTCAGCTCGAAGGGCTTGTGACCCGCCGAGTCCGTATTGGCGAAGTCACTGACCTTGACCGAGGGCAGGCGTATGGGCTGCTCGATGTCATCGGCAACCAGGCTGCAGGTGCCACCCTCGACAGTGCCTTTGATCTGCAGGTTTCCCGGATTCAGGACCTCGGTGGCCGAGGCTTGGGCGATGGCCGTAACCGTCAGCACCAGGGATATCAGGTACGTTTTCATGGGGTGTAGTCCGTTCTGGCGGGCCGGCTGGAGGCTGCTTCCACATAGGGTTTGGGGCGTCAGTTGTAGGTAATGGTCACGGAGGCCGTGGTCAGCAACGAACCCTTGGAAACGGTGCCGATCCTGATGTAGTGCGCGCCCATCGGCAGTACCGCGCGGCCGGAGGTTGCCGCAATGGTTCGCGAGCGAGCGGTGGCGTCGCCGTTGGCCGGGAAGTTGTAGATGGATCCGCCGATGCGCGACTGGATCACGGTGGCAATGCCGGCGGCGTTGCCGTCGTTGGCGAAGCGTGTGGGGGCGGTGGGAGCCGACTTTCCGGCAAAGGTGAAGGTGACATTCCTGATATCCGAGTCGCAGTTGGCGGTCAGGTTGAACTCATGCAATCCGGCCCACTCGGCGCTATCGAAGTCACTGACTTTGACATTGGGCAGATTGATCGTGCGGGTGACGTCACTGGTGGCCAGGTGGCAGGTCCCGCCCTGGATAGTCCCGCGGATGGTCAGGCTGCCGGTCTGGACCGCCTGGGCGGTGGCGCTGATCGTTGTCGCAGCGATGCACAAGGAGAGTGCGAAAAGAGGTGATTTCATTGTCGGGGTCCTCATGGGTTGGGAAGTCGATCGGTTCGTGGCGGTTGGTGAAAGACGCCGCCGACCACGGGCTTGCTCAGTTGTAGGAAATGTTGACGGTGACGGTGCTGACCAGCGTGCCCTTGGTCAGGGCGCCGGTGGTCTTGTGATACTCCGCGCCCATTCGCAGCACGGCCCGGTTGGCGGATACCGCCACGGTCCGGGTGCTGTTGTGGCTGACCGTCTGGTTCGGGGTATGCAGCCATAACGCAACGCCGCCGGCCGTGCCGCTTGTGTTGGCGAAGAGCGCGGGGTTGGTGGGCGCCGGAGTGCCGGTGAACCTGAAGGTGACGTTCGAGGCGTTGCTGCAGGTGGCGGTCAGGTCGAAGTGCTTGACGCCGGTGGAGATGCCGGTGAAGTTGGCGATCTGCACGGGGTCGAGCGTGATGGTGCGATTGACGTCGCCGGTGGCCAGGTCGCAGGTGGCGGTGGGCGCGACGAAGCTGACCGCGTTGTTCAGGAGAACCGTGTGGATGGTGCGTCCATCCCAGCTGTTGACCATGAGGTTGCCGCTGGGGACCGTGCCGTTCGATACGTTCCCGATCTTGTAGAACTGCGCCTCCATGGTCAACATCGTGTGTTCGTAGGCTGTGTAGCCCAGTGCAATCGAGCTGCTGTGGAGAGGCATGGGATACAAGACTCCTCCCCTGAGCGTTGCATGGGCCCGCATGCCGATCCCTGGAACGTTGGTTCGATAGACATTCGTCAGCCCGGGAAGCGCCACCCAGTCGGCGGTGGTGTACCGCCCGACCGTTTGCTGCATGATCGGCGGGCTGCAGGTGCTGATGCCGCTGGGGTAGGGACCACCGAAGGGGGCCCTGGCGATCACGGCGCCCACGGGCAGAGTTGACGGCACGCTGATGGTCGCTGGAAACGTCACGCCGTTGCGGGGGTTGCTCGGGTAATAGTTGCACGCGGCCTGGGCTGTCACGGGCAGCAGGAGGACCAGCAACGCACACGCTGCCTGGAGGGGGCGTTTCATGTGTGGTCTCGCCTGAAGCAGGGACTGGAGTCTGTCGACCGGAGCGTTTGCGGGGCAGGTATTCGCGACCATGATCAAGCCTCATCTGCAGGAGTATCGGGCGGGGTCGAGCGGGACGTATCGCTACTGTCGGCCCGGCATTCCCCCTCCATTTGACGTAAGCCCTCCGAGTCGGCGAGCGTGCCCAGGTCGTAGGCGATCCGGCAGCTGTCCGCGCTGCTCGGCCCCCACTTGACCGTCAACTGGCCGCTATCGTCTGGCAGCCGGACAAACACCATGCTGTTCTGCCCGACCACGCCCACGTTGGCCTCGCTTTCATCGAACACATCGGCACCGAACGGCAGCGGGCTGCCATCTTCCCGACTGGCATTGATGATCACGGCCCGCCCGCTGCTGGTCTCATACTTCATCACCACCACGGAACCGGCCCGGGGGCGACGTTGTGCGAGGCGGACTTGAGCTCCACGTCGTGGGACATGTCGCGAGGGTCCAGTTCGACCACGTTCTGGCGGTACGGGGTGAGGTGCGGCACCACGGCGTACCCCTTGCCGTCCACCTGGGCATCGTTGTTGCTGCCGACCCAGGCCCCCTTGGCACCGGGTGCGTGGACCAGGCCGATGGTGTCGCCCAGTTCCGGGCTCAGGGTCAGGCCGTCGGCATGGGCGACCAGCCCGCCGGACAACCCCAGCGATTGCGAGTGGTAGCCGTTGCCCTGGCTGTGGCTGGTGGAAGCCACGGCATAGCGGCTGCGGTATTGCAGGTCGGCGTTGAAGCTGTTGCCGACGCCATTGCCGGCGTGGCTGGCCGAAACCCCGTAGTTGACCTCGCTGCGTTCGCCCCAGGTGCCGCCCAGGCCGGCCTGGACACTGCTTTGCCGGTCGCCGCGGGTGAGGTTGCTCCACAGGTTCGGTGCGCGGTTCGAGTAGCCCAGCGGCAGGCTGATGGTGAGGTCGATCTGGTTGCTGCTGCGCTCGGTCAGCAGGTCGCGGCTGCGCTGGGCGCTGATGGTGTAGTTCATGCGTTGCCAGGAACTGCTATAGCCGGCGGTGAAGCTCAGGCTGCCGCCCTTGCGGTTCCAGTAGTTCTGCGACGAGCCGGTGAGGAATACCGATCCCTGGTCCAGGCTCTGGTTGAGGCTGACATCCAGGCGTTCGCGCACCCGGCTGACTTTTTCCAGGTCCCCGCCCCGGCGGGCGATATCCCGCAGTTGCGCGGTGTCGCGGGCACTGAGGAAACCGTCGGTGGAATAGCGGAAGGCACCCAGGGCGAAGTTGGTCCCGGTATCGGCGAAGTTCTTGTTGTAGCGGGCCTGCAGGCTCTGGCCGCGACGATTGGCAAACCCCGGCAGTTCAGACTGGGAGGTGGTCAGGTCGAGGGAGATCGCCCCCACCGGCGTATTGAACGCCGCTCCCAGCAGTTGCGAGTGATAGCCTTCCGACGCCAAGGCGCCGACATAGCCGGTGACCAGGTTGTTGAGACCGTACTGGAAGGTGCCCTGGCTCAGCCAGGGCTTGCTGTCGACACCGAGCTCGTCCATTTCGCCGAGGCTCAGCGAGTAGCGGCTGTAGCCCGGCCGGATCAGGTTGACGTTGGAGGCGAACGGCACGATGAACTGCCGTTGCCGGCCATCGGCCTCGGTGACGGTGACCTCCAGGTCGCCGCCGTAACCGGTGGGAAACAGGTCATTGAGCACGAATGGGCCCGGCGGTACGGTGACTTCGTCCAGCAGTATGCCGCGCTGGCGCACGCTGACCCGGGCGTTGGTTTCGGCCACGCCACGGACGATGGGCGCGTAGCCGGTCAATGAGTCGGGCAGCATGCGATCGTCGGTGGACAGGGTCATGCCGCGCAGGCGGATGCTGTCGAACAGCTCGCCGGTGGTGTAGATCTCGCCGGCCATGAGTTGCGATTGCAGCCCGGGCAGTTCCCGTTGCAGATAGGTGGCGCTGCTCTGGTAGCTGCTGCTGGCTTCGTTGCTGCTGTAGGCGCCGTTGTGTCGCAGGTGCCAGCCGTTGAGGTTGAGACCGGTGTGCAGCCCCAGGTAGTTGGAGAACGATGAGCGGCCCTTGTTGTTGTTCATGAAACCGTTGGCGTTGTAGCGCACGAACGCCGCGTTCACCCCCGGATCCCAATGCTCCGGGCTGACGTAGCCGCGTGCCGTGCGTGACAGGTAGAGCTGTGGCACCTGCAGGTCCAGCCGTCCTTCACCGGCATCGAAACTGACGCTGGCGCCGGGGATGTAGGTGCCGATATCGCCACAGGTAGACAGCGGCGGCAGCGCCGGCGGCACGGGTTCACCGGCTTCGGCGGCCTTCTGCGCGATGCCATCGAGATCTACCCCGAGCCGGGTCAGCAGCGGGCGTTCCAGGCAGAGCTGGGCATTGTTGCGGCCCTCGACGGCGGCGAAGGTCAGTTCTTCCCGGCCGATCCAGATGCCGTTGACGGAGACGTCCGCGCGGTACTGGCCCGGCAGGACCACGTTGCCTTCGTTGAAGCGCGAGATGTCGATCTGTCCGCCGCCACCGGGGAAGAACGCCGGGTTGAACTCCACCCGCTCGACCTCGTCCGCGGCCAGGGCATTGCCGGCTGCCAGCAGCAGGAGGCTGTGAATGACATGGGCCAGACGGTTGCGCGGGGTGCGCAATCCGCCGGGTACAGACTGGGTCTTCGATCTCATCGCAAACATTCCAAACCTTGTGTATTGCCGGATTCGGGCAAGCCGGGCCCGACCGTCGCGCGTTCTTGTTCGCGGACGGGGCGGGAGTTCCTTTACTGGCTGGCGTTCCAGGCGCGCCAGGCGCTGATATCAGCCGGTCATGGCGTGACCTGGACCTTGTGCGAATGCCGGGCGCCGTAGTCGTCGATGGTCTGGAACTCGACCAGGGCGCCAGCGGCGGGGGCCGACTTCAGGCTCGGCAGGACGAAGCGGTTGCTGGCATTCGGGTTGACCATGTTCCCGGCGCCTGTCTGGCCGACCGGCTTGGCATGGCGTTGGCCCGCCGCGACCAGTTCCACCGAATCGAAGTTCAGGTGGTAGGGCGTAGGGTTATGCACTTCCAGGGCGGGTCCCTGGACGCCGGACACCAGTGTCCAGCGCAGTTTTTCCACGGCTTGCGCGGGCGGGTAGGGCAGGTCCCGCGGCCGGAAAAACACCTTGATGCGCGTGCGGAAGGCGAGTTGCAGCTGGTTGCTCTCTTCCGAGTCCCGGGCCTTGGGCGGTACCTCCAGCATGTTCAGCCAGAACAGGCTCTCCTTGTCCTTGGGCAGCGATTCGCCGGTATAGGCCAGGCGCACGACCTGTTGCTTGCCCGGTTCCATGCGGAAGATCGGGGGCGTGGCGAGGAAGGGCACCCGGGCCTGTTCCGGCGCCACTTCTTCGTCGCCGGTGTCCAGCCAGACCTGCACCAGGGCCGGTTTCTGGTTCTTGTTCTCGAACCGGATGGTCACTTCCTTCTGGTTCGCCGGGTACACCACCCGGGTGCCGGTGATGATGACGCTGGCTCGGGCCATGAAGCTGGTGCTCAGCATCAGGATTGCGAGGGCAAGCAGGATGACGAGGCGTGCGGTCGCGGCGCTGCGCGGGAGTGTGTTCATGAGCACTGGTCGGTCCGGTTCAAGAGGTGATGTCGGCGCTGTGGCTGACGCGCGCGCCGAAGTCGCTGATCGCACTGAACTCGACCTTCAGGGCGCCGCTGGGCGGGGTTCGCAGGTTGGGCAGCGGGAAGCGCTTGATGTCGCCGGACGGCAGCAACAGGCTGTCGTTGACCTCCTTGTTCGGTGCCTTCGGGTAACGCTCGTCGCGGCCCTTGCCCACCAGTTCCACCGAGCCCAGGGAGACGTGATAAGGCGTCGGGTTGAGGACTTCCAGCGCGTGGCCACCTTCATGGCGCACGAGTTTCCAGCTCAGCTTCGGTGCCGCGCTGGTTTTCGGATAGGGCAGGCCTTCCGGCCGGTAGAACACTCGCAGCCGGGAACGAAACGACAGTTCCAGCAGGTTCCTGTCGGCAGTACCGACGGTGGTCGGCTGCACTTCCAGCACATTCAGCCAGAACAGGCTTTCGCGGTCCGTGGGTAGCGGGCCGCCGGTATAGCGCAGGCGCGGGGCCTGCTGCTTTTTCGGTTCGATGCGCAGGATCGGCGGCATCGCGGTGAAGGGCGCCTGTGCGGTGGCGGGCGTCGCGCGCTTGTCGCCGTCGTCGAGCCAGAGCTGGACCAGGGCGGGACGTTCGCCCTTGTTCTCCAGCCGGACCACGACTTCCTGTTGCTCGGCGGGATAGATCACGCGCGCGCCATGGATGACCACGGCGGCAAGCGAGGAAGTAGCGTGCAGCGATGCCGTCAGAAGGGCACAGGCGACCATGCCCGAACGAACCAGGTTGTTCATTGGCGAAGCTCTCGTGTTGAAGGCTGGACCCGCGACAGGGCGCGGGTCCGTTGGATGACGCTTACTCGGCGTACTCGATCATGAAGCCGACCCGGGTGGCGACCTGGCCTTCACCCGCTGCACCGGTGGCGTAGTACTGTGCGCCCAGGGGAATGACCGCCTGGTTGTCGGCGATGACCACGCCTTCGGATTTCTCGGTGTAGACGTGGATCGGCGTACCGTCGCGCTGGGTGACCTCGACCTGCACGTTGCTGGCGGCGTCGCCGGTGGTGTCGATGTTCAGGCGACCGGTGGCGACATCGATGGCCGGGCTGGTCGGGTCGAACGCGACCATTGCGGTACGACCGTTGGTGCAGGCGGTTTCACCCGGCGCACCCACGCGAATCGAGAAACCGGTGAGGTTGGCGCGATCGCCGGCGTTCGTCAGGCGGGCCGCGGACACGCCGCCGAGGTCGACGTTCTTGACCACGCTGCCACCGCCTGGCGCTTCGCCTTCGATGGTGCAGGTCACGTCGGTCACCAGGCCATTGAAGTTGATGACGCCGTCATTGGCGGCGGCAGCCGGCAGGGCAATGAGTGCGGCCAGGGCGAGGGAGACGGCGGCAGAGACTTGGGAGATTTTCATCGGATTACCTTGAATGGTTTCAGTTGATTTCCCTTCCGACAGCCCTCCGGGTGGAGGGTGATAGCCTGTCGGACGAGGCCGCTACTCTCGCGTAGCCGGGGTCGCTGGAACATCGAGATAACTCGAAACCCTGCAGTTTCGTGATTTCTCGAAGGGCTTTCCGTTTGTGCTCTCGGCGCTGGGTGCTATAAGCCTGAAAGTTCTGTAGGTATTCGTCGCGGCCCTTATCTGCTGGCTCGGTTTTTTCTCGGGAGGTCTAAATAAAGATGACTAGCGCAGTCCCTGGTTCCTACACAGTCATGCTGCTGGACGATCACGAACTGATAAGGGTGGGTACGTCCCTGTGGTTGTCGAAAGAGCCTGACCTTGAGGTTGTCGGTTCCTTTTCCACGGGCAGGGAACTGCTCGCCGCCCTGGCCATCAGGCAGCCGGATATCCTCGTGATCGACTTCATGCTCGGCCCGACGGAGATCGACGGGATCAACCTCATCCGTGCGCTGCGGGTGCGTTATCCCGATTGCCGGCCACTGGTGCTTTCGGCCCACTACACCCCGGCGACCGTGTCGCTGGCGCTACGGGCCGGGAGCTGGGGTTTCTTTGGCAAGACCCAGCGCCTGGACGGGCTGGCGGCGATCCGTACCGTGGCCCGGGGCAAGATCTACCTGCACCCGATCATGGCCAGGGAGGTCGCCACGGTGTCGGAGAAGGAGGTGTACGAGGCGGCGAGCGCCAGCGAGCAGGTGCCCGCGTGTGCCCATGACATCCTCTCTCCCAGGGAGCGGGAAGTGCTGCGCTGCTTTCTCGATGGCATGTCGGTGAATGGGATTGCCGAGAAGTTCTCGCGCAGCGCCAATACCATCAGCACCCAGAAACAGTCGGCCTACCGCAAGCTGGGGATCAAGACCGACAGCGAACTGTTCAAGCTGTCCAGTTCGCTACGGGATTCGAACGCGATGGGTTTCTGAGGCCGGCGGGGACCGGCCTGTCGCGGGACGGGTTACTCGATGAAGGTCACGACGCCGCCGGCCAGAGACTTGACCCGGGCCAGGGACTCGACGCGATAGCCCTGGGCGTCCAGCTCGGCACGGCCGCCCTGGAACGACTTCTCGATCACGATGCCCAGGCCCGCCACGGTCGCGCCGGCCTGCTTGATGATCGAGATCAGCGCCTGGGACGCTTTGCCGTTGGCCAGGAAGTCATCGATGATCAGCACGCGGTCGCTGCTGGTCAGGTGGCGCGGGGAGATCGCCACGGTGCTTTCCACCTGCTTGGTGAAGGAGTAGACGGTCGCCGACAGCAGGTTCTCCGTCAGGGTCAGGGACTGGTGCTTGCGGGCGAAAATCACCGGTACGCCGAGGTTCAAGCCGGTCATGATCGCCGGGGCGATGCCCGAGGCTTCGATGGTGACGATCTTGGTGATGCCCGAATCGGCGAACAGCGTGGCGAATTCGTCACCGATCAGTTTCATCAACTGCGGGTCGATCTGGTGGTTCAGGAAGGCGTCGACCTTCAGGACCTGATCGGAAAGCACGATGCCTTCTTCGCGAATTTTCTTATGCAGTGCTTCCACGGAACGTCCTCGAATAGCGCGTTTACGCTGAAAATATTGCTCCTGCAGGAGCGGGTTTGGGTAGGAGCGGGCTTGCCCATGAAGGGGCCAGTGAGGCTACTGAAAA
Source organism: Pseudomonas sp. Ost2 (assembly GCF_018326065.1). Classification (NCBI taxonomy): domain Bacteria; kingdom Pseudomonadati; phylum Pseudomonadota; class Gammaproteobacteria; order Pseudomonadales; family Pseudomonadaceae; genus Pseudomonas; species Pseudomonas sp. Ost2. The sequence goes on along the minus strand of NZ_AP021904.1, from coordinate 7,137,447 downwards.
GCTTCGCGGGCAAGCCCGCTCCCACACAAGCCCGCTCCCACAAATAAAGGGGAATCCAATTCTAGCGCTTTAACATGGCGCGTATATCCGCCAACGCGGAGTTGCCGCGAACGGCTTTCACTTCGGTCGGTGTGTCATCGTTGCCTTCCCAGGCCAGGTCGTCGGGAGGCAGTTCATCGAGGAAACGGCTCGGCGCGCAATCGATGACCTCGCCATACTGCTTGCGCTTGGCGGCGAAGGTGAAGGCCAGGGTCTGGCGCGCGCGGGTAATCCCGACATAGGCCAGGCGCCGTTCTTCCTCGATGGTGTCGGCCTCGATGCTGGAGCGGTGGGGGAGGATCTCCTCCTCCATGCCCATGATGAACACATAGGGGAACTCCAGCCCCTTGGACGCATGCAGGGTCATCATCTGCACGCCTTCGGCGCCTTCTTCCTCTTCCTGCTGGCGTTCGAGCATGTCACGCAGGACCAGCTTGCCGATGGCGTCCTCGACGGTCATGTCGCCGTCTTCGTCTTTCTCCAGGGTGTTCTTCAGCGCCTCGATCAGGAACCAGACGTTGCTCATCCGGTAGTCGGCGGCCTTGTCGCTGGAGCTGTTGGTGCGCAGCCAGTTCTCGTAGTCGATGTCCATGACCATGCTGCGCAGGGCGGAAATCGGGTCTTCGCCGGCGCACTGCTCACGCACGCGATCCATGAAGCGCTTGAACCGCGCCAGGCGGTCGGTGAAGCGGCTGTCCAGGTGTTCGCCGAGGCCGATCTCGTCGGTGGCGGCGTACATCGAGATCTTGCGCTCGGTGGCATAGTTGCCGAGCTTTTCCAGGGTGGTCGAGCCGATTTCCCGGCGTGGCACGTTGATCACCCGCAGGAAGGCGTTGTCGTCATCCGGGTTCACGATCAGGCGGAAGTAGGCCATCAGGTCCTTCACTTCCTGGCGTCCGAAAAAGCTGTTGCCGCCGGACAGGCGATAGGGGATCTGGTGGTGCTGCAGCTTCAACTCGATCAGCTTGGCCTGGTAGTTGCCGCGATAGAGGATGGCGAAATCGCTGTAGGGCCGGTCGGTGCGCAGGTGCAGGCTGAGGATTTCCATGGCCACGCGCTCGGCCTCGGCGTCCTCGTTGCGGCAGCGGATCACGCGGATCTCGTCGCCGTGGCCCATCTCGCTCCAGAGCTGTTTTTCGAACTCGTGGGGATTGTTCGAGATCAGCACGTTGGCGCAGCGCAGGATACGGCTGGTGGAGCGGTAGTTCTGCTCGAGCATCACCACTTTCAGGGACGGGTAGTCGTCCTTGAGCAGCATCAGGTTTTCCGGACGCGCGCCGCGCCAGGCGTAGATCGACTGGTCGTCGTCGCCGACCACGGTGAACTGGTTGCGCGTGCCGATCAGCATTTTCACCAGCAGGTACTGGCTGGCGTTGGTGTCCTGGTATTCGTCCACCAGCAGGTAGCGGACCTTGTTCTGCCACTTTTCGAGGATGTCGGCATGTTCCTCGAACAGTTTCACCGGCAGCAGGATCAGGTCGTCGAAGTCCACCGCGTTGAACGCCTTGAGCGTGCGCTGGTAGTGGGTGTAGACGATGGCGGCGGTCTGCTCCTTGGGGTTGCGCGCGTTTTCCAGGGCCTGGGGCGGCAGGATCAGGTCGTTCTTCCACGAGCCGATCATGTTCTTGATCTCGTCGACGCCGTCGTCGCCCGAGTATTCCTTCTGCATGATGTCGGTCATCAGGGCCTTGACGTCGGTCTCGTCGAAAATCGAGAAGCCCGGCTTGTAGCCCAGCCGCACGTGTTCCTTGCGGATGATGTTCAACCCCAGGTTGTGGAAGGTCGAGACCGTCAGGCCACGGCCTTCGCCACCCTTGAGCAGGGTGCCGACGCGTTCCTTCATTTCCCGCGCCGCCTTGTTGGTGAAGGTCATGGCGACGATGTACTGGGCGCGGATGCCGCAGTTCTGGATCAGGTGGGCGATCTTGCGGGTGATCACGCTGGTCTTGCCGGAGCCGGCACCGGCGAGCACCAAAAGAGGGCCGCCGACGTAGTTCACGGCTTCTTGCTGCCGGGGGTTGAGTCGGGACATGGCGAAGTAAGTGGTCTGTTACGAAAAAGGGCGGGCATTTTAACAGGCTGGACAGATTCTGCCGCGACTCTCCGACACTGTGACGTACCACGCGATCTAAATTTGCCGGTTTTGTTACTTTCCCGCAGGATGCGCGAAGAATTTAAGGCTATCGTTCACGTTTGCACGGTACAAGACGGCGGTTGAGAATCAATTGCGTTTGTAGTCGCTGCACGGCGCGTCATAATGCCTTTCGCCACTATTTTTTGCAGAGTCTAGGGAGCTAGCTTGTCCAAGCCTGTCGAACCCTTGCGTTTGCTGCTTCTGGCCGAAGAGCCGGTGTGGGCAGCGTTGTTGCGCGAGTGTCTCGCTCCGATGGGAGGCGCGGCCGTATTGGTCAGTGCGACCTCCTGGGAGTTGGTCAGTAGCCTCTTCGATGACGAACGCACGGCGGTATTGCTCACCGTGCCCGGCCTGCAGCCGGCGCCGGGGCGTTGCAGCCTGCCGACCGTGCTGCTGCTCGACAGCGAGCCCGACGTGGCGCCGCTGGGCGTCAGCGACTGGCTGGTCCGCGCGGACCTGGACGCCTCGACCCTGCGTCGCTGCCTGCGGCACGTGCGTGAGCGCGGCGTGTTGGAAAACACCCTGCAACGTCTCGCCGAACAGGACCCGCTCACCGGTATCGCCAATCGCCAGGGGTTCCAGACCCTGCTGGCGGCGCGCCTGGCCGAGAATGAAGGGCGCGGCCTGGCCCTCGGGCACCTCGACCTGGACAACTTCCGTCATGCCAACGATGCCCTGGGGCACCAGGCCGGTGACCGGCTGATCCTGCAAGTGGTCGCCCGCCTCAAGAGCCAGCTCGAAGCCGGTGATCAACTGGCGCGCCTGGGCAGCGACGAGTTCGCCCTGTTGATCGATACCCGTCGCGCACCGCAGCGGGCCGAGTGGATGGCCGAGCGGATCATCGAAGTCATGGCCGAACCCTATTGGGTCGACGGTGAAAGCCTGTTGATCGGCTGCAGCCTGGGCATCGCCCACGCTCGCGCCAACGCCGGGGCCGACCCGCTGATGTGGCACGCGCACATTGCCATGCAGCAGGCCAAGAGCACCCAGGGCTGCACCTTCCACATCTTCAATGAACGCATCAATCGCAATGCCCGCAGCCTCGCCGACCTTGAAAGCGAGCTGCGCCGGGCGTTGCGCCGCGACGAGCTGGAGCTGCACTACCAGCCGCGCCTGGACCTGGGCACCGGGCAGATCGTCGGCCTCGAAGCCCTGGTGCGCTGGCGCCACGGCGAGCGCGGACTGTTGCCGCCCAGCGAATTCGTGCCGCTGGCCGAGCAGAGCGGGTTGATCGTGCCCCTGGGCTACTGGGTGATTTCCCGGGCCCTGCGGGATATGCAGGACTTGCGCGAGCGCGGACTGGGGCCATTGCACATGGCGGTCAACCTGTCGTTCCGACAGTTCCAGGACAGCCAGTTGCTGTCGACCCTGAGCCGGCTGATCGCCGAGCGCGGCGTCGAGGCGCAATGGCTGGAGTTCGAACTCACCGAAACCGCGGTCATGCGGCGCAGCGACCTGGTCAAGCAGACCATGGATGCCCTCGGGCGGCTGGGGGTGCGTTTTTCCCTGGATGACTTCGGCACCGGTTTCTCCTCCTTCGTGCACCTCAACAGCCTGCCAATAGCCTTGCTCAAGGTGGACAAGAGTTTCGTCGGCGGCATGGAGTTGCGCGAAGAGAACCGCAAGCTGGTTCACGCCATGATCAACCTGGCCCACAACCTCAACCTGGAAGTGGTGGCCGAAGGGGTCGAAACACCGGAGCAACTGGCGCTGTTGCGTGGCTTCGGCTGCGACCAGGCCCAGGGCTACCTGATCAGCCGGCCGCTGCCGCTGGTGGAACTGGTCGAGTACCTGACGTTCGGTGCCAGCCAGCAGGCGGTGCAGGACGTCTGCTGAGCCTGTCGGGGTGCGGTCCCCCGTGGGAGCCGGCTTGCTGGCGATTGCGATCGATCAGGCGACATCTTTGCCGGCTGATACAACGCGATCGCCAGCAAGCCGGCTCCCACCCGTCGGGGTCGTGCGCGCTGACGAATTCGTCCGGCCATGCTTCAGCATCCGCTTCATCCGCCATTCGAACGCCAGGGTCAGGCCCACCGCCGCGAACGCCAGCCCCAGGGCCAGGCCCCACCAGACGCCGGTAGGGCCCCAGCCGACACTGAACGCCAGCAGCCACGCCGCCGGTGCGCCGATCAGCCAGTAGCAACCGAGCCCGACGAGGAAGGTCGTCTTGGCATCCTTGAGCCCGCGAATCGCGCCCATGGCGATGGTCTGGGTGCCGTCGAACAGCTCGAACCAGGCGGCCACGGCCAGCAGGCTGACAGCCAGGTCGATCACCGGACGGAATGCCGGGTCGTTGTGGTCCAGGAACAACCCGATCAACTGATGCGGCGCGAGCCAGAAGAGCATGGCGAAGGCCAGCATGGTCGCCGCGCCGAAGGCGATGCCGACCCGTCCCGCGCGCCGCGCATCCAGCAGTTGTCCGGCACCGTAGTGCTGACCGATGCGCAGGGTGATGGCATAGGAAATCCCCGCCGGAATCATGAACGCCACCGAGACGATCTGCAGGGCGATCTGGTGGGCCGCCAGCTGGGTGCTGCCCATGGTGCCCATGCACAGGGCAGCGAAGGCGAACAGCCCGACTTCCACCGCGTAGGTGCCGCCGATGGGCAGGCCCAGTCGCCAGAGCTCGCGCAGGTACTGCCAGTTCGGCCGGGACAGGCCGCGGCGCAAGGGGTAGTCGCGATACGCGGCATGCCGCCTGATGTGCCAGGCCATGGCCAGCGCCATGCAGTTGGCGACGATGGCGGTGACCAGGCCGATACCGGTCAGTCCCAGCCGGGGCAGGCCGAACATCCCGGTGATGAACGCATAGTTGAGGGCAAAGTTGGCCACGGTGCCACAGAGGCTGATCACCATCACCGGGGTGGCGCGTCCCAGGGCACTGGTAAAGCCGCGCAGGGCCATGAAGCTCAGATAGCCGGGCAGGGCGAACGGCAGCGCCAGCAGGAACTGGCCGGCCGCGTGCACGTTGCTCGGGGTCTGGCCGAACAGCAGCAGGAGCGGCTTGAGGTTCCACAGCAGCAGGCCGGCGACCAGCGCCATGGCCCAGGCCAGCCAGAGCCCGGCCTGGGTCAGCCGGGTGGCGCCCTCGACATCGCCGGCGCCGTGACGAATGGCCACCAGGGTGCCGACCGCGGCAATCACGCCGAGGCAGAAAATCGACACGAATGAATAGCTCGCCGCACCCAGGCCGCCGCCGGCCAGGGCCTCGGGGCTGAGTCGGGCCATCATCAGGGTGTCGGTCAGCACCATCAGCATGTGTGCCAACTGCGAGGCGATCAACGGCCCCGACAGCCGCAGGATGGCCCAGAGTTCGGTACGTGCTGGATGCTGCATGATCATCAGGCTCAAAAAGTGGCAGGCTGGGGAAAGGATTGATTCTCGGCGCCTGCGCGGGTTTGCACAAAGGGATAAAAACGATTGCTCGCATGATAAAAACTCATGCAGGGGCATTTCTGGTAAGTTCTTCGCTATCCAGCCATCGGAAGGTTCCGCATGTCCCGCCGCCTGCCGCCCCTCTACGCCTTGCGTGCTTTCGAAGCCGCGGCGCGACATAGCTCGTTCACTCGCGCGGCGGAAGAACTGTCGATCACCCAGAGCGCGGTCAGCCGGCATATCCGCACGCTCGAAGACCACTTCGCCTGTCGCCTGTTCCAGCGCAATGGCCGCAACCTGCAATTGACGGAAGCCGCGCGCCTGCTGTTGCCGGGGATCCGCGAAGGCTTCGGTGCCCTGGAGCGTGCCTGCAATACCTTGCGCGCCGAAGATGACATCCTGCGCATGAAGGCGCCCTCGACCCTGACCATGCGCTGGTTGCTGGCCCGGCTCAGCCGCTTCCGGCACTTGCAGAAAGGCAACGAGGTGCAGCTCACCAGCGCCTGGATGGACATCGACAGTGTCGACTTCAACCAGGAGCCTTTCGATTGCGCGGTGTTGCTCGGCAACGGGCACTTCCCGCCGGACTGGGAAGCCAGCTACCTGTTTTCCGAATGGCTGATCCCGGTAGGCGCGCCGACGCTGCTCAACGACCAGCCCTGGGATGTCGAGCGGCTGGCCGGCGCCGAGCTGTTGCATCCGACGCCGGATCGTCGTGACTGGCGCAGCTGGCTGGAGCGCATGGGCCTGTCCGAGCGGATTTCCCTCAAGGGCGGCCAGGTGTTCGATACCCTGGAACTGGGCATGATCGCCGCGGCCCGTGGCTACGGCGTGTCCATGGGCGACCTGCTGATGGTGGCGGAGGATGTCGCCCAGGGCCGCCTGAGCCTGCCATGGCCGACCGCCGTGGCCAGCGGCGAGAAATACTACCTGGTATGGCCGAAAACCCGCCCTGGCGGCGAGCGCCTGCGGCGCCTGAGCGACTTCCTGCAAGGCGAGGTCGCCGCGATGGAATTGCCCCCGGTCGAACGCCTGAGCTGAATCGAAACAGCCCGTCAGTCCGGGATTTGGCCGATATCCACCTGATTTACTCAAGTATCGCTGCTGGCCGCCGAATCTACCCATATGGAACCTTCGTTCAGAAAGCCCCACTCACGACTCAACTTTTAGAATTATTACCGGGTAGCGCCACGAGATCAGGATGATCCGGCCGCTCGGCCAGGAGCTGTTCATGTCTCAACCCCGTGCTCGAATCGCCACGCAACTGGGTCTTGCGCTCGCTGTCATCCTGGCAGTGGTGATCAGTGGCAGTACTGTCTTTGCCCTCCGCTCGCTGGACTCCGCCAACCTCGACACCCGTGAAGAGCACCTGGCCAGCGAGGCGCGGCTGCTGGCCGACCAGTTGAATACCTTCCACGGCACCCTGCGCGAAAGCACCCAGCGCCTGAGCGGGCTGTTCGAAAAACGCTTCAGCAGCGGCCTGAGCGTACGCCCCGAGGCCCCGGTGGCCGTCGCCGGCACCCAGGCCCCCGGGTTGTACCTGGGCGATCACCTGCTCAACAACGATTTCAGCGAAGTCGACGAGTTCAAGCAGATGTCGGCTGGCGTCGCGACCTTGTTCGTGCGCAGTGGCGACGACTTTATCCGGGTCAGCACCTCCCTGACCAAGCAGGACGGCAGCCGGGCCATCGGCACCTTGCTCGACCACCAGCACCCGGCCTACGCCAGGCTGATGGCCGGCCAGGGCTATGTCGGCCGCGCCCTGCTGTTCGATCGCTCCTACATGACCCAGTACACGCCAGTGCGTGACAGCAGTGGCAAGGTGTTCGCGGTGCTGTTTGTCGGCTTCGACTACACCGATGCGCAGAACGCGCAGTTCGAAAACCTCAAGCGCTTCCGGATCGGCACCACCGGTTCCCTGTCGTTGCTCGACGAGCAGAAGCACTGGCTGGTGCCGCCTGCCGGGGTGAAGGACCTCGACCAGGCGGTCCCGGTGATCGCCGACCTCGCCAGGCAACCGGGCCAGGGACGTTTCTGGAGCGACAAGGGCGACGACCTCTACAGTGTCGCGGTGCCGTTCGAAGGCGGGCCGTGGACGGTGGTGGCGAGCATGCCCAAGGCCGAGATTCGCGAAGTGACCTGGAGCGTCGGTATTCGCCTGGTATTGGGCAGCGTGCTGGCGATGTTGCTGGCGGTCGGTGCGGCGGTCTGGCTGTTGCGCAGCAAGCTGCAACCGCTGGGAGACCTGGTGCGCCAGGCGCAAGCCCTGGGTGCCGGTGACTTGAGCGTACGGCTGAATGTGTCGAGCCATGACGAAATCGGCCAACTGGCTGCCAGCTTCAACCAGATGGGGCAGGCGCTGTCGACCATGGTCGAGCACATCCGCAAGGCCGCCGCCGAGGTCAACAGTCGCGCCAAGGCCTTGTCCGGCCTGTCCGGCGGGGCCTATGAGGGAATGGAACAGCAGTCCGGCGAAATCACCAGCATGGCCGGGGCGGTGGAGGAATTCAGCGCGACCTCGCTGAACATTGCCGACAACATGGGCAGTACCGAGCGCCTGGCCCAGGAAAATGCCCAGCAGACGCGGATCGGCCGGACCTCCATGGACGAAGCGTCCTCCTCCCTGGAGCAGATCGCCGCAGCGCTCAACAGCACCGCGACGGTGATCAACACTCTGGGCCAGCGTTCCCAGGAAATCGGTGGCATCGTCGGAGTGATCACCTCGATTGCCGACCAGACCAACCTGCTGGCGTTGAACGCTGCCATCGAAGCCGCCCGTGCCGGCGAGCAGGGCCGTGGTTTTGCCGTGGTGGCGGATGAAGTGCGCAGCCTGGCGGGTCGTACCCGCGAGGCGACCGACGAGATTTCCGGGATGATCCACAGCATCCAGCAGGAAACCAGCCATGCCATCCAGACCATGGAGCAGGGCAACGCGCTGATGCAGGAAGGTCTGTCACGCAATGCCAACGTTGCCTCGGCACTGGCGCGGATCGACGAACAGAGCCGCTCGGCCGGCCAGCAGTTCGCCGCCATCACCACCGCGACCCAGGAACAGAGCAGCACCGCGACCCTGCTCAGCAGCAACCTGCAAAGCATCGCCCTGGCCAACAGCGAACAGCGCGAAGTGGTCTCCAACCTGGCGCTGACCGCCAAGGAACTGGAAGGCCTGGCGGCGGACCTGCGTCAGGAGGTTGATCGGTTTCGTTGAGTGGGTGTAGGCCTTGATGCCGGACCGCTGCAAAGGCGGTCTGCAAGGCACCACGGTCTCAACTGGCACTGGGCCGATACTGCAGCGCCTCGGCCAGATGGTCGCGGCTGATGGTTTCCAGCTGCTCCAGATCCGCCAGGGTCCGCGCGACCTTCAGCAATCGATGGGCCGCCCGCAACGACAGGGTCAATCGCTCGCAAGCCGTTTCCAGCCAGTGTTCGTCGGCTGTGGATAACTTGCAGTGCTGTCGCAGGCCTTCCAGATCGAGAAAGGCATTGGCGCAGCCCTGGCGCTGTTGCTGGCAGTGGCGGGCTTCTGCCACCTGTGTCGCGGCCTTGGCCGTGTTGTTTCCCGGCTCCCGGGCGGGCCTCAAGGCCGTGGCCTCGCGGGCTACGGTCAGGTGCAGGTCGATGCGATCGAGCAGGGGGCCGGAGAGTTTGTTGCGATAGCGCTGGACCTGCTCCGGCGTGCAGCGACAGCGGTTGGCGGGGTCGCCAAGATATCCACAGGGGCAGGGATTCATCGCCGCCACCAGTTGGAAGCGCGCCGGGAAGCGTACCCGATCCCGGGCCCGGGAAATGATGATCTGGCCCGACTCCAGCGGCTCGCGTAAAACCTCCAGCACCTTGCGGTCGAACTCCGGCAACTCGTCGAGAAACAGCACGCCATGGTGGGCGAGGGTGATCTCGCCAGGCTGCGGCCTGGACCCGCCGCCCACCAGCGCCGGCCCGGAAGCCGAATGATGGGGCTGGCGAAACGGTCGCTGCGGCCAACTGCTGAGGGGCACATGGCTGGCGACCGACTGGATCGCCGCCACTTCCAGCGCTTCCTGTTCATCCAGCGGCGGCAACAGGCCGGGCAGACGGCTTGCCAGCAGCGTCTTGCCAGTACCCGGCGGCCCGCTGAACAGCAGGTTGTGGGCGCCGGCGGCGGCGATCAGCAGGGCGCGTTTGGCGGCGAGCTGGCCTTGCACTTCGCTCAGGTCCGGATAGGGCTTGCCCAGGTGCAGCAGGCCATCGGACTCGAAGGGGCTGATCGGTGCATGGCCGTTGAGATGGGCGACCAGTTGCAGCAGATGATCGACCGCGATCACCGTCAGCCCGGAAGCCAGCGAGGCCTCTTCGGCATTGGCCTGCGGCACCACCAGCGTACGTCCGGCGGCGCGTGCCGCGAGCGCCGCCGGCAACACGCCCTGCACCGGGCGAATGGCGCCGGACAAGGCGAGTTCACCCAGGCACTCCAGGTTTTCCAGCGTGAGGGTCGGCACCTGCACGCTGGCGGCGAGGATGCCGAGGGCAATCGCCAGGTCGAAGCGCCCACCGTCCTTGGGCAGGTCCGCCGGAGCGAGGTTGAGGGTGATGCGCCGAGCGGGAAAGTCGAGGGCCGAATTGAGGATCGCGCTGCGCACCCGGTCCTTGCTTTCCTTCACGGCGGTTTCGGGCAGGCCGACCAGGGTAAGGGAGGGCAAGCCGTTGGCCATATGGGTTTCAACGGTAACGGCGGGGGCTTCCACGCCCACCTGGGCGCGAGTGTGGACGATGGCCAGGGACATGTTCTTTCCTTGAACGCGAAGCGGATTTGCTGAGGTTCTGCAAGGCTAGTCGAGCGGGGGGAGGGCTTGTGGGCTTTTGTGTGTCCGGACGATTCGTTGTCTGGTCATGAGAGCGCCAAGCGTCAATCATGCGGGACCGTAGAACATTACTGAGGTGAACAATGATCAGGAATGGCAGACATCCGAATGATCGATTTTCTGGCAAACGCTATGCGTGGGGGAGGGCGGGCGCATGGGATACAAACACTGGCGGTGAGCTCGCCAGAAACAAGTAGGCCCCGCATAGCGGGGCCATAACATACCTAGTTTCTTCACCGTTTCAGTAGCCCGGGAGTGGAGTGGCTAGGGCAGCGAAGTAATCATATTTGACTGTGACGGCCCGGTCAAACCTGGAAATCAGACGTTAAAATCAAGGAGCCATGAACGACAGATGGTATGGCAGACGCTTGAATCAAAGCTTTCCACCCCGAGAATGTCGCGCTATCTGCAGGGGCATCAGGGAGAGGAAGCAAGGGCTGCACAAGCCTATCTCCATAACATGAAAATCGCCGAGTCTCTGGTGTCTGTTTTTCATGTGCTGGAAGTCGCGTTGCGCAACGGAATCCAAAAGGAAATGGCTTTGTACTACGGTCGTGATGACTGGTATGAAGTCTGGGATGGCTGCACCAAGCCCGCTCTGGAAAGGCTTTACGACAAAATCAGAGAGGCCAAGGCAGGTCTGGCCCAGCGGCGGGTTGCGATCACGCCGGATAATCTAGTTGCAGAGCTCAGCTTTGGTTTCTGGACGACCTTGTTCAACAGGGCAACGATTCAAGATTTGTCGAAGCCGCTGATGAAGGTCTTTTTCCATTGCCCCAAAACACTACGCCGGCCTGACTTGATTCGTACACGTCTGAACAATGGGCGAGATCTTCGCAACAGATGTTTTCACCACGAGCCATTGCTCTGGCAACCGCTTTTTGCGCTCCACCGTGATCTATCAGAAGTCATCAAGTGGATCGACCCTGCATTGTTTGCCTGGATTCAGGCCCATGATAGGTTTCCGCAGACTTGTGCCGAGTGGGGGCGTTGGAAAAATGCTCCGGTAGCGTAGCCATCTCAAGCCACCGGAGGATTTAACTTGGCCCTCAACTCCGTTGGCCTTACGAGAAGGAAGGCAGCAGGCGTGATGCTCGTTTCCGCCATGGGGGGGGGCGTTTGCTACGTGGCTGTTCTCCCTCCGGCAGCATATGGGGAACGTTGTCGAGATGATTCGCCCTTACACGATAAGCGTATGCGGATAGGCATGCATCGCACTGTCGTGCGTCAACAGGCTCATCCCTTCGGCAATGGCCTGAGCCACCATGATCCGATCAAACGGTTCGCGATGATGGTTGGGCAGCGTGCCGACGATAAGTCCGTGCTCTGCGGTGATGGGTAGTTCGAGATAGCCGGCATCCAGCAGTGCTCTGCGCAGCACGGCTGGAGTGATGCTCGTACGCTCGGCTCCCTTGGTGGTCAGTTCCCAGATGCTGGCAGCGTTGAAATACAGGAGATTGGCTTCATCGTCGATAAGCTTGGCTGCTGTTATGGATAGCTTTGCGTCGCCAATGGCAGCCCATATGAGTATATGGGTGTCGAGCAGCAGCCTCACGTTTTGTCCTCGAACAGGTCGGCGATATCTGCATCCAGGGCGTCCGAGACCTCGGTGTTGAATGCCACGCCACTGAGCATCCCGCGACGTTTGGGTGCGGCGATGGGAACTAGCTTGGCGACCGGAACACCTGCCTTGGCGATGATGATGGTTTCGCCACCCGCCGCTGCATCAACAAGCTGCGAGAAGTGCGTCTTGGCTGCATGGATGTTGTGAGTCTGCATGTCGTTGCCTCCCACAGGTTGGCTGACGAACCAAGCTTAGTCCGTTATGTGGACTAACTAGAGTGTGTTCCGATCAAGTGCCAGTCAAGGGGGGCATTCTCCAGGCCGCTTGATCACGGAAGACCTGTCGTGACTTATCTCTTCTCAGAAACTCCTGCCTGCTCCACATCCTCCTCATCGCTCTCAAACAACCGTGCCAGTTCCACCCGCGCTTCCTGTGCGGTCTGCATGACCTTCGAGCGGTCGCCACGCACCAGCCGCTGAGCGGCCAGAACCTGTTCGTCGTGGGCCATGAACTGCTCAATGCGCCGCTGCGCCTGGGCCGAGCCAAGGCCCAGCCCTTCCAGGGCGCGGCGGGTCATCTCCAGGCTCGAATAGTAGGTTTCACGCACCGGTTCCGCACCGGCGTCGAGCAACTGGTGTACGTGCTGGCGGTTGCGCGCACGGGCCAGGACCTTGACCCGCGGGTACAGGCGCTGCACCGTCTCGGCGGTCCTCACCGCCTTTTCCGGGTCGTCCAGGGCGACGATGAAGTACTCGGCCTCGCCGACCTTGGCGGCGCTGAGGATTTCCGGGCGCATGGGATCACCATACGAACACCGGCACGTGCTCGAAGCTGCGGGTCATCTCGATGGTATCGACCGATGTGTCCAGGGCGACGAAGGGAATGCCCTGTGCCCGCAGGATGCGCGCGATAACCTGGCCGACGCGGCCCATGCCGGCGATCACCACCCGTGGGCCGTCGCTCTTGATCGCCTTGAATTCTGGCGGCACCTCGCGGGGCGGCTGTGGGCGTGTCTTGATAAAGCGCGCGCAGGCCAACAACAGCAGTGGAGTGATGGCCATCGACAGGGTGATGGTCATGATCAGGGTATCGTAGGTGCGGGCATCGAACAGACCCAGGTTCTGGCCGAGCTTGAAGACCACGAAGGCGAACTCGCCGCCAGCGGCCAGGACCACGCCCAGGCGCACTGCGCCGATGCGCGACAACCCGCCGGCCATGCGCCCGATGAACATCAGCAGCGGCAACTTGACCGCGATCAGCAGCACGGTCAGGCCGATGATCAGCCCCGGGGTTTCGAACAGCAGCGGCAGGTTCGCTCCCATGCCCACGCTCATGAAGAACAGGCCCAGCAGCAGGCCCTTGAAGGGCTCGATTTGCGATTCCAGTTCATGGCGGTATTCCGAGTCGGCCAGCAGCAGGCCGGCGAGGAAGGCGCCCAGTGCCATCGACACACCCGCCAGCTCCATCAGCCAGGCGGTGCCGATCACCACCAGCAGCGCGGTGGCGGTGGCCACTTCCGGCAGGCCGGTGCGGGCCACGGTGCGAAACAGCGGGCGCAGCAGGTAGCGCCCTCCGACCACGACCACGGCGATGCTGCCGAGTACTTTCAGTCCGTGGACCAGGCCGCTTTCGCCGGCAGCCTGTGCTTCGGTGACCGCCAGCAGCGGTACCAGGGCGATCAGTGGGATGGCGGCGATATCCTGGAACAACAGGATGGCGAAGGCGAGCCGACCGTGGGGGCTGTTCAACTGGCGGCTCTCGGCCAGGCTCTGCAAGCCCATCGCGGTCGACGACAACGCCAGGCCGAGACCGAGGACGAGCGCCGCCTGCAGGGTCTGGCCGAAAGCGACGATGGCCAGGGTGCCGATCACCAGCGCGGTCAGCAGCACTTGGGCCAGACCGACGCCGAATACCGCCTTGCGCATCAGCCACAGGCGCTTGGGCGACAGCTCCAGGCCAATGATGAACAGCAGGAAGACCACGCCCATTTCGGAAAAGTGCGAGACATGCTCGGCGTCACCCATCAGTTTCAGCACCTGTGGGCCGATGAGCGCGCCGGCCAGCAGGTAGCCGAGCACGGCACCGAGCTGCAGACGCTTGGCCAGGGGAACGACGATGACCGCGGCCATCAGGAAAATGACCGCGGCCTGCAGCAGGCTGCCTTCATGGGGCATGGGAGAACTCCCTTTCTTCAGGATAGGGCAATGAAAGCCCGCCAGCGGTGCTGCCTGGCGGGCAAGTGGTCGGGAGGATCAGCCCAGGGTACGTTGCGGGGCCTTGTGCACCATGGTGTAGGCGTAATCCACGCCCATGCCGTAGGCGCCGCTGTGCTCGCGCACCAGGTCCATGACCGCGTCGTAGGTTTCCTTGTGCGCCCAATCGCGCTGGAACTCGAGCAATACCTGCTGCCAGGTCACCGGCACCGCGCCGGCCTGGATCATCCGTTGCACGGACATGTCGTGGGCTTCCTGGGTGGTGCCGCCCGAGGCGTCGGTGACGATGTACACCTCGTAGCCTTCGGCCATGGCTTCCAGGGCCGGGAAGGTCAGGCAGACCTCGGTCCACAGGGCGGCCATGATCAGCTTCTTGCGGCCGGTGGCCTTCACTGCTTCGACCAGTTTCTTGTCTTCCCAGGAGTTCATCGAGGTGCGCTCGATCGGCTGGGCGCCCGGGTTGACCGCCAGCAGTTCAGGCCAGATATAACCGCTGAAGCTTTCGGTCTCGACCGAGGTGTAGATGGTCGGCACGTTGAAGACCTTCGCGGCCTTGGCCAGGCCCACGGTGTTGTTCTTCAGGGTCTGGCGGTCTATCGACTGCACGCCGAAGGACATCTGTGGCTGGTGGTCGATCAGGATCAGGGCGGAGTTGGTTGGGTTCAGCAGTTCACGAATGGACATGTTCGAGTTCCTTTTGAGTCGAGAAAGTAGGTGGAGCGAATTCGGTGCTGGCCTGTCGTTTCGGTCAGTGGCTGCGGCATGGGTGTACTTTATGGGTGATCAGCTGATGGGACAATCTAGCGAAATAGAGAATCATTGATTCTAAATAAGGGACAATTGTGGTGATGTTCGAACAGGGGCTGACAGCGCCCTGGGGGGCGTTGGTGTGAACATCCTCGAGGGAGGGGGGTTCTGTTATCAGGCAGGGGCCGGTATTGGCCGTCAGGTATGTCAGGGAGGGCGGCGGCCTGGCCAGCCGGTCACGCCGATGGAAGCTACATCTGATTCCTTGAGGGTTGGCTGACGCTACGCATGCTCAGCGCGGATGTGGCCGGCAGGACGATGACGGCATCGTCCTGCTCCCCGCGTGAGGCAGGAGGGGGTTTATGGCTGGGTTGGCGCCAGCCTTGCCTCCAACTCCGCCACCTTCGCCTCCAGGCTTTCCAGGCGCGCGCGAGTGCGGGCCAGGACCACCATCTGGCTATCGAATTCTTCCCGGCTGACCAGGTCCAGCTTGCTGAAACCGCTCTGCAGCAGGGCCTTGAACTGGCTTTCGATTTCAGTGCGCGGCAACGGGGTTTCGCCGCTGAACAGGCGGGAGGCGTGGCCGCTCAGGGCGTCGAGGAAGGCTTTGGGCGCGAGCATGGTCTGGGTTCCGGATACAGGGTCGTTCCAGTGTACCACGCAGTGTCTATAGTGATTTCCGAGGGCGGCGATGCACGCTTTTCGCGCAGCACGCCGGGCGGTCGCGCACCGTTTTTGTGCGTGTTGTCCGCATGCGGGCGGGATTTTCGTCCTCCACGGCGACCAAGGGATTGAAATCAGTGGGTTTTGTAGAGATGGCAAGGTTTCTGCTTAGTCGCTTGTGACCCATGCACTGATGCAGTCGCTGTGACGAAGCAGTGCGGCAGGCGGAGCTGGGAAGCTTCGCCGGCAGCGGTTAGCTGGCGTCGACAGGCTGATCAGGGCCAACGATGCGTTACAAAGCCAGGCACTGCGCTTAGACTTGAGTCGGGTTTGTTTTCCTGGGGCAAGTCCACCAATTCGGGAGAGAGTTTCATGAAGCTAGTCACTGCCATCATCAAGCCGTTCAAGTTGGACGACGTGCGCGAGTCGTTGTCCGAAATCGGCGTGCAGGGCATTACCGTTACTGAGGTCAAAGGCTTCGGTCGGCAGAAGGGTCACACCGAGCTGTATCGCGGCGCGGAATACGTGGTCGACTTCCTGCCCAAGGTGAAGATTGATGTCGCCATCGACGACAAGGATCTTGACCGGGTTATCGAGGCGATAACCAAGGCCGCCAACACCGGCAAGATCGGTGACGGCAAGATCTTTGTGGTCAATCTGGAACAGGCTATTCGCATCCGTACCGGCGAAACCGATACCGACGCAATCTAAGCCGCCAAACCCAACGCCCCAGGAGAAAACAATATGACTCTGCGTAAATTCGCAGGGCTAGGAGCCCTGTTGTCCCTCGTAATGCCGGCCCTGGCCATGGCGGCGGACCCGGTACCGGCTCCAGTCCTCAATTCCGGTGATACCAGCTGGATGCTGACCTCCACGGCCCTCGTGCTGTTCATGACCATTCCAGGCCTCGCGCTGTTCTACGGCGGCATGGTGCGGTCGAAAAACATTCTTTCCGTGATGATGCAGTGCTTCGCCATTACCGGTCTGATCACCATCCTGTGGTTCATCTATGGCTACAGCATGGCGTTCGATACCACCGGGATGGAAGCCGGCGTCGTCAACTACAACTCCTTCGTCGGCAGCCTGGCCAAGGCCTTCCTCGCCGGTATCACGCCGGCGAGCATCACCGGCCCGGCGGCGTTGTTCCCCGAGGCGGTGTTCGTCACCTTCCAGATGACCTTCGCGATCATCACCCCGGCGCTGATCGTCGGTGCCTTCGCCGAACGGATGAAGTTCTCCGCGATGCTGATCTTCATGGGCGTCTGGTTCACCCTGGTGTATGCACCGATCGCGCACATGGTCTGGAGCGGTCCGGGTTCCCTGCTGGGCGACTGGGGCGTGCTCGACTTCGCGGGCGGCACCGTGGTGCACATCAACGCCGGTATCGCCGGCCTGGTGGCCTGCCTGGTGCTGGGCAAGCGCAAAGGCTTCCCGACCACCCCGATGGCGCCACACAACCTCGGCTACACCCTGATCGGCGCGGCCATGCTGTGGGTCGGCTGGTTCGGCTTCAACGCCGGTTCCGCCGCCGCGGCCAACGGTACCGCCGGTATGGCGATGCTGGTGACCCAGATCGCCACCGCCGCTGCCGCACTGGGCTGGATGTTCGCCGAGTGGCTGACCCACGGTAAGCCAAGCGCACTGGGCATCGCCTCGGGCGTAGTGGCCGGCCTGGTCGCCATTACCCCGGCTGCCGGTACCGTCGGCCCGATGGGCTCGCTGATCATCGGCCTGGCGGCGGGTGTGGTGTGCTTCTTCTGCGCCACGACCCTGAAACGCAAGCTGGGCTACGACGACTCCCTGGACGCCTTCGGCGTGCACGGTATCGGCGGTATCCTCGGCGCCATCCTGACCGGTGTGTTCGCGGCACCGTCGATGGGCGGCTTCAACGCTGCAACCACCGACATCGCTGCCCAGGTCTGGATCCAGTGCAAAGGCGTCGGCTTCACCGTCATCTACACCGCAGTCGTGACCTACATCATCCTCAAGGTCCTGGATGTAGTGATGGGCCTGCGTGTGACCGACGAAGAAGAATCGGTCGGCCTCGACCTGGCACAACACAACGAGCGCGGCTATAACCTGTAAGCGCGTTTAAAAAATTTGCCCGGCTTGCCGGGCATTTTTTTGCCTGGATTTTGTCAGTGCAAAGAGAGCTGAAAGGTTTTATCCAGAAGCATTCCAGCCAAAACGCCGGGACTATTCCCCATGGGCCGATGGCTTACAGCATGGCTGGCGTATTAGGCGCTTTGCTTTTTTCCTGAGCGCGCTAGAATGCGCGCCGATGGGCGGAGAACTGTATGTGGCAACAGACACTGATTACCTTGCGGGCCAGGCCCCGGGGTTTTCATTTGGTGACCCAGGAGTTGCTCGATGGCTTGCCTGAACTGAAGGCATGTCGAGTCGGTCTGTTGCATTTGTGGCTGCAGCATACCTCGGCCTCGTTGACGATCAACGAGAATGCCGATCCGGCGGTTCGCCGTGACTTCGAACGTTTTTTCAACCGACTGGTGCCGCAAGGCGGGCTCGAGTATGAACATGACGACGAAGGCGCGGATGACTTGCCGGCGCACTTCAAGGCCAGTTTGCTAGGCTGTCAGCTGACTTTGCCGGTAACGGCGGGACGGTTGGCTCTGGGTAGCTGGCAAGGTGTCTATCTGGGCGAACACCGTGATCATGGCGGTGTTCGTAGAGTCCTCGCCACCCTGCAGGGTGATGGGGCATAAGCCGCTGGGGTCCAGCGGATGTTGATTTTTTTCCGGCGGCCTACGACAGTCGGCGCAGCTGGGCTATAACTAATCTGCTTTTCGCAAGTCATGAGGTAGAACATGAGCGACGATGATCTGGAAAACGATGACCTCGAAGTAGGCGACGAAGACGAAACCGAAGAAGGTCTGGAAGCGGCGGCTGAAGACGTAGACGTTGCCGATGACGACGGTGGCGATGTCCCCGCGCCGACTGCCAAGGGTAAGGCCAAGGCAGCCGTATCGGTTGACGAACTGCCCAGCGTGGAAGCCAAGAACAAGGAGCGTGATGCTCTGGCCCGCGCGATGGAAGAGTTCCTCGCACGTGGTGGCAAGGTGCAGGAAGTCGAGGCCAATGTGGTGGCAGATCCACCCAAGAAGCCGGATAACAAGTACGGCAGCCGACCTATCTGAGTGTCAGCTTCCTCGCTTGTCGAAAAAGCCCGCCGTCGCTGCGGGCTTTTTCATGCCTGCCGGTCAGGCCCTGGTGTTCCAGGCGGCCAGCAGCGCCGGCAGTTCGGTCAGGCTGCGGATCTGCGCATCCGGTGGCTGGTCCGCTTCCCAGGCCTTGCCCGCGGGGTTGTACCAGATCGCCCGCAGGCCCGCCTGCTGCGCCCCGGCGATATCGTCGCCCGGATGGTCGCCGATATGCACCGCCGCTTCTGCCGGGACATTCCCGCCGCGGACCAGCGCTTCGTGGAACAGCCGTGAATCGGGCTTGGCGATGCCGATGTCCTCGGCGCACAGGGCAAAGCGGAAGTAGTCGGCAAGGCCCAGGCGGCGCACGTCGGCATTGCCATTGGTGACCACGCCCAGGGCAAAGGAGCGGCCAAGGGTCTCCAGGGTCGGCTCGACCTCGGGAAACACCTCGATCTGGTGCCGGGCGTGAATGAACACTTCGAACGCTTCCGCTGCCAGTGTCTCGGCCTGCCCGTGGGCATAGCCGGCTTCTTCCAGCGCATGGAACAGCACCCGGCGGCGCAAGGCGCTGATGCGGTGCTTGAGCGTCGGTTCCTTGAGCAGCACCCGTTCGCGGATCGCCCACAGGTGCTCGATCGGCACGCCGCCCAGGTCCGGCGCGTGCCCGGCCAGCCACTCCCGCAACACGTTCTCCGCGCTGTGGATCACCGGCGCGGTATCCCACAGGGTGTCATCGAGGTCGAAGGTGATCAGCTGAATCGTCATTACTCACTATCCTTGCTGCGTTTGGCCCGGGGGTGGGCGCTGTCATAGACGGTTGCCAGGTGCTGGAAGTCCAGGTGGGTGTAGATCTGCGTGGTCTTGATGTCCGAGTGGCCGAGCAGCTCCTGCACCGCGCGCAGGTCCTGGGAGGACTCCAGCAGGTGGCTGGCAAAGGAGTGCCGGAGCATGTGCGGGTGCAGGTTCTGCCCCAGTTCACGCTCGCCGGCAGCCTTGACCCGCAGCTGGATGGCCCGGGGGCCGAGGCGCCGGCCCTGCTGGCTGACGAATACCGCATCGTCCGCCGGATTGCTCAGGGCGCGCAGCGGCAGCCAGGTCAGCAGGGCTTCGCGGGCCTTGCGGCCGATCGGCAGGACGCGGGTCTTGCTGCCCTTGCCGTGGACCTGAACCAGGCCGTCCGCCAGGTCCAGCTGGTCGAGGTTGAGCCCGGTCAGTTCCGAGAGACGCAGGCCCGAGGAGTAGAACAGCTCGAGGATGGCCTGGTCGCGGTGGGCGAGGAAATCATCCTCGACGGCACCGTCGAGCAGTTGCAGGGTGCGATCGGTGTCGAGGGTCTTGGGCAGTCGGCGTTCGCCCTTGGGCGGCGCCAGGCCGGTGGCCGGGTCGTGGTTGCACAGGCCTTCGCGGTTCAGGTACTGGTACAGCCCGCGGACCGCCGACAGCAGCCGTGCCAGGCTGCGCGAGGATTGTCCCTGCTGGTGCAGGCGCGCCACCAGCCGCCGCAGCCGCTGGATATCGAGGGCCGACCAACTGCCGATCTGTTCCTTTGCACAGAAGGCGAGGACCTTGTTCAGGTCGCGCCGGTAGGCTTCGAGGGTGTGGGGCGACACCTGGCGCTCACTGCGCAGGTGCTCGCAGTAGGCGTCCAGTTGCCGTTCCACGACTAGCGCACCGAGCGCAGGGAGTGGGTGAAGCGCGGGACGACACGTCCCAGGACTTCGGCGATATAGCTGAGGAACAGGGTGCCGACCGAACTCTTGTAGTGCTGCGGGTCGCGGCTGGCGATGGCGAGCACGCCGTGCAGGCCCAGATGGCTGATGGCGACCACGGCGGTGGAGCCGATCTGCTTGCGTTGTTCTTCGCCGAACAGGAAGTCCAGCTCGTGCTCGCGCAGGCTGCCGCTGATGCTCTTGCCTTCCGAGAGCAGGCCGCCGATCGCCTGCTGCGCGTCGGCACCGCTGACCCAGCGGCCCACCGGCATGGCGTTGTCGCTGAACAGGATCAGGCTGACGAAGGGCACCTGGAAATCCTGGCGCAGGCTGTCTTCGACGGCCATCACCAGGTCTTCCAGGCTGGCCGCGTCCATCAGCGCGAGGATCAGCCGACGGGTCTTGTCGAACAGCCGGTCGTTGTCGCGGGCGACGTCCATCAGTTGCGAAAGCCGGTGGCGCATCTCGATATTGCGTTCGCGCAGGATCTTCATCTGCCGTTCGACCAGCGATACCGTGTCACCACGCTGGTGTGGAATGCGCAGCGCCGGCAGCAGCTCTTCGTGCTCGACGAAGAAGTCCGGGTGAGCCTCCAGGTAGGCGGCGACGGTCGCCGCCTCCAGGCTTTGCGCAGGCAGTTCGTTGGGCTGTTCGGCTGGAGCCTGAGGCTGATCGGTCATGACGTTCGCTCGCTTATAGACGCACTTGTCCTTCATACACCCGTACGGCCGGCCCGGTCATCATCACCGGTGCGCCGTCGCCGGCCCACTCGATGGACAGGCGTCCGCCGGGCAGGTCGATGGTCACCGGTGAATCCATCCAGCCCTGGCTGATGGCCGCGACCGCTGCCGCGCAGGCGCCGGTGCCGCAGGCCTGGGTCTCCCCGGCGCCGCGTTCCCAGACGCGCAGTTGCGCGCGCTGGCGGTCGATCACCTGCAGGAAGCCGACGTTGACCCGCGCCGGGAAGCGCGGATGGTGTTCGATCTTCGGTCCCAGTTCGTGCACCGGGGCGCTGTTGATATCCGTCACGCGCAGAACCGCATGGGGGTTGCCCATGGACACGGCGGCCAGGTCGACGTTCTGGCCGTCGACGTCGACCGGGTAGCTCAGGGCCTGGGCCGCAGCCTGGAACGGAATGTCCGCCGGCACCCGGCGCGGGGCGCCCATGTTCACGCTGATCTGGCCGTCCTGGCGCACGTCCAGTTCGATGATGCCGCTCTTGGTCTCGACGCGGATCTGCCGCTTGGCGGTCAGGCGCTTGTCCAGGACGAAGCGTGCGAAGCAACGGGCACCGTTGCCGCATTGCTCCACTTCCGAACCGTCGGAGTTGAAGATCCGGTAGCGGAAATCCACCTCGGGATTGCTCGGTGCCTCGACGATCAGCAACTGGTCGAAGCCGATGCCGGTGTGCCGGTCACCCCATTGCTTGGCGTGCTTGGGCAGGATGTGCGCGTGCTGGCTGACCAGGTCGAGGACCATGAAGTCGTTGCCCAGGCCGTGCATCTTGGTAAAACGCAGCAGCATGGTCTTACTCCGGCAACAGGCTTTCGCCGGCGTACAACTCGGCCAATGTCTCGCGACGGCGGATTTCGATCATCTGCTCGTCATCCACCAGCACTTCGGCGGCACGGCCGCGGGTGTTGTAGTTGGAGCTCATGACAAAACCATAGGCGCCGGCCGAGTGCACGGCCAGCAGGTCGCCTTCCTCCAGCGCGAGCTGGCGGTCCTTGGCCAGGAAGTCGCCGGTTTCGCAGATCGGTCCGACGATGTCGTAGGCCCGTGGCTCGCTGTCACGCGGGCGCACGGCGGTGACGTTCATCCAGGCCTGGTACAGCGCCGGGCGGATCAGGTCGTTCATCGCCGCGTCGACGATGGCGAAGTCCTTGTATTCGGTGTGCTTGAGGTATTCGACCTGGGTCAGCAGCACGCCGGCGTTGGCGACGATAAAGCGGCCCGGTTCGAACATCAGCGTCAGGTCGCGGCCGGCGGTGCGCTCGCGCACGGCCTTGATGTAGTCGGCCACCAGCGGCGGCTCTTCATCGCGATAACGCACGCCGACACCGCCACCGAGGTCGATATGGTGCAGGTAGATACCGCATTCGCCGAGGCGGTCGATCAGCGCCAACAGGCGGTCGAGGGCGTCGAGGAACGGTGGCAGGCTGGTCAGTTGCGAGCCGATATGGCAATCGACGCCCAGGACTTCCAGGTTCGGCAGCTGTGCGGCGCGGACATAGACCTCTTCCGCGTCGGCGATGGCGATGCCGAACTTGTTTTCCTTCAGACCGGTGGAGATGTACGGGTGGGTGCCGGCATCCACGTCCGGGTTGACCCGCAGCGAGATCGGCGCGCGAACGCCCATCTCGGCCGCCACCACCTGCAGGCGCTCCAGCTCGTCGGTGGACTCGACGTTGAAGCAGTGCACACCGACTTCCAGGGCACGACGCATGTCGTCACGGCTCTTGCCGACGCCGGAGAAGACGATCTTGTCCGCCGCGCCACCGGCGGCCAGGACACGCTCCAGTTCGCCACGGGATACGATGTCGAAACCGGCGCCGAGGCGCGCCAGGACATTCAGCACGCCGAGGTTGGAGTTGGCCTTGACCGCATAGCAGACCAGGTGCGGGGCACCTTGCAGGGCATCGGCATAAGCGTGGTACTGCGCCTCGATATGGGCGCGGGAGTAGACATAAGTCGGCGTGCCAAAGCGCTCGGCGATGGCGGACAAAGCTACACCTTCCGCGAACAGTTCACCGTCGCGGTAGTTAAAAGCGTCCATGGTGATCCCTTAGTAGGTGTCGTGCTTGTGCGCTTTGGCCTGCGAGGACTTGGCCTGGTCGTCCGGGTTCTGACTGTCATCGGGAAGATACAGCGGACCTTTTTGCCCACAGGCAGAGACCAGGCAAGCGATCGCGAGGAGCGCAGCAAGGGAAGAGATCAGGCGCTTCATGGCGAAATCCTTTGTAAAAGCATTAATTGCGCCCGAGTATACCGGCCACCCGGCGGCTTGCCTATGCGGGCCGCCAGCCGGACTCCGCCGGGTCGATCGGGACCTGGTGGATTATTGATGTCACTGTCGCTCCAGGGTGGTTATGCTTTGCAATCATCCGCGAGCGCCCGTATCTTCGGGCGCCTGGAGTGACCAGTATTTTTCGAGGTTCGCGCAATGAGTTTGACTGAAGCCCGTTTTCACGATCTGGTCGATGCCACCCAGCAAGTGCTGGAAGATATTTTTGACGAGAGTGGCCTGGATGTGGACCTGGAGAACTCCGCGGGTGTGTTGACCGTGAAGTTCGAAGGGGGCTCCCAGCTGGTTGTTAGCCGCCAGGAGCCTCTGCGTCAGCTCTGGCTGGCCGCTAAGTCGGGCGGTTTTCATTTTGACTATGATGAAGAAAACTGCGTCTGGACGTGCGACAAGACCGATGAGTTGCTGAGCGAGATCATTGCTCGCTCGACTTTGGAGCAAGCCGGCGTCAACCTGGACTTCGACGAGATCTGATCGTGACGCAGCAAGCCACACCGGCAAGACCCGCCAAGCCGCTGTACAGCAACATCAGCCCGGCCGTGCCTTCGCCTTGCGTGAGCCTGTGCCGGCTCGACGAGCAAAAAGTGTGTATCGGCTGTTTTCGGCATGTCGAGGACATTCGCGAATGGCGCTCGGCGGACGACCAGCGCCGCCGGGTGATCTGCGAGCAGGCGCGACAGCGCCGGGCGCAGGCCTGATCGCGGTCCTCGCGGGCGTTGCCTTGCCCGCGATGGCTGCGGTGAACAGGGCATCGTAGTCACTGGCAAGCCAGCTCCCAGCGGGACATGCATTGTTCTGCGACTTGTGTATTTGCGCTGCTGTGATAGTGTCCGACCATGCCTCGCGATGACGAGGCCAGTGAAAACCCCGCCTTTCGTGGCGGGGTTTTGCTTTTATCGTGCAGAAAAAAGGAGTCTGCCTGGATCATGATCACCGCACCTTCCATCATCCTCACCCGCCTCGATGTGCAGCGTCTCGAGCGCCTGATCGACAGCCTGGACGATTCGCTGCCGGGCGTCGTCGCGTTGCAGGCCGAACTGGATCGCGCTGAAAGCGTCGTGGGCCACGAAGAAGTGCCCGCCGGTGTCGTGACCATGAATTCCCGGGTCCATTGCCGTGAAGAAGGCAGTGGCAAGGACTATCACCTGACCCTGGTCTATCCCCAGGATGCCAATGCCGACGAAGGCAAGATCTCGATTCTCGCGCCGGTCGGCAGCGCCCTGCTCGGCTTGCAGGTCGGCCAGCACATCGACTGGCCGGCCCCGGGTGGCAAGACCCTGAAGCTGACCCTGCTGGAAGTGGAATACCAGCCGGAAGCGGCCGGTGACTTCCACCTCTGAGCCCTCACTTACAAGCCCTCACACCCCTGAACCCTCTCAGGCCTGTTCCAGGGCGATATTCAGCGAGCTTTCCAGGTCGGCCTTGTAGCGCAGGTACAGGTTGGTCGAGCCCGTGCCTTCGCCGACCAGGCCGCTGAGGTCCAGGTCGGTGATGTAGCAGCGATAGCGCTCGACCTCGCGCCGCTGGCCGATAATTTCCTGGGCGACCGCGATAAACAGCTGGTCGCCGTATTCCAGTTGGGAAAACTCCCGCTGATTGCAGTACAGGGTGACCTGGACTTCGTTCGGCCCGGCCTTGCCGACGATCGCCTGGACGTCGTAGAACGGCTTGTTGACCGGCGTCTGCGGTGCCGGCCGGGTCTCGACCCGTCGTGCCCGCCCCGGTGCCGAGGGCAGCAGCTGGTAATACAGGGTTTCCAGCACGGTCGCGGGCAACGTCGAATCCATCGGCATCAAGGCCTCGCGACGGTACAGGATCGACTGCAGGAAACGTTGCAGCGGCACCAGCAGGCTTTGCTCGTCATGGAATGGCAGGCGCTGTTGCCACAAGGCATTGAACTCATCGAGCACATACAGCTCGGCCTGGTTCTCGTTGATCCGGAAGAACACCTGTATGCACTCGGGCTGGCCCATCGGCAGCACCAGGGCCAGGTCGTGTTCCTCCATGGCCCGCAGATCCAGGTGCAACGGGCTGTAGCTCGACAGGTCGGCGCTCAGGTAGTCGAGCAGCGTCGACAGATTGTCCAGGGCGATATGGCGGACCTGGCCGGGCACCAGTTCCAGGACGTGGTAATGCTGCTGGACCTGCACCAGGTAGCGGTGGTTGAGGTCGCCGATCAGCAATTCCTGGGCGGTATTGAGCACTTCCTCGACCCGCTGGGCGATGAATTGCGCGCGGTTGTGGCAGAAACAGCGTACCCGCAGCCTTGGCATCTCGCGGCCCAGGGGCAGGTTGTTGAGGTAGTCGCGCAGGCAGTCGAGCAGGGCATGGGGGCCGTCGTAACGACTGATCAGCACTTCGTTCCAGCTGTTGAGGGTGACCTGGTCGAGGGTCAGCACCAGGTTTTCCCGGACACCGGCATAACTCAGGGAGTCGGTGCGCTCGGTGGTCATCAGGATATTCAGATCGCGGTGGTGCTTGAGCGGGTCTACGCCGACGTTGACCAGCAACAGCACCTCGCCCGGGATGCTCGGACGCAGCAACTGTTCCTCGCCGACGGTGCTCAGGGGCAGGGCGATCACCTGCTGCAGGCTGCCGAGCAGGTTGAACAGCTCGAATTCGGTCAGGTCGCTGCTGCCGGGGTGCAGGGCGAGGCGGGTGCTGCTGTCGATCACGCCGTTGCGGTGGCACCAGGTCAGCAATTCCAGCAGCTCGCGGCTGCGCTTGATCGGCGCGAAGTGTTCCCACTCCTGGGCGCCCAGGCTGCCGTTGTACAGGCCCCAATGGGTCTGCCCCGGCTCCTTGCGGTTGGGCGACTGGACCAGGGTCAGGGTGTCTTCGGCGAGGTCCGGGGCGATGCCGGGGTTGATGAACTCGATCTTGCCGGCCTTGCGCTCGAACGCGGCGTACAACCGGCGGCCGAGCACGTTGAGGTCGCGCTTGTTGATCAGGCTGACCGCCTGCTCGGTACGGGCGAACTGGGTCAGGAAGCGATAGCTGTAGTTGAGTTCGTTGACCAGTGCGCGGCGTTCGGCGCTGACCTGGCGGACTTTCCACTGGCTGCGGCTGTCGAGCAGCGCCAGTTGCCGGCGGTCCCAGCCCCATTCGCCGGCCAGGCGCTCCAGCAACTGGCGTTGCCAGCTGGTGTTGCGCGAGCTGTTGCCGGTTAGCTTGCGGTTGACCTTCAGGTACAGGCTGCGCCGTACCAGTTCCAGGCGTTCCGGCTCGTTGCGGGCCTTGAGGTATTCCTCGATCCGCCGGTAGACCACGATATAGGGGTCCAGCTCGTCGAGGTCCAGCTGGTTGGCGAACACCGCCTGCTTGAAGCGCAGGCTCAGGCATTCGACCCGCGGGTGCTCGCTGGCATAGACCTCGGTCAGCAGCAGCTTGAGCACCGACTTGTAGGGCGACTCGATCCCCTTGAACAACTGCCAGAGCCCGGCACCGATGAACTCGCCCGGCGGGATCTGCGCCAGATGGCCGAGGTCCAGGCCTTCGTCCGCGCGGATAAAGCGCTTGGACAGCAGGGTATGGGTGTATTGGTCGTAGCGCGCCTCCTCGTACACCGGCACCAGCCACCACAGCGGCGTCCGTCCGGCGAGCCAGATGGCGGTGCGATAGAACTCGTCCAGCAGCAGGTAGTGCTGGGTGGTGCCGCAGTCTTCCGAGCTCAGTTGGGCGTCCCGCTCGCCACGGACGAAGCGCGCCGGGTCGATCAGGAAGAAATGCGCTTCGGCGCCCTGGCTGGCCGCCCAGGTTTCCAGCAACTGGCATTTCTTGCGCAGTTCCGCCAGCTCGCCCTGGCTCAGGTCGCTGGCGTGGCAGACCCAGAAGTCCATGTCGCTCTGGTCGGCCTGGGCCAGGGTTCCCAGGCTGCCCATCAGGAACAGCCCGTGGATCGGCCGCGGTGGGTTGCCGTGACGGGCCTTGTAGGAGAAGGAGCGGGTCAGGCGCTGGGCTTCGGCGAGCGCCGAATCGTCCGGCTCGTAGCTCGACAGCCCGGCCGGCGTGCTGCCCGAGACATAGCCGGGCAATAGGGGATGATTGACATGGAAAAACAGCGGCAGCACGTTCAGCACGACCTGCTGGCGCGGCGAGAGACCTTCCATGGCACGGTCGAGCCGACCCTGGTTGAGCTTCAGAAAGCGCGAGCGCAGCTGGCTGAGCACCTTGCGGTCGATGCCCTCGTCCAGGTTTGGGCGAATTTCGTGGGTGCGCGTCATTTCAAACTCAAACCGGCTCAGCGGCGCTCGACAGTAGGAAATCTCTGAAGGGTGGCAGTTTACAGGCTAAGCGGGCCGCGCTTTAAGCTGAATTTGTCGATGGATGTCAGATTGCCAGATGAGTGGCCGCGGTCAGCCCGCGCAACCCGTGAAAACACAGGATTGCGTGGGCCTGGGGCGGACTCAGGCGGCTTCTTTTCGGACGTTCAGGATGGTCAGCAGGCCTTGGGCATGTTCGGCGGCGTCACGGCCCAGGCTGGTCAGGTAACCACCGTCTCTCTGGGTGATCAGTTCTTTGTCGAACAGGCGTTTGGCGGCGGCGATGGCAGTCGGGGCAGCGGTCTGATGAATTTTCAGGCCCTCCTGGGAACTCCCCAGGTTGAACAGTGCAAGGATTTCCAGTTCGGCAACCAACTCAGGGGTATACGACATAAGGACTCCAGACTTTCTAGGAATTATTGGACGACAGCGCCCCTAAGGTGATCCCACTTGCGCGGGCTGTCCAGTGCTGGATGAGCGCGCGGCCGGATGGCGTGCTGGAGGCGTGGGATCAGTTGTTACAGGGTTTTTCCAGTGTAGACAGTCCTTGCTGAAACGCTCACTGCTTCTCGGGCGGCAGCTCCGGCAAGGCGCGCAGGGCGTCTTCGTACCACTGGGTATCGAACGCGCGGTCATCGTCGAGCATCGCGTCGATTTCCGTCGCCAATACATGGGCCATGAGGGTGAGAATCTCGTCGCGTTCGTAGCCGACCAGGGTCAGTTTGTTGAACGTGGCCTTGGCGGCCGGCGGGTTGTCGTTTTCGATCTGGTTTTCGATGGCCTGGACCAGGGTGCTCTCGGCGAACTCTTCTTCGTCGTTGTCGATATCGGTTGGCTCGCTCATGGCAGGCTCCTCAAGGAAAGGTCGGCAGTTTACCCGTATTCATCGCCGTGATGCTGCTGGTTGAATTTTGTCCGGTGCACTATAACTTCCCCCGCCAACCCCCCGCACGGCCTGGAGGCTTTGTGATGCTCAAGCTTTATGGATTTGCTGTCAGCAACTACTACAACATGGTCAAGCTGGCATTGCTCGAGAAGGGCCTGTCGTTCGAGGAAGTGCCGTTCTACGCCGGACAGACGCCGGAGGCCCTGGCAATCAGCCCGCGCGGGAAAGTTCCGGTGCTGGGCGTGGAGCAGGGCTATATCAACGAAACCAGCGTGATCCTCGAATACCTCGACGACACCCAGGGCGGCAAGGCGCTGCTGCCCAGCGACCCGTTCCGGCGTGCCCAGGTCCTGGCGCTGGCCAAGGAGATCGAACTGTACATCGAGCTGCCGGCGCGGGCTTCGTTTGCCGAGGCGTTCTTTGGCATGCCGGTGCCGGAGGCGATCAAGGAAAAGACCCGCACCGAGCTGTTGCTGGGCTTTGCCTCGCTCAAGCGCCATGGCCGGTTCGCCCCTTATGTGGCGGGCAACGAGTTGAGCGTGGCGGACCTGTATTTTCTCTACAGCGTCGACCTGGCCTGCGCGGTCGGCCAGAAGCTGTTCGGGATCGATCTGTTGGCCGGGATGCCGGAGGCGAAGGCCTTGCTGGAGCGTCTGCAGCAGACGGAGCATGCCCAGCGGATCGCGGCGGACAAGGAGGCCGCGATGCCGGCGTTCATGGCGATGATTGCCGCCAAGAAATAGGTTGTGGCGTTCATCATGACGCCATCGCCAGCAAGCCGGCTCCCACCGGATGAGTGTCGCATGCGGAACATGGGTTCGAGCACAAACCTTGTGGGAGCTGGCTTGCCAGCGAAGAGGCCCGTAAGCCTGGCCTCGGCTGATCGATCGCCCTCGCCGGCAAGCCGGCTCCCACCAGGGATCAGCGGCTGGCGAGCAGTGCCTGGCCGCGGGCGACCGCTGCCTTGACCTGTGCCGGCGCGGTTCCGCCGATATGATCGCGGGCGTTGACCGAGCCTTCCAGGGTCAATACCGCAAACACGTCCTGGTCGATCTGGTCGCTGAACTTGCGCAGCTCTTCCAGGCTCATTTCCGCCAGGTCCTTGCCGCTTTCCACGCCGTACTTCACCGCGTGGCCGACGATCTCGTGGCAATCACGGAACGGCAGGCCACGACGCACCAGGTAGTCCGCCAGGTCGGTCGCGGTGGAGAAGCCGCGCAGTGCCGCCTCGCGCATCATCGCGTGCTTGGGCTTGATCGCCGGGATCATGTCGGCGAAGGCCCGCAGCGAATCGCGCAGGGTATCGGCGGCGTCGAACAGCGGTTCCTTGTCTTCCTGGTTGTCCTTGTTGTAGGCCAGGGGCTGGCCTTTCATCAGGGTCAGCAGGCCCATCAGGGCACCGAACACCCGGCCGGTCTTGCCGCGTACCAGCTCCGGTACGTCCGGGTTCTTCTTCTGGGGCATGATCGAGCTACCGGTGCAGAAGCGGTCCGGCAGGTCGATGAACTGGAACTGCGCGCTGGTCCACAGCACCAGCTCTTCGGAGAAGCGCGACAGGTGCATCATCGCGATGCTGGCCGCCGAGCAGAACTCGATGGCGAAGTCACGATCCGAAACGTTGTCCAGGGAGTTGCCGCCGACCACATCGAAGCCCAGCAGCTGGGCGGTGTATTCGCGGTCGATCGGGTAGGTGGTGCCGGCCAGCGCCGCGCTGCCCAGGGGCATGCGGTTGGTGCGCTTGCGGCAGTCCACCAGGCGCTCGTAGTCACGGCTGAGCATTTCGAACCAGGCCAGCATATGGTGGCCGAAGGTCACCGGCTGCGCGGTCTGCAGGTGGGTGAAACCGGGCATGATAGTGCCGGCTTCACGCTCGGCCTGTTCCAGCAGGCCTTTTTGCAGGCGGGTGATTTCCGCCAGGATCAGGTCGATTTCGTCCCGCAGCCACAGGCGGATATCGGTGGCGACCTGGTCGTTGCGGCTGCGCCCGGTGTGCAGCTTCTTGCCGGTGACGCCGATGCGGTCGGTCAGACGCGCCTCGATGTTCATGTGCACGTCTTCCAGGTCCACGCGCCAGTCAAAGTTGCCGGCCTCGATTTCGCCCTGGAGGGTGGTCAGTCCGTCGACGATGCTGTCGCGCTCGGCATCGGTCAGCACGCCGACCTTGGCCAGCATCCTGGCGTGGGCGATGGAGCCCATGATGTCGTGACGATAGAGGCGCTGGTCGAACGTGACGGAGGCGGTGAAGCGTGCGACGAAGGCGTCGACGGGTTCACTGAAGCGGCCGCCCCAGGACTGATTGGTCTTGTCGGTGCTCATGGATTCGCTCGTGATCTACTGAAGGTGGGTTGCCGGAAAAGTCGTTGCCGATCATAACAGGGTTGCCCCCGCTGGGGCTGACACTGGTCGCGCGGTTTTTATTTCGACCGAATCGGTCGGGTGGCTTGTCGCCGGCAGCGCAGGCGCGGAGACTGGGTCTCTCGTTTCGGGAATACGCCCCGTATGCCAATCTCACGAACGAAGGTGGCGCGTGATGCGCCGGCGACACCGGAATTCTTCCTGCCGGAGCTCTGCCTGCCAGAAGCGCTGCTGGTGCTGGTGATATTGGCCGAGTTGCTGGTGATGGTGCTGGTGCTGTCCGAGCCGATGCCCGCCGGTTTCGACTGGGTGCGCCTGGCGCTGACCTCGCTGTACGTGCAGTGGATCGTGCTGCTCTCGGCGGCGGTGCTGTGTGGCGCCCGGTCCTGGCTGGCGCGCCTGCGTCCCGGGGTGGCGGGTGCCTTGTGCTGTGCCCTGGTGGTCGGCCTGACGCTGATCTGCACCGCCCTGACCGAGTACCTTTCCCTTGTCGAGCGGCAGGTCGACGCCGGCAGTTTCGGCCGTTATCTACGCCATGGCTTGATCAGTCTCATCATGTCGGCGCTGATGTTGCGCTACTTTTACCTGCAGAGTCAGTGGCGGCGCCAGCAGCAGGCGGAGTTGCAGGCGCGGCTCGAGGCGTTGCAGGCGAGGATCAGGCCGCACTTCCTGTTCAACAGCCTGAACAGCATTGCCAGCCTGGTGGCGACCGACCCGAGGCAGGCCGAGCAGGCGGTGCTGGATCTGTCGGACCTGTTCCGGGCCAGTCTCGCCAAGCCGGGGAACCTGGTGTCGTGGCGCGACGAGCTGGAATTAGCGCAACGATATTTGTCGATCGAACACTATCGGCTTGGCAACCGTCTACAGTTGGACTGGAGGGTGGGGACAATTCCGGACGATTTGCCGATCCCGCAACTAACCTTGCAACCATTGCTGGAAAACGCTCTGATCTATGGAATCGCGCCGCGGGTCGAAGGCGGGGTGGTCAGAGTCGAAGCCGACTATAAAGAGGGAGAGTTCATATTGTGTATCAGCAATCCCTACGACGATGCTGCCCAGCAGCAGGTGTCGAGCGGTACTCAACTGGCGCTGGTGAACATTGGTGCCCGACTTACGGCACTTTTTGGGCCTCGCGCTAGTCTTAGCGTGGATCGCCGTGACGGACGTCACTTCACCTGTCTACGCTATCCTTGTGCGAGACTCACGCAGGAATCCAGCGCAATATGAATGTCCTGATCGTTGATGACGAACCCCTGGCCCGCGAGCGCCTGAGCCGTTTGGTTGGCGAACTCGAGGGTTACAGTGTCCTGGAGCCCAGCGCCACCAATGGCGAAGAGGCATTGGCCCTGATCGACAGCCTCAAGCCGGATGTCGTCTTGCTCGATATCCGCATGCCGGGCCTGGATGGCCTGCAGGTGGCCGCGCGCCTGTGCGAGCGCGAAACGCCGCCGGCGGTGGTGTTCTGCACCGCCCATGACGAGTTTGCCCTGGAGGCGTTCCAGGTCAGCGCCGTGGGTTATCTGGTCAAGCCGGTGCGTTCCGAGCATCTGCTCGAGGCCCTGAAGAAGGCCGAGCGGCCCAACCGCGTGCAACTGGCCGCGCTGACCCGCCCGGCCGCGGAAACCGGCGCCGGACCGCGTACCCATATCAGTGCGCGGACCCGCAAGGGGATCGAACTGATTCCCCTCGACCAGGTGATCTATTTCATCGCGGATCACAAGTACGTGACCTTGCGCCACGAAGGCGGCGAAGTCCTGCTCGACGAGCCGCTGAAGGCCCTGGAAGACGAGTTCGGCGACCGCTTCGTGCGTATCCACCGCAATGCGCTGGTGGCCCGCGAACGCATCGAACGCCTGCAGCGCACGCCCCTGGGGCACTTCCAGTTGTTCCTCAAGGGCCTCAACGGCGATGCGCTGATCGTCAGCCGGCGCCATGTCGCCGGTGTGCGCAAGATGATGCAGCAGCTCTGATCCGGGGCTTGTCACAGGCCCCGAGGTTTGTCCGTCCGCTGTTCCAGGCCAGGGAGGCTGCGGACTTTCTGATACAAGTCAAAGCTGGCCGGGCTGAACTGTTATTATCTGCCGTATCTATTCAGTACGGATCGATCCATGTCTTCTCGCGAAATCCGCATCGCCACCCGTAAGAGCGCGCTGGCCCTTTGGCAGGCCGAATACGTCAAGGCCCGCCTGGAACAGGCTCACCCGGGGTTGAAGGTGACCCTGGTACCTATGGTCAGTCGCGGCGACAAGCTGCTCGACTCGCCGCTGTCGAAGATCGGCGGCAAGGGTTTGTTCGTCAAGGAGCTGGAAACCGCACTGCTCGAGCACGAGGCGGATATCGCCGTGCACTCGATGAAGGACGTGCCGATGGATTTCCCCGAGGGGCTCGGCCTGTTCTGCATCTGCGAGCGTGAAGATCCCCGCGATGCCTTCGTCTCCAATACCCATGCCAGCCTGGATGCGTTGCCGCCGGGTGCGGTGGTCGGCACGTCGAGCCTGCGCCGCCAGGCGCAACTGCTGACCCGCCGTCCCGACCTGCAGATCCGCTTCCTGCGCGGCAACGTCAACACTCGCCTGGCCAAGCTCGATGCCGGCGAGTACGACGCGATCATCCTGGCGGCTGCGGGGCTGATCCGCCTCGGTTTCGAAGACCGTATCACCTCGGCCATCAGCGTCGAGGACAGCCTGCCGGCCGGTGGCCAGGGCGCGGTCGGTATCGAATGTCGCAGCGCCGACAGCGAGATCCATGCACTGCTCGCCCCCCTGCATCACGCCGACACCGCCGTACGGGTCACCGCCGAGCGGGCCCTGAACAAGCACCTCAACGGTGGCTGCCAGGTGCCGATCGCCTGTTACGCCGTGCTCGAAGGCGAGCAGGTCTGGCTGCGTGGCCTGGTCGGCCAGCCCAGCGGCGGCCTGCTGCTGAGCGCCGAAGCGCGCGCTCCGCAAGCGGATGCCCGGGCGCTGGGCGTGCGGGTGGCCGAGGATCTGCTGGGGCAGGGCGCGGACGTCATTCTCAAGGCCGTCTATGGCGAGGCCGGCGAGGAATGACCGGCTGGCGTCTGCTGCTCACGCGGCCGACGGATGAGTCGGCCGCGCTGTCGGCGGTACTGGCCGAGGCCGGGATCTTCAGCAGTGCCTTGCCGCTGCTGGAAATCGAGCCGCTGGTGGTCGATGGTGCCGGGCTGACGAAGATTCTCAACCTGCCTTTCTATTCGGCGGCGATTGTCGTCAGCAAGCCGGCCGCGCGCCTGGGACTGGAGCTGGTGGACCAGTACTGGCCGCAGCCGCCGCTGCTGCCCTGGTTCACCGTCGGTGCCGCGACGGCGCGCTTGCTGGACGACTACGGCCTGCGGGTGGACTATCCGGCCGATGGCGATGACAGCGAGGCCTTGCTCGACCTGCCGGCCTTGCAGGAAGCCCTGGCACAGCCCGATCCCCGCGTGCTGATCCTGCGCGGAGAGGGCGGGCGCGAGCTCCTGGCTGAGCGTTTACGCGGCCAAGGTGCTAGTGTCGACTATCTGGAACTCTATCGTCGCTGCCTGCCGGCGTATGCCGAGGGCACCCTGATCGGGCAGATTCGCGCGGAACGCCTGAACGGGCTGGTGGTCAGCAGTGGGCAGGGTTTTGAACACCTGCGGCAGTTGGCGGGCGCGGCCTGGCCGGAAGTGGCCCGGTTGCCGTTGTTTGTTCCAAGCACCCGGGTGGCGCAGATGGCTCGTGCCGCCGGGGCTCAACATGTTGTGGATTGTCGTGGTGCCAACGCCACGGCTTTGCTGGCGGCGCTACGGGAGTTCCCCGTACCCGCTTTCTGAATGCAAAGGATGGATACGTGAGCGAAACAGCCTTGCCAAAAGAAGAAGCTCAACCGGTGCCCGAGGCGCCGGTCAAACCGCCGGTGGCGCCTGTCGAGCGCCGTGGCAATGGTCTGGCGATCCTGGCGTTGCTGCTGGGTGCCGCCGGTGTGGCCGCGGGCGGCTGGGGTGTCTGGCAGGTGCGCAACCTGCAGGCCAATCACCAGCAGCAGGGCGGGCAACTGCAGGAACTGGGCAACCAGGCGCAGTCGCTCAAGCTGAGCGAACAGCAGTTGGCCGCGCGCCTGGACCAACTGCCGGGTGCCGCCGAACTGGAGGACCGCCGGCGCCTGGTGGCGCAGTTGCAGGGCGATCAGCAGCGCCTGGGCCAGCGTCTGGAAAGCGTGCTGGGCGCCAGCCGCAAGGACTGGCGTCTGGCCGAGGCCGAGCACCTGTTGCGCCTGGCCACGCTGCGCCTGTCGGCGTTGCAGGACATCACCAGTGCCCTGGCCCTGGTGCAGGGTGCCGACGATATCCTGCGTGAACAGAACGACCCGGGCTCCTTTGCCGCCCGCGAACAATTGGCCAAGAGCCTGGCGGCGCTGCGCAGTACCGAGCAGCCGGATCGCACCGGACTGTTCCTGCAACTGGGCGCCTTGCGTGACCAGGTCGCGCAGCTCAACGAACTGGCACCGGAGTACAAGGACCGCGGCGACTCCCTGCTGGGCCTGACCTCCGATGGCGACGGCGCCAGTCGCTGGGCGCAGTGGTGGGACGAGATCTCGCGTTATATCCGTATCGACTTCAATGCCAACAAGAACATCCGGCCGTTGCTCGCCGGGCAGAGCCTGACCCAGGTCCGCCTGGCCTTGAGCCTGGCGCTGGAGCAGGCGCAATGGGCGGCCCTGAACGGCCAGGCGGGGGTTTACACCCAGGCGCTGACGGAAGCTCGCGATGTGTTGACCGGCAGCTTCAATCCGGACAACCCGCAGAGCAAGGTCATGGTCGAGCAGCTCAGCGAACTGAGCAGGAAACCGGTGACGGTGCTGACCCCGGACCTGGCTGCGACCCTCGGTGCCGTCCAGGCCTATCTCGAGCGGCGCCACGTGGAAGCCGATACGCCGGTGAGCGGTAGTGCCAACCCGGCGCAGGAGACCAGTCCATGAAACGGTTTATCGCGATTGCACTGCTGGTCATCGTCGCGCTAGGTCTGCTGGGCTTCGCGATTTCCAGGCATGCCGGCTACGTCCTGATCGCCTATGACAGCTTCCGTTACGAATCCAGCCTGTGGGCATTCCTGGCCGTGCTGCTGGTGCTGTGGCTGGCCTATCGACTGCTCAGGTTCCTCGTCGGCCTGGTCACGGCGTCGAGTTCGGCGGCCAACCCCTGGTCCCGGCGCAACCGTAGCCGGCGGATCCAGCTGGCCATCGAACAAGGCCAGATGGATCTCGCCGAAGGTCGCTGGGCCAGTGCCCAGAAACACCTGCATCGGGCTGCCGAGGCTGAGCGCCAGCCGCTGCTTTATTACCTCGGCGCGGCGCGTGCGGCCAATGAGCAGGGTAAATATGAAGAGTGCGACAGCCTGCTGGAGCGCGCCCTGACGCGCCAGCCGCAGGCCGAGCTGGCGATTGCGCTGAGTCACGCGCAGTTGCAAGTGGACCGTGGCGATACCGAGGGTGCTTTGGGTACGCTGCAGGCCATGCACGAGCTCCATCCCCACAGTGTCCAGGTGCTGCGCCAGTTGCAGCGCCTGCATCAGCAGCGGGGCGACTGGTCGGCGGTGGTCCGGCTGCTGCCGGAACTGCGCAAGGACAAGGCGTTGCCGCAAAGCGAGCTGGCCGAACTGGAGCGGCGCGCGTGGGGCGAAAACCTCGGTCTGGCGGCGCGTCGTGAAGAGGATGGCGAGGCCGGCCTGCAGTCGCTGGAGCGGGCCTGGCAGCAATTGTCCGCGGCCCAGCGGCAGGAGCCGCAACTGGTGCTGGCTTATGCCGAGCAACTGCGCCGGCTGGGGGCCGAGGTGCAGGCCGAGGAGGTCTTGCGCGCGGCGCTCAAGCGTCAGTACGACAGCCATCTGGCGCGCCTCTACGGGCTGCTGCGCGGGCGCGATCCGGCTCGCCAGCTGCAGACCGCCGAGGGCTGGCTCAAGGACCATCCGGCGGATGCCAGCCTGTTGCTGACACTGGGGCGCCTGTGCCTGCAGAACAGCCTGTGGGGCAAGGCTCGCGATTATCTGGAAGGGAGCCTGCGGGTACAGCGCAACCCGGAAGCCTGTGCCGAACTGGCCAGGTTGCTGGCCCAGTTGGGGGATACCGAGCGCAGCAACCAGCTGTTCCAGGAAGGTCTTGGCCTGCTGGACGAACGCTTGCTCGCGTTGCCGCTGCCGGTACCGGTGAGCGCCTAGGCGAGATCGGGGCGGGTGGTCCGCGATGGGCGACCCGTCTCAGGCCCCCGGCCTATTTCCCTGTAATGCTCTGATACCGAAATCCTACTCGCTACTTAATGGTTTCATAGGATGTCTGTCGGTAATTCCCTACAGGCTTGAGGAATTATCTGCTGCGGCCCGCCTTGAAAGGGCCAAGGCCTTTCCTCTACCGTAACTGCCTGTCTCTCCTGTTACGGAAAAGCCATGTTCTTGGCCCGCTCACGTTCTCTGTTCTCCCTGGCTTTTCTGGCAGCGGCCCTGGTCATGGGGGCATCGTTGTACCTGGAGTATGGAGTCGGGCTGGAGCCGTGCTCGCTGTGCGTGATGCAGCGCCTGTTCCTCGGCGGCTTCTGCCTGGTCAGCCTGGTGGGCGCCTTGCACGGGCCGGCGCGCATCGGTCGTTGGGTCTATGGTGCGCTGGGGTTGCTGTTCGTCCTGGCGGGGGCGGCGACCGCGGCCCGGCAGGTCCTGCTGCAGCGGGTGCCGATAGAGGAACTGATGATCTGCCAGCCCGGCCTGCATTGCCTGATGCAACAGGTCTCGCCTTTCAAGGCGTTGGTCCTGATGTTCCGGGCGACCGCCGAGTGCGCGCAGATCCACTGGACCCTGTTCGACCTGAGTCTGCCCGAGTGGAGCCTGCTGGCCTTTGTCGGCATGAGTATTCTGGCGATCTATCAGATAGTTGGCCCGGCCACCGGCGCTGAACGCCGTGCGTGAAGCAACCGGTAGTCGCCCTCCGGATTAAACACTTGTATGAACTTTATCTCCTGCGTACCTTGAAGCAGGTGTCGTGCGGGCATAATCTGGCCCGCACGTGTTATCGCAAATAGGTTGTTCTGTTTGGCCAAGTCAGGATCCTCGGCGTGTACGAGGTGTCGGGCGGCATGACCCAGAAGGGAAGAGATCACCATGCTCGAAAGTTGTCAGAATGCTCAGGAACGCTGGGGTGGAGTGCATCTGCTGATCGACCGCTGGTTGCAGGCGCGTCACGAACTGGTACGGGCTTATGATGCTCTCGGTGCCGAGCCCGGAGCCCTGGCGGACAATCGCCAGCCGCTGCAGGAGTTCTGCGGGGTCCTGGTGGACTACGTGTCGGCCGGTCACTTCGAAATCTACGAACAGCTGACCGGCGAGGCCAAGGCGTTCGGCGACAAGCGCGGGCTGGAACTGGCCGAGACGATCTATCCCCGTATCGATGTGATCACCGAAAAACTGCTGGCCTTCAACGATCTGTGCGACGCCGGCAAATGCGTGGCGGAGAAATTCAAGGAGCTCGGTGGCCTGCTGCATGAACGCTTCGAACTCGAGGACTGCCTGATCGAAGTGCTGCACACCGCACACAAGGAAGAGGCGGTCGCCCAGGCCTGAGGTGTAGCGATTCTCCACTGAAAACGGTGCGCATGGCGCGCCGTTTTTCGTTTGTGGGGCAGGCTCAGCTGGCGACGCCCAGCAACTCGATATCGAACACCAGCGGCGTATACGGGGCGATCAGGT
This sequence comes from Pseudomonas sp. Ost2, assembly GCF_018326065.1. Lineage (NCBI taxonomy): Bacteria > Pseudomonadati > Pseudomonadota > Gammaproteobacteria > Pseudomonadales > Pseudomonadaceae > Pseudomonas > Pseudomonas sp. Ost2. The sequence continues at coordinate 7,098,770 of NZ_AP021904.1, read as the reverse complement.
CACCCGCGCCATCCGCGCCATAGGCTTGTGCCGAAGGCAGCACCAGACGCCACTTCGCCCCCACCGGCATCTGCGGCAGCGCACTGCGCCAGCCATCGATCACGCTGTCCAGGCGAAACCATTGCGGTTGGCTGTTCTGGTCGAACACCGTGCCATTGGGCAGGTGTCCCACATACCGCACTTGTACCCGCCCATTGGCAGCCACTTTTGCACCGGTGCCCGGTGTCAGTTCGGTCACCAGGATGCCGTCGGACAGTTCTCGGACACCCGGTTTGGCTTTTTCCTCGGCGAGGAATTTCTTCTCGGCTTCGAGGGCAATCTCGCTTTGCGGTTTTGCCGCTTCCTCGGCGGCCCGGGCTTCGTGAGCGGCCAGGACCTGCTCGATGCGTTCGTCCTTCAGGGCCAGCGGCTTGCCCTGGTAAGCCTGCTGCAAACCTTCGACCAGTGCCTTGAGTTGCAGGTCCGGAACTTCCTGGCGCAAGCGTTCGCCGAGACTGGCGCCGAGGCTGTAGGCGAGGTCATGGGCATCGTCGGTTTTTTCTTCTGGCGCGGCATGGGCCAGTGGCAAGACAAGACACAACGACAGCAGTAGATAACGCGACATGGGGACTCTCCGACCTGAGATCCGAAGGATTATGCCAGTGCTGCGCGACGGTTGTTGGAGAACTCGCGGCGCCCTGAAAAACCGCCGATTGCGGTGTGCTCGAAGCGGGTGGTGGAACGCGAAAAAGAGTGGGGACGCGGTCCGGAAAAACACGACGAAATATCGCCTGTGCGAGGGGAATTTTATCGGCGATTTCTGTGTTCGTCCGATGATCCCGAAGAACATTTTTTGCAGCATGCAACGCCAGCCATTCGATACTGTCAACATGCCCTAGCGGCGGTAGTCACAGAGGGCTAGTATGAGCCGCACTCACGTCAGCCAGGAGGTAAACCATGTCGGCCACCAAGAAGCCTGTAAATACTCCGTTGCACTTACTCCAACAGTTGTCGGGCAGCCTGCTCGAGCATTTGGAAAACGCTTGTTCCCAAGCCTTGGCTGATGCTGAAAAACTGCTCGCCAAACTGGAAAAGCAACGCGGTAAAGCACAGGAAAAACTGCACAAGTCCCGCACCAAATTGCAGGAAGCCGCTACTGCCGGAAAAGCCAAGGCACAAGCCAAGGCCAAGAGCGCAGTGGGGGAACTGGAAGAGCTGCTCGACAAGCTGAAAGCCAGCCAGTCCGAAACCCGTACCTACATCCTGCAACTCAAGCGCGATGCGCAAGAGAGCCTGAAACTGGCGCAAGGTGTTGGCCGTGTGAAAGAGGCCGTGACCAAGGCCCTGTCCACCCGCGCCGCCAAGCCTGCCGCTCCGGCCAAGGTTGCCGCTGCCAAGCCGGCTGCAAAACCTGCCGCTGCTAAAACTGCTGCTGCCAAGCCAGCCGCGAAACCAGCCGCTGCCAAACCCGCTGCTGCCAAGCCGGCTGCAAAACCTGCGGCTAAAACCGCTGCCGCCAAGCCGGCCGCGAAACCAGCCGCTGCTAAACCCGCCGCCGCCAAACCGGCTGCAAAACCTGCTGCCGCCAAGCCAGCCGCGAAACCAGCCGCTGCCAAACCTGCCGCCGCCAAGCCGGCTGCGAAACCTGCTGCTAAAACCGCTGCCGCCAAGCCGGCCGCGAAACCAGCCGCTGCCAAACCCGCTGCTGCCAAGCCAGCGGCGAAACCAGCCGCTGCCAAACCGGCTGCCGCCAAGCCAGCTGCAAAACCAGCGGCTGCTAAAACCGCTGCCGCCAAGCCAGCGGCGAAACCAGCCGCTGCCAAACCGGCTGCCGCCAAGCCAGCTGCAAAACCAGCGGCTGCTAAAACCGCTGCCGCCAAGCCAGCTGCAAAACCTGCTGTTGCCAAACCGGCTGCCGCCAAGCCGGCTGCAAAACCTGCTGTTGCCAAACCGGCTGCCGCCAAGCCAGCGGCGAAACCCGCTGCTGCCAAACCGGCTGCTGCCAAGCCCGCGGCGAAACCTGCTGCCAAACCAGCCGTAGCCAAGCCAGCAGCTGCCAAGCCTGCAACTCCGGCACCTGCTCCAGCAGCACCGGCGCCGACTGCAGCCGCTGCACCGGCTCCGGCCGTTACTGCTCCAGCGCCGGCTCCGGTCGCCAGCAGCACCCCAACCAGCGCTTCCTAAGCCTGGCTCACCGCGACGCGCAGCTGTTGCAGCGCGTCGCGGCTCAGGTGGGCCGCTTGTGCGGTGCTGCCGTCCAGCCACGCCATCAGGTCGTCGGCCATTCCCTGTGGCCAGTCCCGGCACAACCCTTCCAGGCGCAACAGCAATTGGCGTTCCGCCTCCAGTTCAAGTGCCTTCACCTGATCGCGCAGTACCTTCAGCTCGCTGTCCTGCAACGCCATGGCCCGCCATTGCCCGCGCAATTGCCTGAGTGGCTGCACCACCTGCGCCTGCCAGGGTTGTGCGACCAGGCGCAATTGCGCCAATCGCCCGGCCTCGCAGCTGACGCCGCGTACCCCCAGCCACGCCGCGCAGAGCATCAGGCAGACATCCGCCCCCTGCGCCTGCAGGGCCAGGCAGGCTTCTTCCACGCCGGGCTTGGCATAAGTCTCGAGAGAAAACGTCCACAGGTCAGCATGCATGGTTCGATCCGCGCCAGTTGCGAGGGAAGCTGGTAGACTCCGCCGCCATTATGATTCGACTTCAGAACCTGACTTTACAGCGTGGCCCGCAACGTCTGCTAGAAGACGCCGAGCTGACCCTGCACGCCGGCCATAAAGCCGGCCTCATCGGTGCCAACGGCGCCGGCAAATCCAGCCTGTTCGCCCTGTTGCGGGGTGAGCTGCACCCGGACTCGGGTGACTGCTTCCTGCCGGCCGATTGGCGTATCGCCCACATGCGCCAGGAGGTCGATACCCTCGACCGCCTGGCGGTCGACTATGTGCTCGATGGCGACATACGCCTGCGCCAGGTGCAGCACGACCTGGCGGCGGCCGAGGTGGCCCACGATGGCGCTGCCCAGGCGCGCCTGCACGCGGAGCTCGACAGCGCCGACGGCTACACCGCCGACGCCCGGGCCCGCAAGCTTCTGGCCGGGCTGGGCTTCACCAATGAGCAGATGGACCGCCCGGTTGGCGATTTCTCCGGCGGCTGGCGGATGCGCCTGAACCTGGCGCAGGCACTGATGTGTCCGTCGGACCTGTTGCTGCTCGACGAACCGACCAACCACCTCGACCTCGATGCGATCATCTGGCTGGAAGAGTGGCTCAAGAGCTACCCCGGCACCTTGCTGCTGATCTCCCACGACCGCGACTTCCTCGACGAAGTGGTCGATCACGTGGCCCATGTCGACCAGCGCAAGATCACCCTCTATCGCGGTGGCTACAGCGCGTTCGAGCGCGCCCGTGCGGAGCGCCTGGCTCAGCAGCAACAGGCCTACGAGAAGCAGCAGGCGCAACGTGCGCACATGGAAAGCTATATCGCCCGCTTCAAGGCCCAGGCCACCAAGGCCCGTCAGGCGCAGAGCCGGATCAAGGCCCTGGAACGGATGGAAGAGCTGTCGGCGGCCCACGTCGACTCGCCGTTCGACTTCACCTTCCGCGAGTCGCACAAGATCTCCAGCCCGTTGCTGGACCTGTCCGATGCCCGCCTGGGTTATGGCGAGAAAACCATCCTGGAGAAGGTCAAGCTGCAACTGACCCCGGGCGCGCGGATCGGCTTGCTCGGCCCCAATGGCGCAGGCAAGTCGACGCTGATCAAGAACCTCGCCGGCGAGCTGTCGCCGCTGGCGGGACGCATGACCCGCGGTGAAAACACCGTGGTCGGCTACTTCGCCCAGCACCAGCTCGACTCGCTGGACGCCAAGGCCAGCCCGCTGCTGCACCTGCAACGCCTGGCACCGACCGAGCGCGAGCAGACCCTGCGCGACTTCCTCGGGGGTTTCGACTTCCGTGGCGCGCGCATCGACGAGCCGGTGCTGAATTTCTCCGGCGGTGAAAAAGCCCGCCTGGCGCTGGCCCTGATTGCCTGGGAACGGCCGAACCTGTTGCTGCTCGACGAACCGACCAACCACCTGGACCTGGAAATGCGCCTGGCGCTGACCATGGCCTTGCAGGAGTTCAGCGGTGCGGTGCTGGTGGTCTCCCACGACCGTCATCTGCTCAAGAGCACCACCGACAATTTCTACCTGGTGGCTGACGGCAAGGTCGAGGAGTTCGACGGCGACCTGGAAGACTATGCCCGCTGGCTGGTCGAGTATCGCCAGCGCAACGCTCCGGTCAGCAACACGCCGGTGAATGCGGACAAGACCGACAAGAAGGCCCAGCGCCAGGCCGCGGCTGCGTTGCGTCAGCAACTGGCCCCGCACAAGCGCGAGGCCGACAAGCTCGAAGCCGAGCTGGGCAAGCTGCACGAGCGGCTGGCGAAGATCGAGGCGAGCCTCGGCGACAGCGCGGTCTACGAAGCTGACCGCAAGGACGAGCTGCGTGACCTGCTGGCCGACCAGGCCAGGCTCAAGGTCCGCGAGGCGGAACTCGAAGAAGCCTGGATGGAAGCCCTGGAGGTGCTGGAAAGCATGCAGGCGGAGTTGGAAGCGCTGTCCTGACCGATAGTTGTCCGACAAAAAACGATGGTCAATTTCACGCCCGCGGATTAGCTTAGAGGTTTGTTGAAACTCTTATCCGAGGTGCGTGATGCTGATTGAGACGTGGCTGGCATTTTTTGCGGCATGCTGGGTAATCAGCCTGTCTCCTGGCGCTGGCGCGATCGCTTCGATGTCCAGCGGCCTGCAGTATGGTTTCCTGCGCGGTTACTGGAATGCCCTCGGTCTGCAACTGGGCCTGGCGGCACAGATCGCAGTGATCGCTGCCGGTGTCGGTGCCGTCCTGACCGCTTCGGCGACGGCCTTCTACGCCATCAAGTGGTTCGGCGTGGTGTATCTGGTGTACCTGGCGGTCAAACAGTGGCGCGCGCTGCCCAGCGACATGACCGAGGAAGCGACGATCCGTCCGGTCGGCAAGCCGCTGACCCTGATGTTCCGCGGTTTCCTGGTCAACGTCAGCAACCCCAAGGCACTGGTGTTCATGCTCGCGGTGCTGCCGCAGTTCATCGATCCCCATGCGCCGCTGGTGCACCAGTACCTGATCCTCGGCGTGACCATGATCGGCGTCGACATGATCGTCATGGCCGGCTACACCGGCCTGGCAGCCAAGGTCTTGCGTCTGCTGCGCACCCCCAGGCAGCAACGCCGGATGAACCGGACCTTTGCCGGGTTGTTCGTCGGTGCGGCCGGATTTCTGGCAACGCTGCACAAGGCGACCACCTGAGGCTCTTTGTTGCCTGAGCGGACGCTATCGCCGGCAAGCCGGCTCCCACAGGATCTGAGTCGTGTTGCACAAGTGTGCTCGACGCGGGCTCCCACAGGATCTGAGTCGTGTTGCACAAGTGTGCTCGACGCGGGCTCCCACAGGATCTGTGCCGTAGCCGGGAAGCGTGCTCGATGCCGGCTCCCTCGGGATCAGCGTCGTGCCGTGCAAGTGTGCTCGACGCGGGCTTTGTGGGAGCCGGCTTGCTGGCGATGAGCGATCACGCGGTCCCGGATTATTGCAGGACCCGCGCCGGCTCATCCGGTGGCAGGTTGTTGCGTTGCAGTGGCTGGCGCGCATCCGGGGACATATCCGGGCCGCCCAGTTGCATGCTCAACTGTCGCGCGACATCCTCGCCCAGGGACTTGGATACATCACGCACCACCCGCGGACGATTCAGCGAAACGCGGATATCCCGGCTGTTGACCAGCTTGGTGTCCTGGCCTTCGCCCATGGCGGTGAACGCCGAGGTGATCTCGTAGGTCCGGGTGTTGATCAGGCTGAAATCGCCCACCAGTGTCAGCCCCAGTACCGCGGAGTAACTGTTGGTGTTGGCCAGTTCATTCACATCCTGGGTGAAGTCGATGTCCGAGACGGTGCCGAACAGCACATAGTCGGCACCCTTGAAGCTGCCGCCCTTGATCCGCTTGATCACGTCGTAGACATCGCCCTTGGAGCTGGCGGTGTAGGGCGTGCCCTGGATCAGCTGGAACATGCCGGTACGCAGGATCTCGCCCTTGATGTCGCCGGTGAACTTGCGCAACTCGCCTTGCTCGATATAGCTGCTGCGGCTCTCGTATTCGTCATAACTCGACGAGCCCGAGGCGCCGTAGTAGCTCTGCTGGTAGTTGTTGCGCGCCGAGACGCTGCGGATGTACTGCTCCACTTGCGCCTGATACGCCAGGTCCGCCACCGCGACCTTCGGCGCGGCCTGCACGCCAAAGGCGCAGGCCAGGCCGATAATGCCAATCCATGCTCGCATCATTCAACGCTCCGTGGTTTTGCGAATCTCTTTCTCGTCCATCCATTCGGCCAGGCCGCTTTCGACGTCGATCAGTTGCAGGCTGAACTTGTAGAAGACGTCCTTGTAGTCGCTGCTGCGCTTGACGATCGAGCTGATCGAGCCTTCCAGGCGGTACTTGGCGGCGATCATGTTGCCAGTCTTGCTGACGGTACTCTTCTTGTACAGGCCACTCTGGTTCTGCAGCTTCAGCTGGTCGACCTGGCTCTGCATCTCGGTGTTGTCGCTGGCGAAGCGGGCGGTGCCAGACTTCATCAACTGGGTCTTGATCGAGGTGGTGATCTCGCGGGTGTCGATGTATTCGCTGGTCTTGTTCTTCACGTCATACACCTGCACCACCGGACGGCCCTGCAGGATGCCGGACTGGGCCAGGGAACGGGTCATGGACTCGGCGATCATCTGCAGGTCGGTGGAGCCGAACTCGTTGGTGACCAGCTCGACGGCCTTGGTGTCACCGTAGCTGATGTTCTTCCCACCCAGGACCGGCGAGGTGTTCTGGGCGCAACCGCTGGCCAGCAGGGCGACAACGGCGAGGAGTGAAAAGCGTGCAAACATGGAGAGGTTCTCTTCAAAGGGGCGCAAGGGGGCGACGGCGCATCAAGGGGTTTTGACTTCCAGGCGGAAGTCGGTGGCCTTCGGTGTCGGGGCGATGCCTGGCAGGAAGGTGCTCTGGGCGCCATACAGGCCCAGGGTCTTCCAGGTTTCCTCGTCGGCGACCGGGAAGCCGTCATTGCCCAGCCAGGCAAAGCGGTAGTACATCATCTTGTTCTTGGTGCGGGTGTTGCTCAGTTGCACCTTGACGGTGAGGAAGCCGTTTTCCCGGGCGACGCGAATGGCGCCGACCTGGATATCTTCCATTTCACCCAGGGCAACGATCTTGCTCGCGGCACTCCCCGGCGCCGGGGGCGGCGGTGGGGTGGCACAGCCGGCCAGCAAGGCCAGGGCAACGACAGCGGTCAGTTTGAAGTGCATGCGCAAGACTCCGTTCTCAAGGTTGTTTGATGCTGGCCACGGCCGTCGGGTTGGCGCTCGGGATCAGCCGGGCCGCCAGGCCGCTGGTGAATACCTGGTTACCGACGGCGCGCAGGCTGATGACCTGGTAGCGGCGGTCGATGGTGACCTTGACCAGCGAGCCGCCGACGGCGCTTGGCAGCGACACTTGGTGCTCGCCTTTCTTCAGGCGCAGGCGCACCACCTGGGTGGTGTCCGGCAGGGTGCGCCAGGTCCGGGTATCGGCGCCTTCGAGGACGGCCGAGGTGATGCCCACGGCCAGGCCGGCCATCGGGTTGACCTTGTTCAGGTTCTTCTGGGCGATGCCGCGGCTGATGGCCCGTACGCTGGTACGCAGGATGATGCCCGGCATGTCGTCGCGCAGGGCGCGCCGGGACATGGCGGTGGTGCTGTTGAGCGCGGTCAGGTTGACGGGCTGGCCGTCGACGCCGATCTGGGCGAAGCCCGGGGTCGAGGTGTCGGGCTTGATGATCGGGAACGACAGCGGGGTGATAACGATGCCGTTGTCGATCGGCAATGGAAGCGGAATGCGGATCGAGTCGCGGGCCGGCGCCAGGCCGCTCTGCACGACGATCAGGATATCGCTGTCGTCGTCCTTGGCGGGCTTGTCGAGGTTGACCAGGGCCTGTTCCAGCAGCGGCGTGTTGGGACGCAACTCGGCCGCCTGGCGATAGCCCGGCGCGGCCAGGTCCTTCTCGCCGAGGGCTTCGTAGACATAGCCGGCCAGGTAATGACTGAACGCGCTCTGGTAGCTGTTTTTCAGGCCGACCACTTCCGGGGCGTCGAGGCTGGCCACCGGATAACCCTGGAGATCCTTGTACTGGGTCTTGATCCCCTGCTGGTCGGCTTCTTCCTCGCTCTTGAGGTACTGCTTGTCGCGCAGGTCGGCGATCACCGCTTCACGTTCGTGGGTCTTCTTGATGGCGGTGCGGGCGCTCTCGAAGTCGTTGACGGCGAGGAAGTTCAGCGCCATCTGCGTGGTCAGCATGACCTTCTCGTAGTCGTAGCCCTCGTACTTGCGCACCTTGTCGTTGACCAGGAAGCTGCCGAACTGGGCGACGTACTTGGCGGTGTCCAGCTTGACGTCATCTTCCCAGTGGCCGACCACCTGGTCGGCATGACCCCAGGCCTGCTGGCTGCCGGGCAGGTCGCCCTTGGCCCGCAGCAGCTCGCCTTTCTCGAAGTAATAGAGCAGATCGCGGTCTTCGCTGCCGTTGTTCTTGTCCAGCAGGGCCAGTGCCGCGTCGACATTGCCCGAGGCCAGTTGCTGGCTGGTCTGTGCCAGCTCGCTGTCGTAGTTGCGAAATACCGAGCAGCCGGACAGCAAGGCAATGGTGCCCAGGGCAATCAAAAGGCGAGTGCAGGATGTCATGACGATATCTTCCCTGATAAAGAGCAGCCGGGAATGCGGGTCAGGCTGAAAGGGACCCATTGGCAGGTCAGGTTGCTTACCTGTCAATTCCTCATAAAAAGAGGCGCTTTAATTTCTTATAGCCATAACATCGGCGCGGCATTATAGGCGTGAGTGCTGGCGATGTAATGGCTTTTTTGTTCCGGTTTGTGATGCGGTTCGGCTTGTGCCGTGGATCCGTTCCCTGTGTTGCACATGCCCTTTCGTGGCTTTCGGTACGAAGCCGAAACCCGGTTTTGTTGTCGCTGCACCACGTTAAGTGGGGCGATGCGCGGTGTCGACGTGCAGGGGGAAGCAGGTTGTGTGGGAAGTGGCTGACACTATCGAGGAAATATCCGATTTCCGATGACGCGCAGGCTGATGACCTGGAATGGCTGGTCGATGGTGAAGGTCACCGGCGCGCTTGCCGATGCGAGGGGCAGGCTCAACCGGTGTTGGCCGGGCTTGAGTCGCAGGCGTACGACGTAGGTATTGTCCGGCAGGGTGCGCCAGGTTCGGGTGTCGGCTTGCTCGAAAGGCGCTTCGACGATGTATTTCGCTTTCTCCGGATGTTTCTTGTTGTCCAGCGCCTGTGTCTGCGCGTTGAGGGTGGCGCGCCAGCGGGTGCGTTGAATGATTCCCGGCATATCATCCCGCAGGGTGCGCAGGGACATGTCGGTAATGCTGTTGAGCTGGGTCAGGGGCTGTTTACGCCCATCGACGCTGATCGAGCCGGGCCTGGGCGTCGAGGTGTCCGGCAGCAGTATGGGAAAGGATACGATCGAGGTGATGGTCTGGCCGTCCTGCATCTGCACCGGGAAGGGCAGGCGCACCGAGCTGCGGGCCGGTGCCAGTCCGCTCTGGACAATGATCAGTACATCGCTGCCACGGGCCGACTCAGGGGGCTTGCCGAGGTTTGACAGGGCCTGTTCGAGAAAGGGCGTGTTCGGGCGCAACTCGATGGCCTGCCGATAACCCGGGGCGGCGAGGTCGCGCTCGCCCAACGCCTCGTAGACAAAGCCGGCCAGGTAGTGACTGAACGCGCTCTGGTAGCCGTTTTTCAGCGCCAGAACTTCGGGCGCATCGAGGATCGCCACCGGATAGCCCTGCAAATCCTTGTAGCGCAGGCTGATGCCCTGCTCACGGGCCTGCGTCTCCAGCCGCAGGTATTCCTTGTCGCGCAATTGTGCGATCTGCGCTTCGCGCTCATGGGTTTTCTTGATATCGACCCGGGCACCGTCGAAGTCGCGCAGGGCCAGGAGGTTGAGGGCCATCTGGGTGGTCAGCATGACCTTTTCATAGTCATAGCCGTCGTAGCGGCGGATCTTGTCGTTGATCGACATCGTGCCCAGTTCGGCCAGGAGCTTGCCGTAGTCGAAGTCCGTCGCGTCCTCGCGCTGGAACACCGCGCGATCCGCGGTCCGCCAGGCCCCCTGGCTGGCGAGCAGGTCGCCCCTGGCCCGCAGCAATTCGCCTTTCTCCAGGTAATACAGCAGGTCCTTGGCGTCCCAGGGGTTATGACGTTCGAGCAGGTACAAGGCCTCGTCGACATTGCCGGCGGCCAGTTGCTCGTTGGTTATCCGCAGTTCGTCGTTGTAGTCGCGATAGGCCGCGCAACTGCCCAGCAGACAGAAGAGGCACAAGAAAGTGAAGAGGCGCAAACCCATTTGCGTATGGCTTCCCTGGCGTCCGGAAGTGGTTCGGTTGTGCATTTCCTGCACAGGACATGTCGCAGAAGCGGCGTAGTTGTACCCGGGGCGCGTCCATAGACTTTCTGCGAGATGTTTTACTTCCTTCCTTGCAGGAGTTCCACCATGTTTGCGTTCCCTTCGAAATCCCTGCCACAGCTTTTTGCCGCGCTGTGTGCCGGCCTGAGTCTTTCATTGAGCCTGCCGATGCAGGCCGTGGCCGGCGAAAACCCGCCACCGACCATCCGGGCGATGTTCGGTGCCAAGCCCCTGGAGCGACTGGAGCCGGCCAGTACAGCGCTGCTGGTGATCGATTTCCAGAACGAGTACTTCACCGGTCGCATGCCGATCCCGGATGGCCCGGGAGCGCTGGAAAAGACCCGCGAACTGATCGCCTTCGCCGACCGGGCGAAGATCCCTGTCTACCATATCCAGCATGTCGCGCCAGCGGGTTCGCCGGTATTTGCCCGGGGCAGCGAGGGCTGGAAATTCCATCCGGACATGCGGCCACGCCAGCAGGACAAGGTCCTGGAGAAAACCACCGTCAGCGTCTTCGCCAGCACGGACCTCGATGCCCGGCTGAAGCGGGACGGGATCAGGACCCTGATCATCAGCGGGCTGATGACCCATGCCTGTGTCGCCGGAGCGGCCCGGGACGCGGCACCGCTGGGTTACCAGGTCGTGGTAGCATCGGACGCGACGGCAACCCGCGCGATCACCCGCTACAACGGTGAGGGCGTCGACAAGGACAGTCTGCATCGTGCCGCCCTGGCCGAGATCGAAGACACCTTTGGCGACGTGCTGACCACCGCGCAGATCATGCGCCTGTCGCTGCACTGAGTGTCGACCCATCACTGGCGGGATGAACCCGGTCATGAATCAATTGCTGGCCATGCGAGCTTTTCGCTGCATCGTTGAATCCGCGGGTTTCAGCGCCGCTGCCGAGCGCCTGGACACCACGCATTCGACGATTTCCCGGCAACTGCAGCAGCTCGAACAGGCGTTGAGCGCGCGCTTGATCAACCGCAACACCCGCCGCTTCAGCCTGACGCCTGCCGGCGAACAGTACTACGCTGCCTGCGTCGATATCCTCGACCGTGTCGATGCCGCCGGGCAGGCGCTGGCCTCCGAGCGGCCTGCCGGCCCGTTGCGCATCAGCGCGCCGGTGGTGATCGGCACGCTGGAGCTGGCGAGCTGGTTGCCGGCCTTCCAGCAGCGCTACCCCGAGATCCAGGTCGACCTGTCCTGCGACGATCGTTTCATCGACCTGGTGGCCGAGGGCATGGACGTGGCCTTGCGGATCAGTACGCCGTTGGCCGATTCGTCGCTGGTGGCGCGGCTGCTGATCGTCTCGGAACTGGTGCTGGTGGCCTCGCCGGCCTATGTCGCCCGCCACGGCTTGCCGCGTCGTGCCGAGGAACTGGCGGGGCATCGCTTGCTGGCCTTCAGCGGGGGTGCGGACTGGGAGCTGGCACCGCCCCGGGGCGCGCCCGTGCGGATACGCCCCCAGGGTCAATTCAAGGCGGACTCGATCAGCGCGCTGCACGCGGCGGCCCTGGCCGGCGTCGGCATCGCCGCGTTCACCCGGGTGACCGTGCATGAGGCGTTGCTGAGCGGCCAGTTGGTCCGGCTGCTGCCGAACTACAGCCTGGGGCAGCGACACTATTACGCACTCTATCCCCATGGGCGGCACCTGGCGCCCCAGGTGCGGGCGTTTGTCGACCACATGAGCGAGCATTACCGGGGACTGGCGGTCGGCCATTGAAGAGCACTATTTGCACCTTCGGGATGCACGGCGCTTGAGTGAAGCGCAGTGAGAGGGAACAATGTGTTACTTCGCATTTCCATTTAGGTTGTTTCAATGATTGTTCCCACGCGTTTCCTGGCCTGGCTGATGCTGCCGATGTTCGCCCTATGCAGCTCCAGCCTGCTGGCGAACACGGTGGAAGGCGCCCCCCAGGCCCTGCACCTGATCGACTACATCGGCGCGGACTATCCGGCCACGGTGGCGGATGGCAAGGTCATCGACGAAACCGAATACCACGAACAGCTGGAGTTCCTGACGGCCCTGCAGAAGCTGGTGGTCGCGCTGCCGGCCCGTGCCGAGCGGGCGGAGCTGGAGCAGGGCGTGGTCGATCTGCGCACGGCCATCAGCCAGCGCCAGGACGGCACGCTGGTCGCGCGCCAGGCCCGGCAACTGGGGGCACGACTGGCGGTGACCTATGAGGTCAGCCAGGCTCCGGCCATCACCCCGGACCCGAGCCGTGGTGCACCGCTCTACGCCCAGCAGTGTTCGGTCTGCCATGGCGACACGGGTGCCGGCGACGGTCCGGCGGGTGTCGGCCTGACACCGCCACCGGCCAACCTGCGGGATGCCGCGCGCCTGGATCGGCTGAGCCTGTATGGCATCTACAACACCCTGACCCTGGGTGTCGAAGGCACGGACATGCCGTCGTTCGCCGACCAGCTCGATGAACGTCAGCGCTGGGACCTGGCCACCTATATCGCCGGCTTCAGCGCCGCGCCGGTGGCAAAGAGCGACAAGGCCTACAACCTGGCCGACCTGGCCCGCCAGACCCCTGCCGAAGTGCAGGCCGCCGAAGGCAACGAGGCCGCCGCGCTGTTCCGCGCCCAGCGTGCCCAGCCGCCGCAGGTCAAGCGCGGCCCGGCGCAGTTGCTCGACTACACCGGCGCGACCCTGGACAAGAGCCTGGCGGCCTACCGTGCCGGCGACCATGAGCAGGCCTACGACCTGTCCGTGGCCGCCTACCTGGAAGGCTTCGAACTGGTCGAAAGCTCCCTGGACAACGTCGACGCCACCGTGCGCAAGGACACCGAGAAGTCCCTGATGGCCTATCGGCAATCCCTGCAGGACGGCCTGCCGGTCGAGCAGGCCGAGCAGCGCCTGGCGTTCGCCAAGGGCAAGCTCAAGGAATCCGCCGGGTTGCTCGGCAACGACGGCCTGAGCCAGTCCCTGAGCTTTATCTCGGGCCTGCTGATCCTGCTGCGCGAGGGCCTGGAAGCGATTCTGGTGCTGGCGGCGATCCTCGCCTTCCTGCGCAACACCGGCCAGCAATCGGCCGTGCGCAGCGTCAATATCGGCTGGGGCCTGGCCTTGCTGGCGGGGCTCGGGACCTGGGCACTGGCGGCCTATGTGATCGATGTCAGCGGCGCCCAGCGCGAGTTGCTGGAAGGTTGCACGGCGCTGTTCGCCAGCGTGATGGTGCTCTGGCTCGGCGTGTGGATGCACGATCGCCGTCATGCCGCGGCCTGGCAGGACTACATCAAGAGCAGCCTGGTCAGCGGTGGCGGCCGTTTCGGTTTCGCGATCCTGGCGTTCTTCTCGGTGTATCGCGAGCTGTTCGAAGTGATCCTGTTCTATGAAACCCTCTGGCTGCAGGCCGGTCCTGCCGGGCACAACGCGGTGCTGGCGGGCGGTGCGACGGCGCTGGTGCTACTGATCGGCCTGGCCTGGGTGATCCTGCGCGGCTCGGCGAAACTGCCGCTGGCACTGTTCTTCGGTATCAATGCCGGGTTGCTGTGCGCGCTGTCGGTGGTGTTTGCCGGCCATGGCGTCAAGGCGTTGCAGGAAGCCGGGATCTTTGGCACGCGGCCGGTGGCGTTCTTCGACTTCGACTGGCTGGGAATCCATGCCGACGCCTACTCGCTGGGCGCCCAGGCTGTCGCCTTGCTGGCGATCATCGTGCTCTACAGCCGCAGCAAGCTGGCCGAGAAGCGTCGGTTGCAGGCTTCCTGAGCATGCGCGTGTGGATCGATGCCGATGCCTGTCCCAAGGCGGCCAGGGACCTGGTGGTGAAGTTCGCCCTCAAGCGCCACTTCGACGTGGTGCTGGTGGCGGGCCAGCCGCAGGTCAAGCCGGCCTTCGCCTGCGTCAGGTTGATCGTCGTGCCCAGCGGACCGGACGCCGCCGATGATTACCTGGTGGAGCATGCGGTGCCGGGGGAACTGGTGATCTGCAGCGACGTGCCGCTGGCCGACCGCCTGGTGAAAAAGGGCGTGGCGGCACTCGATCCGCGGGGCAAGGAGTTCGACCCGAACAACATGGGCGAGCGGCTGGCGGTGCGCAACCTGTTCACCGACCTGCGCGAGCAGGGGCAGATGGGCGGCGGTCAGCCGCCCTACGGCGAGCGGGAGAAGCAGGCTTTCGCCAATGCCTTCGACCGCATCCTCACCCGGCTTTCCCGCGCTTCCCGAGCTTGATCCACAGGGGTGCGATCAGGCCTGCTGGGTCAGTTCCAGCACCCGATCCACCAGCTTGTTGATCCCGGACGCCGCCTCGCCGATGGACTGCGCGAGCATATAGGCCGGGGTCGTCACCAGCTTGCGTGCCTTGTCCTCGACTATATCGCCCACCGCGCATTCCTTGTGGGTGGCGCCCATCTTGTCCAGCGCGGCGGCGGTATCGGCGTCGTTGCCGATGGTGCAGGTCACGCCCGGACCGTAGATCTTCGCTGCCAGGGCCGGGGTGATGCAGATCAGCCCCACCGGCTTGCCGGCTTCGGCAAAGGCTTCGGCCAAAGCCAGGACTTCGGCCTGTACGCTGCAATTGGCCCCTTCCAGGGCAAAGTTGGAGAGGTTCTTCGCCGCGCCGAAGCCGCCGGGTACGATCAGCGCGTCGAATTCCCGGACGTCGGCTTCGCGCAGGTCCTTGACCTCGCCCCGGGCGATGCGTGCCGACTCCACCAGGACATTGCGCGACTCGGGCATTTCTTCCCCGGTCAGGTGGTTGATCACATGCAACTGGGCAATATTCGGCGCAAAGCACTGTACCTTCGCGCCGCGCTGGTCCAGGCGCAACAGCGTGAGCACGCTTTCCTGGATCTCGGCGCCGTCGTACACGCCGCAGCCGGAAAGGATTACCGCGATTTTCTTGGTCATGTTCGATCTCCCGATGCCTGGCGTTAAATGTCTACCAATCTGGCATTCATTGTCAGCGGAATTTTTCCCGACTACACCTAATCTTGGACCCATCGTTCCTTTCGGGTGGCGCCATGGACCTTATTGCCCTTGCGGTTCCGTTTTTCGTCGTGCTGATCGTTGTCGAACTGCTGGCCGACTATTGGCGCGGCACCCGCAATTATCGCGTGGCCGACGCGATCAACAGCCTCAGCACCGGTGTGCTCTCGACTACCACCGGCCTGCTGACCAAGGGCGTCGGCCTGGTGACCTACGCCGTCGCCCTGGAGCACCTGGCGTTGTTCGACCTCGCGGCCGACAACCCCTGGGTCTGGGTCATGGCCTTCGTGGTCTATGACTTCTGCTACTACTGGCTGCATCGCATGGGTCATGAGCGCAATATCCTCTGGGCCGCGCACTCGGTGCATCACCAGAGCGAGGACTACAACCTGTCCACGGCCCTGCGCCAGACCAGCACCGGCTTTCTGCTGAGCTGGATCTTCTACCTGCCGCTGGCCGTCCTCGGTGTGCCGTTGACGGTCTTCGTGACAGTGGCGGCGTTGAACCTGCTGTATCAGTTCTGGGTGCATACCCGGCACATCCCCAAGCTCGGCTGGTACGAATGGTTTTTCGTCACGCCCTCCAATCACCGCGCGCACCACGCACAGAACCCTCTCTATATGGATCGCAACTACGGCGGCGTGTTCATTCTCTGGGACCGCCTGTTCGGCACCTTCCAGGAGGAGGATGACGCCGAGCCGGTGGTGTTCGGCGTGACCACGCCGCTGGCCAGCTGGAATCCGTTGTGGGCCAACCTGCAGTTCTATGCACAACTGGCGGCCGACGCCCGGCATGCCGAAAGCTACCGCGACAAGCTGCGGATCTGGTTCATGCGCACCGGTTGGCGTCCGGCGGATGTGGCGGCGAAGTACCCGCTGGCAAAGCACGACCTGGCGAAGTTCCGCAAGTTCGAGGTGCCGCTGGAGCCGCGCCAGCAGGTCTATATCGCCTTGCAGTTCGTGGTGTACGTGGCGCTGGGCAGCTACCTGATGAACTTCGCCGCCAGCCTGTCGCCAATCGCCCTGGTCCTGGGCTGGGGGGCCATGCTGCTGGGGCTGTTCGTGCTGGGGGCGGCGCTGGAGAACCGGCCGTGGGCGTTGAAGCTGGAAGTGACGCGGCTGCTGTTGAATGTGCCGCTGGTCTGGCTGGCACCGCTGGTGGGGTTGTGGCCGGCCAGCCCGCTGGGCTGGATCGGCCTGCTCAGCTACAGCCTGCTGAGCGTGATCGGCCTTTACTGGAGCCGTAGCCGGCTCATTCGCCTGGCGGGGTCTTAGGTCCGGCCAGGGAGGCTTCGGCCTCGGCCTTGCGGGCGAGGCGCGCGCTCTTGATGCGGCGCCAGCTCCAGAGGATCAGGCCGACCACCAGCAGGCCGCCGAGGACCCACAGCTCGTATTTCTTCACGCTGCCCAGCAGACCTTCGAGGATCGCGCCGAAGTGATAGGCGGCGGCGGCCAGGGCCGCGGCCCAGATCGCCGCGCCGATGCCATTGAGCAGCAGGTAGCGTCCCGGTGGATAACCCGACAGGCCGATCGCCACCGGCATCACCGTGCGCAGGCCGTAGACGAAACGGAAGCTCAGCACCCAGATATCCGGATGACGACGGATATGCTCCAGTGCCCGGTCGCCCATCATCTGCCAGCGCGGCTTGCGCGCCAGCAACTTGCGCCCATGCCGGCGCCCCAGGAAATACCACAGCTGGTCGCCGGCATAGCTGCCGAAGAAAGCCACGATAACCACCAGGTTGATGTCCATGTATCCGCGGAACGCGAGGAAGCCCGCGAGAACCAGAATGGTCTCGCCTTCGAAAAACGTGCCGAGAAACAGGGCGAAATAGCCGAAATCCTGCAGAAATTGTTGGAGCATTGTCTGGATGCTGGCGAAATGAACGCGCAGCCTAACCCTTCGAGGACAGAGAGGAAAGTGTCCAAATGTGTCTCGACGTTAACATTTCCTACAAGAACGGCGCGTGCGGCGCCCGGTCGCAGGAGTAAGCACAACTGTCATTCCTTCGTCATAATGGCCGCTTATAACTGCCATGCTCGCCCGCCTGCGCGGGCTCAGGAGTCTGCCGTGAGCTTTACCCCCGCCCATCGCCTGTTTCCCGCCACCCGCCTGCGACGCAATCGTCGTGATGATTTTTCTCGGCGCCTGGTGCGTGAGAATGTTCTGACTGTCGACGATCTGATTCTGCCCGTGTTCGTGTTGGACGGTGAAAACCATCGCGAAGCCGTGGCTTCGATGCCGGGCGTCGAGCGCCTGACCATCGATCTGTTGCTGGAAGAGGCGGCGAAGTGGGTCGAGCTGGGGATTCCCGCGCTGGCACTGTTCCCGGTCACGCCGGCCGGGTTGAAGTCGCTGGATGCCGCCGAGGCCTGGAACCCGCAGGGCATTGCCCAGCGCGCCACCCGCGCCTTGCGTGCGCGATTTCCGGAGCTGGGGGTGATTACCGACGTGGCCCTGGACCCGTTCACCACCCACGGCCAGGACGGCATTCTCGATGAGGAAGGCTACGTCCAGAACGATATTACCGTCGACGCGCTGGTCAGGCAGGCCTTGTCCCATGCCGAGGCCGGGGCCCAGGTGGTCGCGCCGTCCGACATGATGGATGGCCGCATCCAGGCGATTCGCGAAGCCCTGGAGCTGGCCGGCCACGTCAACGTGCGGATCATGGCCTACTCGGCAAAATACGCCAGCGCCTACTATGGCCCGTTCCGCGATGCGGTGGGTTCGGCGCTGAACCTGGGCAAGGCGAACAAGGCCTCGTACCAGATGGACCCGGCCAACGGCAACGAAGCCCTGCATGAAGTGGCCGCCGACCTGGCCGAAGGTGCCGATATGGTCATGGTCAAGCCGGGCATGCCGTACCTGGATATCCTTTACCGGGTCAAAGATGAATTCAAGGTGCCGACCTTTGTCTATCAGGTCAGCGGTGAATACGCCATGCACATGGCGGCGATCCAGAATGGTTGGTTGAGTGAAGGGGTTATTCTCGAATCCCTGACCGCTTTTAAACGTGCCGGCGCTGATGGCATCCTGACTTACTTTGCCGTTCGCGCCGCTCAATTGCTACGAGAGCAAAAATAGCCCTCACAGGAACACTCGATGAATACCGAAGGACTCAGCGAAGTTGAAGTAAAAGACGCTCAACCGGTGGTCGAGCAGATCGTCGAAACCCCGCCGGAGCTGGAACCCGCGCCGGTGGTTGCCGAGGCGCCGCATGTGGCGGTGCCGTCGGCGGTGGCGATTCCCAGCCTGGATGACAGCAGCCTGTACATCCACCGCGAGCTGTCGCAGCTGCAGTTCAACATCCGCGTGCTGGAACAGGCGCTGGACGAGTCCTACCCGCTGCTGGAACGGCTCAAGTTCCTGCTGATCTTCTCCAGCAACCTGGATGAGTTCTTCGAGATTCGCGTTGCCGGGCTGAAGAAACAGATCACCTTCGCCCGCGAACAGGCCGGCGCCGACGGCCTGCAGCCGCACCAGGCCCTGGCGCGCATCAGCGAGCTGGTCCACGGCCAGGTCGACCGCCAGTACGCGATCCTCAACGACATCCTGTTGCCGGAGCTGGAAAAGCACCAGGTGCGCTTTATCCGTCGCCGCTACTGGACCACCAAGCTCAAGACCTGGGTCCGCCGCTATTTCCGCGACGAGATCGCGCCAATCATCACGCCCATCGGCCTCGACCCGACGCACCCGTTCCCGTTGCTGGTGAACAAGAGCCTGAACTTTATCGTCGAACTCGAGGGCATCGACGCCTTCGGTCGCGATTCCGGCCTGGCGATCATCCCCGCGCCGCGCCTGCTGCCGAGGATCATCAAGGTACCCGAAGAGGTCGGGGGCCCTGGCGATAATTATGTATTCCTCTCGTCGATGATCCACGCCCACGCCGACGATCTGTTCCAGGGCATGAAGGTCAAGGGCTGCTACCAGTTCCGCCTGACCCGCAACGCCGACCTGGCGCTGGACTCCGAGGATGTCGAAGACCTGGCCCGCGCCCTGCGCGGCGAGCTGTTCTCCCGTCGCTACGGCGATGCGGTGCGCCTGGAAGTCGCCGACACCTGCCCGAAACACCTGTCGGACTACCTGCTCAAGCAATTCAACCTGTCCGAGACCGAGCTGTACCAGGTCAACGGCCCGGTGAACCTGACCCGGCTGTTCAGCATCACCGGCCTGGACAGTCATCCGGAGCTGCAATACACGCCGTTCACTCCGCAGATCCCCAAGCTGCTGCAGAACAGCGAGAACATCTTCAGCGTGATCAGCAAGCAGGACATCCTGCTGCTGCACCCGTTCGAGTCCTTTACCCCGGTGGTCGATCTGCTTCGCCAGGCCGCCAAGGACCCGCACGTCCTGGCTGTGCGCCAGACCCTGTACCGCAGCGGCGCCAACTCGGAAATCGTCGACGCGCTGGTGGATGCCGCGCGTAACGGCAAGGAAGTCACCGCGGTGATCGAATTGCGCGCGCGCTTCGACGAAGAGTCCAACCTGCAACTGGCCAGCCGCCTGCAAGCGGCCGGTGCGGTGGTGATCTACGGTGTGGTCGGCTTCAAGACCCACGCCAAGATGATGCTGATCCTGCGTCGCGAAGCCGGCGAGATCGTCCGCTATGCGCACCTGGGCACCGGTAACTACCACGCCGGCAACGCCCGCCTTTACACCGACTACAGCCTGCTGACTTCCGACGACGCGCTGTGCGAGGACGTCGGCAAGCTGTTCAGCCAGCTGATCGGCATGGGCAAGACCCTGCGCATGAAGAAACTGCTGCATGCGCCGTTCACCCTGAAGAAGGGCATGCTCGACATGATTGCCCGGGAAACCCAGTTCGCCGTCGACGGCAAGCCGGCGCACATCATCGCCAAGTTCAACTCGCTGACCGATCCGAAGATCATCCGCGCGCTGTACAAGGCCAGCCAGTGCGGCGTGCGGATCGACCTGGTGGTGCGCGGCATGTGCTGCCTGCGTCCGGGCATTGCCGGTGTCTCGCACAATATCCATGTGCGCTCGATCATCGGCCGCTTCCTTGAGCACACCCGGGTGTTCTACTTCCTCAACGGCGGCGAGGAACAGATGTTCCTGTCCAGCGCCGACTGGATGGAGCGCAACCTCGACAAGCGCGTCGAGACCTGCTTCCCGGTGGAGGGCAAGAAGTTGATCCTGCGGGTCAAGAAGGAACTGGAAAGTTATCTCACCGATAACACCCACAGCTGGAGCCTGCAGTCGGACGGCCGCTACATCCGCAACACGCCGACCGGCAACCAGAACGCCCGCAGCGCCCAGGCGACCCTGCTCGATCGCCTGAGCAACCCGCTGCTCAGCGTACGTTGAGGGTAATACTGACTCGGGTCAGCCACTCCGCTTCCAGTGCGAAGTCGGCCTGAGTCAGCTGGTTCTGCTCCAGCCAGTCCTTGGGAAACACCACATCCAGGCTATCGCCGTCGGCACGCAAGGTGACCTGCGGCATTTCCTGGGTGCCACGGATGTGATGGAACAGGATCGCGAAGCGCAGCAGTACGCACAGGCGGATCAGCTTGGTGCCTTCATCGCCGAACTCGGCAAACTTGTCCCTGGGGATGTTGCGGCGATGCCCGCGCACCAGCAACGCCAGCATCTGCTGGTCTTCCCGGGAGAAGCCGGCGAGATCGGAGTGCTCGATCAGGTAGGCGCCGTGCTTGTGGTACTGGTAGTGGGCGATATCCAGGCCGACTTCATGGACCTTCGCCGCCCAGCCCAGCAGTTCCCGCCAGACACCGTCTTCCAGCTCCCAGTCCTTGGCCACCTGGTCGAAGGCATAGAGCGCCTTGCGCTCGACCCGCACCGCCTGCTCCTGATCGACGTGATAACGCTCCATCAGCGAGGTGAGGGTGCGTTCACGGACGTCTTCGTGGTGATGGCGACCCAGCAGGTCGTAGAGCACGCCTTCGCGCAGCGCACCGTCGCAGTGGTCCATGCGTTGCAAGTCGAGGGCGTCGAAGATCGCCTCGAGAATCGCCAGGCCGGCGGGGAAGATGGTCCGACGGTCGGGCTTGATGCCCTCGAAATCGATTTTCTCTGCGTCGCCGAGCTTGAACAGTTTGCGCTTGAGCCAGGCCAGGCCTTCGGCATTGACCTCGCCGCCGCCGTGGCCGCCGGCTTTCAGGGCCAGGCCGATGGCGCGGATGGTCCCGGATGAGCCGATGGCCTCGTCCCAGGTCAGGCGATGCAGGGCATGCTCGATGCTCATGATTTCCAGGCGCGCCGCCGTGTAGGCCTGGGCGTAGCGCGCCGGGGTGATCTTGCCGTCGCGGAAATACCGCTGGGTGTAGCTGACGCAGCCCATCTGCAGACTTTCGCGTAGCAGCGGTTCGAAGCGCTGGCCGATGATGAATTCGGTACTGCCGCCGCCGATATCGGCGACCAGGCGCTTGCCCGGGGTGTCGGCGAGGGTGTGGGAGACACCGAGGTAGATCAGTCGGGCCTCTTCACGGCCGGAAATGACTTCCACCGGGTGACCGAGGATTTCCTCGGCGCGGTGGATGAATTCGGCCCGGTTGCGCGCTTCGCGCAAGGCGTTGGTGCCGACGATCCGCACGGCGCCCAGGGGCATGCCGTTGATCAGTTGGGCAAAACGTTTCAGGCAGTCGAGCCCGCGCTGCATCGATTCTTCACTGAGCCTGCGCTCTTCATCGATACCGGCGGCCAACTGAACCTTTTCGCCGAGCCGCTCCAGAATGCGGATTTCACCGTTCTGGGCCTTGGCCACGACCATGTGGAAGCTGTTCGAGCCCAGGTCGATAGCGGCGATCAGGGAAAGATTCTTGGCTTGGGAATGCGGCATGGTTGAAGGATCTCGGTCGATAACCCGGCCATCGTGCCACGATCGACCGTCGCCGCCAACGGATGGTGCTTGAGGCTCGGTAGACCACCGGGCTGTTTACCCGGTCAGGCAGGAAAGATCAGGGCGATGAGTGGGACTGCTTTTGAAAGGGCTTGGCGTATCTGGAAATTTTTATCAACGAGACGATATTAGGTGATTTTTCCTACTGAAATATGACATTCCAGTGACGCAGGCGACGGGAGGAGGGGAGTGCCGCGGCATGCGCCACGCACAAGCGTGGCGCAACCAGGGGGGAGCAAGGGAGGTTCGGGTGGGCGAAGGCTCAGGCCTGCGCTTCCACGGTGCCGATGAAGTTGGCCAGTTCGGCGGTCTGCGGGTTGGCGAACAGCACCTTCGGATCGCCGATTTCATGCACCTTGCCCTGGTGCATGAACACCAGCTTGTCGCCGACTTCCCGGGCAAAGCGCATTTCGTGGGTGACCATGATCAGCGTCATGCCTTCCTTCGCCAGCTGGCGCACCACGCTGAGCACCTCATTGACCAGTTCCGGGTCCAGCGCCGAGGTGATCTCGTCGCAGAGCAGGACTTTCGGCGACATCGCCAGGGCCCGGGCGATGGCCACGCGCTGTTGCTGGCCGCCGGACAGGCGATCCGGGAAGGCATCGAATTTTTCCCCCAGGCCGACCCGTTCGAGCATCTTGCGCGCCAGGATGGCGGCCTTGGCCTTGGGCACCTTCTGCACGACCTGGGGCGCGAGCATGACGTTTTCGCCCACCGTCAGGTGCGGGAACAGGTTGAACTGCTGGAACACCATGCCGACCTTCTGGCGCAGGCTGCGCAAGTCGGCGCGGGCGGCGTCGAGGTATTCGCCATCGACCTCGATCACACCGTCGTTGATCGACTCCAGGCCGTTGAGGGTGCGCAGCAGGGTGCTTTTGCCCGATCCGCTGCGGCCGATGATCGCCACCACCTGGCCTTCCTCGACGCTCAGGTCGATGCCTTTGAGCACATGGTGGTCGCCGTAGTATTTATGCAGGGCGGAAATTCTAAGAAGCGGCATGCAGTCTCCTTTCCAGGTAGCGCGCGCTGAGGGACAGGGGGTAGCACAGCAGGAAGTAGCCGGCGGCTACCAGGCCGTAGACCATGAAGGGTTCGAAGGTGGCGTTGGCGAGCATGCCGCCGGTCTTGGTCAGTTCGGTGAAGCCGATGATCGAGGTCACGGCCGTGCCCTTGACCACCTGCACCGAAAAGCCCACGGTCGGTGCCACGGCAATGCGCAGGGCCTGCGGCAGGATCACATGGCGCAGTTGTTCGTAGGGAGTGAGCGCCAGGCTGGACGAAGCCTCCCACTGGCCATGGGGAATCGATTCGACGCAGCCGCGCCAGATCTCCGCCAGGTAGGCGCTGGTGAACAGCGTCAGGGCGATTGCCGCCGCCAGCCAGGGCGAGATATCCACCCCGAGCAGGGCCACGCCGAAAAACACTATGAACAGTTGCATCAGCAGCGGCGTGCCCTGGAACAGTTCGATATAGGCGCGGGCAAAGCCGCGGGCCACGGACCTGTCGCAAATGCGCATGACCATGATCAGCAGGCCGATCAGGGCGCCGCCGACAAAGGCCACCAGCGACAGCACCAGGGTCCATTGCAGGCCTGCCAGCAGGTTGTTGACGATATCCCAGAAGGTGAAATCCATCAGCGGCTCCTCGCCAGGTAGCGACGCCCGAGCCAGTTCAACAGCTGGCGGATCAACAGGGCCATGCACAGGTAGATCAGGGTGGTCAGGGTGTAGGTTTCAAAGGCGCGGAAGTTGCGCGACTGGATGAAGTTGGCGGCGAAGCTCAGTTCCTCGGTGGCGATCTGCGAACAGACCGCCGAGCCGAGCATGACGATGATGATCTGGCTGCTCAGGGCCGGCCAGACCTTGCCCAGCGCCGGCAGCAGGACCACGTGGCGAAAGGCTTCGAAACGGCTCATCGCCAGGGCGGCCGCGGCTTCCAGTTGCCCGCGCGGGATCGCCTGGATACCGGCGCGGATGATCTCCGTGGAATAGGCGCCGAGGTTGATCACCATCGCCAGCACCGCCGCCTGCCATTCGGAAATCTGCAGTCCCAGGGACGGCAGGCCGAAGAAGATGAAAAACAACTGCACGAGGAACGGCGTGTTGCGGATCAGTTCGACGTAGACGCCGAAGATCGCCGCGAAGGGCTGGATCCGCCAGGCCCGGACCACCGCCCCGACGATCCCCAGACTGACCCCGAGCAGGGTGCCGATGGCCGTCAGTTCCAGGGTGAACAGGGCGCCGCGCACCAGCAGGTCGGCGTTGTGCAGCACCGGCAGGAAGTCGAACTGATAAGCCATGGAGCGGACCTCGGGAAAACCGGATCAAAGATCGGCGGGCAGGGGTTGCTTGAGCCAGAGTTGGGCGTTCTTCTCGAGGCTGCCGTCAGCCTTGGCCGCGGCGAGGATCTGGTTCACTTTCTCCAGCAGGGCCGGTTCGTTCTTGTTCACCCCGACGTAGACCGGGGAGTCCTTGAGCTTCACTTTCATCGCCGGAATGCGTTTCGGGTTGCGTTCGGCAATGGCCACCATCACCACGTTGCCGCTGGCGATCAGGTCGACCTGCTTGGCCAGGTAGGCGGCGATGGTGGTGTTGTTGTCCTCGAAGCGCTTGATGGTCACGCCTTCGGGCGCCACGGCGGTCAGCTCGATATCCTCGATGGCGCCGCGGGTGACGCTGATGGTCTTGCCCTTGAGGTCAGCCAGGCCGTTGATCGAGGCTTCGGGCGGACCGAACACCGCGAGGTAGAAGGGAGCATAGGCGCGGGAAAAGTCGATGACCTTCTCGCGCTCGGCGTTCTTGCCGAGGCTGGAGATCACCAGGTCGACCTTGCCGGTGGTGAGGAACGGAATACGGTTGGTGCTGTTGACGGGGATCAGTTCCAGCTTGACCTTGAGCTGGTCGGCCAGCAGTTTCGCGGTGTCGATATCCAGGCCGCGTGGCTTCATGTCCGGGCCGACCGAGCCGAATGGCGGGAAGTCCTGGGGCACGGCGACCTTGAGCGTGCCGCGGGCGACGACGTCATCCAGGCCGTTGGCATGGGCGGCCGCCTGGCCCAGCATCAGGCTGGCGAACAGGGCAGTGAGCAGGGCGCTGAAGCCTTTGGTCATGGCAGATCTCCGAATTGAAAAGGCGATGATTTCTGTCGGTCGATATTGCACAGCCCATGCCAGACTGGCCTGGAACCGCGCCCTTCATGGCTTCAAGGCGCTTTTCATGGTCTTACTGGTCTGAACAGTTGCCAGGCATTTCGCACTGTTATCGGGCATTGGCCGCGCCGACCGAACCAGCGCTGGGCGTGACTTGCCGCCCGCTCGCAATAGCTTTACAACTAGCGCTCCACCGGACCGATCAGCCTGAAAACAATGAATTCGATTTCCCGCGCCGTACCCGAAGTGGCGCTGCAAGCCATCCGTAAACTGATCAGCGACGAGGGCTTTGGCCCGGGCGATGCGCTGCCCTCGCAACGCGACCTGGCGTTGCAACTGGGGGTGAGCCGCGCTTCCCTGCGCGAGGCGCTGTCGTCCCTGAGTGCACTGGGGGTGATCAGCGTGCAGCCGGGCAAGGGCGTATTTGTCCAGGCGACGGTCGAACAGGTGCCGGCGGCCGGCGGGTTGTCCTGGCCGTTCGCGGCCCAGGCGTCGGCCGAGGACATCTTCCAGCTGCGGTATGCCCTCGAAGGGTTCGCGGCCGGGCTGGCGGCGGTGACGTTGACGGCGGACGAGCTGGACACCCTGCAGGACAATGTCGACGCCATGCGCGCCGAATTGCGCGCCGGGGATTTCGAGGCCGCTGCCCGCCTGGACTTCGATTTCCACCGACGGATTCTGCTGGCCAGCGGAAATCAGGCGATGGCCGGCATTCTCAGTGCCAGCGCCGAGCTGTTCCTGGAAAGCCAGAAGCTACCGTTCATCCGGGCGGAACGGGCGATGGAAACCTGGCAGGAGCACCGCAAGATCCTCCGCGCCCTGGCCCGGCGCGCCTGCGGCCCGGCGCAGAAGGCCATGCAGGAACATGTGCGCAATGCCGCGTTGCGCACCGGGATCGCCTTTGTCACGCCCGGTTGATCAGCCCCAACCGAAGCTGCGCACGGGCTCCTGCAAGGGGCGGTACTGTTCACGCGCGCGCATTTGTGCGGAAGAAGTCGGATTGGCCTATACCCTGACTCATGGAACACCATAGTTAGACTCAATCATCTGCGGCTTCCTGTACGTAGGAAGGACGGCTATGATGAGCAACGTTTTTTTTGGCTCACAACTCCGGAGACATCCATGAGCAGCGATCTTATCAAGCACGTCACCGACGCGAGCTTTGAAGCAGAAGTCCTGAAGGCTGAAGGCCCTGTCCTGGTCGACTACTGGGCTGAGTGGTGCGGTCCGTGCAAGATGATCGCGCCGGTCCTGGACGATATCGCCACTACCTACGAAGGCAAGCTGACCATCGCCAAGCTGAACATCGACGACAACCAGGAAACCCCGGCCAAGCACGGCGTGCGTGGTATCCCTACGCTGATGCTGTTCAAGAACGGCAACGTCGAGGCGACCAAGGTCGGCGCCCTGTCGAAGTCGCAGCTGCAGGCATTCCTCGACGCCAACATCTAAGCGTCGTTCGGCTGTCCTCAAAAAGCCCCGCAAATTGCGGGGCTTTTTCGTAAAAAGGGGCTAGACGCTCCGAAACCCAGGTGTTACATTCGGCCCCGCACTGGTTTCTCCACTGCCCCCTGCAAGCCGTCGCCGACGCTCTCCTTTTCGAACAAGTACGCGATCCTGTCGCCTTCTCTGCGGCGCGGCCTCATTAAGCCAAAAGCTTAATTTCCCCCCTCCATAAATGATTACGTCATTCCTATATGAATCTGACTGAACTCAAGCAAAAGCCGATTACCGAACTGCTCGAATTGGCCGAACAGATGGGCATAGAAAATATGGCCCGTTCGCGCAAGCAGGATGTGATTTTCTCCCTGCTGAAAAAGCACGCGAAAAGCGGCGAGGAAATCTCCGGTGATGGCGTGCTGGAGATCCTCCAGGACGGCTTCGGCTTCCTGCGTTCTTCCGACGCATCCTACCTGGCCGGCCCGGACGACATCTACGTCTCGCCAAGCCAGATCCGTCGCTTCAACTTGCGCACCGGTGACACCATCGTCGGCAAGATCCGCCCTCCGAAGGAAGGCGAGCGTTATTTCGCCCTGCTCAAGGTCGACACGATCAACTACGATCGTCCGGAAAACGCCAAGAACAAGATTCTCTTCGAGAACCTGACCCCGCTGTTCCCGACCGTGCGCATGAAGATGGAAGCCGGCAACGGTTCCACCGAAGACCTGACCGGTCGCGTGATCGACCTTTGCGCTCCGATCGGCAAGGGCCAGCGTGGCCTGATCGTGGCACCGCCGAAAGCGGGCAAGACGATCATGCTGCAGAACATCGCGGCGAACATCACCCGCAACAACCCGGAAGTGCACCTGATCGTACTGCTGATCGACGAGCGTCCGGAAGAAGTGACCGAAATGCAGCGCACCGTGCGCGGCGAAGTGGTTGCCTCGACGTTCGACGAGCCGCCGACCCGCCACGTGCAGGTTGCCGAAATGGTGATCGAGAAGGCCAAGCGCCTGGTCGAACACAAGAAGGACGTGGTGATCCTGCTCGACTCCATCACCCGTCTGGCCCGTGCCTACAACACCGTGATCCCGAGCTCCGGCAAGGTCCTGACCGGTGGTGTCGATGCCCACGCCCTGGAGAAACCGAAACGTTTCTTCGGTGCCGCGCGGAACATCGAGGAAGGCGGCTCGCTGACCATTATCGCCACCGCGCTGGTTGAAACCGGTTCGAAGATGGACGAAGTGATCTACGAAGAGTTCAAGGGTACCGGCAACATGGAACTGCCCCTGGACCGCAAGATCGCTGAAAAGCGCGTCTTCCCGGCGATCAACATCAACCGTTCCGGCACCCGTCGCGAAGAGTTGCTGACTGCCGACGACGAACTGCAGCGCATGTGGATCCTGCGCAAGCTGCTGCATCCGATGGATGAAGTGGCCGCCATCGAGTTCCTGGTCGACAAGCTGAAACAGACCAAGACCAACGATGAGTTCTTCCTGTCGATGAAACGCAAGTAAGACCGCGTTTCAGGTCAGAAAAAAGCGCCCCGACGGGGCGCTTTTTTTTTGCCGGGCGCGTTTGGCAGGGAACGATCGCCGTGCCTGATCGTCTCACCACACGCTGGCCATAATGGACATCAGGGCAGAAAGGCGGTTTTTGATCGGCGAGCGCAGGATTGAAAAACGCGGCTACGCTGGATGTCACCGTATTTTCCATCTGAACAGGTTTCTCCGGTTGATGAGCTCTCTCGCCTATCGAAAGGATATCGACGGCTTGCGTGCTGTAGCGGTCATCGCAGTTGTGCTGTTTCATTTTGATGTTCCTGGATTCACCGGCGGTTTCGTCGGCGTCGACGTGTTTTTCGTGATCTCCGGTTACCTCATCACCTCGATCATCTGGCGCGAGCGTCAGGACGGACGTTTCAGTCTCGTCGAGTTCTGGAGCCGGCGTGCCCGGCGTATCCTGCCGGCACTGTTCGTCATGATGCTGGCGAGTCTGGTGGCCGGGTGGTTTCTGCTGGCCCCCAAGGACTACGACGAGCTGGGACGCTCTGTTCACTACCAGGTGATTTTCACTTCCAACCTGTTGTTCGCGCGTCAAGATGGCTATTTCGAGACGGCGTCCGATCTCAAGCCGCTGCTGCATACCTGGTCGTTATCGATCGAAGAGCAGTTCTACGTCATTTTTCCGCTCCTGCTGATGTTGCTGTCGAGTCGCTTGAAGTATTGGCGCATGGCCTTGTTCCTGTTGCTGCTGATGTCTTTTGCCATGAGTCAGTGGACGCTAGGCCTCTCTCCGCAAAAAGCCTTTTACCTCTTGCCCATGCGCGCCTGGGAGTTGCTGGCAGGCGTGGTGTTGGCGGTCATGCCTGTCGGGCAACGTATCAGCCTGATAAAGGCCCAGGCCGTCAGCGTGTTCAGCCTGGGGCTGATCCTGCTGGCGGTGTTTGCTTATGATTCGGGCACCTCCTTTCCCGGGGCTGCGGCCTTGTTACCGGTAGTGGGCGCGGCTGGCCTGATCTGGGCCAACGGCCAGCAGGCAACCCTGGTGGGCCAGGTGCTGGGCAGTCGTTTGCTGGTAGGCGTCGGGTTGATTTCCTACTCCTGGTACCTGTGGCACTGGCCGGTGCTGGTGTTTGGCAAGTACGCCAGTGTCTACGGCCTGGGGGCCTGGGGGCTTGCCGGCCTGTTCATTTTGAGCCTGGTGCTGAGTTATGGATCCTGGCGGTTTGTCGAGGTGCCGTTTCGTGAGCGACGCTTGTTGGCCGGTCGCCGGCAGATCCTCTTGGTGTCTGGTGTGGCCATCCTCGGCCTGGGCCTGTTGGGAAAGAGCCTGGGTTGGGCCGCCGGTGTTCCCTGGCGGCTGTCACCCCAGGCGCTGCAATATGCCCAGGCGCGCACCTGGAGTCCCGAGCTGATGAGCTGCCTCTCGGATGACAAGAAACGCGATCGCCCGTTCTGCCACTTCGGTCCGCAACCTCAAGCGGCGCGCGCGCTGGTCTGGGGGGATAGCCATGCCGCGGCGTTGATTCCGGCCCTGGAAGATGAAGCGCGCAAGCACGGCGTCAACATTACCCATGCCGCCTATTCCGGGTGCCTGCCTTTCAGCAGGAGCGAAAGCACCCCGGGTTGTGCGCGCTTCAACCAGCGTGTAGCCCGGGCGCTGGACGAGGAAAAGTACAGCGACGTGGTGCTGGTCGGACGCTGGAGCCTGTACGTCTATGGGCAACGCTCGGGTGATACCGGGCCTGCCCTGATGGACCCGGCAACCGGGAAATACGACCGGGCCGTCGCCGAGCGGCGTTTCGCCGAAGGCATGGGGAACCTGGTGCGGCAGTTGCGCGGCGCTGGTCATCGGGTCTGGCTGGTCAAGGAAGTCCCGCTGCAGGACTTCAGTGTGCCTTATCGTCTCAGTCGCCTGGCGATGGTGGGGCTGCCCATCAACAGTGAGGGCATAGCCCTGGCGGAGCATCTCAAGCGTCAGGCCTATATCGATGCGCTGTTCGTGCAACTGGCTGATGCCGATCCCGAAGTGGAGTTGCTGGATCCTGCGCCGAAATTGTGCGACGCAATCGCCGGGTGCCGGGTCGAGCTTGATGGCCGCTCGTTGTACTCCGATGACAACCATCTCTCCGACGTGGGATCGCGGTATGTCGAGGCGTTCCTTGAGCCCTTGTTCACCACCTTGCGCAATCAAACCGTGACGGGGCGTCTTTAGCGGGAATGGCTGGCAAGGATATGCAATAAGCTGCCAGCGGTCGTAAGAGCAGGTAGGATGTACGCCTATTTTACGGGTGCATGGTTAATGAAATTCAAGGATCTTCGGGATTTCGTGCAGCAACTTGAGCAGCGCGGAGAGTTGAAACGTATCCAGGTGCCGGTTTCCCCAGTCCTGGAGATGACTGAAATTTGTGACCGTACCCTGCGCAAGAAGGGGCCGGCCCTGCTGTTCGAAAAGCCTACCGGCTTCGATATTCCCGTGCTCGGCAACCTGTTCGGCACGCCGGAGCGCGTGGCCATGGGCATGGGTGCCGAGGCGGTCGGCGAGCTGCGGGAAATAGGCAAGCTGCTGGCGTTCCTCAAGGAACCCGAGCCGCCGAAGGGGCTGAAGGATGCCTGGTCCAAGCTGCCGATCTTCCGCAAGATCATTGCCATGGCGCCCAAGGTGGTCAAGGACGCGGTCTGCCAGGAGGTGGTCATCGAAGGCGATGATGTCGACCTCGGCATGTTGCCGGTCCAGCATTGCTGGCCGGGCGACGTCGCGCCACTGATCACCTGGGGCCTGACGGTCACCAAGGGGCCGAACAAGGATCGCCAGAACCTTGGCATCTACCGCCAGCAGGTGATTGCCCGCAACAAGGTGATCATGCGCTGGCTCAGCCATCGTGGCGGCGCGCTGGATTACCGCGAGTGGTGCGAAAAGCACCCGGGCCAGCCGTTCCCGGTGTCCGTGGCCCTGGGCGCGGACCCGGCGACCATCCTCGGCGCGGTCACGCCGGTGCCGGACAGCCTGTCCGAGTACGCCTTTGCCGGCCTGCTGCGGGGCAATCGCACCGAGCTGGTGAAATGCCGTGGCAATGACCTGCAGGTCCCGGCCACCGCGGAGATCGTCCTGGAAGGCGTGATCCATCCGGGCGAGATGGCCCCGGAAGGCCCCTATGGCGACCACACCGGCTACTACAACGAAGTCGACAGCTTCCCGGTGTTCACCGTCGAGCGCATCACCCACCGGATCAAGCCGATCTACCACAGCACCTACACCGGACGGCCGCCGGATGAACCGGCGATCCTCGGCGTGGCGCTGAACGAAGTGTTCGTGCCGATCCTGCAGAAGCAGTTCCCGGAAATCACCGACTTCTACCTGCCGCCCGAAGGCTGCTCGTACCGCATGGCCGTCGTGACCATGAAGAAGTCGTATCCGGGCCACGCCAAGCGCGTGATGCTGGGTGTCTGGTCGTTTTTGCGACAGTTCATGTACACCAAGTTCGTTATCGTCACCGACGACGATATCAACGCCCGGGACTGGAACGACGTGATCTGGGCCATTACCACGCGCATGGACCCCAAGCGCGACACGGTGATGATCGACAACACGCCGATCGACTACCTCGACTTCGCCTCGCCGGTTTCCGGCCTGGGGTCGAAGATGGGACTGGATGCCACCCACAAGTGGCCCGGCGAAACCACGCGCGAGTGGGGCCGGGTGATCGTCAAGGATGAGGCCGTGACCCGGCGGATCGATGCCATGTGGAACCAGTTAGGAATAGATTGATGCGTGTGACCTTGCAGCCCACCGGAGCCGTGCTCGAGATACGGCCCGGCGAGCGGATTCTCGATGGTGCCCGGCGACTGGGCTACGACTGCCCGCAGAGCTGTCGCAATGGCAATTGCCATGTCTGCGCGGCGTTGCTGGTGGAAGGGCGGGTCGAGCAGGCGGGCGATGTGCGTGACCATGGCGAGTTCTACACTTGTATTGCCGAGCCCCTGGAAGATTGCGTGGTGCTCTGGGATGGTGTTCTCGCCCTGGGAGAGCTGCCGGTGCGTAGCCTTGCGTGTCAGTTGACCGAATGCGCGGAAATCGGTGGCGATGTCTGGCGGGTGCGCCTGCGGGCCCCGGCGGGCAAGCCGCCACGTTATCACGCCGGGCAATACCTGATGATCGAGCGCGACAGCGGCGAGAAATCGGCGTTTTCCCTGGCCTCGGCGCCTCACGCCGGGCGTGACCTGGAGCTGCATGTGCTGGTGCGCGAAGCCAGTGCGCAGAACCTGATCGAGCAGTTGCAGCGCAACGGGATGGCCCGGGTCGAGTTGCCGTTCGGCGATACCCACCTGGCGGAACTGCCGGACGGCCCGCTGGTGCTGATCGCCGCAGGTACCGGTATGGCGCAGATGCACAGCCTGATCGAGCATTGCCGCTCTGCTGGCTTCCAGCATCCGGTACACCTGTACTGGGGCGTGCGCCGGCCCGAGGATTTCTACGAGCTGGAACACTGGGACGAATGGAAGACGCTGCCCAACCTGTTCCTGCACAAGGTGGTCAGCGATCTGTGCGGCTGGGAAGGCCGTTGTGGCATGCTGCACGAGGCGGTCTGCGAGGACATCGCCGATCTGTCGAGCGTGCAGGTCTATGCCAGCGGCTCACCGGCGATGATCTATGCGACGCTGGACGCGCTGGTGGAGGCCGGAATGGATGCCCACCAGATGCGCGCCGACGTGTTTGCCTACGCGCCCAGGCCCTGACCGCGGCAGGCGGTGTTGCCCCGGTGGGTGGTTCGGAGGCTCAGAACCGCACCCCCGTGGTAATCATCGCCGCATTGAAACCCAGAAATACCAGTTCGGTCGCCAGCGGCCCGTAATGGGCGCCGACCGACGGAATGATCACGGGCGCCACGCCCAGGCGATTCAACGGGATCTTGTCGCGGTACTCACCGCGAT
Organism: Pseudomonas sp. Ost2; assembly: GCF_018326065.1. Lineage (NCBI taxonomy): Bacteria > Pseudomonadati > Pseudomonadota > Gammaproteobacteria > Pseudomonadales > Pseudomonadaceae > Pseudomonas > Pseudomonas sp. Ost2. The sequence continues at coordinate 7,065,442 of NZ_AP021904.1, read as the reverse complement.
ATCCCTGTAGCAACCCTCCCGTCACCTTCGCATACAGCGGATAACGCGAGCTGTCGAAACGCTGGCCGACGTAGCCGTAGTACGAACGCTGGCTGAACGAGTTGCGAAAGGTCGCCGCGCCATACACCCATCCCGACGCTTCATGGCGTTCCAGACCGATCAGGTCCTGGCGATTGTTGTGCTCGGGGTCCGGCGAATAGTGTCGGGTATACAGGCTGGTCTGGGCGTACCAGAAGCCTTTTTCCCCAGGTGCTTCCTGGACGGCGTACGCCACGCCGGTCGAGCCCAGCAGCAGGGTGAGAACCAGAGTGAAGGTCGATGTGTTCATGAGCGCAGGCCTTTCGTGGTGTGCGGCGATTAAAGAAGTGGCCGTTATACGAAGCCGGGCAATGGGTTGTCAGACCCTGGAGTCTGAAAAGGATGTAGGGTTTTTTACCGATACTGCATTTAGCTTATATATATTCGATTCCGATATTTAATTTCTTTGTTACATATCATTAAGCTATATGACATCGGACTACCGGCTTTGTATCTGCCAATCATCAACACAATGACCGACACCGTTCGCCACACGGACCGATCGTGCGAACTCGGGGCAAGACGCCCCGACTTTGGATTCCAAGGGGAGCGGTATGGGGAGCAACACGCAACACCGGCTGTACTCGGCGATTTTGTCTGCGCATTTGCTGACCGCCGCAGGCGCAATAACCTTCAGTGCGGCGGCTGCCGCCGAGTCTGATAACACCACGGCCGACGCGCCGATACTCGACACCGTGATTGTCACCGGCACCCGCGCCCAGGAGCGCACGGCCAGCGCATCGCTGTCACCCATCGACGTGATCAGCGGCGACAGCCTGCGCAGCAGCGGTTCGGATGAACTGGGCACCGTGCTGGCACGGCTGATTCCATCGATCAACTTCCCCCGCCCGAGCCTGGTGGACGGCGCCGAACTGGTGCGTCCGGCACAACTGCGCGGGCTGTCGCCGGACCAGGTACTGGTGCTGGTCAACGGCAAGCGACGCCATACCAGCGCCTTCGTCAACCTGGGGGGAGCGGTGGGCCGGGGTTCGGCCCCGGCCGACCTGAATGCGATCCCGCTGTCGGCGGTCGACCATATCGAGGTGCTGCGCGATGGCGCGTCCGCCCGTTATGGCTCCGACGCCATTGCCGGGGTGATCAACGTGATCCTCAAGAGCACCGATCATGGCGGCTCGATCTCCAGCAAGTTCGGCGAATACAAGAAGGGCGACGGCATCCAGCGCCAGATCGGCGGCAACAGCGGCTTTGCCCTGGGCGACAACGGCTTCTTCAATCTTTCCGGCGAAGGCGCCGACAACGACTATACCAACCGCGCCGGCAAGGATTACCGTCCGGCCAGCATCGGTTCGACGACCTACGGCCAGCAGGTATTCCGCCAGGGCGAGCCGTCGACCAACGAAGGCAAGCTGCAGTTCAACTCTGCCTACAGCTTCAACGATGCCGCCGAACTCTACAGCTTTGGCGGCTACAGCAAGCGTCGGGGCGAAACCGCGGCGTTCTACCGGGCCAGCAATGCCTCGAACAACATCCCGGCGATTTTCCCCAACGGCTACCTGCCGCTGATTCACGGCAACCTCGAGGACACCTCGCTGGTGGTTGGCCTGCGCGGCCTGCTGGCAGACGACTGGCACTACGACCTGTCGGCCAACTACGGCAAGAACCAGTACGAGCTGAGCACCGAGACCATCAACACCTCGCTGGGCCTGAACAGCCCGCGCAAGTTCGATAACGGCACCCTGAGCAACGACCAGCGTCAGTTGAACTTCGACCTGTCGCGGGAATTCAATCTCGGCTGGCTGCCATATCCGGTATCCGTGGCGGTGGGGGCCGAGTACCTGCGTCAGGGCTACCAGATCAGCGCCGGCCAGCCGGAGTCCTACTACCAGACCGGCAGCTCCGGCCTTGGTGGTTTCCGCGCGGCCGATGCCGGCAGTTATTCGCGGCACAACTTCGCCCAGTACCTGGACCTGGAAACCAACTTCACCGAGAAACTCAGCGCCTCGGCGGCGGTACGTCATGAGGACTACAGCGATTTCGGCTCGAATGTCAGCGGCTCGTTGTCGGCGCGCTACGACTTCACCCCGCAGGTGGCCGTGCGCGGCAGCATCTCCAACGGTTTCCGCGCGCCATCCCTGGCCCAGCAGAACTTCACCTACACCTCGTCGCAACTGATCGGCCCGACTATCCAGGAGGCCGGCACCTTCGCGGCCAACAGCCAGGTGGCGCGCCTGCTCGGGGCCGAGGACCTGAAGGCGGAGAAATCGCGTAACTACAGCCTCGGCCTGGTGCTGGAGCCGACGGACAACCTGACGGTCACCGCCGATGTCTACCGCATCGATATCCGCGACCGGATCAGCCTGTCGTCCAACCTGGTGCTGAACAACGCGGCGATCAACTACCTGCAGGCCAACGGTGTGGGCAATATCAACTACACCAGCGCCCGCTACTTCACCAATGCCACCAATACCAGCACCAACGGTATCGACCTGGTCGCCAACTATCGCTACCAGCTGGATAACGGCGTGCGCTGGAACAGCACCCTGGGCTACAACTACAACCACACCAAGGTCACCGACGTGAAGGACAACCCGGCGATCCTCAACCAGCTCGGGGTCAACCTGGTGCGGGTCGATCGCCGGGAAAAGCTCGGCCTGCTGGGTGACACCACGCCACAGCACAAGCTGACCTTCGGCAACGACCTGAGCTTCGGCAACTGGGTGCTGCACAGCAACCTGGTGCGCTATGGCGAATTCACCAGCTACCAGGCCGATGCGATCAACGACCAGACCTTCAAGGCGGCATGGCTGCTGGACCTGGCGGCGGACTACAAGCTCAAGCAGTGGACCTTCACCCTGGGTGGCGACAACGTCACCGACAAGTACCCGGAAAAGCTCAGCGCCTACGCCAACAGCGGCGGCAACCTGGCCTACAGCACTTATTCGCCGTACGGTTACAGCGGTGCGTTTTATTACGGTAAAGTGACTTACAACTGGTAACTATTTCAGGAGCTCCACGCGATTCGTCATGGCTGTCACAGATCCTGCGTTGTTGAGTCTGGCCTATCCGCCGCGCCTTGAGCTGGGGGCGCAGCTGACCCACGAACAATTGCTCAGCTCGATGCAAGCCACCATGGCCCGGCACAAGGGCGGGCCGGTCTGGCTCTTCGCCTACGGCTCGCTGATCTGGCGTCCGGAGTGTTCGGCGGCGGAGCGGGTGCGCGGCCGGGTCCACGGTTATCACCGTGGCCTGTACCTGTGGTCCCACGAGCACCGCGGGACGCCGGAGTTGCCGGGGCTGGTGTTCGGGCTGGATCGCGGGGGTTCTTGCAGTGGTTTTGCCTATCGGCTGCCGGAGGAGCAACTGGAGGCGTCGCTCTACGCCTTGTGGCAGCGGGAGATGCCGGTGCCGTCCTACCGGCCGCACTGGCTCAATTGCCGCCTGGAGAATGGCCAGACGGTCCAGGCCCTGGGCTTTGTGCTGGAGCGGCACCTGCCCAGCTATGCCGGCAACCTGCCCGACAGTGTGCTGACCCAGGTGCTGCAGAGCGCTTGCGGACGCTACGGCACCACCCGTGACTATGTCGAGCAGACCGCCAGCGCCTTGCGCAGCCACGCCATGCCGGATCGTAATCTGGAGGCGCGGCTCAAGCGCTGCCGTTCAGGCGCGCATTAGGCAATGGCTTCGCGGCTCTGGCTGGCGACCTGCTTGTGCCACAGGGTCGGGGCCAGGAACGCCATGGACAGCAGGCAGGCCGCGACCAGCAGGACAAAACCGCCGTCCCAGCCGAAGTGGTCCACGGTGTAGCCCATGGCCGCGCTCGCGGCGACCGAGCCACCCAGGTAGCCGAACAGCCCGGTAAAGCCGGCGGCCGTGCCCGCGGCCTTTTTCGGCGCCAGTTCCAGGGCCTGCAGACCGATCAGCATCACCGGACCGTAGATCAGGAAGCCGATGGAGAACAGCGCGATCATGTCGATGGTCGGGTGGCCGGCTGGGTTGAGCCAGTACACCAGCGTCGCCACGGTCACCAGGCCCATGAATACCATGCCGGTCAGGCCGCGGTTGCCGCGGAAGATCTTGTCCGACATCCAGCCGCACAGCAGCGTGCCCGGGATCCCCGCCCACTCGTAGAAGAAATACGCCCACGAGGTCTTGTCGACGTCGAAGTGCTTGGCTTCCTTGAGGTAGGTCGGTGCCCAGTCCAGTACGCCGTAGCGCAGCAGGTAGACAAAGACGTTGGCCATGGCGATGTACCAGAGCATCTTGTTGCGCAGCACGTACTTGACGAAGATTTCCTTGGCGCTGAATTCGTCTTCGTGGCTGGCGTTGTAGCCTTCCGGGTAGTCGTTCCTGTACTTCTCGATCGGCGGCAGGCCGACCGACTGCGGGGTATCGCGCATGGTGATGAAGGCGAAGGCCGCGACGGCCAGGGCCACGGCCGCCGGGACGTAGAACGCCGCGTGCCAGTCATTGAACAGACCCATGCCGAGCAGGAACAGCGGACCGATCAGGCCGCCGCCGACGTTGTGCGCCACGTTCCACACCGAGACCACGCCGCCGCGTTCCTTCTGCGACCACCAGTGCACCATGGTCCGCCCGCTTGGCGGCCAGCCCATGCCCTGGGCCCAGCCATTGATGAACAACAGGATAAACATCATGGTCACGCTGGACGTCGCCCAGGGCGCGAAACCGAAAATGAACATCACCCCGGCGGACACCAACAGGCCGAAGGGCAGGAAGTAGCGTGGGTTGGAGCGGTCGGACACCAGGCCCATGAGGAACTTCGACAGGCCGTAGGCGATGGCGATCGCCGACATCGCCAGGCCCAGCTCGCCGCGGCTGTAGCCTTCGTCGATCAGGTACGGCATGGCCAGGGAGAAGTTCTTGCGCAACAGGTAGTAGCCGGCGTAACCGAAGAAGATCCCGGCGAAGATCTGCCAGCGCAGGCGGCGGTAGGTACTGTCTATTTTTTCCTCAGGCAGGGGCGCCTGATGTGCGGCAGGTCGAAAGAAGGCAAACATTCAAGAGCTCCAGATTTCTTGTTTTGACTGCGGATGCGAATGTTACATTTTCGTTACCGAAAATAGCAGGCTTTCGCATTCACAAAAGTCAGAAATGGATGACTCTCGATGTTGTTTTATGAACATGTCGCCGAGGGGCAGGCAGGGGGCGTTTCTGGAGGTTGGGTGTTGCCGGATATTTCCAGATTGATGGCCGTCCTGCAGGAGCGGGCAAGCCCGCTCCCACGCTTCAACGTACCTGGACCACCACCTTGCCCACGGCCTTGCGCTGGCCGAGGTCGTTGATGGCCTGGGCCGCGTCGGCCAGCGGATAGGTCTGGGACACCAGCGGCTTGAGCTTGCCCTCGGCGAACCAGGCGAACAGCTGCTGGAAGTTCGCCGCGTTGTCCTGAGGCTGACGCTGGGCGAACGAGCCCCAGAACACCCCGACCACCGCCGCGCCCTTGAGCAGGGCCAGGTTCACCGGCAGCTCGGGGATGCGCCCACTGGCAAAACCGACCACCAGCAACCGGCCGTTCCAGGCAATGGCGCGCACGGCCTGGTCGAACAGGTCGCCGCCCACCGGGTCGTAGATCACGTCGGCGCCATTGCCGTCGGTCAGGCGCTTGATCTCGTCCTTCAGGCTGGTTTCGCTGTAGTTGATCAGTTCATCGGCCCCGGCGGCCTTGGCCACCGCCAGTTTCTCCGCGCTGCTGGCGGCGGCGATGACCCGCGCGCCCATCGCCTTGCCGATTTCCACGGCGGCCAGGCCCACGCCGCCGGAAGCCCCCAGCACCAGCAGGGTTTCGCCCGGCTGCAACTGCGCGCGTTGTTTCAGCGCGTGCATCGAGGTGCCGTAGGTCATGCTGAAGGCCGCGGCGCTGGTGAAGTCCATCGCGGCGGGAATCGGCAGCACGTTGTAGCCCGGCACCGCCACTTCCTCGGCGAAGCTGCCCCAGCCGGTCAGGGCCATGACCCGGTCGCCGACCTTGAGGTGGCTGATCTTTTCCCCCACGGCCGCGACCACGCCGGCAGCTTCACCGCCGGGCGAGAACGGAAAGGGCGGCTTGAACTGGTATTTGCCCTCGATGATCAGCGTATCCGGGAAGTTCACCCCGGCGGCGTGCACCTGCAACAGGATTTCGTTCTTTTTCGGCGTCGGACTCGCGACCTCTTCCAGCACCAGCGTTTCGGCGGGGCCGAAGGCTTTGCACAGCACGGCTTTCATCGGGCTATTCCTTTGGGAGTGATGGCCGATAAGTGTAGGTGTGTGAGTCAACGGGTCAACGAGCATGCCCTGGCCTGATAGTCGGTTATAAGCTTTGTGCTTGGGCTCGACGGCGGGGATCGATATGCTAGGCCGCAAACCGGATAAGGAGCGAATTGTGAAAGCGTGGATCATGTTGATGTTGGCCTTGTCGCTACCGATGGCGGCAATGGCGGAAGAGGCCAAGGAAGGTGAAGCGGCGGGTCCCAAGGTCAGCTATATCAGCCTGACGCCACCGTTCGTCGGCAATTATGGCCTGGACGGCAGCCCCAAGCTCAAGGTCTACAAGGCCGATGTCGCCTTGCGTGTGACGGGTGACGCCGCGGCCCAGGCGGTCAAGGCCAACGAGCCGTTGATCCGCAACCAGCTGGTGGCGCTGTTCGCCCAGCAGAGCACCGAGTCGATGAGCAATGTCGACGCCAAGGAAAAGATGCGCCAGGAAGCCCTGAAGCAGGTCCAGCAGGTATTGAGCGACGAGACCGGCAAGCCGCAGGTGGAAGACCTGCTGTTCAACAACCTGATCGTCCAGTAACGCGCGATCTGCCGCTCCGCCTTTTACCCGGCGGTCGGCCGTTGCGGCAAGCCGGCCTCCATGCTGCCTGGCTGTTTCAGGACGCCAGGCTCTTGCGAAACCGCGCCAGCGCAATCGCGAAGAACACCAGCCCGATGCCCGCCAGCGCCAGCACATCGGGCCACACCACGCTGATTCCCGCATCGCGAAACAGGATCGCCGCGCCGAGGCTGACGAAGTGCGTCGACGGCGAACCCTGCATCACCCATTGCAGCCATTCGGGCATGCTGTCCAGCGGCGTGCTGCCGCCGGACAGCAACAGCATGGGAATGATCACCGGGATCGCCAGCAAGCCGAATTGCGGTGTCGAACGCGCCAGGGTCGCGAGAAAAATGCCCAGCGCCGTGCTGGCGAACAGATACAGCGCCGTCACCCCGAGGAACAACCCCAGCGAACCGGCCAGCGGCACGCCGAGGGCGCCCTTGACGATCACTTCCAGGGAAATCCAGGTGCAGATCACCACCACCAGCAGGTTGCTCCAGATCTTCGCCAGCATGATTTCCAGGGCGGTCAGCGGCAGCACCAGCAGGTGGTCGAGGGTGCCGTGCTCGCGTTCGCGCAACAGCGCGGTGCCGGTGAGGATGATCGCCAGGATGGTGATGTTGTTGACGATCTGGATCACTGCCAGGAACCAGCCGCCTTCCAGGTTCGGGTTGAACAGCGCGCGGCTGGCGAGCAGCACCGGCGCCTTGCCGGCGGCGTCGGCCTGGCCGCCATAGCCCAGCAGTTCACGCTGGAAGATCCGTCCGATATAGCCGGCGCCCATGAACGCCTGGCTCATCGCGGTGGCATCGACATTGACCTGCACCGCGGGTTGTCGCCCGGCCAGCAGGTCGGCCTGGAAATTCGCCGGCACGTTGATCACGAATGTGTACTGGCCGCTGTCCAGGGCCTGGTCCAGCCGGTCGTAGGCCAGTGGCGCGGGGCGCTGGAATTCCGGTGGCTGCAAGGCTTCGCCGAGCTGGCGCGAGAGGGCGCTGTGATCCTCGTCCACCAGGGCGACACTGGCGTTGTGCACGCCGATCACCGAGCCGGCGGCCGGCATGTAGATCGCCACGCTGAAGGCGTACAGCAGGAACAGCAACAGTACGCTGTCATGGCGCAGGCTGGTCAGCTCCTTCAGGCCGAGACGCAGGATATGGGCAAGCTTGTGCATCACGCCTCCTGTTTCTTGAGCATGACCAGGCTCAGGCCGGTGAAGGCCACGAAGAACCCGGCCAAGGCCAGGCACTGCGGCCAGAGCTGGCGCAGGTCCAGGGCCTTGGTGAAGGTGCCCACGGCGATATCGAGGAAGTGCCCGGCTGGAAAGAGCATGCCCATCAGCGCCGCGGCGCCCTCCAGGGACGAGCGTGGCACGATCAGCCCGGAAAACTGGATGGTCGGCAGGCTGGTGATGATCATGGTGCCGAGGATCGCGGCGATCTGGGTGCGGGTAAACGCCGAGATCAGCAGGCCCATGCTGGTGGTCGCCAGCACATAGAGCAGGCCGCCGAACGCCAGGGCCAGGCCGCTGCCCTTGAACGGCACGCCGAACAGCCAGCGATTCATCGCCACCAGCAGGCCCAGGTTGATCAGGCTCACCGCCAGGTACGGCGCCTGCTTGCCGAGCAGGAATTCCAGGCGGGTCAGCGGCGTGGCGTAGAAGTTGGTGATCGAGCCCAGTTCCTTCTCGCGGACGATGCCCAGGGCGGTGAGCATGGCCGGGATGAAGGCCAGGATCAGCGCCATGACGCCGGGGCCAATGGCGTTCACGCTGACCACGTCCTGGTTGTAGCGAAAGCGGGTTTCCAGGCGGGCGGCCGGTCGGTTGTCCAGGGCCGGGCTGCCTTGGGTGGCCCCCTGTTCGAGATTGGCCTGGTGCACCGCCTCGACATAGTTGCGACTGGTCTCGGCACGAAACGGCATGCCACCGTCCAGCCAGGCGGCGACCGTCGGCTGGCGTCCGGCGTACAGGTCGCGGCCGAAGCCCGGTGGGATCTCCAGGGCCAGCTTGATCTCCGAGCGTTGCAGGCGTGTGTGCAATTGCGCGGCATCGCGGATCGGCGCCTGTTCGGCGAAGTAGCGGGAACTGCGAAAGGCCTCGAGGTAGGCCCGGCTTTGCGGGGTCTGGTCCTGGTCGTAGACGGCAAAGGCGAGTTTTTCCACGTCCAGGGAAATCCCGTAGCCGAAGATCACCATCATGAACAGCGCGCCGAGCAGGGCAAAGGCCAGGCGCACCTTGTCCCGCAGCAGTTCCTTGCCCTCGCGGCTGGCGACCGCCAGCAGGCGCGCAAGGCTGAAGCCGCTGCCGTTGGATGACGCGGCAGCCGGGGCAGCCGGCGTTTCTGTCGTGGGGGCCGGCGCTTCAGGCGTGGCGCTGTCCTGTGCCTGTTCCAGGCAGCGGACGAATGCCGCTTCCAGGGTCTCGCCCTGGAACTGTCGTTGCAGGGCGTCCGGGGTATCGCAGGCCAGGACTCGCCCCGCGTGCATCAGCGAGATGCGGTCGCAGCGCCGGGCTTCGTTCATGAAATGGGTCGAGAGGAAGATCGTCACCCCCTGTTCCCGGGACAACTCGACCAGCAGCCGCCAGAAGTCGTCCCGTGCCGCCGGATCGACGCCCGAGGTCGGCTCGTCGAGGATCAGCACTTCCGGGCGATGCAGCACCGCCACCGCCAGGGACAGGCGTTGCCGCAGGCCCAGGGGCAGGGCGGCGGAGGGCTGGTCGGCGATCTCGCCGAGGTCGAAGCGCTGGATCAGTTCCTGGATGCGCGCGGTGCTGTCGGCCTTGGGCAGGTCGAACAGGCGGGCATGCAGTTCGAGGTTCTGCCGGCTGCTCAGCTCGCCATACAGCGAGAAGCTCTGGGACATGAAGCCGACGCGCTTGCGGGTCGCCAGGTCCCAGGCATCCACGGGTTTGCCGAGCAGCCGGGCGCTGCCTTCGCTGGCCGGCATCAGGCCGGTCAGGACCTTCATGGTGGTGGTCTTGCCGCAGCCGTTGGAGCCGAGGAAGCCGAAAATCTCGCCCCGGCCGATGGCAAAGCTGACCTTGTTCACCGCGGTGAAGTCGCCGAAGCGCAGGGTCAGGTCGTGGGCCTCGATGGCGATATCGATCTGGCTGTTGTCCCGGGGGGCGATGACCAGGGGCCGGTTGTCGCGGCTGCTGTCGCCCTGGAAGTGGGTGAAGGCATCGTCGAGCTTGCCGCTGGCGGTGCTGCCGGCCAGGGTCCGGCTCGGCCCGGCGGCGATCAGCTTGCCGCGATCGAGCATCAGGCAGTGTTCGAACTGCTCGGCCTCCTCCATGTAGGCGGTCGCCACCAGCAGCGTCAATTGCGGGCGTTGGCGGCGGACCTCGTCCACCAGCTCCCAGAAGCGTCGGCGTGACAACGGGTCGACGCCGGTGGTCGGTTCGTCGAGGATCAGCAGGTCCGGTTCGTGGATCAGTGCGCAGCACAGGCCGAGCTTCTGCTTCATGCCGCCGGAGAGTTTGCCCGCCGGTCGCTCGGCGAAGCGTTCGAGGTCGGTGGCGCGCAGCAGGTTGTGCATGCGCTGGTCGCAGTCGGTTTTCGACAGACCGAAGAGCGTGCCGAAGAAGCGGATGTTTTCGCTGATGGACAGTTCCGGGTAGAGGTTGCCACCCAGGCCCTGGGGCATGAAGGCGATACGCGGATAGAGGCTGTTGCGGTGACGCCGGTCGTCGATGGCGCCACCGAGCACTTCGAGCCGGCCCTGCTGGAGTTTCTTGACCCCGGCGATCAGCCCGAGCAGGCTCGATTTACCCGCGCCATCCGGGCCGATCAGCCCGCAGCGGGTGCCGGCCGGCAGGCTGAAACCGATATCCAGCAGCGCCGCCTGCCTGCCGTAGCGATGGCCGATGCCGCTGGCTTGCAGCGCCAGGCCGCTCATTGCAGGTTGGCCGGCCAGTCCGTGGGCGCCGTGCGCACGTAGCCGGCGCCGGGCATGCCGGGTTTGGCCTGGGGCACGGCGGCGGGGTCGGTCAGGCGCAGCTTGACCCGGAACACCAGTTTCTGGCGCTCGTCGCGGGTTTCCACTTCCTTGGGGGTGAACTGCGACTTGGCGGCGACGAAGGCGATTTTCGCCGGCAGGGGTTGTTCGGGCAGGGCGTCGAGCAGTACACGCGCCTCGTCACCCGGGGTCAGGCGGCCGACGACGGAGGCGGGCAGGTAGAGGTTCATGTACTGGTCGCCCGGGTCGATCAGCAGCAGTACGCGACCGCCCGCCCCGAGGACTTCGCCCGGTTCGGCCAGGCGCAGCTGGATGATGCCGTCGATGGGGGCGAGCAGGCTGCTGTCGTCGATTTCGCTGGTCAGTTGGGCAACCTGGGCCTGGGCGGCGCCGATGGAAGCGCTCAGTGCCGCGACCTGGGCCTTGGCGGCCAGGACGGCGGAGTTGCTGGTGTCGTAGCGGGCCTGCTGCTGGTCGAGCAACTGGCCGCTGGCGAACCCGCGCTGGGACAGTTCGCGAAAGCGCTTGAGTTCCTGGCCGGCCAGCAGCAGTTCGCTCTGGCGCAGTTGCACGTTGGCCTGGGCCGCGGCGAAGGTTTCCCGGGCCCGCAGCACTTCGGCCTCGGCCTGGACCCGCTGGGCTTCGAGGGTGCGCGTGTCGATGCGTGCCAGCAGTTGGCCCTTGGTGACCTTGTCGCCTTCGTTGACCAGGACCTCGGCCAGTCGGCCGGGGATCTTGCTGGCGATCTGTACTTCGGTCGCCTCGAGGCGGCCGTTGCCCATGCTCAGGCCTTCGGGCAGGCGGTCATGGAGGGATTTCCAGTAGCCGAAGCCGCCGGCGGCCAACAGCACGACCAGCAGGGAACCGGCGAAAAGACGGGAACGGCGGTGATTCATCGACATTGCTGCATCCTGCATCGGTAGCGTCCTAGTCTGACCGGTTCCGCGCGGTGGCGGCTTGATGCCGGTCAAATGAAGGGCAAGCCTAACCTGATTGGCGGACCGCTGGCAGGGAGAATGTCGTGACCGGGCAGTTCCGCTCGTTTCAGCGCAAGGCTAGGACGGCCGCCCACTGCTGCGGCGTGACCGGCATCACCGACAGCCGGCTGCCTTTCTGTACCAGCGGCATCTGCTCGAGCGCCGCCTGCTGCTTCAGGTAGCCGAGGCCGAGCACCTTGGCGAAGGTTTCCACATGGCCGACCTGCAGCGCGCTCCAGGGATTTTTCTCGGGGGTGGCTTTCGGGTCGTGATAGTGGCTTTGCGGGTCCAGGGCCGTCGGGTCCGGGTAGGCCGCCTCGACGATCTTGCCGATGCCGGCGATCCCCGGTTCCGGGCAACTGGAGTGATAGAAGAAGAACTGGTCGCCGATCGCCATTGCCCGCAGGAAATTGCGCGCCTGATAGTTGCGCACACCGTCCCAGCGGGTCTCGCCGAGCTTGGCCAGACCTTCGATCGAGAGTTCGTCCGGCTCGGACTTCATCAGCCAGTAGGCCATGGTTTTGCTCCTTGGGCAGTTTGTCGGGCAATTTCTTGCACAAACCGACAGTCGGTTGACGTCAGCGTTTGCGTAGCGGTTCACGTTATCGCAAAATGCCGGGATTTTAAGCTTGACGCTGCTGCACGGCCTATAAAGAAAAACCGCTGCTGTCATCGTATGTGATTTGCCTAGGGGGGCAATCGATGAAACGCAAACCGGATTTACTATGGATTTTGGTTATTTTGTTCGGTTTGGGTGTGGTAACCACGGGTTACGCACAGGGCCTGTGGTCGGGCAAGAAAGACGTCCCGGTTGAAATCGTCCAGCACCAGCCCCAGCAATCGACCCTGTTCAAGCGCTGATCCCGTCGCAAGGGCGTCGCCATCCCCGGTGACGCCTCGTCCCCCGTTTATTTCGCGATATACCAGGCACGGTCGCTGACCGTTCCCTGCAGCGGCACGTCCCAACTGGCCTGGTCCAGTCTCCCGACCTTCTGACATTCATGGGCCAGCCCCAGCAGGAGCGGCTTGCACCAGCTCTGGCGGCGGGACTGATAGGCCAGGCTGCGGTCGTAGAAACCGCCGCCCATGCCCAGCCGTCCCCCCTGCGCATCGAAGCCGACCAGCGGCAACAGCACCAGGTCGAGTGCCCAGACCTTGCGCTGCGCGGCCGGATTGATCCGCGGCTCAAGGATGCGAAAACGGTTGGGGTGGAGCTTTTCCCCCGGACGAATCCGCTGGAACACCATCTTCGTTCGTGGCCAGGCGCTCAGCACCGGCAGGTAGGTGTGCTTGCCGCGGCGCTGGGCTTCACGCAGCAGCAGGCGCGGATCGATTTCACCGTCGGTGGGCAGGTACAGGGAGACATGGCGGGCGCGGCGAAACAGCGGGTGTTGCGCCAGTTGCCGATACAGGCCGCGCGCGGCCTGGCGTTGTTCGCCGGGCGTGAGGGCGCGGCGGGCCTTGCGCAGCAGTCGTCGAAGTTGCGGGCGGGAAAGCGGCGCAGGTTCGCTCATGGGATCGGGCTGTCGGCAATCGAGCGGCCAGGACGGCGGCTCGTGAAAGACCAACGCCGGCGCGATGGCCGGCATTGGACGATAATTCAGGCTCCCCGACGTAGCGCTGTCGGCTTAGCCCTTGAACCCGAAAGTTCAAGGTGGAAGTTACAGTAGACCTTAAGGCTTTCCGTCTAGCGGACATGCACACCGGCCCAACGTGTAACACCCAGGGTAGTGCGAATCGGCTCAGGGACATCACCAACTGGCAAGTACTCCAGGGAGTGACGCCAGTATACCTGAAAGTGGCCGCGGGAATCAGCCCTTGCTGGTATCCGAGTCGGAAGACAGCACCAGATCCACCCGATCCAGCAGGTCGCGCACCTGTTCGCGCGTCGAGCCGCTGGCCTGCACATCAGGGCGTTCCTGCTTGTGCAGCAGGTCATGGGTAATGTTCAGCGCGGCCATCACGGCGATGCGATCGGCGCCGATGACTTTTCCGCTGCTGCGGATTTCGCGCATCTTGCCGTCCAGGTAGCGGGCGGCGCTGACCAGGTTGCTGCGTTCTTCCTGGGGGCAGATGATCGAGTACTCTTTGTCGAGGATCTGCACGGTAACGTTATTGCTTGAACTCATGAGTCTTGCTCCAGGGCCTTGAGGCGCGAAATCATCGATTCGACCTTACGCCGGGCGATTTCGTTCTTTTCAATAAGGTGTGCGCGCTCCTCGCGCCAGGTTTTTTCCTGAGCTAGTAGGAGTCCGTTTTGGCTTTTAAGTTGCTCGACCCGGGTAATCAGCAGTTCGAGTCTGGCCATCAGCGCGTGCAGGTCGGTGTCTTCCATTCGTTATCTACTTTGGTGTCCACTGAATATGACGAGCGGCATGCAGGTCGTCGCTGGAGCGCTTGGCAAACGAGTTATCCGCCTTGATGGTCTTGGCGTGTTCCCGAATGCTAGGATACAAGGCCTTCATTCTAGACATTGCGCCGTTCGGCGCCTAGCCGCCCATGCCTATTCAGAATTCCCCGTATAACGCCTTTGCCACCCTGCTGAGCACCAGCGGTCATCCGGTCTCTCCCGCCGAACTGCACGGCCTGTTGCTCGGCCGCAGTTGTGCCGGTGCCGGCTTCGAAGCCGACAGCTGGCTGGTGGATGCCGCCGAACTGCTCGAAGGCGAACCGCAGGACAACGTGCGCAACGCCCTGGTCGGCTTGCAGGAGATGGTCAAGGGTGAGCTTACCAGCGACGACATGACCGTTGTCCTGCTGCTGCCGAGCGACGATGCGCCGCTGACCGAGCGGGCGATTGCCCTGGGCCAGTGGTGCCAGGGTTTCCTCGCCGGTTTCGGCCTGACCTACCGCGCCAACGCCCTGAGCATCGAGGCCACCGAGGTGCTGCAGGACCTCGCGGCCATCGCTCAGGTCCAGGACGCGCTGGAAGAGTCCGACGACGGCGAGAACGACTACATGGAAGTCATGGAGTACCTGCGCGTCGCACCGCTGCTGCTGTTCACCGAGGTCAACAAAGCGGTTGAGCCGGCTGCCAAGCCTTCGTTGCACTGAGCCAGGACAGGGAGCTCCATCTGCCCATGATTCATATCCCCAAAGCGGAATACGCCCGGCGCCGCAAGGCGTTGATGGCGCAGATGGAACCCAACAGCATCGCGATCCTGCCGGCCGCCGCCGTGGCGATCCGCAATCGCGATGTCGAGCATGTCTACCGCCAGGACAGCGATTTCCAGTACCTCAGCGGTTTCCCCGAGCCCCAGGCGGTGATCGTGCTGATCCCCGGCCGGGCCCACGGCGAATACGTGCTGTTCTGCCGCGAGCGCAATGTCGAGCGTGAACTCTGGGACGGCCTGCGCGCCGGCCAGGAGGGCGCGATCCGCGATTTCGGCGCGGACGACGCGTTCCCCATCAATGATATCGACGACATCCTGCCGGGCCTGATCGAAGGGCGCGACCGGGTCTATTCGGCGATGGGCAGCAACCCGGAGTTCGACCGCCACCTGATGGACTGGATCAATGTGATCCGCTCCAAGGCGCACCTCGGCGCGCAACCGCCGAACGAATTCGTTGCCCTGGATCATCTGCTGCACGACATGCGCCTGTATAAATCGGCGGCGGAAGTGAAGGTGATGCGCGAGGCCGCGGCGATTTCCGCCCGCGCCCATGTGCGCGCCATGCAGGCCAGCCGTGCCGGCCTGCACGAGTTCAGCCTGGAAGCCGAGCTGGACTACGAGTTCCGCAAGGGCGGGGCGAAGATGCCGGCCTACGGCTCCATCGTCGCCGCCGGACGCAACAGCTGCATCCTGCACTACCAGCAGAATGACGCATTGCTCAAGGATGGCGACCTGGTGCTGATCGACGCCGGTTGCGAGATCGACTGCTATGCCAGCGACATCACCCGTACCTGGCCGGTCAGCGGCAAGTTCTCGCCCGAACAGAAGGCGATCTATGAGCTGGTGCTGGCTGCCCAGGAAGCGGCGTTCGCCGAGATCGCGCCGAACAAGCACTGGAACCAGGCGCACGAGGCCACGGTGCGGGTGATTACCAGCGGGCTGGTGGCGCTGGGACTGTTGCACGGCGATGTCGACGAGCTGATCGACGGCGAGGCCTACAAGGCCTTCTACATGCACCGCGCCGGCCACTGGCTGGGGATGGATGTGCATGATGTCGGCGAGTACAAGGTCGGCGGCGAATGGCGCGTGCTGGAGGTCGGCATGGCGCTGACGGTGGAGCCGGGGATCTATATTTCCCCGGACAACCAGGACGTGGCGAAGAAATGGCGCGGCATTGGCGTGCGCATCGAGGACGACGTGGTGGTGACCAAGCAAGGTTGTGAAATCCTGACCGGCGGCGTGCCCAAGACCGTTGCCGAGATCGAGGCCCTGATGGCTGCGGCCCGGACCGAAGCGGCATGAGCCGGGTCAATCTGGCGATCATCGGCGGCGGCCTGGTCGGTGCCAGCCTGGCGCTGGCGTTGCAGGCCGGGGCCAGGGCACGGGGCTGGAAGATCGTGCTGATCGAGCCCTTCGCCCCCGGCGACAGTTACCAGCCGAGCTACGACGCCCGCTCCTCGGCGCTATCCTTCGGTGCCCGGCAGATCTACGAACGCCTTGGCCTGTGGCAAGCGATTGCGCAGCGGGCCGAGCCGATCAAGCAGATTCACGTGTCCGATCGCGGACGTTTCTCCACGGCGCGGCTGTCGGCCATCGAAGAAGGGGTTCCGGCCCTGGGCTACGTGGTCGAGAACGCCTGGCTCGGCCAATGCCTCTGGCAGGGACTGGACCGGGAGGTGGTCAGCTGGCGTTGTCCGGCCGAGGTCACCCGCCTGCAGCCGCTGGAAGACGGCTACCGCCTGACCCTCAACGATGAAACCGTGCTGGAGTGCGATCTGGCGGTGCTGGCCGATGGCGGCCGCTCCGGCCTGCGCGAGCAACTGGGCATCGGCGTGCGCAAGCGGCCGTACAACCAGAGTGCGCTGATCGCCAATATTTCGCCGAGCGAGGCCCATCACGGCATGGCCTTCGAGCGGTTTACCGATGAAGGGCCGATGGCCTTGCTGCCGTTGCCGGACAATCGCTGTGCGCTGGTCTGGACCCGGCTCGGAATGGACGCCCAGCGGCTGGCGGAGCTCGATGAACGCAGCTTCCTCAGTGAATTGCAGGGCGTGTTCGGTTATCGCCTTGGCACCTTGAAGCAGGTCGGTGCGCGGCACCTGTACCCGCTGACGCTGGTGGAGGCCGAGGAGCAGGTCCGTCCGCACCTGGCGGTGCTGGGTAACGCGGCCCACAGCCTGCACCCGATTGCCGGGCAGGGCTTCAACCTGTCCCTGCGCGACGCCCAGGCGCTGGCGGATGCCCTGCTGGCCAGTGAGGCGGGGCTGGGCGACTTCGCCACCCTGCGCGGTTACCAGGAGCGCCAGCGCCTGGACCAGACGCTGACCGTCGGCTTCTCCGACCAGGTCACCCGGCTGTTCGGCACGGCACAGCCGCTGGTGGCCCTGGGGCGCAATCTCGGCCTGCTCGGCCTCGACCTGCTGCCGCCGGCCAAGCGCTGGTTCGCCCGCCAGGCCATGGGCCTGGGTACCCGTTCCGATGCCTAGTCACTGCATCCATACGCCGATCCCTGTAGGAGCCGGCTTGCCGGCTCCTGCAAGGTCCGTCTAACTTTCACTAAGGCTTAAAGCATGGAAATGCGCGCAGATGTGCTGATCGTCGGAGCCGGGATGGTCGGCAGTGCCCTGGCCCTCGCCCTGAAAGACAGCGGGCTGGAAGTACTGTTGCTCGATGGCGGTCCGATGAGCGTCAAGCCGTTCGACCCGCAGGCAGCGTTCGAACCCCGGGTGAGTGCCCTGTCGGCCGCCAGCCAGCGCATCCTCGAGCGCCTGGGCGTGTGGTCGGGCATTGCCGGGCGGCGCGCCAGTCCCTACCGCGACATGCAGGTCTGGGACGGCAGCGGCACCGGACAGATCCACTTCTCGGCGGCCAGCGTGCATGCCGATGTGCTCGGGCATATCGTCGAGAACCGGGTGGTCCAGGACGCCTTGCTCGACCGCCTGCACGATTGCGACATGGGCCTGCTGGCCAATGCGCGGCTGGAGCAGATGCGCCGCTCCGGCGATGACTGGCTGCTGACCCTGGCCGACGGGCGCAAGCTGCGCTCGCCGCTGGTGATCGCCGCCGACGGCGCGAACTCGGCGGTGCGCCGCCTGACCGGCTGCGCGACCCGCGAGTGGGATTACCTGCACCACGCCATCGTCACCAGCGTGCGCAGCTCGAAGCCGCACCAGATGACCGCCTGGCAGCGCTTTACCGATGACGGCCCGCTGGCCTTCCTGCCGCTGGAGCGCGATGGCGGCCAGGACTGGTGTTCGATTGTCTGGTCGACCACGCCGGGTGAAGCCGAGCGCCTGATGGCACTGGACGAGGCGACTTTCTGCCGCGAGCTGGAGCGGGCCTTCGAAGGTCGACTCGGCACGGTACTGTCCGTCGACCCACGCCTGTGCGTGCCGCTGCGCCAGCGCCATGCCAAGCGTTATGTCGCCGAAGGGCTGGCGCTGATCGGCGACGCGGCCCATACCATTCACCCATTGGCCGGGCAGGGCGTGAACCTGGGGTTCCTCGATGCGGCGGTACTGGCCGAGGTGTTGTTGCACGCGGTCGAGCGTGGCGAGCGGCTGGCGGATGTACAGGTGCTCAGTCGCTTCGAACGTCGGCGCATGCCCCACAACCTTGGCCTGATGGCGGCGATGGAAGGTTTCGAGCGACTGTTCCAGGCCGATCGCCTGCCGCTGCGCTGGCTGCGCAACACCGGCCTGAAGATGGTCAACCAGATGCCGGAGGCCAAGGCCCTGTTTGTCCGCCAGGCGCTGGGCCTGAGTGGCGACCTGCCGGAGCTGGCCAGGGCCTGACAGTGCGCGGCAACATCTGGTAACGCCTCCGCGCCGACTTCGGTTGAGGTGCCAAATGTGAGTCACTATCATTTCGCGTTCATTTCGAATTCGAGAGATCGCTCCCATGTCGGCACCGAAGCGTCTACTGACGGCCCTGGCCCTAACCTTCGTGGCGGGCGCGGCCCATGCCGCCGACGAAGTGGTGGTGTACTCCTCGCGTATCGATGAGCTGATCAAGCCGGTGTTCGATGCCTACACCCAGAAGACCGGGGTGAAGGTGAAGTTCATCACCGACAAGGAAGCGCCGCTGATGCAGCGGATCAAGGCCGAGGGCGAGAACGCCACCGCCGACCTGCTGCTGACCGTCGATGCCGGCAACCTCTGGCAGGCCGAACAGATGGGCATCCTGCAGCCGTTCACCTCCAAGGTGATCGACGCCAATATCCCGCTGCAATATCGCTCGTCGGCCCACCAATGGACCGGCTTGAGCCTGCGGGCGCGGACCCTGGCCTATTCCACCGAGCGGGTGCAACCCGCCGACCTGACCACCTACGAGGCCCTGGCCGACAAGCAGTGGGAGGGTCGCCTGTGCCTGCGCACGGCGAAGAAGGTCTACAACCAGTCACTGACCGCCACCCTGATCGAAACCCATGGTGCGGCCAGGACCGAGCAGATCCTCAAGGGCTGGGTGAACAACCTGTCCACCGACGTCTTCTCCGATGACATCGCGGTGCTCGAGGCGATCAACGCCGGGCAGTGCGACGTCGGCATCGTCAATACCTACTACTACGGTCGCCTGCACAAGCAGAACCCGAACCTGGCGGTGAAACTGTTCTGGCCGAACCAGGGCGACCGAGGCGTGCATGTGAACCTGTCGGGGATCGGCCTGACCCGGCATGCACCGCACCCGGAAGCGGCCAAGGCGCTGGTGGAATGGATGACCACACCTGAAGCCCAGCGGATCTTTGCCGACGTGAACCAGGAGTTCCCGGCCAACCCGGCGGTGCCGCCGTCGGCGGAAGTGGCGAGCTGGGGCAAGTTCGTGCCCGATGCCCTGCCGGTGGAAATCGCCGGCAAGCGCCAGGCCGAGGCGATCCGCCTGATGGATCGCGTCGGCTGGAACTGACAGGGGCGCCAGACAAAGCCCGGTCGCGACACAAAACCCTGTGGGAGCCGGCTTGCCGGCGATAGTATCGATGCGTTCTCCTGCCCGACCCTGTCGTCTGGATCGCCAGCAAGCCGGCCCCCACAGGGGGCCGGCGTGTAAACACCTGTTCTGAGAGCTCCCTTGGCCCATCCCGCCCAACGCCGCTGGTATCCCCTGGTTCTCGCCGTCGCGGCCCTGGTGCTGTTGCCGCTGAGCGTGCTGTTGCTGTCCTGGCAGTCGATCGACCTGCAGATCTGGTCCCACCTCTGGGAAACCCAGATGCCCCGCCTGCTGGGCAATACCCTGACCCTGGTGGTCGGCGTCGGCGTCGGCGTCACCCTGCTTGGCGTCAGTCTCGCCTGGCTCACCAGCCTCTGCGAGTTTCCCGGCCGTCGCTGGCTCGATTGGGCGTTGATGCTGCCCTTTGCCATTCCGGCCTATGTCCTGGCGTTTGTCTTCGTCGGCCTGCTGGACTTCTCCGGCCCGGTACAAAGCCTGTTGCGGGAAGTCTTCGGCAGCGGCCTGCGCCTGCCACGGGTACGCTCCACCGGCGGGGTGATCCTGGTACTGGTGCTGGTTTTCTACCCTTATGTCTACCTGCTGGCGCGCAACGCGTTCCTGGCCCAGGGCAAGGGCTTGATGGAAGCCGCCCGGGTCCTCGGCCAATCGCCCTGGCAGGCATTCTGGCGCGTGGCCCTGCCCATGGCGCGTCCGGCCATTGGTGCCGGCGTGGCCTTGGCGCTGATGGAAACCCTGGCGGATTTCGGCGCGGTCTCGGTGTTCAACTTCGATACCTTCACCACCGCGATCTACAAGACCTGGTATGGCTTCTTCAGCCTCTCCAGCGCGGCCCAGCTCGCCAGCCTGCTGCTGCTCGCGGTGATGCTGGTGCTCTACGGCGAGCGGCGGGCCCGCGGCGCCAGTCGTGCCGGCAACGAGCGGCCGCGGGGCAAGGCGCTGTATCACTTGCGTGGCCTGAAGGCATGGGTTGCCAGTGGCTGGTGCCTGCTGGTGTTCGCCTGCGCCTTTGTCATTCCGTTGCTGCAACTGGTGGTGTGGTTCTGGCAGCGCGGCCGCTTCGACCTCGATGAGCGTTACACCGGACTGATCCTGCACACCCTGTACCTGGGGGGCATGGCCGCGCTGATCACCGTCGCCGTGGCGCTGGTGCTGGCGTTCGCGCGGCGCCTGGCGCCGACCCGTGCCATCCGCGCCGGAGTCAGCCTGGCCAACCTCGGCTATGCGCTGCCCGGCTCGGTGCTGGCGGTATCGATCATGCTCGCGTTCAGTTACCTGGACCGGGAACTGGTGATCCCGCTGTCCGGCTGGCTCGGCGGTGCTGGCAAGCCGTTGCTGCTGGGCAGCCTGTCGGCCCTGTTGCTGGCGTACCTGGTGCGTTTTATCGCGGTGGCCTATGGGCCGCTGGAAAACAGCCTGGCGCGGATTCGTCCGTCGTTGCCGGAAGCGGCCCGCAGCCTGGGTGTCGGTGGGCCGCGACTGTTTTTCAAAGTGTATCTGCCGTTGCTGCTGCCCGGCACCTTGAGCGCCGCCTTGCTGGTGTTCGTCGACGTGCTCAAGGAAATGCCCGCGACCCTGCTGATGCGCCCGTTCGGCTGGGATACGCTGGCGGTGCGGATCTTCGAGATGACCAGTGAGGGCGAGTGGGCGCGGGCGTCGCTGCCGGCGCTGACACTGGTGCTGGTCGGCCTGTTGCCGGTGATCGGCCTGATCCGTCGCTCGGCTCGGCAAATCGGTTAGGTGCCAGGTCGGTCCCTTGCGGCTACAATGCGCGGCATTCGGTGCGGTCCGTCTGACAGACCGGGTGCTGGAACATGGCTCAAGGCCCCATCCATAAAGGGCTCAAGCCAATCCGACGCCTGTCCGCACCTTCGCCACGCCCGGAAGGAGAAACCCATGGGACAGCGTACGCCTCTGTATGACCTGCACCTCGCCCTTGGCGCGAAGATGGTCGATTTTGGCGGTTGGGATATGCCTCTGCATTACGGCTCGCAGGTCGAGGAGCACCATCAGGTGCGACGCGATTGCGGGGTCTTCGATGTTTCGCACATGACCGTGATCGATATCACCGGCAGCCAGGCCAAGGCCTGGCTGCGGTACCTGCTGGCCAATGATGTCGAGCGTCTCGACAGCCCCGGCCGCGCCTTGTACAGCGCCATGCTCGACGAGCAGGGCGGGGTGATCGACGACATGATCGTCTACCGCATCGACGACGGTTATCGCCTGGTGGTCAACGCGGCCACCCGCGACCAGGACCTGGCGTGGATGAACGCCCGGATCGGCCAGTTCGACGTGCAACTGCTGGAGCGCCCCGAACTGGCGATGCTGGCGATCCAGGGGCCGCAGGCCCGGCACAAGATCAGCGAGCTGGTGACCCAGTCCCGTGGCCAGTTGATCCAGCAGCTCAAACCCTTCGAAGGCCGCAGCGACGGCGACTGGTTTATCGCCCGCACCGGCTATACCGGCGAGGACGGCCTGGAGATCGTGCTACCGGCCGAGCAGGCGCCCGGTTTCTTCAACGACCTGGTCGGCGCCGGTATTTCCCCGATCGGCCTCGGTGCCCGCGATACCCTGCGGCTCGAAGCCGGAATGAACCTGTACGGCCAGGATATCCACCTGGATGTCTCGCCCCTGGCCGCCAACATGGCCTGGACCATTGCCTGGGAGCCGGCGTCCCGCGACTTCATCGGCCGGGCCGCCCTCGAAGCGGAAAAGGCCCGCGGACCGGAGCTCAAGCTGGTCGGCCTGGTGCTGGAGGAGCGGGGGGTTCTGCGTGCCCACCAGGTGGTTCGTATCGCTGACATTGGCGAAGGTGAGATCACCAGTGGTAGTTTCTCTCCTACGCTAAGCAAGTCGATTGCGCTGGCGCGCGTTCCCTCGGCGACGGCTGATCGCGCCGAAGTGGAAATTCGCGGCAAATGGTACCCGGTTCGCGTGGTAAGGCCGACGTTCGTGCGTCATGGTAAAACCCTGGTCTGATCTTATCTGGCGAGCCCGCGTGGCGGGTCCGCCGACACTTCTTCTCGAGGACATTGAATATGAGCGATATCCCTGCCGAACTGCGTTTTGCCGAAAGCCATGAATGGGCCCGCCTGGAAGCCGACGGTACGGTCACCGTGGGCATCAGCGACCACGCTCAGGAAGCCTTGGGCGATGTGGTGTTCGTTGAGCTGACGGAAGTCGGCAATGTGTTCGCTGCCGGTGATCAGGCGGGTGTGGTGGAGTCGGTGAAAGCCGCCTCCGATATCTACTCGCCGGTTGCCGGCGAGGTGATCGCGGTCAACGACGCGCTGTCCGGCGAGCCGGAGCTGTTGAACAGCGACCCTTATGGGGCTTGGATCTTCAAGCTCAAGCCGAACGACGAGGCTGACCTGGGCAAGCTGCTGGATGCGGCGGGCTACAAGGCCGCCATCGGCGAGTAAGAGGTACACTGAATTCTGTGGGAGCCGGCTTGCCGGCGATGAGGTCCTCAAGCCTTGTACTGTCCTCAGGGACGCCATCGCCGGCAAGCCGGCTCCTACAGTTTTTCATGCGGTATCAGCGTTTCAATGCTGTCTTGACCGCCGCCACGGCGCGCTCGACATCGGCCCTGGTGATCACGTTGAACATCGGCAACGAGACGATCAGGCGCCCGACGCGTTCGGCGACCGGGAACATGCCTTCCTTGAAACCGCGTTCGCGGTACAGGCTCAGCAGGTGGATCGCCGGGTAGTGGTAGCCGATACCGATGCCCTGCTGCTTCATGTCCTCCATGAAGGTCGCCCGCGCCGGCTGGCCATCGGTACGCTCCGGAAGGACCAGCTGGAACATGTGCCAGTTACTGTGGGTGAAATCCTGTACCGGTAGCTGCGCGCCGTACTGTTCCTCGAAATCGCTGCCGAACAGTTCGAAGTAGTAGCGGGCCATCTCCCGGCGATGGGCGGTGATGGCGTCGATATGGGCGAACTGGCCCAGGCCGATGGCCGCGGCGACGTCGGTCATGTTGAACTTGCCGCCGAGCACATCCACGTCCAGCCCGTCATGGCCGGTGCGGGTCACGCCCTGCAGGCGATATTTCTCCGCCAGGCGCGCTTCCTCGGCATTGTTCAATACCAGGCAACCGCCTTCGGACGAAGTGATGTTCTTGTTCGCCTGGAAGCTGAACGACACGAAGTCACCGAGGGCGCCGATCTTCTGCCCGTGCCACTCCGAACCCAGGGCCTGGGCGGCGTCTTCGACGATGCGCAGGTTGTGTTTCTTGGCGATGGCGTAGAGACGGTCCATATCCACCGGCAGGCCGGACAGGTACACCGGGATGATCGCCCGGGTACGTGGAGTGATCGCGGCTTCGACCTGATCCAGGTCGATATTGCGGGTCACCGGGTCGATATCGGCGAACACCGGGGTGGCGCCGACTTCGATGATCACGTTGGCGGTGGCGACCCAGGAGATCGGCGTGGTGATGACTTCGTCACCCGGGCCGATGCCGGCGATGCGCAAGGCGATCTCCATGGTGCAGGTGCCGGAGTTGAAGGTGCGCACGGGACGGCCGCCGAAGTATTCCGACAACTGGGCTTCAAAGGCCGCCACCTTGGGACCGCTGGTGATCCAGCCGGACCGCAGGACTTCGGCGACCGACGAGATGGTCGCTTCGTCGATGGTGGGTTTGGAGAAGGGCAGGAAAGGAAGTTGGCTCATGGGGTCGTGACGTCCGATGTGAAGGCCGGGAAATGATCCGCAGGCGATAAAGGATAGACAGCTCGTGGCCTGTACGGCTAGTTCGTTAGCTCAAATTCGGATGCCAGAAGTTCCTGACCAAGGCGCTGTGACGAGTCATAGCCCGCTATGGCGAGGAACAGCAACGCAGGACAGGGGCTTATGGCGCCGAAGTTGACTAACAGAACTGGCCACACAGGCCACTAGGCCGCGATGCTGTCGATGATACTGATTTGATGTGAAATTTCGGTTCTTTTTGCTGTCCTGATGCTGAACGGACGCTTCGCGGCGCCCCGGGAGGCGGGCTGCTATGCTGCTTGCACAGTGGCCGAAACGACGTGTCCACCCGTCGTCGTCTCGGTGATTCCCGTGTTGCCTCGACGCTGCGCGCCGCCAAGAGAGAGCCCGTCATGTCCCTATCGCCGTCCTTGAGCCAGTTGCGAGATCCCCAGGCTTTTCTGCGTCGTCACCTGGGCCCGGATGCCGCCGAACAGCAGGCGATGCTCGATGTCCTCGGGCTCGGGAGCCGGGTCGAACTGATCGAGCAGACGGTACCGCCTGGCATCCGCCTGAATCGCGAACTGGACTTGCCCGCGGCGCTGGACGAGCAGGCGGCCCTGGACAAGTTGCGTGGTTATGCCCAGCAGAACCAGCTCTGGACCAGCCTGATCGGCATGGGTTACCACGGCACCCTGACACCGACGGTCATCCTGCGCAATGTCCTGGAGAACCCCGGCTGGTATACCGCCTATACCCCCTATCAACCGGAAATCGCCCAGGGCCGGCTGGAAGCCCTGCTCAATTTCCAGCAACTGACCATCGACCTGACCGGCCTGGAACTGGCCAATGCCTCGCTGCTCGACGAAGCC
Source organism: Pseudomonas sp. Ost2 (assembly GCF_018326065.1). Classification (NCBI taxonomy): domain Bacteria; kingdom Pseudomonadati; phylum Pseudomonadota; class Gammaproteobacteria; order Pseudomonadales; family Pseudomonadaceae; genus Pseudomonas; species Pseudomonas sp. Ost2. The sequence goes on along the minus strand of NZ_AP021904.1, from coordinate 7,040,031 downwards.
ACTGCGGCGGCGGAAGCCATGGCCCTGGCCAAGCGGGTGGCGAAGGCGAAAAGCAACCTGTTCTTCGTCGATGAGCAGTGCCATCCGCAGACGATTTCCGTGGTGCGCACCCGGGCTGAGGGCTTCGGTTTCGAGTTGGTGGTCGGGCCTGTGGATAACTTGAGCCAGCACCAGGTATTCGGTGCCTTGCTGCAGTACCCCGATACCCATGGCGAGATCCGTGACCTGCGGCCGCTGATCGAGCAATTGCACGCCCGGCAGGCGCTGGCCTGCGTCGCGGCCGACCTGTTGAGCCTGTTGCTGCTGACCCCGCCCGGCGAGCTGGGGGCGGACGTGGTGTTCGGTTCGTCCCAGCGTTTCGGCGTGCCCATGGGCTACGGTGGGCCGCACGCGGCGTATTTCGCCACCCGCGATGAGTACAAGCGGGCGATTCCCGGACGGATCATCGGCGTGTCCCGGGATGCCCGGGGCAATATGGCCCTGCGCATGGCCCTGCAGACCCGCGAGCAACATATCCGCCGGGAAAAGGCCAACTCGAATATCTGCACGGCCCAGGTGCTGCTGGCCAATATCGCCAGCTTCTACGCGGTCTACCACGGACCCGAAGGGCTCAGGCGCATCGCCCAGCGGGTCCACCGGCTGACCTGCATCCTCGCCAGCGGCCTTGAGCGCAAGGGCATCGCGCGCCTCAACCGGCACTTTTTCGACACCCTGACCCTGGAGGTCGGCGGCAGCCAGACGGCCATCCTCGAAAGTGCCCGGGCGGCGCAGATCAACCTGCGGATTCTCGGGCGCGGCCAGCTGGGCCTGAGCCTGGACGAGACCTGCGACGAAACCACGGTGCTGCGCCTGCTGGATATCTTCCTGGGTGCCGATCACGGCCTGGACGTCGCCGAACTGGATGCGCAAGCCCTGGACAGCGGTATTCCGGACGACCTGCAACGCCGCTCCGCATACCTGACCCATCCGGTGTTCAATGCCCATCACAGCGAAACCGAGATGCTGCGCTACCTCAAGCAGCTGGAGAACAAGGACCTGGCCCTCAACCAGTCGATGATCCCGCTGGGCTCCTGCACCATGAAGCTCAATGCCAGCAGCGAGATGATTCCCATCACCTGGCCGGGCTTTGCCAACCTGCACCCGTTCGCCCCGCGCGAACAGGTCCAGGGCTACGCGGCGATGATCGAGGAACTGGAACGCTGGCTTTGCGCGATTACCGGTTTCGACGCCATCTGCATGCAGCCCAACTCCGGTGCCCAGGGCGAGTACGCCGGGCTGCTGGCGATCCGCAAGTATCACGAAAGCCGCCAGCAGGGCGCGCGCAATATCTGCCTGATCCCGTCATCGGCCCATGGCACCAACCCGGCCTCGGCGCAGATGGCCGGCATGCAGGTGGTGATCGTCGAGTGCGACGAGGCCGGCAATGTCGAACTCGAAGACCTCAAGGCCAAGGCCCTGGCCGCCGGCGATCACTTGTCCTGCCTGATGGCGACCTACCCGTCGACCCATGGTGTGTACGAGGAAGGCATCGGCGAGATCTGTGAAGTCATCCACCGCCACGGCGGCCAGGTGTACATGGACGGGGCCAACCTCAACGCCCAGGTCGGCCTGGCCCGGCCGGCGGATATCGGTGCCGATGTCTCCCACATGAACCTGCACAAGACTTTCTGCATTCCCCATGGCGGCGGCGGGCCGGGCATGGGGCCGATCGGCGTGCGGGCGCACCTGGCGCCTTTCGTCGCCAACCACCCGGTGGTGCCCATCGACGGGCCGTTGCCGCAGAACGGCGCGGTCAGCGCGGCGCCCTGGGGCAGCGCGAGCATCCTGCCCATCAGCTGGATGTATATCGCGATGATGGGGCCGCAACTGGCCGATGCCAGCGAGGTGGCGATCCTCGCCGCGAACTACCTGGCACAGCAGCTGGGTGGCGCGTTCCCAGTGCTCTACAGCGGACGCAATGGCCGTGTCGCCCATGAATGCATTCTCGACCTGCGCCCGCTCAAGGCCCAGACCGGGATCAGTGAGGAGGACGTCGCCAAGCGCCTGATGGACTACGGTTTCCATGCCCCGACCATGTCATTCCCGGTGCCGGGCACCTTGATGGTCGAGCCCACCGAAAGCGAGTCGAAGGCGGAACTGGACCGTTTTGTCGAGGCCATGCTGCGCATCCGCGCGGAGATTGCCGAGGTGCAGAACGGCAACTGGTCCGCCGAGGACAACCCGCTCAAGCGCTCGCCCCACACCCTGGCGGATATCACCGGGGTCTGGGAGCGCCCCTACAGCATCGAACAGGCGGTGACCCCGACGGCTCACACCCGGGCGCACAAATACTGGCCGACGGTGAACCGGGTGGACAACGTCTACGGTGACCGCAACCTGTTCTGCGCCTGCGTGCCGGTGGACGATTATCGCTGAGCACCGGGGCGCTGCTGCAGGGCCGCCGCCCGCGCCGGCAGGCTGCTATCGACCAGGCGCTTGCCCAATGGATACAGGTGCAGCAGTTCTTCCTCGACGATGCGGTTGCTCATGCCCAGTTCCAGCTCCGGGCAATCGAGGTCGAGCCAGTCGCCGTGTTGCAGCGGCGCCGGGTTGTCCCGCCGCTCCAGGCCATGAAACACGTAGTGCAGCATGCCGGGTTGGAGGAACTGCTCATGCTGTTCGAGGAACGCCTGGGTATAGCGGCGCAGCGCTTGCCATTCCTTCAGTTCGATGACGTATTCACGAGAGGAAATCTGCGCGTCCAGGCGTTCGATACGGGCGTTGATGGACAGCCGGCACTGCATCTCCCCGAGAATCATGGCCGGGGCAATCGCGCATTCGCGCAGGCTAGCCTGCAGGGCATCCGGTGAATCGAGGTTGCCGAGCAGCGGGTCCTGCACTTCGTTGCCGAGGGTGAACCCGACGAAACGCAACTTGCCAAAAGGATCGACCATATAGACGCAGACGATCCCCGGTTCGCTGGCGATGCTCAGGGCGTGATAGGGGATGTTCAGCGCTTCGCCGTCGGTCTTGAGCAGGCTGCCGTTGCCTTTGTAGAACCACGCCTGGTTGCGCTTCGGGGTCGCCAGGCTGACCGCGCTGACCTGGGCCAGCAGGTTGTTGGCGGGCTTGAGCGGTGGCCGCAGGCTGATTTCCCGGGTGCTGGTGCTGGCCGGCAGGGACTTGAGGTGGTCGGCCCAGCCCAGGTGCCAGCGGCTGCAGTACTGCAGCGTCTCATACAACCCGCCCTGCTCGGGAAACAGCCGGGCGTTGCGGCCGGTCTGGAAATCGAACAGGCCGATGCCACGGTGCTCCTGCTGGCACAGGTCGAGCAACATCAAATAGTGTCCCATGATTCTCTACTCCTTCAGGGTCAGGCTTGCCGGCAACGCTTCCATGGGCTGCAGGACGGCGGCGGGGGCGCGTCGTGCCTGGCTGTCGCGCAGGCACAGTGACAACAGCAGGCCGGCGACGCTTCCGGCCAGGGCGACGTACAGAATGGATGGCAGGCCGAAATGAGTGGCGGCATAACCGGCGACGGCGGGGGATACGCCACCCCCGAGGATCTCGCCGAAGCCCACGACGATGCCGGTGGCCGTGGGCAGCAGCGCCGCCGGCACCGACTCGCTGGTCAGCGGGCCGACGGTCATGCAGATCAGGCTGAAATTGAAGAGCGACAGCAGGAACAGCAACAGAAACAGCAGGCCGGTGATCGCCGGGCAGATGATCAGCAGGCCCACCAGTGTCGCGCTGGTCATGAATGAAACCATGACCACCGGCCGGCGCCCCAGCCGGTCCGACAGCGCCGGAATGATCAACTGGCCGATGAAACCGCCGATGCCGATGGCGGAAATCACCACGGCCATGGACAGGGTTTCCAGGTGCAGGTAGTCCGTGAGGTAGCTGGGCAGCATCGCGCACAGGACGAACTGGCAGGTGAGGATGCAGAACATGATCAGGATGTTCAGGCTGACATTGCCGCTCCTGAAGGCCGCCAGCCAGTTCCGGGCATTGCCACGGGCTTGCCGTTGCTGCCCGGACAGCGGAACCGGTCGATAGACCTTCCACAGGTAGGCGGCCAGCAGCAGGCCGGGCAGGGAAATGATCGCGAACACCGTGCGCCAGGAGCCGAACAGTTCCAGCAGGCTGGCTGCCAGCAGCGGTCCCAGGCACAGGCCGAGAATCGGAAACAGCGCCTGCTGGAAACCCAGGTTCTGCCCGCGTCGGTCGGGATGCGAGACCTCGTCGGTGACGATGATGCTGGTCGGCGTGAACGCGCCCTCGCAAAGTCCCATCAGGGCGCGAAGGAGCACCAGGCCGAACAGACCGCTGGCCAGGGCCGAGAGCCCCGCCAGCAGGGACAGCACGGCGATCGACAGGACCAGGGCGTTCTTGCGCCCCAGGCGATCGATCACGTAGCCCGCGCCGAGGGCCGAAAAACCCCAGGTGAAGGCCAGCGCGGCCGAGAGAAAACCGAGGTCCTGATAATCCAGGTGCAGGTCGTGCATGATCACCGGGAACAGCGGCAGGATGATAAAGCGATCAAGCCCGACCAGCCCGAAACTCAGGGACAGCAGCAGTACCATGCGTCGTTCGTAACGCCGCCTGGGCAGCGTCGTGTGATTGTCTGTGTTCATCGCTCATCTTCCGTGTGAAACCATGAACCAGGCGCAATGAAGCGCTGCGCCGTCTTGCGCGATGCCCGAGGGCGCGCGGCAAGCCCTGGCGTCGATTGACGGTCAGGGCTTGCGTAGCGGTTCCCCGTTGCCCGAGCAGATATCCGGCCTGTCAGGCCGCCCATTCACCCACGGACATTTCGGCGGTGAAGCCCGGACCGAAAGCCGCCAGCATGCCGACGTCGCCCGGATTCAGACCGGCCTCGAACTGTCGCTTGAGCACGTCGAACACCACCACGCTGGCGATATTGCCGGCTTCGGAAAGGCTGGTGCGCGACTGCGAGACACGGTTGGAGGCGAGGTCCAGTTGCAGGACCAGTTCGTCGAGGATCTTGCGGCCGCCGGTATGGAAGATGAAGAAGTCATTCTGCGCGCAGTTCTGTTCGAACGTGTCGTAGTTGAGTTTCTCCATGATCGGCGCGACATCCTTGATGGAGTTCATCACGGCTTTATCCAGGGTGAAGTGGAAGCCGGTGTCCTTTACATCGTATTTGATGTAGTGCTCGCTTTTCGGCAGGAAGAACGAGTTGGTCGAATGGATCTTGAAACCCGCTGCCTGATCATCCGCGCGCAATACACAGGCGGAAACGGCGTCGCCAAACAGTGCGGCGGAAATAAAGGCATGCAACTTGGTATCGTTGGGCTGGTAACACAGCGAAGAGAACTCAAGGGAAACGATCAATACATGATTGCGCGCGTCCAGCTTGGCGAAGTCATTGGCCCGGTTGATGGCAGCGGCCCCGGCGACACAGCCGAGCTGGGCGATCGGCAACTGCACGGTGGAAGTCGGCAGGTCGAGGTCGTTGATCAGGTGCGCGGTCAGCGACGGCATCATGAAGCCGGTGCAGGAGGTGACCACCACCATGCGGATGTCGTTGACCGTCAGGCCCGCGTTTTCAATGGCCTGGCGGGCTGCGGCGGAGGACATCTGGCGGGCTTCGCGCTCATAGACGATGCTGCGGTGGGTGAAGCCGGTATGCACCGCCAGTTCGTCGATCGGCAGGATCAGGTGGCGTTCGTTGACCTCGGTGTTCTGGATCATGCGCTTGGCCACCGCCATGCGCGGATGGTCGGCGTGCAGGCTTTCCAGGTGGTCGATCATCTGTTGCTGGGTAATCTTGTTTTTCGGGAACAGTACGTGTGGGAGACAAAGAGTAGACATGATGAATCCTCGGCTATATATAGGCCAATAATGAGTATGGGGAGTCATTCCCCGCTTTTAAGACGAAGGCAGTCCGTAGCCCCTGAAGCAACAGGGTCTTAAAGGCTTCTGCAATATATGTAGAGGCCGTTGTTATAAAGCTGACGCACAGTTCTTGTTTTTGATATCGGGAGGGCAGGGCGTCAATAACTGACGCCCTGCAAGTTGCAAGTTACTTATATATCCAGGACAAACTTGTAGGCGTATTGCCAGGCCAGGTTGCTTTCCCGGACGTGCTTGCGCACGACCATGCGTACCGGCGCGCCGGCCTTGAGTTGTTCCGGGTGGGTGACGTCGACGATTTCCGAGGCAATGACCAGGCCATCGTCCAGGCGCACCATCGCCATGCAGCGCGGTACGGTTTCGCCGTAGCCCATGGCGGCGAGGATCGGGTTCTCGGCATGGGCCATGACTTCGATCTTGCCGCTGCGGGCACAGCGGTAGGGCTTGACGCTCAGTGAGTTGCAGGCACCGCAGACCGTCCGGCGCGGGAAGAAGATTTCATTGCACTCTTCACACTGGCTGCCTTCCAGGCGGTATTTGCCGCCATGTTCGCGCCATTCGCGAAGCATGCTGGCGGTGGTCATCCGGTGGATCTGTTCGGGGTACATGGACATGGTCCGGCTCCTTAGTCGTTGGAAAGAACGATCACTGAGTTGTGGGCGGCGTAACCCCCCAGGTTCTGCGACACGCCGATGCGTGCGCCCTTGACCTGGTTGTCGGATTCGCCGCGCAACTGGCGGAACAGTTCGGTGATGTGCAGGATGCCGTCGCAGCCGGAGGCATGGCCGCGGCCGATATTGCCGCCGTCGGTGTTCAGCGGTAGCTGGCCGTCGATGGCGATACCGCCTTCGAGGACAAAGTCGCCGGCCTGGCCCTTGCCGCAGATGCCCATGGATTCCATCTGGATCAGGCCGGCGCCGAGCAGGTCGTAGACCTGCGCCACGTCGATATCCTTGGCGGTGATCCCGGCTTTCTTGTAGGCGATTTCCGCGCAGGCGATCGAGTTGGCCGAGACCGCCATGCCGACATCCTTGGGCAGGCCCGGGTGATGCAGGGTGGGATTGTGGAAGCGGGTACCGAAGTAGTGGGACACCCCGGTGTAGGCACAGCCACGGACGAACACCGGTTTGTCGGTGTACTTGTGGGCCAGGTGTTCGGCGACCAGGATGGCGCAGCCGCTGGCTTCGCCCCAGGCCAGCATCGAGCCGAAGGCTTCGCTGTTCTTCAGGGCCTCGAGGGACGGAATCGGCAGTCCGTAGCGGGTGGCATTGGGGGTGTTCTGCGCATAGATGCGCATCTGCCGGCCGAAGGTCGCCAGTACATCGGCCTCGCGCCCGGCGTAGCCGAACTTCTGGAAGTACTCCGCCGTCGCCAGGGCGAAGGCGTCGGTGTGGGAGATGCCGAGGAAGTAGTCGTACTCGCACTCGGTACTGGAGCCGATGTATTCGGCGTAGTTGAAGTGGTCGGTCATCTTCTCGAAGCCGCCGACCAGGACGATGTCGTATTCCCCGGAGGCGATCATCTGATGGCCCATCTGGAACGACACCGAACTGCTGGTGCAGTTGGCCGTGCTCATGAAGGTCGGTGCCGGGCTGATGCCCAGCGCGTCGGAGATCGTCGGCCCGAGGCCACCGTATTCCGAAATGCCTTCACCGTGATAACCGTAGGCCACACCCTGGATTTCCCGCGGGTGCATCCTGGCGTCCTTGATGGCTTTGTAGGCCGACTCGACGATCATTTCCTTGAACGTCTGCCGGACCCGCGAACTTCCCGGTTTCGGCGTGTAAGCGGCCGAAACGATTGCAACACGACGTGCGCACATGTTCATGCTCCTTGCGTAGACAGGCGAAATCAGAGGTAGGCGGTCAGGGCGTAATCGGCCCGCAAATACTTGAACTCGTATTTGATGGAAGTGCCGTAATCGACGTACAGCTTGTTTTCGAGCAGGTCGCGCAGCGGTTTGTTGTGTTTCTGGTAGGCCTCGATGGCCGGCGTGACGGTCAGGGCGATGGCGTCGCTGCCGGCCCCGAAACCGTAGGACACCAGCAGGATCGTCTGCCCCGGGCGTGCCTGGTCGAGCACGTTGATCAGGCCGAGCAGCGGGCTGGCGGCGCCGGCGTCGCCCACGCTACCGGCGTAGATACCGGGTTCGACCTGCTTGGGCTCGAAGCCCAGGTGCCTGGCCAGGGAGTAGGGCGTGGACACCAGGTTCTGCTGGAACACCACGTAGTCGTAGTCCTTCGGTTCGGTGCGCAGCTTGGCCATCAGGCCTTCGGCCGCCCGGCGGGTCTGGTCTTCCAGGCCGATGCTGTTCTTGTCCGAGCCCAGGCCCATCCCGGAGCGGATGTAGCGGTCGCCTTGCGGGCGAATGTTGTCGGCGACGTCGGCCGCGCAGGAAAAGCTGCCGTCGAATTCGGCGATGACATTCTGCGTGCCCACCAGCAGCGCCGCCGCACCGGCACCGGCGTAGGACTCCGTGAGATCGCCGGGGGCGGTGTTGCGGTTGATGGTGTCGGCGCCGATGGCGATGGCGCTGCCGGTCATGCCGGACGCTACCAGCGCCTGGCAGATCTGCAGGGCCGAAGTGCCGGACTTGCCGGCGAACTGTACGTCGGCGCAGTAGGCGTCGTAGCCGGCGCCGAGCATTTCGAGAATGACCGAGGCCGAGGCGCGGGAGTCATAGGGGTTGGTGCAAGTGCCCAGGTAGAGGGCTTCGACGCTGCTGCCGGGGACCTTGTCGAGCGCCCGCTGGGCCGCCAGGACCCCGAGGGTGATGACATCTTCGTCCGGTTGCAGCACCGCTCTTTCGGTCACGCCCAGCTGGTTTTGCACCAGGTGCAGATCGGTGTTCTTCCAGACGTTGATGACGTCTTCGACTTTCAAGCGACAAACGGGAACGCCGGTGCCGTAGCTCACTATCCCTACTTTTTTCACGTTCATTTTCCTCTTGATTCCATTCTTTGTCAGAAAACCCTGGTGGCGTCTTGCCAGACACCGTGAAACATACGGAAAACAGTTTGTAGAGCCCTGAGTCTTGGGAACGCCGTTTTATCCAGTGATTTCAACTACTTGGCGTTTTCGACCGATGGGTCTGAAAACGTGCCAAATATTGCCTTTTTACCTCTCAAGCTGCTATGATACGAAACGTATCGTTTGATTCATAAAACAAATGACTTGATTTCATAGGTGGAAAAAACAGCTGCCGACTGATGGGGGATGCCCTGAGCAGAAGGCTTTGTTTCCTGCACGCTAATGAGAAAATCGGAAAACAGATTGATCTAAGTCAGTCGTTCATAGTTTCATCGAAATGAAACGAAACGGACCGTTTCATTTCATTTCGAGGGAATCCTATACCTTGCGTTGCTTTTGTCAAGCACCCTGCCTGGAGATTTCACCGTGGCTCGTACACCCTCTCGCAGCTCCATCGGTTCCCTACGAAGCCCCCACACCCACAAGGCCATCCTCAGTTCGACGATCGAGATTCTCAAGGAATGCGGTTATTCGGGACTCAGTATCGAGTCGGTCGCCCGACGGGCGGGTGCCAGCAAGCCGACGATCTACCGTTGGTGGAACAACAAGGCGGCGTTGATCGCCGAGGTTTACGAGAATGAAAGCGAGCAGGTGAGGAAGTTTCCTGATCTCGGCTCTTTCAAGGCAGATCTCGACTTTTTGCTGCACAATCTCTGGAAGGTATGGCGTGAGACGATTTGTGGCGAGGCTTTTCGCTGTGTCATCGCGGAGGCCCAGCTGGATCCGGTCACCCTGGTCCAGCTCAAGGACCAGTTCATGGAACGGCGGCGGGAGATGCCGAAGAAGCTGGTGGAAAATGCCATCAGTAATGGTGAACTGCCAAAGGACACCAATCGCGAATTGCTGCTCGATATGATCTTCGGTTTTTGCTGGTATCGCCTGCTGACCGAGCAACTGACAGCGGAACAGGATATCGGGGAATTTACGACGCTTCTGATAAACGGTGTGTGTCCGGCGGGGCAACGCTGAGGCCTGGAGGTCATTCCGCCCGCCGGGCGGAATGCCTTGCCCGGTGATTCAGCTGGCGCTGAATTCCCGGTACAGATCCGGCAGGAAACTGGCCAGGTGGTTGAATTCGCACAGGTCGTGGACGGCGAACTCGTAGGCCAGGGTCTCCAGCTCCGCCTCACCCAGGCCGTTGGCCTGTAGCAGCGCCGCGGCGCGTTCGGCACCGGGGAAACGCGCCATCGACGGATGGCTGCCGACCCAGTAGCGGCTGGTCAGGTAGAGGCCATCCGGGGTCTGCTTGAACAGGTGGACCATCAGCGACACCGGCACATCCGGTTGTTCGGCGAGGCTCATCAGCGCGCTGACGCTGCCGTCGATCTTCGCATCCCGGTACAGCTCGGTGCGCAGGCCCAGTTTCTCCGGTTCCTGGAAGTGGATATGCAGGTGCATCAGGCGATCGCCGACATATTCCGAGGCGCAGAAGGTATTGCCGTACAAGCGCTCTTCGAAACTCAGGGAAGTGTCCTTGAGCCGTTCGTGATTGACGCAGGGATTGCTGACATGGGCATAGGGAAACCACAGGGTATAGCGCTCGGCCTCAAGCGGATGCCACATGAACCACCACTTGAACATCTCGGCGGTGCAGCCGGGAAAGAACTTGCGGCTCTGGACGTAGGCCATGGGCCCGGGCAGCAGGGCATAACCCGACTCGGCGCTGACGAAATCCGCTTCCAGCAGACGATTGATATCCTCGATACCCGGCGTCAGCGTCTGTTCCGGAGCCAGTGGTCCTTGCTGGATCCCGCGCACGGCAGACAGTGGAACCTGCATGTGCCCGCTGAAATACCTGGCGTAGGGCTTGTCCTTGATCGCCTCGCGGTTGCGCAGGAACAGCTTCTGCATCGGCAGGGAGAAGTAGGTGAACGGGGTCATGACGCGCGCATCCATTGCGGTAATTTCCTTTGGCTAAACGGCTGTGGACCTGACAGCATCTGTCGGCAGCGTCCACGCCTGTCGAGGGGAGTGGTTGATTTGAAACTAAGCCGTGTATAAATAAAAGTCAAATTTGAATTTGATCTAGTGAGGAATCCCATGCCCGTGTCCGGTCCCAACCAGACCGCCTCTCAACGTGCCCAGCGCCAGGATGGCCAGGCGACCCGCCAGCAGATCCTGGAAACGGCGGGTCAGTTGTTCGCGCAGCTGGGATACGCCAATACCACCAGCAAGCAGGTCTGTGAAAACTCCAGGTCGAATGCCGCCTCGGTCAACTATCACTTCGAGAACAAGGACGGCCTGTACCGGGCCGTCCTGCTGGAGGCCCATGATCGCCTGCTGCGCATCGATACCCTGCTCAGCCTGAGCCAGAGCCCGGCACCTGCCGAGGACAAGTTGCGGTTGATCATCACGGTGCTGGTGGAGCGCCTGCAGGATCATCGCGAGGCCTGGGCCCTCAAGGTCCTCAGTCGGGAACTGCTGTCGCCCTCGAGCCTGTTGCCCTCGGTGCTGGAACAGCAGGCGTATCCCAAGGCGAAGATCTTCCGTGGCATCCTCGGGCAGATCATGAACCTGCCGGACGACCACCCGACCACGTTGCGCTGTGCGCTGGGGGTATTCGCCCCTTGCCTGTTCCTGCTGCTGGCCCATGAGACCCTGAGCCAGAACGTGTTGCCGGGCCTGGATATCGAGCCCCAGGCGCTGATCGAGCACATGATGACTTACGCCCTGGCGGGGCTGAAGGCGGTAGCGGCGCAATAACGGAGTGGCAGAAACGAAAAACGCCGACAGGCTGTCGGCGTTTTCATCATTCAGTTCGACGAGCTGTCGATCATTCGTCTGCCAGTGCGTTCTTCGCCAGGATCGCGTTGGCCAGTTCCATGTCGCTTGCTTTCAGGTCCGGATTATCGGCACGCACTTTCTGCATGGCGGCTTCCAGATAAGGGCCGCGGATATTGCCGTCGCTGGCAACAAAGCTGCCGGCATCGTCCTGGGCGGCGACGATCAGCTTGTGGTCCTTGAAGGTCAGATAGGTCGAGCCGGTGGTGGCACCGGACGAAATGACGTTGCGCCAGAAACCGTCGGCCATGGCCGAGCCAACGGGGATGGACAGCAATGCCAGGGTGGCGACAGCATATTTGAGACGCATGGTGGTGACTCCGCATGGGGGTATATGAACCGTTGGATTGCGGTTATCGATGCGGAGTTCCATCGTCTTCATTCAACGGTTTCGACCTGCAGGATCGTGCCGTTCTGGCCGACCACCCGGACCCGTACACCGACCTCGGCGTCGGGGCCGGTGACCATCCATACGCCATCGCCGACCTTGACCTTGCCGCGACCGTTGCTGATCGCCGCGTGTACCACGAAGGTCTTGCCGATCAGCTCATGGCCGCGTTCGTTGAGGCCCGGCTGGTCGCTGACGCTGGCGGCGCTGCGCTGGCGTTTCCACCAGTACACCGCCGTCAGCACCGAGAGCAGGCCGAACAACAGGAATTGCACGGTCCACGGCAGGCCGGGAATCACGAAGGTCAACACGCCGACCGCTGCCGCGGCAATGCCGACCCACAGCAGGTAGCCGCCGGCGCCGAACACTTCGAGTATCAGCAGGATCGTGCCGAGGGCCAGCCAGTCCCAGAAGGACAGGTGTTGCAGGAATTCCCACATGGCGGTGCCTCAGGCCTTCTTGCCGTCGAAAGTGGCCTTGACGATTTCGCCGATGCCGCCGACCGCGCCGATGACCTGGCTGGCTTCGAGCGGCATCAGGATCACCTTGCTGTTGTTGGCCGAGGCCAGCTTGCCGAGGGCATCGATGTATTTCTGCGCGACGAAGTAGTTGACCGCCTGCACGTTGCCGTTGGCGATCGCCTCGGACACCACCTGGGTCGCCCGGGCCTCGGCCTCGGCTTCCCGTTCGCGGGCCTCGGATTCGAGGAAGGCGGCCTGGCGATTACCTTCGGCTTCGAGGATCTGCGCCTGCTTCTTGCCTTCGGCGGTCAGGATCGCCGACGCCCGCAGGCCTTCGGCCTCGAGGATCTGCGCGCGCTTGACCCGTTCGGCCTTCATCTGCCCGGACATTGCCGCCATCAGGTCGGCGGGCGGGCTGATGTCCTTGATTTCGATCCGGGTGATCTTGATGCCCCACGGTGCGGTGGCTTCATCGACGGTGCGCAGCAGTTTCTCGTTGATGGTGTCGCGCTGGCCGAGCATGGCATCGAGCTCCATGGAGCCGAGCACGGTGCGGATGTTGGTCTGCAGCAGGTTACGGATGGCGTGTTCGAGGTTGTTCACCTCGTAGGCCGCCTGGGCCGTATTGACCACCTGGAAGAAACACACCGCGTCGATCTGCACGGTGGCGTTGTCGGACGTGATGACTTCCTGGGGCGGGATATCCAGCACGCTTTCCATCACGTTGATCTTGCGCCCGATACGGTCCATGACCGGGACGATGATGTTCAGGCCGGGCTTGAGGGTGGTGGTGTAGCGGCCGAAGCGTTCCACCGTCCACTGATACCCCTGGGGTACGACCTTGAAGCCCATGAAGACGATGGCAATGGCCAGGCCGACGAAAAGCAGAAGCACGCTACCGATTTGCATGACGGTTCCCTGTGTTCAAGTGTTTATCGAGGTGGCGATAGTGGAATGATTGTAGCGAGCCTGGTTGAAGATAAGTGTTTCATTTGTATTCAAGTGTAGAGGTCGGGCCATGCTAATTTGGCGGTCCTTTCACTGTCGCATCCTGTGAGCGCCTGGTTTCGATGATCTTCGGTCCCGATCCCTCCGTCATTTTCCTGGTTTTCCTGCTGATCGCGCTGGCGGCGCTCAGTGCCGCCGGGTTGCTGTGGGTGCTGGTGGCCTCGCTGTTCGCGCCGACGCGCGATCACCTGCGGCGCAACCCCCGGCGTTACGCAGTGCTGATACTGGTCGCCCTGGTGTTTGCCGGACTGGGCGGGCTGATGTGGCGGGATTTCCAGCGGATCGACGAGGAAGCCGAATCGCAACGGCAGGCACTGAACCCTCGCCTGCAAGCTGATCTGCAGTTGGGCGAACTGCATTTTCCGGCGGGCAGCCAGGCGCATATCGGTACCTTGGAGGCGCTGGACTGGCAGGGGCAGCCCCAGGCGCACGGCCTGCAAAGCCTGACGTCAATCGAATTGCCCGGTGCCCTCGATGTCCTCGGGTTGCCGGTGGTGGCGCTGGATTTTTCCTGGGGCTCCGACAACGCCCGTGTACGTCTCGAGCATGACCGGATGGTGCAGGGCTGGTCCTGTGCCGCAAGTGCCTGGGTGGTCTTCGGGCATGCAGCCGACGACAGGTTCCGGCCAAGTCGCTGGCATTTCAAAGAGTGTGGCCTGGTCCCCGGGATGGGTGTGGCCGGGGTGGACTGGCCGGTGGGCACGGTGGTCTCTGGCGACAGGTCGGGTTGGATGCTGCGGGCCGAGGACGCCGACAACCTGAGCATCGACCTCGACGGCCTGCAACTGGCGGCGCTGCGCATGATGCTCGATGCGCAGCGCCAGCCGCTGGCCTGGCAGGGCCAACTGGCCCAGTCCGCCACGCTGGGGGACTGGCGCTACGTGGCGGGCACGCGGGTAAGGGGCGATGCCGGCGGCGCCTGGTTGTTCAGCCCTTCCAGGGCGCAGGATGCCGTCAATCTGCGCACGGGAGAAAAGGTCAGCCTGGGCCGTTCGATCCTCCAGCGTCGTGGCAATGAGGACTCGGTGAGCATCAAGGCCAATGCCGAGGTCGGGGTGATCGACTGGTTGGAGATCACCCCGTAATGAACGCCTGCCGGACGGGCCCGGACACTGGTCGCGGCACGTTCAGCGCTGTTCGCTCTGAGGCGTGACCCGCAGCACTTCCTCGATGGTGGTCAGCCCCGCCGCGACCTTCTGCGCGCCGGACAGGCGCAAGCTGCGCATGCCTTCCATGAACGCCTGGCGGCGCACCGCCAGCAGGTCGGTATCGGCATGGATTAGCGCCTTCACGCTGTCGCTGAGCAACATGATCTCGTAGACCCCGGCTCGCCCGCGATAACCGGTATCGCGGCACTCCAGGCAGCCGATGGCGCGCTGCGCGCCGGTGGGCAGCGGTGCCTGCCAGGGCCGGGTCAGGGTCTGCCAGTCTTCCTCGGACAGGCTCTGCGGTGCCTTGCAGTGTGGGCACAGGGTGCGCACCAGGCGCTGGGCCATGACGCCGAGCACCGTGGCCTTGATCAGGTAATGCGGTACACCCAGTTCCAGCAAACGGCTGATGGCGCTCGGCGCGTCGTTGGTGTGTAGGGTCGAGAGCACCAGGTGCCCGGTCAGCGCCGCCTGGATCGCCATCTCGGCGGTTTCCAGATCGCGGATCTCGCCGATCATGATGATGTCCGGGTCCTGGCGCATCAGGGCGCGTACGCCGCTGGCGAAGGTCAGGTCGATATTGTGCTGGACCTGCATCTGGTTGAAGGCCGGCTCGACCATCTCGATCGGGTCTTCGATGGTGCAGAGGTTGACCTCCGGAGTCGCCAGCTTTTTCAGCGTGGTGTACAGCGTGGTGGTCTTGCCCGAGCCGGTGGGCCCGGTCACCAGGATGATGCCGTTGGGCTGGCGGGTCATGTCCTGCCAGCGGCGCAGGTCTTCGGCGGAGAAGCCGAGCTGGTCGAAATCCTTGAGCAGCACTTCCGGATCGAAGATGCGCATGACCATCTTCTCGCCGAACGCGGTCGGCAGGGTCGACAGGCGCAATTCCACTTCGCCGCCGTCCGGGGTCTTGGTCTTGACCCGGCCGTCCTGGGGTTTGCGTTTTTCCGCGACATTCATCCGACCCAGGCTCTTGAGGCGGCTGACAATCGCCATGGTCACCTGGGGCGGGAACTGGTAGACGTTGTGCAGTACACCGTCGATGCGAAAACGCACCGTGCCCTGCTCGCGCCGCGGCTCGATATGGATATCGCTGGCCCGTTGCTGGAACGCGTACTGGAACAGCCAGTCGACGATATTGACGATATGCGCGTCGTTGGCGTCCGGTTCCTGGTCGCTGGCGCCGAGGTTCAGCAGTTGCTCGAAGTTGCCCAGGTTATGGCCTTTCTGGTCGACCATGTTGGCGCCGCTGACCGACTTCGCCAGGCGGAAGAATTCCACGGTGTAGCGCTGGATATCCACCGGGTTGGCGACTACCCGCTTGATCGGCAGCTTGAGCACATGGCTCAGGTCGGCTTCCCAGGCCTTTACGTGGGGCTGGGCGCTGGCGATGGTCACGCCGTCGTGATCCACCGCGACGGCGAGGATCTTGTGGCGCTGGGCAAAGGCATAGGACATCAGCGGCATGATCGCGGCGACGTTGATTTTCAGCGGATCGATGCGCAGGTATGGCTGGCCGACCTGTTGCGCCAGCCACAAGGTCAGGTTCTCGAGCTCCAGCGGCTTGCCGGGGCGGCTCTGGTCGGGCAGGTGCTGGCTGGCGATGAATTCCAGCGGATGCAACTGGCTGTTCTGCGCGTTGCGCCGGATGGTCAGGGCGTGCTCGGCCGAGTCCTGGCTGATAAAACCCTGGGCGACCAGTTCGCGCAGCAGCTCGTTGAGATCCAGCCAGCGGTCCTGGGAGAGTGGGGCGACGGGCATGCGGGCTCCTATTCAGGCGGTCTTGCAACCATTGATTCAGACGTAGTCCCTGTCTGACCCTGGATTGCAAAGAATAGTCGCGAGGCTGCCTGACGTTTGGTCCGATACCAAGACAAAGGTTGCGATTTTTTTCAATGGGGGCCTGGTTTGCCGGCGAAGCGGGTTGCAAGACCGCTAAAAGCTTCGCTGGCAAGCCAGGCTCCTGCAGCGAGCCTGGCTTGTACCGGTTGCGAGGTTACAGGCGCAGCAAGGTCTTCCAGGCACGGCTCTGGAACACCGTCAGCGCCTGCTGCACCCGTGCTTCCAGGACTTCTTCGCTGATATCCAGTTCCGCCAGCTGGGCCAGCTTGTTCAGTTCACCGAACAGGCGATCCAGGTCCGGCAGGTCCAGCACGCCACGAGCCAGGTGCAGCCAGGCCTGGATCCGCTCGATGCGCGGCAGTTGCTCGGCGAGGTCTTCCGGTTGCTGCTGGTAGCGTCCCAGTTGCAACGAAGTGGCTTCCTCGGCCAGCAGGCGTGGCAGCCAGTTCTGCAACTGCGCCGCGCCCTGGCGGTTGCCGCGGGTGGTACGGTCGGCCGCCCAGCTACGGGCCAGCAACCAGCGCGAGGTGTTCAGGGAGAACAGGCCCCAGCGCACGTCTTCCAGCTCCTCGAGGAACTGTTCCGGCGCGGCCTTGCGCACGTCTTCGTCTTCCGCACCGGCGTTGAGCAACGGACGCCAGTCTTCAAGCAGCGCATCCAGGGCACTGCGCAGCTCGCTGGTCGCCTGCCGTGGCGCGGCCTGGCCGAGGCTGCCGACCAGGGCGCGCAATTCGATCAGTTGCGCGACCCAATCCTGCAGCAGGCGCCAGTGGCCGTTGAAGCGGTATTGCTCGGCCAGTCGCTGGCTGCTGCCGAGCAAATGCCAGGCCAGGGCGGCGAAGGCGTCGTCCAGCGGCATCTCGGCGGTCAGTTGCGGGGCCGGCAGGCTCAGGGAGTAGCTGTTGGCGTCGAACAGGCGATAGCCGCGCTCGGCCTTGCTGATGTCGCAGGGCATCAGTGCCAGCTTCTCGGCCAGCTCGGCAGCCAGTTCCAGCAGGGCGGCCGGCTCGCCTTCGCGCAATTCCAGTTCCAGCTCGCAGATTTCTTCCTTCTGCTTGCCGGCGACAACGAAGCCCAGGTCCAGAGCGGCTTCGATCACCACCTTGGACTTGCCGCGCCCCCAGGCGATTTCTGCCCGTTCGCGGACGAAATCGGTGGTGAAGATCGGCTTCAGGGTCTTCTTGTCCAGCTCGGCCAGTGCTACTGGCCAGCATTCGCCGTCGAGCTTCTTCACATCGAGCTTGGCCTTGGGCAGGTGCCAGTCGTACTCGTTGCGTTCCGACAGACCGGCGACGCTCTGGCCGCGGGTCTTGAGGGTCTGGATCACTTCTTCGCCGTCACGGCGCAGGCGCAGGGCGACCTTGGCCTTGGCCAGGTCGCGCTCGGGGGTGTCGAAATACTGATTCGTCAGCTCGCGACGTTCCCAGCCACTTTTGTTGCGCTTCTTCAAAAGCGGGTGCTCGCGCAAGGCGGCGAGGGTTTCGCGGCTGACGCGGAGTTTGATTTCGGTTTCTTTCTGCATGGCCGGAAAATCCAGGATCGGGAGCGCAGCCGGGGAAAAGGGTGGCTGCCTAGGCCGTGCAGTGTACAGGACAAGCGGGTCGCACGCGTCGCGGCGGTTTATTCCGGGCGTTGGATGGCTCTATGATGGGGCATCGCCCGGATGCCGATCGATTTCGAAATCCACGCGATCCTTGCAGGAGTCCGACTTGCCGGCGATGAGGCCGTCATGCCATGCGTTGTCCTTGAAGACGTCGTCGCCGGCAAGCCGGGCTCCCACAGGATGGCGTGAGGTCTGGAGGCGTGCAGCAGGGGCCGTCCTGTGAACAAGGAGCAAGTGTATGCTTTTGCCGTCGATGAAAGATCAATTCGCTGCCCTGATCGCAGTTCCCTCCGTCAGTTGTACCCAGCCGAACCTGAACCAGAGTAACCGGCCGGTGATCGACCTGCTGGCGGGATGGCTCGGCGACCTGGGCTTCAGCTGCGATATCCAGCCGGTCAGCCCCGGAAAATTCAATCTGCTGGCCAGCTTCGGCAGCGGTCCCGGCGGGCTGGTGCTGGCCGGGCACAGCGATACCGTGCCGTTCGACGAGGCGTTGTGGCAGACCGACCCGCTGAAACTGACCGAGGTCGACGGCCGCTGGGTCGGCCTGGGCAGTTGCGACATGAAGGGCTTTTTTGCCCTGGCCATCGAGGCGGTCAAGCCGTTGCTCGACCAGCCGTTCAAGCAGCCGTTGCTGATCCTGGCCACCTGCGACGAGGAAAGCTCGATGTCCGGTGCCCGCGCGCTGGCCGAGGCCGGGCGGCCGCTGGGGCGCGCGGCGGTGATCGGCGAGCCGACCGGGCTCAAGCCGATCCGCCTGCACAAGGGCGTGATGATGGAGCGCATCGAAATCCTCGGGCGCAGTGGCCATTCGTCGGATCCAAGCCTGGGGCACAGCGCCCTCGAAGCCATGCACGATGCGATCGGCGAGCTCAAGGGCCTGCGCTGGCAGTGGCAGCGTGAGTACAACAACCCGCAGTTCAGCGTGCCGCAGCCGACCCTGAACTTCGGCTGTATCCATGGCGGCGACAACCCTAACCGCATCTGCGGCCAATGTTCCCTGGAGTTCGACCTGCGGCCGCTGCCTGGCATGGACCCGGGCGTGCTGCGCGCGGCGATCCGCGCCAAGCTCGAACCCCTGGCGGAACTGCACCAGGTCCGGATCGACTATGCGCCGTTGTTCCCCGAGGTGCCGCCCTTCGAACAGGTGGCGGATGCCGAACTGGTGCGCATCGCCGAAAAACTCACCGGCCATCGTGCACAAGCAGTGGCGTTTGGCACCGAAGCGCCTTATCTTCAGCGCCTTGGCTGCGAGACCCTGGTACTCGGCCCTGGCGATATCGCGTGTGCGCATCAACCGGGGGAATACCTCGAAATGTCACGTTTGCAGCCTACCGTGGCGTTACTGCGTGAACTGATTGAACATTATTGCTTGAGCCCGGCCCCGACCTTGCGTTAAATGCCAGGCCAGACCATCCGTTACCGATTAAGGAGAGCCCGCGTGTCGCCAAGCCTGTTCCGACGATAACCAACAGCCCGTTGTGCGTTTTCATGTTGCACCCACTTTTTATTGGCTGTTTTTTATACAGGTTCAGGTCATGCCCGAATACGTAAACTGGCTTCGCCATGCGTCTCCCTATATCAACGCCCACCGCGATTGCACCTTTGTCGTCATGCTGCCCGGTGACGGTGTCGAGCACCCCAACTTCGGCAATATCGTCCATGACCTGGTGCTGCTCCACAGCCTGGGCGTGCGCCTGGTGCTGGTCCACGGTTCGCGCCCGCAGATCGAAAGCCGCCTGGCGGCCCGTGGCCTGACCCCGCATTACCATCACGGCATGCGCATTACCGATGCCGCCACCCTGGAGTGCGTGATCGACGCGGTCGGCTATCTGCGGATCGCCATTGAAGCGCGCCTGTCCATGGACATGGCCGCCTCGCCGATGCAGGGTTCGCGGTTGCGGGTCGCCAGCGGCAACCTGGTGACGGCGCGGCCGATCGGCGTGCTGGAAGGGGTCGACTATCACCACACCGGCGAGGTGCGCCGGGTCGACCGCCGGGGCATCAACCGCCTCTTGGACGAACGCTCCATCGTGCTGTTGTCGCCGCTGGGCTACTCGCCCACCGGGGAAATCTTCAATCTTGCCTGCGAAGACGTCGCGACCCGCGCCGCCATCGACCTGGGGGCGGAAAAACTCCTGTTGTTCGGCGCCGATCACGGCCTGATCGATGAACATGGTCGTCTGGTCCGCGAGTTGCGCCCACAGCAGGTGCCGGCGCACCTGCAGCGCCTGGGCAGCGATTACCAGGCCGAGTTGCTCGACGCGGCGGCCGAAGCCTGCCGTGGCGGCGTGGCTCGCAGCCATATCGTCAGTTATGCCGAAGACGGCGCGCTGTTGACCGAACTGTTCACCCGCGACGGTGGCGGTACGCTGGTGGCCCAGGAGCAGTTCGAGCTGGTGCGCGAAGCGGCGATCGAAGACGTCGGCGGCCTGCTCGACCTGATCAGTCCGCTGGAAGAACAGGGCATCCTGGTGCGGCGTTCGCGGGAAGTGCTGGAGCGCGAGATCGAGCAGTTCAGCGTGGTCGAGCGTGAAGGGATGATCATCGCCTGTGCGGCGCTGTACCAGATCGCCGATTCGGATGCTGGTGAGCTGGCGTGCCTGGCGGTGAACCCGGAGTACCGTCATGGCGGGCGCGGGGACGAACTGCTGGAGCGTATCGAGACCCGGGCCCGGGCCCAGGGCCTGAAGACCCTGTTTGTCCTGACGACCCGTACCGCCCACTGGTTCCGTGAGCGCGGGTTTGTGCCGAGCAGCGTCGAGCGCCTGCCGAGCGCGCGGGCGTCGTTGTACAACTACCAGCGTAATTCGAAGATCTTCGAAAAGGCCCTCTGAGCTTCAGAGCCGGTTGGGTCTGCGGGGCTTTGGAGCGCTCCAGGGCCTCTTCGCTGGCAAGCCAGCTCCTACAAGGATGCGGGGTCGGCCACGGATGTGTGGCCGACTGAAGTCTCTGTGGGAGCCGGCTTGCCGGCGAAGGCGTCAGTACAGGCGCCGCCTCAGTTGCTGATCGACAGGATGCTCGCCTGGTACGACCCGACAAACACGTCGAAATCACCCACTTCGTTCTGCTCCAGCTCCAGTTGCTGGACAAGCGACTGGCGCGCGCTTTCTTCGAAGGCGGCCTGTTCGTCCTTGGCCAGCGGCTGGCTGCGGAAGTACTCGGCATGGGCCAGGCTCTGGCGCATGGAGAACTGGGCAAAGCTTTCCTTGTGCTGGGTCATGCTCGCCAGCACCTGGGCCGACGGCGTCAGGGACGAATCGCGGACCTTCGCCATTTGCTCGTCCAGGGACTTGCTGTGACCATCGCCGCCATGGCTGCGGTCGAGCAACGCCGACAATGGAGCAATCTGCTCGAGCAATTCGGTAGCCCATTCCTTCATGTCCACCGCCTGGCCCCGACGCTGCAATTGCAGGCCCGGACGCCGGCCTTCCTTCACCACGGTGAGGAAGTTCGAAGTGGCATTGTTGCACTCGTTGCTTTCGAACAGCGGGCTGTCGTTCAGCGCGCAATACAGCAGGAACGCATCGAGGAAGCGCGCCTCGGTCAGGTCGATGCCGGTCGGCAGGA
This sequence comes from Pseudomonas sp. Ost2, assembly GCF_018326065.1. Lineage (NCBI taxonomy): Bacteria > Pseudomonadati > Pseudomonadota > Gammaproteobacteria > Pseudomonadales > Pseudomonadaceae > Pseudomonas > Pseudomonas sp. Ost2. The sequence continues at coordinate 7,018,341 of NZ_AP021904.1, read as the reverse complement.
ACGGGTTGATGTCCAGGCAGCGCGCCTCGACATACTGCACGCCACGGGCCATCAGCGCCTGGATAGGCCGCTCGCCGGTGTAGGTCACGCGTTTCGGGCGGATGTTGGAGTAGTACTCGTTTTCGATCTGCAGGATGTTGGTGTTGAGCTGGACCCACTCACCGTCCTTGTGCGTGCCGATCTCGACATACGGCGCGTAGGGCGTCGCCACCGCCTTGCGCAGGCTGTCGGTGTAGCTGCTCAGGTCGTTGTAGCACGGCGTCAGGCCGGCCTGGGCGTTGCTCTGGTAACCCAGGTCGCTCATGCGCAGGCTGGTGGCGTAGGGCAGGTACAGCGTGTCGGCGTCGAACTGTTCCAGCGAATGCGAGCGACCGCGCAGGAAACCCGCGTCCAGGGCCGGCGAAGCACCGAACAGGTACATCAGCAGCCAGCTGTAGCGGCGGAAGTTGCGGATCAGCGCGATATAGGCCAGCGACTGGTAGTCGCGGTCCGTGCCGACAAAACCTTCGGCCTGCTTGAGCACCGGCCAGAGTTTTTCCGGCAGCGAGAAGTTGTAGTGGATTCCGGCAATGCACTGCATGGTCTTGCCGTAGCGCAGGGCCAGGCCCTGGCGGTACACATACTTGAGCTTGCCGATATTCGAGGTGCCGTAGTAGGCGATCGGAATATCTTCCTCGGCTGGCAGCGGGCAGGGCATCGACGGGCTCCACAGGTACTCGTTGCCGAGCTTGCTGTAGGCAAAGCGATGGATCTTGTCCAGGCTTTGCAGGGTGTCGGCCGGGTCGGGCAGGGCCGGAGTGATGAACTCCAGCAGCGACTCGGAGTAGTCCGTGGTGATTTGCTCGTTGGTCAGTGCGGCACCCAGTTCTTCCGGATGCGGTGTCTGCGCCAGGCGGGCTTCGCCGGTGACGCGCAGGCATTCGCGCTCGATGCCGTGCAGGCACTCTTCGAGCAGGGAGAGGTGGGCGCGCTCGCCGAGCAGAGCCAGGCGGCGGTTGAGAAGTTCGCTCAAGTTGGATTCCTTCACGCGTCAGTCGCCCCAATATGGGGGTGGGCAAGACGGTCTACAAGGGTGAAGTTGAGAACTGGCGTTGTCGCCTGGTAAATGTCAGAAAACGCCGATACTTCGTCCCTGAGTCGGATGTGATGCCGACGGAAAATTCCGACACCGCATTCGCAGTGCCGAAATTAACCCAAATCGAGACGGGACAGCTAGAGAACAGCGAACGTGCCTTGTGCTTTCGCGACAAGTTTGTCGCCCTGGCGCACTTCGGCCTCGACCACCAGAGTGCGGCGCCCGGGGTGGATGACGGTGGCGATGCACAGCACATCGCCTTCGGCCACCGCCCGCATGTAGTTGATCTTGCACTCGATGGTCACGCTGCGCTGGTCGAAGCCATGGGTCGCCGAACAGGCCAGGCCCATGGTGATATCCACCAGGCTGAACAGCGCGCCGCCATGCAACACGTTGCCGCGATTGCGCAGTTGCGGAGTCAGCGACAGAGCCACCTCCGCAACGCCGCTGTCGAGGCGTTGCAGGCGGCAGCCGATCAGCTCGCTGAAGGCGCTCTGGGTAAGGCCGTCAGGGATTTCCATCAGCGTTTCTTCAGCTGCTTGGCGTTGGCGAACAGCGAGGCCATGGCATTGTTGCTCGGTGCCGGGGCCACGGTTTCCTTGCGCGGGGCGTTGTTCTGCGACTGGCGCGGGGCCGAGCCCGGACGCGAGCCGCGGGCGCCGTCGATCTTCTCGCCAGGGGTATCGCTCATGCGCATCGACAGGCCGACGCGTTTGCGCGGGATGTCGACTTCCATGACTTTCACCTTGACCACGTCACCGGCCTTCACCGCTTCACGCGGGTCCTTGATGAACTTCTCGGACAGCGCCGAAATGTGCACCAGGCCGTCCTGGTGGACGCCGATATCGACGAAGGCACCGAAGTTGGTCACGTTGGTCACCACGCCTTCGAGGATCATCCCCAGTTCGAGGTCCTTGAGGTCCTCGACACCGTCCTGGAACTCGGCGGTCTTGAACTCGGGACGTGGGTCGCGACCCGGTTTCTCCAGTTCCTGGAGGATATCGGTGACGGTCGGCAGGCCGAAGGTCTCGTCGGTGTACTTTTTCGGGTCCAGGCGCTTGAGGAAGCTGGCGTCGCCGATCAGCGAGCGGATATCACGGTCGGTTTCGGCGGCGATGCGCTGTACCAGCGGATAGGCTTCCGGGTGCACGGCGGACGAGTCCAGCGGGTTGTCGCCGTTCATCACACGAAGGAAGCCGGCGGCCTGCTCGAAGGTCTTTTCGCCCAGGCGCGCGACTTTCTTCAGGGCGGCGCGGGTCTTGAAGGCACCGTTCTCGTCGCGATGGTTGACGATGTTCTGCGCCAGGGTGGTGTTCAGGCCGGAGATCCGTGCCAGCAGCGCCACCGAGGCGGTATTCACGTCGACGCCGACGGCGTTCACGCAGTCTTCCACCACCGCGTCCAGGCCGCGCGCCAGTTTCAACTGCGACACGTCGTGCTGGTACTGGCCGACACCGATGGATTTCGGATCGATCTTCACCAGTTCGGCCAGCGGGTCCTGCAGGCGGCGGGCGATGGACACCGCGCCCCGGATCGATACGTCGAGGTCCGGGAACTCCTTGGACGCCAGCTCCGAGGCCGAGTACACCGAGGCGCCGGCCTCGGAGACCATGACCTTGGTCATTTTCATGGCCGGGTATTTCTTGATCAGTTCGGCGGCCAGCTTGTCGGTTTCACGGCTGGCGGTGCCGTTGCCGATGGCGATCAGGTCCACCGAGTGCTTGGCGCACAGCGCGGCGAGGACGGCCAGGGTCTGGTCCCACTTGTTGTGCGGCACGTGCGGGTAGACCGTGGCGTGGTCCAGCAGCTTGCCGGTGGCGTCCACCACCGCGACCTTGCAGCCGGTACGCAGGCCCGGGTCCAGACCCAGGGTCGCGCGCGGGCCGGCCGGGGCGGCCAGCAGCAGGTCATGCAGGTTGTGGGCGAACACGTTGATCGCCTCGGTTTCCGCGCCGTCGCGCAACTCGCCCAGCAGGTCGGTTTCCAGGTGGGTGTAGAGCTTGACCTTCCAGGTCCAGCGCACCACTTCGCCGAGCCATTTGTCGGCAGGGCGGTTCTGGTTCTGGATGCCGAACTGCTGGCCGATCATGCCTTCGCACGGATGCATGGTGCCGGGCAGTTCGTCGCCGACTTTCAGTGCCGAGCTGAGGATGCCTTCGTTGCGGCCACGGAAAATCGCCAGGGCGCGGTGCGACGGCATGCTCTTGAGCGGTTCGTCGTGTTCGAAGTAGTCGCGGAACTTGGCGCCTTCTTCTTCCTTGCCGGCGATCACGCGGGCACTGAGGGTGGCTTCCTGCTTGAGGTAGTTGCGCAGCTTGTCCAGCAGGCTGGCGTCTTCGGCGAAGCGCTCCATCAGGATGTACTTGGCGCCTTCGAGGGCCGCCTTGGTGTCGGCGACGCCTTTTTCCGCGTTGACGAAGCGCGCGGCTTCGCTTTCCGGGGTCAGCGACGGATCGTTGAACAGGCCGTCCGCCAGCTCGCCGAGACCGGCTTCCAGGGCGATCTGGCCCTTGGTGCGGCGCTTCTGCTTATAAGGCAGGTACAAGTCTTCGAGGCGGGTCTTGGTGTCGGCGAGCTTGATGTCGCGAGCGAGTTCCGGGGTCAGCTTGCCCTGCTCCTCGATGCTGGCGAGGATGCTGATGCGCCGCTCGTCGAGTTCTCGCAGGTAGCGCAGGCGCTCTTCCAGGTGCCGCAGCTGGGTGTCATCCAGGCTGCCGGTCACTTCCTTACGGTAGCGCGCGATGAAAGGTACGGTAGAACCTTCATCCAGTAGAGCGACGGCCGCTTCGACCTGTTGTGGGCGTACGCCGAGTTCTTCGGCGATGCGGCTGTTGATGCTGTCCATAAAACCACCTGACAAAGTGTGAAATCAGGCACGCCGGGCCTTTGGGCCTGTCGGGCGAGCCTGGTTTGGGATCAAAAGGCGCACCTTGTGACCCGTGAAATCAGCACATTGCTGTGAGCCTTTGAAAAAAAGATGGCATCGAACAGCAATGATCAGACGTTGCCTGACGCAGAAGGCGGGGCATTATAACCAGCGTTCCGGGCTTGGGGGGATTGTGCGCGTGTAGGCATAAAACAGCGTTTGCTGGTAGTCGAGGAAAAATCTGCTAACAATGCACAGGATACGTATAACGGTCGCTGGCCCCATAATGCGCGCCGAGATCAAAGGAGCAACCCATGAGCAGCACTGCACAAACTGCTGAAGGCGAAAAAATTCTCATCGTGGATGACGATCCGGGGCTGAGCAGCCTGCTGGAACGTTTTTTCACCAGCAAGGGCTATCGTGCCCGCGCGGTGGCCAACACCGAGCAAATGGACCGTCTGCTGGCGCGTGAAGTGTTCAATCTGGTGGTCCTCGACCTGATGCTGCCTGGCGAAGACGGCCTGACGGCCTGCCGTCGCCTGCGCGCGGCGAACAACCAGGTGCCGATCATCATGCTGACCGCCAAGGGCGACGAGCTGAGCCGGATCAAGGGCCTGGAACTGGGCGCCGACGATTACCTGGCCAAGCCGTTCAACCCCGACGAACTGATGGCGCGGGTCAAGGCCGTGCTGCGGCGTCAGGCGGCTCCGGTTCCGGGCGCTCCGGGCAGCGAAGACGAGAGCGTCACCTTCGGCGACTACGAGCTGTCCCTCGCCACCCGCGAACTCAAGCGCGGCGACGAAGTGCACATGCTCACCACCGGCGAATTCGCCGTGCTCAAGGCCCTGGTGATGCATGCCCGCGAACCGCTGACCCGCGACAAGCTGATGAACCTGGCCCGTGGGCGGGAATGGGATGCGCTGGAGCGTTCCATCGATGTGCAGATTTCCCGCCTGCGTCGCATGATCGAACCGGACCCGTCGAAGCCGCGCTATATCCAGACCGTCTGGGGCGTGGGTTATGTGTTCGTGCCGGATGGCGCTGCAACCAAGTGACCGGTGATTTGTAGGAGCGGGTTGCCCGGGTGTGCGAAAGCCGCCCGGGCAAGTCGCGATCCACAATTGTGCGAGCCCGCCTGCTCGCTCCTGCAAAGTATGTAGCGGCTGTCTATGAAAACCCCTCTCTGGTTTCCCCAAAGTTTCTTCTCGCGCACCCTTTGGCTGGTGCTCATCGTGGTGTTGTTCTCCAAGGCACTGACCCTGGTCTACCTGCTGATGAACGAGGACGTCCTGGTGGATCGCCAGTACAGCCACGGCGTGGCCCTGACCCTGCGGGCCTACTGGGCCGCGGATGAAGACGACCGCGACAAGATCGCCGATGCGGCCGGCCTGATCCGCGTGGTCAGTGGTGGCGTGCCGGAAGGCGAGCAGCACTGGCCCTACAGTGAAATCTACCAGCGCCAGATGCAGGCCGAGCTGGGTGCCGATACCGAGGTCCGCCTGCGCATGCATGCGCCGCCGGCCTTGTGGGTGCGGGCGCCGAGCCTGGGCGCGGGCTGGTTGAAGGTGCCGCTGTATCCGCATCCGCTACGCGGGCAGAAGATCTGGAGTGTGCTGGGCTGGTTCCTGGCCATCGGCCTGCTGTCCACGGCATCGGCGTGGATCTTCGTCAGCCAGCTCAACCAGCCGTTGAAGCGCCTGGTCTTTGCCGCGCGGCAACTGGGCCAGGGTCGCAGCGTGCGCCTGCCGATCAGTGACACCCCGAGCGAAATGACCGAGGTATACAGCGCCTTCAACCAGATGGCCGAGGACGTCGAGCAGGCGGGGCGCGAACGGGAGCTGATGCTGGCCGGGGTTTCCCACGACCTGCGCACGCCGCTGACGCGCTTGCGCCTGTCCCTGGAGCTGATGGGCGACCACAGCGACCTCAGCGAAGACATGGTGCGGGATATCGAGGACATGGACGCCATTCTCGACCAGTTCCTCGCATTCATCCGCGACGGCCGCGACGAGTCGGTGGAAGAAGTGGACCTCAGCGACCTCGTGCGCGAGGTGGTGATGCCCTACAACCAGAACGAAGAGCGGGTGCGCATGCGCCTGCAGCCGATCCAGCCGTTCCCCCTGCGGCGGGTATCGATGAAGCGGCTGCTGAACAACCTGATCGGCAACGCCCTCAACCATGCCGGAGAGGGCGTGGAAGTGGCGGCCTATGTGTCGGGAGATACCAGTGCGCCCTACGTGGTCCTGAGTGTCATGGACCGTGGCGCGGGTATCGATCCGGCCGAACTGGAAGGAATCTTCAACCCCTTCACCCGGGGCGACAAGGCCCGTGGCGGCAAGGGCACCGGCCTGGGCCTGGCGATCGTCAAGCGGATCGCCTCGATGCATGGCGGCAATGTCGAACTGCGCAACCGCTCCGGTGGGGGCCTGGAAGCGCGGGTTCGTCTGCCGTTGGGCCTGATGCTGCCGCGCGACGCGGTCTAGCCGGCCTTGGCCGGATAGCCGTGCAGCGCGGATCTGAATAGACGATCAGCCCTTGCCCTTGGTGCGGGTCATGTTCGGCCCGCCATTTTTCTCGATGTGCTGGATGATCATTCCCGCCACATCCTTGCCGGTGGTGACCTCGATCCCCTCCAGGCCCGGAGACGAGTTCACCTCCATCACCAGCGGTCCGTGATTGGAACGCAGGATATCCACCCCGGCCACGCTCAGGCCCATCACCTTGGCCGCGCGTATCGCGGTCATGCGTTCTTCCGGGGTGATCTTGATCAGGCTGGCGCTGCCGCCACGGTGCAGGTTGGAGCGGAACTCGCCCGGCTTGGCCTGGCGCTTCATCGCCGCGATCACCTTGTCGCCGACCACAAAGCAGCGGATATCCGCACCGCCGGCTTCCTTGATGTATTCCTGGACCATGATGTTCTGCTTCAGGCCCATGAAGGCCTCGATCACCGACTCCGCCGCCGTCGCCGTCTCGCACAGCACCACGCCGATACCCTGGGTGCCTTCCAGCACCTTGATCACCAGCGGGGCGCCGTTGACCATCTCGATCAGGTCGGGGATATCGTCCGGCGAGTGGGCGAAACCGGTGACCGGCAGGCCGATCCCGCGGCGCGACAATAATTGCAGCGAGCGCAGCTTGTCCCGCGAACGGGCAATCGCCACCGATTCGTTGAGGGGGAAGACCCCCATCATTTCGAACTGGCGCAACACCGCGCAGCCATAGAAGGTCACCGAAGCACCGATCCGTGGGATCACCGCGTCGAAACCCTCCAGCGGCTTGCCGCGATAGTGGATCTGCGGCTTGTGGCTGGCGATGTTCATATAGGCGCGCAGGGTATCGACCACTACCATCTCATGGCCACGCTCGACACCGGCTTCGACCAGGCGACGAGTGGAATACAGACGCGGGTTACGCGACAGCACAGCGATCTTCATGCAACACCTGTGGCAGAGGTAGTAGTGACCGGGAAAACCGGCTTGTCTTGAACGTATTTCTGGCCCGGATTGACCACCAGCTGACCGTCGATCAGAGCTTTGGAACCCAGCAACAGGCGATAACGCATGGCCTTGCGACAGGCGAGGGTGAATTGCACCTGCCAGACCTTGTCTCCCATGGCCAGGGTGGTCGCGATCACATAGCGCACCTGGGCATGGCCGTTGGAGCTTTTGATGGTTTTCATGGCCAGCAACGGGGCTTCGCAGCGCCGATGGCGCAATTGCACCAAGCTGCCCAGGTGGGCGGTGAAGCGCACCCACTTCTCTCCGTCGCGCTCGAACGGCTCGATTTCGGTGCCATGCAGGCTGGAGGTACTGGCGCCGGTGTCGATCTTCGCCCGCAGGCCCGCGACTCCCAGATCCGGGAGCGCCACCCACTCGCGCAGACCTACAACAGTCAAATGGTCAAATGTCTTCAAAATGCTCAACCGGTGAGAAACCCGCTCAGGCCGCGAGGCGGCCATAATCGCGGTATTCACGCAGAATAATGGGTAAATGGCGACAGATATCTGTGCGACTTGTATCAGGCCGTGAAATCAGCCCGGCTCCCCGCATTCTAGACTGGCCAGGGACATTCAGCTTCGACGGCAACGGTAGTACAGTTCAGCAATATTTCAGTTTGAGGAATCCCCGTGGCGCAGAAACCGGAAGCGGACGACAAGGTTCGACTCGACAAGTGGTTATGGGCAGCGCGCTTCTACAAGACCCGCGCCCTGGCCAAGGACGCGATCGAAAGCGGCAAGGTGCATTGTCGCGGCGAGCGCTGCAAACCGTCCAGGGAGCCCCATGTGGGCGACGAGTTGCTGATTCGCGTCGGCTTCGACGAGCGTACCGTGGTGGTGCAGGCGCTGTCGGTGGTCCGGCGCGGCGCACCGGAGGCGCAGGCGCTCTACACTGAAACCGAAGCCAGCATCGCCCGGCGCGAAGCCGCCGCGGCCCAGCGCAAGGCCGGGGCCCTGGGGCTGACCACCGATGGCAAGCCGAGCAAGAAGCAGCGGCGCGACCTGTTCAAATTCCGCGGCAGCGGCGCCGACTGACTATCGGCTCGCACGGTTATTAGAGGACCTCATGTCCTTGACTGGCCGACATTCGCCCCCATGTTGCTTGGTTCGAACCCTGTTTGTTCATAAAATGCTCATATTTCCTGAGCCGAACGCCCTTATTCCTACTTCCAGAATTGAACCCTATGTCAGATCTACCGGACACCGATTACACCCAACGCTTCATCTTCGATGACAGCGACACCCGTGGCGAACTGGTGTCTCTGGAGCGCAGCTATGCCGAAGTCCTGGCCAAGCACCCCTATCCCGAACCGGTTGCGCAACTGCTCGGTGAACTGATGGCCGCCGCCGCCCTGCTGGTCGGCACCTTGAAGTTCGACGGCCTGCTGATTCTCCAGGCCCGTTCCGAAGGCGCGGTGCCGCTGCTGATGGTGGAGTGCTCCAGCGAGCGCGAAATCCGCGGCCTGGCGCGCTATGAAGCGGACCAGGTCGCCCCCGGTGCGAGCCTCGCCGACCTGATGCCCAATGGTGTCCTGGCCCTGACCGTGGACCCGATCCAGGGCCAGCGCTACCAGGGGATCGTCGACCTCGACGGCGCCACCTTGTCGGAGTGCTTCACCAACTACTTCGTCATGTCCCAGCAGGTCGGTACCCGTTTCTGGCTCAACGCGGATGGCCAGCGTGCCCGTGGCCTGCTGTTGCAGCAATTGCCGGCCGACCGCCTCAAGGATGAAGAAGAGCGTGCCGCCAGCTGGCAGCACATCACCGCCCTGGCCACCACCCTGACCGCCGAGGAACTGCTCGGCCTCGACAACGAAACCGTGCTGCATCGCCTCTATCACGAAGAGGCTGTGCGCCTGTTCGATATCCAGCCGCTGAGCTTCCGCTGCAGTTGCTCCCGCGAGCGTTCGGGCAACGCGCTGGTCAGCCTGGGACTGGAAGATGCCCAGGAACTGGTGGTCGAACGGGGCGGTGTCGTGGAGATCGATTGCCAGTTCTGCAACCAGCGTTATCTGTTCGATGCGGCCGATATTGCCCAATTGTTTGCCGGTGCCGGGGTCGACACCCCGTCAGATACTCGTCACTAAAACGCTTCAGCACAGGTAAATCTCCTGTCAAACGCCGGAAAATAGGCGTTCTGACAGGAGGGCCCTACTCTTTTTGGGCTTTTCTGGCATAATCCGGCCCACTTTTTTCGCGGTAGTAGTGCACGACTTTCTACTACAAAACGTTTGGAGCACTCGGCCACTGGCCGACGGGGAATCTCATGACGCAAGCAAACAATGCCGTGTACACCGATCTGAGTGTCGATGATCTGGTCAAGGAAGCCCTGGCTCGTGGTGAAGGCGAACTCGCCGATACCGGCGCGCTGGTCGTGCGGACCGGTCACCGCACCGGTCGTTCGCCGGTAGACCGTTTCATCGTAGAAGAGCCTTCCACCCAGGATGCCATCGCCTGGGGCCCGATCAACCGCAAGTTCCCGGCCGACAAGTTCGACGCCCTGTGGAACCGCGTCGAAGCCTTTATCGGCGAGCGCGAGCGTTTTGTTTCCCACGTGCACGTAGGTTCCGATCCTGCGCACTACCTGCCGGTCAAGATGACCACCGGTACTGCCTGGCACAACCTGTTCGGCCGTTGCCTGTTCATCAACCCTGAAGCCGGCCAGTACAACGCCGGTGGCAAGGACGAGTGGCAGATCCTCAACGTTCCGGAGTTCGAGTGCGTACCCGAGCGTGACGGCACCAACTCCGATGGCACCGTGATCCTCAACTTCGCGGCCAAGAAAGTCCTGATCGCCGGCATGCGCTACGCCGGTGAAATGAAAAAAGCCATGTTCTCGGTGCAGAACTTCCTGCTGCCGGCCGCCGACGTGCTGCCGATGCACTGCGCGGCCAACATGGGTGAAGAGGGCGACGTGACCCTGTTCTTCGGTCTGTCGGGCACCGGCAAGACCACCCTGTCGGCTGACGAAAGCCGCTACCTGATCGGCGACGACGAACACGGCTGGGGCGTGGGCGTGGTGTTCAACATCGAAGGCGGTTGCTATGCCAAGTGCATCGACCTGTCCGAGAAGAACGAACCGGTGATCTGGAAAGCCATCCAGCACGGCGCCGTGCTGGAAAACGTCGTGCTCGATGCCAACAAGAAGGCCGACTACGCCGACAGCAGCCTGACCCAGAACAGCCGTGCGGCCTACCCGCGTGAACTGATCGAAAAGCGCGCGCCGAAAAACCTCGGTGGCGAGCCGAACGCCGTGATCTTCCTGACCTGCGACCTGACTGGCGTACTGCCTCCAGTGTCGATCCTCAGCGAAGAGCAGGCCGCTTACCACTTCCTGTCCGGCTACACCGCCCTGGTCGGTTCGACCGAGATGGGTTCGGGTGGCGGCATCAAGTCGACCTTCTCCACCTGCTTCGGCGCGCCGTTCTTCCCGCGTCCGGCCGGCGAATACGCGGAACTGCTGATCAAGCGTATCCGTGGTTTCGGTTCCAAGGTCTACCTGGTCAACACCGGCTGGACCGGCGGCGGCTACGGCGTTGGCAAGCGCTTCAACATCCCGACCACCCGTGGCGTGATTGCCGCGATCCAGAGCGGCGCGCTGATCGGCGTTGAAACCGAGCACCTGGACACCGTCAACCTGGACGTGCCATTGGCCGTACCGGGCGTCGAGACCGGCCTGTTGAACCCACGCAACACCTGGGCCGACAAAGCTGCCTACGACGAAGCGGCAAAAGCCCTGGCAGGCCTGTTCATCGAGAACTTCAAGAAGTTCGACGTGAGCGACGCGATCAAGGCGGCGGGTCCGAAGCTGTAAGCATCGGTTGCCAGCTGTTTGAAAAGCCGCCCTTCGGGGCGGCTTTTTTATACCCGTTTTTCGACGAGGCGTTCCAGTTCGGCTGTGTTCCAGTGTTTCTGTCGGATGGCCTGATAGAGCATGCCGATGGTCAGGGCGACCTTGCGGCTGCGCACCTTGGTGCGACGTTTGGCGAAAACATCGAAACCTTCGGGTTCGAAATAGCGATAGGGATCGAAGTCGATGAGATCCAGGATGAATCGTTCTTCCAGTGCTTCCATCAACTCACTGGCATCCTTGCCGTCGCAGCCCAGGTCAAGATTGATGGCTGTGTGCAGGCCAACGGACTTGTGCTCCGGCAAGCCGATCTCGTCGTCCAGCAACTCGATCAGTTGTTTCATCAATTCGGTGTCTGGAAGGCTGCTGGCCAATATCATCGGGGAGGTGTCTCAGTGGAAGCCCGAAAACACGAAGGCCCGCTAGACGAATCGATGCGGGCCTTGGACGTTGGGCAAATATTCAACGCAGATGCGTTGCGGAAATTTTATCAATCGGCCTGACCCTGCACAACAAACCTGGCGGGTAATGCCTCAATGAACCCAGTCTTCGTATTCGAGCCCTGTAACACGGCTGAACTCACGTAGATTGTTGGTGATCAGCTTGCATCCCGTGGCTATGGCGTGGCCCGCGATGGCCGTGTCATTACCGCCAATGAGCGAGCCGATATCCGTCAGTTGGCGTCTCACTTCGACTGTCGCGTCCACGGCGTTCTGATCCCACGGCAGGATCGCATCCAGGCGCTTCACAAACTCATCGATCATTATTTTGTGCCTGGAGGAAGCTTTTTTGCCGATCTGTCCGTAGCGCATTTCTGAGTAAGTGATCGCAGAGATTACGATCCGGTTATTTCGACCCACTTCTGCTGCCAATCGCTTCAATACAGATTCGGGGCGTTCACGCATGATGAACGAGCAAATACAGGTATCGAGCATATAGGTGGTCACAGACTGAACCTGCCTTCATCGCCGATGATGTCCGGGCGTTCTTGTAGAAAGTCAGCATCAGCCGCAGGTAGCTCTGCCAGCGATTGCCAGCTGGGGCGCACAGGGCGCAGGGTGATCACATCGCCATTGCGCGTGATCTCCAGTTCTCCTACGCCTTCATAAGCCATGTCATTTGGCAGGCGTATCGCCTGATTTTTGCCGTTCTTGAAAATTGAGACTGTGCGCATGATATCGCCCCTGCATATGTCTGGCATATGCAGTGTAGTGTCGATTTTTTGCATAGGCAAGGCATATGCCAGCTCGGGCATCGTCTGAATTGTCACCGGGTTACCTCCAGAAGGTATTTCCTCCGGGCTATGAAAGTCAGCGTCAGAAGGTCGAATGAAATAATGGCGGTGCTGACACCGGCTGTGGATCAGCTTTTACCTTCAATCTCGTAGCCAGACTCTCAAAATGGGCTGTGAATTCCACAATATCAGTAGGCCATTTCCTATTGTGAAATGGCCTGTTTGTCGTGATGTTACTGGGCGACTTGCCTGCTCAATGCCATCGTTCGCTGCTGAACCAACTGCAACAGGACACAACCTTCGCGCACCAACAGGTAGGCGGCATTGGTGACATGGGGGAGGTCTTTGTCGCAGGTGGTGTCGAGGCTGACACAGGTCATGGCTTCCAGCAGGTCGCTGGCGGCCTGGAGGCGTTGGTGGGCGCTGGTTTTACGATGATGTTCTCGAACAGAACTCGCTGGGCTCGTCCATTGCCTTCGCGAAAAGGGTGAATGACATTGAAGTCTCCATAAGTTTGCGCGATTTCGACTATGAGCTCGGAGCGGGGGAGATTGCGCAGAACCTGGGTGCTGGGGTCGCAATACGGATTTTTACCAATTCCGTATTGGGCTGGCATCAGTTGGAGATACTACGGTACTGGCTGAGAACGGCTTCCATCGTCGGGAGCGGTTTATCGACATCGGCACGGGAAGTGTTGAACCCTTCGAGACGAAGGCTTGCCAGGCTGTTTGATCGACGGATCTTGTTGTAGTGATCCTGCTTTTCCCGAAATGTCAGTTTGCTCATGATTTCTATCTCAAAGGACAAGGTCCAAGCGTAGCGGAAACAGACGGTCACCCCTGCGGGCTATACGTCTGCATCGCCGTGCAATACCGTGCCTGCATCCCCTTGCTTTGCTCGTCCTTGTCGCGGTTCGAGCGTTTGCCCCATTCCGCGCACTGTTCCTTGAAAAACACCTCGGCGGCCTTGCGGCATTCGCGATGTTCCGTGGAGGTGGTCGGGAAGTTTGCGCAGACGCTGGCATTGTCGATGACGTTGTTGAAGATGCGCCATTTCGCGGCGTAGCGATTACGTCCGTCCCACTCGCGGATGAGTACGGTGGCGACTTCGCCCCGGCGCGTATGGGTGGCTTCGGGCGCCTTCAGGTCGGCCTTGTACTCGGCCAGGTAGCTGGCGGATACCAGTCCCTGGGCCTTGGGCGGCGGTGCCTGGATTTGCGCGGCGACGGGCTCCGCCGGCAGTGGCGCGAGGTTGGCGCTGGGTTCGGTCCGCAATTGCAGCGGCTCTGCCGGGGCTTCGGGCTGGACGCCAGGCTCGGTCGCCAGCGGTTCGGCAGCAGGCTGTGGTACCGGTTCATTCTGTGGCGGGCGATGACTGCTGTTGCGGCTGTGCACCATGTAGCCGAGCATACCCAGCAGGATCAGCAACAGTATCCACAGGCCGTAGGATCTGGGGCGAACCGGACGTGGCGGCTTTTGCCGGGTCGGGTGCGATCCCAGCACCACATCGAAATGCTCGGGGTGCAGGCGCTTGAAATGAATGACGCCGTCGTCTTCAGGTGGTTGTTGCATGGTTCGCCGCTGCCTTCCTTGGTGAGTCAGCGGGTTATCGGCGCTTTCTCATGGGCTTTGAGGAGATTTGCAGATTAAATCGCGAAATAGCCGTTTGCCAGTAACGACGGCTCCACAAAAATGAAATTTCCCTTATGAAAGTCAGACACTTCAGGCAAAAAATCGGTATGTTTCCCTGCAATTTTACGGGCGTCATCCGATGCTCGAACTTGCACTTAAAGGGAGTTAAGTATGTCTCTGCTTCGCGTGGCCTCGGTGGTGTCGTTGTGTGCCGCGGCATGGACGGTCCAGGCCGAATCATTGCCCATCGAAGTACTCAGTGCCGTGGTCAAGGATCAGAAGATCGCCGACGCCGAGGTGCTGTTGCAGCGCAACGGCGAGCAGAACGTGGTCGGCAAGACCAACGCCCAGGGCCAGGTCACCCTTGCCGCCAACTTCGCCGATGACGCCAGCAACCTGCTGATCATCAAGAAGGCCGGTTATTCCAACCTGGTGGTCAAGTGCCCGTGCAAGGACATGACCTACGCCATCAGCCCGGTGATGCAGAGCCTCGACGGCCTGCGCGTGGTGCTGACCTGGGGCAAGACCCCGGCTGACCTCGACTCCCACATGATCTTCCCCGGCAACAATATCTACTTCGAACAGCAGAGGGGCGACGATGCCGAGCTGGATGTGGATGACACCGACAGCTATGGCCCGGAAACCATCACCCTGCAGAAGAAGCACTATGGCGAAAGCTATGTGTATGCCGTGCATGACTTCACCAACGGCGGCAATCCGAGCTCGCGCCAGTTGTCCAATAGCCAGGCCAAGGTGTTTGTCTACATGGGCCAGTCCCTGGTTCGTACCTACTACGTGCCGGCCAATCGCAGCGGCAACCTGTGGACCGTGTTCCGCATGACCGGCAACGGTGATTTCCAGGACATCAACACCTTCAGCGGCGTGACCGTGGAAGCCAAGGATGTGCTGAACGAAGTCTCGCCGTTGCTGGACGACAAGGTGGCGGTCGCCGAAGTGGCCGTCAGTTCCACGGCCCAGGCCGATGCGAAGGCGCTGAATGTCAAAGGTGAAGCAGCCTACAAGGCTGGAAATCTGGAACAGGCGATTGCCTTCTTCCGCCAGGCCATCGATCTGAACAACAGCTTCGGCCAGGCCTACAGCAACCTCGGCCTGGCGTACCAGAAGGCCGGCAACACCGCCGAAGCCATCTGGGCCAACCGCAAGGCCGTTGCCCTGGCATCCGGCAACTCGGCGAACACCGTGCGCGCCAGTTCCTACTACAACATTGCGCGTATCTATGAAGACGCCGGGCAGTTCTCCGACGCGCTGCGTCACTACGAGCTGGCCAAGGAACAGAAAGCCAACCCGGTGTACGACACGGCGATCGAGCGGGTCAGGAATCGCTGAATAGCGAACTGATCCAAGCCCACAACGCGCCCTGTCTGGCGCGTTGTGCGTTTGTGCGGGGCCGTTACCGTTGGGCCGGCGTCGTCGGCGGGTTCTTCACCCGTTCGGCTGCCAGTTGCGCCGCCGCCGCCAGATCCATCAGCCCGCGTCCGTAGGCTTCGCCCTTGGCGTAAGGCCCGCTGTGGTTGGCGCTATCGAGCAATACATCGCGCAATTGCTGGGTGGTGAGTTCGGGAAAGCGACTCTGCAGGGCGGCGAGTGCGCCGCTGACCAACGCCACGGCGGGCGAAGTCCCGGCGGTTTCCTGGTAGCCGCCCTTGGCGCTGGTGGTGAGCAAGCCATTGTCGACACCACCATCCCCGCCCGGGACCGCGATGCACCATCGCTCTGCCACGCCACAGTAATTGGATTTCTGGTTGATGAGCGTGCCGTCATTCTTCAGCGCCACCACCGCGATCCAGCCCTTCTCCAGTTCAGGCAATGCCTGGGGCAGGCCAGGTTCGGCCAGGGGCTCGCGCCGCAGCTCGTTGCCCGTGGGGAAAACAAACACGGCGCCTTCGGCCACCAATTGGCGGGCGACCGGCAAGGAATCGCCCATCACCTGCTTGTACCGCGCTTCAGTGATTTCGGTGGCGGGAATATCGTTGGCCCAGGAGTTACTGAGAATCCTGGCGCCAGCGGCGAAGCTGTCTTTCCAGGCGCGGGCGATCTGATCGTCAAAAAAGAACGGTTCGTTGTTGTCGCCAATACGCATGACGATCAGCCTGGCGTCGAAGGCGATGCCATGCATGCCCTGGCCGTCGCGGTTGGCGGCGACAATCCCGGCCATCTGGGTGCCATGTCCGTGGGGGTCGATCAGTGCGGGGACGTCGCGTACGTAGTCGTGACCCGGGGTGGCGAGGCGGTCCTTGAACTCGGGTAATTGTGTGTTGAGTCCGGAGTCGATGATGGCCACGCTGACCCCCTTGCCGGTGCCGCCCAGTGCATACAGGGTCGACGCCTTGACCAGTGCGAGCGCGCGTTGTGCCTTGTATTCCGGGGTTTCGAAACGGCTGGACGGCGGCTCGACGCCCGCCGCGCCCGGCTTGAGCAGGCCGGAGTCCGGGCCGGACAGGCAACCGCTGAGCAACAGGGGCGCGAGTAGCAGGCCGTGACGGGCCAGTGAAGAGAAGGGGCGAGGGGCGGTGTCCATGGGGGGCTCCTGGGTAAACGAGCGTCGTTGAACCGTCCGTTTCAACGACGCGAAGATCGGCGACCGGGTATCAGTCAACATAGGAGGCTTGGATATAATCGACATTTTCGCGGGGGCGCACCCGTGGATTTGTATCCGGCTATTGGTGGTTATCCCGCAACCGCGGCCGGCTTTGCGATAGGCTGGCGCGCTGTAGTGGTTTGTAATGCTTGCCTCGGACCTTTTCTCGCCTGACCGCCTAGGGTTTGTTTATCCACAGCGGTCAACGGAGTGACAGCCTATGCACGACACCCTCCAGCGGGTTTTTGGTTATCCACGGTTTCGCGACGGCCAGGAAGCGGCGATCAGCGCGGTCCTGGCCGGGCGTTCGGCGGCGGCGATCTTTCCCACCGGCTCCGGCAAGTCCTTGTGTTATCAACTGCCGGCACTGCTCCTGCCGCACCTGACGCTGGTGGTGTCGCCACTGCTGGCACTGATGCAGGACCAGTTGGCCTTTCTGCAAGGCCACGGCATTGCGGCGGCGAGTATCGACTCGGTGCAGAGTCGCGATGAGGCCAATGCGGTGATGGCCCGGGCCCGCTCCGGGGAGCTGAAGATCCTGATGATTTCCGTGGAGCGCCTGAAAAACGAGCGCTTCCGCCATTTCCTGCAGCAGGTGCAGATTTCCCTGCTGGTGGTGGACGAGGCGCACTGCATCTCCGAGTGGGGCCACAATTTCCGCCCGGATTACCTCAAGCTGCCAGATTATCAGCGCCAGTTCCGTATTCCCCAGGCCTTGTTGCTGACCGCCACCGCGACGCCGAAGGTGATCGTCGACATGCAGGCCAGGTTCGCCATTGCGCCGACCGATGTGGTGACCACCGGTTTCTATCGGCCGAACCTGAACCTGCTGGTGGAGCCGGTCAGCGGCCCGGACAAGCGTCGTCGCCTGGTGGAGTGGCTGGGCGAACGCAGCGGGCAAGCGAGCATCGTCTACGTCACCCTGCAGAAAACCGCCGAGCAGATCGCCGAACACCTGAGCCAGCGCGGTATTGCGGCGAGCGCTTATCACGCCGGCCTGCCCCATGAGCAGCGCGAGGCGATCCAGAAGCAGTTCATGGCCGGGCAGTTGAACTGCATCGTCGCCACCATCGCCTTCGGCATGGGTATCGACAAGAGCGATATCCGCAACGTGGTGCACTTCGACCTGCCCAAGTCCATCGAGAACTACAGCCAGGAAATCGGCCGGGCCGGGCGCGACGGCCAGCCTTCCGATTGCCTGGTGCTGGCCAACCGCGACAGCCTCAACGTGCTGGAAAACTTCGTCTACGGCGATACCCCGGAGCTGGAGGGGATTCGGCGGGTGCTGGACGAACTGCAGGGCGCGAGCCCGGACGGCCAGTGGGAATTCCTTCTCGGGCCCCTGGCCGACCAGAGCAATATCCGCCAGTTGCCGCTCAAGACCTTGCTGGTCCAGTTGGAGTTGCGTGGCTTGATCGCACCGCGTTATGCCTATTTTGCCGAGTACCGTTTCAAGTTCCTGGTGGAGCCGGAGGTGCTGCTGGCGAAGTTCGAGGGCGAGCGCCGCGATTTTGTCGCGGCGATCATCCACACCTCCAGTCGCGCGCGCACCTGGGCCACGGTGGATTTCGACGCCATGTACCAGCAGCACCAGGCCGAGCGCGGGCGGGTGGTGAAGGCCCTGGATTTCTTCCAGGAACGGCGCTGGATCGAGTTGGAGAGCAAGCAGATGACCGAGGTCTACAGCCTGCTGGTCAGCGACTTCGATCCCCATGCCTTGAGCCTGGAGCTGTATGCCTGTTTCGCCCAGCATGAGGTCAGCGAGATTGCACGGATTCACGCGATGCTGGCGTTGTTTGCGACCGAGCAATGCCTGGGTTATCGGCTGGCCCGCTATTTCGGCGACGAGCAGGCACCTGAACGCTGCGGGCATTGTTCGGTGTGCCACGGGCAAGTGGCCCGTCTGCCGGAGCCACCGGCACTGCCTGCGCTCGAACAGCGGGATTTCCCGGGGCTATGCAGTGGATTTATCCACAAGCACCAGGAGCACAGTGGACACTCACCGAGTACGGAATGCCTGACGCGCTTCCTCTGCGGTATCAGCGTGCCGTTGTTCACGAAATTGAAGGCGCGGGCGCTGCCGGGGTTTTCAGCGCTGGAGGCCTATCCCTATGCGCAGGTGCGGGAGTGGGTCACGGCCTGGTCCCATGCCGGGCAGGCACAAACCGCCTAGGCTGAAGTTGTCTGTGGAAGCCTGGCTTGCCAGCGAAGCTTCTGGCGGCCTTGAGGACGCATTCGCCGGCAAGCCGGGCTCCTGCAGGTTCGCGGTGTTTCAGGCGCCCTGCTTTATCGTTGAGAGGCGTGCCTTACTCTGTGGCAGCCGGTCGGTCACTGAGGACGGCGTACTCCTCACCCTCCAGGGTGAAACCCGCGACCTCGCGCATCCCCAGGCGTTCATGGGCGCGCAGCGAGGCGCCGTTGTCCCGGCGGATGAACAGAATCGCTTCGCGGCCAGGATAATGCTGCTGGAGCTGGGCATAGA
The DNA here is from genome assembly GCF_018326065.1 of Pseudomonas sp. Ost2. Taxonomy (NCBI): domain Bacteria; kingdom Pseudomonadati; phylum Pseudomonadota; class Gammaproteobacteria; order Pseudomonadales; family Pseudomonadaceae; genus Pseudomonas; species Pseudomonas sp. Ost2. The sequence continues at coordinate 6,999,108 of NZ_AP021904.1, read as the reverse complement.
GTCGCGGCAGGAGACCCTGGCCTCTTTCCGTGCTGGCGATGCAGGCGGGTCCGTACACGTAGGCATCGGACGTGCCCGGCCATGCGGCCAGCATGGCCTGGATCGACGGCGGGGCGGGGTGCATGTCCCTGGCCGCGCTGAACAGCACGCCAACGACGTTGTCATCGCGAGAGGCAACCACCACGGGGGAGCCGCCGAGGGCCATCTGCCTGACCTTGTCGAGGGGAAATTCCCCGGTCAGCGATCCGCCCCGGGAGGGGGAATTGGCCTGGAGCAGTTGGGCGATGCCCTCGATGTCCGCGGCGGTAGCGAGGTTGATCCTGTACATGAGTCGTCTCCTGAGGGGAGGTGAGCCTACTGCACGGATGGCACCCGGACTTTCATATTGCGCCTGGATTATAGACCGTTGCCGGCTGGGCTATGTGGCGGTCAGTTTCCAGGTTGCGCCGGCGCCAGGTTCTGGCCCACGGCCAACCCCGCGCGGATTGCCGCCAGGGCGGCCTGGTAGTACGCCTTGCCTTCGGCCGATTCGGCAAAGGTCGAGAACTCTTCCAGCTCAGGGTCGGACAGGTCGCGATAGACGTACAGCAAGGTGTTGTCCAGGTCGTTGCCGATCTGTTGCATCAGGCGTTCGCGCTGACCGTTGAGCAGGCCCTGGGCCGAACCCGCGCCCAGCAGGCCGGGAATCATTGAACTGAGGCTGTCGGCGGCGACGCCGGCGATGGCGAGACTGACTTCGGCACCGGCTTCACGGGCCGGCAAGGCGTTGGCCAGGTGGTTGATCAGCAGGCGACGGGTCGCGCTGGCTTCGATATGCGGCAGCCCCTGGGCATTCTTGGCCAATTGGTCGCGTCGGGTGGCGAGCAGTTCGGCGGCGACGATCTTGCGTCCCAGCGGTGACTGGAAGAACGTCAGGGCCGGCTTCGGATCGTTCAGGTTCTGGCGCAGCTGGGTCTCGGCCCGCTGGTCCATGGCCTGCGGCGCAAAACGTTGGTTGCTGTTGTTGACCAGGGCCTGATAGACGGCCGGCGGCAGGCTGTTGCGGTACTTTTGCTGGGCGGCGCTCAGGGCATCGCTGAAATGCGCGCGTTGTTCTGGCCAACCGGCGACCTTGTACAACTGGTCGTGGCTGTCTGCCCAGGTGGGCAAGGTGCAGAACATCAACAGCGAAAAAAGCAAACGGCGCATAGGGACTCCTGTCTACAGCCGACTATTCTCCCGACGAGCGCGGGACTTGTCGAGAATTCGTATTGTCATGCCCGGTGGCTCTGTCGGATTTCCAGGCGTATGGATACTATGCGCGCCATGCAAATACCCTCTGATCATCCGCTGCTGTTACGTATCGTCGACGACCTGGCCGCGCGCGGCTGGTCGCGGCAGCCTGTGTTCCTGCCTGCTGCTCTGACCGTGGAGCTGGCCGCCGAGTGCCGTAAACGTGCGGCTGAAGGCGAACTGGCACCGGCCGCGGTGGGTCGCGGGCCGTCGCAACAGGTGCGCGAAGGCATCCGCGGTGACCATATCCAATGGCTGGAACCGGGTCAGGCAGAGCCTTGCGACCGTTATCTGGGGATGATGGACAGCCTGCGCGAGGCGTTGAACCGCGGGTTGTTTCTCGGCCTCGAGGATTTCGAGAGCCATTTTGCGCTGTACCCGCCCGGGGCTTTCTATCTCAAGCACGTGGATCGCTTTCGCGATGACGATCGGCGGATGGTCTCGGCCGTGATCTACCTGAACGACGCCTGGTTGCCCGAGGAGGGTGGCCAGTTGCGGATGTACCTGGACGGTGGCGTGGAGCATGACGTGGATCCGGCCGGCGGCAGCCTGGTGGTCTTCCTTTCCGGCGAGGTGCCCCATGAAGTGCTGCCGGCGACGCGCGAGCGCCTGTCGCTGACCGGCTGGTTCCGTCGTCGCGGCGATGAGCCTTTCTGATGCCGCAGAAAATTCTGGTCAGTCGCTGCCTGCTGGGGCATCTGGTGCGCTATGACGGCGGTGCCAGCGGTCCCTACGCCCAACTGGCGGCCTGGCAGGCTGAAGGCCGGGTCGTGGCCTTGTGCCCGGAAGTCGCCGGCGGCTTGCCGACCCCGCGTGCAGCGGCGGAGATTCCCGGAGGGCAGGGCGTGCAGGTGCTGGAGGGGCGCGCCCGGGTCATCACCACCGAGGGCGAGGACGTCAGCGCGGCCTTTCTCGACGGCGCCCGGCAGGCGCTTGAGCTGGTGCGGCGGCATGCCATCCGGATCGCGGTGCTCAAGGCCAACAGTCCGTCCTGTGGCAATCTGCTGACCTACGACGGCACCTTCAGCGGTGTGAAAGTGCCGGGAGAGGGCGTGACGGCGGCCTTGCTGAAGCAGGCCGGCGTCCAGGTATTCAGCGAGCTGGAACTGCCCGAGGCAGCGGTGGCCCTGGCTGTGCTGGACTCGGCGCAACCCTGACAAGCCGTCCCACGGGTTGCGTGGGACCGCCACCCTGGACGCTCCGCCTCCCTGGTATCAGGGCTTCGGCGGCTCGCTCGCATCCATGCCGAACCATTTTTCCGACAACGCCATCAGCCGGCCATCGGCCTTGATCCGCTGCAGGGCCCGGTCGATGCTGGCCTGAAAGGCCGGGTTACCCTTCTGGAACGGGATGGCCAGGGTCACGGTCGGCCCCACGGGAGGACCTTCCTTGACCGGCAGGCGGCTGTCACGAATGGCGAAGGGGATCAGCAGGCGATCGCTGATCGCCGCGTCGATCTGCTTGTCGGCGACGTCCTTGAGTGGCTGCTGCGCGTTCGGGTAGCTGCGCAGGTCCACCCCTTCGACCGTTCGCGCTTCGTCGACGAACTGGCTGCCTTGGGCTACACCCAAGGCACGGCCTTTCAATGCGTCCAGTGTGCCCAGTGGTCTTTGTTCTTCCTTGCGCACGATCAACTGGGCGCTGGTGTAGCTGTAAGGCTCGCTGAAATCGAAACGTTCCTTGAGTTCCGGGGTCAGTGCTATGTGGTTGATGGCAATGTCGTACTTGCCGCTTTCGACGCCTTGCAGCAGATCGGCGGAATCGGTGGTGATAAACGACGGGTTGATGTCCAGCTCCCTGGCGAGCAGTTCGCCCAGTTCCACTTCGAAGCCGGTCAGGCGACCGTCTTCCTTGAAGCTGAAGGGCCGCATGTCACCTTCCAGGGCAATGCGCAGTTCGCCCCGGTCGTTGACGTCATCGATCAGTTCGGCTTGGGCGAAAGGACTTGCAAGGGGCAGTAACAGCAACAGGCCAGGCAAAAAACGCATGGTCACTCCTAGATGAATTCGTAACGGGCGATGCGCAACTGCTGCTCGCTTTGCTTTATGTTGATTGGCAGGTTTGGACAACGATTTGTCCTGAAGTTGTCATGACTGCCCAAATTTTGTGGAAAAACCGGAGAAGTTAATGAAAACCTTAGTGTCTCGCGTCGCTTTAGCCACTGTTTTGTTGAGTTCCAGCCTGCTCGCCGTCGCGGCCGACGGCATTCCGCGCTCGGCACCCCCCGAGGGCGCCAAGGTCTTTATCGAGTCGCCGAAGGACGGTGCCACCGTCGACAAGACCTTCACGGTAAAATTCGGCATGGAAGGTCTCAAGCTGGCCCCGGCCACCGACCAGACCCCGGGCACCGGCCACCACCACCTGCTGGTCGACCAGAAAGAGTTGCCGGACGCCAGCGTGCCGATTCCGGCCACCGACACCGTGATCCACTACGGCAAGGCGCAGACCGAAACCCAATTGACCCTCACCCCGGGCAAGCACACCTTGCAGCTGGTGGCTGGCGACAAACTGCACATGCAGTTCAACCCGACTGTAGCGTCGAAACGCATCACGGTTAACGTCAAGTAAGATTTGTTCAGAAAGAAAAAGGGAGACCCGAGGGTCTCCCTTTTTCATGAGCGCCGGTAAAGCTTAGAACAACACGCGGGACCGGATGGTGCCGTTGATGTGCTGCAGCTTCTCTTGCGCCAGGTCCGAGTACTCGGCGTCGACGTCGATCACCACGTAGCCGACCTTCTCGTTGGTCTGCAGGAACTGACCGGAGATGTTGATGCCGTTTTCCGCGAAGACCTTGTTGATCTCGCTCATCACACCCGGGATGTTCTCGTGGATGTGCAGCAGGCGGTGCTTGCCAGGGTGCGCCGGCAGCGCCACTTCCGGGAAGTTGACGGACGATACCGAGGTGCCGTTGTCGCTGTACTTGACCAGCTTTTCCGCCACTTCCAGGCCGATGTTGGCCTGGGCTTCGGCGGTGGAACCACCGATGTGCGGGGTCAGGATCACATTGTCCAGGCCACGCAGCGGGCTTTCGAAGATGTCGTCGTTGGAGCGCGGCTCCACCGGGAACACGTCGATGGCCGCGCCGATCAGGTGCTTGTCCTTGATCGCGTCCGCCAGGGCGTCCAGCTCGACCACGGTACCGCGTGCGGCGTTGATCAGGATCCCGCCCTTCTTGATGGCGCGGATTTCCTTCTCGCCGATCATCCACTGGGTTTCAGCGGTTTCCGGAACGTGCAGGGTGACGATATCGGACATGCCCAGCAGGTCGGTCAGGCTGGCGACCTGGGTCGCGTTGCCCAGCGGCAGCTTGGTCAGGGTGTCGTAGAAGAACACCTGCATGCCCAGGCCTTCGGCCAGGACCGACAACTGCGTACCGATCGAGCCGTAACCGATGATCCCCAGCTTCTTGCCACGGATTTCAAAGGAGTTGGCCGCGCTCTTGATCCAGCCACCGCGATGGCAGGAAGCGTTCTTCTCGGGAATGCCGCGCAGCAACAGGATCGCTTCGGCCAGCACCAGCTCGGCAACGGAGCGGGTGTTGGAGTACGGTGCGTTGAACACGGCAATGCCGCGCTCGCGAGCCGCGTCGAGGTCGACCTGGTTGGTGCCGATACAGAAGCAGCCCACGGCGACGAGTTTCTTCGCGTGATCGAAGAGTTCCTCGGTCAGTTGGGTGCGGGAGCGAATGCCGATGAAGTGGGCATCGGCGATCTTTTCCTTCAGCTCGGCATCCGGCAGGGATTTGGTGTGGTACTCGATGTTGACGTACCCGGCGGCCTTGAGGACGTCGACTGCGGATTGGTGGACGCCTTCGAGAAGAAGGAACTTGATCTTGCTCTTATCGAGAGAAGTCTTGCTCATCTGCGTAAACCTGTGTCCCGGAGAAAAATGGCAGGGAAATGGACAGCTTGAGCTGACCCCACGGCGTGATCGCCGGCACCGCAGATCGGCCTGATAGCACGCTTCTGCGGGGTGCGTATGCTAGCATATGCGACCCGCAAACACTCATTCTGCGACGTGAAGCGTTCTCAGGGTGACCATGAAATGTTCGAGAGTTCTGTCGATGACCAATCCTGCCCTGATTGATGAGCTGAAGACCCTGGTTGAGCCTGGCAAGGTGCTGACCGATGCTGACTCCCTGAATGCTTACGGCAAGGATTGGACGAAACATTTCGCGCCGGCGCCGACGGCCATCGTGTTTCCGAAGACCATCGAGCAGGTCCAGGCCATCGTGCGCTGGGCCAACCAGCACCGCGTCGCGCTGGTGCCGTCGGGCGGTCGTACCGGCCTGTCCGCCGCCGCCGTGGCCGCCAATGGCGAAGTGGTGGTGTCGTTCGACTACATGAACCAGATCCTCGACATCAACCTGACCGACCGCACCGCGGTCTGCCAGCCGGGCGTGGTCACCGAGCAGTTGCAGAACCAGGCCGAGGAACACGGCCTGTACTATCCGGTGGACTTCGCCTCGGCGGGCTCCAGCCAGATTGGCGGCAATATCGGCACCAATGCCGGCGGGATCAAGGTGATTCGCTATGGCATGACCCGCAACTGGGTGGCCGGCATGAAGGTCGTCACCGGCAAGGGCGATGTGCTGGAACTGAACAAGGACCTGATCAAGAACGCCACCGGCTATGACCTGCGCCAGCTGTTCATCGGCGCCGAAGGCACCCTGGGCTTCGTGGTCGAAGCGACCATGCGCCTGGACCGTGCACCGAAGAACCTGACCTGCATGGTCCTCGGCGCCCCCGATTTCGACTCGATCATGCCGGTGCTGCATGCCTTCCAGAGCAAGCTGGACCTGACCGCCTTCGAGTTCTTCTCCGACAAGGCGCTGGCCAAGGTCCTCGGCCGTGGCGATGTGCCGGCACCGTTCGAAACCGACTGTCCGTTCTACGCGCTGCTGGAATTCGAAGCGACCACCGAAGAAGTGGCCAACGATGCCCTGGCGACCTTCGAGCACTGCGTGGAGCAGGGCTGGGTGGTCGATGGCGTGATGAGCCAGAGCGAGCAGCAGTTGCAGAATCTCTGGAAATTGCGCGAGTACATCTCCGAAACCATCTCCCACTGGACGCCGTACAAGAACGACATCTCGGTCACCGTGTCGAAAGTGCCGGGCTTCCTCAAGGAAATCGATGCGATCGTCGGTGAACACTATCCGGACTTCGAAATCGTCTGGTTCGGCCACATCGGCGACGGCAACCTGCACCTGAACATCCTCAAGCCGGAAAACCTGAGCAAGGACGAGTTCTTCGCCAAGTGCGCCACCGTCAACAAGTGGGTATTCGAGACCGTCGAGAAGTACAACGGTTCGATTTCCGCCGAGCACGGCGTGGGCATGACCAAGCGCGATTACCTGACCTACAGCCGTTCCCCGGCTGAAATCGAATACATGAAGGCGATCAAGGCGGTGTTCGATCCTAACGGGATCATGAACCCGGGCAAGATTTTCGCGGTTTGAACCTCGCGTCACGACGATAAAACAGATCAGGAGTCGGTCAATGAGCTATCAGCACCAGTATGTCGACGGTACCCGCATTCACTTTCCCCTGGGCAAGGTGGTCTGCATCGGTCGTAACTACGCCGAACACGCCAAGGAACTGGATAATCCGGTGCCTACCGAGCCGCTGCTGTTCATCAAGCCGGGCAGCTGCGTCGTGCCGATCGAGGGTGGTTTCAGCATCCCGGCCGATCGCGGCTCGGTGCATTACGAGGCGGAAATCGCCGTCCTGATCGGCAAGCCGTTGTCGACCAAGCCGAGCAAGGAAGAGGTGCTCGACGCGATTTCCGGTTTCGCCCCGGCGCTGGACCTGACCCTGCGTGACAAGCAGGCCGAGCTGAAGTCCAAGGGCCTGCCGTGGGAAATCGCCAAGTCGTTCGATGGCGCGGCGGTGATCGCACCGTTCGTGGTGGGCAGCACCTTTCCCGACCTGACCCAGATCGGCATCCGCCTGACCATCAATGGCCAGGTGCGCCAGGACGGCATCAGCAGCGATATGCTCAACCCGATCGTGCCGATGATCCAGTACATGGCCGCGTGCTTCTCGTTGCAGGCCGGTGATGTGATCCTGACCGGCACGCCGGCAGGTGTCGGTCCGCTCAACGCCGGTGACGAACTGGTGCTGGAACTGCCGAACGTCAGCACCTTCAGCAGCAGCGTCCGCTAAAAAAACTGTGGGAGCGGGCTCGTCGGGGCGCCGCATCGCCGCGAAGCTTTCAGCGGCCTCAAGGGGCTCTTCGCGGCGGTCCGGTGTTCTGGTAAGCCAGGCTCCCACAGACGCCTGAATCACTTCCACGCTCCGCGTTTGATTTGTCCCCCTGTTTCCTGCCTTTTGCCGTTTTTTTCACATCCTGTCTGGATAATTTCCCGGCTGGTCGTTGTGCCTTGCCTACAGTGTGTTGTCCAAACGTCATAAAAATCAGGAAACAGCCCTCACATGGCCTCCCAATCGCCCCCTGCTTCGCCTTCCGCCCGTCGTTCCCGTTTCGCGTTGCGTTGGTATTACTGGCTGTTGCTGGTGGTCGTGATCGGTGCCGGCGTGTCTGTGCCGATGCACTGGGAGGACCGCGGCGTGCTGTGGGTCAAGGAGCGTTTCGAGCCCCCGGCCGAGCGCAAGGACAGTATCTGGCTGCCGGGTTATCGCGCGGTGATCGATGCCAAGCTGCTGCCGGGCATGGAGAAGGACGAAGCTTCCGATGTCAGCTACAACCCGCGCACCAGGACGCTGTTTTCGGTCATGGGCAAGAATCCGTTCCTGGTCGAGCTGACCCTGCAAGGCGATGTCCTGCGCAAGATCCCGCTGGTCGGCTGGAACAATCCCGAAGCCGTGACGGTGCTTGAAGGCGAGCGCATGGCGATCGTCGACGAGCGCATGCATACCCTGACCATCGTCACCGTCGATGCCAATACCCGTGAACTGAACATCAAGGATTTCCAGCAGCACGACCTGGGCCCGTCGAAGAACCAGAACAAGGCCTTCGAAGCCGTGGTCTGGGACGCCGCCAACCAGCAGATCCTGTTGGGCGAAGAGCGGCCACCCGCCTTGTTCAGCCTGAAAAGCGACGGTATCCAGGTGTTCGGCGAGAAGCGGAAGCTGCCGAGCGATCAACTGGCCATGCGCAATATTTCCGCGCTGGCGATCGATCCGCGGACCCGCCATATGCTGGCGTTGTCGGCAGACTCGCATCTGTTGCTGGAGCTGGACGAGAAGGGCGAACAGGTCAGTTTCATGACCTTGCTGGGCGGTTTCAACGGCTTGAAAAATACCATTCCCCGCGCCGAGGGCGTGACCATGGACGAGGAAGGGACCGTGTACATGGTCAGCGAGCCGAACCTGTTCTACGTCTTCAAGCGCACACAGGACTAGACCCTGATATCACCCTTGCGGGAGCCGGCTCCCGCAAGGGTGACGCGTTTCAGGCCTTGAGGGTCTTCACGCCTTCGCTGGTGCCCAGCAGCAGCAGGTCCGCGGGACGCGCGGCGAACAGGCCGTTGGTGACCACGCCGACAATCGCATTGATCTGCGCTTCCAGCTCCACCGGGTTGGTGATCTGCAGGTTGTGCACATCGAGAATGATGTTGCCGTTGTCCGTCAGCACGCCTTCGCGGTATACCGGGTCGCCGCCCAGCTTCACCAGTTGGCGGGCCACGTGGCTGCGGGCCATCGGAATCACTTCCACCGGCAGCGGGAAGGCGCCGAGGACCGGTACCAGCTTGCTGCCGTCGGCGATGCAGATAAAGGTCTTGGCCACGGCCGCGACGATCTTCTCGCGGGTCAGTGCCGCACCGCCGCCCTTGATCAGGTTCAGATGCGCGTCGCTTTCATCGGCGCCGTCGACGTAGAACTCCAGGTCGCTGACGGTATTGAGCTCGTACACCGGAATCCCGTGGCCCTTGAGGCGCGCGGCAGTGGCTTCGGAGCTGGCGACCGCGCCGTCGAAGGCGCCCTTGTGTTGCGCCAGTGCGTCGATAAAGCAGTTGGCGGTAGAGCCGGTGCCCACGCCGACGATGCTTTTGTCATCGAGCTTGGGAAGGATGAAGTCGACGGCGGCTTGGGCCACGGCCTGTTTGAGTTGATCCTGGGTCATGCGGGCTCCGGAAGCGGGCAGGGGGTAGGCGAAAGGCCGGCATTATAATCGCGGGCCCTGCAAAGGGGCGATCAAAACCGCAGGATCCCTGTGGTCGTTGTCGCAAGCGCTGGGTTAGACTCGTCGGTCCCTGCCCAACCCGCCAGCGATGCTTTCCGATGCTCGAACAGTACGTCAAGAAGATCCTCACCTCGCGCGTTTACGATGTTGCCGTGGAAACCCCGTTGCAGACCGCCCGCCAGCTCTCCGAGCGACTGGGCAACCAGGTCTGGCTCAAGCGCGAAGACCTGCAGCCGGTGTTCTCCTTCAAGATTCGCGGTGCCTACAACAAGCTGACCCAGCTCAGCGATGAAGAGCGTGCGCGCGGCGTGGTCACCGCATCGGCCGGCAACCATGCCCAGGGCCTGGCCCTGGCGGCCAAGGTGCTGGGGGTCAAGGCAACGATCGTGATGCCCAAGACCACCCCGGAAATCAAGGTTGAAGGCGTGCGTTCCCGTGGCGGCAAGGTGGTGCTGCACGGTGACTCCTTTCCGGAAGCACTGGCCTATTCGCTGAAGCTGGTCGAGGAAAAGGGCTACGTCTACATCCACCCTTACGATGATCCGCACACCATTGCCGGGCAGGGAACCGTGGCGATGGAAATCCTGCGCCAGCATCCGGGTCCGCTGGACGCGATCTTCGTTCCGGTCGGCGGCGGCGGCCTGATTGCCGGCATCGCGGCCTATGTGAAGTACCTGCGCCCGGAGATCAAGGTGATCGGTGTCGAGCCGGACGACTCCAACTGCCTGCAGCAGGCCATGGCCGCCGGTGAGCGAGTGGTCCTCCCTACTGTAGGGATTTTCGCCGATGGCGTGGCGGTGGCGCAGATCGGCCAGCACACCTTCGATATCTGCAAGGACTACGTCGACGAGGTGATCACCGTCAGCACCGACGAAATCTGCGCGGCGATCAAGGACATCTACGACGACACCCGCTCGATCACCGAGCCGGCCGGCGCCCTGGGCGTGGCCGGGATCAAGAAGTACGTCGAACTGCGCAAGGTCAGCGGACAGACCCTGGTCGCCATCGACTCCGGGGCCAACGTCAACTTCGATCGCCTGCGCCATGTCGCCGAGCGCGCCGAGCTGGGCGAGGGGCGTGAAGCGATCATCGCCGTGACCATCCCCGAACAGCCGGGCAGCTTCAAGGCTTTCTGCGAGGCCATCGGCAAGCGGCAGATCACCGAATTCAACTACCGTTACCACACCGGTCGCGAAGCGCATATCTTTGTCGGCGTGCAGACCCATCCGGACAACGATCCACGCAGCACCCTGATCGAGAGCCTGACCGGGCAGGGTTTCCCGGTCCTCGACCTGACCGACAACGAGCTGGCGAAGCTGCATATCCGCCATATGGTCGGCGGTCATGCGGCGCGGGTCAGCGATGAAATCGTCCTGCGTTTCGAGTTCCCCGAGCGTCCGGGCGCGCTGTTCAACTTCCTCAACAAACTCGGCGGGCGCTGGAACATCTCGATGTTCCACTACCGCAACCACGGCGCCGCCGATGGGCGGGTGGTCGCCGGCTTGCAGGTGCCGGCCGAAGAACGCCACCTAGTGCCGGCTGCGCTGGCGGAAATCGGCTACCCGTACTGGGACGAAAGTGATAACCCGGCCTACCAGCTGTTTCTCGGCTGAAACCCGACGGATGGCTGCTACGCTGATGGGCAACGCTTAAGGAAAAGACGAAATGGAAACCTTCACGGCCCTGAAAGTGCTTCACAGTGTGGTCACGGTGTTGCTGTTGGGCAGTGCCCTGGCCGTGGCCATCTGGTTCTGGCGTGGGCGTCGGCGCGGGGATGCGACGATCCCGGGCCGGCTGTTGAAAATGCCCTGGGCCCTGGCCTGGTGGCTGATGGCGCTGTGTCTGGTGGTACAGCCGGTCAGTGGCTGGTGGCTGGTGCACTTGGGCGGTTTCCCCCTGGGCCAGACCTGGCTGCTGGGCTCCAGCGTGCTCTACACCGTCGGTTGCCTGGCCTGGGCGTGGCTGGTGGTGCGGCTCAACCGCCTGCGTCGGGGTGATGTTTCCGGCAATGCGAAATTCACCCTGGCGCTGGCGATCTTCGGTGCCCTGTGTTTTGTCGCGATCGCCGCCCTGATGGGCGCCAAGCCTGTCTGACGCGGGACCTGTGGGAGCTGGCTGCTTGTGGAGCTGGCTTGCCGGCGAAGGCGTTCTTGAGGGCGACGCGGGCCTTGCTGGCCTCATTCGCGGGCAAGCCCGCTCCCACATCTGACTCGGGCTACGCGCAATCGTTATGCAGGGCGCAGAACTTGTGGGAGCTGGCTTGCCAGCGAAGGCGTCCTTGAGGGCGGAGCGGGCCTTGCTGGCCTCATTCGCGGGCAAGCCCGCTCCCACATCGGACTCGGGCTGCGCGCAATCGTTATGCAGTGCGCAGAACCCGTGGGAGCGGGCTTGCCCGCGAAAGCAATATCAGCCGCGCAGGCTGATCACCGGCCAGCCGCGCTTCTCGGCCTCGGCCCGCAGGTTCGGATCGGGATCCACCGCCACCGGATGGCTCACCTGCTCCAGCAGCGGCAGGTCATTCATCGAGTCGCTATAGAAGTAGCTGTCCTCCAGGCTGTGCCCGGTCTCTTCCAGCCAGCGGTTCAGGCGCGTCACCTTGCCTTCGCGGAAGCACGGCACGTCGGTGCTGCGGCCGGTGTAGCGACCGTCGAGCATCTCGCACTCGGTGGCGATCAGGGTCTCGACCGCCAGGCGTGCGGCAATCGGCCCGGTCACGAAACGGTTGGTCGCGGTGATAATGACCAACTTGTCGCCGGCATCGCGATGGCGTGCCAGCAGTTCCAGGGCCTTGGGCAGGACGATGGGTTCGATGCAGTCGCGCATGTAGTCGCGGTGCCACTCGTCCAGCTGGGCCATCTCGGTGCGGCCGAGGATTTCCAGGCAGAAGTTCAGGTACTCGGCGTTGTCCAGCCTGCCGGCCAGGTAATCCTGGTAGAACTCGTCGTTGCGCGCCTTGTAGGCCACCGGATCGAGAATTCCCCGTTCGCACAGGTAATCGCCCCAGGCGTGGTCGCTGTCGCCGCCCAAAAGTGTGTTGTCCAAGTCGAATAAAGCCAGACGCATTGCGGTTACTCGCTGAAAAGCCTGTAAAAAGGTCTCCAGAATACGGTCTTTTCACAAGAGTGCACATAAGGTAGGAAGGCTCGTTGCTGCTTTCACAACCTTTGTGGAACAATGCGACGACATGCGTTTGCGAGGTGGTTGCCGTGATCGACCCCGATGGTTTCCGTCCTAATGTCGGGATAATTCTGACGAATGATGCTGGTCAGGTCCTGTGGGCACGCCGGATCAATCAAGATGCATGGCAGTTTCCGCAAGGCGGAATCAATCCGGACGAAACGCCTGAAGAGGCTTTGTATCGCGAATTGAACGAAGAAGTCGGCCTGGAACGCGAGGATGTGCAAATTCTGGCCTGTACCCGGGGCTGGTTGCGCTATCGTTTGCCGCAACGCCTGGTGCGTACCCACAGCCAACCGCTGTGCATCGGCCAGAAACAGAAATGGTTTCTCCTGCGCCTGCTCTCCAACGAGCAGCGGGTGCGGATGGATTTGACCGGTAAACCGGAGTTCGATGGCTGGCGCTGGGTCAGCTATTGGTACCCGTTGGGCCAGGTGGTGACATTCAAGCGCGAGGTTTATCGTCGCGCGCTCAAAGAGCTTGCCCCGCGCCTTTTAGCGCGCGACTGACACGGAGTTCGACCCCGAGCCATGCTCAATACGCTGCGCAAGATCGTCCAGGAAGTTAACGCCGCCAAGGATCTCAAGGCGGCGTTGGGGATTATTGTATTGCGCGTCAAAGAGGCCATGGGCAGCCAGGTCTGCTCGGTCTATCTGCTGGACCCCGAGACCAATCGCTTTGTGCTGATGGCCACCGAGGGCTTGAACAAGCGCTCGATCGGCAAGGTCAGCATGGCGCCGAACGAAGGCCTGGTCGGTCTGGTGGGGACGCGCGAAGAGCCCCTCAACCTGGAAAACGCCGCTGACCACCCGCGCTACCGTTACTTTGCCGAAACCGGTGAGGAGCGCTACGCCTCCTTCCTCGGCGCGCCGATCATTCACCACCGCCGCGTCGTCGGCGTACTGGTCATCCAGCAGAAGGAGCGTCGCCAGTTCGACGAGGGCGAAGAAGCCTTCCTGGTGACCATGAGCGCCCAGCTCGCCGGCGTTATCGCCCATGCCGAGGCCACCGGTTCGATCCGCGGCCTGGGGCGTGAAGGCAAGGGCATCCAGGAAGCCAAGTTCATCGGTGTGCCGGGTTCGCCCGGTGCCGCGGTGGGTACGGCGGTGGTCATGCTGCCGCCGGCGGACCTGGATGTGGTGCCGGACAAGGCGGTCAGCGATATCGATGCCGAACTGGCGCTGTTCAAGACCGCCATCGAAGGCGTGCGCAGCGACATGCGCACCCTGTCGGCCAAGCTCGCCACCCAGTTGCGCCCGGAAGAGCGCGCCTTGTTCGACGTCTACCTGATGATGCTCGACGATGCGTCCCTGGGCAGTGAAGTCACCAATATCATCAAGACCGGCCAGTGGGCCCAGGGCGCGCTGCGCCAGGTGGTCACCGACCACGTCAATCGCTTCGAACTGATGGACGACGCCTACCTGCGCGAGCGGGCCTCGGACGTCAAGGACCTGGGGCGCCGGCTGCTGGCCTACCTGCAGTCGGAACGCCAGCAGGCAATGGTCTACCCGGACAACACCATCATGGTCAGCGAAGAGCTGACGGCGGCCATGCTCGGCGAGGTGCCGGAAGGCAAGCTCAAGGGCCTGGTGTCGGTCCTCGGTTCCGGTAACTCCCACGTCGCGATCCTGGCCCGTGCCATGGGGATCCCGACGGTGATGGGCCTGGTGGACCTGCCGTATTCCAAGGTCGACGGGATCGAAATGATCGTCGACGGCGCCCGTGGCGAGGTGTTTACCAACCCGAGCGAACTGCTGCGCAAGCAATACGCCAGTGTCGTCGAAGAGGAACGCCAGCTGTCCCAGGGGCTCGATGCCCTGCGCGAGCTGCCTTGCGTGACCCTCGACGGTCACCGCATGCCCTTGTGGGTCAACACCGGCCTCCTGGCGGATGTGGCCCGTGCGCAACAGCGTGGCGCCGAAGGTGTCGGGCTGTATCGCACCGAAGTGCCGTTCATGATCAACCAGCGCTTTCCGAGCGAGAAGGAGCAGTTGGCGATCTATCGCGAACAGCTCTCGGCGTTCCACCCGCAACCGGTGACCATGCGCAGCCTGGACATCGGTGGCGACAAGTCGCTGTCGTACTTCCCGATCGTCGAGGACAACCCGTTCCTCGGCTGGCGGGGTATCCGCGTGACCCTCGACCACCCGGAAATCTTCCTGGTGCAGACCCGGGCGATGCTCAAGGCCAGCGAAGGCCTGAACAACCTGCGGATCCTGCTGCCGATGATCTCCGGCACCCATGAAGTGGAAGAGGCCCTGCACCTGATCCACCGGGCCTGGGGCGAAGTCCGCGACGAAGGCACCGATGTGCCGATGCCGCCGGTGGGGGTGATGGTCGAGATTCCGGCAGCGGTGTACCAGACCCGCGAGCTGGCCCGGCAAGTGGATTTCCTCTCGGTCGGCTCCAACGACCTGACCCAGTACCTGCTGGCCGTTGACCGTAACAACCCGCGGGTTGCCGACCTGTACGACTACATGCACCCGGCGGTGCTGCAGGCCTTGCAGAACGTGGTGCGTGATGCCCACGCCGAAGGCAAGCCGGTGAGCATCTGCGGCGAAATGGCCGGTGATCCGGCGGCAGCGGTGCTGCTGATGGCGATGGGCTTCGACAGCCTGTCGATGAACGCCACCAACTTGCCGAAAGTGAAGTGGATGCTGCGCCAGATCAGCCTGAGCAAGTCCCAGGAACTGCTGGCCCAGGTGATGACCATCGACAACCCGCAAGTTATCCACAGTACCTTGCAGTTGGCACTGAAAAACCTCGGCCTGGCGCGGATGGCCAATCCGGTGGTCAAGCACTGACTGACCCAGCGTCCTTTGCAGGAGCCTGCTTGCCGGCGATGAGGCCTGCAAGCCTTGCATCGCCGACCCGGCCGCAATCGCCAGCAAGCCGGCTCCTACAGGGGGGCGTCAGACCTCCATACATGATCGTTCCCACGCTCCGCGTGGGAGTGCCGCGCTGGACGCTCTGCGTCCGCTCTTGAAGCTGACGCGGAGCTTCATGGGCTGCATACCCACGCAAAGCGTGGGCACGATCAGTCAGTCCCGTGATGTGTTTCAGACCTTCAGTTCCACCTCTCCCAGATGCCCGCCATAGGGCCCGAAACTGCGCTCGACCAGTTGCCGCGTGCCATCGGCATTGACGATCAGCGCCGTACTGGCTCGCGTGCCATAGCTCGGGCTGGCGATAAACACACTCGACAGCAGGCTCTCCGTCGCCAGCCCGACGCCGGTATCCGGCAGTTCGGCAAAGGGTGCGGTCTGCGGGTCGGCCAGCAAGGCAAGCAGGTTCTCCGGTCGGGGATCGTCGAGGGTCTGCGCCAGCGCTGCCCTGGCCTTCAACAACTTTGGCCAGGGTGTATCGAGTCCCGCGTTGGACAGGCCGTAAACGCCTTCCGCGAGTTGGCGCGGCTGAGCCTCATGGGAGTTGAAATGCCACAACTCTCCAGCCGTACCCAGCAGCAGGTTAAAACCGGCATATTCCGGTGATCGTGCGGAGATATCCGCGAGATAATCGTCGATCGACGTTTCCCCCGCGAGGAACCGCGCCACCAGTTCGCCCCGGGAGCGCCGGGCCGGCGGCTGATGGGGATTGCGGATATTGGTCAGCGCGGCAAAGCGCTGGCCGGCGCCAACGCCTAGCCAGGTGCCGCCGGCTTCCAGGTCGCGTCCGGCGTGAACCTGCGGTGTTTCCGGCCATTGCGCCAGCGGCAGGCTGGGGCGGGCATAGAATTCGTCGCGGTTGGCCGCGACGATCAGTGGCTGGGCATGGCCCGGGCGCCAGGCGAAGACAATCAGGCACATCAGGTGGTCCTTCTGTGTTTTTGCCCACTCTACGCAGGGTGTCCGTCGTCATCCAGTAGAGACGAGCGGCATGCTTCCGTTACCATGCCGGTCTTGTTTCGGGGGCACCCATGGAATTTCTGCTCTATCTGGTACTGGGCGCATGCGCAGGCGTGCTGGCCGGGCTGTTTGGCGTCGGCGGCGGGATCATCATCGTGCCGGTGCTGGTGTTCAGTTTCACCTTGCAGGGGTTCGATACCTCGATCCTCACGCACCTGGCGGTCGGCACTTCCCTGGCGACCATCATCTTCACCTCGTTCAACACCATTCGCGGCCATCATCGCCGGGGCGCGGTGCGCTGGCCGATCTTCGCCTGGATGACCCTGGGCATCCTGCTCGGCTCGGGCCTCGGCGCGCTGACGGCCAAGGCGATTGCCGGGCCGAACCTGCAGAAGATCATCGGTGTGTTCGCGCTGATCGTTTCCGCGCAGATGGCCCTGGATCTCAAGCCCAGGGGCAGCCGTGGGATTCCCGGCAAGCTCGGGCTGGGCGTTGCCGGCGGCTTTATCGGTTGGGCTTCGGCGATTTTCGGTATCGGCGGCGGCTCGTTGACCGTGCCGTTCCTGACCTGGCGTAGCCTGCCGATGCAGCAGGCGGTGGCGACCTCGTCGGCCTGCGGCCTACCGATCGCGGTGGCCAGTGCCCTGAGCTTCATGATCCTGGGGTGGCACGATCCGTTGCTGCCGCCCCACAGCCTGGGCTTTATCTATCTGCCGGCCTTGCTCGGCATCGCCCTGACCAGTATGTTTTTCGCCCGTTTCGGCGTGCAGTTGGCGCACAAGTTATCGCCGCTGTTGCTCAAGCGGTTGTTTGCCGGGCTATTGTTCTGTGTCGGGATAAAATTCCTGATCTGAGTCTCAGGTCCGGTTCAGTCTTCCGGGCGCAATATTGGCTTAATGCGCGAGCCGCAACATGGCCCGCCGGTCCGGGCGCCGATACACCGCACGGACCCTGAATTTTCTACTCTATCGAGGAGTCGCAATGCTGCCTTACCCGCAGATTGACCCGGTGGCCCTGGCCATCGGTCCGCTGAAAATCCACTGGTACGGCCTGATGTACCTGGTCGGCATCGGCGGTGCGTGGCTGCTGGCCTCCCGGCGCCTGAACCGTTTCGACCCGACCTGGACCAAGGAAAAACTCTCCGACATGGTGTTCTGGCTCGCCATGGGGGTGATCGTCGGCGGACGCCTGGGATACGTGCTGTTCTACGATCTGCCGGCCTATATCGCCAACCCGACGCTGATCTTCGAGGTCTGGAAGGGCGGCATGGCGTTCCATGGCGGTTTCATCGGGGTGATGCTGGCCGCCTGGTGGTTCGGTCGACGTAACGGCAAGTCATTCTTCGAGCTGATGGACTTCGTCGCGCCGATGGTGCCGATCGGCTTGGGTGCCGGGCGTATCGGCAACTTCATCAATGCCGAACTGTGGGGCAAGCCGAGCGACGTGCCGTGGGCGATGGTCTTCCCGCCGTTCAGCGACCCGGCGCAGTTGCCGCGCCATCCGTCGCAGCTGTACCAGTTCGCCCTTGAAGGCGTGGCGCTGTTCGTGATCCTCTGGCTGTTCTCGCGCAAGCCGCGGCCGACCATGGCGGTTTCCGGCATGTTCGCGTTGTTCTACGGGATCTTCCGTTTTATCGTCGAGTTCGTCCGGGTCCCGGATGCGCAGCTCGGTTATCTGGCATTCGGCTGGGTGACCATGGGGCAGATCCTCAGCCTACCGATGATCATCGGCGGCCTGGCGCTGCTGTGGTTCGCCTATCACCGCGCCTCGACCACTCCGGCAACGAAAGACGCCGCGCTTTAAATTCGGATCTGGGCCCGCGGGCCCCGTATTCAAGGATGCAGGTAATTCATGAAGCAATATCTCGATCTGGTCGCCCACGTCATCAAGAACGGCACCAAGCAGGCCAACCGTACCGGCGTGAACACCATCAGCTTTCCCGGGGCGATGCTGCGGTATGACCTGAAGGAAGGTTTCCCGGCGATCACCACCCGCAAGATGGCCTTCAAGTCCGCCATCGGCGAGATGTGCGGTTTCCTCCGTGGCGTCAACAACGCCGCCGAGTTCCGCGAACTGGGCTGCAAGGTCTGGGACCAGAACGCCAACGAAAACACCCAGTGGCTGGCCAACCCGTTCCGCCAGGGCGATGACGACCTGGGCGAGATCTACGGTGTGCAATGGCGCAAGTGGCCGGCGTACAAGCAGATCCCGACCGCTAATCGCGCTGCCATCGAGCAGACCCTGAGCCAGGGCTACCGGCAGATCGCCGAGGGCGAGGAAAACGGCCAGGCCTATGTGGTGCTGTACAAGGCTATCGACCAGGTGCGCCAGTGCGTCGACACCATCATCAAGGACCCGGGCAGCCGGCGGATCCTGTTCCACGGCTGGAACTGCGCGCAGCTGGATGAAATGGCCCTGCCGCCGTGCCATCTGCTGTATCAGTTCCACCCGAACGTGGAGACCCGGGAGATTTCCCTGACCCTCTACATCCGTTCGAACGACCTGGGCCTGGGCACGCCGTTCAACCTGACCGAGGGCGCGGCGCTGCTGAGCCTGATCGGTCGCCTGACCGGCTATACGCCACGCTGGTTCACCTACTTCATCGGCGATGCCCATGTGTATGAAAACCACCTGGACATGCTCAACGAACAGCTCACCCGCGAGCCGTTCCCGATGCCGAAGCTGGTGATTTCCGAGCGCGTGCCGGAGTTCGCCAAGACTGGCGTGTACCAGCCGGAATGGCTGGAACGGGTGGAACCGGGGGACTTCTCCCTGGAAGGCTACCAGCACCACGCGCCGATGACGGCGCCGATGGCGGTCTGAGCACGGCTCCAGGCCGCGTTATCGTTCTTCGCGGGCAAGCCCGCTCCCACAGGTCCTGCGCCGTTCTTCACAGGTCCTGCGCCGTTGTGGGAGCGGGCTTGCCCGCGAAGAGGCCCTAATGGCCGTGACTTCTCGCGACATGTGAATGCTCTTCAGCCGGCAGCACGCTGCCGCTGACTTCCAGCCGCTGCAGGATCCCGCACTGATCGACATCCGGCCCTTCGCCACAACGCTGGCGCAGGTCGAGCAGTTGCGCCTGCAGCGCCAGCAACCCGTCGATGCGCGCCTTGACGTGATGGATATGCTCGTCGATCAGCGCATTCACGCTTTCGCATTGATCCTGCGGACTGTCCCGCAGGTTCAGCAGGCTGCGGATCTCCTCCAGGGTCATGTCGAGGCTGCGGCAGTTGCGGATAAAGGTCAGGCGTTCCACGTGGGCCTGGGTATACAGGCGATAGTTGCCCTCGCTACGTGCCGGCTCCGGCAGCAGGTTTTCCTTCTCGTAATAACGGATGGTTTCCACCTGGCAGTCGGTGAGTTTCGCCAGTTCGCCAATCTTCATCGTTCGATCTCCGAAAAGGGTGCTTGACCCTATAGTGGCTACAGGGTGTTCACTTGGCAACAAGCACCTTCAGGGACGCACCCATGAGCGACTCCATTCATATCCATCGCAAGACCGACACCGACCACGAGCATGTCCATGGCTCGGTGAAAACCGTGCAACCGCAGGGCTCCTGCTGCTCGGGCAAAGCGGCTGCGCCGGCTGATGCCGATCACGCGCACAAGCATGGCGACAGCCACGATCACGCCCATGACCACTCGTCGGTAAAGGTCGTGCACCAGCAGGACGCCTGCTGCTCGGGCAAAGCGGCTGCGCCGGCTGATGCCGGTCACGCGCACAAGCATGGCGACAGCCACGATCATGCTCATGACCACTCGTCGGCGAAGGCCGTGCATCAGCACAGCTGCTGTTCGGGCGCTGCCGAGGCGCCGGCGCTGATCAAGCTCAGCGCCACCACTAGCGCTACGGCCCGGCTCAGTCGTTTCCGTATCGAGGCGATGGACTGCCCGACCGAGCAGACGCTGATCCAGAACAAGCTCGGCAAGCTGGCGGGTGTGCAGCAGCTGGAATTCAACCTGATCAACCGCATTCTCGGCGTGACCCACGACCTAGCGTCGACCGCGCCGATTGTCGAGGCCATCAAGTCGCTGGGGATGCAGGCCGACCCGCTGGAAGAGGGCAGCGAAGCCGTGGGTGCACCTGCGGCCAGGAAATCCTGGTGGCCGCTGGCCGTTTCCGGGCTGGGCGCGCTGGGCGCCGAAGTGATCCACTTCACCGGCGCCGCGCCGAACTGGGTGGTGGCGATCATCGCCCTGGTGTCGATCCTCAGCGGTGGCCTGACCACCTACAAAAAGGGCTGGATCGCCCTGAAGAACCGCAACCTGAATATCAACGCCCTGATGAGCATCGCCGTCACCGGCGCCTTGCTGATCGGGCAATGGCCGGAGGCGGCCATGGTGATGTTCCTCTTCACCATCGCCGAACTGATCGAGGCCCGTTCGCTGGACCGGGCGCGCAACGCCATCGGCGGCCTGATGCAGATGACCCCGGAGCAAGCCACTGTCCGTGAGGAAGACGGTAGCTGGGTCGAGCGCGAGGTCAAAAGCATTGCACTGGGCGCCCTGGTGCGGGTGCGGCCGGGCGAGCGCATCGGCCTGGATGGCGAGGTGGTCTATGGCAGTTCCAGTGTCGATCAGGCGCCGATCACCGGCGAAAGCCTGCCCATCGAGAAGAACCCCGGGGACAAGGTGTTCGCCGGGACGATCAACCAGGCCGGTTCCATGGACTACCGGGTAACGGCGGTCGCGGGCAATTCGACCCTGGCGCGGATTATCCACGCGGTCGAGCAGGCCCAGGGCGCGCGGGCGCCGACCCAACGTTTCGTCGACAGCTTCTCGAAGATCTACACCCCCGCGGTGTTCGCCTTCGCCCTGGCCGTGGCGGTGATTCCACCGCTGTTCCTGGGCGGCCTGTGGTTCGACTGGATCTACCGGGCACTGGTATTGCTGGTGGTCGCCTGTCCGTGTGCGCTGGTGATTTCGACGCCGGTGACCATCGTCAGCGGCCTGGCCGCGGCGGCCCGCAAGGGCATCCTGGTCAAGGGCGGGGTGTACCTGGAAAGCGGTCACAAGCTGGATTACCTGGCCCTGGACAAGACCGGCACCATCACCCACGGCAAGCCGGTGCTGACCGACTTCCTGCCCCTGGACCCGCTGCTGAGCGAATCCGCGCCGGCTATCGCCGCCAGCCTGGCGGTCCGTTCCGATCACCCGGTATCCCAGGCGATTGCCCGGGATGCCCAGGACAAGCAACTGCCGCTGCAGGAAGTCGAGGCCTTCGAAGCCCTGGCCGGACGCGGCGTGCGGGGTGAAATCGGCGGCCAGCGCTATCACCTGGGCAACCACCGTCTGGTGGAAGACCTCGGCCTGTGCTCGCCGGCACTGGAAGAGAAACTCTTCGCCCTGGAGAAACAGGGCAAGACCGTCGTGCTGCTGCTCGACCGTTCCGGCCCGCTGGCACTGTTCGCCGTTGCCGATACGGTCAAGGCCTCCAGCCGCGAAGCCATCCGCCAGTTGCACGAGATGGGTATCAGGACCCTGATGCTGACCGGCGACAACCCGCACACCGCCAACGCGATTGCCGCCCAGGTGGGCATCGACGAAGCGCGTGGCGACCTGCTGCCGACCGACAAGTTGCAGGCCATCGAAGACCTGTACGCCAAGGGGCACCGGGTCGGCATGGTCGGCGACGGGATCAACGACGCACCGGCCCTGGCCCGCTCCGAGATCGGCTTCGCCATGGCGGCGGCCGGTACCGACACGGCCATCGAGACCGCCGATGTCGCCCTGATGGACGACGATCTGCGCAAGATCCCGGCTTTCATTGGCCTTTCACGGCAGACTGCGGCTATCCTCAAGCAGAATATCGCCCTGGCCCTGGTCATCAAGGCGATCTTTCTTGCGGTAACCTTCCTCGGCATGGCGACCATGTGGATGGCGGTGTTCGCCGACATGGGCGTCAGCCTGCTGGTGGTGTTCAATGGGTTGCGCCTGTTGCGCAAATAGACGATGAGAGGGTGATGTGCCGAGTGCCGAATTGAAGAGTGCCGAGCTCAAGGCGTTTTACATGGTCGCTCGCCTCGGCAGCATCACCGAGGCGGCGAAAAAGCTCGGCCTCAGCCAGCCCACGGTCACCACCCAGATCCGTCACCTGGAAAGCCAGTACTCGGTCGAGCTGTTCTATCGCGGCGGGCGCCGCCTGAGTGTCAGCGAAGAGGGCGCGCGGTTGCTGCCGATGGTCAAGGCGTTGTTGCAGCAGGAAGCCGATATCGAGTTTTTCCTGCGCAACAGCGGCCAGGTCCAGGGCACCCTGCGCATCGCCGCGACCGCGCCGTACTACATTCTCGATCTGGTGAAAGCCTTTCGTGAACGTCTGCCCCAGGTCGAGGTGTCGGTGGAAATCGGCAATTCCCAGCAGGTGCTGGAAGCCCTGGAGGACTATCGCGTCGATGTCGCGGCATCTTCGCAGTTGCTCGAGGACCCGCGCCTGATCCGCCGGGTGCTGGGCAGCGATCCGCTGGTGCTGGCGGTGCATCGCAATCATCCGCTGGCGATTCATGAGCATGTGCCGTTGTCGGCGCTGGCCGGGCATTGCCTGCTGATGCGCGAGCCGGGCTCGACCACCCGGCAATTGACGGAAGAGCTGTTGCGCAATGCCCGGGTCAGCCATGGCCCGCTGCTGGAAATCGGCAGTCGCGAGTCGATCCGCGAAGCGGTGCTGCGCAATATCGGCATCAGCATCATTGCCCGCCAGGAAGTGCCCCACGATCCGCAACTGCGGGTGCTGAGCATCGAGAATGCGCCGCAGATTCCCGAGTACCTGTATTGCCTCAAGGAGCGCAAGTCGGCGCGCCTGCCGGCGGCGTTCATGGGCCTGGCCCAGGAAATGGCGCCGGTCTGAACCCAAATCCGCCAATACCACTATCGGCAGCTTTTGCCTTATTGCCACACGGGCTACGCATTCGCTCCCTAGCATGACCCTCATCTGCTTGATGAGGTCCGTCCATGAACAACTCGATCGCCACAGTCCTGGCCAATCCGGGCGCACCGATGAAAGTGCGCGGTGTACAGAAGCGTTTCGGCGCCTTCACCGCCCTGGATAATGTCTCCCTCGATGTCGCCGCCGGCGAACTGGTCTGTCTGCTGGGGCCGTCCGGTTGCGGCAAGACCACCTTGCTGCGCTGCATCGCCGGCCTCGAGCGCCAGGACGACGGCGAGCTGTTCCTCGGCGATCGCAACGTTTCCGAACTGCCGCCCCAGGCGCGGGACTACGGCATCCTGTTCCAGTCCTACGCCTTGTTTCCCAACCTGACGGTGGAAGCGAACATCGCCTACGGCCTGGCCGGCAGCGGCCGTGATGAGGTGCGCAAGCGCGTCGGTCAGATGCTCGAACTGGTGGGCCTGGTCGGCAGCGAGAAAAAATATCCCGGCCAACTCTCCGGCGGGCAGCAGCAACGTGTCGCCCTGGCCCGCGCCCTGGCGCCGGCGCCGTCGTTGCTGCTGCTGGACGAACCCATGTCGGCCCTCGATGCGCGGGTTCGCGAGCACCTGTGCACCGAGCTGCGCCAGTTGCAACGCAGCCTCGGCGTCACCACCCTGATGGTGACTCACAATCAGGATGAGGCGATGCTGATGGCCGATCGCATTGCCGTGATGAACAACGGCAAGGTCGAGCAGTACGCCACGCCCCAGGAAATCTACGACAGACCGGCCACGCCGTTTGTCGCCGAGTTTGTCGGCCAGGGCAACTGGCTGCCGTTCCAGCATCGCAGTGCCCATCACGCGCGGGTCGGCAATATGGATGTGCGCCTCGCCGAAGGCGCCTCGCGGGCCGGTTCCGGCCGGCTGTTCTGCCGCCCGGAGTCGATCAGCGTCAATCCGCCGGTGCACGAGGAAAACCTGTTCCCGGCGCGGGTGCGCGAAATCACCTTCCTCGGCAACCGCTGTCGCATGAGCTTCGAACTCAACGAATTGCCCGGTCATCCGCTGCTGGCCGAAGTCGGTCCGCAGGATATGCCGCGCCTCGGCTCGCCGGATATCTGGGTCGCCCTGCCACCGCGCAGCCTCCAGGTGTTTGCCTGAGATGGCCGGCGAAATCAGCCTGCCGCTGGCGCGCAAGTCGAGCGTGAAGCCCTTGCGCGGCGATCTGGGTGACCGTCTGTTCGTGGTCGGTGGCAAGGTGCTCTGGCTCTGCCTGCTGGGTGTCGCGGTATTGCTGCCGCTGCTGGCGATCTTCTGGCGCGGTTTCAGCAGCGAGGCCGGGCAGGGGGGTGGCTGGCTCGCCGCGAAGGAACTGCTGAACAGCGACAACTTTCACTGGTTGCTGGGTAACAGCCTGAAGGTGTCCATGAGCGTGGCGGCGATTGTCGTGCCGCTGGCCTACCTGTTCGCCTATGCGTTGCAACGCACCCTGATTCCCGGCAAGACCCTGTGGCGCGGTCTGTCGCTGTTGCCGCTGATGGCGCCGTCGATGCTGCCGGGCATTGCCCTGGTCTACCTGTTCGGCAACCAGGGCCTGTTGCGCGGGCTGTTCCCGGACAATATCTACGGCTTCTGGGGCATTGTCCTCGGCGAAGTCATCTACACCTTTCCCCATGCCCTGATGATTCTGTTGTCGGCCTTGTCCCTGGCCGATGCCCGACTGTTCGACGCCGCGTCGAGCATGGGCGCCGGTCCCTGGAAAGCCTTTCGCAGCATCACCTGGCCGGCGACCCGGCAGGCGGTGTTCGCCGCCTTCTGCCTGGTCTTCACCCTGACCATCACCGACTTCGGCGTGCCCGTGGTCGTCGGTGGCGATTACCAGGTCCTGGCCCTGGAAGCCTACAAGGCGGTGGTCGGCCAGCAGCAGTTCGGGCGGGGCGCGCTGATCGGCATGATCCTGCTGTTGCCCGCGCTGCTGAGCTTTGCCGTCGATGCCTGGTTGCGCCGGCGTCATGGCGAGGCCATGAGCGGTCGTGCCCAGGTGTTCCAGCCGGCCCGTTCGCCGCTGCGCGATGGCTGCTACCTGGCGATTGTCCTGCTGATCTGCGCCGCGCTGCTGCTGGTGTTCGGCATGGCGGTGTACTCGTCGCTGGTGAAGTTCTGGCCGTACAACCTGTCGCTGTCCCTCAACCACTATCAGTTCAATGAAACGGCGGGTGGCGGCTGGCTGGCCTATCGCAACAGCCTGACCCTGGCGCTGTGCACGGCGCTGATCGGCAGCGCGCTGATTTTCACCGGCGCCTACCTGATGGAGAAAACCCGCGGCCAGCGCGGCCTGAACCTGGCGTTGCGCATGCTCAGCTTCGTGCCGATGGCCGTGCCGGGCCTGGTCCTGGGCCTTGGCTACGTGTTCTTCTTCAACCTCAACGGCAACCCGCTGCATGTGTTCTACGGGACCATGACGCTGCTGGTGGTCTGCACCATCGCGCACTACCTGACCACCGCGCAGATGACCGCCACCACCGCCCTGCGTCAGCTCGACGGGGAGTTCGAGGCCGCCGCGCTGTCGCTCAAGGCGCCGCTGTACCGGCACTACCTGAAGGTGACTGTGCCGATCTGCCTGCCGGCGCTGCTGGACATCATCCGCTACCTGTTCGTCTCGGCCATGACCACCGTTTCGGCGGCGATCTTCCTCTACAGCCCCGACACCATCCTCGCGGCGGTGGCGGTGCTGAACATGGACGACGCCGGCAATGTCGGCGGCGCGGCGGCCATGTCGACCCTGATCCTCTTCACCTCGGCGGGCGTGTCCCTGCTGCTGGCCTGGGCCTCGCGCGGTTTGCTGCGACGCTCCCAGGCCTGGCGGCAGACCGCGCCCGGCCATTGATTCGCCCACCCGATCAACTCGCACTCACTCAAGGAACCGCGCCATGTCCAAGTCACGCCTGTTCACCCCACTGGCTCTTGCCGCTGCTGTCCTCTCGGCGTTCAGCCTGAATGCCTTTGCCGCGAAAACCGAGCTGACCGTCTACACCGCCCTCGAAGCCGAACAGCTCAAGAGCTACAAGGACGCGTTCGAGAAGACCAACCCGGACGTCGAAATCAAGTGGGTGCGCGATTCCACCGGCATCATCACCGCCAAGCTGCTGGCCGAAAAAGCCCGTCCGCAGGCTGACGCGGTCTGGGGCCTGGCGGCTTCGAGCCTGGCGATCCTCGACCAGCAAGGCATGTTGCAGAGCTACGCACCGAAAGACCTGGGCAAGATCGGCAGCAACTATCGTGACGCCGCCAACCCCCCGTCCTGGGTGGGCATGGACGTCTGGGCCGCGACCATCTGCTTCAACACCGTCGAAGCCGAGAAGCAGCACCTGACCAAGCCGGTGAGCTGGCAGGACCTGACCAAGCCCGAGTACAAGGGCAAGATCGTGATGCCCAACCCGGCTTCGTCCGGCACCGGTTTCCTCGATGTCAGCGCCTGGTTGCAGACCTTCGGCGAGAAGCAGGGCTGGAAATACATGGATGACCTGCACCAGAACATCGGCCAGTACGTCCACTCCGGTTCCAAGCCGTGCAAGCTGGCGGCCTCCGGCGAGTTCCCGATCGGGATTTCCTTCGAATACCCGGCCGTGCAGCTCAAGCGCCAGGGCGCGCCGCTGGACATCATCCTGCCGAAGGAAGGCCTGGGCTGGGAAATCGAGGCCACCGCGGTGATCAAGGGCACCCCGCATGAAGATGCGGCGAAGAAACTCGCCGACTTTTCCGCCAGTCCGGCGGCCATGGAACTGTACAAGGAAAACTTCGCCGTGCTGGCCCAGCCGGGAATCGCCAAGCCGCAGACCGAACTGCCGGCCGACTACGAACAGCGCCTGATCAAGAACGATTTCGCCTGGGCCTCGAAGAACCGCGACGAGATCCTCACCGAGTGGCGCAAGCGCTATGACGGCAAGTCGGAAAAAGTCGCCCAATAACCCCCGGACCACTATCGCGGGCCAGCCGGCTCCCACAAGATGTTGTGTCGATCCCTGTTTTTGTGAACGACGCGAGTCCTGTGGGAGTCGGGCTTGCCCGCGAACCGCGTAGCGGCCATTCCCCACGGAATACCCATGGAAACTCACAACGACATTCTCATCGTCGGCGCAGGCATCCTGGGCCTGTCCCATGCCTACGCCGCCGCCCGCCGTGGCCTGCGGGTCAAGGTCTTCGAGCGCAGCGCGACTCCCCTCGGCGCGTCCGTGCGCAACTTCGGCCAGGCCCTGGTCACCGGCCAGCCGCCGGGCGTGATGCTCGACCTGGCGCGTGCCAGCCGGGACATCTGGGACCACTGGTCACGGCAGGCCGGTTTTCAGCTCAAGCGCAACGGCTCGCTGCTCTTCGCCCGTACCGAGGCGGAAGAACATCTGCTGGAGGCGTTCTGTACCAGACGTGCCGGGGAGCACGGCTATCGGGTGAAGTTGCTGCGGGGCCAGGACCTGCACGCCCTGCACGACGGCCAGTTCAGTCATCACCGTGCCGCCCTGCATGGCCTGGACGACCAGCAACTGTATTCCCGCGAGGCGATCCCGACGCTGATCGACTACCTGCGCCGCGAACTGGGCGTGGAATTCCACTTCTCGACGCTGGTGCGCGAGGTCGAGCCCGGCCGGTTGCACAGCACCGCCGGCAGCTTTCGCGGCGAGCAGATCATCGTCTGTTCGGGTCATGACTATCAGACGCTGCTGGCCGAATCGATGGCCCGGTTGCAGCCGGGCATCTGTCGTCTGCAAATGCTTCGCGCGCGCCCGCTGTCGAACAGCCTGGACCTGCAACACGCGGTGCTGACCGGCCTGAGCTGCGTGCACTACGGGGCGTTCTGCGACCTGCCCGAGGCGGCGGCGGTGCGGGAACAGATCCAGCGCGAGAGCCCGCACCTGCAGGAACACGGTATCCATCTGCTGATCAGTCCGACGCCCCATGGCGAGCTGATCATCGGCGACTCCCACCATTACGGCAGCGATGCTTCGCCTTTCAATGCCGAACAGGTGGACACCTGGATGCTGGAGCTGGCCGAGCACACCCTGGGCTGCAAGGTCCAGGTGCTGGAACGGTGGCAGGGTGTCTACGGTTCGAAGGGGCCGGGCCCGTTCTCGTTCCTGCGGGCGGCGCCGGGGGTCAGTGCCGCGCTGATGCACACCGGGGTCGGCATGAGCGTCGGCCCGCAGATGGCCGAAAACAACCTTGCCGCTTTGCTGGGAGAGTCCGCATGAACCAGGTCGAACGGGTACTGGACGAGGTCTTCGGCCTCTATGGGCGGTTTGGCGACGCGGACTATATCGGCGAACCGGTCTCGCAGCTGGAGCATATGTCCCAGGCCGCGCAACTGGCGATGGCCGAAGGCTTCGACGATGAAGTGGTGCTGGCGGCGTTCTTTCACGATATCGGGCATATCTGCCCGGCCGGTGAGCAGCCCGTGGGGGATATGGGCGGCTATGGCGTTGTCAGCCATGAGCGCCTGGGCGCGGATTATCTGCGCCGGGCCGGTTTCAGCGAGCGGCTGGCCCGGCTGGTGGAGTATCACGTGCAGGCCAAGCGTTATCTGACATTGACCGATCCCGGGTACTACGAGCGCCTGAGCGAGGCCAGTCGCCGTACGCTGGAGTACCAGGGGGGTGTCATGAGCCCGGAGGAGGCTCGGGCCTTCGAGCTGGACCCCTTGTGCGGCGTGAGTTTGCGGATGCGTCATTGGGACGAGCAGGCCAAGCAGCGCCACACTCCGCTCATCGACTTGCAGCTTTTGAGAGACAAGGCGCAACACCTGCTGAGTAAACCTGTGATTGATACTACAGCTCGCGAGGCATAGTTCTGGTTTGGCTGGTGCCGATTCAGGCACCGGATACTCGCCGGTCTTATAGTTCCCTTCCTGGCTGCTTGGGAGAATGATCGCGCACTCCGGCAATGCCCCCGGGCCCGTGGAGTGCGATGAAATTCAAGCCGGACAGTGTGTCCGGCCTGATGTGTTTTTCATAACTCGATCAGTGAGGTATCCCGATGGAAGATGTTAAGCAGCAAGACAATGCCCCGCAGGAAATGACCCTCGATGAAACCATGGATATCCGCGGGGCCGGTTGGGGGGCCGATGCGGGCGCGGTATTCGCCGACTTCTTCAACAACCTGGGCGATTTTTTCAGTACTCCGCTCAAACCATGGAGCTGAAGCAATAGCATCAGACGGGGCAGGTCGATGACCTCGCCCCGTTTGTCCGATGCCTGATTCACGGCGAACTTCCCCTGTACGGATTTACTTATGCTCGAATGGGGGACGGTCACCCCGAGATCGGCGTTGCGGCCCTTGCTGTTGGGCGCGGTGCTCGGTCTTTTTGTCGTGGCGGTGATGGTGCTGCTGTCGACGGGAAGCTATCTCAGGAAGGAAGAGGTCCAGGGGCGGGTAA
Organism: Pseudomonas sp. Ost2; assembly: GCF_018326065.1. Taxonomy (NCBI): domain Bacteria; kingdom Pseudomonadati; phylum Pseudomonadota; class Gammaproteobacteria; order Pseudomonadales; family Pseudomonadaceae; genus Pseudomonas; species Pseudomonas sp. Ost2. Next base: position 6,969,381 of record NZ_AP021904.1, on the reverse strand, counting down.
TGACCCGCGATGTGGTGCGTATCGCCAATGAGAAGGCGGCCCATGTCGACGAGGTGCTGGTGGGTGCCGGCTCCCCGGTCAAGCGCGGCCAGCCGCTGATTCGCCTGCGCACGGTGGGCCCGGAAAATATCGAGGCCGACAGTGACCGGGCCCTCTCCGCCAGAAATATCGAGCGCCTGAACAACCTGCTCGATGAGCTGGCGGCGGAAGAAAGCCTGGCCCGCTCCGCCCACGTCGCCCATCAGGACCTTTTGCAACGCCAACTGCGTCAACTGGATGAGGATCTGGCGCTCAACAGCCGCATCGGGCAATCGATCCAGCGCCGGGTCCGCACCGCCCTGGACGAGCGACAGCGCCATGAGCAACTGGCGGGCGAGGGCGCGGTTTCCGGCTCAGCCAGGGATCAGGCGGTGGTGGTCCATGAGTCGGCCCTCGAGGACCAGGCCAGCAACGAGCTGGCAAGGACCAGCACACAGCAGCGGAGCCTGGAGTTGCAGCAGCGCGTCAGCCAGGCGGACCAGGACCTGGCGGCTCGCCTGGGGCAGTTCGCCCGCCAGCGCAACGAGTGGCTGGAACGCCTGGAATCCCTGGGCAAGAACCAGGGATATGTACTGCTTTCTCCCGTGGATGGCGTCGTGGACACCGTGGCGGCATTTGCCGGCGGCCGGGTCGAGGCGGGCCATCCGATGTTGCTGCTGCGGGCCGCCCGGGCCGCGGATCCGCAGCTGCGGATCATGCTGGACGTCAGCCCGTCGGCCATTGGTTTCGCTACACCCGGTACCGAGGTGATCTTGCGTTTCGATGCTTTTCCCTATGAGCGTCATGGTGTTGTCAAAGGCGCCATCGTGCACAGTTCCGCCAGCACCTACAGGGCGGCGATCCCCGGCGAGACCGGCGATGAAGCGCGGGAGGCGCCCACCTACCTGGTGGAGGTACAGCCGGATTTCAGTGCTCCTCACACCCGTATTCGCCAGGACTGGCTCAAGGACGGCATGACCCTCAGGGGCTCCTTGAGCCTGGAGCGCCTGAGCCTGATGGAGTGGCTGTTCCTGCCCGTGCTCAAGGGGCTGGAACGTAATCCCGGCGTGTGGCCGGCGGCCCGGCCTGCACCGGCGGTGACGGACGAGCCGACATGAGTGGGCTCAAGGCGGTATTGCGCGATGCCCTGGCGCGCTCCGGGCAGAGGCTGCGCAAGCGCGTGCCGGTGATCCTGCAGGACGAAATGTCCGAGTGCGGCCTGGCCTCCCTTGCCATGGTCGCCGGTTACCACGGCAAGCACCTGGCCCTGCGTCAACTGCGACGGGACTACCGCGTGGCGCGGGACGGCATGTCATTGTTCCAGCTCATCAAGGTGGCCGACGAGCTGGGGTTTACCTGTCGCCCCTTGAAAACCCTGCTCGACGGATTCGGACAACTGCGTACGCCATCGATCCTGTTCTGGAACAACCGGCATTTCGTGGTGCTGGAGGCGGTGAGCAGAACCGGCCTGCACCTGGTCGACCCGGCGGTGGGACGGCGTTTCTACACCTGGGAAGAAGCCTTGCCGCTGTTCAGTGGTGTCGCCCTGGAAATGCTCCCGGGCCTGGCCTTTACCCTGCAGGCCGGCGTCCGGGTCCCGGCGTCGCTGGGCTTTGCCAGCCTGCTGCGCAAGAACCCGTGGCTCTTGCGCTACCTGATTCCCATGGGACTGCTGTCAGTGGTCGGCTACCTGGGCGGGATCGCCGCGCCGAAGCTGTTCTCGCTGACGATCGATGAGGTCGTTGCCAAGAACGATGAGGATTTCCTGTACCTGATCCTGTATGTCTTCGGCGGGATTTTTCTGTTCAAGACCGTCGCCGCCTGGCTGCGGGCACTGCTGGATGCGCAACTGCGGGTCGCGCTCACCCAGGATCTCTCGACCGGCGTCATCGCCCGCTTGCTGCGCCTGCCGCTGGGCTATTTCGAGCGTCGCGCCCCGGGCGATCTCCTGCGACGCACCCAGGCCGCAGACAAGGTCTATCTTCCGTTCACGGCGGGGTGGATGGACATCGGCATCGACAGCCTGTTCGCCCTGGTCTTCCTGCTGCTGATGGCGCTGATCAATCTCAAGCTGGCGGGTTTGTCCCTGGCGTTGTGTCTGCTGTTTTTTCTCTTTCGGGGTCTGACTCTGCCGGCGATGGAAAAGCGCCACAAGGCCTCGATCGAGGCCGAGACCCTGCGCAACGTCACGTTGCTGGGAGTCCTCGGTGGCATCGAGTCGATGAAGCTCTATCACTACGAAGCGGCGAAACTGGCGTCCTGGAGCAATCGACAGGCGGACACCGAAACGGCCCGCGCCGGGGTCCAGCGTATGCAGGCGATGAACCAGGTGGTGCATGAGGGCCTGTCCCACGGCCACTCGCTGCTGGTCAGTGCGCTGGGGGCCCTGGCGGTGTTGAATGGCGAGAACAGCGTCGGCGATCTGTTTGCCTTCGTACTGTACAAGGACATGTTCATGGCATGCGCCTTCAAGCTGGTGGATGGCTACATGAACCTGCGGTTGGTGAGGGTCGAGCTGGGACGGCTGGATGACATCGTCGACGAGCAACCGGAACCGTTCGAGTCCTGTGTCTACAGCAGCAGCCCGCTCGGACAGCGCGAATCCATCGGCTCCATCCGCATGCAGGACGCGCGGTTCTGCTACAGCTCGTTCGAGCGCCCGACCTTCGACAAGCTGGATTTCAGCCTTGAGGGGCAGGGCGCGAAGATCGCTATCCTGGGCCCTTCCGGCTGTGGCAAGAGCACCTTCCTCAAGGTCCTGGCCGGCTTTTATCCGCTGGATGCAGGCTTGTTCCGCATCAACGGCCAGGCGCTGCGACATTTCGGCCTGCGCCGCTATCGCCAGAGCGTGGCCTATGTCATGGCCCAGGGTGAGATCGTCGACGGTACCCTGGTCGACAATATCGTGATGGACGACGAGCTGGACGGCCCATGGCTACAGGCTTGTGTCGAGCAGGTGGGCTTGCTCCAGTGCGTGTTGCAACTGACCAATGGTTTCAACACGCAACTGGGCTCGGTGGGCATCCAGTTGTCCTCCGGGCAACGGCAACGCCTGTTGATCGCCCGGGCGCTGTATCGGCGGCCGCAGTTGCTGCTGCTCGACGAGCCGACGGCCCATCTGGATCAGGCATCGCGCGATGTGGTGATCGAGACGATTCGCCGGCTGCCCCTGGCCTGTGTCGTGGTCACCCATGACCGGGAGGTGGCGGATGCCTGTACGACGGTCTTGCAGATGTCCGAAGGCCGTCTGGTGCCGGTTGACGGCGAAAGCAGCGCGACAGCGAAGCCATGATGCCCCGTGGCCTGAGTGGCCGGATGCAGCGCTGGTTATGGCTGGCCAGGTTCAAGGCCAGGCTGCGCAGGCAGTTGCTGGCGATCACGGCCGTGCTTTTGCGGATCAATGCCGTGCACGGTTTACTGGCCCTGTTGCCGACGATCCTGCTCCACTTGCCCCGGGGGTGGCGAGGCGTGGAATACCGGCGCAGTCGCCAGAACCTGGAGCTCTTCGATTTTTCTCCCGGGCATTGCCGGGTCCTGGCCTGCCAATACAGCGCGATCCAGTTCCAGCGGGGGATTTATCAACACCTTTACCAGAGCCATCGGCCCGCACATCTGCGGGCCTGGATCAGGTCCATCCCGTGGTGCGATCCCGCCGGGCACTGGCAACGGGGGGCCAGGCGCCAGACCATCATGGCGCTGCCCCATTGTGGCGAGTACTGGATGGCCGTGGCCTGCGTGGTCGAGCGCAGGACCGCGCCCACGCGGTTCATTATTCCGATCTGGAACTTCGGCGATCCGTTTACCCATGGCTCGCTCAAGAACCTCGAAGGCCTGGGGCATGTGATCGAGGTTCTGGACAGCAATGATCCGAAGACGGCACTGGCGATTGCCCGGGGGGTGAAGCGCGGTGACCAGGTGATCATTTTCTGCGACCTGCCGGTAAGCCTCGACGGTGTTCGGTTCGGTGAGCCGATGGCGGGACGGTTCTTCGGTCGGGATGCACAATTTGTCAAAGGCCCGCTGTTCCTGGCCTCGAAGCTGGGCTGCGATCTTCTGCTGGTGGGGCATCGTGTCCGCCTGGGGCAACGCGGGGAGTTGCAGGTGATAGAGCGGATTCTCCACGGCCCTTTCGAGCGGATGCTGGCGCAGTGGATCGGGGCGTTGGAAGGTTTCATTCTCGAAGCCCCGCAGAACTGGTTGTATCTGCCCAGGATGGAGGCTTTTCATCAGCGGCAATGCTCATCGGGCGAGAAGCGGCAAGGGGGGCGATCTGCTCATGCCCTCCGCCGGGCGTGAATCGAGCATTGGCGACACGCTTTGGTGGACCTCAGGAGCCGGCGTGGTTTCTTACGATCGCCCCGGAAACGGGTGGGCGCCAACTTGAGGGCAGTAGCTTAGTTTGACGGACTCTTAACCAAAAGGAACTTGTCATGCGTTATTTGAGAGTCACTGCCCAGGATCGAAGTGGTAATGGAAAGGCCGATTCGGTGCTGCTCCACTTCTACCAGAAAAACCTGTGCGAGCCCGATGAAGTGGTGGGTGAGGCCATTGCCCTGGATATCTCTGGCGATGGTCTGAGCGATTTTGCCTTTGCTGCGGACATCAACAACGATGGCCGGATCGATCCGGCGGATATCGCCCTGCTCAAGCTGTTTGCCAACACCTACCTGAAATTGAACTGGTTCAACAAGGGCGCGAGCGAGCAACGTGTGCTTTGCATGTTCGTGGGCAATCACGGCAAGAACGGCAAGCCCAATGCCGTTTGCCTGCAATTCCACGATCGCTGCGAGGCCGGGGGCAAACAGTCGCTGGTCTACAGTGCGACCGCCTATGACGGCGACGGCAACGGGCGAGCGGATTCCTTTACCAACACCGATCTGGACAGGAACGGCATGGCCGACAAGGCCGACAAGGAACTGCTCAGGACAATGGCCGGCACCTTCCTGCAATTCAAGTGGCACGAGCAATAAGCCGCGGGTTGCCACCTGCCGTCGAGTACTGCGGATCGCCCGGCCATGCGCCGGGCGATTTCATGTTTCTTCCACTCGTTGAGCCAGTACCGTGATCTGCTCCTGGCGCTCGGTCCGGTTCAACTTCATGCCGGGATTGAGTGGCGACCACTGCGGATGCGCCCGGGCCTTGTTCAGGACGTCAGGCAACTTGCCTTCGCGCCAGGTCTTGTCCAGCGGCGTCGCGACGGTGATGCTGTCCATGGCGGCATGACCGCGCGCCTCCAGGGCCCGCAGCAGTTGTCGTTGGCGCAATGCCAGCAGGCGCAGCACGCTGTCGTCGACCGTCAGTTCACGTTGCCCCTTGAGCTTGCCGAGCAGGCGACTGCCGTAGCCACGGGCGGTCTGCAGCGCACCGCCGGCGATGGCCCCGGCGAGGGCAGCGGCACCGAGGGTCAGGCCACCCACCAGCAGATCGACTCCGGCCCCCGCCGCCGCGCCGGCGGCGATACCGCCCCCGACCTTCACCCCCAGTTGCCTGAGGGTTTCTGGATTGAACAGGTCGTCGCCCCAGCGCCCGTCCAGCAGCGGCAGGTCGGCCGCCGCCGCATCGCTGGCCCGAAAGGCATGGAGCTTGAGCAGGGCGTCGACGCACCGCTGCTCGCGTTGGCGGATCGCCTGGTGCAGTTCGGTGATGGCGCGGCTTTCGGCGTCGGTCTCGCTGACCACCTGGCGTCGACAGGCGGCGCAGTCGATCAGCAACTCGGCGATCAGCCGGTGGGCGCCTTGCCGGCGTGCCTGGCGCTGGGCCTCCTGGTCGAGGATCAGCCGCTCCAGCTGGGCGCGGGAGCCTTCCAGCAACAGGGCCAGGCTTTCATAGAGCCGGCGCTCGCCATCTTGCGGCGGTGCGACGCTGTCGAAGCGCACCAGGGCATGCAGCCCGAGGCGGGCCAGGGCTTCACGCCAGTCGGGTTCGCGCTGGGCAGCACTGCTGACGAAGTTGAGCACCGGCAGCAACGGCTTGCCGCAACTGGCGAGGACCGACAGTTCATCGCGGTATTTGGCCAGGACCGGTTCGCGGGCATCGATCACATACAGCCCGGCATCCGACGCCAGCAACTGGCGCAGGACCTTGGCCTCCTGTTCGAAACGCTGCCGGGCTTCGCTGCCGTCAAGGAAACGCGCCACCCGCGCCGGTCCGTCCAGGCGTTCACCGGGGCGGTCCAGGCGCTCGAGGTAGTCGAGCAGGGCGATGGCGTCTTCCAGGCCGGGCGTGTCGTACAGCTCCAGCAGGGCATCGCCGTCCACCGACAGACGGGCACCTTCCACATGGCGGGTGGTGCTGGGCCGATGGGACACCTCGCCAAAGCCCACGTCGCGGGTCAGGGTGCGCAGCAGCGAGGTCTTGCCGACATTGGTGTGGCCGACCACGGCCAGTTTCAGCGGCTTAGTCATGGCCGGTCTCCAGCCAGGTGAGCGGGGCGCAATCGGCGAACGGCAGGTCGAGCTGGCGCAAGGCGCTGTGCCAGTCGCCGAGGCGGTCGGCGTCCAATGCCTGGCCCAGCGGTGCCTGCAGCAGCCAGACGCGGGTGTCGGCGGCGCTGCGGGCCAGTTCGGCGATCAGTCCGAGGCTGCCGCGGTCCGGCGAGCGGCGCGGGTCGCAGGCGATCGCCAGGCGTGCCGGCGGGAAGCGGGTCAGTTGTTCAAGAAGTTTCTGCCGTGACTCGCGGCTGTCGAGGATACCGGCGTCCCTCACGCCCTTGGGCAGTGCCGGCGGCCAGGGCCGTTGATCGTCCAGCTCGATGGCCACCAGCAGCGCGCCGTCGCTGTCGAGCGCGGTGACCCCGGCCGCGGCATTGTGCAGGTGCTCGGGGGCGGCATCGCTGACGCCGAGGCGTTCGCTGCTGGGCATCAGGCGTTCGCGCAGGTGGGCGTAGCCGGGCAGGCTCGTGTCCAGCCGCAGGGTGCGGCTGCCGCGATGCCAGCGCCACAGGCAGAACAGTGTCAGCAGCAGGCGCGGCAGCACGCCGTAGACCACCAGCACTCCCACCAGCCAGGCGGCCCAGGCCTGGCGCGCGCCTTCCAGGTCGGGGGCGCTGTTGCCGCTGGCGCGGATCATCGCTTCGCCGGGCACGTCGAAGCCCAGCAGGGCCGGCAGGGCGCCGAGGCCCTGGGTCAGGCCGACGAAGGTGTCGCCGCCGAGAATGGTGGTTTCCCAGACAAAACCGTAGCGGCGGGTCGCCATCAGCATCAGCAGGATCACCAGCGCGCAGAGCAGGGCCAGCAGCCACAGGCCATGGACGACGATGCCTATGGCCCAGCGGTTCAGGCGCTGGCGTTGCAGCAGGAGCGCCAGCGCCGGCACCAGTTGCACGGCCTGGGCGTCGCGGGCGAATTTTTCGCTGAGCCAGAGCCACAATCGCCCCAGGCTGGCACCATGGCCGCCCGCCAGCAACAGGCCCGCGGCCCAGCTCGCCAACAGCAGCAGGTTCAACCCGAGCAGGCTGCCCAGGGCCCAGAACACATTGACCGGTGCCTGCCCGTTGCCCAGGGCGGCGAAGGCCAGGCCGGCACCGCTGAGCATCACCAGCACGGCAAGCAGCAGCAGGGCCAGGCGCGCCCCTTGCAGCCAGTGCCGCAGGGCGTCGAGCTGGCCATCCCGTTCGGCGAGCCAGAGGGCGCGGTGCTGGATGCGGGTCGCCAGGTCGCCGCCGGCCGCCCGGGCGCGGCGGTTGGCCTCGAGGTCTTCCAGGGGACCGGCCTGCTCTTCGCGCAGGCGCACGGTCTCGGTCAGCCAGAGGCGTTGCAGGGGAGTCGGTTCAGTCACGCGCCATCCTGTTGCGGGGTTGAGCCAGAAGCATAACCGCTGTGGCTAGTGCCTGCACCAAGGTGTCAGGTATCCTCGTCGGCATGAAAAACACACTCCCCCTCAGCCTGATCGCGGCCCTCGGTGAAAACCGCGTGATCGGCGTCGACAACAGCATGCCCTGGCATTTGCCGGCGGATTTCAAGTATTTCAAGGCCACCACCCTGGGCAAGCCGATCATCATGGGGCGCAAGACCTGGGATTCCCTCGGCCGGCCATTGCCCGGTCGGCTGAACCTGGTGGTCAGTCGCCAGGCGGGCCTGCGACTGGAAGGCGCGGAGGTTTTCCCGTCGCTGGAAGAAGCGATGGCGCGGGCCGAGGAATGGGCGCTGGAACAGGGCGCCAGCGAGCTGATGCTGATCGGCGGCGCGCAATTGTATGGCCAGGGCCTGGAGCACGCGGACCGCTTGTACCTGACCCGGGTAGCGCTGAGCCCTGAAGGCGACGCGTGGTTTCCGGAGTTTGATCCAGACCAGTGGAAACGGGTGGCGAACGAGCCGCACCCGGCGCTGGACGACAAGCCGGCGTTCAGCTTCGAGGTCTGGGAAAGGAGCTGAACGCTTCGGGGGCAAGCCCCCTCCCACAATGTCCTTCACACCTGTGGGAGGGGACTCGCCCCCGAAGCTGATCCAGCGAGCGCCGGGAGACTCAGGCCTGAGCCAGCTCCGCATGCTCGTCGGCATCCAGCAGGGACTTGTCGGTCTGCTGCATGAACTGGCTGGTGAGGGTGCCGGCGGTGATCGAGCCGCTGACGTTCAACGCCGTGCGGCCCATGTCGATCAGCGGCTCCACCGAAATCAGCAAGGCCACCAGGGACACCGGCAAGCCCATGGCCGGCAGCACGATCAGCGCGGCAAAGGTCGCGCCGCCACCGACACCGGCCACGCCGGCCGAGCTCAGGGTCACGATTGCCACTAGGGTCGCGATCCACAGTGGATCCAGCGGGTTGATGCCTACGGTCGGCGCCACCATGACCGCCAGCATGGCCGGGTACAGCCCCGCACAACCATTCTGTCCGATGGTCGCACCGAACGAGGCGGCAAAGCTGGCGATGGACTGGGGAATCCCCAGGCGGCGGGTCTGCGCCTCGATGCTCAGGGGAATGCTCGCCGCGCTGGAGCGGCTGGTGAAGGCAAAGGTCAGCACCGGCCAGATCTTGCGGAAGAAACGCAGCGGGTTGATCCCGGCCAGCGATACCAGCAGGCCGTGGACCACGAACATCAGCCCCAGGCCGATATAGGACACCACGACGAAGCTGCCCAGCTTGATGATGTCCTGCAGGTTGGAACCGGCCACCACCTTGGTCATCAACGCCAGCACGCCGTAAGGCGTGAGCTTCATCACCAGGCGCACCAGACGCATCACCCAGGCTTGCAGGGTATCGATGGCATTCACCACCTTCTGGCCCTTTTCGGCGTCGTCCTTGAGCAGTTGCAGCGCGGCAACGCCCATGAAGGCGGCGAAGATCACCACGCTGATGATCGAGGTCGGCTTGGCCCGGGCCAGGTCGGCGAACGGATTCTGCGGAATGAACGACAGCAGCAGCTGCGGGATATTCAGGTCGGCGACCTTGCCCGCGTAGTCGGTCTGGATGGTCTGCAGGCGGGCCATTTCCTGGGTGCCGGCGACCAGGCCCTCGGCGGTCAGGCCGAACAGGTTGGTCAGGCCGATCCCGATCAGCGCGGCGATGGCGGTGGTGAACAGCAGCGTGCCAATGGTCAGGAAGCTGATCTTGCCCAGGGACGAAGCATTGTGCAGGCGGGCCACGGCGCTGAGGATCGAGGCGAACACCAGCGGGATGACGATCATCTGCAGCAACTGCACATAACCGTTGCCCACCAGGTCGAACCAGGCGATGGAGGCCTTGAGTACCGGGCTGCCATCACCGTAGATGGCATGCAGGCTCGCGCCGAAAACCACCCCCAGTACCAGGGCGAACAGGACCTTCTTCGCCAGGCTCCAGGCGGTGTGGCGGGTTTGTGCCAGGCCCAGCAGCAGGGCGAGGAACACCAGCAGATTGAGGATCAGCGGCAGGTTCATGAAGACTCCGAAAACAATAGGTGCCCATCACTCCTGGCTCTGTACGGCAACTGCCTGCGCGACGATCATGCTGCGTTAGAAACAGGCTTGCCTGATCGCCGCTCGGCGAGTTCTCGCACCGATCCTGGTTGATGGTGAACCGATAAGCCTAACAGCTTGATATATATGAATTTAATATCTAAATGGAATGGTGTGTGTCGTTTTTGGAATAAGCCGGTGGCGCTGGGGCGAATGCCGGTGACGTGATCAGGATGCAGGCGGTCGCGCTCGGATGAGGACTGTCATACAGATTTGTTAGCGTCGATGACTTTCAGTCAGGGAGATACCGCCAATGAAATTCGTCCCCAAACTTCTCGCCGCCGCACTCTGCCTGGGCCTTGCCGGCCAGGCGTTCGCCACCGAGCTGAAACACTGGCCCGAAGCTCAGGCCAAGCAGCTGGACGCGATGATCGCCGCCAATGCCAACAAGGGCAATTTCGCGGTGTTCGACATGGACAACACCAGCTATCGCTATGACCTGGAAGAGTCGCTGCTGCCGTTCATGGAGAACAAGGGGCTGATTACCCGCGAAACCCTGGATCCGTCCCTGAAACTGATCCCGTTCAAGGACACCGCCGACCACAAGGAAAGCCTGTTCAGCTACTACTACCGCCTCTGTGAAGTCGACGACATGGTCTGCTACCCCTGGGTGGCCCAGGTGTTCTCCGGCTTCACCCTCAAGGAACTCAAGGGTTACGTCGACGAGCTCATGGCCTCCGGCAAGCCGGTGCCGAGCACTTACTACGATGGCGACGTGGTGAAGAACATCGAGGTCCAGCCGCCCAAGGTCTTTACCGGCCAGGCCGAGCTGTACAACAAGCTGATGGAGAACGGCATCGAGGTCTACGTGATGACCGCTGCGTCGGAAGAACTGGTGCGCATGGTCGCGGCGGATCCGAAGTACGGCTACAACGTCAAGCCGCAGAACGTGATCGGCGTGACCACCTTGCTCAAGGACCGCAAGACCGGCGAGCTGACCACCGCGCGCAAGCAGATCAGCGCCGGCAAGTATGACGAGAAGGCCAACCTCGGCCTGGAACTGACCCCATACCTGTGGACCCCGGCGACCTGGATGGCCGGCAAGCAGGCGGCCATCCTGACCTATATCGACCAGTGGAAGAAACCGGTGCTGGTAGGCGGCGACACTCCTTCGAGCGACGGCTACATGCTGTTCCACAGCGTCGACGTGGCCAAGGGCGGCGTGCACCTGTGGGTCAACCGCAAGGACAAGTACATGACCCAGCTCAACGGCATGATGAAGACCTACGCCGAGGCCCAGGCCAAGGAAGGCTTGCCGGTGACGGCGGACAAGAACTGGGTGATCGTCAAGCCTGAAGATATCCAGTAAGCCCGGATCTTCCTGTAGGGGCTACGCCTTGTTGCCGTGGGAGCGGGCTTGCCCACTCCCAGGGATAGCCAGTCATCACGGCTGATCAGACAGGCAATAAAAAACCCGGCCTCGGCCGGGTTTTTCATGGACGGCGCGGTGCTTACGGCACCAGCTTGTCCAGCATTGCCTTGTCGCGGACCGCACCCTTGTCGGCGCTGGTGGCGAGCAGTGCGTAGGCCTTCAGTGCAGTGGTCACCTTGCGTGGGCGGCTTTCCACCGGCTTCCAGCCTTTCTTGTCCTGCTCGGCACGGCGGGCGGCCATTTCCTCGTCGCTGATCAACAGGTTGATCGAGCGGTTCGGAATGTCGATCAGTACCTTGTCGCCATCCTGCACCAGGCCGATGGCGCCACCAGCGGCGGCTTCCGGAGAAGCGTGACCGATGGACAGGCCTGACGTACCGCCGGAGAAGCGACCGTCGGTCAACAAGGCGCAGGCTTTGCCCAGGCCCTTGGATTTCAGGTAGGAAGTCGGGTAGAGCATTTCCTGCATGCCCGGACCGCCTTTCGGACCTTCGTAGCGAATGATCACGATGTCGCCGGCCTTCACTTCGTCGGCGAGGATGCCGCGCACGGCGCTGTCCTGGCTTTCGAAGATCTTCGCGTTGCCTTCGAACACATGGATCGACTCGTCGACACCGGCGGTTTTCACCACGCAGCCGTCCAGGGCGATGTTGCCGTACAGCACGGCCAGGCCGCCTTCTTTCGAATAGGCGTGCTCGACACTGCGGATGCAGCCGTTTTCACGGTCGTCGTCCAGGGTTTCCCAACGGGTCGACTGGCTGAACGCGGTCTGGGTCGGGATACCGGCCGGGCCGGCCTTGAAGAAGGTGTGCACCGCTTCGTCGTCGGTCTGGGTGATGTCCCACCTGGCGATGCCGTCGGCCAGGGTCTTGCTGTGCACGGTCGGCAGGTCGGTGTGCAGCAGGCCGCCACGAGCCAGCTCGCCGAGGATGCTGAAGATCCCGCCGGCGCGGTGCACGTCTTCCATGTGGTACTTCTGGATGTTCGGCGCGACCTTGCACAGTTGCGGCACATGGCGGGACAGGCGGTCGATGTCGCGCAGGTCGAAATCGATCTCGGCTTCCTGGGCGGCGGCCAGCAGGTGCAGGATGGTGTTGGTGGAACCGCCCATGGCGATATCCAGGGTCATGGCGTTTTCGAACGCCTTGAAGTTGGCGATGTTGCGCGGCAGCACCGAGTCATCGTTGTCGCCGTAGTAACGCTGGCACAGCTCGACGATGGTCCGGCCGGCCTGCAGGAACAGCTGCTCGCGGTCGGAGTGGGTCGCCAGGGCCGAACCGTTGCCCGGCAGCGCCAGGCCCAGGGCTTCGGTGAGGCAGTTCATCGAGTTGGCGGTGAACATGCCGGAGCATGAGCCGCAGGTCGGGCAGGCGCTGCGCTCGTACTCGGCAACCTTCTCGTCAGAAGCGCTGGAGTCGGCGGCGATGACCATGGCGTCTACCAGGTCCAGGCCGTGGGCGGCGAGCTTGGTCTTGCCGGCTTCCATCGGGCCGCCGGAGACGAAGATCACCGGGATGTTCAGGCGCAGGGCGGCCATCAGCATGCCGGGAGTGATCTTGTCGCAGTTGGAAATGCAGACGATGGCGTCGGCGCAGTGGGCGTTGACCATGTATTCGACGGAGTCGGCGATGATCTCGCGGCTCGGCAGCGAATAGAGCATGCCGTCGTGGCCCATGGCGATACCGTCATCCACGGCGATGGTATTGAATTCCTTGGCGACGCCGCCGGCACGTTCGATCTCGCGGGCAACCAGCTGGCCCATGTCCTTGAGGTGGACGTGGCCGGGCACGAACTGGGTGAACGAGTTGGCGACGGCGATGATCGGCTTCTTGAAGTCGGCGTCTTTCATCCCCGTGGCGCGCCACAGGGCGCGGGCTCCGGCCATGTTGCGGCCGTGGGTGGATGTTTTCGAGCGGTAATCAGGCATGGAGCACTCCGGGCGGCTAATCAGGTATCAAATGGGGAGTGAGCTTCTATTGACCTCGGGAACACTCAGAAATGGCCGTGTGTCCGAAAGCTGCCGATAGCCGCACGGGATCGCCGTGCGTTTCAGCTTGAGCTCATAAACCCGCCGGGGGATGACTGGCGATGAATAGCGCGATTCTACACCGCTGGCGCGTGGAAGGAATGGGCCGGGCGCTCAAGGGTGTGAAGCCTGGGTTCAGCACGCGGCTATGGATTCCCGCCGCCGCTTGTGTGCAACGGGGGCTCAGCGGCTGACTCGGGCACTGCTCAGCAGGCCGGCGACGCTGAAGACCACCAGGCCTGTGGCGATGGCCGGCAGCAGATGGGGCCCCGCCATGGCCAGTGCCGCGCTGGTCGCGGCGGCGGCGAGGAACATGAGGGTGTTGCCCGTCGACGCCGCCGTGCCGGCATTCGTGGAGAACAACAGCATCGCCGCCGAGATGGCCGCCGGTCGGGTGACGGTCACGGCCACGGCGCTGAGGCACATGGGGATGAGCAGGGTGGCTGTCGACACGGCCTGAAGTTGCATGATCAGCAGCAGGACGAGGCCGGAGCAACCCAGCAGTACCAGGCCGGTATCGATCTGGGCCCTGACGCCCAGGCGCCTTTGCAGCCACACGGCGAGGAATCCGCCGGACAGATAGGCCGCGCCATAGACGAGCAGCACGATGGCGTACTGGTACTCGGAGAGTTTCAGCTGATCCATGAAAATCAGCGGCGACACGCTGATCAGCGCGAAGTAGGCGGAAAACACCAGTGCCGCGATCTGCCAGTACCGGCGGAAGTCTGCGTGCCCGAGGATCGCCTGGATCGAATTCATGATCGGTTCCTGTTCCCGGGGCTGTGCCTTCGGCCTTGACGTCAGGACCCCCAGCGCCAGCAGGAAAATGGCCGCTGCGATCAGGGCAAAGGCATGGAAACTGCTCCTCCAGCCGAAGGACTCCAGCAGCCAGGAGCCCAGCAGGGGTGACAGCGCCACGAACAGCCCGCTGAAACTCATGTAATAGATGCGCACGGGGGCCCGCTCTTCCTTGTCGAACAGGTCTTCGACCAGTGCCAGCCCCAGCACAAAGAACCCGCAGCCCAGCGCCTGGACACCGCGAAAGAAGAGAAAGGCCGTGAAGTCCGTGGCGAGGGTACAGCCGAGGGCGCCGACGAAGGAAATAGCCAGGCATCCCAGCAGTACCTCCTTGCGCCCGAACCTGTCGGAGAGCGGGCCCGCCACCAACTGCGAGAAAGCGAAGACCAGCGTGAACAGGCTGATGGCCAGGGCGATATCCACCGTTGAGGTATTGAACTGCTCTGCCAGGGCCGGAAAAGCCGGCAACAGGACATTGAGCGGGAAAAAGCTGATGAGCGATATGCAAGTGACCAGCAGGATGCAGGAGCGTTTGTAGTGGCGTGATTGCAGGGCGGACGTGGGGGCGGAACCTTGCATCGTTGGACTCCTCCTGGTGGTGCGGTGCGCGAGGGAATGGGTTCACGGATGGGGGAGCAGTGCGCTGAGTTCGTCGCAGAGCGCTTCTCCGTTGCTGTAGCCCGCACCGACAAAAAGCAGCGGCTGCTCGCACAAATCGCTCAGATTCAACGATTGCTCGATTTTCTGTTCGGTCAATGCGGCCGTCACCCAGGTCTTCAGGCCCAGTGCGGTGGCGGTCAGTTGAAAGGTCTGCGAAACGTGGCCTGCTTCGAGAAGTGCAACCCGGTAGCCTTGGGAATGTGGATATTTCCACCACATCTTGTCGAAACGGGAAGTAAGGAATACACCAAAAGGCAAGTTGCCTATGAAATGTTGCTCTTGCAAAAGTGCTGCCAAGGGACTGTCGAGGCGCTTTATATAAGTCAGGGCATGTTTGTCGGGATGATAATAATAAAAGCCTGGACCAATACCCTCTACATTGTGAATGTAGATATAGCCCTCGGTGCAATTCAGGCCGCCTCCCGATGGACTGCTGCGACGAGCCTTGAATGCCTGCGGTGTTGTTGGCGCGCAATCAACTTCTCTTTCTTTCAGATAGCCCAGGGACAGATAAAGAAGGGTGCCGAGATCTTCTCGCGAAATACTCTGGCCGAGAAATTTTCGACAGGTCTTTCGTCCCAGCAGCACGCTCCTGAAATCAACGGTGTCGCTCCCGGATTCGCTGGGCAATGGCTGTGGCAGATGAATCAGGTCCTGGCGCAAGTTGTTGGCGTAACGATGGGCGACGGGCAGTGTGCGGCTCATGACCTCCTGGCAGTGTGACAGATAGCCTTTCGCCCATTGCGCCGTGTTTGCCGGGGGATTTTCCACGGGCAGGTCCCGGGTGCCGATATGGAAGATTCTCGACAGGTCATCCCAGCCCCAGTGCTCGGTGGCGAAGGGCGTTTCACTGATGATCCCGGTTGCCACGAACGTCGAGTCGGTAGGCTGCTGTGGATCGAAATGCGAGGGTGTTTCAATCAACTCGATCAGCCGGTGTGCATGCTGCCTGTCCATCGAGTACTGCTCATGTGACTTGTAGTTCCAGATCACAAGTGCAGGTGGTTTTATCAGAATAAGCAAGTCCGGATTGATATGCATGAATATCCACCCCTTGTTTGAGGTTGGGCCGAAGATGGGGGCCGACCCAACCTGTTTCGAGGCTTATTTCAAGTTTCCGAGCATCGCGTGATGACCGGCACTTACTTTGCACTCAAGTTTTACTTTCTCCATTTTCATATCTCCTGCATATCACATGGATTCTAGATCAAGGATTAGCTACATCATCTCGGTTGTCGAGGTGACGTAATGGTGATAATAGTCTTGTGGGATGAGTTGGCAATTAAGATATGCGTAGGGTATGTCCGAGTTATATGTCGGTCATATCCAGGTATTACACGACCCGCCCTGTTCCAGGGCGGGTCGACGATCACTCAGCTATTGGGGAGCAGCCGGCAGGTAATGCTCTTGATATAACGGGTTTCCGGGATCGCCGGGTGTACCGGGTGATCCGGACCCTGGCCGCCGCGTTCGAGCAGCTGGATATTGCGGTCCAGGTGGCGGGCGCTGGTCAGCAGGATGTTCTGCAGGTCGTCTTCGGGCAGATGCATCGAGCATGAGGCGCTGACCAGGATGCCGTCCTTGCTGAGCAGGCGCATGGCCTGTTCGTTCAGGCGGCGGTAGGCGCCTTCGCCGTTCTTCAGGTCTTTCTTGCGCTTGATGAAGGCCGGTGGGTCGGCGACGATCACGTCGAAACGTTCTTCGGCGGACTTCAGTTCCTTCAGGGCTTCGAAGACATCGCCCTCGATGCAGGTCAGTTTCTCGGCAAAGCCGTTCAGCGCGGCGTTGCGCTCCACGCCGTCGAGGGCGAAAGCCGAGGCGTCGACACAGAACACTTCGTTGGCGCCGAAGGCCGCGGCCTGCACGCCCCAGCCGCCGATGTAGCTGAACAGGTCGAGGACCCGCTTGCCCTTGGCATAGGGCGCCAGGCGCGCGCGGTTCATGCGGTGGTCGTAGAACCAGCCGGTCTTCTGGCCTTCCATCACCGGCGCTTCGAACTTCACGCCGTTCTCTTCCAGCGCCACCCACTCCGGTACCAGGCCGAAGACGGTTTCGACATAACGCTCCAGGCCTTCGGCATCACGGGCCGCCGAATCGTTCTTGAACAGGATGCCGCTGGGTTTCAGGACCTGGATCAGCGCCGCGATCACGTTGTCCTTGTGCTGTTCCATGGTCGCCGAGGCGAGCTGGACCACCAGGATATCGCCGAAGCGATCCACCACCAGGCCTGGCAGCAGGTCGGAATCGCCGTAGACCAGGCGATAGAACGGCTTGTCGAACAGCCGCTCGCGCAGGGACAGGGCCACGTTGAGGCGGTGCACCAGCAGCGACTTGTCCAGCGGCAACTTGATGTCGCGCGACAGCAGGCGGGCGCAGATCAGGTTGTTCGGACTCATGGCGACGATGCCCAGGGGCTTGCCGCCGGCGGCTTCGAGGATGGCCTGGTCGCCGGCCTTGAAGCCATGCAGTGGAGTCGCCGCCACGTCGATTTCGTTGCTGTAGACCCACAGGTGACCGGCGCGCAGGCGGCGGTCGGCGTTGGCTTTGAGGCGTAGGCTAGGCAGGGACATGACGTCGCTCCGGGAAAAAGAGCGGAATTATAGCGGGAGTTGCCGGCCGCCGGGTCGTCATGTTTCATGTGATTGAAGTGTACAGGTCACCCATCCGGTACAACTTTTCCGCTAGAATCGCCGACTCGCCCGGAGTGTGTACTCATGTCCCAAGAACTTTCAGCCGAACAGATCCAACAGGCCTTGCAAGGCATCAGCGTGCCGCCTCAACCGCAGATCATGGTGGATTTGCAGATGGAGCAGTACATGCCCGACCCGGACCTGGAGGTGATTGCCCGGTTGATCAGTCAGGACCCCGGTCTCTCCGGCGCGTTGCTGAAAATCGTCAACTCGCCCTATTACGGCCTGGCGAACAAGATCGCCTCGATCCAGCGGGCGGTGAACCTGCTGGGCAGCCGTTCGATCATCAACCTGATCAACGCGCAGTCGATCAAGGGTGAAATGGCCGATGAAACCATCGTTACCCTGAACCGCTTCTGGGACACCGCCCAGGACGTGGCGATGACCAGCCTGACCCTGGCCAAGCGCACCGGTTCCCAGGCCATCGACGAGGCCTACGCCCTGGGCCTGTTCCACGATTGCGGGATTCCGCTGATGCTCAAGCGCTTCCCCGACTATATGACGGTGCTGGAGCAGGCCTACGCCAAGGCCGGTCCGGAGCAGCGGGTGGTGGACACGGAAAACCAGGTGTTCAACACCAACCACGCGGTAGTCGGCTACTACACCGCCAAGTCCTGGCGCCTGCCGGAACACGTGACCAACGCCATCGCCAACCACCACAACGCGCTGGCGATCTTCAGCGACGAGAGCACACGCAACAGCCAGTTGAAGAATCTGCTGGCGATCCTGAAAATGGCCGAGCACATCTGCGCGTCCCATCGGGTCCTGGGCAACCAGACCGAAGACCACGAGTGGAATGCCATCGGCCACCTGGTGCTCGATTACGTCGGCCTGTCCGACTACGACTTCGAGACGCTCAGAGAGAACATCCGCGAGTTGGGTGCTCATTAGTTCAGAGCACGCTACTTCCTGACCTGGAATCACCATGCCTGAATTACCCGAAGTCGAAACCACCCGGCGCGGTATCGCGCCCCACCTGGAAGGGCAGCGGGTCAGCCGCGTGATCGTCCGCGACCGGCGCCTGCGCTGGCCGATCCCGGAAGATCTCGATGTACGCCTCTCGGGGCAGCGCATCGTCCAGGTCGAGCGGCGGGCCAAGTACCTGTTGATCAATGCCGAGGTCGGCACCCTGATCAGCCACCTGGGGATGTCGGGAAACCTGCGCCTGGTGGAAGTCGGCATGCCGGCGGCCAAGCATGAGCATGTGGATATCGAGCTGGAGTCGGGCCTGGCCCTGCGTTATACCGACCCCCGCCGTTTCGGCGCGATGCTCTGGAGCCTCGACCCGCTCAATCACGAGCTGCTGATTCGCCTGGGGCCGGAGCCACTGACCGACCTGTTCGATGGTGAGCGGTTGTTCCAGCTGTCCCGTGGGCGCTCCATGGCGGTCAAGCCGTTCATCATGGACAACGCGGTGGTGGTGGGCGTGGGCAATATCTACGCGACCGAAGCGCTGTTCGCCGCCGGCATCGACCCGCGTCGCGAAGCCGGGGGTATTTCCCGGGCGCGCTACCTCAGGCTGGCCATCGAGATCAAACGGATCCTGGCCCATGCCATCGAGCGGGGTGGCACCACCTTGCGCGACTTTATCGGTGGCGACGGCCAGCCCGGCTACTTCCAGCAGGAACTGTTCGTCTACGGGCGCGGCGGCGAGCACTGCAAGGTCTGTGGCAGCGGTTTGCGCGAGATCAAGCTCGGTCAGCGGGCCAGTGTCTATTGCCCGAAATGTCAGAGCTGACCTGGGCCGTGCGCAGACGCTATAGTAAGTCTTTGCCCTCCCGTTGCTTAGCCGAAGGATAGAGCCATGACCCCGTTTCGCACCCTGGCCTTGTTGCTGGCCCTGAGTTCTGGCTTGCAGGCGCTGCCGGCCCTGGCCGATGACGGGACCAGCGGCGACCCGACCTATCAGATCCAGAACCCGCCGGCCTACGCGATGATCGGCGACCTGCTGATCGCGCGACCGCTGCTGGTGGGCGCGACCCTGATCGGTACGGCGGCTTTCGTGGTGTCGCTGCCGTTTACCGCGTTCGGTGGTATCAGCGGCGTGGGCAAGGCCGGCAAGGCATTGGTGGTCGACCCGGGCAAGGCGGCGTTCGCCCGTTGCCTGGGTTGCACGGCGGAAGGGTTTGACGGCAACCAGCAGCAATAACGCCCTTCGCAGGAGCCGGCAAGCCGGCGCCCACCGTCAGGCCTTGCCGGTGATCTTCCGGTACTTGGCCATCAATTCGTCTTCGGTTTCCGGATGGGCTTCATCCAGCGGGATGCAATCCACCGGGCAGACCTGCTGGCACTGCGGTTCGTCGTAGTGGCCGACGCACTGGGTGCAGAGGTTCGGGTCGATCACATAGATCTCTTCGCCCTGGGAGATGGCGGCGTTCGGGCACTCGGGTTCGCAGACGTCGCAGTTGATGCAATCGTCGGTGATGATCAGGGACATGGGCACTCCGGCCAGGGCGGCGAGCCCGGGCAACGTGAAAACTGATGGGCCAATTGTGCCGCATTGACGCGCGCAGTGCACGCGGGCACGACAAGACCGGCCTCGGGTGCGCCATTCGTGGCGGCGGCGCGGAGCCGCCAACCGGGTTATTTCTTGAAGCGCAGGTTCAGGGCCTCGGCGACCGCCGGGTGGACGAACTTGGTGATATCTCCGCCCAACGCGGCGATTTCCCGCACCAGCGTCGAGGAAATGAACGAGTAGCGTTCCGACGGCGTGAGGAACAGGCTCTCCACCTCCGGTGCCAACTGGCGGTTCATGTTCGCCAACTGGAACTCGTACTCGAAATCCGACACGGCACGCAGCCCGCGCAGGAAAACGTTGGCGTTCTGTTCCTTGGCAAAGTGCGCCAGCAACGTGGAAAAGCCCATCACTTCAACGTTGGGCAGATGTTTGGTGACCTCGCGGGCCAGCTCCACACGCTGTTCCAGGGGAAAAAGCGGGTTTTTCTTCGGGCTGGCGGCCACGGCAATGATGACGTGGTCGAACAGGCGCGCGGCGCGTTCGACCAGATCGCCATGGCCCTTGGTAATCGGGTCGAAGGTACCTGGGTACAACACTCGGTTCATCGCGTCGTCCTGGCGGGAGTCCGTTGGGGAATCGGATGGTATCGCAGCCTATCCTGTCGGCCAAGTCAGGACGTACGGAAGAAAGCCCTATAGACGCCGTGAATAATCCTCTTTCTCATGGGTTTTTCAAGCGCTCGGCCAGGGCCGTGGCCAGCTGGGCGGTCAGCCCGTACACCGATAACTGCGGGTTGGCGCCGATGCTGGTGGGAAACAGCGAGCCATCGTGGACCGACAGGTTGCGCAGTTGATGATGGCGGCCGAGGCTGTCGGTGACCGCGGTTTTCGGGTCTTCGCCCATGGCACAGCCACCCATTACATGGGCGCTGCCCAGGCGGGTGCGGTACAGCTCCAGGCTCAGGCCGTCGATCAGTTCCCGGGCCTTGGCCAGGGTGTTCACGTAGTCGGCATCGGCATGCAGCGGCAGCACCGACTTGGCGCCGGCCGCGAACTGGATCTCGGCCATGCTGTGGAAGGCCCGGCGCAGGCCGTCCCAGGCGTACGGCGAGACCGGGTAATCGAGGACCGGGGTGTCGTCGCCGCGCAATTCTACGCTGCCGCCCTGGCTGTCCGGGTGGAAACCGTCGCGCATCAGCGCCAGCATCACATGGGTGTGCGGCAGCTGTTCCATGCGCAGCGCGCTTTGCGGGCCGAAGCCGCCGAGGAGGGTGCTGGCGAGGGCCGGTTGCAGGGGCGGCACTTCCAGTTTGTAGGACATATGCCCGGTGGTGCCATCCAGCCATTGGAAATGATCGGAATAGATGGACTGGGGCGCGCCGTAGAACGGGTTGATCACTTCGGAAAACTGCCCGGCGGAGAAATTCACCAGGTGCAGGAAGGTCCGCTTCCCCAGGCGCCCGTGCGGATCGGGGGCCTTGGAGCGCAACAGCAGCGCCGGACTGTTGATCCCGCCACCGGCCAGCACGTAGTGCCGGGCCTTGACGTTGATCCTGCGTCCGTTGGGGGCGACGCAGCGGGCATCCATCCCGAGGCATTGCAGGCCGGTGATCCTGTCGCCGTCGAGCAGCAGGCGGTCGGCGCGCGCGAGATAGAGCAGTTCGCCGCCTTTCTCCAGGGTCGCTGGAATGGTGGTGACCAGCATCGACTGCTTGGCGTTGGTCGGGCAGCCCATGCCGCAATAGCCCAGGTTCCAGCAGCCGCGCACGTTGCGCGGGATGACTTTCCAGCTGTAGTCGAGTTTTTCGCAGCCGTTGCGCAGCACGTCGTTGTTGGCATTGGGCGGCACCAGCCAGGGCGCGACGCCGAGGCGCTGTTCCATTTTTTCGAACCAGGGCGCCATCTCGGCGCTGCCGTGGCCCTTGACGTTGTGTTCCCTGGCCCAGTGTTCGAGGGTCGGTTCCGGGGTGCGGAAGCTCGAGGTCCAGTTGATCAGGGTGGTGCCGCCGACGGCACGGCCCTGGAGAATGGTGATGGCGCCATCCTTGCTCATGCGGCCGATGCCTTCCTGGTAGAGGCTGGTGTAGGCCTCGTCTTCGAGCATCTTGAAGTCGCTGCTGGTTTTCAGCGGGCCTTCCTCGATCAGCAGGACCTTGTAGCCGGCGGCGCTGAGGATCTCGGCGGTGGTCCCGCCCCCGGCGCCGCTGCCGATAATGGCTACGTCGGCTTCCAGGTTCAGGTCGTGGTCCAGTTGCGAGCCGTTGTAGGTTTTCCAGCCGCGGGCGAGGCCTTCGCGGAACAGATCGGGTACGGGCATGTGACGCCTCTTTTATATTATTTTGTGTTCAACACGAACGCTGCAGGAACCGGCTTGCTGGCGATGATATCGACGCGGTCCCCTTTCGAATCGCATCGCCGGGATCGCCAGCACGCCTCAGACCTTCGGCGGTCCCGGATAGCCGCAGCGGGCCCAGGACTCGGAGCGGTTGTACCAGGCCATCATCACCAGTTGCAGCAGCGAGGCGTGACCCATGCGCAACAGGCTCAGGTAGCTGTTTTCCCAGCGCTGGAGAAAAGCCTGGATCTGCTCGGCACCGGCATTCTCCCAACTGCCCCAGATGCCGGTCAGCGGGCCACGGGTCAGTCCCATGCCGAGCACATCGAACAGTTGCCGGGTGAGCTTGAGCATTTCCGGGGACAGGTGGTCGAGGCTCTTGTCCAGGCTCGCCAGGGTCTGCTCGACGGCGCCGGGCATCTTGTCGGCGCTGACGGCCCCTTCGAGCATCACCGGGATCAGCGCCCGCAGGAATGGCAGGTCAGCCGTCTGCAGCACCGCAAAGCCGCTGGCCGGCCCGCTCGCCGAGCAGCCGCCGAGGCTGGCCGCGAGCCCGGCGGTGGTCAGGAAGGCGCTGGCGCAGAGGCCGATTTTCAGCAGGCCGCGCCGGGACAGCGCGGGGGACTCGGACAGGCTTGGGATCATTATTGTTATTCACCTGAGTGGTTGTTTTTGACGCAAGGGACACGGATCAGCGGACAAACAGCTTCTGGATCAGCTTCTGGATCGATTTTCCATAAGGTGGGTAGATCAGCCGTGCGGCGTTGAAGCGTTGCTTGGTCAGCACGCCCTTGGCCTTGCTGAAGGTCAGGAAACCTTCATGGCCGTGGTAATGGCCCATGCCCGACGGCCCGATACCGCCGAACGGCAGGTCCTCCTGGGGGACATGCAACAAGGTGTCGTTGAGGCAGACACCGCCGGAATGGGTTTCGTGGAGGACGCGGGCCTGCTCGGCCTTGTTGTATCCGAAGTAGTAGAGCGCTAGTGGGCGAGGGCGCCGATTGATGTAGGCAAATGCTTCATCGAGGCCCTTGTACGGGACGATCGGCAGCAGCGGGCCGAAGATTTCATCCTGCATCAGGGTCATGTCGTCGCTGACGTTCAACAGCAGGCTGTGGCCCATGCGGCGTTGCTGGCCTTGCTCGAACATCGGGATCAGCAGCGCGCCCTTGCTGGTGGCATCGCTGAGGTAGCCGTTGAGCCGCGCCAACTGCCGCTCGTTGATGATGCTGGTGTAGTCCGGGTTGTCGACCAGGCTCGGGTAGAAGCTGCGCACCGCCTGGCGGTAGGCCTCGACGAAGGAGCCGACGCGTTCTTCGGGGACCAGGACATAGTCCGGGGCCACGCAGGTCTGGCCGGCGTTCAGGGTCTTGCCGAAGGCGATGCGTTCGGCGGCGTCCTCGAGCGGTACATCGCTGGAGACAATCGCCGGCGACTTGCCGCCGAGCTCCAGGGTCACCGGGGTCAGGTTCTCGGCGGCGGCGCGCATGACGTGCCTGCCGATGCTGGTAGCACCGGTGAACAGCAGGTGGTCGAACGGCAGTTTGGAGAACGCCATGCCGACTTCCGCCTCGCCCAGCACCACGCACACCAGGTCCTCGGGAAACACCCGGCCGAGCAATTCCTTGAGCAGCAGGCCGGTGGCCGGTGTCGACTCGCTGAGCTTGAGCATTACCCGATTGCCCGCCGAGAGAGCACCGACCAGCGGGCCGATGGCGAGGAACAACGGGTAGTTCCACGGCACGATCACCCCGACCACGCCCAGTGGCTGGTAGACCACCTTGGCCGAAGCCGGCTGGAAGGCCAGGCCGACCTTGCGCCGCGCCGGTTTCATCCAGCCCTTGAGATGCCGGCGGGCGTAATGGAGAGCATGCAGGCTGGGCATCAGCTCGGCGAGCAGGGTTTCGTCGGCGCTGCGGTTGCCGAAATCGTGGCTGATGGCCTCGACCAGGGCCTGCCGTTCGTCGCTCAGCAACTGGCGCAGGCTGTCGAGCCATTGCCGGCGTTGTTCGGCCGGCGGCATCGGATGCGCCGCATAGGCCTGGCGCTGGACCTGAAACAGACGCTGGAGCTCGCCCAGTTGCTGCTGTGACTCCTGCAGGTAGGCAATTTCGGCAGACATGGCGCGCTCCATTAAATGTGTTTTTATTTTTAAACAAATGTTTAGAGCTTGTACTCCAAAAAGTCAACAGCCGTGTTCGACGCCGACCGTTTATCCGCTGCCGGATAGGTCGTAAGATGCCTGGCACCGCACTCTTGAAGTAAAGCTGAAGTCATGGCCCCACGAATAAAAACCAGTGAGCGCATCGTCCAGAACAGCCTGGATCTGTTCAACCAGCAGGGCGAGCGCAGTGTCAGCACCAATCACATCGCGGCGCACATGGATATTTCGCCGGGCAACCTCTACTACCACTTCCCCAATAAGCAGGCGATCATCGCCGTGCTGTTCGCCGAGTACGAAGCGCTGGTGGACAGCTTCCTGCGCCCGCCCCAGGGCCGCGTCGCGACCATCGACGACAAGCGCTTCTATCTCAAGGCGCTGCTGGCGGCGATGTGGCGCTATCGTTTCCTGCACCGCGATCTCGAACACCTGCTGGAAAGCGATGCCGAACTGGCGGCCCGTTATCGACGGTTTTCCCAGCGTTGCCTGATCCAGGGGCAGGCTATCTACGGCGGCTTCGTCGAGGCCGGGATCCTGGCCATGGACGCCGTGCAGACCGAGTCCCTGACCCTCAATGCCTGGATCATCCTGACGTCCTGGGTCCGGTTCCTGAGCACCACCCGGGAAAACGCCAATCACTTGAGCGAGGAGTCGATCAAGCGCGGGGTGTATCAGGTGCTGGTGCTGGAGTCGGGATTTGTCACGGCCCAGGCCCGGGCGGCGGTGGACAAGCTGCTGAACGAGTTCTACGTCCCGCTGGCCCAGGCGCTGGAGGACGTGCAGGAATGATCATGAACGTTGTTCTTTACCCACTTACGAGGAATGCATCATGCCCCTTGCGCAACTGATCAGCCCGCAGCAACTGGCCGAGCGCCAGGCCCGGCCGGGGTTGGTGATCCTGGATTGTCGTTTCGCCCTGGAAGACCCGGACTACGGCCAGCGCAGCTATGCCCAGGGGCATATCGAGGGCGCGCACTTCGCCGACCTGGAGCGCGACCTCAGCGGCCCGGTGACCCGGGGCGTGACCGGCCGCCATCCGCTGCCAGAGCCGACGGCGCTGGTGCAGCGCCTGCAAGCCTGGGGCGTCAGCGTCGACAGCGAGATCGTGCTGTATGACGACGGTCCCGGCATGTACGCGGCGCGGGCCTGGTGGTTGCTGGCCTGGCTGGGCAAGCGCGACGGGGTATTCATTCTCGATGGCGGCCTGAAGGCCTGGCATGGCGCCGGGCAGCCGCTGAGCCTGAACCCGCCGCCGGCCACCCGCGGGACCTTCAGCGGCACGGCCGACCCTTCGTTGCAGATCAGCGCGCAGCAATTGCAAGAGCGTCTCGGCCAGGCCTCCCTGACCTTGCTCGATGCGCGCGCGCAGCCGCGTTTTCGTGGCGAGGTCGAGCCGATCGACCCGGTTGCCGGGCATATCCCCGGCGCCCAGTGCGCGGCGTTCAGCGAGAACCTCGGTGCCGATGGGCGTTTTCTGCCGGCCGAGCAGCTCAGGCAGCGATTTGCCGGGCAACTGGGCGACCGTTCGCCGCGGGAGCTGGTGGCGTACTGCGGCTCCGGGGTGACGGCCTGCCACAACCTGTTCGCCTTGAGCCTGGCGGGTTATCCGTTGGGGACGCTGTATGCCGGCTCGTGGAGCGAGTGGATCACCGATCCGCAACGAGCGGTGGCGACGGGCGACTGATTGCCGCGGCGATCAATATTTATCTATATACACGCCTGACTCCCTGGCGGGCCTAATCCCCTGTGAGCGTGGAGCTATCCACGCTGTAGAAAGCTCTTTGATAGAACGCAGACAGGAGATTTTTATGGGACAGGTCGTGTTGGATAACCCGTTCGATCCGGGACCGCCAGGGGCCGTGGCCGAACGGGCAGGGGCAATCCCTGCCGAGCCACGCTACAGCGGGCAGATGGAGCCTCTGGCCAGGCACTTCGAGGCCCTGGCGAACAACAGCCATCAGCAGATGCTCGCCCTCGGTCGCAGCGTGTTGCCGGACAAAGACGTCGAGGTCGGCAAGGTCTTCGAGGAGCGGGCGTTCGAACTGCATCAGGCTTCCCTGCAGCTTGTTCGGGATGCGCTGCACCCCACCTCGAATATCTCGACTCAGGCGCAGCTTATCTTCCGTCATCTTGATTCCGGTACGCTCGACCAACTGACCGATGCACAATTGGGTCTGTTTTCAGACAGCATCGACCACCTGTTCAGCCTGGTCGCGGGCAGCAACTTTTTCAACATCCGTGAGCTCGGCCTGCGCCTGGTTCACGAGGCGGGGATGAGCGATTTCGCAGGTTTTCTGGCAGCGGCCGAGACAGAGATCGTCGAATCGCTGGTCTCGCTCAAGGGCAAGGTCGGGCCGCTCGCCGATGTGCTGGATCAGATCTATGCCAGGGACATAGACCCGCACCATGGCGTGGACATAGGCGTCGCCCTGGACATGAAGACATGGGCCTTGCAAGGTCCCGAGTACAACGAGCTGGCAGACAGCGCCCGGGACACCGTCGGCCCCCGGGCTGGATTGACCGACAAGCTCGATCCGGAATCGGAATGGGTCTGGTTCGATGCCGAGGGCAACGAAACAGGCATGGAAACCCTGAGTTTCGCCGATAAGCCCTTGCAGGACCGCGACATTGAAATGCTGGAAGACTGGCAGGTGGATGCGAATCTCGAAGCCGAGGTGTTTGCCTGGGCCCATGATCAGCCGGAAGGCTATGGGAATGGGCAGATAGCCGTGCCGCTATTGAATGATATCGCCACCCCGGTGGGCTTTGTCACCTACCAGGAATATGCCTGATCGATCATCGGGTCGATAGAAAGACCCCGCGCATTGCGCTCAACCTTCCCGGGCGGCCAGCCATTGCGGAATGCGTCGCTCCAGATAGTACCCCGGCTTGCCCAGCGAGCCGTCGACGAACCCCACATGGCCGCCCTTGGCCTGTAGTTCGAATTCGGTGCCCGGCGCCAGCTCGCCGGGTTCCGGCAGGCTGTGGCGAAACACGAAGGGATCGTCCGCCGCCTGGATGATCAGGGTCGGGGTGCGGATCTCACCGAGGAAATAGCGGCTGGAGGCGCGGCGATAATAATCCTCGGCATCGGCAAAGCCGTGCAGGGGCGCGGTGACCCGGCCATCGAAATCCCAGAAGGTGCGCATGCCCGTCAACGGTCCCAGATCGCTCAGGGTCGCCAGGCCGTCGATCCGGCCGTCGTGCTGGAACTGGCGCTGCTTGTTCTTGATATAAGCCAGCATCTCGCGCATGAAGTGCGCCTGATAGATCCGCGAAAACCCCTGGCCGATGCGGTCGGCGCACTGGTCCAGGCGAAACGGCACCGACACCGCGACGGCGCCTTGCAGGCCGCTGTCCCCGCCACTTTCCCCGAGATGCTTGAGCAGCACATTGCCGCCCAGGGAATAACCCACGGCATAGAGGGGCGCCAGCGGGCGCAGGGTCTTGAGATGGGCGATCGTCGCCGCCAGGTCCTCGCTGGCCCCGGAGTGATAACTGCGCGCCAGCAGGTTGGGTTCCCCCGAGCAGCCGCGCCAGTTCAGCGCCACGCTGGCCCAGCCCTGGTTGGCCAGCGCCTGTTGCAGGCCGGCGACATAGGGCGAGTTCGACGAGCCGGTCAGCCCGTGGAGGATCAGCACCAGCGGGGTATCGGCGGCGTGCGGGCCGTGCCAGTCGAGGTCGAGGAAGTCGCCGTCTTCGAGCCACAGGCGTTCGCGCTGGCGGTCCAGGTGCACGGTCTTGCGCCAGAGAGGGCCCCACAGGGTCTGCAGGTGCGGATTGCCCAGGCCTGGGGCGGGAGTGAAGCCCGGCAAATGAATGGGCTGGGAAGGTGACGGCAACGCAGCGAATCTCGGAGTGGGAATGGACGGGACCGGCGCTGACATATGCCAGTCGCCATGGCAGCCACGCTTGCGCGTGCAATACGTCTAAATTGCCACAGTCCCGTCCATTCCCGCAGCTTTTTATCCGGACGGCAGGGCGCGGGGCTGGCAGGTGGGCCCTTGTACCTGAAGATCGGGCAAGGCTTGCTGGGGGACGCTGGGGCCGGTACTGGTCACCACCCAGCTGTCGGCGGCGAAATGCGCGTTCAAGGCGCTCCTGATGGTTTCGCGGGTCAGTTGTTGCGCCTGTTCGGCGTAGTCCGTCAGGCTCAGGGGCAGGTCGTGACGGGCGATCACCAGCAGCGCCTGGAGGATATCCGCATTGCTGGCGCCATCCAGCGTCATGTCACCGCGCAGGCTCTGCTGGGCATTCTGCAGTTCCTGCTCGGTCGGGCCCTCCCTCAGTAGCTGTTCGAACATCTGCTTGATCCGCTCAATGACCGCTTCACGGTATTCGGGAGGAGTCGAGAGGCTGATGTGGAACGGGCCGCGGGCTTGCCAGTTCTTGAGCTGGGCCAGCGCCGAGTAGGTGACGCCATGCTGTTCGCGCAATACCGTCATCAGGCGACTGTCGAAGCCGCCGCCAAAGATCAGGCTGGCCACATAGAGGGCGACGTAGTCGGGATGGCTGCGCGGTGCGGCGATCTGGGCGAAATCCAGGTGCACCAGGGTGGTCGGCCGTTCGATATGGGTGGTGCCGACGGTGCTGTCTTCAGACCGGGCGCTGGCGGTTTGTGGCAATGCCGGGCCGTTGGGCAAGGCGTCGGAAATCTGCACGCTGATGCGCTGTGCCTGCTCCAGCGAGAGATCGCCGACCAACACGATGATTGCATTGCCCGCGCTGTAAGCCTTCTTGTGAAAGGCCCGTAGCTGCTCGACAGTGATATTCCCGATACTTTCCCGGGTGCCATAGAGCGGCTGGGCATAGGGATGTCGTGAGTAGAGCGGCGGTGTGAAGCGGTGACTGATCCAGGTGTCGAAGGCGATATCCTGGCGCATTTGCTGGTCGAGGATCTCGCTCTTTACCCGGCGAATGGCATCGCTGCCGAAGCTGGGCTTGCTCAGCACTTCGCTCAACAATTGCAGGGCCTCTGTGCGGATGGAATCGTCGCTGAGGCTGCGCAGGGTGAAAAATCCATGATCGCGGTCGATGCCATTGCTGACCTTCACTCCCAGGCTGTCGAACGCGGTCATTATCGCGTCGACATCTTTACCCTCGGAGCCTTCGTTGAGCAGGCTCAGGGTCATGGCCGCCAGGCCGGGTTGTTCGCCGTCGTAGCGGCTGCCCGCGGCAAAGCTCACGGCCACATCGAGCAACGGCAGGCCATGGGTTTCGACGAACAGCACCTTGGTCCCGTTGAGGGTTTTCCAGCCGCGCACGACGCGGGTAGTGGGGGAGGGCGCCAGCTGCCGGACCTCGTCCAGCGATTGCAGGGGATCGACGCTCGTCAGGTCGACGCCGGCAGGCGCTGCCGAACCGGGGCCAGGGAGGGCGGCGAGCAGCGTCAGCAGGACGCTCGATAACAGTGGATGAGCCTTATTCATTAGGGTTTTTCCCAGGGCTGGCCAGGGCGACGCTGAGCCGCTCGCGGGTGAAATAGGTTTGTGCGGCGCGTTGAATATCCAGGGGCGTGACGGCCTTCAGTTGTTCCTGTTCGCGTTCTTCCAGGGTCCACGACAGGCCGACGCTTTCCAGGGCCCCGAGTTTCTGTGCCTGGTTTTCCACCGCGTCGAGGGCAAAGACGCGTTGCGCCATCATCCGGGTCCGCGCGCGCTCGAGTTCCTGCGCGCTGACAGGCGATTGCTTGAGTTCGTCGAGCAGTTGCCACAGGCGTGCCTCGATGTCATCCAGGCCAGGATTTTTCTGGGTATCCAGGTCGACGGCGATCTTCAGCAAGGCATCTCCGCGGTTGAAGGCCTCGTAGCGGGAGTGCGCGCGGGTGATCAGCTCTTCACGGAACTTCAGCTGTCTGAAAATCCGCGAGCCTGGGCCGACGCCGAGCAGTTCGTTGAGCAGGCGCAAGGTGTGCGCGGTATGCGGATCGCTGGCGGTCACCAGGCTGGGCACGTTGAAGGCCATGATCAGGCTGGGAAACTCATTGTGGGTCTGCAGGGTAATCCGTCGCTCACCCGGCTCGTTCAGCTCCAGCGGACGCCTGGTCTCAGGCAGGGCCCGGCTGGGCAGGTCGGCGAAGTAGCGCCGGGCCAGGGGCTCGACCTCCTTGAGGGTGACATCGCCGACCACTACCAGGGTGGCGTTGTTCGGCGCGTACCAACTGGCGTACCAGCCTTGCAGTTGCCGGGTATTCATGCGGTGCAGGTCGTGTTGCCAACCGACGGTCGAGGTGCGATAGCCGCTGGTGGGAAAGGCGAGGCTGCGCATCTTCTCGTCGAGTATTGCCCAGGGGACATCATCGATGTTCTGCAGCCGCTCGTTCTTGATCACCTCGATTTCCCGTCGAAAGGCGGCAGGCGAAAGTCGTGCGGAACTCATCTGATCGGCCATGATTTCCAGGGCGACGCCCAGGACCTGGCGCGGCATCAGGTATTCGTAGGTGGTGGCGTCATGATTGGTGAAGGCGTTGATCTCGGCCCCCAGGCGCTCCATGACCTGGAGCGCCTGGCCGGGACAGACTTTGCTGCTGCCCTGGAACAGCATGTGCTCCAGCGCGTGGGAGAGGCCTGATGCTCCCGGCGGTTCGTGGCTGGAACCGACCTTGTACCAGAGCTGGGCGGCCACGACGGGGGCCCGATGATCTTCGCGCACGATGATTTTCAGGCCATTGTCCAGCCTGAGTTCGTGGGTGTCGGGCATGGGAGGGGCGGCGAGGGCGACGGCCGGCGGCAGGAGCAGGCCGAGCGCGAGGCGCAGGGTGGGGCGTTTCATCGGTGAGGGATCCTTGTGTCCTTGCGGTTTTCGAAGGCACACAGTGATCCGGCTGGCGGGGGCGATGGCGGTACAGGAATAGTGATGACGGCCCGGGGATCACCGGGCCGTCATCGGGGAGCGGTCTACAGCGCCGCTACGCTGCGTTGCCACAGCGCGTAGTAGACCCGCCCCGACTTCTGCTCGCGGTGCAGGCGCCAGTTGCCCGGCAGGCCGAGGGTCGAGGGCGCGGTTTCGCTTTCGGTATAGACCCAGGCGTCATCGGCCAGCCACTGGCGTTCTTCCAGCAGGGCGCAGACGCCCGGCAGCAGGTTCTGGTTGAACGGCGGGTCGAGGAACACCAGGTCGAATGCCGTGGCCGCCTGGGTTTCCAGGTAGCGCAGGGCGTCGGCGGTCTGGACCTGGCCGACGCTGCAACGCAGGGTGCCCAGGTGTTCGCGCAGGCTCGACACCGCCACATTGCTGGCATCCAGCGCCTGGCCCATGGCGGCGCCACGGGACAGGGCCTCGAGGAACAGGGCGCCGCTGCCGGCGAACGGGTCGAGCACCTTGGCCCCGGCCACATAGGGCGCGAGCCAGTTGAACAGGGTTTCGCGCACGCGGTCCGGGGTCGGCCGCAGGCCCAGGACATCGGGAAAGCTCAGGCGCCGACTGCGCCATTCGCCACCGATGATACGCAACTGGTTCACGCCGTTATGCGTGTGCGCGGGTTTCTTGCTGGGACGTGATGAACTGGCCATTAGTGCTCCGGAACCCCGAGTGGCTGCTCGGCGGGTTTGTCAGTCGGCGGCGGCAGCGGCTTTTGCGGCACCGTGGGACCTGCGGTGACGACGATCATCTTGTCGACATCCAGGTGTTTGTTCATGGCCGCCTTGACCTGCTCGACGGTCAGCGCCTGGGTCTGCTGCATGAAGTCTTCCAGATAGTTCAGCGGCAGGTCATAGAAACCGATGGAGCCCAGTTGGCCGACGATATCGCTGTTGCTGGCGTTGGACAGCGGGAAGCTGCCGGCCATTTCGCGCTTGGCGTCGTCGAGTTCCTTCTGGGTCGGACCGGACTTCAGGTAGTCGGCCAGGACTTCCTCGACCAGCTTGCGCGTGCCTTCGCTCATCTCGGCACGGGTCTGCAGGTTGATCATGAAGGGGCCGCGGGCCTGCATCGGGCTGAACCCAGAGTAGACCCCGTAGGTCAGGCCGCGCTTTTCCCGGACTTCACTCATCAGGCGCGTGCCGAAGCCGCCGCCGCCGAGAATCTGGTTGCCCAGGGACAGGGCCGCGTAGTCGGGGTCGGCGCGGTCGATACCCATCTGTGCCAGCAGAATGGTGGTCTGCTTGGACGGGAACTCGATATGCCCTGTGCTGGGTTGCGGGTCCTTGGCCGGGGCGATTTTCGCCAGGGCCGGGCCTTTCGGCAGGGCGGCCGAGACCTGGGCGGTCAGGGTTTCGGCTTCGCTGCGCGAGAGGTCGCCGACCAGGGCGATCACCACGTTGCCGGCGGCATAGGCCTTGGCATGGAACGCCCGCAGTTGCGCGAGGGTGATCGGCGGGATGCTTTTCGCCGTGCCCTCGCTGGCATGGCCATAGGGATGCTCGCCATACAGGCGCTGGGACAGGTCCTGGCTCGCCAGCTTGCCGGGGTTCTGCTTCTGGAGCTCGAAGCCGGCCAGCAACTGGTTCTTGATCCGCGCCAGCGAGCCGGCCGGGAAGGTCGGCTTGCCGACGACTTCGGCGAACAGCTTGAGTGCCGGTTCGCGTTTGTCGGCGGCGCTGAGGCTGCGCAGCGAAGCAATCGCCATGTCCTTGTAGGCACCGTTGCCGAAGTCTGCGCCGAGCCCTTCGAAGCCCTGGGCGATGGCACCGACGTCCTTGCCGGCCACGCCTTCATTGAGCATGGCGTTGGTCAGCACGGCCAGGCCGGGGGTCTTGCCGTCCTGGCTGCTGCCGGCGGCGAAGGTCAGGCGCAGGTTGAACATCGGCAGCTCATGGGCCTCGACGAACAGCACCTTGGCGCCTTCGGCGGTGTTCCAGGTCTGCACGTTCAAGGTGCGCCGCGCCGGGGCCTTGTCATCGAGTTCGGCCAGCGATTGCAGTTTGTGGCCCGACCTGGCCTCTTCCAGCGCCTCGCTGGCCAGGGCGACGCGGGTGCCGAGCAGGGACAGGCCGAGACTGCCGGCGGTCACGATCAGGGCCAGGCCGAGCAGGGTGAAACAGGAACCCTTGGGCTTGCTCATGGGCGGGTCTCCTCGGGCAATACATGGGCGACGCTGAGACGTTCGCGGATGAAATAGGTGCGAGCGGCCTTCTGGATATCCTCCGGCGTCACGCTTTGCAGTTCGGCCAGTTCGCTGTCCATCAGTTTCCAGGACAGGCCGACGGTTTCCAGCTGGCCGATGGCGGTGGCCTGGCTGGTGATGGAGTCACGCTCGTAGACCAGCCCGGCGATGACCTGGGCGCGCACGCGTTCCAGTTCCTCGGCGGTGGGCGGCTTGGTCTTCAGCTGGTCCAGCAGGCGCCAGAGACCGGCTTCGGTATCGGCCAGGGTTTTCTTCTTCTGCGTGTTCGGCGTCGCCGACAGGGTAAAGAGGCTGTCGCCACGGGTGTAGGCGTCGTAGCTGGCCGAACCGCCGGAGATCAGCTCTTCGCCACGTTCCAGCTGGGAGGACAGGCGGGCACTGTAGCCGCCGTCGAGCAGGGCGGCGATCAGGCGCAGGGCGTTGACCGAACGCGGGTCCTGGGCGGTGGCGATGCTCGGTACGTTGAACCCGAGCATCAGGCTCGGCAGCTGGGTCTTCACATGCAGGGTGATCAGCCGTTCGCCGGGTTCGTCCAGCTCACGCGGAATCTTCGCCGGCGGCGTGTCGCGCCGGGGGATCGCGCCGAAGTAGCGCTGGGCCAGGTTCTTCACTTCATCCGGGGTCACGTCGCCGACCACCACCAGGGTGGCGTTGTTCGGCACATACCAGGACTGATACCAGTGGCGCAGTTCCTCGACTTTCATGCGGTCGAGGTCGGCCATCCAGCCGATGGTCGGCGTGTGGTAGCCACTGGCCGGGTAGGCCATCGCCTTGAAGCGCTCGTAGGCCTTGCCCATCGGCTTGTCGTCGGTGCGCAGGCGGCGTTCTTCCTTGATCACTTCGATCTCGCGGCTGAACTCGTCGGCCGGCAGGCGCAGGCTGGCCATGCGGTCGGCTTCCAGTTCGAAGGCGACACCCAGGCGATCACGGGCCAGGACCTGGTAATAGGCCGTGTAGTCGTCGCTGGTGAAGGCGTTTTCCTCGGCCCCCAGGTCCCGCAGGATCAGCGAGGCTTCGCCGGGGCCGACTTTCTCGCTGCCCTTGAACATCATGTGTTCCAGGGCATGGGAAAGGCCGGTCTGGCCCGGCGTCTCGTAGCTCGAGCCGACCTTGTACCAGATCTGCGAAACCACCACGGGCGCGCGGTGATCTTCACGGACGACGACCTTCAGGCCGTTGTCGAGGGTGAACTCGTGGGTCGGTTGTGGATCGGCAGCCAGGGCTGAAAGCGGCAGACAGAGCGTGCTGAGCAACAGGCCAGCAGCGCGGCGGGCTAGAGCATTCATTCGTTTTTAAACCTGTAGGACGGCCCGCTTGGTCTTAGCGTAGGCGGGCGAGGAGGTGCTAGGATACTGTGTTGCGCGCGAACAATCTGGTCAAAAAGCAGTCTGTTACGCATCAGAATATTATTTGCCGAAGCGCCCCCTTGGCGCGTCGCTACCTTGAGATAGCCGTCCTCCATGTTTGGTTCCAACGACGACAAGAAGACCCCAGCTGCGGCTGGCGAGAAAAAAAGCCTGTTCGGATGGCTGCGCAAAAAGCCGCAGGAAGCCGTCGTCGAACAGCCACAAGCCCAGCCTGAAGCCGCGCCGGCAGCGTTGGTCGAGACCGCCCCGGTCGCCGTCGAGCCGTTGCCGGTGGTCGCGCCGCTGATCGAACAAGCGCCGATCGAGGCCGCTGCGGCGCCCGAGCCGTGGCTGACCCTGCCCGTGGCCGAAGAGCCGGTGGCCCTGGTGGAAGATGTGCAGGCCGAGCATGTCGCGCCGCCGATTCCGCCGGTGGCCGAAGTCGTCGCGCCGACGCCGTTGGTCGCCGAGCCCGAGCCTGCGATTGCGCCCATCGTGCAACCGGCTGTGGTCGAGGCGCCTGCATCTGCGCCGGTCATCGCTCCTGTGGCTGCCGCCCCCGCGCCAGTGGTGGTTGTCGAGCCCGTGGCCGCGGAGCCGGTCAAGCCCGCCGCGGAGGAAACCAAGGCCGGTTTCTTTGCCCGTCTCAAGCAGGGCCTGTCGAAGACCAGCGCCAGCCTTGGCGAAGGCATGGCCAGCCTGTTCCTCGGCAAGAAGGCCATCGACGATGACCTGCTCGAAGAACTCGAAACCCGCCTGCTGACCGCCGACGTCGGCGTCGAAGCCACCGGCGTGATCATCCAGAGCCTGACCCAGAAGGTCGCGCGCAAGCAGTTGACCGACAGCGATGCGCTCTACAAGTCGCTGCAGGCCGAGCTGGCCGCCATGCTCAAGCCCGTCGAGCAGCCGCTGCAGATCGACACGCGGCACAAGCCTTTCGTGATCCTGGTCGTCGGCGTCAATGGCGCGGGCAAGACCACCACCATCGGCAAGCTGGCCAAAAAGCTGCAACTGGAAGGCAAGAAGGTCATGCTGGCGGCGGGCGATACCTTCCGCGCCGCCGCGGTGGAGCAATTGCAGGTCTGGGGCGAGCGCAACAGCATTCCGGTGATCGCCCAGCACACCGGCGCCGATTCGGCTTCGGTGATCTTCGATGCGGTGCAGGCGGCCAAGGCCCGCGGCATCGATGTGCTGATCGCCGATACCGCCGGTCGCCTGCACACCAAAGACAACCTGATGGAAGAACTGAAGAAGGTTCGCCGGGTGATCGGCAAGCTGGATGCCGACGCACCGCATGAAGTGCTGCTGGTGCTCGATGCCGGTACCGGGCAGAACGCCATCAACCAGGCCAAGCAATTCAACCAGACGGTACAGCTGACCGGCCTGGCATTGACTAAGCTCGATGGCACCGCCAAGGGCGGGGTGATCTTCGCCCTGGCCAAGCAGTTTGGCCTGCCGATCCGCTACATCGGTGTCGGTGAAGGCATCGACGATCTGCGTACCTTTGAAGCCGAGCCCTTTGTCCAAGCCCTTTTCGCCGAGCGGGAGCGTTCATGATTCGTTTCGAACAGGTCGGTAAACGCTATCCGAACGGTCACGTCGGCTTGCATGAGCTGAGCTTTCGGGTGCGTCGTGGTGAATTCCTGTTCGTGACCGGGCATTCCGGCGCGGGCAAAAGTACCTTGCTGCGCCTGCTGCTGGCGATGGAGCGTCCGACCACCGGCAAGCTGCTGCTGGCCGGCCAGGACCTGGGCCAGATCAGCAATGCGCAGATTCCGTTCCTGCGCCGGCAGATCGGCGTGGTGTTCCAGAATCACCAGCTGCTGTTCGATCGCACGGTGTTCAATAATGTCGCCTTGCCGCTGCAAATCCTCGGCCTGTCCAAGGCTGAAGTCGCCAAGCGCGTGGATTCGGCCCTGGAGCGCGTGGCGCTGTCGGACAAGACCGACCTCTACCCCGGCGACCTGTCCACCGGCCAGCAACAGCGCGTCGGGATTGCCCGGGCCATCGTGCACCGTCCGGCATTGCTGCTGGCGGATGAACCGACCGGTAACCTCGACCCGCGCCTGGCGGCGGAAATCATGGGGGTGTTCGAGGATATCAACCGTCTCGGCACCAGCGTGCTGATCGCCAGCCACGACCTGGCGCTGATCGCCCGCATGCGCCACCGCATGCTGACCCTGCAACGCGGCCGATTGATCGGCGACGGGGAGGCCGGCGTATGAGTGCGACCCGCAGCCCGAAAGTGGCCGAACGCGTGGCCCCGAAAGCCTCCGATCAGCCGCCACCGAAAAAGAAACGCGACGAAGACGACGGCCCGGACTTCAGCACCCTGCTGCACGCCTGGATCGAAAGCCATCGTGCCAGCCTGCTGGACAGCCTGCGCCGCCTGGGCAAGCAGCCGATCGGCAGCTTCTTTACCTGCCTGGTGATGGCCGTGGCCCTGAGCCTGCCGATGGGCTTGTCGCTGCTGCTCAACAACGTCGAGCGCCTGGGCGGTTCCTGGCAGCGCGCGGCACAGATTTCGCTGTACCTGCAACTGGACGCCAGCCCGACGGAAGGCGAGAGCCTGAGCGAGCAGATCAAGGCCATGCCGGGTGTGGCAGATGCCGAGTTCATCAGCAAGGAAAAGGCCCTGGACGAGTTCCAGCAGCAGTCCGGGCTGGGCGAGGCGCTCAAGGAACTGCCGCAGAACCCGCTGCCGGGCGTGGTCCTGGTGACCCCGAACGAGGTCGACAAGGCGACGCTGGAAGCCCTGCGCCAGCGCCTGGCCGAGTTGCCCAAGGTGCAACAGGCCCAGCTGGACCTGGTCTGGGTCGAACGCCTGGCGGCGATTCTCAAGCTGGGCGACCGGTTTGTCTTCGGCCTGACGGTGCTGCTGGTTTCTGCATTACTTTTGGTGATAGGCAATACCATTCGTCTTCATATTGAAAACCGCCGCACCGAGATCGAAGTGATTAAACTGGTGGGCGGCACGGATAGCTACGTGCGTAGGCCGTTTCTGTACATGGGCGCGCTTTATGGCTTCGGCGCGGGAATTCTTTCCTGGGGCGTCCTGGCTTTCGGCCTCAACTGGCTGAACGAGGCGGTTGTCGGGCTGGCCGGCCTGTACGGCAGCGATTTCGCCCTGGCGGGCGTGCCGTCTGCCGATGGTCTGTCGCTCTTGCTTGGCGCGGTGCTGTTGGGGTATATCGGTGCTTGGATTGCGGTCGCACGGCATCTTCGCGAGCTGGCGCCGAAGTAATTAATGTCAAATTAATGTGTTCTTGTTGGTATTGACCGTAGTGGCTGTTCATGGAACTTGTTCTGCGGTTCCCGGTCAATTTTCGCAGTGCTTCACTGCACGAGTCATGTGAGTCGGAGGTTTTTTCGTATGACCACTTCTTTGCAACCTGCCTATGCGCTGGTCCCGGGTGCGAACCTGGAGGCCTACGTCAATACGGTGAACAGCATTCCACTGCTGACGCCGGAGCAGGAGCGTGAACTGGCCGAGAGTCTCTATTATGAGCAGGATCTGGGGGCGGCTCGGCAGATGGTGCTCGCCCACCTGCGTTTTGTCGTTCATATCGCCCGTAGCTATTCCGGCTACGGTCTGGCCCAGGCTGACCTGATTCAGGAAGGCAACGTCGGCCTGATGAAGGCCGTGAAACGGTTCAATCCGGAAATGGGCGTGCGCCTGGTGTCGTTCGCCGTGCACTGGATCAAGGCGGAAATCCACGAATTCATCCTGCGCAACTGGCGGATCGTCAAAGTGGCGACCACCAAGGCGCAGCGCAAGCTGTTCTTCAACCTGCGCAGCCAGAAGAAACGCCTGGCCTGGTTGAACAACGAGGAAGTCCACCGCGTGGCGGAAAGCCTCGGGGTCGAGCCTCGTGAAGTGCGCGAGATGGAAAGCCGGTTGACCGGCCAGGACATGGCGTTCGATCCGGCGGCGGAAGCCGACGACGACAGCGCGTTCCAGTCTCCGGCCAACTACCTGGAAGACCATCGCTACGATCCGGCACGCCAGCTGGAGGATGCCGACTGGAGCGAAAACTCCAACAGCAACCTGCACGAGGCCCTGGAAGTCCTGGACGAGCGTAGCCGCGACATCCTCTACCAGCGCTGGTTGGCGGAAGATAAAGCCACGCTGCACGACCTGGCGCAGAAGTACAATGTCTCCGCCGAGCGGATTCGCCAGCTGGAAAAGAGCGCGATGAACAAGCTCAAGCTGTCGATTGCCGCGTAAGCACTCAAGGCAATAAAAAACGCCCCGATCTGATCGGGGCGTTTTTGTATGCAAGGGTCAAGTCCTGTGGTGCGGCTGAAGGCCCATTCGCGGGCAAGCCCGCTCCCACATGGGGAGTGTCGAACGCAGGTTTTGTGTACGCCCACGCCCCCGTGGGAGCGGGCTTGCCCGCGAAGGCGTCCTTCCAGTCACCGCCTCTATCCGGGCTACAGCGCCCAGGGCGCCCTGCGCGAGTTATTCAATCCCACCAGGTACTCATCGCCGCCCAGCTGGCTCATCTGCTGGCGAATCCAGCCGGCGCGGCGCGCCACGTAGGTGCTCGGATGGCTGGCACTCCACTCGCGGGGATTGGGCAGTACCGCCGCCAGCAGGCTGGCCTGCTGGCGCGACAGGGCCGCGGCGCTGATACCAAAGTGATGTCGTGCGGCCGCCTCGGCGCCAAACACGCCTTCGTCCCACTCGACGCTGTTGAGGTACACCTCGAGAATCCGCTGTT
This sequence comes from Pseudomonas sp. Ost2, assembly GCF_018326065.1. Classification (NCBI taxonomy): domain Bacteria; kingdom Pseudomonadati; phylum Pseudomonadota; class Gammaproteobacteria; order Pseudomonadales; family Pseudomonadaceae; genus Pseudomonas; species Pseudomonas sp. Ost2. The sequence goes on along the minus strand of NZ_AP021904.1, from coordinate 6,929,797 downwards.
TGGGCCACATCACTTCGATCAGCGCGGTAAACCAGGCTTCCAGCCCCTTGCGCAGGTAGCTGCGGCCGGACCAGAGGAACAGGTTCTTCGACACCTGCTGGCTGAGGGTGCTGGCGCCGCGGATCGAGCCGCCGCGCTCGTTATGGGCGAACGCGGCCTGGATCGCGCCGAAATCGAAGCCCCAGTGCTCTGGGAACTTCTGGTCCTCGCCGGCCATCACCGCCACCTTGAGGTCGTCGGAGATCTGGTCCCAGGGTTTCCAGGTGCGTTGCAGGTCGATCGGCTCGCCGTCGGTCCACGATTCGATCTTGCGCTCGACCATCAGCGCGGTGCCCGGTGGCGGCACCCAGCGGAACAGCAACACCAGCAGTACGCTCGCGATGGCGAACCACTTCAGGGCGGTGGTGAGGCGACGGAAAAGAAAACGCAGCATAGAGATGGCTTGGCCGGGGCGTGGGAGCGGGCCATTATACAGACCCTGTGCCCCCTGAATGGAGTTCGTCATGCTGCGTGGTTTTCTGCTGCTCGCCGCGTTTTTCGGTTTCACCGGTGTCGCCCTCGGCGCCTTCGCCGCCCATGGCCTGAAGAACCGCCTGAGCGCGGACTACCTGGCGATCTTCCATACCGGCGTCAGCTACCAGTTGATCCATGCCCTGGCGCTGTTCGGCGTCGCCCTGCTGGCCACGCATATCCCGGGGCGGCTGGTGACCTGGGCCGGCGTATCGTTCACGGTGGGTATCCTGCTGTTTTCCGGCAGCCTGTACCTGCTGACCCTGACCGGCGTGAGCAAGCTGGGCATCATTACCCCGTTCGGCGGCCTGGCGTTTCTGCTCGGCTGGTTCTGCCTGGGCCTCGCCGCCTGGCGCCTGGCTTGACTGCCGGGTCCATTTCAAGACGAATGGCTTGGGTCGCCCGGACTGATCGGGCTAGAATGCTGGCCCCTAAAAATGATGGCAGCCCGGCGCATGCGCATTCAATTGAACGGTGAATCCTTTGAACTGCCCGACGGCGAAACCGTCGCGGCATTGCTGACCCGGCTCGACCTGACCGGGCGGCGGGTAGCGGTGGAGCTGAACCTGGATATCGTCCCGCGCAGCCAGCATGCCGACACCGCCCTGCGTGAAGGCGATCAGGTCGAAGTGGTGCACGCCATCGGTGGCGGTTGAGCCCGCCTGCGGTCCCGCGTCCTGATCCACCCTGCAAGCCCTCAACCTTTCAAGAGGATTTCCGAATGAGCACCGTTCGCAGCGACAAGCCCTTCGTGCTGGCCGGCCGTACCTTCCAGTCCCGCCTGTTGGTCGGCACCGGCAAATACCGCGACATGGAAGAAACCCGCCTTGCCATCGAGGCCTCGGGGGCCGAGATCGTCACCGTGGCCGTGCGCCGCACCAACCTGGGCCAGAACCCGGGTGAACCGAACCTGCTGGATATCCTGCCACCGGATCGCTACACCATCCTGCCGAACACCGCCGGTTGCTACGACGCCATCGAGGCCGTGCGCACCTGTCGCCTGGCCCGTGAACTGCTGGATGGGCACAACCTGGTGAAGCTGGAAGTCCTGGCCGACCAGAAGACCCTGTTCCCCAACGTGATCGAAACCCTCAAGGCCGCCGAAGTGCTGGTCAAGGAAGGCTTCGACGTGATGGTCTACACCAGCGATGACCCGATCATCGCCCGCCAGCTGGCGGAAATCGGCTGCATCGCGGTCATGCCTCTGGCCGGCCTGATCGGCACTGGCCTGGGGATCTGCAACCCGTACAACCTGCAGATCATCCTGGAAGAAGCGAAGATCCCCGTGCTGGTGGATGCCGGCGTCGGTACGGCTTCCGACGCCACCATCGCCATGGAACTGGGCTGCGAAGCGGTGCTGATGAACTCGGCCATCGCCCATGCCCAGCAACCGATCCTGATGGCCGAAGCCATGAAGCACGCCATCGTTGCCGGCCGCCTGGCCTACCTCGCCGGCCGCATGCCGAAAAAACTCTATGCCAGCGCTTCCTCGCCGCTGGATGGTCTGATCAAGTAAGAGCCTTTGATGACTGAATCGAACGACACGCCAGTTTCCACGGAAGACGGCGAAGAGCGCCAACACCGCCGCATCAAGAGTTTCGTGATGCGCGCCGGACGCATGACCGAAGGCCAGCAGAAGGGCCTGGAGCAGGGTGCGCCACTGTTCGTCCTGCCGCTGGCCGATGCGCCGGTGGATTTCGACCAGGTGTTCGGCCGTTCCGCGCCGCGTTCCCTGGAAATCGGTTTCGGCATGGGCCATTCCCTGCTGGAAATGGCGGCGGCTGCGCCGGAGCAGGACTTTATCGGCGTTGAAGTGCATCGTCCGGGCGTTGGCGCGCTGCTCAATGGCGTGCTGACCCAGGGTCTGAAGAACCTGCGGGTCTACGACTGCGACGCCATCGAAGTGCTCAACCGCTGCGTGGCGGACAACAGTCTGGACCGGCTGATGCTGTTTTTTCCGGATCCGTGGCACAAGAGCCGTCATCACAAGCGTCGTATCGTCCAGGCCTCCTTCGCCGAACTGGTGCGCAGCAAGCTGAAAGTCGGCGGGATCCTGCACATGGCCACCGACTGGGAGCCCTATGCCGAATACATGCTGGAAGTGATGAATGTCGCGCCGGGTTACCGCAACCTGGCCGAAGACGGCAAATGTGTACCACGTCCGGCCGAGCGCCCGATCACCAAGTTCGAACGCCGTGGCGAGCGCCTGGGACACGGGGTCTGGGACCTGAAGTTCGAGAAGCTGGCCTGAGACCCGTGGCGGCGAGGTGAGCCGGAGCCCGCACTCACCCACACCGCAACCTTTGTGGGAGCCGGCTTGCCGGCGATGGCGTCCGCAAGATCAACGCCAAACCCACTGGCCTCATCGCCAGCAAGCCGGCTCCCACAGAACCGCGTTTCACCGCGAAATACCGTCAAGTCCGGTTCCTTGTGGGAGCCGGCAAGCCACCCACAGTGACCGCGTTAACCCTCAGAGTCAGCGCCGGTCCGCCACCACCCCGATCAGCACCAGTACCACCAGCAGCACCGGCGCGAGGCTGTAGTTGTTGAACTGGCTCAGGCCGCGTACCACCCAGGGCGTGGCATAGATCAAGGCCAGGCCGCTGCCGATCATGCACAGCAGCGCCATCAGCGGCACGCGCAGGGCGCCGGCGATGCTGCCCAGGCGCTGATCGACCCAACCCTTGATATCCGCGCCAAACAGCACCAGCAGGCAGCCTACCAGCGCCAGGGAAATTTCTGACAGGTTGCTGCGGCTCCAGCGTGACACCGTGGCGAGCAGGTCGAGTACCAGGTCCATGGGGGTTCCTTAGGTCAAGAAGTATTGCAGCAGGTCATTGAGAAACAGCTGGCCACGGGCGGTCGCCGCCAGGCGTGTGGGTTCGACCTGCAACAGGCCGCTTTGTTCTGCCTCGGCCCGCCCTTCGCTCAAGCTGTCGAGGGCAAGCCCGGTGCGCTGGGCAAACAGGGCCGCATCGACACCCTCGGTCAGCCGCAGGGCATTCATCAGGAACTCGAACGGCAACTCGTCGTTGCCCAGGGCTTTCTCTCCGGCCTTGAAGCTCTTGGCCGGGTTCAGGTAGTCCTTGGGCAGGCGGGTTTTCCAGGTACGGACAATGCGTCCGTCCGGGTGGCTGAGCTTGCCGTGGGCCCCGGCACCGATGCCGATGAAGTCGCCAAAGCTCCAGTAATTGAGGTTGTGCCGCGCCGCCCGTCCGGGCTGGGCATAGGCCGAGACCTCGTATTGGGCGTAACCGTGCTCGGCCAGCAGGGCCTGCCCGGCTTCCTGGATATCCCACAGGGTGTCGTCCTCGGGCAGCGTTGGCGGCTGGTTCCAGAACACGGTGTTGGGCTCCAGGGTCAACTGATACCAGGACAGGTGCGTCGGCTTCAGCGCGATGGCCTGGCGCAGGTCGTCGAGGGCGTCCTCCAGGGACTGGTCGGGCAAGCCGTGCATCAGGTCCAGGTTGAAGTTGTCGAAGCCGGCCTGGCGCGCCATGTCCGCCGCCCGCACGGCTTCGCCGCCGGTATGGATGCGCCCCAGGGCCTTGAGCTTTTCTTCCTGGAAACTCTGGATGCCGATCGACAGCCGATTGATCCCCAGTTGCCGGTAGGCGACGAATTTTTCCTGTTCGAAGGTCCCGGGATTGGCTTCCAGGGTGATTTCGATATCGCCGGCGAACGGGATGCGCGCCTCGACGCCCTTGAGCAGGCGTCCCAGCGCCTGGGCGCTGAACAGGCTCGGCGTACCGCCACCGAAGAAGATCGAGCTCAGTTCACGGCCATGGGCGGCGTGCAGGTCCTGGTCGAGGTCGGCCAGCAGCGCGTCGACGTACTCTTCTTCCGGCAGCACCGGGCTGGCGGCATGGGAGTTGAAGTCGCAATACGGGCATTTGCGCACGCACCAGGGAATATGGATGTACAGCGCCAGGGGCGGCAACTGCGGCAACGCCGCCCGAGGAGGTTGCGCACCGCCATGGATCAGCGGCTGCGCGGAAGAAGTCCGGGTCATTTCAGGCCCAGGCGTTGCCGCAGCAGGGCCATGGCGCGGGCGCGGTGGCTGAGCTGGTTCTTTTCCACCGGGTTCAGTTCGGCGCTGGAGCAGTCGCGCTCGGGTACCCAGAACAGCGGATCGTAGCCGAAACCGTGTTCGCCGCTGGCGGCGGTCAGGATGCGCCCGTGCCACAGGCCTTCACAGAGGATCGGCAGCGGATCGTCGGCGTGCCGCACCAAGGCCAGGACGCAGACGAACTGGGCGCCGCGCTCGGCCTGCGGGACATCCTTGAGGGCGTCCAGCAGCTTGGCGTTGTTCGCCGCGTCGCCCTGGCCGTCGGCGTAGCGGGCCGAGTAGATCCCCGGCGCACCGCCGAGGAAGTCCACCGCCAGGCCGGAATCGTCGGCCAGCGCCGGCAAGCCGGAAATACGCGCGGCGTTACGGGCCTTGAGGATGGCGTTCTCGACGAACGACAGGCCGGTCTCTTCCGGCTCGACGCTGCTGAACTCGCCGATCGAGCGCAGTTGCACCGAGTCGCCGAGCATGGCCTGGAGTTCCTTGAGTTTGCCGGCGTTATGGCTGGCCAATACGAGCTGCTTGAGGTTCATCATTCGCCGGGGAAAAGCTCTTGGTTGAAATTGATGGTGTTGACCTTGTCGCCGTTCTGCACCTTGATTTCAAAGGTGCGGGTTTCCTGCTGCTCCACCGGGTACTGGGCGATGTAGTAGATCGCGCCCTGTTCGGTGACCTGGCGGAAGTTCAGCGTCACGGTCTTGCTGGTCAGGTCCTTGATCGTGCCGGTGACGTTGGCGACCGACGGTTTGCCGCCCTTGATCACCGAGACGTTGATCACGCCCTGGTTCTTGCTGCGGATCAGCTCGGCGGCCTTGGCGATGTCCGGCTGCAGGTACGTGGAGTTGAAAGTGTTGTAGTGCACCGTCACGTCGCCGAAGGTTTCCTGGCGTTCGCTCTTGATGACATCCGCCGCCATGGCGCCGAGGCTCAGGCAGGCGGTTAACAACAACGCTAAACGACCCATGATCGTTCTCCTCGAAATGTGGTGATTCACACCGCGATCTGGTGTTCCAGCAGGCCGGGGCTGCTGACGCGGTAGATGCCGATCTCACCTAACAGATTAGGCCATAGCTTGCTCGCCCACCCGTGGCGGTGCTGTTGATCCACGGCCAGCCGATCAATGACCTTGGCTTCACGTTCGCGGCACAGTTCTTCAAAGTCCTCGAATGTGCAGAAGTGGATGTTCGGCGTGTTGTACCAGGTGTACGGCAGGAATTCCGAGACCGGCATCCGGCCCTTGCTCGCCAGGTACCAGCGGCAGCGCCAGTGTCCGAAGTTGGGGAAGGTGATGATGCACTGGCGGCCGACCCGGAGCATTTCGTCGAGGATCTTGTCCGGGTAATGCACGGCCTGCAGGGCCTGGGTCATGACCACGATGTCGAAACTGTTGCTGGCGAAGTTGCCCAGGCCCTTGTCCAGGTCCTGCTCGATGACGTTGATGCCCTTGGCGACGCACTCGGCGATGTTGTCCGGGTCGTTTTCCAGGCCGTAGCCGGTGACCTGCTTGTTGTCGCGCAGCCAGGTCAGCAGTTCGCCGTCGCCGCAACCGAGGTCGAGCACGCGGCTGCCGGCGGGGATCCACTCTTGGATGATTTCCAGGTCGGCTCTCATGGCGTTCTCACACTTCAACTCGGTTCATGTAGTTACCGAACGCCTGCAGATAACGCGGGATCGGAATCAGGAAGGCGTCGTGGCCTTGCGGGGCGTCGATTTCCAGGTAGCAGACGTCCTTGCGCGCCGCCATCAGCGCGTCGACCAGTTCCCGCGAGCGGGCCGGGGAGAAGCGCCAGTCGGTGGTGAAGGACATCACGCAGAACTTGGCTCGGGCGTTGGCGAAGGTCTTCGCCAGGTCGTCGTCGAAGTTCGCCGCCGGATCGAAGTAGTCCAGGGCCTTGGTCATCAGCAGGTAGGTATTGGCGTCGAAGCGCCCGGAAAACTCTTCACCCTGGTAGCGCAGGTAGCTTTCGACCTGGAACTCGACGCTGTGGAAGTCGTAGTTGAGTTTCTCGCTCTTGAGCCCCCGGCCGAATTTCTCGCCCATGGAGTCGTCGGACAGGTAGGTGATATGCCCGACCATCCGCGCCAGCATCAGGCCGCGCTTGGGGATCACACCGCGTTCCTGGAAAGAACCGCCGTGGAACTCCGGATCGGTGAGGATCGCCTGGCGCGCCACTTCGTTGAAGGCGATGTTCTGTGCCGACAGCTTCGGTGCCGAGGCGATCGCCAGGCAATGGCGTACGCGATCCGGGTAGGTGATGGTCCATTGCAGCGCCTGCATGCCGCCCAGGCTGCCGCCGATCACGGCGGCCCATTGGCCGATGCCCAGGCGGTCGGCGAGGCGGGCCTGGCTGTGGACCCAGTCTTCCACGGTCAGCACCGGGAAGTCGGCGCCGAAGGGCTTGCCGGTCTCGGGGTTGAGGCTGCTCGGGCCGGTGGAACCGTTGCAGCCGCCGAGGTTGTTCAGGCTGACGACGAAGAACTTGTTGGTGTCGATGGGCTTGCCGGGACCGATGCAACTGTCCCACCAGCCGGGCTTGCGCTCGTCGGCGCTGTGATAGCCCGCCGCGTGATGATGGCCGGACAGGGCATGGCAGATCAGCACGGCATTGCTCGCCGTGGCGTTGAGGCTGCCGTAGGTTTCGTAGATCAGGTCGTAGGCGGGCAGGGAGCGACCGCAGGCCAGGGCCAGGGGTTCGCTGAAATGTGCCGTTTGCGGCACGACCAGCCCGACGGAATCGTGGGGAAAGACAGTGGACATCAACCCTGCTCACGCTTGAATGAGGCGTAAGTCTAATGAGCGGGGGGATCAGCGGCAAGCAGCGAGACCGCGGTGTGTATCGCTGGCGGTTGTATGAACATCGTGGGAGCCGGCTTGCTGGCGATAGCGGCGCGTCAGGCGACAATGATGTCGGCTGTCAGACCGCAATCGCCAGCAAGCCGGCTCCCACGAAGCAGGGTGGGGTCAGATCAACCGGAACAACACCTCGGGCATGCCGCTCATCACCGCCAGCGGTGGAATCACGTAGCTCTGCAGCAACTGGATGACCAGGAACGCGAGGATCGGAGAGATATCCAGCCCGCCCAGGTTCGGCACGATCTTGCGGAACGGCGCCAGGGCCGGTTCGCTGATCTGGAACACCAGTTCGGCCGCCGGACTGTGGCTGCCCGGGGCGACCCAGGAGAGGATCACGCTGATGATCATGGCGAAGAAGAACACCTTGAGGAACAGCGAGGTGACGCCGATGATCGCCCAGATCAGCAGGTAGCCGATATTGCCGGTCACGCCGTAGCTCAGCAGCAGGATCACTGCCATCAGCAGCATCTGCACGATGATCGCCAGCACCAGCGAGGACATGTCCAGGCCGAAGAGGCTGGGAATGATCCGGCGCAGTGGCTTGAGCAGCGGCTGGGTGGCCTTGACGGTGAACTGGCAGAGCGGGTTGTAGAAGTTCGCCCGCACCAGTTGCAGGATGAAACGCAGCAGAACCACCAACAGGTACAGGCTGCCCAGGGTCTGGATGACAAAAATGGCAGCGCTATTGAGTGCAAACATTAAGTGTTCCCTCGAGGATTACTGGCCGAGTTGCTCGGCCATTTCGGTCGAACGCCGGGCGGCGGCGCCGAGCGCCTGTTCTACCAGGGCTTCGAAGCCGCCGGCCTGGAAGGTCTTGATCGCGGCTTCGGTGGTGCCGGCCGGCGAGGTCACCCGACGGCGCAGCTCGGCGGCGTCGACATCGCTGGCGACAGCCATGTGGGCGGCGCCCAGGGCGGTCTGCTGGCTCAGCTGGGTGGCGACCTCGCGGGACAGGCCGAGTTTCTCGCCGGCGGCGGTCATGGCCTCGATCAGCAGGAAGAAGTACGCCGGGCCGCTACCGGATACCGCGGTGACCGCGTCCAGTTGCTGCTCTTCGTCCAGCCACAGGGCGGTGCCGACGGCTGACAGCAGGGTCTGTGCCTGCTGGCGCTGCCCGGCGGAGACCTGCCCGGTGGCGAACAGGCCGCTGACACCCTTGCGCAGCAGCGCCGGGGTATTGGGCATGCAGCGCACGATCGGCTGGGCGCCGAGCCAGTTGTTCATGCTCGCGCAGGTGATGCCGGCGGCAATGGACACCACCAGCTGATGGGGCTTGAGGTGCGGGCGCAGGGCCTCGCACACGGCTTTCATGGCTTGCGGCTTGACCGCCAGCACCACCACGTCGGCCCCTTCGATGGCCTCGGCGTTGTCGGCGAACACCTCGATACCATGTTCGGCCTGGACCCGCGCGCGGGTCTCGGCGCCCGGATCGCTGGCGCGAATCAGCGCGGCATCCAGACCTTCGGCCCGCAGGCCGCCGATCAGGCTGGCCGCCATGTTGCCGGCACCGATGAAAGTGATTCGATTATTGCTCATGACGGATCCTTTGAACGAGTGTGTAAGGCCATTTCAGGCCTGGCCGTAGTCGCGGGCACCAAACAGCGCGGTACCGATCCGCACCCAGGTGGCGCCCTGGGCAATGGCCGATTCGAGATCGTGGCTCATGCCCATGGAAAGTGTGTCTAGCGGCAGGTGCAGGCTGTCTTGCAAAGTCCGCACGGTGGCGAACGCGGCGTCTTGTGCGGCACGCTCTTCGGTGGGTTCGGGAATCGCCATCAGCCCGCGCAGGACCAGGTTCGGCAAGCTGCCGATGGCCGCGACCAGGGCCGGCAGGTCGGCCGGTGCGCAGCCGGACTTGCTGGCTTCGCCGCTGACATTGACCTGGATGCAGATATTCAGCGGCGCCAGTTCGGGCGGACGCTGTTCGGACAGGCGTTGTGCGATTTTCAGGCGATCCACGGAGTGCACCCAGTCGAAATGCTCGGCAATGGCTCGAGTCTTGTTCGATTGAATGGGGCCGATAAAGTGCCAACACAAGGGCAGGTCGGTCAATTCGGCCTGCTTGCCGAGGGCTTCCTGCAGGTAGTTCTCGCCGAAATCCCGCAGGCCGGCGGCATGGGCTTCACGCACGGCCGCGGCGGGCTTGGTCTTGCTCACGGCGAGCAGGTGGATATCGGCGGCATCGCGGCCACAGGCCAGGGCGGCGGCACTGATACGGGCTGCAACGGAGGCAATGTTGTCTGCTATCGTGGTCATTCAATTTCGCCAGCAGGTCAAAAGTCTGCGGCATTCTACCTGTATTGGGGAGTCTCATGGATATCACCGAGCTGCTGGCCTTTAGCGCCAAACAGGGCGCGTCGGACTTGCACCTCTCGGCCGGGCTGCCGCCGATGATCCGGGTCGATGGTGACGTGCGCCGGATCAACCTGCCGGCGCTGGACCACAAGCAGGTCCACGACCTGATCTACGACATCATGAATGACCGCCAGCGCAAGGATTTCGAGGAGTTCCTGGAAACCGACTTCTCCTTCGAGGTGCCGGGCGTGGCGCGTTTCCGGGTCAACGCCTTCAACCAGAACCGTGGTGCGGGCGCGGTGTTCCGGACCATTCCGTCGAAAGTCCTGACCATGAACGACCTGGGCATGGGCGAGGTGTTCCGCAAGATTACCGAGGTTCCTCGTGGCCTGGTGCTAGTGACTGGCCCAACCGGTTCGGGTAAATCGACCACCCTGGCGGCGATGATCGACTACCTGAACAACAACAAGCACCACCATATCCTGACCATCGAGGACCCGATCGAATTCGTCCACGAGTCGAAGAAGTGCCTGGTCAACCAGCGTGAAGTGCACCGCGACACGCAGAGTTTCTCCGCCGCCCTGCGCTCGGCCCTGCGGGAAGACCCGGACGTGATCCTGGTGGGCGAGATGCGCGACCTGGAAACCATTCGCCTGGCACTGACCGCCGCCGAAACCGGCCACCTGGTGTTCGGTACGCTGCACACCACCTCCGCGGCGAAGACCATCGACCGGGTGGTCGACGTGTTCCCGGCGGAAGAGAAATCCATGGTCCGCTCGATGCTCTCCGAATCCCTGCAGGCGGTGATTTCCCAGAGCCTGCTGAAAAAGGTCGGCGGCGGGCGGGTCGCGGCCCATGAAATCATGCTCGGCACCCCGGCGATCCGTAACCTGATCCGCGAGGACAAGGTGGCGCAGATGTACTCGTCGATCCAGACTGGCGGCTCCCTGGGCATGCAGACCCTGGACATGTGCCTCAAGGATCTGTTGGCCAAGGGCCTGATCACCCGCGATAACGCCCGGGAGAAGGCAAAGATTCCCGACAACTTCTAGGCCCTGACGAAAACTGCCTGATCGCCGCCCGGCGAGTTTTTGTCAGGCCCGAAGACGCTGGAGCTTCTACGCTGTCACACAGGTAATGCCTGAACTGACGCGGAGAAGCTCATGGAGTTCGAGAAACTGCTGCGCCTGATGGTGGAGAAGGGCGGTTCCGACCTGTTTATCACCCCGGGACTGCCGCCGTCGCTGAAGGTCAACGGCCAGATCCTGCCGGTGACCCGCAACCCGCTGACCCAGGAACAGACCCACGACGCGGTGTTCGGACTGATGAGCGAGCGCCAGAAGCTCGACTTCACCCACCTGCACGAGTGCAATTTCGCCATCCATCCCAAGGGCATCGGCCGCTTCCGCGTGAGCGCCTTCTACCAGCGCAACCAACCGGGCATGGTGCTGCGGCGGATCGAAACGCAGATTCCGCAACTGGCCGACCTGAAGCTGCCGGAGGTCATCGAACAACTGGCGCTGCTCAAGCGCGGGCTGGTGATGTTCGTCGGCGCCACCGGCACTGGCAAGTCGACGTCCCTGGCGGCGATGATCGGTCACCGCAACCAGCAGGGCAGCGGTCATATCGTCACCGTCGAAGACCCCATCGAATTCATCCACGAACACCAGAACTGCATCATCACCCAGCGCGAAGTGGGCATCGATACCGATTCCTACGAGGTGGCGCTGAAAAATACCCTGCGCCAGGCACCGGACCTGATCATGATCGGTGAAGTCCGCACCCGCGAAACCATGGGCCATGCCCTGGCCTTCGCGGAAACCGGGCATCTGTGCCTGGCGACCCTGCACGCGCCGAATGCCGACCAGGCGCTGGAGCGGATCATCAACTTCTTCCCGGTGGACCGGCATCCGCAGATCTGGATGGAACTGTCCCTCAACCTGCGCGCCATCGTCGCCCAGCAACTGATTCCGACGCGGGACGGCACCGGCAGGCGGGCGGTGGTGGAAGTGCTGTTGAACACGCCGCTGATGGCCGACCTGATCCGCAAGGGCGAGATCAAGGAGCTCAAGTCGCTGATGAAACGCTCGACCGAACAGGGCATGCAGACCCTGGACCAGGCGTTGTACGTGTTGTACCAGGAGGGCGCGATCAGCTACCGCGATGCGCTGGCCTATGCGGATTCGGCCAATGACCTGCGGTTGATGATCAAGCTGGAGAAGGGCGCGGGTAGCGAGACATCGGCTGACTTGAGCCTGAACCCGGAGTAAGCGAGGTGATGAGGCATTGAGCGTATTGATCGTTCCCACGCTCTGCGTGGGAATATCTCACGGGACGCTCTGGGTCCGCCCTGGATCTGTGACGCGGAGCGTCACGGGCTGCGTTCCCACGCGGAGCGTGGGAACGATCATGGGATCAGCGCTGAACAACCCGCAGGTGGCTGTTCTGTTCTTTCGGGATCACTCGCTTGGCGATCGCGTAGTGGCTGTCCCAGTAGGGTTTCTTCAGCGTGTCGATGGTCACGGCCTTGCCGCGACGCGGGGCATGGATGAAGCGGTCGTTGCCCAGGTAGATGGCGACGTGATTGACCTTGCGGCTCTTGATGTTGAAGAACAGCAGGTCGCCCGGCTTCAGGTCCTTGCGATCGACTTTCAGGCCGTGGCCGGCGGCCATGGCGTTGGACGTGCGCGGCAGGTCGCCGGCGGCCACGCCGTTGAAGGCATACTTGACCAGTCCGCTGCAGTCGAAGCCCTTGCTCGGGCTGCTGCCGCCCCAGCGGTAAGGGGTGCCCAGCACGTTCACCGCGCGGCTCAGCACGGCGCTGCTCTGTTTGGCGTTCGGTGCCCCGGCCACAGCCGTGGTGGTGACCACGCCGTGCTTCACCTTGAGCGAGCTGGCATGCTTGCCCGGGTGCTTGGCGGAGGGAACGCTGATCTCGGACAGCGTGGCAACGGTTGCAGGTGACTTTGCGGTATGACCGTTGACGTTGGGAAGACGTTGCTCACGATTGGTGGCGTGGGCGGCCAGTGGCATCAAAAGGCAAATGGTCAGCCATGTCTTGAAAAATGGTCGCATTAGGCAAGGCTCATATGGGTTAGCGCGCAACTTTATAACAGCTTTTTGGTCATTTCCGAGGCCGTTTGTCGATTCTATACAGGGGGCAAAACCGCTCCGGGACAGCGAAAACAGACCGGTGGGTCACGCGCAAGTCAGGCCCCACAAGGCTTTCAGCCATTTTCAGCAAGAGTTTGTTACATGTTTTGAGACAGTAAAAAAGTCACACGAAATGACGAAAAATTTATCTATCGGGCTCAGAGAGGTCACTTATGAACAGCTATCGGCAGGATGGCGCGCCGGCGAGTACCCACAACGTTTTACTCGGGTATCTGCTGTGGATTTTCGGTTTTACCGGTTCTCACCGCTTCTATTACGGCAAGCCGATCACCGGCACGATCTGGTTTTTTACCCTGGGTCTCTTGGGTATCGGCTGGCTGATCGATGTGTTCCTGATTCCAGCCATGGATCGTGAAGCCGACCTGCGCTTCACCCCGGGTCAGCTGGACTACAACGTCGCCTGGTTGCTGCTGACCTTCCTTGGTGTGTTGGGCGTGCACCGGATGTACCAGGGCAAGTGGCTGACCGGCTTGCTGTACCTGGTGACGGGCGGGTTGTTCTTCCTGGGGGTCTTGTATGACTTCTGGACGCTGAACGACCAGGTGTCGCTGAAGAACAGCGGGCGGGGCTGACCCCGGGAGTCCGTGGCAGCCGGGCCTGGGATCGTTCCCACGCTCCGCGTGGGAATGCAGATCGTGATGCTCTGCGTCACACAAGCGGACGCAGAGCGTCCTGAGAGGCGCTCCCACGCAGAGCGTGGGAACGATCGACCTCTGCGCCGCAGCGCTGCTCCGGTGTCAGGCCTGGTGGGTGATCCGTCCGTCCATCAGCGTGTAGCGCACGGTTCCCGGCAAGGCGTGACCGATGAACGGGCAGTTCTCGCCGCGAGACAGCCAGTGTTCGCCGGCCACGGTCGAAGCGCTCGGATCGAACAACACCAGGTCGGCCGCCGCACCCACCGTCAGCTTGCCCGCCGGCAGGCGCAGGGCGTCGGCCGGGCCGGCGCTCAGGCGCGCGAGCAGGGTCGGCAGGTCCAGCAGGCCATCTTCCACCAGGGTCAACGCCAGCGGCAACAGCAGCTCGACGCTGCTGATACCCGGCTCGGTCGCGCCGAACGGGGCCAGCTTGGCGTCCCGCTCATGGGGCTGGTGATGGCTGGAAATCGCCTGGACCACCCCGGATTTCACCGCTTCGCGCAGGCCGTCGCGGTCGGCGCGGGTGCGCAGCGGCGGTTGCACGTGATAGAGGCTGGAGAAATCGATCAGCGCTTCGTCGGTCAGGATCAACTGGTACAGCGCCACATCGGCGGTGACCCGCAGGCCCCGCGTCTGCGCCTGGGCGATCAGCGCCACGCCGCGGGCGCTGGTCAGCTGGCTGAAGTGCGCCCGTACGCCGGTCTGTTCCACCAGCAGCAGGTCGCGGGCCAGGGCCACGGTTTCCGCGGTTTCCGGGATCCCCGGCAAGCCGAGGAAGCTGGCGGTCGCGCCTTCGTGGGCCAGGCCGCCTTCGGCCAGGTCATGGTCCTGGGAATGGAACACCACCGTCAGGTCGAAGGTTGCCGCGTAATCCAGCGCCCGGCACAGGGTGCGGCTGTTGCGGAAACTGTCCAGGCCGTTGCCGAAGGCCACGCAGCCGGCATCGCGCAGGGCAACCAGCTCTGCCAGTTGCTCGCCGTCGAGGCCCTTGCTCAGTGCGCCGATCGGAAACACCTTGGTATTGCCGGCCTCGCGGGCACGGTCGAGGATCAGCTCGGCCACGGCCGAGGTGTCCAGCACCGGTTTGGTCCGGGGCGGGCAGCACAGGCTGGTGATACCACCGGCGGCGGCGGCCCGGGTTTCGCTGGCGATGCTGCCCTTGCGGCTGTAGCCCGGCTCGCGCAGGGCGACGTTGAGGTCCACCAGCCCGGGGGCGGCGACCAGGCCCTTGGCGTCGATGGTTTCACTGGCGGCGAAGCCCGCCGGGGCGGCGCCGATGGCAATGATCTTGCCGGCTTCCAGGTGCAGATCGGTAACTTGATCCAGGCCACTGCTTGGATCGATGACGCGGGCGCCGAGAATGCTGAGCTTCACTGGGCGTTCTCCTGCTCGAATTGGCGCTGGGCGGTCTGTCCGCTCATGGCCATGGACAACACGGCCATGCGCACGGCGATACCGTAGGTGACTTGATTGAGGATGACCGAGCGCGGACCGTCGGCCACCGCCGACTCGATCTCCACGCCGCGGTTGATCGGGCCCGGGTGCATCACGATGGCATCCGGCCTGGCACCGGCCAGGCGCGCGGTGGTCAGGCCGAACAGGCGGTAGAACTCGCCTTCGCTGGGCAGCAGGCCGCCGGTCATGCGTTCACGCTGCAGGCGCAGCATGATCACCACGTCGACATCCTTCAGGCCCTCGGCGAGGTCGGTGTAGACCTTCACGCCATATTGCTCGATGCCGATCGGCAGCAGGGTTTTCGGGGCGATCACGCGGATATCCGGGCAGCCCAGGGTCTTCAGCGCGAGCATGTTCGAGCGCGCGACCCGCGAGTGCAGGATGTCGCCGACAATCGCCACGGAGAGGTTTTCGAAGCCGCCCTTGTGCCGGCGGATGGTCAGCATGTCGAGCATGCCCTGGGTCGGGTGGGCATGGCGGCCGTCGCCGCCGTTGATGATCGCCACCTGCGGGCAGACGTGTTCGGCGATGAAGTGCGCGGCGCCGGAGTCGCCGTGGCGTACCACGAACATGTCGGCGGCCATGGCCTCGAGGTTGCGCAGGGTGTCGAGCAGGGTTTCGCCCTTGCTCGCGGACGAGGTCGACACGTTCAGCGTGATCACGTCCGCCGACAGCCGCTGGGCCGCCAGTTCGAAGGTGGTGCGGGTACGGGTGGAGTTCTCGAAGAACACGTTGCACACGGTCTTGCCGCGCAGCAGCGGGACTTTCTTCACCGCCCGGGCGCCAACTTCGAGGAAGGAGTCGGCGGTATCGAGGATCTCGGTCAGCAGCTCGCGGCGCAAACCGTCAAGCGACAGGAAGTGGCGCAGCTGGCCCTGATCATTGAGCTGCAGGGGGCGCTTGGCGTCTGGAGGCGTCATCGCAAGGGACTCTTTTTAGGTGCTTAAAGGGCCAGGTCTTGAAGTTCAAGTTGGAGCGGTGCGGGGCCGGACAATTTTACCCGTTCCGTGGGCGCCAGTGACAGGGTCGCGCCCACCACATTCGGCCGGATCGGCAACTCGGCGGCGTGCAGGTCCAGCAGGCAGACCAGGGTCACGCTGGCCGGGCGGCCATAGTCGAAC
The DNA here is from genome assembly GCF_018326065.1 of Pseudomonas sp. Ost2. Classification (NCBI taxonomy): domain Bacteria; kingdom Pseudomonadati; phylum Pseudomonadota; class Gammaproteobacteria; order Pseudomonadales; family Pseudomonadaceae; genus Pseudomonas; species Pseudomonas sp. Ost2. The sequence goes on along the minus strand of NZ_AP021904.1, from coordinate 6,913,684 downwards.
AGTTCGTTGAGGGCGGCGCGGATGGTCCGGCCACTCATCAGCACATCGTCGATCAGCACCAGGTGCTGGCCTTCGATCTCGAACGGCAGCTCGGAGGGGCGTACCTGCGGGTGCAGGCCGTTCTGGCTGAAGTCGTCGCGGTAGAAGGAAACGTCCAGGGTGCCCAGCGGCGAATCGCTGTTCAGCGCCTTGAGCAGCGCCTGCGCGACCCACACGCCACCGGTGCGGATGCCGATATAGCGCGGGGTGTCGATGGCGCGCTGTTGCAGGTGGGCCTTGAGGCGGATGGCCATCTGGTCGATCAGTTCGGCGGGATTGGGCAGGCTCATGGTGGCTCCTTCAAGGGCCCCGCCCGGCAAGCGCGGCGAGGGCTGAAACGGTGGGGCGTGAAACGCCTTCAGGATTCTGGGGGTGCAGGGTTTTCTTCGATCCAGCTTTGCAGCAGCAGCTTGGCGGCGATGGCGTCCACCGGGTTGTCGCGATAGGTGCCTTTCTGTCCGCCCTTGGCCATGCGCTCGCCCTTGGCCTCGAACGTGGTCAGGCGTTCATCCTGGGTGAAGAACGGCACGTTGTAGCGACCGTTGAGCCGGCGGGCGAATTTTTCCGCCCGGGCGCACATTTCGCTGGGGGTGCCGTCCATGTTCAGGGGCAGGCCGACCACTACGGCATCGGGTTTCCACTCCTTGATGAGGGCTTCGACCTGGTTCCAGTCGGGAATGCCGTTCTGCGCCTTGAGGGTGCAAAGCTCGCGGGCCTGGCCGGTGATCATCTGGCCGACGGCGACACCGATCTGCCGGGTCCCGTAGTCGAAGCCCAGCAGCAGGCGGATATTGGCCATCAGGCGTGGCCCGCCTGGCTGGTGAGCAGGCTGAGATTGACGCCCAGCCGGGCGGCGGCGGCGGCCAGGCGTGCATCGCTGTCGGTTTCGAAGAGGATGTCCGGGGAAAACGGGCAGGTCAGCCAGGCGTTATCGGCCAGTTCGGCTTCCAGTTGCCCGGCTTCCCAGCCGGCATAGCCGAGGGCGATCAGGCTGCGCTCCGGGCCGATGCCGTCGGCGATGGCGAACAGCACGTCCTGGGACGTCGACAGCGCCAGGCCTTCGAGTTCGACGGTGGCCTGGTAGGTCTTGCCGATCGGATGCAGGACAAAGCCGCGATCGGTCTGCACCGGGCCGCCGGAGTAGATCGGCACATGCTGGCAGAGGCCGGGCGGATCAATGTCCGGGCGCAACTGTTCGAGGATATCGGCCAGGTTCAGCGATTGTGGGCGGTTGATAACCAGTCCCATGGCACCGTTCGCGGTGTGCTCGACGATGTAGGTCAAGGTCTGCGCGAAATTCGGGTCGGCCATATGCGGCATGGCGATCAGGAAGTGATGCTTGAGGTAAGTCGGGGTGAGGTTTTTCATGAGCCCTAGTGTGGCGTTGGGCGGGCAAGCTGACAAGCGGCGTGCGCGGACTTGTTGCTCCACGCAGGACCTTGCAGGCGCCGACAGCTTCGGGGGCAAGCCCCCTCCCACAGGTTTTCCTGCAGATTCTCACGGGTTCTCAGTTGCTGGACAGCTTGTCTCCCCGGGCAAAACGCCAGGTGCGGATGATTTCCAGGCGGTCGATATCCGACAGATCGCCGGTAAAGGGCGCGAAGGGGGCCGCCAGGCGCACGATGCGCTGGGCCGCCTGGTCCAGCAGGGGCTGGCCGGAGGATTCCAGGACCAGCACTTCATACAGCGAACCGTCGTGGTTGATCGAGACCATCAGCCGCAGGTTGCCGTAGATCTGCTGGCGCCGTGCTTCCTCGGGATAGTTGAGGTTGCCGATCCGCTCGACCTTCTTGCGCCACTCGTCCTTGTACCAGGCGCCCTTGTCGCGCATGGTCGAGGCGGCGCTGAGGCGGTGGATGCGCGGGCGCTTGGCGTACAACTGCTGTTCCTTGGCCAGTTCCGCCTCCAGGCTGGCGATATCGCTGGACAGCTGCGAGCTGTCGAAGGTCGGTGTTTCGGCCTTGGGCGTGACTTCGGTCCGGGTTTCCTCGCGTTTGGTCACGGTTTTCCTGGGTTTTGGCGCCACGGTGGCGACAGCGGCCTTGGGCGCGGCTTCCTTGATTTCCTGCTTGGCCGGTGGCGGCGGGGTCACTTTGTTGACGATGTTGTCCTGGAACGGCGCGACCTCGGTGGTGGTGGGGATCGCCTTCTTGTCCAGGGTGCCGCTGCCCTGCTGGTTTTCCTGGGCGATAAAGTCGGCCTTGGCAGGCTTGGTTTCGCTCTTGAAGGTGGCCAGGGTGATTTCCAGGGTCCTGCTGATCTGCTTGGGCTCGACGAAGCTGAAACCGATGCCGAGGATCAGCGCCAGGTGGATCAGGGCGGCGAGAAACAGGGTAAAGCCGAGCCGATCGGCCGGGCGCACGCCGGTGCGGGAGAGTTCGGGGGGCAGATCGGCGGGGAGTGTCATGACCAGGAAACCAACATCACGCGTATCAGAGGCGATGCATGATAACGCAATGTTGGTTTCATCTCGGCTGTTCTACATCAACGGCTTTTGAGCTTCTGCTCGATGGCATCCATCAGCAGGCCGCCGATATTGGTGCCGAAGGCATTGTCGATTTCGCGGATGCAGGTAGGGCTGGTGACGTTGATTTCCGTCAGGTGCTCGCCGATCACGTCGAGGCCGACGAACAGCAGGCCTTTTTCGCGCAGGGTCGGGCCGACCTGGGCAGCGATCCAGCGGTCGCGGTCGGTCAGCGGACGGGCTTCGCCACGACCGCCGGCCGCCAGGTTGCCGCGGGTTTCGCCGGCAGCCGGGATCCGCGCCAGGCAATACGGCACCGGTTCGCCATCGATCATCAGGATGCGCTTGTCACCGTCCTTGATCCCCGGCAGGTAGGCCTGGGCCATGATCTGCTGGGTGCCGAGGGCGGTCAGGGTCTCGAGGATCACCGACAGGTTCGGGTCGCCGACACGGTGCCGGAAGATCGAGGTGCCGCCCATGCCGTCCAGCGGCTTGAGGATCACGTCACCGTGCCTGGCGGCGAATTCGCGCAGGACATCGGCCCGACGGCTGACCAGGGTCGGCGGCGTGCAGTGCGGGAACTGGGTGGCGAACAGCTTTTCGTTGCAGTCGCGCAGGCTCTGGGGCTTGTTCACCACCAGCACGCCGGCGCGCTCGGCCTGTTCCAGCAGGTAGGTGGAGTAGACGAACTCCATGTCGAACGGCGGGTCCTTGCGCATCAGGATCACGTCCAGATCGCTCAGGGCTGCGTCGGTCTCGGCTTCCAGCTCGAACCAGTGCTCGGGGTTGGCGAACACCTTCAAGGGTTTCATCCGTGCCCGGGCCACGCCAGCATCTTGATAAAGGTCCTGCTGTTCCATGTAGAACAGCGTCCAGCCGCGCTCCTGGGCGGCCAGCAACATGGCCAGCGAGCTGTCCTTCTTATAGGAGATGCTGGCGATGGGGTCCATGACAATCCCGAGACGAACGCTCATGGGCTATATCCTCTGTTGGCCGTGAAGGCCGCGATGGCTTGAAAAAGTGGCGTCAGAGTGGCGCTACACCGATTCCCGGTCAAGGAAAAACCGCCTCTGGCAGCCGCGCCGAGGCCGCTCATGGATTGCGTGGGGAGACTGTGCTAAAAAGGTTCGCATCCTGTACGAAATCCTTCCACATCAAGGGTTTCGCGCCCGGAAACCGGGTATCCGTAGAAAACGAGTCGCTGTGGCGATGGTAGAGCAGATATGGAACAGCATTCCACAGCCTTGAAAGTCATGGTCATCGATGACTCCAAGACGATTCGTCGCACGGCCGAAACGCTGCTCAAGCATGTCGGTTGCGAAGTCATCACGGCCATCGACGGTTTCGATGCGCTGGCCAAGATTGCCGATCATCATCCGGGCATCATCTTCGTCGACATCATGATGCCGCGCCTGGATGGTTATCAGACCTGCGCCCTGATCAAGAACAACAGTGCGTTCAAGTCGACGCCGGTGATCATGCTGTCGTCCAAGGACGGCCTGTTCGACAAGGCCAAGGGGCGCATCGTCGGCTCCGACCGCTTCTTGACCAAGCCCTTCAGCAAGGAAGAGCTGCTGGATGCGATCAAGGCCCATGTGCCGGGATTCGCGGCAGTGGAACAAGCACATTGACGGGTGGCCGGTGGGCCGCCCTCTTTATAAGAAATGGGGAACACCATGGCACGCATCCTGATCGTCGATGATTCGCCGACTGAAATGTACAAACTGACCGGCATGCTGGAAAAGCACGGCCATGAGGTCCTCAAGGCCGAGAACGGCGCCGACGGCGTGGCCCTGGCCCGCCAGGAAAAGCCCGACGCGGTCCTGATGGACATCGTCATGCCCGGCCTCAACGGTTTCCAGGCGACCCGCCAGTTGACCAAGGACCCGGAAACCGCGGCGATCCCGGTGATCATCATCACCACCAAGGATCAGGAAACCGACAAGGTCTGGGGTACGCGCCAGGGGGCCAGGGACTACCTGACCAAGCCGGTCGACGAAGAGACCCTGCTCAAGACCCTGAACAACGTCCTGGCCGGTTGACGGCCGGCGCCCATGGCTGAATCGCAGACCGCCTTCCAGCTGTTGCTGGAAATCGACCAGCGCTGCCGGCTGCTGGCGGCGGACCTGCCGTCCCAGGAAACCCGCCAGGACACCTGGAGCGGCATCGGTTTCCGGCTCGGCGAGCAATGGTACGTGGCGCCGATGGGCGAAGTGGCCGAGGTTCTCCATGAGCCGCGCTACACCCTGCTGCCGGGGGTGAAGCCCTGGGTCAGGGGCGTCGCCAACCTGCGCGGGCGGTTGTTGCCGATCATGGACCTGTGCGGTTTCTTCGGGCATGAGTTGTCGCCGTTGCGCAAGCAGCGGCGGGTACTGGTGCTGGAGTACAAGGAGGTGTTCGCCGGCCTGCTGGTGGATGAGGTGGCGGGCATGCAGCACTTTCCCCAGGGCAGCCGGCAGATGCATTCGGTCGAGCGCCCGGAACTGGTGGTGGCGCCCTTTGTGCAGGGCTGTTTCGAACGTGGGCGCAGCTGGTGGGTGTTCAGCCCGTTTGTCCTGGCACAGGCGCCGGGTTTTCTCGAAGTGGCGGTCTGATCGATGATTAAAGCCAAAACCAGCAAGCCGGAAGAGGCTTCGCGCAGTCGTTCGCAGATCATCGTGCTGTTTATCGCGCTGATCGTGTTCATCATGCTGTTGTTCGCCAACTTCGCGTACCTGAACACCCAGTCCAACTACGACAAGCAGTACATCAGCCACGCCGGCGAACTGCGGGTGCTGTCCCAGCGTATCGCCAAGAACGCCACCGAGGCCGCTTCCGGCAAGGCCGCGGCGTTCAAGCTGCTCAGCGATGCACGCAACGACTTCGCCCAGCGCTGGGGCTACCTGAAGAAAGGCGACCCGGCCACCGGCCTGCCCGCCGCGCCACCGGTGGTGCGCAGCGAAATGCACGCGGTGCAGCAGGACTGGGAAAGCCTGCTGAAGAACACCGATGCGATCCTTGCCAGCGAACAGACCGTGTTGTCCCTGCACCAGGTGGCCGCGACCCTGGCCGAAACGGTGCCGCAGCTGCAGGTCGAGTACGAAAAGGTCGTGGAAATCCTCCTGCAACGCGGTGCGCCGGCGGCCCAGGTGGCCATGGCCCAGCGCCAGTCGTTGCTCGCCGAGCGCATTCTCGGCGCGGTGAATACCGTGCTGGCCGGGGATGAAACCGCGTCCCAGGCCGCCGATGCCTTCGGGCGTGACGCGGCGCGCTTCGGCCAGGTGCTCAATGGCATGCTGCAGGGCAATGCGGCGCTGAAGATTTCCCAGGTCGAAGACAAGGACGCCCGCGCCCGTCTCGGCGATATTGCCGAACTCTTCCAGTTCGTCTCCGGTTCCGTCGACGAAATTCTCGAGACGTCGCCGGAACTGTTCCAGGTCCGCGAGTCCGCCAGCAATATCTTCAGCCTTTCGCAGACCCTGCTGGACGAGGCCTCGCACCTGGCCAACGGTTTTGAAAACCTGGCGGGCGGGCGTTCCCTCGACACCATCGGCGGTTATGTCCTGGGCCTGCTGGCGCTGGCCTCGATCATCCTGATCGGCCTGGTGATGGTGCGCGAGACCAACCGGCAACTGCATGAGACCGCGGAAAAGAACGAGCGCAACCAGCACGCGATCATGCGCCTGCTGGATGAAATAGAGGACCTGGCCGACGGTGACCTGACCGTGACCGCCTCGGTGACCGAAGACTTCACCGGGACTATCGCCGACTCGATCAACTATTCGGTGGACCAGTTGCGCGATCTGGTCGCGACCATCAACCTCACCGCCGGCCAGGTGGCCGCCGCCGTGCAGGAAACCCAGGCCACCGCGATGCAACTGGCCGAAGCCTCCGAGCACCAGGCCCAGCAGATCAGCGAGGCGTCCGCCGCCATCAGCGACATGGCCGAGTCCATCGACCAGGTATCGGCCAACGCCGCTGAATCCTCGGCGGTGGCCGAGCGCTCGGTGGAAATCGCCAACAAGGGCAACGAGGTGGTGCACAACACCATTCACGGCATGGACAATATCCGTGAGCAGATCCAGGACACCGCCAAGCGCATCAAGCGGCTCGGCGAGTCTTCCCAGGAGATCGGCGATATCGTCAACCTGATCGACGACATTGCCGACCAGACCAATATCCTCGCCCTCAACGCGGCGATCCAGGCGTCCATGGCCGGCGATGCCGGGCGTGGCTTCGCGGTGGTCGCCGACGAAGTCCAGCGCCTGGCCGAACGCTCTTCCGCCGCCACCCGGCAGATCGAGACCCTGGTGCGGGCGATCCAGGCCGATACCAACGAAGCGGTGATTTCCATGGAGCAGACCACCACCGAAGTGGTGCGTGGCGCCCGCCTGGCGCAGGACGCCGGTGTGGCCCTGGAGGAAATCGAAGGCGTCTCGAAGACCCTGGCGGCGCTGATCCAGAGCATTTCCAACGCAGCCCAGCAACAGACCTCGTCGGCAGGGCAGATCTCGCTGACCATGAACGTGATCCAGCAGATCACCACCCAGACCTCATCCGGCTCGACCGCCACCGCCGACAGCATTGGCAACCTGGCGAAAATGGCCAGCCAGCTGCGGCGCTCGGTCTCCGGCTTCACCTTGCCCCAGGCGCAAGATGCGCGTGAAACCCGGTAGTGCAAGCATGAGCGACCACCACGACTATGTGGCCCTCGAATGGGTCAAGGGCGAAATCGCCGACACCCTGAAGCAGGCCCGCCAGGCCCTGGATGCCTTCGACGAACCGGGGCATTCGAGCCAGGACATCGCCGAATGCCTGGCCTGCATCCACCAGGTGCATGGCAGCTTGCAGATGGTCGAGTTCTACGGCGCGGCCCTGCTGGCCGAAGAGATGGAACAACTGGTGCTGGCCATGCAGCAGGGCCGGGTCGGCGAGCAGGAAGAGGCCATCAGCCTGTTGCACCAGGCTTTCGGTCAACTGCCGCTGTACCTGGACCGTGTGCACAGCGCCCGCCGCGACCTGCCGCTGGTGGTGCTGCCGCTGCTCAACGACCTGCGCAGTGCCCGCGGCGAAAGCCTGCTCTCGGAAACCAGCCTGTTCAGTCCGACCCTGCTCGAACTGCCCGCCCTCGACGACGCGGCCCTGGCCCGCCAGGCCCCGGCGGAACTGCCCAACCTGCTGCGCAAACTGCGGCAGATGCTGCAGACCGCGCTGGTCGGCTTGCTGCGCGAACAGGACGATCAGACCAACCTCGGCTACATGGCCAAGGTCTTCGCCCGTCTCGAAAGCCTGTGCCAGAACGCTCCGCTGGGCCAGCTCTGGCAGGTCGGCTCGGCGCTGGTCGAAGGCATGCTCAGCGGTGCCATCGGCAACAGCCCGGCCCTGCGCAGCCTGCTCAAGGATTCCGACAAGGAACTCAAGCGCCTGCTGGAACAGGGCATGGCCGGCATCAACCAGGCCGCGCCGGACGAATTGCTCAAGAGCCTGCTGTTCTATATCGCCAAGGCCGAGCGGCCCACCGCGCAGATGCTCGCCCTGAAGGCGCGCTACGGTCTCGACGAGGCCTTGCCCGCGACTTCCGTGGTCGACGAAGAGCGCGCGCGCCTGGCCGGCCCCGACCGGGATGCCATGCGTTCGGTGGTCTCGGCGCTCTGTGAAGAGCTGGTGCGGGTCAAGGAGCGGCTCGACCTGTTCGTGCGCAGCGACCGCCAGCACACCGACGACCTGGCCAGCCTGCTGGCGCCGTTGCGGCAGATCGCTGATACCCTGGCGGTGCTCGGTTTCGGCCAGCCGCGCAAGGTCATCATCGATCAACTGGCGGTGGTCCAGGGCCTGGCCCAGGGGCAGCGCGAACCCAATGACGCGGTGCTGATGGATGTCGCCGGGGCCTTGCTCTATGTCGAGGCGACGCTGGCCGGGATGATCGGCACGGTGGAGCCGGAAAGCCGCGAAGAAAGCCGCCTGCCGACCACCGACCTGACCCAGATTCACCAGATCGTGATCAAGGAAGCGCGGATCTGCCTGCAGCAGGCCAAGGACCTGATCGTCGACTACATCGATGCCGACTGGGACCGCGAGCGCCTGATGCCGCTGCCCGAGCTGCTGACCCAGGTCCGTGGCGCCCTGGCGATGATTCCCCTGGGCCGCGCCGCGAGCCTGCTGGAAACCTGCAACCGCTATGTCCGCGAACACCTGCTGGTAGACCCGGCACCACCGTCCTGGCAACAACTCGATCGGCTTGCCGACGCGCTGACCAGCATCGAGTACTACCTCGAGCGCCTGGCCGAAGACCATGAGGCGCCTGGCGAGCGGGTGCTGGACAAGGCCGAGGAAAGCCTCGATGCGCTGGGCTATGCGCCGGTCGAACTGGACGTGCCGTTGCTCGAAGAAATCCTGAGCCCCAGTGAGGCCCAGGTCATGCACGATTTGCAGGCGCTGGACGACCCCCAGGTGGTGCAGTCCCTGGCCGATGTCCTGGCCAGCCCGGTCTCGGCGCTCAACCCGCCGGCCCGGCAGATGCCGGGGAGCCTGCTGCCGCCGCCGTCCGATGAAGCGCCGGTCGATGACGAATTGCGCGAAGTCTTCCTCGAGGAAACCGAGGAAGTCCTCGATGCCTTGCGCGACTACCTGCCACGCTGGCTCGCCGATCTCGAGAGCAAATCGGCCCTGGCCGAGTTGCGCCGGGCCTTCCATACCCTGAAGGGCAGCGGTCGGATGGTGCGTGCGCTGGTGCTGGCCGAACTGGCCTGGGCCGTGGAAAACCTGCTCAACCGAGTGCTGGAGCGCAGCGTCGAACCGGAGCCGGCGGTGCAGCAACTGATCGCCGATGTGGTGGCCTTGCTGCCGGAGCTGATCGGCGAGTTCGCCGCCAATGCCCAGCGCCAGCGTGACGATGTCGACTGGATAGCCGCCCGGGCCCATGAGCTGGCCAGTTCGGATGACGACGAGGCTGACGTCGCTGGCGAGGCCGAGGGCCTTGACCCGCAGTTGCTGGAAATCTTCCGCAACGAGGGCGAAACCCATCTCGACAGCCTCAACCGCTTTCTCGAGCAGGCCGCCGAACACCTGCCGCTGCAGGCCAGCGACGAACTGCAACGGGCCCTGCACACCCTCAAGGGCAGTGCCTATATGGCCGGGGTCCTGCCGATGGCCGAACTGGCCGCGCCGCTTGACCATCTGGCCCGGGAATTCAAGGCTCACCTGCTGGCGCTGGACCTGGACGAGATCGAACTGCTGTTCGAGGCCGAAGGGTTGTTTCGCCGTGGCCTGAAGCAGTTGGACAACGATCCGCTGGCCGCCATCAGCGGCGCGCCGGAGCTGATCCAGCGCACCGAGGCCCTGCTGGCGAGCCGTCTCGACGCGTTGCTGAGCGAGCCCAGCAGTGCCCTGCGGCCCCGGCGTGACCCGCAACTGATCAACAACTTCCTTGCCCAGGGCATGGATATCCTGCTGGACGCCGAGAACCTGTTGCTGCGTTGGCAGCAGCATCCCGGCGAGCGCCAGGAACTCAACGACCTGCTGGACGAACTGACCACCCTCGGCCAGGGCGCGCATATCGCCGACCTGGAGCCGGTGGACGAGTTGTGCGAAGCCTTGCTGGATCTCTACGGCGCCGTCGAAGAGAGCAGCCTGGCGGTCAGCGAACGGTTTTTCCATGAGGCCCAGCAGGCCCATGAAGCGCTGATCAACATGCTCGACGAACTGGCCGCCGGCCAGGCAATCAACCCGCAGCCGGCCCGCGTCCAGGCACTGCGCGAGTTGCTCGACGAAGCCCTCGACCCGTCCGCCACCGGGCTGATCAAGACCGACGGCAGCCGCACCCTGAGCATCACCGAGCTGACCACGGCCACCGCCGAGGCGGCCCGGGTTGACGCGGCCGGGGTGGCCGGCGGCGTCGATCTGGATGACGAGATCGTGACGATCTTTCTCGAAGAGGCGGCGGATATTCTCGACAGCGCCGGGCTGGCCCTGCAGCGCTGGCTCGACGAGCCGGACAACGCCGCGCCGCTGCTGTCCCTGCAACGCGACCTGCATACCCTCAAGGGCGGCGCGCGGATGGCCGAGATCGGTCCGGTCGGCGACCTGGCCCACGAACTGGAAAATCTTTACGAAGGCCTGGTGGACCGGCGTTTCAGCCACTCCCCGGCCCTGGCGCTGCTGCTGCAAAAGAGCCATGACCACCTCGCCGTGTTGCTGGAGCAACTGCAAGGCCAGCAACCCCTGAGCGATCCGGCGGCGCTGATCGACGGCATCCGCGCGTTTCGCCAGCAGGCGGCGGAACCGCTCGAACCGGGAGAGCCGGCCGAGTTGCCGACAGCGGTCAGCGATCCGGAATTGCTGGAGGTCTTTCTCGAGGAAGGCTTCGACATCATCGAAAGCTCCGGCGCCGCGCTGCAGCGCTGGCAGGCCGAGCCGTCGAGCCGCCAGGAAGTGGAAACCCTGCTGCGCGACCTGCACACCCTCAAGGGCGGTGCGCGAATGGTCGAGATTGCGCCCATCGGCGACCTGGCCCATGAACTGGAGTTTCTCTACGAAGGCGTGTCGACCCTGCTGCTGCAGCCTGGCGAGGCGCTGTTCGAGCTGTTGCAGAGCGGCCATGACCGTCTGGCGCAGATGCTCGATGCGGTGCGCGACGAACAGCCGGTGGTCCCGGCCGATGCCCTGATTGCCGAGATCCAGGCCTTTGGTCGCCAGCCCGTGGTCGAGCTGCCGGTGACGCCGGAGCCTGCGCCTTCGCTGCCGTCCAAGAGCGAGGCGGTGCTGCCCGAAGCCGAGCGTCCGCCCCAGGACATGGTCAAGGTCTCCGCGGATCTGCTGGAGGACCTGGTCAACCTGGCGGGGGAAACCTCGATCTTCCGTGGGCGCATCGAGCAGCAGGTGAATGACGCCAAGGTCGCGCTCAACGAAATGGAAACCACCCTCTCGCGGATGCGCGACCAACTGCGGCGGATGGATATCGAAACCCAGGGGCGGATCCTCAGCCGTCAGCAGGTGGAAGCCGAGCGCCTGGGCTACGAAGAATTCGACCCGCTGGAAATGGATCGCCACTCGCAGTTGCAGCAACTGTCGCGGGCCTTGTTCGAGTCGGCCTCCGACCTGCTCGACCTCAAGGAAACCCTGGCCGGCCGTAACCAGGACGCGGAGAACCTGTTGCTGCAACAGGCGCGGGTCAATACCGAGTTGCAGGAAGGCCTGATGCGCACGCGCATGGTGCCGTTCGAACGCCTGGTGCCACGCCTGAAGCGCATCGTCCGGCAGGTGGCCGGAGAGTTGGGCAAGGACGTCGATTTCATTGTCGGCAATGCCGAAGGCGAGATGGACCGCAATGTCCTCGAACGCATGATCGCGCCCCTGGAACACATGCTGCGCAACGCCGTTGACCACGGCCTGGAAAGTGCCCAGGTGCGGCTGGCGGCCGGCAAGCCGGAACAGGGACGGATCACCCTGGACCTGTCCCATGAAGGCGGCGACATCGTCTTCGATATCCGCGACGACGGCGCCGGTGTTCCCCTCGATGCCGTGCGGCGCAAGGCGATCAAGCGCGGGATGATCGAGGAAGACACGCTGATCAGCGACCGCGACGTGTTGCAGTTCATCCTCCAGCCGGGCTTCTCCACCGCCGAGCGCATCACCCAGATTTCCGGGCGCGGCGTCGGCATGGACGTGGTCCACGAGGAAGTGCGGCAACTGGGCGGGACCATGACCATCGACTCGATCAAGGGACAGGGCGTGCACTTCCAGATCCGCCTGCCATTCAGCGTCTCGGTGAACCGCGCGCTGATGGTGCAGTGTGGCGAGGAGCAATATGCGATCCCGTTGAATACCGTCGAAGGCATCGTGCGGGTCCTGCCCGGCGAGCTGGAAGGTTATTACCAGATGAACCCGCCGCGTTACGAATACGCCGGGCAGACCTACGAATTGCGCTACCTGGGCGAACTGCTGCAAACCGTCAGCAAGCCCAAGCTGCTCGGGCTGAGCCAGGCGCTGCCGGTGCTGCTGGTGCATTGCAACGAGCAGCGGGTGGCGTTGCAGGTGGACACCCTGGCCGGCACCCGGGAAATCGTGGTCAAGAGCCTGGGGCCGCAGTTTGCCGCCGTGTCGGGCTTGTCCGGCGCGACGATTCTCGGCGATGGCCGGGTGGTGTTGATTCTCGACCTGCTGGCCCATGTGCGCACTTCCCAGGCCTGGGTGCCGGTGCCGCGGGCGCTGAGCGACCTGGCGGTGGACTTCACGCCGATGCGACCGACGCTGGTCATGGTAGTGGACGACTCGGTCACCGTGCGCAAGGTCACCAGCCGGCTGCTGGAGCGCAACGGCATGAACGTGATCACCGCGAAGGACGGCGTGGACGCGATGACCCTGCTGCAGGAACACACCCCGGACCTGATGCTGCTGGATATCGAAATGCCGCGCATGGACGGCTTCGAAGTGGCGACCCAGGTCCGCAACGATCCGCGCCTGAAGGACTTGCCGATCATCATGATCACTTCCCGTACCGGCCAGAAGCACCGCGACCGGGCCATGGCCATCGGCGTCAACGACTACCTGGGCAAGCCGTACCAGGAATCGGTGCTGCTGGAGAGCATCGCCCACTGGAGCCATGTGCATGCATGAACATCGTGCGAGCAGCCTGACCGGGCTGATGCTGCCACTGGCCGACCGCTACCTGCTGCTGCCGAACGTGGCGGTGGCCGAACTGATCGATTACCAGCGCGGCGAACCGGCCAGCGATGCGCCGCCGTGGTACCTGCGGCAAGTCACCTGGCGTGACCGGCAGTTGCCGCTGATCAGCTTCGAGGCCGCCTGTGGCGGGGCCATTGCAGTCGGCGACCGGTCGCGGATCGTCGTTCTCAATGCCCTGGGCGGGCGGCCGGAACTGAAGTTCATCGCCCTGGTGATCCAGGGCATTCCTCGCTCGTACAAGCTCGACAGCCAGCTGAGCTTTGTCGACGTGCCGCTGTGCCACCTGGAAAAGGCCGCGGTCCAGGTCGCCGACCTGGTGGCAAAAGTGCCGGATCTGCTGGGGCTGGAGCGCCTGGTGCTGGAGTCGGGGCTGGCCTGAGCGATTGCGTGGCGGCGGCCGGCCTCTTCGCTGGCAAGCCAGCTCCTACAATGTCCGTGTCTTTTCCACGATTGCGAGACAGTCCTGAACCTGTAGGAAGTGGCTTGTCGGGGCGCCGCACCGAAGCCAATAGAACCGGTCAGACTTCGCAGATTCTGCTCAACTGATCGTCATCCGCTCGTCCAGCGCGCTCTCTATCACTAGCTCTTGATAAGTCCCAAAAAGGGACCTATCGTTCCCTTTTTGGGACTCTTTGGCGCAACCATGCAAACCCTCTCCCTCAGTGATGCGTTATTTACTGCAACACAACAGCGAATCCTGGGCTTGCTCTTCGGCAAGCCGGACCATAGTTTCTATGCCAATGAGATAGCCCGTTGGGCAAAGGTTGGCAAAGGCAGTCTGATGCGTGAACTGGAACGCCTGCAATTGGCAGGCGTCCTGACCCTCAGTCGGCAAGGCAACCAGACGCATTATCAGGCCAATCCGGCGTGCCCTATCTACCAGGAACTGCTGGGTATCGTGCGCAAGACATTCGGTATTAGCGAACCTTTGCGCGTGGCGCTCGAACCATTTGCGGATCAACTGAACTGGGCATTTGTCTACGGTTCTATCGCCAAGGATGAGGCCCATGCCGGTAGCGATATCGATCTGATGCTGATCGGTAGTGCCCTGCACTATAGCGAGGTGATGGAGCGACTATTGCCCATTGAGGAACAACTGGGCCGCGCTATCAACCCGACGCTTTACAGCCTGGAGGATTGGAGTGAAAAGCTCGCCGCCGGCAACAGCTTCGTTCAGCGGGTGGTGACGCAGGACAAGCTCAACATCATGGGACGCAATCCCCTGGAGTCTAAGGATGGACAGAAACGAGAGTCTGGAAAACCTGCAACGTAGTGGTGGCCTGAAGGCGGAGCCCCCTGACCACAAGGAGTGCGAAGGCTTGATGCGTTCGGCGACTGACCGTTTGCGCGATGCGCGTGCCACACAACTGTCCTTTGCCAGTCGTTTCGACCTGGCCTACAACGCTGCCCATGGCATTGCGCTCACGGCGCTACGCCTCAGCGGATACCGCTCGGATCGACGTTATCTGGTGTTCCAGTGTCTTGCTCATACCGCCGGAGTCAACAAGTTGCAGGTTCGCTTGTTTGCGTTGTGTCATGAACGACGGAATCTGGCGGAATATGAAGGTTACATGGATGAAGACGAGGGATTGCTGGCGGAGTTGATCGACAACGCCACTGCGTTGAAGTCGGTCGTCGAGCAAACAATGGTCGGGCTCTATTACAGTTGAATTTAGTAGAACCATTAACCTGAGCGTAACAGTCCAGCGCCGGGCTTGATTGATGCCCCGGCGATTCGCTCCTACTGTCTACTCCACGAAAGCGAACCCGTGGAGTGAGCATGACAACCCCCAATTCCCCCGACTCGCGCTGGACCCGGCGGCGTGCCGAGAAGCAGCGCCGTCTCGAGCAGGTGCGGGCCCTCGCCGATGGCGTGGTGTTGCCCACCGACAAGATCGTCGCCGCCCTGGAAGCCCTGATCATGCCCGGCGACCGGGTGGTGCTGGAAGGCAACAACCAGAAGCAGGCGGATTTCCTCTCGCGCTCGCTGGTGAAAGCCGACCCGGCCAAACTCCACGATTTGCACATGATCATGCCCAGCGTCGGCCGCGCCGAGCACCTGGACCTGTTCGAGCGCGGCATCGCCCGCAAGCTGGACTTCTCCTTCGCCGGCACCCAGAGCCTGCGCATCAGCCAGCTGCTGGAAGACGGCCTGCTGGAAATCGGCGCGATTCACACCTATATCGAACTCTACGCCCGGTTGGTGGTGGACCTGATCCCCAACGTGGTACTCAGCGCCGGCTTCATGGCCGACCGTGCCGGCAATATCTACACCGGCGCCAGCACCGAGGACACCCCGGCCCTGATCGAGCCGGCGGCGTTCAGCGACGGCATCGTCATCGTCCAGGTCAATCAGTTGGTCGATGACGTCAGCGAACTGCCCCGGGTGGATATTCCGGCGTCCTGGGTCGACTTCGTGGTGGTGGCCGACAAGCCGTTCTATATCGAGCCGCTGTTCACCCGCGACCCGCGCCATATCAAGCCGGTGCATGTGCTGATGGCGATGATGGCGATCCGCGGGATCTACGAGAAACACAATGTGCAGTCCCTCAACCACGGGATCGGTTTCAACACCGCCGCCATCGAGCTGATCCTACCGACCTACGGCGAATCCCTCGGTCTCAAGGGCAAGATCTGCCGCAACTGGACTCTCAACCCGCACCCGACCCTGATTCCCGCCATCGAGAGTGGCTGGGTCGAGAGCGTGCATTGTTTCGGCACTGAACTGGGCATGGAAAACTACATCGCCGCCCGGCCGGATGTGTTCTTCACCGGGCGCGACGGTTCGTTGCGTTCGAACCGGATGTTCTGCCAGTTGGCCGGGCAATACGCGGTGGACCTGTTTATCGGCGCAACCCTGCAGGTCGACGGCGACGGTCATTCTTCCACGGTGACCCGCGGTCGCCTGGCCGGTTTCGGCGGGGCGCCGAACATGGGGCATGATCCACGCGGCCGTCGCCATGGCACCCCGGCCTGGCTCGATATGCGCCTCGATGGCGGCGATGCGCCCGAAGCGTTGCTCGAACGCGGCAAGAAGCTGGTGGTGCAGATGGTCGAGACCTTCCAGGAGGGCGGCAAACCGACCTTCGTCGAGACCCTCGATGCCGTGGATGTGGCGAGGAAAAGCGGGATGCCGCTGGCGCCGATCATGATCTATGGCGATGACGTCACCCACCTGCTGACCGAAGAGGGTATCGCCTACCTGTACAAGGCCCGTTCCCTGGAGGAGCGCCAGGCGATGATCGCCGCCGTGGCCGGTGTCACAGCCATCGGCTTGCGGCATAACCCCAAGGACACCGCGCGGATGCGTCGCGAAGGCCTGATCGCCTTGCCCGAAGACCTCGGTATCCGTCGCACCGATGCCAGCCGCGAACTGCTGGCGGCCAAGAGTGTGGCCGACCTGGTGGAGTGGTCGGGTGGCCTCTACAACCCGCCCGCCAAGTTCAGGAGCTGGTAAATGCACGCCTTCAATCTGCAAGCCCAACCCCTGTCCCTGGCCGAGCGCCTGGCGGACTTCGCGGTGGAAGCGCTGATCGACGAAGCCGACCTGTCGCCCAAGCCGGCCCTGGTGGATCGCCGCGGCAACGGTGCCCACAGCGATCTGCACCTGGGGCTGATGCATGCCTCGGCCTTGTCGCTGTGGCCGATGTTCAGGGAAATGGCGGAAGCCGCGGCCGCCAGCGGCACCGTCGACCTGCCGCTGCGTGAAGCCCTCGGCCGTATCGGCCGTGAAGGCGAGCAGGCCATGCTGCAGACCACCGGCGGGGTGAATACCCATCGCGGCGCGATCTGGGCCCTGGGCTTGCTGGTGGCGGCGGCGGCGCTCGAGCCGCGCGCGGTGATGGCCAATGCCCTGACCCTGCGCGCCGCGCGCCTGGCCTTGCTGGAAGACCGTCATGCGCCCAACGGCAGCAGCCACGGCAGCCAGGTCGCCCAGCGCTACGGCGCGCGCGGGGCCCGGGAAGAAGCGCAACTGGGCTTTCCGGCGGTGACCCGTCTCGGCCTGCCACAACTCAAGCGCAGCCGGCTGGCCGGCCACGGCGAACAGAACGCCCGGCTGGATGCCCTGCTCGCGATCATGACCAGCCTGGCCGACACCTGCGTGCTCTACCGCGCCGGCGTGCCGGGTCTGCAGGCCATGCAACAGGGCGCCCGCGCCGTGCTGGAGGCGGGCGGCAGCGCCAGCCTGGCCGGACGGCGCAGCCTGCATGAATTGGATCAACAGCTGTTGGCGATGAACGCTTCACCGGGTGGCGCGGCGGATCTGCTCGCCGCCTGCCTGCTGATCGACCGCCTCGAACAGGAAGCCTTGTGATGGAAAAATTGTCCTTTGAATTCCCCGCCGGGCAACCGCCCAAAGGCCGTGCCCTGGTGGGTTGCGTCGGCTCGGGCGATCTGGAAGTGCTACTGGAACCCGGCCATCCGGGCCGCCTGTCGATCGAGGTGACGACTTCGGTGAACGGCAGTTCGGCGCGCTGGCAGCATCTGTTCGAGCGACTGTTCGATGGCCAGCTGCCGCCCGCGCTGAGCATCGATATCCACGATTTCGGGGCGACTCCCGGTGTGGTCCGCCTGCGCCTGGAACAAGGCTTCGAGGAGATCGGCCATGACTGACAGCGAGCAGTTGTTGCACAAGCACAGCTTCGTCGAACTCGGCGCCCGCCAGCGTGCGCGAGCGTTGCTCGACAGTGGCAGTTTTCGCGAACTGCTCGACCCCTTTGCGCGGGTCATGTCGCCCTGGCTCGAACGCCAGGGCGTGGTGCCCCAGGCCGATGACGGGGTGGTGATCGCCAAGGGCAGCATCGATGGCCTGCCGGTGGTGGTAGCTGCCATCGAGGGCGCCTTCCAGGGCGGCAGCCTCGGTGAAGTGGGCGGGGCGAAAATCGCCGGTGCCCTGGAACTGGCCGCCGAAGACAACCGCAAGGGCATCCCGACCCGCGCCGTGCTGCTGCTGGAAACCGGCGGCGTGCGGTTGCAGGAGGCCAACCTGGGGTTGGCGGCCATTGCCGATATCCATGCGGCGATTGTCGACCTGCGGCGTTATCAGCCAGTGATCGGCGTGGTGGCCGGCAGCGTTGGTTGCTTTGGCGGCATGTCCATCGCGGCGGCGTTGTGCAGTTATCTGCTGGTGACCCAGGAGGCGCGGCTGGGCCTCAACGGCCCGCAGGTGATCGAACAGGAAGCCGGACTGGAGGAATACGACTCCCGCGACCGTCCGTTCATCTGGAGCCTGACCGGCGGCGAACAGCGTTTCGCCAGCGGCCTGGTGGATCGTTACGTGGCCGATGATGTGGCACAGGTCCGGGAGCAGGTCGCGGCCTTGCTCGAGGCCGGTGTGCCCGAAGCGCAACGCAGCCGGCAGGCGCACTGGTACCTGCAGAGGCTGGCCGAACTGGATGCCGGGCCGCAGATCGATCCCGCCACGGTTCGTCGTCTTTTCCAAGGAGATCGCCCATGAGCGCTTATTCCCTGCGCGGTTTGCACTGGTTCCAGGCCCTGACCGCCGGTGTCGGCGAAGTGTCCGGCCTGCCGCCTTCACTGAAGGTCGCGGATGCCGAGCTCGGCGGCCACCCGGTGCGCTTCCTGGCAGTGGTGGCGGACCCGGCCAATCGCTTTGTCCGTGCCCGCAATGGTGAGGTCGGCCTGCTGGAGGGCTGGGGCCTGGCCAAGGCCGTGGATGAAGTGATCGAGGCTGACAGCGGACGCACGGACAAACGGGCCCTGATCGCCATTGTCGATGTACCGAGCCAGGCCTACGGGCGTCGTGAGGAAGCCCTGGGCATCCACCAGGCCCTGGCCGGAGCGGCGGACAGTTATGCCCGCGCCCGCCTCGCGGGGCACGCGGTGATTGCCCTGCTGGTGGGCAAGGCGATGTCCGGGGCCTTTCTCGCCCACGGTTACCAGGCCAACCGGCTGATCGCCCTGCGCGATCCGGGGGTGATGGTCCACGCCATGGGCAAGGCCTCGGCGGCACGGGTGACCTTGCGCAGCGTCGAAGAGCTGGAAGCCCTGGCCGCCAGTGTGCCGCCGATGGCCTATGACATCGACAGCTACGCCAGTCTTGGCCTGCTGTGGAAAACCCTGGGCGTGGAACAGATCGAACAGCCGACGGCCGTCGACATGGCGCAGGTGCAGGACTGTCTGGTCGAAGCCATCCACGATGTGGCGCACAAGGGCACGGACCTGAGCGGGCGCCTGGGCGCGAGCAATCGGGCGGCGTCGAGCCGGGTTCGGCAACTGTTGCGCGAGCAGTGGTGAATGGCGATGCAGGCTGACGACGAACTCCTTCCTCATGACTTGCTCTGGGGACTGACCCCGGCGCAGTTGCCGGAGGACGCACCGGGCTGGGTTGCCGAGGCGCTGAGCCACGGCCAGCCGGTGGTGGTGCGGCGTGCGTTGGCGTCTGCTGGCCAGGTGCCGGTGGGGGTGCGCGGGGTTCTGCGTGAACAGCGTTTTGCCACGCTGATGCCCCGGCGGCTGGTCGAGCGTCGGGTACGCCCCGAAGCCCTGATCGCGAGTATCGGTTGGGGACGCGACTGGCCGGCCTTGCAGGCGCTGCATTATCTGCGGCCCTTGCTGAACGCTTCGGGCCTGGCCTGGGGCGTCGGCGGCAGTGCCGGTTTCGAGTTGGCCACCGGCTTGCCGACCCTGCATCAGCAGAGTGACCTGGACCTGATCCTGCGGGCGCCGCAAGCCTTGTCGCGTCGTCAGGCCGCCGGCCTGTTGCAGCAATTGGACAATCCGTTCTGCCGCGTCGACCTGCAGGTGCAGACGCCACAAGGCGCGGTGGCGCTGGCCGAGTGGGCGGGCCCGGCACGCCGGGTCCTGCTCAAGCGGGCCGAGGGCGCGCTGTTGGTGCTCGATCCCTGGGCCGACCAGGAGCAGGCGGCATGAGCAGCCTGCTGGTGTTTCCCGGCCAGGGTGCACAACAGCCCGGCATGTTGCAGCGGCTGCCCGATGCCGCCGTGGTCCGCGATTGCCTGCGCGAAGCGAGCGAAGTCCTGGGCGAGGAGGTCGCGACCCTGGATACGCCACAGGCCCTGGCCTCGACCCGTGCGGTCCAGCTCTGCCTGCTGCTCGCCGGGGTGGCCGCTGCCCGCTTGTTGCTGGAGAACACGGAGGCGCCGAGCCATGTCGCCGGCCTGTCCATCGGCGCCTATCCGGCGGCGGTGGTGGCCGGGGCGCTGGACTTCGACGATGCCGTACGGCTGGTGAGCCTGCGTGGTGAGCTGATGCAACGGGCTTATCCACAGGGCTATGGCATGACCGCCCTGATCGGGCTGGAACTGGCGGCTGTGGATAAGTTGTTGGCCCAGGTGCACAGCGAGCGCACCCCGGTCTACCTGGCGAACATCAACGCCGACAACCAGTGTGTGATCGCCGGGAGCGAGGCGGGTATGAACGCGCTGGTTGCCCTGATGAGAAAGGACGGCGCCTCCCGGCGCCTGGCGGTCAGCGTGCCTTCTCATTGTCCGCTGCTGGACGAACCGGCCCGGGCATTGGCCGCCGCGTTCGCCACGGTGGCGCTGCGCGCGCCGCGGCTGGGCTACCTCAGCGGCAGCAGCGCGCGGCTGCTGCGTACCGCTGAACAGATCCGCGATGACCTGGCGTTCAACATGTGCCGGGTCGTCGACTGGCGCGGCACCGTGCAAAGCGCCTATGAGCGCGGCAGCCGCCTGCAGATCGAACTGCCACCGGGTTCGGTATTGACCGGCCTGGCGCGCCGGGTGTTCGAGCAAGGCACCGTCATTGCCTTCGACGGTGCCCGGCTGGACAGCCTCAAGGCGCTGATGGATGAGGAGGGACGCCGTCACCGATAAACACCGGCTGCTGCTTCGAAGGACAAAAACAACAACTTCGACAATGCGATGCGAGGACAACAAGAATGATTATTTACGGTGTGGCACTGTTGGCGATCTGTACGCTGGCAGGGGTGATTCTGGGTGACATGCTGGGCGTGTTGCTGGGGGTGAAGTCCAATGTCGGCGGGGTCGGGATCGCGATGATCCTGCTGATCTGCGCGCGTTTGTGGATGCACAGGCGCGGCTGCATGACCAGGGACTGCGAGATGGGTGTCGGTTTCTGGGGCGCCATGTACATTCCGGTGGTGGTCGCCATGGCCGCCAACCAGAACGTGGTCACGGCGCTGCACGGCGGTCCGGTGGCGGTATTGGCGGCGATCGGTTCGGTGGTGGTCTGTGGCTGCACCATTGCCCTGATCAGTCGGACCCACAAGGGCGAGCCATTGCCGGACGAACCGGCCGATATCGTGCCGGTCACTCCTGTCGCGGGAGGTCGCTGATATGTGGGATCTCATCGAGAAAGGCCTGGAACACAATGGCCTGATCACCGCGTTCGCCTTTGTCGGCGTGGTGATGTGGGTGTCGGTGGTGCTGTCCAGGCGCCTGACCTTTGGCCGGATCCACGGCTCGGCGATTGCCATCGTGATCGGCCTGGTGCTGGCCTGGGTCGGCGGCACCCTGACCGGCGGACAGAAGGGCCTGGCGGATCTGACGCTGTTCTCCGGCATCGGCCTGATGGGCGGGGCGATGCTGCGGGACTTCGCCATCGTTGCCACGGCCTTTGAAGTGCAGGCCACCGAGGCGAAGAAAGCCGGGTTGATCGGTGCCCTGGCGCTGCTGCTGGGCACGGTGCTGCCGTTTATCGTCGGGGCGAGCATGGCCTGGGCCTTCGGTTATCGCGATGCGGTGAGCATGACCACCATCGGGGCTGGCGCGGTGACCTATATCGTCGGGCCGGTGACCGGTGCGGCGATTGGCGCGAGTTCCGATGTGGTGGCGCTGTCGATCGCGACGGGGTTGATCAAGGCGATCATCGTGATGGTCGGCACGCCGGTGGCGGCGCGCTGGATGGGCCTCGACAACCCGCGTTCGGCGATGGTCTTCGGCGGCCTGGCAGGCACGGTCAGCGGCGTGACCGCCGGCCTCGCGGCGACGGATCGGCGGCTGGTGCCCTATGGCGCGCTGACGGCAACCTTCCACACCGGGCTGGGCTGCCTGCTCGGACCTTCGGTGCTGTTCTTCATCGTGCGCGGCCTGGTGGGCTGAGCCATCAATTCAACCTGTTGGCATACATCCGGCATTCCGCCAGGAGTGCCAACAGGTTGGGATCACGTTCCTTGGCCTTGAGAAACACCACGCCGATATGCTGTTGCAGGTGATAGCGCACCTGCAGCGGGATCAGCTTCACCCGGTTCTCGTACACCGCGGCGATCCGCCCTGGCAGCAAGGCGTATCCGACGCCGGAACTGACCATGCTCAGCAGGGTGAAGATATCGTTGACCTGCATCGCCACCTTCGGCTCGAACCCCGCCTGCTCGAACACCCGGTTGCCGTCGCGGTGCGTGGCGAAGCCCTGGGTCAGGGTGATGAAGGTCATGTCCCGCAGGTCCGCCAGGTCGACTTCGTCCTGCTGGGCGAAGGGCGAGTCGGCGGGTGTCGCCAGGAAGATATCGTCGGCGAACAGCGGTAGGTGTTCGCAGTCCGGGTCGTTGGTGGTGTCGTCCAGTGACACCAGGATCGCGTCCACTTCCATGTTCTTGAGCTTGTACAGCAGGTCGAAGTTGGAGCCCAGGATCAGGTCGATGTTCAGTTCGCTGCGGCGGATCTTCAGGCCCATGATCAGTTGCGGCACGGTTTTCACCGTCAGCGAATAGAGCGAGCCGAGCTTGAACCGCTCGGCGGAGAAACCGGCGGCCTCGCGGGTCATGCGCACGCTTTCGACGACGTCCTGGATCAGCTTCTGCGCGCGCTCTTCCAGCACGTAGGCGCTTTCCAGCGGTGTCAGGTTGCGGCCCTCGTGCTTGAACAGCGGGCAGCGCAGGGCGTTTTCCAGGGAGTGGATGGCCCGATGCACGCTGACATTGCTGGTCTGCAACTCGGCCGCCGCCCGCGCCAGGTTGCCGGTGCGCATGAAGGCCAGGAACACTTCCAGTTTTTTCAGGGTCAGCTCTTCGTCGATCAGCATGGCGCGGGCTCTTTTTCGAATGCCTCGATTGTGCCCAAGTCCCGGGGTTTTGGCTGGGGCTTTTTCAGAACCAGTTGGCTCCCAGGGTGCTGCTCAGCAAGCCGAGGGCGACGCCGGCGATGATCAGCCAGATGGCGTTGACCCGGCTGAAATACACCACGGCGGCGCTGACCAGTGTCAGCAGCAGGCTCAAGGCGCTGGTTTCCATGCTGCGGATCAGGATGTAGCTGGCGGCGAGGATCAACCCCACCGAGATCGGCAGCAGGGCGCGTTTGATCCGCTGGACCCACGGCGTTGCGGTGTGTTTCTCCAGCCAGCCGGCGCCGAACCAGGTGAGCATCGAGCAGGGCAGCAGCTTGGCCGTCAGCGCCACCAGCGCTCCGGGCAGGCCGGCCGCCTGCTGGCCGATAAACACCAGAAACATGCCGTTGGGGCCCGGCAGTGCCTGGGACAGGGCGAAGAAGGCGACGAACTGGGCGTCGCTGATCCAGTTCATCTGGGTCACGGTGTAGCGATGGATGTCGCCCAGGGCCACGGTGTTGCCGCCGATGGCCATCAACGACCAGAGCGCGCATTGGATCATCAGATGAAACAGTACGGTCTGCATGGTTCAGGCCCGCGGGTCGACAAAACGCAGGGCGATCGACAGCGGGATGCAGATCAGCAGGACGCTCCATAGCGGCAGGACCAGCACGCCCATCAGAATAAAGGTCAGGCCGAAGGCGCAGTAGTTGGCGAGGTTGCGCGGCATGGCCCTGAGCAGGCGCAGGGTGCTGCCGAGCATCAGCCCGGTGGCGATCGGCATGATGGCGCCGAACACCTGTTGCACCGCGTCATTGTTCCACCAGCGGGCGTAGGCGAAGCCTGCCAGCACGGTGATGATCGAGGGGAACAGATAGAGTCCGAGCAGCGCCACGCAGGCCCCCGGCAGACCCTGCTGGCGGCGGCCGTAGATGATGCTGACGTTGCCGATGTTCGGTCCCGGGAAAAACTGGCCGGTGGTCAGCAGTTCGTTGAAGCCTTGTTCGTCGACCCAGCGCCGGCGGTCCACCATCATCTGCCGGGCCCAGGGCATCACGCCGCCGAAGCCGAACAGGCCGACCATGGCGAAGTTGTAGAAGAGTTGCCAGAGGCTGGGCGAAGGGGCGAGGGCGGTGGTTGGCGCCGTGGCGGACATCGATGGGCTCCTTGGAACAGGCGGGGGCCGTTGCGGGTTTGGCGGTGGGCCATCAGTAAAGCCGGTTCGGGCCCGGCACACCAGAGGCCGGTCGAGAAATTGCCGGGCGCCGGGCATTGCATTCCGCGCCGCGAGGCCTGAGCCTAGTGGGCGGTATTCTGATCAACGGAGGTAGGCGGCAGATGTATCACGGGGAACGATTCAACGCCTGGACCCACCTGGTGGGGGCGGTGCTGGCGTGCATCGGCGCCATCTGGCTGCTGGTGATGGCGAGCCTGGACGGCAGCCCGTGGAAGATTGTCAGCGTGGCGATCTACGGCGTCACGCTGCTGGCCCTGTATAGCGTGTCGACGGTCTATCACAGTGTGCGCGGACGAGCGAAGGTGATCATGCAGAAGGTCGATCACCTGTCGATCTACCTGCTGATTGCCGGCAGTTATACGCCGTTCTGCCTGGTCACCTTGCGCGGTCCCTGGGGTTGGACCCTGTTCGGCATCGTCTGGGGGCTGGCGGTGATCGGCATGTTGCAGGAGATCAAGCCGCGCTCCGAGGCCCGGATCCTGTCGATCGTGATTTATGCGGTAATGGGCTGGATCGTGCTGGTGGCCATCAAGCCCCTGCTGGCCGCGCTGGGTATGGCCGGCTTTATCTGGCTGGCCACGGGCGGCGCGCTGTATACGCTGGGGATCATCTTTTTTGCCCTCGATCACCGGCTGCGCCATTCCCATGGGATCTGGCACCTGTTCGTGATCGCCGGCAGTGTCCTGCATTTCGTGGCGATCTCGTGGTTCGTGATCTGACCTAAGGTCGAGCGCGGACCTTGGTGGGAGCCGACTTGCCGGCGAAGGCGGGCGATCGGGCGATGCAAGGCCGGCTGGCCTCATCGCTGGCAAGCCAGCTCAGGTTTTGCGCTGTCTGTCAGAAGTCGCCCCACAACTGCTGGGCGACCGCCAGCGCCACCACCGGCGCGGTTTCGGTACGCAGGACTCGCGGGCCGAGGCGCGCCGGCAGGTAGCCGGCCTTGGCCGCCTGCTCGACTTCGCTGTCGGACAGGCCACCTTCCGGACCGATCAGAAACGCCAGGGTGCCCGGTTTCGGGTGACTGGTCAGGGGTTCGGCCACCGGATGCAGCACCAGCTTGAGGTCGGCTTCGGTCTGTTTCAGCCACTCGGCCAGCAACAGCGGTGGGTGGATCACCGGCAGGGTGGAGCGACCGCACTGTTCGCAGGCGCTGATCGCGATCTGCCGCCAGTGGGCCAGGCGCTTGTCGGCGCGTTCATCCTTGAGACGAACCTCGCAGCGCTCGCTGACGATCGGGGTGATCGCGTTGACGCCCAGCTCGGTGGCTTTCTGGATCGCCCAGTCCATCCGTTCGCCACGGGACAGGCCCTGGCCGAGGTGGATATGCAGCGCGGAATCCGCCTGGCCGGCGAAGCGTTCATTCAATTGCACGCGCACGCGCTTCTTGCCGACTTCCAGAAGGGTGCCGAGGAATTCGCTGCCCGAGCCGTCGAACACTTGCAGCACGTCGCCTTCGCTCATGCGCAGCACGCGGCCGATATAGTGCGCCTGGGCCTCTGGCAGTTCGTGTTCGCCGAGGCTCAGGGGAGTGTCGATAAAGAAGCGGGACAGGCGCATGGTGAGTCTCTGAATAACTGAATGATGTTTTGCCTGGGAGGGGCTTTTCGCGGGCAAGCCCGCTCCCACAGTGTCCGTGCCTGACCAGGCTTCCGAGGCACGACCTCGGACCCGGGAGTGGGCAAGCCCGCTCCCATGGTGTCCGTGCCTGGCCAAGCGTCCGAGGCACGACCTCGGACCCGTGGGAGCGGGCTTGCCCGCGAAGGCGGTATCACGGACGCCGCAATATCCTAGCCCGGATCGCGGAAATCCGGATGGAAGTTGGCCGGCACCGCCACGCTGATATCGCTGCGGGTCGCTATATCGATCCCTTCGCTGGCGACTTCGGCGAGGAAGTCGATCTGCTCCGCTGTGATCACATACGGCGGCAGGAAATACACCACGCTGCCCAGGGGGCGCAGCAGGGCGCCGCGCTCCAGCGCATGCTGGAAGACCTTCAGGCCACGGCGTTCCTGCCATGGGTAGGTGGTCTTGCCCGCCTTGTCCTGGACCATCTCGATGGCCAGGGCCATGCCGGTCTGCCGTACTTCGCCCACATGGGGATGGTCCGCCAGGTGCGCGGTAGCACTGCCCATGCGCCGGGCCAGGGACTTGTTGTTCTCGATGACGTTGTCCTGCTCGAAGATATCCAGGGTCGCCAGGGCCGCCGCGCAGGCCAGGGGGTTGCCCGTGTAGCTGTGGGAGTGGAGGAACGCGCGCAGGGTCGGATAGTCGTCGTAGAAGGCGCTGTACACCTCTTCGGTGGTCAGGCAGGCCGCCAGCGGCAGGTAGCCGCCGGTCAGGGCTTTCGACAGGCACAGGAAGTCCGGGCGGATACCGGCCTGTTCGCAGGCGAACATGGTTCCGGTGCGGCCGAAGCCCACGGCGATTTCATCGTGGATCAGGTGCACGCCGTAGCGGTCGCAGGCCTCGCGCAGCAGCTTGAGGTAGACCGGATGGTACATGCGCATGCCGCCGGCGCCCTGGATCAGCGGCTCGACGATCACCGCGGCGACGCTGTCGTGATGCTCGGCCAGGGTCTGCTCCATGACCAGGAACATGTTGCGCGAATGCTCTTCCCAACCCATGCCTTCCGGGCGCAGGTAGCAGTCCGGGCTGGGCACCTTGATGGTGTCCAGCAGCAGCGCCTTGTAGGTTTCGGTGAACAACGGCACATCGCCCACCGACATCGCCGCGACGGTCTCGCCGTGATAGCTGTTGGTCAGGGTGACGTAACGCTTCTTTTCCGGCCGGCCACGGTTGAGCCAGTAGTGAAAGCTCATCTTCAACGCGACTTCGATGCAGGACGAGCCATTGTCGGCATAGAAGCAGCGGGTCAGGCCTTCGGGCGTCATCTTCACCAGGCGTTCGGACAACTCGATCACCGGCTGATGGCTGAAGCCGGCGAGGATCACATGCTCCAGTTGATCGACCTGGTCCTTGATACGCTGGTTGATGCGCGGATTGCAGTGGCCGAACACGTTGACCCACCACGAACTCACGGCGTCGAGATAGCGTTTGCCGTCGAAGTCTTCCAGCCAGACGCCTTCGCCGCGCCGGATCGGGATCAGCGGCAGCAGTTCGTGATCTTTCATCTGGGTGCAGGGGTGCCACACGACCTCGAGGTCGCGTTTCATCCACTGGTTGTTCAGGCTCATTTCCACTCTCCCACGGGCGGCTCGCTACAGGCGCGGGCAAACAATCCGCAAGCCTATGCAATGCGTGGCCGCGGGACAACCCATTGGGGCATTTACCCGACCAGGAATCGAACGATGAGGTCGTCCGGCGGCGGCATGGACGATTTTTGCGATCATGGCCCTGGCGACTCGAATAAAACCGCTTGCCGGGCTGTTCTACCTGAGCGACGACCTTAATATTTTCTTAACCCGCTCGTCTCAGACTTATGATCGTATTTCTCGATATTTCAAAGCGAAATTTTCCGCTTTAATTCGATAGGTAAACCATTAGTCTTTGACGCAATACTTACAGGATCCGGCCATGCAGCTACGTAATTCCTCTTCTCGCTACGGTGCAGTCAGCATGTTCCTGCACTGGGGCGTGGCTCTGGTGGTCTTCGGTCTTTTTGCGCTGGGCTTGTGGATGGTCGGTCTCGACTACTACAGCGAATGGCGCAAGGCTGCTCCGGACCTGCATAAAAGTATTGGCCTGACCCTGTTCGCGGTGATGGTCCTGCGACTGCTCTGGCGCTTTGTCAGCCCGCCGCCGCCGGCACCGTCCAACCACGGCCGGCTGACCCGCGTGGCTGCCAAGCTGGGCCATGGCTTTCTCTATCTCGGCCTGTTCGCCCTGATGTTTTCCGGGTACCTGATTTCCACCGCAGAAGGTGTCGGGATTCCGGTGTTCAACCTGTTCGATGTGCCTGCCTGGATTTCCAGCATCCCCGACCAGGCGGATGTGGCGGGTACGGTGCATCTGTACCTGGCCTGGACGGTGGTGATCTTTGCCGTTCTCCATGGCCTGGCTGCCCTCAAGCACCATTTTATCGACCGTGATGCGACGCTGACCCGCATGTTGGGTCGCAAAGCCTGATGTTCAACCTCGACTCAAAAGGAATAGAAGCATGTTGAAAAAGACTCTCGCCGCTCTGGCAATCGGTACCGCTCTTCTGTCTGCCGGTCAGGCGATGGCCGCTGACTATGTGATCGACAAGGAAGGCCAGCACGCCTTCGTTGACTGGAAAATCAGCCACTTGGGCTACAGCTTCGTACACGGTACCTTCAAGGACTGGAGCGGCAAGTTCAGCTTCGACGCCAAGACCCCTGAAGCGAGCAAGATCGAAGTCGAACTGAAAACCGCCAGCGTGTTCTCCAACCACGCCGAGCGTGACAAGCACATCTCCAGTAAAGACTTCCTGGACGTGGCCAAGTACCCGGAAGCCAAGTTCGTCTCCACCGCCGTCAAGTCCACTGGCGAGAAAACAGCTGACGTGACCGGCGACCTGACCCTGCACGGCGTGACCAAGCCGGTCACCTTCAAGGCCACGTTCAACGGCGAAGGCAAGGATCCATGGGGCGGCTACCGTGCCGGCTTCAACGGCACCACCACCCTCAACCTGAACGATTTCGGCATCAAGGGCCCAGGTCCTACTTCCCAGACCCTGGACCTGGATATCTCGTTTGAAGGTGTGCAGGCGAAATAAGCGGGCATCATCCGTGATACCCCCATGAAAAACGCCCCCGGCTCTCACGAACCGGGGGCGTTTTTCATTGCCGTCTGGAACTCAGCGATTGCGTGTCAGCAGCGCCGGTTTCTCGCCGCGAGGGCGGTTCGGCAACTGATCCAGCTGCTCAGGCGTCAGGGCGCGATCGCTCTTGGATTCCTTGTGAATGATCTTCGGGGCCGGGCCGCGCGGGTTCTGCACGGCCGGCTCTTCACGTGGCTGATCATCACGGGATGGACGGCGGTTGCGCGAGTCTTCGCGACGGGCCTGGCCGTCACGTGGAGCACCGTTGCGTGGACCGTTGCGCTTGGCCGGCGGGGTGCCGGTGGTCGCGCCGTTGCTGTTGCGCGGACCATTCTGGCGACCTTGCGACTGACCCGTGCGCGGAGCACCCGCACCCTGGGCCGGGGCACCAGGACGACGACCACGGCCCGGTGCCGGCTTGGCCTGGGGCACGTAGTCGACGCGGTTACCGAAGTTATCCACATCGTCGTCGAGGAACTCGTCCGGAGCACGGTCGGCTGCCGGACGTGGCACTGGACGTTGCTGCTCGCGAGGCGTGCCTTCACGGGGCTTCTGCTCGCGGGCCGGGCGCTCACCGCGAGCGTTGGCCGCCGGTTTTTCCTTGCCGCCCTTGTCCTTGCCCTTGTCCTTGCGACCGCCACCACCACCGCCGCCATTCGGACCGTCGCCGCGCGGGCCACGTGGGTTGCGCGGGTTACGCACATCCGGACGCTCGCGGACTTCCGGTTTCTCGGCTTCCACCGCACTGGCGTCAAAGCCCATCAGGTCGCCGTCGGCGATTTTCTGCTTGGTCATGCGCTCGATGCTTTTCAGCAGTTTTTCTTCGTCCGGCGCGACCAGCGAGATCGCCTCGCCCGAACGACCGGCACGACCGGTACGACCGATACGGTGCACGTAGTCTTCATCGACGTTCGGCAGTTCGAAGTTGACCACATGGGGCAACTGGTCGATATCGAGGCCGCGGGCGGCGATATCGGTGGCGACCAGGATCCGCACGTCGCCGGCCTTGAAGTCGGCCAGGGCCTTGGTGCGGGCGTTCTGGCTCTTGTTGCCGTGGATCGCGACGGCGCTCAGGCCGTGCTTGTCCAGGTACTCGGCCAGGCGGTTGGCGCCATGCTTGGTGCGGGTGAACACCAGGACCTGTTCCCAGGCGCCGGCGGTGATCAGGTGCGCCAGCAGCGAACGCTTGTGGCTGGCCGCGAGGCGGAACACGCGCTGTTCGATACGCTCGACGGTGGTGTTCGGTGGCGTGACTTCGATGCGCTCGGGGTTGTGCAGCAGCTTGCCGGCCAGGTCGGTGATGTCCTTGGAGAAGGTCGCCGAGAACAGCAGGTTCTGCCGTTTGGCCGGCAACCGCGCCAGGACCTTCTTCACGTCATGGACAAAGCCCATGTCGAGCATGCGGTCGGCTTCGTCCAGCACGAGGATTTCCACGTGGGACAGGTCGACGCTGCCCTGGCCACACAGGTCGAGCAGGCGACCCGGGCAGGCAACCAGTACGTCGACACCACGGGACATGGCCTGGACCTGTGGATTCATGCCGACACCGCCGAAGATGCAGGCGCTGACGAACTTCAGGTCGCGGGCATAGAGCTTGAAGCTCTCGTGCACCTGGGCGGCCAGTTCGCGGGTCGGGGTCAGGACCAGCACGCGGGGTTGGCGCGGGCCGTGACGTTGGGACTTGTCCGGGTGACCGTTGGGGAACAACCGCTCCAGAATCGGGAGGGCGAAGCCGCCGGTTTTACCAGTACCTGTCTGTGCCGCGACCATCAGGTCGCGACCTTGCAACACGGCGGGAATGGCCCGCTGTTGCACCGGAGTAGGCTCGGTATAGCCCGCTGCCTCGATGGCGCGGACTAAAGCCTCGGAGAGACCGAGGGAAGCAAAGGACATGAGTAATCCTGTTCAGTTAGGGCATAGCCCGATGGGAATCTTGCCTGGCGCGAATGGCGTTTGGGGGCTGGACGAGAGCGGCCGGCATATCGCACGGCGCTTTTTCGTTCAGTCCTGGAGGACGCAATCCCGTCCGGTCCTGCTGGATCTTGAGGCTCTACGCACGGCGCGCGCGGGCCATTGGGCGGCGCTGGTCACAGTGTCGGAATACCTGATGCAAGGTCGAGCGTCCGGGCGTAAGCCTGGCGGGAACGCCGGAGTATAACAGAGCAATCGACGCGTGCCGCTTTCCTGCTGCTCAACGGTTTACTGCTTTTGCTTTCCCGAGGTCGCCGGCGGTTTTGCCGTCGGGGTGATTCCGCCATAGCGGGCAGCGAGTTCGGCATAGGCCGGCTCGCGCTTGAAGCGCTTGAGTTCGGCGTTGAAGCGCTGCACCAGCAGGTCCATGCCGGCGTTGCGGCGCAGGGCCAGGTACTGGCTGCCCTGGCGGATCACCGTCGGGTACTGGGCAATCCGCTCTTGCAGGTGCAGTTCCTCAAGTATGCGCTGGCCCACCCGGCGGTCGGTGATCAACAGGTCGATGCGGCCCAGGTCCAGTTTGCCGAAATTGGCCTCGTGGGTGGGCGCCGGTTCGCGCCGGAACTGGGGCGAGTCGTTGAATGATTCACCGTAGAAGTAGCCGGGAGAGGTCCCCACGGTCAGTCCCTTGAGGTCGTCGAGGGTGCTGACGGGGTGCGGACGGGCCTTGGCGTAGAAAAGCACGAACTCCACTTCGGAGAGGGGTTCTTCGGGATACAGCAGCGTCGCGTCGCGCTCGCTGTTGTGAAAGATATCCAGGGCGCCATCGGCCTGGCCCTGTTCGAGCATCGCCAGGCAGCGCTTCCAGGGCAGGAACTGCCACTCCACTTCAATGCCCAGGCGCTGGAAGACGATCGCCGTGGTTTCGTAATCGAGTCCCACCGCCCGGCCGTTCTCTTCGTACACGTAGGGCGCCCAGGGTTCTGTGACAATACGCAGCTTTTCACCTCGAGCCGCAAAGCTCAGGCAAGCGAAGAGTACGGCTGTCAGAAGCTGGGCAATGACGGGCATCGTTGGAGATTACGACGAGAACCCGGCCAATGGCTAGATCGGAAAGGCTCTGGCTCAAGGTTTTACCCATAAAAAAAGGTCCTGCTTGCGCGAGGACCCTTGTCGCTGTCCGGGCTGGAAGTCAGCGCGGCAACTTCAGATTGTTCCAGATCGCCAGGCTCGGCTCGGCCTGGTTCAGGGTGTAGAAGTGCAACCCCGGGGCGCCGCCTTGCAGCAGGCGTTCGCACATTTCGCTGATCACCTGTTCGCCGAACGCCTGGATGCTCTGGCTGTCATCGCCGTAGGCTTCCAGTTGCTTGCGGATCCAGCGGGGGATCTCCGCGCCGCAGGCGTCGGAGAAGCGCGCCAGCTTGCTGTAGTTGGTGATCGGCATGATACCCGGCACGATCGGGATATTCACGCCCATCGCCCGTACCCGCTCGACGAAGTAGAAGTAGCTGTCGGCGTTGAAGAAGTACTGGGTGATCGCGCTGTCGGCACCGGCATTGGCCTTGCGCACGAAATGCTGGATGTCGTCTTCGAAATTGCGCGCCTGCGGATGCATTTCCGGGTAGGCGGCGACTTCGATATGGAAATGGGCGCCGGTCTCTTCACGGATGAAGCTGACCAGGTCATTGGCGTGGCGCAGTTCGCCGCTGGCCATGCCCATGCCGGACGGCAGGTCGCCGCGCAGGGCGACGATGCGGTTGATGCCCGCGGCCTTGTACTGGGTCAGCAGGCCGCGCAGGTCGTCCTTGCTGTCGCCGACGCAGGACAGGTGCGGTGCGGCGGGAATCTTCACTTCGCTCTCGAGCTGCAGCACGGTGTTGATCGTGCGGTCGCGGGTCGAGCCACCGGCACCGTAGGTGCAGGAGAAGAAGTCGGGGTTGTGACTGGCCAACTGACGGGCAGTGGCAAGCAGCTTTTCATGCCCAGCGTCGGTCTTGGTCGGGAAAAACTCGAAGCTGTAGCGACGATCTTGAGACATGGTAATACCTATGGAAGCTCAGAATACCGGTGTGGGAGCGGCCTTGCCCGCGATGCAGGCACCTTGCTCGTTCAGCAAGAGCGTGTCGCAGGCAAGCCGGCTTCCACAAAAGCCTGCTCCCACGGGGAGAGCAGGCAACCAGGCCGATCAGTAGCGATAGGCGTGCGGCTTGAACGGGCCTTCGACAGTCACGCCGATGTAGTCGGCCTGGGTCTTGGTCAGTTGGGTGACCACGCCACCGAAGCCGCGGACCATTTCCAGGGCCACTTCTTCGTCGAGTTTCTTCGGCAGTACTTCAACGGTCAGGCGCTCGGCTTTCTGGGCTGGCGACAGGTCGGCGTACTTCTGGCCGAACAGGAAGATCTGGGCCAGGACCTGGTTGGCGAACGAACCGTCCATGATGCGGCTCGGGTGACCGGTGGCGTTGCCCAGGTTCACCAGGCGGCCTTCGGCCAGCAGGATCAGGTAGTCATCGTTCTGTGGATCGAAATCGCCGTGGCCGGTGCGGTGGATCTTGTGCACCTGTGGCTTCACTTCTTCCCATGCCCAGTTCTTGCGCATGAAAGCGGTGTCGATTTCGTTGTCGAAGTGACCGATGTTGCAGACCACGGCGCGCTTCTTCAGGGCCTTGAGCATGTTCGCGTCGCAGACGTTGACGTTGCCGGTGGTGGTCACGATCAGGTCGATCTTGCCCAGCAGGGCCTTGTCGATGCTGGCTTCGGTGCCGTTGTTGATACCGTCGATGAACGGCGAAACCAGTTCGAAGCCGTCCATGCAGGCTTGCATGGCGCAGATCGGATCGACTTCGGAAACCTTGACGATCATGCCTTCCTGACGCAGGGACTGGGCCGAACCCTTGCCCACGTCACCGTAGCCGATGACCAGCGCCTGCTTGCCGGACAGCAGGTGGTCGGTGCCACGCTTGATGGCATCGTTCAGGCTGTGACGGCAGCCGTACTTGTTGTCGTTCTTGCTCTTGGTCACCGAGTCGTTGACATTGATGGCCGGGATCTTCAGTTCGCCCTTGGCCAGCATGTCCAGCAGGCGGTGTACGCCGGTGGTGGTTTCTTCGGTGACGCCGTGGACTTTTTCCAGGACGGCCGGGTATTTCTTGTGCAGCAGCTCGGTCAGGTCACCGCCGTCGTCGAGGATCATGTTGGCATCCCAAGGCGCGCCGTCCTTCAGGATGGTCTGCTCCAGGCACCACTCGTACTCCTGCTCGGTTTCACCTTTCCAGGCGAACACCGGGATACCGGCGGCGGCGATGGCGGCAGCGGCCTGGTCCTGGGTCGAGAAGATGTTGCAGGACGACCAGCGAACTTCGGCGCCCAGGGCAACCAGGGTTTCGATCAGCACGGCGGTCTGGATGGTCATGTGGATGCAGCCGAGGATCTTGGCACCCTTGAGCGGTTGCTCGGCCAGGTACTTGCGACGCAGACCCATCAGGGCCGGCATTTCCGATTCGGCGATGATGGTTTCACGACGGCCCCAGGCAGCCAGGGACATGTCGGCGACTTTGTAGTCGGTGAAATCTGCAGGCGTGTTGACAGCGCTCATGAAGAGCCTCCATTCGTAGTATGCGAATGGGCGCCGTTGTGCGTTTAGTGTCCGTGCAGGTGAACCTGAGCGAACAACGCCCCATCCGAGCCTGACAGGTCGAACCTGCTGCAGCGCCCCTCGGACAGGTGGCGGGAAAACGGTATCAAGAGAAGATGACCGTTTGAAACGGCGGTGATTATAGCGGGCCGGGACCGACTTCCCAAGGGTTTCTGTCGGTTCGATGAAGATTGCTCATGGCGACCATAGCCCGACGCTCATAGAGCTTGACCCTGTGGTCTGCCATGATAGGTGGCATCAATGGCAAGACGGTCAGGAGAACGCATGAATTTCCATACGCGCAAGTGGGTCAAACCCGAAGACCTCAACCCCAACGGCACCCTGTTCGGTGGCAGCCTGCTGCGCTGGATCGACGAGGAAGCGGCGATCTACGCCATCGTCCAGCTGGGCAACCAACGCGTGGTGACCAAGTACATCTCCGAGATCAACTTCGTCAGCGCCTCGCGCCAGGGCGACATCATCGAGCTGGGGATCACCGCGACCGAATTCGGCCGCACTTCCATCACCCTGACCTGTGAAGTGCGCAACAAGATCACCCGCAAAAGCATCCTCACCGTGGAGAAGATGGTCTTCGTCAACCTGGGTGAAGACGGCCTGCCGGCTCCCCACGGGCGTACCGAGATCAAGTACGTGAAAGACCAGTTCAAGGACGACGGGGCCGACGAGAACTGATCGACGGACGTACTGAACAGCCCTGAACCCCCAGTGTCGTAATGACACACACCTCGGGTTCAGGAGCTTCATGGACACGCAAAAAGACGGCAAGACTCCGGACCTGTCCCCGGCGGAACAACAGGATGTCACGCGCAACCAGCCGCCTCGGGCTGCCGTGTTGCACGAGATCATCCGCCTCCAGGGCAACCAGGAACTGGAGCGCAGTGTCGCCGCGCTCTGGTGGTCGGCACTGGCCGCCGGCCTGACCATGGGCCTGTCGCTGATGGCGATGGGATTGCTCAATTCCCGGCTGCCGGATGGCGAGGCCTTCAAGGTGATCGCCAGCTTCGGCTACTGCGCGGGGTTTCTCGCGGTCATCCTGGCCCGCCAGCAGTTATTCACCGAAAACACCCTGACGG
This sequence comes from Pseudomonas sp. Ost2, assembly GCF_018326065.1. Classification (NCBI taxonomy): domain Bacteria; kingdom Pseudomonadati; phylum Pseudomonadota; class Gammaproteobacteria; order Pseudomonadales; family Pseudomonadaceae; genus Pseudomonas; species Pseudomonas sp. Ost2. The sequence continues at coordinate 6,877,894 of NZ_AP021904.1, read as the reverse complement.
CCGTGCTGCCGGTGATGAGCCGGCCGACCCTCGGCAACTTCGGCCGGCTGTTGCGGCTGTGGGGCGTGGTGTTGCTGGGCAACCTCTGCGGCACCCTCCTGGTGGCCTATGTGATGCTGCATCTGCCGATCTTCGACAGCAAGACCGACCTGGCCTTCCTGGAGATCGGTCGCAAGGTGATGGAGAACGAGCCGCCGCAGATGTTCGCCAAGGGCATCGTCTCCGGCTGGATGATCGCCACCATGGTCTGGATGATCCCCTCCATGGAGAGCGCCAAGATGTGGATCATTATCCTGATCACCTACCTGATGGCGCTGGGGGATTTCACCCATATCGTCGTCGGCTCGGCCGAGGTGTCCTACCTGGTCTTCGCCGGCGAGCTGTCCTGGCGCGAATTCTGGCTGCACTTCGCCGGCCCGACGCTGGGCGGCAATATCATTGGCGGCAGCTTTATCTTCGCCTTGATCAGCCATGCGCAGATTCGCAGCGAGAGCGGCGTGCCCAAGGGCCAGGCAGCGCCCGCTCCTAGCCGGAAACGCCCACCGTCTGGATCCGGCGACGCTGCAGGAAAATAAACAGCAGCGCCGCCAGCAGGGTGACGCAACCGCTCAAGGCCCCGGTCCATGGCAGGTCCGCCAGGTCGATCCCGCTGCCGACCACCAGCCCGCCGATCCACGCCCCGCTGGCGTTGCCCAGGTTGAACGCGCTCTGGTTGAGGGTCGAGCCCAGGTTCGGTGCCTCGTGGGCCTGGTCGATGATCAGCAGTTGCAGGATCGGGCACAGGGCAAAGGCGAAGATCCCCCACAGGACCAGGGTAATCGCCGCCGGAATCAGCGAGCGGCTGGTCTGGCTGAATGCCGCGAGCACCAGCACCACCGCCAGGGCCATGCCCACCAGCGAAGGCAGCAGGCGGCTGTCGGCCAGGCGCCCGCCGAGCATGCTACCCGCGGTCAGGCCGACGCCGAACAGCAGCAACATGATCGTCACGCCGTGGGGACTGACGCCGGTGACGTCCTGCAGGATCGGCGCGATATAGGTGAAGACGCTGAACAGGCTGGTCGAGGCCAGCACGCTCATGCCCAGCGCCAGCAAGACGTTGGCCTTGCCCAGCACGCGGAATTCGCTGGCGAGGTTGGCCTTGTCCATGGCGATATGTTTCGGCAGCCAGATCCACTGGGCGATGGCCGCGATCACCCCGATCACCGACACCGCCCAGAACGTCGAGCGCCAGCCGGCGTACTGTCCCAGGGCCGTGCCCAGAGGTACGCCGAGGACGTTGGCCAATGTCAGCCCGGTGAACATCATGGCAATCGCCTGGGCCCGCTTGTTGGGGGCGACCAGCCCGGCCGCCACCACCGAACCGATGCCGAAGAACGCCCCGTGGCACAACGCCGTGACCACCCGTGCCGCCATCAGCGTGGCGTAGTTCGGGGCCAGTGCGCAGAGCACGTTGCCCAGGATGAACATCATCGTCATGCCCAGCAACGTGGCCTTGCGGGGCATGTTGGCGGTGCCGATGGCCAGGATCGGTGCACCGAAAACCACGCCCAGGGCATAGCCGGTGATCAGCAGGCCGGCGTGGGGAATGCTGACGGCGAGGTCGCGGGCGACATCGGGCAGCAGGCCCATGATGACGAACTCGGTGGTGCCGATGCCGAAAGCGGCGACGGCGAGGGCAAGCAAGGCAAGTGGCATGCGCTTTGATCTCGGGCAGTGGGTTCGGGCGTGCGCACACGACTGTCCGGGCCGTGACCGATCGGGCAGAAGCGAATAGTTATTGGAATGGGTTTTTGCGCATTGAGTGCGGCGTGGTGGCTTTAGTATAAACAGCTGTTGAAATATGACGAATCAATTCTCTTCATTCGAACAAGGAGTGTGCCGTGCTGGCGACGGCTCTGGTGCTGGTCGCGGCAGTCCTGCATGCGGCATGGAACACGCTGATCAAGTTCAGCGGCGAACGCCTGCTGGTGGTGGCCTGCATGGACAGCGTGGCGTTGCTGTTCGTCCTGCTGATGCTGGGGTTCGTCACGCTGCCGCCGGCCGGGATCTGGCCCTGGATCATTGCCTCGGCCCTGTTCGAACTGCTTTATCGCTACCTGCTGATCCAGGCGTATCGGGTCGGTGACCTGGGTCTGGTCTATCCGCTGATGCGCGGGCTGTCGCCCCTGGTGGTCCTCGGTTTGACCCTGGTGTTTGCCGGCGAGTCCCTGACCACGCAGCAGATCCTCGGCATCCTGCTGATTCCCTGCGGCATGCTCTGCCTGCTCTGGCAGGGCGGTGGCGGGGATCGCCTGCCCTGGTCGATGTTGCCGGTGGTGTTGCTGATCGGCCTGTGCATCGGTGGCTATACCTTTGTCGATGGTCAGGCACTGCGGCGCTGGCCGCACCCGCTGGACTACCTGGTGTGGATGAGCCTGCTCAGTGCCTGGCCTTACCCGCTGGTGGCGCTGACCCGCCGTCGTGCCGCCTTTGCCCGGTTCTGGCGCGAGCAATGGCGACTGGGCCTGGGCGTCGGGTTCTGTGTGTTGTTCAGTTATGCGCTAGTGTTGTGGGCGATGCAGTTGGGCTCGATTGCCGAGGCGGCGGCGTTGCGCGAAATCAGCGTGATCCTGGTGGTGCTGTTCGGCATGCGCTACCTGAAGGAACCGTTCGGCCGGCCCCGGCTCCTGGCCTGCGGGCTGGTGCTGGCCGGCATGCTCATCATGAAAATCCAATAAGAAGGGACTGTGTTATGACTCCAGCGTTCTGGTGTGTATTGATCGCGATTTTCCTGCCGTACCTGTGCACCGGCATCGCCAAGTTCAGCGGCGGCAAGTTCGGCCCCCGGCAGAACCATGATCCGCGGGCCTTCCTGGAAACCCTCGAAGGTTTTGCCAGGCGGGCGCATGCGGCGCAATTGAACAGTTTCGAAGTGACCCCGGCCTTCGCGGCGGCGGTGATCATTGCGCATATCGCCGGCAATGCCTCGCTGGTGACGATCAATGTGCTGGCGGTGCTGTTCATCACCAGTCGCCTGCTGTACATCATCTGCTACCTGGCGGACTGGGCTGCCTTGCGCTCGCTGGTGTGGTTTGTCGGGATGGCACTGATTGCGAGTTTCTTCTTCGTCTCGATCTGAGAGGCGCGGCCTTCAGGTCATGGGGCGCCTGTTCGATCGTTATCGCGGGCAAGCCGGCTCCTGCACAGGTTTGTGTCGTGCACAAAATCCATGCTCGACGCTGTACTGTAGGAGCCGGCTTGCTGGCGAAGGCGCCAGTTCAGGCACCAGAGCCATCAGCTCCCGATATCGGCTGTCTTGGGCAAGGCCATGCCTTTCGGCCACAACATCCAGATATTGCCCTTCTGCTTCATGTCCCCGGCCAACTGCCCGGCGGCATCGCCGGTGCCCCAGAACAGGTCGGCGCGTACTTCGCCGGCAATGGCTCCGCCGGTGTCCTGGGCGGCCACCGGACGGACCAGGGCGCTGCCATCCGGCCGGGTGGTCGACAGCCACAGCAGGCTACCCAGCGGAATCACCTTGCGGTCCACCGCCACGCTGTAGCCGGCGGTCAGCGGCACGTTCAGCGAACCGCGCGGACCCTCGTTGCTGTCCGGGTTGCGGGCAAAGAACACATAGCTCGGATTGCTGCCCAGCAGCTGCGGGATACGCGTCGGATGGGCCTTGGCCCAGGCGCTGATGCTGCCCATGGTGACGTCTTCCTTCTTCAACTCACCCTGTTCCACCAGCCAGCGGCCGATGGCGCGATAGGGGTAGCCGTTCTGGTCCGCGTAACCGATGCGCAACTGCCGGCCATCATCCAGGCGGATGCGACCGGAACCCTGGATCTGCAGGAACTGCAGGTCCATCGGGTCGGTCAGCCAGGCCAGCACCGGAGCCTTGACGCCCTGGGTGGCGATCAGCGCGGCATCGTCATAGGGCTTGATCACCCGGCCTTCCAGGCGTCCGCGCAGGCGCTTGCCCTTGAGCTCGGGGTAGAGGCTTTCCAGTTGGACGATGATCAGGTCGTCGGGCACGCCGTAGACCGGCACCGTGGCCTTGGCGGTGCGGGTCAGGCTGCCGGGATAGACCGGTTCGTAGTAGCCGGTGATCAGCCCGTCGGCACTGTTTTCGGCGGAGCGTAGCCCGTAGACCTCGAGGTTCTGCTGGAGGAAAGTGCGAATGGCGGCGGGTGTATTCGCGACATTGGCGGCAGTGGAGCAGGTCGCCGCCCAGTTGGCATCGTTCTTCAGCCGGGTACAGGCACTGCGCCAGGAGGCAAAACCGGCCTGCAGGTCGGCATCGGAAACATCCGGCAAGGCCTTCCAGTCCGCCTTGACATAGGTGGTCACCGCCGGTGCAGGTGGTTGGTGGTCCTTGCCATTGCAGCCGGCGAGCAGGGCCAGGGCGAGCATGCTCCAGCCCAGGCGTTTGAAAGTGGTGTTCATCAACAAGCGTATTCCTTGAGTCACTACCCGTTCAGTCTCTGTTCAGGTAGTCCATTCAAATAGTAAGGGTATTGGCCCTTGGGCCTATTGGTCTTTGATGTCGAGGCGAGGATACTGGCCGCCGTCTCCCGTGACCTGAAGCCATCATGACTCTTAAAAGACTTTCCGTTGTATTGCTGGCCTGCCTGGCCCTCGGTGCCTGTGGCGGCATTGACCCGAATTCGCCCCTGGGTCAGCGCAAGGCCATTTTCAAGCAGATGCTCAAGACCAGTGAGGACCTGGGTGGCATGCTGCGTGGGCGCATCCCCTTCGACGGTCCGAAGTTTGCCGAGGGGGCGAGCAAACTTGACGGGTTGTCCCATGAGCCGTGGCAGCATTTCCCGCAGGTCAAGGAATCGGAGCATACCAGTGCCAAGGCCGATGTCTGGCAGAAGCAGGCGCGTTTCCAGGAGCTGGCGCGCTCGCTGGAAGGGGCTACCGGCCAACTGGTGATCGCCAGCCGGGTCCAGCCCTACCAGGCGAGCATCCTCAGGCCGGCAGTGGAGAAAGTCGAAGACGCCTGTGATGCCTGTCATAAAGAGTTTCGCGATCACTGATCGGTAACGGGCGCCGCTGGCCGCAAAGTCCGGTCGCGAATCACTTGTCCAGCTCATCCAGCGCGTCCTGCAGTTCCTTGCGGGACTCGGCCAGCTTGTCCTTGCGTTTGTTGATCTTGTCCGGATCGCCCTTTTTCATTGCCTTGTCGAGGTCGGCCTGGCGACGGCTGACTTCGTGGCGGGCGTCGAGGACCTTGTTTTCCCGCTCCTTTTTCAGCGAGGCGTCGGTGCAATGGGTGGTTACTTCGGCCAGGGCTTTTTCCAGGCCGGCCTGCTGGTCGCTGTTGCCCTGGGCCCTGGCGATTTCCAGCTGGCTGCCGATGGCCTGGCGCTTGGCGGCGCAGCCGGTCAGCTCGGGTTGTTCTTCGGCGGCCAGGAGCGGGGCGGCCATGACGCTGCACAGGGTGAAAAGAGCCAGCGGTGAGAGAAATTTCATGAAAAGCTCCGTGTAGAAAAAAGACTGAAAAAACACACTATGAATAAATAAAGCCAATCCGCCTTTATGACAGGCCCGGATTAGCCGGCAATTATGTCCTCAAAATCCATCGACCCCGGCGGTACTTAATGATTCAGCCAGGGCCATCACCTGCGGGTCGCGGAAGAAAGCGCTCAGTTGCGCGGCCCGCCCGGGCCCGATTCCCGGTTGCGCCTGCCAGTCCTCGGCGGTTCGACTGGCCAGGACCTGCCAGGGGCCGGTCAACCTGACGCCGGCGGTCGCCGGCAGCCCCAGCGCCTTGAGCCAGCGTTCGAAGGGGCGTTGCCGAGCCACCTGGACACTGTCGAGCCATTGTCGGCTGCGGCTCGGACCGAAGCCTGCAATGTTAGCAAGCTCGCGGGCATCGAGGGTCAGCCAATCGAGCAGGGACTGCAAACGACCTGCGTGAATCAGCGTCTCCCAGGTGCCGCGCCCCAGGTGCGGCAGCGCCAGGCCCTGCTTGCCACTCAGCCAGATCAGGCGAGCGAGGAACTGGCTTTCGCAGCCCGGGCTGTTTTGCCAGCAGCTCGCGGCATGGAAAGCATCCGGGTCGGGGACGTCCAGCGGCTCTCGCTCGATGCTGCGCCAGGCCACGCCTTCCAGGCGCGGGATGGTCAGGCCCGCCAGGCTGATGGTCACCTGGTCGCCGGGACGGATATCCAGTGCCTGCCAACGTTGCAGGGAGCCGACGCTGATCCGCCTGATCTGTCGATCATCCAGCCGCACAGGGATCAGATCGAGCATCGGCGTGATCCGTCCGGTGCGGCCGACCTTGAAACTGACCTTGCGCACATGGGCCAATGCCCGGGCATGCGGGTATTTCCAGGCGACGCTCCAATGGGGCGGCCGGGCTTGCCAGCGTCGCGCGTCGGGTCGCTGGCTCTGGCGCAGCACCACGCCATCGCTGGCAAAGGGCAGCGGCTGGCGAAACCAGTACTCGCGCCAGTCCCGGGCCTGGGCAAAGTGGCTGATCGGTCGGCTGTAGGTTTCGCTGTCGGTGAAGCCGAGGGCGCTCAGGCCGCGCAGGCGTTCGAGCTGGGTGGACGGTCCGTCGGGCCAGTCCCAGACAAACAGGCCGATACCTTCCGCTTCATCGGCGCTCAACTGGTGTCGTGCCATCAGTCCCGCGACCTTGCCGCGGGCATTCAGGCTGCCGTTTTCGGCTTGTACATGGTTGACCAGGCGCCAATACAGTTCGCCCTGCAGCACCAGGTCCAGGGGCTGTGGCAGTTGCGCCGGGATGGCGGCGATCCTGCGGGCACTGTCGGTCCAGTCCTGGCCCTTGAGTCCATCGCCACGGCTGATGGCCTGGTGCAGCCGGCCTTGTCGATAAACCAGGGTCACGGCCACGCCGTCGACCTTGGGCTGAATCCACAGGTCCTGGCGGCCCTGCATCCACTCCCGTACCGCCTGGTCGTCCGGCAGCTTGTCCAGTCCGGTATGGGCCGTCGGGTGGGCAACGGTTCCGCGGGCCTTGAGCAACGGGTTGTCCGCCTGCCCGGGTGGCAGGGCGAAACATCGGCGCCACTGGGCCAGGGTCTGGCGGGATTGATCGTAGAGTTCGTCGGCCACTGGCGAAATGCCCTGGCGATGGTAGAGCTCGTCCCAGCGCGCCAGTTGCTGTTGCAGGGCGTCGGCCTCGCGTCGGGCGCGTTCCGCCGGCCAATCCGGGCATTGGCCGGCATAGGCGTTGAAACACCAGACAAGAACTGCCCAACCAGTGAAGACACGCATGCCGGAGCATCCTTGCTCGACTTAAAAACACAGCCTAGATCAGTCCGGGCATAAAAAAGCCCCGCCGCAGGCGAGGCTTTTTTACCGCGTGTGTCGCCTTACTTGAACAGGCCGCCGAGCGCCTTGATGCCGGCATCAACCGCCTGGGCCTTGGGGTCCTGGGCCGCTGTCGGGGTCTGTGCGACCGGCTGCGGCGCCGCGGCTACCTGGCCATTGAGCTGCGTGCAGCTCTTGGAAGCATGGTCCATCGCCAGTTGCAGGCCGCTGGCCTTGAGGCTGTCGCCCTTGGCCTTGGCGGTGTTGATCTGTGTCTGCAGGTCCTGGATCTGTTTGGTGCAGCCGCCGGAGTTGGCGGTGGTGCCCGCTGCGGGCGTTGTCGCGCCGCCGGTCAGTTGCGATGCCAGGTCGCCAAGCGCACTCAGGTCGGCGGCTTGTACGGGAAGAGTGAACAGACCCAGCAGAATCGCGGCGGGCGCGAAGACGGAAGTACGCATGGCAAACCTCAATGTTCGATTGCCGACGGCCAAGGGGCTCTCGAACAGGCGTCGCGCAATATCCAAGTAGGGGAAAAGGTCCGAGAACGCGAAATATTAGGAAACATGATCGGCTCGTGCAAGATTTTGCACCCATGAAAAAGCCCTCCCTGGCGGACCAGGGAGGGCTTTTGTGACGCAGGCGACATTACAGGCCGGCAGCAGCTCGCAGAGCCTCTACACGATCGGTCTTTTCCCAGGTGAAGGTGGTGAAGGTGTCGTTGCCGACGGTCTTCTGCTGCGGGGTACGACCGAAGTGGCCGTAGGCCGCGGTTTCCTGGTACATCGGGTGCAGCAGGTCGAGCATGGTGGTGATGGCGTATGGGCGCAGGTCGAAGATCTCGCGGACCAGCTTGATGATCTTGTCATCGCTGATCTTGCCGGTGCCGAAGGTGTTCAACGAAATCGAGGTCGGTTGCGCGACGCCGATGGCGTAGGAGACCTGGATTTCGCAGCGGTCGGCGAGGCCGGCGGCAACGATGTTCTTGGCCACGTAGCGACCGGCGTAGGCCGCGGAACGGTCGACTTTCGATGGGTCCTTGCCGGAGAACGCGCCGCCGCCGTGACGGGCCATGCCGCCGTAGCTGTCGACGATGATCTTGCGACCGGTCAGGCCGCAGTCGCCCACCGGGCCACCGATGATGAAGTTGCCGGTTGGGTTGATATGGAACTGGGTGTCCTTGGTCAGCAGTTCGGCCGGGATGACGTGCTTGACGATCAGCTCCATCACGCCTTCGCGCAGATCGCTGTAGGAGACGTCAGGGTTGTGCTGGGTCGACAGGACGATAGCGTCGACACCAACCACCTTGCCGCCTTCGTAACGGCAGGTCACTTGCGACTTGGCGTCCGGACGCAGCCACGGCAACACGCCGGATTTGCGGGCTTCGGCCTGGCGCTGCACCAGTTGGTGCGAGAACGCGATCGGAGCAGGCATCAGTTCCGCGGTTTCGTTGCTGGCGTAGCCGAACATCAGGCCCTGGTCACCGGCGCCCTGGTCTTCCGGCTTGCTGCGGTCAACGCCCTGGGCGATGTCCACGGACTGCTTGCCGATGATATTCATCACACCGCAGGTGGCGCCGTCGAAACCGACGTCGGAGCTGTTGTAGCCGATGTCGAGGATCACGTTACGCACGATGTCTTCGAGGTCGACCCAGGCCGAAGTGGTCACTTCGCCAGCGATGATGGCAACACCGGTTTTCACCAGGGTTTCGCACGCGACGCGGGCGAACTTGTCTTCGGCGATGATGGCGTCCAGCACCGCGTCGGAGATCTGGTCGGCGATTTTGTCCGGATGCCCTTCAGACACGGACTCGGAGGTGAAAACGGAATATTCGCTCATATCGATGGTTTTCCTGAGTTTACCGATGTTGAGTGGCACCAGCCGGTCGCTGAAAGTGGCGAACCTGGATCTGGAAACCATTACGTAAGCCTACATAGAGGCTGTCCCCGGGCATGAGCCCCGCAGCAGTGGCCCAACGGGCCAGATCTTCCTGTTCGAACCCCAACCAAAGATCACCGCAGGCCTCCCTGGCCCAACTCTGGTTGTGGCTGCACAACTCTGTTACCAGCAGACTGCCGCCCGGTCGCAGCAGGGCGGCCATCTGCTTGAGGGCCTCGGCCGGCGCGGCGAAATGGTGCAGGACCATGTTCAGGACCACGCAGTCGGCCTGGATACTGTCGTCCAGCAATGCATCGGCCAGCTGCAGGCTGACATTAGCCAGTGATTCGCGTTCGCACAGCTGGCGCGCCAGCTCGAGCATCGCCGGGCTGTTGTCCAGTGCCGTGACCCGCTGGAAGCGCCGCGCCAGGTCTGGCAGGAAGCCACCGTCGCCGGGGCCGACTTCCAGCGCCGTGGCTTCGGGGCCGAAGCCGAGCTTGTCGAGCAGCGCCAGGATGCTTTCGCGGTACTGCGGCAAGCCGGCGATCAGATCCTGCTGGGCCCGAAACTTTTCCGCGACCCGCGAGAAGAAGTCCTGGCTGGCGGCCGCGCGTTGGCCGTGTACCAGGGCGATGCGCGCTTGCACGTCGGCCGGCAGCTCAAGGCTGTCGACTTCATCGAGCAGGGCGGCATGCAGCTTGCCGCCGGGCAATTCGGTGTGGGGCAGGGCGCGACGGTAGAAAATCGCGTTGCCTTCACGACGGGTGGCCACCAGGTCGGCCTGGGCCAGCACCTTCAGGTGATGGCTCATGCCGGACTGGCCGATGGCGAAGATCTGCGCCAGCTCCAGCACCCCGAACGAATCATTGGCCAGGGCCCGCAATACATTGAGACGCAACGGGTCGCCGCCGGCCTTGCACAGGGCGGACAGTTCGTCGCAATCATCAGGACGCAGGGCAGGTGCACGTAGATTCATAAGGCCAGCAGTCTAGATGACGGTCGCGGCGCCTCGCAAGATCAATATCAAAAAGTTTTGATATTGCACGATAAATGGCACTTTCCCGTGCGCCTTTGTCTCTACAGACGAAGCGCGGAAAGGTTTCACCCGTGCAATGCGCAACTATCGGCAGGAAAAACGTGGTCGAGCGACTATCTGTCATTGCCCCCTGGCGGTGCCTGAGGGAAAATGCTCGCCTTTTTTCCGTTTCGTTTTATTTACTTTCAATTGAACATCCTCCAGGAGATCAGCGATGCCCAGCCGTCGTGAGCGTGCCAACGCCATTCGTGCCCTCAGCATGGATGCCGTGCAAAAAGCCAACAGCGGCCATCCGGGTGCCCCGATGGGCATGGCGGATATCGCCGAGGTGCTTTGGCGCGATTATCTGAAGCACAACCCGAGCAACCCGTCCTTCGCCGACCGTGACCGCTTCGTCCTGTCCAACGGCCATGGCTCGATGCTGATCTACTCGTTGCTGCACCTGACCGGCTACGACCTGTCCATCGACGACCTGAAGAACTTCCGCCAGCTGCACAGCCGCACTCCGGGCCACCCGGAATACGGCTACACCCCGGGCGTGGAAACCACCACCGGTCCGCTCGGCCAGGGCCTGGCCAACGCCGTTGGCTTCGCGTTGGCGGAAAAGGTGCTGGGCGCGCAGTTCAACCGTCCCGGCCACAACATCGTCGACCACCACACCTACGTGTTCCTCGGTGATGGCTGCATGATGGAAGGCATTTCCCATGAAGTCGCCTCCCTGGCCGGCACCCTGGGCCTGGGCAAGCTGATCGCCTTCTACGATGACAACGGCATCTCCATCGACGGCGAAGTCGAAGGCTGGTTCACCGACGATACGCCGAAGCGTTTCGAGTCCTACAACTGGCAGGTGATCCGCAACGTCGACGGTCACGATCCGGAAGAGATCAAGACCGCCATCGAGACGGCGCGCAAGAGCGAGCAGCCGACCCTGATCTGCTGCAAGACCACCATCGGCTTCGGCTCGCCGAACAAGCAAGGCAAGGAAGACTGCCACGGCGCCCCGCTGGGTGACGCGGAGATCGCCCTGACCCGCGCGGCGCTGAAGTGGAACCACGGCCCGTTCGAAATCCCCGCCGACATCTATGCCGAGTGGGATGCCCGGGAAGCCGGCCGCGCGGTCGAAGCCGAGTGGGACCAGCGTTTCGCGGCCTACTCCGCGGCCTTCCCGAGCGAAGCCAACGAGCTGGTGCGTCGCCTGAGCGGCGAGCTGCCGGCCGACTTCTCGGAAAAAGCCTCGGCCTACATCGCCGAAGTCGCGGCCAAGGGCGAAACCATCGCCAGCCGCAAGGCCAGCCAGAACACCCTGAATGCCTTCGGCCCACTGCTGCCGGAGTTCCTCGGCGGTTCGGCCGACCTGGCCGGTTCCAACCTGACCCTGTGGAAAGGTTGCAAGGGCGTCAGCGCCGAAGATGCCAGCGGCAACTACATGTACTACGGCGTGCGTGAATTCGGCATGACCGCGATCATGAACGGCGTCACCCTGCACGGTGGCCTGCTGCCTTACGGCGCGACCTTCCTGATGTTCATGGAATACGCCCGCAACGCGGTACGCATGTCGGCGCTGATGAAGAAGCGGGTGATCCATGTCTACACCCACGACTCCATCGGCCTGGGCGAAGACGGTCCGACCCACCAGCCGATCGAGCAACTGGCGAGCCTGCGTTGCACGCCGAACCTCGACACCTGGCGTCCGGCCGACGCGGTGGAATCCGCCGTGGCCTGGAAGCACGCAATCGAGCGCAAGGACGGTCCTTCGGCGCTGATCTTCTCGCGGCAGAACCTGCAGCACCAAGCACGTGATGCGGCGCAGATCGACAACATCAGCCGTGGCGGTTACGTGCTGAAGGATTGCGCGGGCGAGCCGGAACTGATCCTGATCGCCACCGGCTCGGAAGTCGGCCTGGCGGTGCAGGCGTACGACAAGCTGAGCGAGCAGGGGCGCCAGGTTCGCGTGGTGTCGATGCCTTGCACCAGCCTCTTTGATGCCCAGGACGCGAGCTACAAGCAGGCGGTGTTGCCGCTGCAGGTGGGCGCGCGTATCGCCATCGAGGCCGCGCATGCGGACTACTGGTACAAGTACGTGGGCCTGGAAGGCCGCGTGATCGGCATGACCACCTACGGTGAGTCGGCGCCTGCGTCCGCGCTGTTCGAAGAGTTCGGCTTCACCCTGGAGAACATCCTGGGTCAGGCTGAGGAACTGCTGGAAGACTGAGTTCGAGAGTGACTGCGCTTGCTCCGGCCTCTTCGCGGGCAAGCCCGCTCCCACGGTTCTGATGTCGTGCCATGGATTCCTGGTCGGACACGGATATTGTAGGAGTGAGCAAGCCTGCTCCCACGGGTTCGAGTCGTGCCACGGATTCCTGGTCGGACACGGATATTGTAGGAGGGGGCAAGCCCGCTCCCACGGGTTCGGTGTCGTGCCACGGATTCCTGGCCAGGCACGGATACTGTGGGAGCGGGCTTGCCCGCGAAGGCGTCCGGTCGGGCGGCACAGTCATTTCAGCTTTACCCGCGAGCCCGTTTCCACAAAACCCATGCCTCGGCAGGGTTGCCTGATACCCAAGCTTCGGCGAGATCCCCATGCCCCAACCGCGTCCCTACAGAGTTGCACTCAACGGCTACGGCCGGATCGGTCGTTGTGTCCTGCGTGCATTGTTCGAGCGGGGCGCGCAGGCCGGATTTGAGATCGTTGCATTGAACGACCTGGCCGACCTGGCCAGCCTCGAGTACCTGACACGTTTCGACTCCACCCACGGCCGGTTCCCCGGCGAAGTGCGGGTCGAGGACGATTGTCTGCATATCAATGGCCATTGCGTGAAAGTCCTGCGCAGTGCCACTCCCGAAGAGATCGACTGGGCCGCGCTGGACGTCGACCTGGTGCTGGAGTGTTCCGGCGCCTACCACACCCGCGAGGATGGCGAGCGCTTCCTCGCCGCCGGCGCGCCTCGGGTGCTGTTTTCCCAGCCGATGGCCAGCGAGACCGATGTCGACGCCACCATCGTCTATGGTGTCAACCAGGATTGCCTGACCGGCGACGAGTTGCTGGTGTCCAACGCCTCCTGCACCACCAACTGCGGTGTACCGCTGCTGCGCCTGCTGGACCAGGCCATCGGCCTGGAGTACGTGTCCATCACCACCATTCATTCGGCGATGAACGACCAGCCGGTGATCGATGCCTACCACGCCGAAGACCTGCGCCGCACGCGCTCGGCGTTCCAGTCGGTGATCCCGGTGTCCACCGGTCTCGCGCGGGGTATCGAACGCCTGCTGCCGGAACTTGCCGGACGAATCCAGGCCAAAGCGGTACGGGTGCCGACGGTGAACGTGTCTTGCCTGGATATCACCCTGCAGACTGTCAGCGACACCGATGCGACTGAGGTCAACCGGATCCTGCGCGAGGCTGCCACCAGCGGTCCGCTCAAGGGCCTGCTGGCCTACACCGAGTTGCCCCACGCCAGCTGTGATTTCAACCATGACCCCCATTCGGCGATTGTCGATGCGAGTCAGACCCGCGTTTCCGGCCCGAGGCTGGTGAACGTGCTGGCCTGGTTCGACAACGAATGGGGCTTTGCCAACCGAATGATCGACGTTGCAGGGCATTACCTGAACGTGGTTCACCAAAAACCGTAAACCAGAGATTGCGACCCATGACCGTGTTGAAGATGACCGACCTCGATCTGCAAGGTAAGCGCGTACTGATCCGCGAAGACCTCAACGTCCCCGTCAAGGACGGTGTTGTCACCAGCGATGCGCGTATCCTGGCCTCGCTGCCGACCATCAAGCTGGCCCTGGAAAAAGGCGCGGCAGTCATGATCTGCTCGCACCTGGGCCGTCCGACCGAAGGCGAGTTCTCGGCCGAGAACAGCCTCAAGCCGGTCGCCGACTACCTGAGCAAGGCCCTGGGCCGTGACGTGCCGCTGGTGGCCGATTACCTGGACGGTGTCGAGGTCAAGGCCGGCGACATCGTGCTGTTCGAGAACGTGCGCTTCAACAAGGGCGAGAAAAAGAACGCCGACGAGCTGGCGCAGAAATATGCGGCGCTCTGCGACGTGTTCGTGATGGACGCCTTCGGTACCGCGCACCGTGCCGAGGGTTCGACCCACGGCGTGGCCCGGTTTGCCAAGGTCGCCGCGGCCGGCCCGCTGCTGGCCGCCGAACTTGATGCGCTGGGCAAGGCCCTGGGCGCGCCGGCCAAGCCGATGGCCGCCATCGTCGCCGGCTCCAAGGTTTCGACCAAACTCGATGTGCTGAACAGCCTGAGCCAGATCTGCGACCTGCTGATCGTGGGCGGCGGCATCGCCAACACCTTCCTGGCCGCTGCCGGTCATCCGGTGGGCAAGTCGCTCTACGAGCCTGACCTGCTGGATACTGCCCGCGCCATCGCCGCTAAGGTCAACGTGCCGCTGCCGGTCGACGTGGTCGTTGCCAAGGAATTCGCCGAAAGCGCAGCCGCCACCGTCAAGCTGATCGCCGATGTGGCGGCCGACGACATGATCCTGGATATCGGTCCGCAGACCGCGGCGAATTTCGCCGAACTGCTGAAGTCGTCCCAGACCATCCTGTGGAACGGTCCGGTGGGCGTTTTCGAATTCGATCAGTTCGGCAACGGCACCAAGGTGCTGGCCCAGGCCATTGCCGAAAGCGCGGCATTCTCCATTGCCGGTGGTGGCGACACCCTGGCGGCCATCGACAAATATGGTGTTGCTTCGGATATCTCCTACATTTCTACCGGTGGCGGTGCGTTCCTCGAATTCGTCGAGGGCAAGGTCCTGCCTGCCGTGGAAGTGCTGGAAACCCGCGCCAAGGCCTGAGGTGGCATTGGCCTTTGAAAGGGAGTTTTCATATGGTCAGGCCATTGATGTTGCTGATCCTGGCGGGCGTGCTGGGCGGTTGTGCCGGCAAGCCCGGGGCCGGGGCGACGAGCGAGGCCGCTCCGGCGGCCGGCAAGGGTTGCGATCAGGCCGACTGGCAGGCGGAAACCGCACCGGTGCTGAACAAGCGCCTGGGGCCGGACGGACTGGAAAAATACGACACATCGTCCGGGACCCGGGAACAGGGTTGTCCTTGACGGGTCAGATTCACTACAGGCAGTACTGGCGGCCAGGGCCGTCAGTCGAGGAACCGGCATGAAAGGCTTTATCGCCCTTGCTTCACTGGCTCTGCTCGGCGGTTGCGCCGGCTTCAACCTGTCCTCGTCGACGTCGTCGGCGGACAACTGGACCCGTTGGGTCTGTGACAGCCAGGCCGAGGTGCTCTGGCGTTATGCCGACAGCGCGCAGCAGTCGGTCGACGTGCGCCTTGGCGGCGCGGACCAGGTGTATCGCCTGAAACCCGAAGTCGGCGCCGTCGACAGCGGCGTGCTGTATAGCGACAACATGTTGGCGTTTCACAAAAAAGGTGATGAAGGCCTGGTTTACTGGGTCGCCACCAACGATTTGATCGGTCGGGCCTGCAAGGCGCCCTGATCGGTAATAACTTGAATAGCAGCCGCCGCTCCGGCAGGCTTGCACGATTAACGACCCTCGTCCGGGAGAGACACACACAATGGCACTTATCAGCATGCGCCAGATGCTGGACCACGCAGCCGAATACGGCTACGGCGTTCCAGCTTTCAACGTCAACAACCTTGAGCAGATGCGCGCCATCATGGAAGCCGCTGACAAGACTGACTCCCCGGTGATCGTCCAGGCTTCGGCCGGTGCCCGCAAATACGCTGGCGCACCGTTCCTGCGGCACCTGATCCTGGCCGCGATCGAAGAGTTTCCGCATATCCCGGTGTGCATGCACCAGGACCACGGCACCAGCCCGGACGTCTGCCAGCGCTCCATCCAGCTGGGTTTCAGCTCGGTGATGATGGACGGCTCCCTCGGCGAAGACGGCAAGACCCCGACCGACTACGAGTACAACGTCCGCGTTACCCAACAGACCGTGGCCATGGCCCACGCCTGTGGCGTTTCGGTTGAAGGCGAGCTGGGTTGCCTGGGGTCGCTGGAAACCGGCATGGCCGGTGAAGAAGACGGCATCGGCGCCGAAGGCGTGCTCGACCACAGCCAGATGCTGACCGATCCTGAAGAGGCCGCGGACTTCGTCAAGAAGACCCAGGTCGACGCCCTGGCCATCGCCATCGGCACCAGCCACGGCGCCTACAAGTTCACCAAGCCGCCTACCGGTGACGTGCTGGCGATCGACCGTGTCAAGGAAATCCACAAGCGCATCCCCAACACCCACCTGGTGATGCACGGTTCGTCTTCGGTGCCGCAGGAGTGGCTGGCGATCATCAACCAGTACGGCGGCGACATCAAGGAAACCTATGGCGTGCCGGTCGAGGAAATCGTCGAGGGCATCAAGCACGGCGTGCGCAAGGTCAACATCGACACCGACCTGCGCCTGGCGTCCACCGGTGCCATGCGTCGCCTGATGGCCACCAACCCGAGCGAGTTCGACCCGCGCAAGTTCTTCGGTGCCACCGTGACCGCCATGCGTGACGTGTGCATCGCCCGTTACGAGGCTTTCGGCACCGCCGGCAACGCTTCGAAGATCAAGCCGATCTCCCTGGAAGCGATGTTCCAGCGTTACCTGAAAGGTGAGTTGAACGCCAAGGTCAACTGAGACCGTCCGTGTTGAAAAAAAACCGCCGAAAGGCGGTTTTTTCATGGGCGTTCAACCGCTTCTCAGGGGAGATCGATACTGCCATCCCTGCTCTGTCGGTAAAGGGTATAGGGCAGCGCCAGGGTATCCAGAATGCCGGAAGGTATGAGGTCCACGAACTGGAACGGCGTAAGGGCCGGTGCGTCGGGAGCCTGCTCCACCACCTGGGATGGACCATGCAGCACGCACAGGTTGTAAAACACTCCGCTGTAAACACGGGGAACGGCAGCACAATGGGTGTTCCATTCCTTGAGATTGCGGCGGGTGACATCATCACCGCGAAAGACGGTATTGATCGTTCCGCAACCCGAGAGCGACAGTCCCAGGGTGGCTGCGAGCAATGCGTGGCGGGTGCTTGTCATCCATGGCTCCATTAGCAGGGGCCGGTAGTCTAATGGAGGGTTTTATGCGCCTGGTAAGCAATATTTATGTACAGGTGTTGCCGATCCTGTGCGGGTTGCGGTTGTCCTGGCTCATCACACCGCCCATGCAGTCTACGGTAACTTTGAAGTTTTATAACTTTACCAATATGAATTTTTGATTCATCCTTCCGGAATAAGAACATTCGATAATATTGGTATTATCCTCAGTGCTGTGATCTTGCACGCATGCTAGATTTCTAGTGTACTTATTTTCCAGGTAAAAAAGATCAATTCCACCTTCATTGCCTGCGTATTTGAAACGCCATAAGTGGCCTGGTCTTGAGCTGCTGGCTGGAATCGTTGAAGCAAAGATTTCACCGTTTTTGGCCTCGAGTGCCCGGAAGTATCCTTGGTTTAAAAGCACGTACGAAAGTTCTTCTGATGTATTAGAGACTTTCCACTTCGATTCGGGGTAATCCTGGTCTCGAGATAGATGGACGTTTTGCGATCCCTCGTTGTCTTCGACTGAAGAGACTTGAAATAATTTCGGGGATGATGAAGGCAGAGCCGTGTAGATTTTATAGATGCCTGGTTCGATTCTTACCACCGGACCTGGGGTGCTCCGGGGTTTTTTTTCAGAGGAATCGCTCTGATGAGGCGTCGATTTATCTTTCATGAGTATTGTCCTTGGCCGTTGCGCAGTGGAGTTAGGATGCCTGCTGGGTAAAGAGGCTTTCCCATAAGGTAGCTTGCAGGCCTGAACTCCAGAAAATAATTTATCTCATGGTTCGCTATCGAATATATTGCTCAGGTTATGCAGGCCGGCCTTTTGTTACAAATTGCAGGTTTGCAGGTGGTCTTTTATGGTTCTGTTTTAATTGGCTCGTAGAGTGAATTGGTTGTAGTGGTGTAATTGTCTTTGTATATAGGTTGAAGATAGATGGTAAAATTTTCCGTGTTTATGAAAACTTTGGATTTTTCATAATTTGACCAGTATGAATTTTTGGCTTGTCGCTCCGAAATAAGGACTTTCAATAATATTGGTTCTGTCTTCCGTGCTGTGATCTTTCACGGTTGCAAAATTCCTGGTGAGTTTGTTTTCCAGGTAGAAAAGATCAATGCCGGTTTCTTTGCCAGCGTCCCTGAAATACCAGGCTATGCTTGATTTTCCATCGATGTCTGGCCGCGGGACAGTGAGGACATTGCCGTCGTGGGCTCGCAGTATTGCGTGGATGCCCTGGTTAGATATATGGTATTCCCGCTCGTGGTGCTGGGTTGAAAAAATTTCCCACTTTGAATCGCCTTCGTAAGTGTCATGAAATAAATATACGTTGTGAGATCGGTCACTGTTTTCGATTGGAGAGACGGAAACCAGTTTCTGAGGCAATGAAAGCAGAGCTGTATAGATTTTATAGACGCCAGGTTCGATTCTTCGCGCCGGGCCTGGGGCGCTTTGGGCGTTTTGTTTAGAGGGTTCGCCCTGCTGAGCTGTGGATTTCTCTTTCATGATTATTTCCTTGAACGTTTCAATGGGCATGTGATACCCACTGAATGGAACGTGTTCCGAAGGGCACCGTGCAGGCCCGAACTTCAGGAAAAATCCTCTCATGGTCCGCTATCGAGGATGTTGGTCAGATTGCGCAAGTCGGTCTACTGTCAGAAATGACAGGTTTGTAGATCGTTTTATAATAGGGAATAGAGCTTTAATGCATAAAATAATTTTTTATGAATCTGTAGAATTATGTAAGCTGGCAGGTAGTGATAAATAATATAAAGAACTGTCAATTATGACAGTGGTATAACGATGGCGAAATGTTCCACGATGAAGCCTCATTCATAGTGGAGCCCTGTGCCATGAGCGAAGAGGACGAAAGCGATCCGAATTATTTGAGATACTTCAAGTTTCGCCAGAAGATCAACGTGACAAGGCGTGTCGCCGGCGATCAGCCCGCTTGTGAACGAGGCGAGCTGTGCAGTATCGATTGGAGCACACGGATGCTTGTCTACTGCGCCGAAAGCGGGTTGTACCGAACGTTGAAGTTTGATGAGATCGAGCAGATCGACCCTATTGCAAAATACCGAAAATCCTCGTTGTTCTATCCATGAACGGATAACGGTTATTTCAAAATTCTCCGATAGTTTGATAAAGACTAATGGACGGTCATTTCTGATAGTAGTCAGTGGGCGTTTATCCCGGCACTTTGCCGTTTCCCGCCCCGATTTGAAGTTCGGGGCCGTTGGCGGCGGGGCCGGAGAACAGGCCCTCAACCTTTCTCGTGATCGATATCCAGCTTGTAGAACGTCACCATCCCGCCTTCACTGGTGTACCCGGTGTTGTCCTGCACATAGACCCCGGCCTTGAAATACAGCGGCTTGTCGCGCCAGGTGGTGCTGATCTGGGTGTTCCAGGCGGCGTCGGCGGCGCGCACGCTCAGGTAGCCGCCGCGGCTCAGGTGGATCACGTAGGTGAAGCTCTTGTCCAGCGGGACGTCGTCGGCAATCTGGATGACCCGGCTCTCTTCGTCGTCCGGATGGTTGCGGATCTTCACCACGATGATTCCGGTCTTGCGCCAGTCCTTGTACTGGTATTCGACCTTGAGCATGGGTTGGGTGCTGTTGTACGCGTGGATCTGGCCGATGACGATCTTGCCCGACGACGGTACCTGGTTCACCGCCAGGGTCGCGCGCAGGTAATTGTTGGCTTCACTGTAGAGCCAGTTGCGCAGGCGTCCGTCGGGGTAGGTCTCGCGCAGCTCGCTGCGGGGGTAGATGGCATTCTCGGTCTTGGAGCCGGTCACGGGCGACCAGAAGAATAAGGTGCCGGTGTCTGAATGAAAGTACTGGTCCTTGAAACCCTCTACCAGTTTGGGGGTGTCGATGGTCGCCGGAGGGGTGCCGACAGGCACGCTGAGGTTCCAGGTCGTCAGGTCGATCATGGGGGAGTCTCCCGTGTAAAACGTACGACGCACGGGCATAGGCATGTCGTCTGGTAAAAATCAGACAAACTGCTTTAGCCTGGGGCTTTGGGCGCTCTTTATACGGGTTGAACGATAGTTTGTTAACGTCAAACCGGCGAACGGTTGACGTCAAAGTGCCGACGAAATGCACAAGGCCCCGCCAGGCTTCGGCTTGCGCCGATAGCCGTTGGTCGGGTTGGCAAGGTGCTATTACCGCTGGGCGAGGGGAATCAGGCCGGTGTGTGCTTGATCGCCAGCTCGTAGAAGGTCGCACGACCGCCTTCATTGGCGCCGCCATGGTTGTCCTGCACATAAACCCCGGCCTTGAAGTACAGCTGCTTGTTGGCCCAGGCCGGATTGAGAGGGGTTTCCCAGTGTCCGTCGGCGGCGCTGAGGCTCAGCGTGCCGTTGGGCGTGAGATGGATGTTGTAGGAAAAGTGCTGGTCGAGTTGGACATTGCGGGCGATGACCACCAGGGCTCCGTTCTTCGCCTGCGGATCGTCGGCGCGGACCTGGGCGACGATCGAACCGGTATGGCTGGCGGCCTTGTAGCGGTATTCGAGCTTGAGCAGCGGTTTGCTGTCGTGGTCGACGTGGATCTGGCCGATCACGATACTGCCGCTGGAAGGCACCTGGTTCACCGCCAGGTTGGCGTGCAGGCTGTTGTCGGCGTCGCGATAGGCCCAGTTGCGCAGTCGTCCGTCGGCGCTGGTCTCGCGGAGTTCGGTGCGCGGGTAGTGGGTGTTGGGCGTCAATGTACCGGTGACCGGGGCCCAGAAAAACAGGCTGCCGCTGTCGGCGTGGAAATACTCATCGCTGAAGCCCCGGGCCAGGGCCTGGGTACCGATACGGGTGGCGGGCGTGCCCTCGGGGATGGTCAGTTCCCAGGTCGACAGGTCGATCATGCTCACGGTCTTGGCTCGTTTGGTTTGAGAGCCTCTGTTATAAGCCTCGGCGACGCCGGGCAACTGTCGGCCGGCTGAATGCCGCGATCAGTTTCATCGACCGTTAGTCGGGATATCGGCGCTCGCCAAGGATGATGGCGTAATGGTCACTACTCTTTGCGCAAACCCGGACTAGAGTTGTCCTTGTCCATAGTCCGGTTTTCCGTATGACCACCGGTGGAGTTCCCCGAACATAGAGAAGCAGCATGGATTGCGCGCAACTTAAGGCTGGTGAAAGCAGTTCTGTCCTTTTGGTGGTCGATGACTATCCTGAAAACCTGATCAGCATGCGAGCATTACTGGAACGGCAGGACTGGCAGGTGGTTACTGCGGCGTCCGGTATCGAAGCGCTGACGCTGCTGCTGGAACACGAGATCGACCTGGTATTGCTGGATGTGCAGATGCCTGGCATGGACGGCTTCGAAGTCGCCCGTCTGATGCGTGGTAGCCAGCGTACGCGCCTGACCCCGATCATTTTCCTCACCGCCAACGAGCAGTCCCAGGATGCCGTCATCAAGGGTTATGCCAGCGGCGCGGTGGATTATCTGTTCAAGCCCTTCAACCCGGATATCCTCAAGCCCAAGGTCCAGGCGTTGCTGGAGCAACAGCGCAACCGCCGGTCCCTGCAGCAACTGACCCGCGACCTGGAAGCGGCCCGGGCCTTCAATGCCTCGGTGCTGGAGAATGCCGCGGAAGGCATTCTGGTGGTCAATGACGATGGCAGCATCCGTTTTGCCAACCCGGCGATTTCCCGTCTGCTCAACGCTCCGCTGGAACTGTTGATCGGCATGCCTTTCCTGAACTTCCTGCAGTACCCACACTTTCCCGATTGGCCGGGCTGCCCGTTGCACGAGGGTTATCGCAAGGGGGAGATCTATCGCCTGCATGACGCCCAACTGCGCACCACTGCCGGCGAATCATTGCCGGTGGCCATGTCCTGCGCGCCTTTGCCGTCTGACCAGCGGGCGATGGTGGTCACCGTGCTCGACATGTCGGTGGTGCACCATCTGCATCAGCAACTGGAGTTCCAGGCGGTGACCGACCCGCTGACCGGCCTGCTCAACCGCCGGGGCTTTTACCAGACCGCGGAAAACACCCTGTTGCGCAGCGATCACAGCCACAAGTCGCTGGTGTTGATGTATCTCGACCTCGACGGCTTCAAGCGGGTCAACGACTCCCTTGGGCACGAGGCCGGCGACCGGGTGCTGCGCTGGGTCTCGGAGCAGTTGAAGGCCTGTCTCAAGCCCTTCGATATCCTGGCGCGCATGGGCGGCGACGAATTCACCACCTTGCTCGATCTGGAGCGCCCGGAGCAGGCGGCGAAACTCGCGGAAAGACTGATCGAGCGGGTGTCGATCCGCCAGCAGATCGATGGCCTGGACATGACCCTGGGGGTCAGCATCGGAATCGCCACCTACCCCGATTGCGGTGCCAACCTCGATGGCCTGTTGCGGGCCGCGGACATTGCGATGTACGAGGCCAAGCGCGCCGGGCGCCAGCAATATCGCTACTACGACCATGAAATGAACGGGCGGGCCCGCTCGCGGCTGATGCTCGAGGAAAGCGTCCGTTCGGCCATCGAGAGCAAGGAATTCAAGATGGTCTATCAGCCCCAGGTGTCCCTCGCGGACGGTCGTCTGCGCGGCTTCGAGGCCTTGTTGCGCTGGCACCATCCCAGTGTCGGTGACGTGCCGCCGGGGCTGTTCCTGCCGCTGCTGGAAGAAGTCCGCCTGATCAGCCGCCTGGGCAGCTGGATCTATCGCCAGGCGGCGACCCAGCGCCATGCCTGGAATGGTGTGTTCGCCGATGAACTGGTGCTCAGTGTCAGCCTGAGTTCCACCCAGTTCTGCATGCCGAACCTGGTCGACGAGTTGCAGGAGGTGATCGAACGTCACGACCTGCGCCCCAGCCAGTTGGAGGTCGAGGTCACCGAGGCGGCGCTGATGCACGATTTCGAGGCCTCGTGCAAACAGCTGCGGCGCGTTCGCGCACTGGGCATGCGGGTCGCCCTGGATGACTTCGGCTCCGGTCATTGTTCGCTGAACCACCTGCGCGACCTTGAGTTGGACACCCTCAAGCTCGACCGTCACCTGATCGCCAAGATTCTCGATTCGCCGCGGGACGCGGCGCTGGCGCGCAGCGTGATCGAGCTCTGCCAGCAGTTCGGCCTGCTGGTGATCGCCGAAGGGGTGGAGACCCTGGAGCAGTCGCAGTGGCTCAAGGCCAATGGCTGTCCCTTTATCCAGGGCTTCCTGGTGGCCCGTCCGCTGACCGCCAGGGATGCCACCGGCTTCGGCCCGACATTCGACTGGAGCGCACTGACGGGTTGAATTCGCTACACTGGTGACCTTCTTCGATGTACGTAACGGCCTTCCATGACTGCGCTGAAATACCTTCAGGCCTATCCCACGTCCTTGCAGGACCAGGTGCGCCAGATGATTGCCGGGGACCAGCTGGGCACCTACCTGAACCAGCGCTATCCCGGGCGACATGGCGTGCAGAGCGACAAGGCGCTGTACGGCTATGCCCTGGCCCTGAAGCAGGAGCACCTGCGCAATGCCCCGGCCATCGACAAGGTACTGTTCGATAATCGCCTGGACCTGACCCATCGCGCCCTTGGCCTGCATACCGCGATCTCGCGGGTGCAGGGCGGCAAGCTCAAGGCCAAGAAGGAGATTCGCATCGCCTCGCTGTTCAAGGAGGCGGCACCGGAGTTTCTCCGGATGATCGTGGTGCACGAACTGGCACACCTCAAGGAAAGCGATCACAACAAGGCGTTCTACCAGCTGTGCGAATACATGCAGCCGGGGTATCACCAGTTGGAATTCGACCTGCGGGTCTATCTGACCTGGCGGGACATGCAGGGCAAGGCCGCCGTGGCCGATTAAGCGAGCGACAAGGAATTTCGGATGGACGTCAGCAAGACCAAGAGCAGTTTCTATCGCCGCCTGTATGTGGCCTGGCTGATCGACAGCGGGGTGGCCAGCAGCGTCCCGGCGCTGACCGAGGCGACCGGCATGCCGCGACGCACCGCCCAGGACACCATCGTGGCCCTGGCCGACCTGGATATCCTCTGCGAGTTCGAGCAGGAGGAAGGCGCCCGCAACCATGCCGGGCACTACCGGATCCATGGCTGGGGGGCGATCGACAAGACCTGGATCGAGCGCAACCTGGCATCGATCAGGCAGGTGCTGGGCTATCCCTGATCGGTTTCAGGCCTTGCGCATGCCGATGTGCGGGATGTCATCCTCCAGATACGCCTCGCCCACGGCCTCGAAGCCGTAGCGTCCGTAGTAGCCCTGCAGATGCGCCTGGGCCGAGAGGTAGATCGGCTGTTCCGGCCACAGCTTTTCGGCGTGCCTGAGTGCCTGCGCCATCAACTCGTGGCCCAGCCCGAGGCCGCGCGCCTCCGGTGCAATCACTACCCGCCCGATCACCACGTCACCGCCCTGCGATACCGGGTCGAGCAGGCGCAGGTAGGCGGCCAGCCGGTCGTCGCGCCAACCCATCAGATGACAGGTGTCGCCTTCCAGGTCGCGGCCGTCGACTTCCTGGTAGGGGCATTTCTGCTCGACCACGAAGACCTCGGTACGCAGTTGCAGGATGGTGTAGAGCTGCTCCTTGCCCAGGTCGCTGTGATGTTTGCAGATCCAGTCGATTGTCATGTGCCTCATCCTGATTCAGATATCCGCTACCGATACTAAGCGGGTTGCCTCGCCGAGCCAACCGCGACTCCCGGCTTTGCGTGGATCGCCAGTCGGGTAATTTTTTGTGAACGAAGGCTAGTTGCCATCATTCATTTTGCTCGGCCTCGTCATCTTTGTGTAATCTGCTTTGCAGGGCGTTTGCCACGGCGCCAATGAGCTAATGTTAGGAGCTGGGAGATGGCCACTTGCTTTCGCCCGGCCCCTGGGCTTCGGTTCACTCTGCAGGGCAGACCCGCCCGCTAAGGATCTTTGGCATGTCGCGATTGCATCGAGCTTTTGCTTTGCTTGGATTGCTGCTGCTGGCACAGAGCGCTACCGCAGAAAAATTGCGCTTGGTAGCCGACGCCTGGCCGCCGTTCACCGATGCGACCCTGGTCAATGGCGGCCTGGCGACCGATATCGTCAGCACGGCCCTGGCCCGTGCCGGTTATGCCAGCGACTTCGAGCAGGTGCCCTGGGCGCGCGCCCTGAAAGGGGTCGGCGAAGGGCGCTATGACGTGCTGATCAATGCCTGGTACACCAAGGACAGGACCTTGCTGGGGCAGTTCTCCGACGAGTACCTGCTCAACCGCGTGCGTTTTCTCAAGCGCAAGGATTCACCGATCACCTACGACACCTTGCCGCAGCTGCATGACTTTCCGATTGCCGTGGTGCGCGACTACGCCTATTCCGCCGACTTCGAGGCGGACGCCCAGTTGCAGAAGGTCCCGGTGCACAACTTCGCCATGGCCGTGCGCATGCTGGCGGCGGACCGGGTGAAGCTGACCCTGGAAGACGAGTATGTGGCGCGTTACTACCTGAAAAGCGAAACGCCGCGGGTGCGCAATGCGGTGGAGTTCCTGCCCAAGCCGTTGAGCGAGAACAGCCTGCATATCCTGGTCAGCCTGAAGAACCCGGAGCATGAACGGATCGTCGCCGGTTTCGACCGCGAGATCGCCGCGATGAAGGCGGACGGCAGTTACGAGCGCCTGCTCAAGCTGCATGGGATGTAACCACCTTCGCGAAACCTTGCAGGAGCCGGCTTGCCAGCGAAGCTTTTGGCGGTCTTGAGGGCCTCATCGCTGCGATGCGGCGTCCCGACAAGCCAGCTCCTGCAGGGGAGCGGGGCGTTTTCAAGATTCGGTGTTTTCTTCCGGGCCCTTGATCAGGTGCGCCGCCAGCGTGCGCAACGGCCCCAACTGGCGACAGATCAATGCCAGTTGCGTCTGCACCAGGCGCTGTATCTCGTCGGTCTCGTCCGGCATCTGCTCCAGTTCGTTCGCCAGGGCTTCCTCGGTATCGCTCTGGATCTCGATGGGCGTCTTGTTCGCCAGCCCGATGGCAATCTGCTCGATGCTGGCGGCGAGGGTCGCCCCGGCACCGTTGATCAGATGCTCGCGGACTTCAGTCGGCAGCTGGTTTTCCCGATGCGCCCCCAGCCCCGAGAGGTAGCTGAGCAAGGTGTGCGAGAGCACCAGGAAACGGAAACCCACGTCGGCTTCCTTACGGAAATGCCCCGGCTCCATCAACATGTTCGCCAGGGTGGTCGACAGCGCTGCGTCGGCGTTGTGTGCGTTGCGCCGGGCCAGGCGGTAGGCCAGGTCGTCGCTCTTGCCGTGGGCGTACTGCTGCATGATCTGGCGCAGGTACAGGCTGTTGCAGCTCAGGGTGTTGGCCAGCACCTTGTTCAGGCGCCGCCCCTGCCAGTCCGGCAGGAACAGGAAGACCGCCAGGCCGGCGATCAGGGCGCCGAGCAGGGTATCCATCAGGCGTGGCAGGAACAGGCCGTAGCCGTCACCCACCTGGTTGAAGCAGAACAGCACCGTCAGGGTCATGGCGGCGGTCGCCAGGGTGTAGCGGGTGGTGCGGTTGATAAAGAAGGTCACCCCCGCGACGATGGTGAACATGGCCTGGATCAACGGGCTCGGGAACAGGTCGAACAGCGCCCAGGCGGCGGTCAGGCCGATGGCCGTGCCGATGATCCGCTGGCCCAGCTTGCGCCGTGTGGCGCCGTAGTTCGGCTGGCAGACGAACAGCGTGGTGAGGATGATCCAGTAGCCCTGGGACGGATGCACCAGGTGCACCATGCCATAGCCGACGCTCAAGGCCAGCGGCAGGCGCAGGGCGTGGCGGAACAGCAGCGAGGTCGGGGTCAGCTGGGTACGCAGGCGTGTCAGCACATCCTTGAAGTTGCGCGGCGAGCGGTCCAGCAGGCTGCTGTCGGTGGCGTCGGCCAGGCTGTCGGGGTTGCTGGCGTCGCTGAGCAGACGGTCCAGGGTGCTGAGGTTGGCGGCCAGGGCCCGCAGCGAACGCAACAGGCCGCGCCAGGCCGGATTGCTCTGGATGCGCAGGTGTTCCATCGAGGCGTGCAGGTCGCCCAGGGCCTCGGCGAAGCTGGCGTCATAGACGAACGGCTGGCGCAGCTGGATCGACTCCGCGAGTGCCCGGCAGGCCTTGCCCTGCTGGCGCAACAGGCGCTGGCAGCGGAACAGCACATCGCTGTGGAAAAAGGCCTCGGCCAGGGCGTTGTATGGATAGTGCGAAGAACTGGCGCGTTCGTGGATATCCTGGGCGAGGAAATACAGCTTCAGGTAGCGGCTGACCTTCGACCCCGGTCGACCGTTGCCGACCCGGTGCAGGATGATTTCCTTGGCGGTGTTCAGCGCCGCGACCACCTTGCCGTTCTGCCGGGCCAGTTCCAGGCGCCGGGCCTCGACGTCCATCTGCCGGATCGGTTCGAACAGCGACGACTTGAGCTTGAGGTAGAGGCCCAGCTCACGGAACAGCTTCGCCAGGCTCTGCTGCACCGGCTGGTTGGAAAACAGCGCTTGCCACAGCACCGAGAGCACGCCGTACCAGCCGGCCCCGGCCACCAGCAGCAGGGGCTCGTGCCAGAGATCGCTGACTTCGCCGCCGCGCTGGTCCACGCCGATCATGGTGTAGACCGAAAGAATCAGGGTTGCCGAGGCAATCGCCCCGTAGCGTTCGCCCAGGGCTCCGAGCATGGTCAAGCCGAAGGCCGCCAGGGCCATGGCGACGACGAACACCACCGGGTAGGGGAACAGCAGTTCGACCGAGAAGGCCGCGACGCTGAAACACACCAGCGTCACTGCCAGCGCATTGAGACGGCCCTGCCAACTGTCGTCGGTCTCGGCCAGGGCGCTGGCGATGACCCCGAGGAACAGCGGGATCAGCAACTTCATTTCGTTCTGGAACCAGCACAGGGTCATGATGCCGGTCAGGGCGATGAACACCCGAACGCTATAGCTGAATTTGTCCAGCGCCCAGAGACGGCGCAGGGACTGGTTGAACGAGGTCGATGCCATGAAGGTGAGAGAGCCTGCCAGCGGTTGATCTGAATGATGGGTAGACGGACGGCATTGTGATGACGCCACATCGGTCTACAGCAAAATTTGTTCCGTGATCGTTGATGCGCCCGCAATCAATGTTGCGGAAGTCCATTGTGCCTTGTGTTCGCCTGTGCGGACGTCATCGCCAGCAAGCCGGCTCCCACAATAGTCCGTGTTGTGCACACAACCTGCAATCGACACTGAACCTGTGGGAGCCGGCTTGCCAGCCCCCACAATGTCCGTGTTGTGCACACAGCCTGCAATCGACGCCGAACCTGTGGGAGCCGGCTTGCTAGCCCCCACAATAGTCCGCGCTGTGTACACAACCTGCAATCGGCACAGAATCTGTGGGAGCCGACTTGCCAGCCCCCACAATAGTCCGCGCTGTGCACACAGCCTGCAATCGACACCGAACCTGTGGGAGCCGGCTTGCTGGCGATGAACGATAACGCGGTGTATCCGAAACGCGCGCAAAGGTCAGGCGAATTGCGCCGCCGCGTACCCTGAAGCCCAGGCCCACTGGAAGTTGAAGCCGCCGAGATGGCCGCTGACGTCCAGCACTTCGCCGATAAAGTACAGGCCGGGGCTTTTCAGCGACTCCATGGTCTTCGACGAGACTTCGCGGGTATCGACGCCACCGAGGGTGACTTCGGCGGTGCGATAGCCTTCGGTGCCGGCGGGGACCACCTGCCAGTCGCCGAGCTTGCCCGCGACCTCGGCCAGTTCCGCCGGGGTGTACTGTTTCATGGGCTTGGAGACGAACCAGTGCTCGGCCAGCAGGTTGGCCATCTTCTTGGTGAACAGTTCGCCGAGCAGGGTTTTCAGCTCGCTGTTGGGCCGTTCGGCCTGCTGCTGTTGCAGCCAGTCCAGCGCGTCGTGATCGGGCAGCAGGTTGATGTGCACGGTGTCGCCGGATTGCCAGAACGAGGAAATCTGCAGGATCGCCGGACCACTGAGGCCGCGGTGGGTGAACAGGATATTTTCCCGGAAGCCCTGGTCGTTGCAGCTCACCAGGCAATCCACCGAGGTCCCGGACAACTCGCCGCACAATTCCTTGAGTTGATCGGTAATGGTGAACGGTACCAGGCCGGCGCGGGTCGGTAACACCTGGTGGCCGAACTGCCTGGCCACCTGGTAGCCGAACCCGGTGGCGCCGAGGGTCGGGATCGACAGGCCGCCGGTGGCGATCACCAGGGACTGGCAGGTGACCTGGCCGAGGGTGGTTTGCAGCAGGTAGCCGCTTTCGAGTTTCTCGATGTGCTGGATTGCGGTGTCCAGGTGCAGGCTGACGCCGGCCTGGTCGCATTCGTCCAGGAGCATGCCGAGGATGTCGCTGGACTTGTTGTCGCAGAACAGCTGGCCGAGTTTTTTCTCGTGATAGGGCACGCCGTGCCTGGCCACCATCGCGATGAAATCCCACTGGGTGTAGCGGGCCAGGGCCGACTTGCAGAAGTGCGGGTTCTGCGAGAGGAAATTGCCGGGTTCGCTGTACATGTTGGTGAAGTTGCAGCGACCGCCACCGGACATCAGGATTTTCTTCCCGGCCTTGTTGGCATGGTCGATCAGCATCACCTGGCGTCCGCGGGCGGCGGCGGTAAAGGCGCACATCAGGCCGGCGGCACCGGCGCCGATGATCACAACTTCAGTAGCGGGCACAACGATGTCCTCATTTGTTTTTCAGCCGGGCGCGGTTTTTTGTAGGAGCCGGCTTGCTGGCGATTCCGGCGACGCGGTGTTGCAGGTACACCGCGTTATCGTTCATCGCCAGCAAGCCGGCTCCTACAGGACTCTGGCGTTTGCGCGACCATTGTGGGGACCGAGCTGGCCCTTGATATTACGATCGTTCCCACGCTCTGCGTGGGAATGTATCCCGTGACGCTCTGCGTCACATCCAGCATGGGAAATCAGAGAATCCGCACGCGCAGCGAGCGGCCCTTGATCTTGCCGTCGTTCAGACGCTGCAGCGCCTGCTTGGCGACACCGCGTTCCACCGCCACATAGGCCTGGAAGTCGAAAATCGCGATCTTGCCGACCTGGGCGCCAGGAATCCCGGCGTCGCCGGTCAGGGCGCCGAGGATATCCCCCGGACGGACCTTGTCCTTGCGGCCGGCGGCAATGCACAGGGTGCTCATGGCCGGCAGCAGCGGACCGCCGCCCTGGGATTTGAGGTTGTCGAGCTGGTCCCAGTTCAACGGCGACTTCTGCACTTCTTCGATGGCCCGCGCGCGCAGGCTCTCGGAAGGCGCTACC
Organism: Pseudomonas sp. Ost2; assembly: GCF_018326065.1. Lineage (NCBI taxonomy): Bacteria > Pseudomonadati > Pseudomonadota > Gammaproteobacteria > Pseudomonadales > Pseudomonadaceae > Pseudomonas > Pseudomonas sp. Ost2. Next base: position 6,847,520 of record NZ_AP021904.1, on the reverse strand, counting down.
AGGCTGATGGCCAGGCCGGTCTCGCCAGCCCGGCCGGTGCGGCCGACGCGGTGGATATGCATTTCCGAGTCGCGCGCCAGCTCGACGTTGATCACCATGTCCAGGGCATCGATATCCAGGCCGCGCGCCGCGACATCGGTCGCCACCAGCACCGAGATGCTGCGGTTGGCGAACATCGCCAGGACCTGGTCACGGTCGCGCTGTTCCAGGTCGCCGTGCAGGGCGACGGCGGACATGCCCTTGGCGGCCAGGGCGTCGACGGTTTCCTGGACCTGCTGCTTGGTGAAGCAGAACGCGACGCAGGACGTCGGACGGAAATGGTTGAGTACCTTGACCACCGCCTCCATGCGCTCTTCCGGGGAAATCTCGTAGAAGCGCTGCTCGATCTGGCTGTCGGCGTGCATCGCCTCGGCCTTGACCTGCTGTGGGTTGCGCATGAACTTGGACGCCAGTTGCTTGATGCTCACCGGGTAGGTGGCGGAAAACAGCAGGGTCTGTCGGCGCTCGGGGAGCTGGGCGATGATTTCCTCGATGGCGTCGTAGAAACCCATGTCGAGCATGCGGTCGGCTTCGTCGAGCACCAGGGTGTTGAGGCCGTGCAGGACCAGCGAACCCTTGCGCAGGTGTTGCTGGATGCGCCCCGGAGTGCCGACGATGATGTGCGTGCCGTGTTCCAGGGAGGCGATCTGCGGGCCCAGGGCCACGCCGCCGCAGAGGGTCAGCACCTTGATATTGTCTTCGGCGCGGGCCAGGCGGCGGATTTCCTTGGCAACCTGGTCGGCGAGCTCGCGGGTCGGACAGATCACCAGCGCCTGGCAACCGTAGAAGCGCGGGTTGATCGGGTTCAGCAGGCCGATGCCGAAGGCGGCGGTCTTGCCGCTGCCGGTCTTGGCCTGGGCGATCAGGTCCATGCCCTTGAGAATCACCGGCAAGCTCTGCGCCTGGATCGGCGTCATCTGGGCATAACCGAGGGAGTCGAGGTTAGCCAGCATGGCGGCGGACAGGGGCAAGGAGTTAAAAGCGGTGGCGATGGTGGTCACGGGACTGGCCTGCAAAACAAAATGTCGCGCAGTGTATCAGCCCCGGCTGGCGACGCTGCAAATTCTGGACGAAAAGTAGCCAAATACTGGCAGTGCTGTCTTTTCAGGCGCGAGCCTTGAACTGTAGGAGCTGGCTTGCTGGCGATTCAGGCGACGCGGTCTATCAGACACACCGCGTCAGCGTTCATCGCCAGCAAGCCGGCTCCCACAGGGGGAGCACTTAGTGCTCGATATGCTGTTCCTGGACTTCCCGGGTCCGCCGCCCGTCCTGGGGCGACAGTTGCAGGAAGATCGCCGCCGCCAGCATCGCCATGATGCCCACGGTCAGGAAGGTCAGCTGGAAGGCACCGAGCACCGTGTCCACGCCGTCGTTGCCGATGGCCGCGGTAAAGCCGCCGAGCAGGGCGCCGGCACAGGCGACGCCGAGGCTCAGGGACAATTGCGCGACCACCGACAGCAGGCTGTTGCCGCTGCTGGCGGCCTTGTCGTCGAGGTCGATCAGGGTCACGGTGTTCATCGCGGTGAATTGCAGCGAGTTGATCGCCCCGGCAATCGCCAGCATGCCCAGCAGCAACGGATACGGCGTGTGTTCGGTGACCAGGCCCATGGCCGCGAGCATGATGCCCAGCGCCAGGGTGTTGCCGGTCAGCACGATGCGGTAGCCCAGGCGCTCGATCAGCGGCCGGGCAATCGACTTGGCGAACATCGCCGCCGCCGCCAGGGGCAGCATGCTCATCCCGGCCTGGGACGGCGAGTAACCCAGGGCCACCTGCAGCAGCAACGGCACCAGGAACGGCAGGGCGCCGCTGCCCAGGCGCGCGAATAGATTGCCGAGGATGCCCACGGCGAACGTCCGGGTCTTGAACAGCGAGGGTGCGAACAACGGATTGTCGATATGCCCGGCGCGCAGCCAGTAGGCGGCCAGGCAGGCGAGTCCGGCAAACAGCAGCAACATCACCCGCAGGTGCGGCAGTTGCAGCTCGCCCAGGCCCTCCATGGCGATGGTGATCAGCAGCATCGCCGCGCCGAACAGCAGGAAGCCGATGCCGTCGAAGCGCGTACGCTCGCTGCCGCGCAGGTCGGGGATGAATTTCCACACGGCATAACAACCGACCAGGCCCACCGGCAGGTTGATCAGGAAGATCCAGTGCCAGGTCAGAAACTGCACCATCCAGCCGCCCATGGTCGGGCCGATCAGCGGCCCGAGCAGGCCGGGGATAGTGATGAAACCCATGATCCGCACCAGTTCCGAGCGCGGATAGGCACGCAGCACCACCAGCCTGCCGACCGGCAGCATCAGCGAGCCGCCGAGGCCCTGGATCACCCGCGCACCCACCAGCATGTTCAGCGAACTCGACAGGGCGCACAGCAGCGAGCCGATGCTGAACAGCAGGATCGCGCAGAAGAACACCCGCTTGGTGCCGAACCGGTCGGAAATCCACCCCGAGGCCGGGATCAGCAATGCCACGGTGAGCATGTAGGCAATCACCACGCCCTGCATGCGCAGCGGGTTTTCCGCCAGGTCGAGGGCCATGGACGGCAGGGCGGTGTTGAGGATGGTCCCGTCGAGGGATTGCATGAAGAAGGCGATGGCCACCACCCAGGGCAGCCAGCGAGCGGTCGTTGCATCAAGAGGGGCGCGGTTGGGCATGGGCAGCTCTTTGTTAGCAGGCTATGGATCCGATTATGCCTGATCGGTCTGGGCTTGAGCGCTCCGGCTACGCTCTATTTGCTCCTTCGACAGCAGAAAACCGAGCAGGGCTCGATGAACATTGTCGGCTGCCACCCGCGACTCCAGGTCGAGCAGGTGCCCGGTGTCCTCGGCCACCGAAAAACTGCACCGGGGGATGTGCTGCTGGAACTGTCGGGCACCTTCGGCGGGGGTGTAGATATCCTTGGCGCCATTGATGAAGTGCACCGGGGTGCGGATCGCGGACAGCTGTCGCAGGTAGTTGCCGTCGCCCAGTTGCAGCACCTGGTCGATATGGAAGCGTGCCTGGCGGTATTCGGTGCTGGCCATGGTGCTGAGGTGCTGGTGGTTGGTGCTCTTCAGGCGGGGCGGGAGGAAATGACCGACCGTGTCGTTGAGCAGGTGGCCGATGGCGGACTTGTCGTCGACCTGGATCAGTTCGTGTACCCGCTGGACGTACGCCAGCATCGGCGGGTTGAGGTCGGGGGCCAGGGCCATGATCACCGAGCTCTGGATGCTGGGCGGGTTCCGCGCGAGGGTCAGCAGGCTGGAGATACCGCCCCAGGACGCCGACACCAGGTGGTTGACCTCGAAGCGCTCCACCAGCGCCAGGAGCATTTCCACCTCGTCGTCCTTGGTCACCAGCCCCGGATCGGGATTGTAGGCCTGGGAGCGGCCGGCGAAGGGCAGGTCGAACAGCAGCACGTTGAAATGCTCGGCCAGGCATTTGCTGGTGCGGGTGAACGACGACGTGGTGGACAGGGCGCCGTTGACCAGCAGCACGGTGTTGCGGCGCGGATCCTCGCCGATGCGCTGGACATGGACGTTGAAATGCCTGAACAGATTATTGATGACGAAGCTTCCATGATTCATATCAAACTCCAGCAAAACACTTTCGGCGACTGAAAGAGGCGCGGCATTGAGTAACGAAATCGCGGGTGAAGCCTGGGGCTCTGGTGCCGGGCTCGAACGAGGTGCTGGCGTTTTAATGCTGCGCCGAACGATGGGCTATGTATAACGCGACGGGTCTGGCGGGGCAACCGTCGGAGCGGATAGGCGTGAGGATCTTCAGGTCAGGGCGATGCCGCAGTCCTGCGGAAGCCGGCTGACCAGGCGATGCAAGGCCCAAGGGCCTCATCGGCGGCAAGCCGGCTCCCACAAGGATCTTTTCGCGTCTACAGGGTCAGCGTCAGCTTGCGGATCAGCGCGCCCGGCAGCAGGCTCGATGCCGTCTGCCGCTGATCGTAGGTGCTGGCCGACAGCAGCAGCTCACGCTCCTGGGTCAGGGCTTCCAGCTGGGTGCCCAGCAGGCTGTAGACGCTGTCGTCGAAACGCATGGTGCTGACCGGTGTCTGGATCTCGCCGTTCTCCACCCAGAAGGTGGCGAAGCGGGTCATGCCGGTCATGCGGCCGGCCGACTGGTCCGAGTAGTTCAGGTACCACAGGTTGCTGATGTAGAGGCCGGTGCCGAGTTCTTCGAGGACCTGCTTCTGCGCCAGGCGTCCGGCCTTCATCTCCAGGGCACTGGGGTATTCGCCGCCGCCCGCGCCGTTGGCGGTCAGGCCGTATTCGGCGGCACTGCGAGAATTGATCATGCGGCCGTTGGCCGAGCCCTTGGCGACCAGCGACAGGTCGCTGCGCGGATAACCTTCGTTGGAAAACGCCGGGCTCAAGGAGCCGCTGACCTGCTCGTTCAACCAGACGATCGGGTGGAACGAGGCTTCGCTGGCATACAGCTTCTGCAGCGGGCTGTGTTTGCTGGCGATGGCCTGGGCCGAGAAACCGCCCCAGCAGAGCATGCCCATGATTTCTTCCAGCGCCGCCGGCGCCAGGTAGGCGCGGTACTCGCCGGGAGCCAGGGTGCGCAACGGCCGCCCAAGAAACTCGAGCTGTTCGCGGGCTTGCTGGAAGCGCCGGGCGAAGCTGTCGCTGTCCCATTCATGGCCGGCATAGCTGGCCTTCACCGCCTGGCCGTTTTCGTGGAACAGGCTCCAGTCGAAGTTGAAGCTATTGGCCTGGTGCCAGCCGAATGCCCCGTCCGCGTTGGCAAAGCCGCGGCTGATGGGCCCGGCGGCATAGAAACCGACCAGGTCCAGGCCGGTCGCGGCGCGGCTGATCTCTTCGAGGACCCGGGCAGTGTCCGGCAGCGGCAGGTCCTGCACATTGCGGCTCTGCCAGGCCGTGTGATTGAGCAGCAGGTACGGATCGGCGGGCAACAGCGGCAAGGTCTCGCGCAGCTTTTGCAGGCCGTCGGCCAGGCGCTGGCGATCCAGCTCCAGCTCGCCGGAGAGAGTGATCTGCAGGTCGGCATGCCGTCCCGCATCGATCAGCTTGAAGCTCAGGCTGGCCTGCTGCACCTGGCCGGCCTGGCGTACACGGCCGTGGTTGAAGCGGATGAACTGCGAAGATTCGGCAGCGTAGCCCAGGGTGAATTTCTCCGTGGCCTGCAGGTGCTCGCGCAGCCAATCCACCAGCGCCTGGAAGTGCCCGGCCTGACTCAGTGATTGATCCATCAGGCATCTCCTCCAAATACGTCGACATGGCTGAACACGCAGGCGGGCGAAGCGTGCCCGACGCGAATCACCTGGTTGGGCTCGCCCTTGCCGCAGTTCGGCGTACCCAGGACCTTGAAGGTACTGGCATCGCCGACCGCACTGAGGTTGCGCCAGAACTGCGCGGAAATCGCCCGGTAGTTGGGGTTCTTGACCACGCCCTTGAGCTCGCCGTCCTCGATCAACTGGCCCCATTCGCAGCCGAACTGGAACTTGTTGCGGGCATCGTCGATGGACCAGGAACGGTTGGTCGACATCAGGATGCCCCGCTCGATACCGCCGACCAACTGCTCGAAGGACTGGTCGCCCGGTTCGATGTTCAGGTTGGCCATGCGATCGATCGGCGGCCGGTTCCAGCTGCAGGCACGGCTGTTGGCGACACCTTCGAGACCGGCGCGGAATTGCGACAGCGCCCCGCCCAGCGGTCGCAGCAACAGGCCTTCGCGGATCAGGAACTGCTTGTGGGCGGCGCTGCCGTCGTCGTCATGGCCGTAGCTGGCCAACTGTTCGGGGATCTCCGGGTCGAAGGTCACGTTGAGCAGCGGCGAGCCGTATTGCAGGTGGCCGAAGTCACTGGCCTTGACGAAGCTGGTGCCGGCGTAATTGCGTTCGTCGCCGAGGATCCGGTCCAGTTCCAGCGGGTGGCCGATGGATTCGTGGATCTGCAGGATCATCTGGTCCGGCGTCAGCAGCAGGTCGCGCGGGCCCGACGGGGTGTTGGGCGCCAGCAGCAGTTGCAGGGCCTGGTCGGCGATCCGCGCACCGGCACCGATCAGCCCGGAGCGGCCGAGCACTTCGGTGCTGCCTTGCTGGCCGAAATTCTCGCGGCCGAGGGTACGGGTCTGGCTGTCCATGCCGTCGAAGGCGGTCACGCTCAGGCCCGGGAAGACGAAGCGTTGCGCCTGGCGCAGCTCGGCCCCGACGCTGTTGAGGTAGATCTGCTCGACATGGGTCACGCCGAGGCTGACTTCCCAGTTCACCAGGCGCTCGTCCCTGGGCACGGCCGCGGACTCGGCGGCGAGCAGGGCGTAGCAGTCGCTCAGCGAGGCAAAGGGTTGCTCCAGTTGTGGCGAGCAGTAGTCGCCGCGTTCGCTGGAGACGGCTTGCTGGCGCAGGTCGAGCAGGGCATGGCCGGCAATCAGCCGGGCCTGTTCCTCGGCCCTGTGCAGGGCGGCCTGCAGGCCTTGCCGCGAGAGGTCGTTGGTGGAGGCGTAGGCTTCGACACCGTTGACCCGCACGGTCAGCATTGCGCCTTCGTCACGGCTCAGGCTGGGGGGCTCCGGGACGTTCTTGCGCACCGACAGGTACTGGCCGGATTCGCGAACATAGCGCAGCGAAAAGAATTCAGCGCCCGTACGCAAGGCAGCGAAGTGCTGCTTGAGGCGGGGGTGGAAGTCGAACATTGGGGAACCTCCCTGGAGATGGCGGTGGCCGCGAGGGGCATTTCAGGAAAGGCCCCGATGCCAGTCTGTCAGGATAAGGCGATTTTGCCGGTTGTGGGAGCCGGCTTGCCGGCGATTCGAGTGACGCGGTGTTTCAGCGATTCCGCGTTGTCGTCTATCGCCGGCAAGCCAGCTCCCACAAGGTCCGGGGCTGGCGATGTTCCGTGGTGAGCCCCTATCCTGTGGGCGCGGTTGGCATCGCCATCGCCAGCAAGCCGGCTCCCGCAGACAGCAGGCAGCGGCGTACCGGCGAAAGGGCTTACAGCGGGCAACCCTTGGCGCGCAGGATCGCGTCGAAACGGTCCGGGTCCAGGGTGCCGGCTTCGATAGCCGCCAGGGTGGCCTTTTCCCGCGCCAGCAGGTCATGGCAGCGGATCAGCAGTTCCGGCAATTCGCTGCGGGCCGCGGCGACCACGCCGTCACCGTCGCCGATCATCAGGTCGCCCGGGGTCACCAGCATGCCCGCGCAGGAGATCGGCACGTTGATTTCGCCGCCACCGTCGGTGCTCGGACCACGGTGCACGCCGCCGATGGCATAGGCCGGCAGCTCGCCGGTCTGCCACTCGTCGAGGTCGCGCAGGGCGCCGTTGATCACCACGCCGACGATCCCGGCCTTGAGGGCCATGGCGCGCATGATGCCGCCGAACACGGCGCGGGTCAGGTCGGCGCTGCCGTCGATCACCAGCACATCGCCCGGACGGGCCATCTGCATGGCCTTGAGGATCATCAGGTTGTCACCCGGGCGCACGCGCACGGTCAAGGCGTTGCCCAGCATCGGGGCGTTGCCATGGAATGGCTTGAGGCCCAGGCCACCGACGTTGCGTCCCAGGCAGTCGCTCACGGCGGCGGCGGGGATCTTGCTGAATTCCTTCAGCCATTTTGGATCGAGCGGTTCAGGATTCGGATTGATCAGGTAGCCGGTAGGCCATTTGCTCGAAGAGACGACATCAAACATGGGAAAGCCTCGTGGCCAGCAATGTGGCGGCGTGTCGATTGGGGCGGGGTGAAACGTTTGCGCGCCAATAGATTAGGCCTGCGCGGGGGGGAGGAGCAAGGGTGGGGCGGTGTAGGGACTGTTTACGTTGTGTGGTGGGAGATTTGTGTTGCCGGGGTTGGCAGCGTGGCAGCCGGCTTGCTGGCGATGGCGGCCGGCCAGTCGATGCAAGACTGGCTGGCCTCATCGCCGGCAAGCCGGCTTCCACAAGGGACTGTGTCAGCAGTTACTGCGCGGTACGGCTCACTTCGCGCACCGGCTTGCCACGCACAGGCGTGTCACCGGCCACGTAGTAGTCGGCCTTGCTGCGCGGCAGCGGCTGGCGGCCACGGATCTTGTCGGCGATTTTCTCGGCGATCATGATCGTCGGTGCGTTCAGGTTGCCGGTGGTGATGATCGGCATGATCGACGCGTCGACCACCCGCAGGCCCTGCATGCCATGCACGCGACCCTGGCTGTCGACCACGGCCATCTCGTCGGTGCCCATCTTGCACGAGCAGGACGGGTGGAACGCGGTCTCGGCGTGCTCACGGACAAACTTGTCCAGTTGCTCGTCGGTCTGCACCTCGATGCCCGGGCTGATTTCGCGGCCACGGTAAGCGTCCAGGGCCGGCTGCTGCATGATTTCCCGGGTCAGGCGGATGCCGTCGCGGAATTCCTGCCAGTCCTGTTCGGTCGCCATGTAGTTGAACAGGATGCTCGGGTGCTGGCGCGGGTCCCTGGACTTGGCCTGCACACGACCGCGGCTCGGCGAACGCATGGAGCCCATGTGGGCCTGGAAGCCGTGTTCCTTGACGCCGTTGCTGCCGTTGTAATTGATCGCCACCGGCAGGAAGTGATACTGGATGTTCGGCCATTCGAATTCCGGACGGGTGCGGATGAAACCACCGGCCTCGAACTGGTTGCTGGCGCCGATACCGGTGCCGTTGAACAGCCACTCGGCACCGATGGCCGGCTGGTTCCACCACAGCAGCGAGGGGTACAGCGAGACCGGCTGGGTGCAGGCGTACTGCAGGTACAGCTCCAGGTGGTCCTGGAGGTTCTCACCGACGCCCGGCAGGTCGTGGACCACCGGGATATCCAGGCTTTCCAGCAACTGGCGCGGGCCGACGCCGGAGCGTTGCAGCAACTGTGGCGAGGCGATCGCGCCGCTGCTGACGATGACTTCCTTGCGCGCACGGGCTTCGACGCGCTCTTCGGCGCTGCCCAGCAGATACTGCACGCCCACCGCGCGTTTGCCCTCGAAGAGGATCCTGTCGGTCAGGGCGTGGGTGACGATGGTCAGGGTCGAGCGCTTCTTGGCGGTGTCCAGGTAACCGCGGGCGGTGCTGGAGCGACGGCCGTTGGGCGTCACGGTACGGTCCATCGGGCCGAAACCTTCCTGCTGGTAGCCGTTCAGGTCTTCGGTGCGCGGGTAACCGGCCTGCACGCCGGCCTCGACCATGGCGTGGAACAGCGGGTTGTTGCCGGCCTTGGGCGTGGTCACGCTGACCGGACCTTCGCCGCCGTGGTAGTCGTTGGGGCCGATGTCACGGGTTTCCGCCTTGCGGAAATACGGCAGGCAGTCCAGGTAGCTCCAGTCTTCCAGGCCTGGCAGCTTGGCCCAGCCGTCGTAGTCCATGGCGTTGCCGCGGATGTAGCACATGCCGTTGATCAGCGAGGAACCGCCGAGGCCCTTGCCGCGACCGCACTCCATGCGTCGGCCGTCCATATGCGGCTCCGGATCGGTCTCGTAGGCCCAGTTGTAGCGGCGGCCCTGCAGCGGGAACGCCAGGGCGGCGGGCATCTGGGTACGGAAGTCGAAACGGTAGTCGGGGCCGCCGGCTTCCAGCAGCAGGACGGTGACGCCTTCGTCTTCGGTCAGGCGGGTGGCCAGGGTGTTACCGGCCGAGCCGGCGCCGATGATGATGTAATCGTATTCTTGGGACATTGAATGCACCCTCTTCAGATGTGGTCAGGTCGGGCCTGACGAGTGTTTCGCACTCGATCGCCTGCAAGCCGGCTCCTGCAAGGGCGGGGTAACCGCCGGCTTGGCGAACGACACCAAGCCTGTAGGAGCGGGCTTGCCCGCGAAGACGGCCGCGCGGGCAATACAAGACTCGGGTCTTAGAACACCGAGGCGTAATCGCCCAGCTCGACCTGTACCGATTTGATCCGGGTGAAGTTGTTCAGCGAGCTGATACCGTTTTCACGGCCGACACCCGATTGCTTGTAGCCGCCGACCGGCATCTTCGCGTCGGACTCGCCCCAGGCATTGATCCAGCAGATCCCGGCTTCCAGTTGATGAATCACGCGGTGGGCGCGGTTCAGGTCCCGGGTCACCACACCGGCGGCCAGGCCGAAGTCGGTGTCGTTGGCGCGGCGGATCACTTCTTCCTCGGTCTCGTAGCTGAGGATGCTCATCACCGGGCCGAAGATTTCTTCGCGCACGATGGTCATCTCGTCGGTGCAGTCGGTGAACACGGTCGGAGCCACGTAGGCACCCTTGGCGAACTCGCCGGCGGTCAGGCGTTCGCCACCGCACAGCAGGCGGGCGCCTTCTTCCTTGCCCTTGGCGATGTAGCCCAGCACGCTTTCCATGTGGGCGAAGCTGACCAGCGGACCGAAGTTGGTGTTCTCGTCTTCCGGGTTGCCGACGCGGATACGCGCGACACGCTCGGCGATCTTGGCTTCGAACGCGGCTTTCAGGTGGCTCGGCACGAACACGCGGGTGCCGTTGGTGCAGACCTGGCCGGAGCTGTAGAAGTTGGCCATCATCGCGGTGTCGGCGGCGCGATCAAGGTCGGCGTCGTCGAAAATGATCAGCGGCGACTTGCCGCCCAGTTCCATGGTCACGTCTTTGAGCGACGAGCTGGAAGCGCTGGCCATGACCTTCTTGCCGGTGTCGGTGCCGCCGGTGAAGGAAACTTTTTCGATGCGCGGGTGCTCGGTCAGCCAGGTGCCGACTTCACGGCCGCTGCCGGTGAGGACGTTGAACACACCATCCGGAACGCCGGCTTCGGTATAGATCTCGGCCAGTTTCAGGGTGGTCAGCGAGGTGACTTCGCTTGGCTTGAAGATCATCGCGTTGCCGGCCGCCAGGGCTGGCGCGGATTTCCACAGGGCGATCTGGATCGGGTAGTTCCAGGCGCCGATACCGGCAACCACGCCCAGCGGCTCGCGACGGGTGTAGACGAACGAAGTGGTACGCAGCGGGATCTGCTCGCCCTCGATGGCGGGTACCAGGCCGGCGTAGTATTCCAGCACGTCGGCACCGGTGACGATGTCGACATAGCGGGTCTCGGAGTAGGCCTTGCCGGTGTCCAGGGTTTCCAGGGCGGCCAGCTCGTCGTTGCGCTCGCGCAGGATATCCACGGCGCGACGCAGGATGCGCGAACGTTCCATGGCGGTCATCGCCGCCCAGACTTTCTGGCCCTTCTCGGCACTGACCACGGCACGTTCGACGTCTTCTTTCGTCGCGCGTTGCACTTTGGCGAGAACTTCACCGTTAGCCGGGTTGATGGCATCGAAAGTGGCATCGCCGCCGGCGTCGGTGTAACCGCCGTCGATGTAGAGTTTTTGCAGTTCGAAACGGGCCATAGTGTCCTCGCAAGTGCATCAGTGGTTGGCGTTAACCGCCGGGTGCGCCATATGGGTCTGGCAACACCGTGCGGCAGTCGTTCAGGTGCCGAGCGTTTCTCGGTGCTCTAGCGCTCCTGCTTAGCCAGTTGGAAATCCATGTATTCGTAAGCGATCCGTTGCGCCTGCGCGGTGTCGAAAGCGTCTCCCGACAACGCGCCGCGCAACCACAAACCGTCGATCAACGCTGCCAGTCCCCGTGCCGCGCTGCGGGCTGCGGGCAGCGGCAGGACGCGGCGGAACTGGCAACACAGGTTGGAATACAGACGGTGATCGTTGATCCGCTGCAACCTGTGCAAAGACGGGTGGTGCATGCTGGTGGCCCAGAAGGCCAACCAGGTTTTCATTGCCGGGCCATTGACCTGGCTGGCGTCGAAGTTGCCTTCGATAATCACCTGCAGATGGGCCCGCGGGCTGTCATCTGTCAGCGCCTGGCGGCGCGCGGCGACGTTCTCGGTCAGGGCGTTCATCAGATACCGCATCGTGGCGGCGATCAGGCCATTCTTGTCCTGAAAATAGTGACTGATGATGCCATTCGAGACACCGGCCAAACGGGCGATCAGCGCAATGCTGGCGTCCCCCATCCCGACCTGATCGACCGCCGTCAAGGTGGCTTCGATCAATTGCTGGCGGCGTATGGGTTGCATACCGACCTTGGGCATCGTGCACCTCTCCTTAGGCCCGCCGGCAGACGTAGAACGGCTACCGGCTCGTGGGCCAGTCTATTTTGTTTTGATTGAACGTTCAATCAACAAAGAATAAGATCTGCGACAAATCGTCGCTGCCTACAGGTTTTTCCTACATGTAGCTGACGGAAAAACGACCTCCGAAAAAACACCGGACCCGCGGGGCAGACACTCTGCGCAGGCGAAGACGGACGTTGCGAGCAGGCACGAAAGGCACCCGGCAGCGCGATCATTTTTCGCACAGGGTCCTGGCGCGCCGGTTCAGGCGCAATCCCCGCGGGGCCGGGGTTTTTTCGGGGTGTCTTTATATCACCCGCTGGTCGGCTGCCAACTAACCGATTGGCCGGGTGCCGTGTTGCCTTGTGTCTTTCTCCCGCACTGCCTGGAGCATCTGTGCAATGAGTTCTGCCTCTCTTATAAAGACCCCTGCCGAAAAGGTGCGGGTCAACGGTTGGGTGTTCTACACCTCGACCGCGTTGATTCTGTTGCTCACCGCCATCCTGATCATCGCCCCGCAAGAGGCTGGCAAACTGCTCGGCGTGGCCCAGGCCTGGCTCTCGCGCAGCTTCGGCTGGTACTACATGGTGGTGATCGCCGCCTACCTGGTGTTTGTCGTCGGGCTGGCGTTCTCGTCCTACGGCAAGTTGAAGCTGGGAAGCAAGCAGGACACCCCGGACTTCAGCTACGGCGCCTGGGCCGGTATGCTGTTTTCCTCGGGGATCGGTATCTCGCTGCTGTACTTCGGTGCTTCCGAGCCGCTGGACCACTATTTCAATCCGCCGGAAGGCGCGGCCGGCAGCCATGCGGCCGCACGTCAGGCGCTGCAACTGACCTTCCTGCACTGGGGCCTGCACGGCTGGGCGATCTATGCGCTGGTGGGCTTGGCCGTGGCGTACTTCGCCTATCGGCACAACCAGCCGCTGGCGTTGCGCTCGGCGCTGTACCCGCTGGTGGGCGAGCGCTGGGTCAAGGGCGCGGCCGGGCACGCGGTGGACGGCTTCGGCATGTTCGTCACCCTGCTGGGCCTGGTGACCAACCTGGGCATTGGCTCGATGCAGGTGTCCTCTGGGCTGGAAAGCCTGTTCGGCATGGCCCACAGCAACACCAACCTGCTGATCGTGATCATCGTCATGAGCACCGTGGCGACCATTGCCGCCGTGTCCGGTGTGGAAAACGGCATCCGCCGCCTGTCCAACCTGAACATCGTGCTGTTCAGCGGCCTGCTGATCTTCGTGCTGCTGTTCGGCCCGACCCTGCACCTGCTCAACGGCTTCGTGCAGAACATCGGCGACTACCTCAACGGCGTGGTGCTGAAGACCTTCGACCTCTACGTGTACGAGAACGACGCCGAGAAGTCCGACCGCTGGCTGGGCCTGTGGACCCTGTTCTACTGGGCCTGGTGGATTTCCTGGGCGCCATTCGTGGGCATGTTCATCGCGCGTATTTCCCGTGGTCGCACGGTGCGTGAACTGGTGGCCGGCGTCCTGCTGATCCCGTTGGGTTTCACCCTGGCGTGGCTGTCGATCTTCGGCAACTCGGCCCTGGACCTGGTGATGAACCATGACGCCGTGGCGCTGGGCAAGACGGCGCTGGAACAGCCGTCCATGGCGATCTACCAGTTGCTGGAACACTACCCGGCGTCGAAAGTCGTCATTGGCGTGTCGATCTTTGTCGGCTTCGTGCTGTTCCTGACCCCGGCGGACTCCGGCGCGGTGATGATGGCCAACCTGTCGTGCAAAGGCGGCCAGGTCGACGAGGATGCCCCGCACTGGCTGCGGATCTTCTGGTCGGCCGTGATCACCCTGGTGACCATCGGCCTGTTGTTCGCCGGTAACTTCGAAGCCATGCAGACCATGGTGGTGCTGGCCGGGCTGCCGTTCTCCGTGGTGCTGGTCTTCTTCATGTTCGGCCTGCACAAGGCCATGCGCCAGGATGTGCAGATCGAAAACGAACAGGCCGAACTGGCGGCCCGTGGTCGTCGCGGCTTCAGCGAGCGGTTGAGCGCGCTGGACCTGCAACCGACCCAGGCGATCGTTCAGCGCTACATGGACAAGCAGGTCAGCCCGGCGCTGGTCGAGGCGGCCGCACAGCTGCGCAACCTGGGCCTGACGGTGCAGACGCAACTGGGCAAGGCCAAGAGCCTGATCGGTCTGCGGGTGGAGATGGAGGAAGGCAATCCCTTCGTCTACGAAGTGAGCCTGGACGGCTACCTGGCGGCGCCGAGTGAGTCGGCCCAGGTCGAAGGTGCGGAATCCGAAGTGCGGGCCCGTTACTACCGTGCCGAAGTCTACCTGCACAATGGCAGCCAGGAGTACGACCTGATGGGGTTCACTCAAGAGCAGATCACCCGTGATGTGCTCGATCAGTTCGAAAGCCATCGGCAGCTCCTTGGCCGGGTTTACAGCTGAGGTTGAAGGCACGCGGTGCATCCGTTGCACCGCGTTGTTTTCATCGCCAGCAAGCCGGCTCCCACAGGTCGGTTGCGCACCACGAACCTTCGTCTTGCCCGGTCCCTTGTGGGAGCCGGCTTGCCGGCGATGGCGACTCTGAGGGCCGTGCAAGACTCGATGGCCTCATCGCTGGCAAGCCCGGCTCCCACAGATCGGTTGCGCGCCACGAACCTTCGTCTTGCCCGGTCCCTTGTGGGAGCCGGCTTGCCGGCGATGGCGACCCTGAGGGCCGTGCAAGACTCGATGGCCTCATCGCGGGCAAGCCCGGTCCCTTGTGGGAGCCGGCTTGCCGGCGATGGCGACCCTGAGGGCCGTGCAAGGCTCCATGACCTCATCGCGGGCAAGCCCGACTCCTACCGGTTCAGTGCTAGCCCCCGAAAACAAGAACGCCGCGATCCATTCGCGGCGTTCTTGCATCTGTCTCAACCCAGGTTCTTGCCCAGCAACGCGTGATACAACTCGCTGTCGCCGAGGATCCCGACCACCTTGTTGTTGTCGTGCAGTACCAGCTTGTTGCCGGTCTGGTAGCGGATCTGTAGCGCGTCGCGCATGCCGATATTCGAATCCACCAGGGTCGGGGTGCGGCCCAGGGCCTCCACCGACTGGCCTTGTACCCAGCTTTGCAGGTTCAGGCTGGCACCGTTCTGGCGGGCGCCCTTGATGGTGTTGCCTTCCGCCAGGTCGATCCACGAGTCGCCGCCCGGATCGATGCAGACCGAGCCGTTGACGCGCTTGCAGTTGTCCAGGGTGCGCATCAGGCTGCGTCCGCAGAGCACGTTCAGCGGATTGGTGTGGGCGACGAAGGTACGCACGTACTCGTCCGCCGGATTGAGCACGATTTCTTCAGGCTTGCTGTACTGGATGATCCGGCCGTCCTTCATGATCGCGATGCGGCTGCCCAGTTTCAGCGCCTCGTCGAGATCGTGGCTGACGAACACGATGGTTTTCGCCAGCTTGCTCTGCAGGGTCAGCAACTCGTCCTGCAGGCCCTGGCGGATCAGCGGGTCGAGGGCCGAGAACGGTTCGTCCATCAGCAGGATATCGGCGTCCATCGCCAGGGCGCGGGCCAGTCCGACCCGTTGCTGCATGCCGCCGGACAGCTCGTCGGGCTTTTTGTTGCGCCATTGCTCGAGGCCGACCAGTTGCAGCTTCTCGTCCACCAGCTTGCGTCGTTCCTTCTCCGGACGACCCTGCATCTCCAGGCCGAAGCTGATGTTCTCGCGCACCGTCAGCCAGGGCATCAGGGCAAACTTCTGGAACACCATGGCGATGCGCTTGGTGCGCATCATCTTCAGTTCGGCGTCGGTGCAGTTGGCGATATCGATCTGTCGGCCTTCATGCTCGACGAACAAGTGACCACGGCTGACGGTGTTCAGGCCGTTGATGCAACGCAGCAGGCTGGACTTGCCGGAACCGGAGAGGCCCATCAGCACGCAGATCTCGCCTTTCTCGATTTCCAGGCTGGCATTCTCGACGCCGACGATCTGTCCGGTCTTCTTGAGGATTTCTTCCCGCTTGAGGCCTTTGTCCAGCAGCGCGAGGGCCTCACGCGGGTTCTTGGAGAAGATAACGTCTACCTTGTCGAAGCGAATGATGCTCATGCGTCACCCCTTACCTGTGCGTCGGGTTGTTTGCAGATACGGTCGAGCATGATTGCCAGCAATACGATCGCCAGGCCGGCTTCGAAGCCCAAGGCGATATCAGCGGTGTTCAGTGCGTTGACCACGGGTTTGCCCAAGCCATCGGCACCCACGAGTGCGGCGATCACCACCATCGACAGCGACAGCATGATGCACTGGGTGATACCGGCAGCGATGCTCGGCATGGCGTGGGGCAGTTCGATTCGTGCGAGCAACTGACGGCGCGAGCAGCCAAAGGCCTTGCCGGCGTCCATCAATTCCTGCGGTACATCCTGGATGCCCAGATACGTCAGACGGATGGGCGCGGCAATCGCGAACACCACCGTGGAAATCAGGCCGGGTACAACACCGAGACCGAAGAGGGTCAGGGTCGGAATGAGGTACACGAAAGTCGGTACGGTCTGCATCAGGTCGAGGACCGGACGCATCAGGGTGTAGAACATCGGCTTGTGTGCGGCGACGATGCCCAGCGGCACGCCGATGACCACGCAGACCAGGGTGGCGAACATCACCTGGGCGAGGGTTTCCATGGTTTCCTGCCAGTATCCCAGGTTGAGGATCAGCAGGAAGGACGCGACCACGAAGGCTGTCAGGCCCCATTTGCGCTGGATGAGGTGGGCGATCACGGCAATCAGCGCGATCAATGCCAGCGGATTGAACCAGGCCAGCGCAAACGTCACGCCGTGGATCATCGTTTCCAGTGTCGAAGCGATCGCATCGAAATAGTTGGCACCGTGTTTGGTCAACCATTCGACGAAGGCGGCGATGTACTGGCCTAGAGGGATTTTATGTTCAGTCAGCATGGTATTGAACGTCCACATGCGGGGGAATAAATGCAGACCCGGGCGGGCGGACCCGCCCGGCGTCGGCGGTTATTGCGCGAGCTTGGCTTTCACGGCGTCCAGGCCAGGTTTACCGTCAATGGTGGTCACGCCAGCCAGCCAGGTATCGAGTACCTGTGGGTTCTTCTTCAACCAGGCCTTGGCCGCGGCTTCAGGTTTCATCTTGTCGTCGAGGATGTTGCCCATCAGCGAGCTTTCCATGTCGACGGTGAATTCGAGGTTCTTCAGCAACTGGCCGACGTTGCTGCATTCCTGCACGTAGCCCTTGCGGGTGTTGGTCGCCACGGTGGCCGCACCGAAGTCGGGACCGAAGAAGTCGTCGCCGCCGGTCAGGTACTGGATCTTGAAGCGCTTGTTCATCGGGTGTGGCGCCCAGCCGAGGAAGACCACCGCGGTGTCGCGTTTCTGCGCGCGGTCGACCTGGGACAGCATGCCCGCTTCGCTGGATTCGACGACCTTGAAGCCGGCGTCCTTCAGGCCGAAGGCATTCTTGTCGATCATGGTCTGGATCAGGCGGTTGCCGTCGTTGCCCGGCTCGATGCCGTAGATCTTGCCGTCCAGTTCCTTCTTGAACTTGGCGATATCGGCGAAGTCATGCAGGCCCTTGTCATACAGCGCCTGGGGCACGGCCAGGGTGTACTTGGCGCCCTTGAGGTTGGTGCGCACGACGTCGACGGTGCCGGCGTCGCGGTAGGCCTTGATGTCGTTCTCCATGGTCGGCATCCAGTTGCCGAGGAACACGTCCATGTTCTTGCCGTCGGCCAGGGACTTGTAGGTCACCGGCACGGAAATCATCGTGGTCTTGGTCTTGTAGCCGAGAGCGTCGAGCACGACGCTGGTGGTGGCGGTGGTGGCGGTAATGTCCGTCCAGCCGACATCGGAGAAGTTCACGGTACTGCACTGCGCCGGTTCTGCGGCCTGGGCCAGCAGCGGGAGACTCAGCATGGCGGCCAACAACAACGAGGGGGAACCTTTCATGGGGGTAGACTCCTATGTGTTTTTTCTTGGCAGTGTCCGACTGGACGATCGCGCTTAATTGTTCTGTTGCGGTTGGAGGCTTCGAGGACAGCTCTACCCCGGTGCCTTGCAATCGAGTCGAGACTGATCATGTACCAGCCTGAATATGTCGCCTACAGGGTGCGTCGTATCCAGTACAGGGAGGGTCGCATCCAGTGTCGGTGAGGTCGTTTACAGATTTTTTCGGTGCTTTTTCCCTCCCTGAGCCGCAAAAGAACGCCGAAAAAAGCCTGTCGGCGGCGCCTGGCGTAGATGGACATGAGTGCGTCGGTGCCAGACGTCGAACCCCGATTCAAAAGGCTGATGATGCCTTCATCCCGGCGGATCGCGCCTACAGCGTAGCAGCTCCGCCACCAGGCGTTTCAACGCCTGGAACCTGCATCCAGAGGGCGTCACAGTCATGGCAATCAGCGTATTCGACCTGTTCAAGATCGGCATCGGCCCGTCCAGCTCCCATACCGTGGGGCCCATGCGGGCGGCGGCGCTGTTCGTTCAGGGACTGCGTGAGCGCGGCGCCCTGGAGCAGGTCCGGCGGGTCGAGGTGCAGCTCTATGGCTCGCTGTCGGCCACCGGCATCGGCCACGGCAGCGACAACGCGGTGATCATGGGCCTGATGGGCGAGTGGCCGGACGCCATCGACCCGTCGCAGATCGGCCTGCGCATCGCCACCCTGCGCGAAACCGACACGCTGCTGCTCGACAATCGCCTGCCGATTCCCTTTGTCTGGGCGCGCGACATGCAGTTGATCGACGAGAACCTGCCGTTCCATCCCAACGCCATGACCCTGGTCGCTTTTGATGCTGCCGGCGAGCTGCATCGCGACACCTACTATTCGGTCGGCGGCGGTTTTGTCGTCGATGCGGCGCAAGCGGCCAGCGGTGTCGCGGATATGGACCAGACCGTGCTGCCGTATGACTTCTCCAGTGCGGTCGAGCTGCTCGAGTTGTGCCAGAAGCACAACCTGCGGGTGGCGGAACTGATGATGGCCAACGAGCGGGTCTGGCGTTCGGAGGACGAGATCCGCAGCGGCCTGATGAAGCTCTGGCGCGCCATGCAGGATTGTGTCGAACAGGGCCTCAGGCACGAGGGCATCCTGCCCGGTGGTTTGAATGTGCGTCGGCGCGCGGCCAAGTTGCACCGCAGCCTGCAGGAGCTGAACAAGCCGAACGTGATCGGCTCGACCCTCAGCGCGATGGAGTGGGTCAACCTGTTCGCCCTCGCCGTCAACGAAGAGAATGCCGCCGGCGGGCGCATGGTGACGGCACCGACCAACGGGGCGGCGGGGATTATTCCGGCGGTGTTGCACTACTTCATGAAGTTCAGCGAAGCGGTGACCGACGCCAATGTCGTCGACTACTTCCTGGGAGCGGCGGCGGTCGGGATCCTGTGCAAGAAGAATGCGTCCATCTCCGGGGCCGAAGTGGGCTGCCAGGGTGAAGTCGGCTCGGCCTGCGCCATGGCCGCGGCGGGGCTGGCCGAGATTCTCGGGGCGACGCCGGAGCAACTCTGCAACGCCGCGGAAATCGGCCTGGAACACAACCTCGGCCTGACCTGCGACCCGGTCGGCGGGCTGGTGCAGGTGCCGTGCATCGAGCGCAACGCGATTGCCGCGGTGAAGGCGATCAATGCCGCCCAGATGGCCTTGCGCGGCGACGGCCAGCACTTCATTTCCCTGGACCGGGTGATCCGCACCATGCGCGATACCGGGGCCGACATGCACGACAAATACAAAGAGACTTCACGGGGTGGGTTGGCGGTCAGCGCGGTGGAGTGTTGATCCGGACGATGTAGTGGTTGTTCTGGCGCTTTCGCTGGCAAGCCAGCTCCCACAGTGGACCGCATGCAGCCGAGGGTGCTGGCATGTCGGCTCCCACAGGTTATGCGTCTTACCCGGGATCGGGGCTTTACCCCGGGCACATTGTGGGAGGGGGCTTGCCCCCGAAGGCGTCGGGCGGGACATGGCCTGCATGGGCACTAATTGCCCATCGACACAGCGCTGCGCCACCTTTTGGCGCGTCGCAAACAGATAACTGAAACACCGCGGGCACAACCAGGATCGTGCCCCGTTACCGCCGGTCGACCGTGCTTGCGGTGACACTCCCGCCCGGCGCTTTCCCGTGCCCGAAACACAAGTGCTACCGATTTGCTCAAACCGCCGAAGCAGGGCGCTTACAGAACTTTCCCACGCTTATAACCCGCACTCCTGGCAGGGGCTATATAGACACGCCGGCATGTCGTTTTCAGGAGTTATTGAATACGCATTCAACTTTAGGCATGGCAATTGCTCTGTCATTACAAAGCACCTTTTCCTATAGGGACTAGGGCAATAACAAGAGCCTCCGCCTGAGGCCATCACCCGCTTTGTGTGAGGAGATATCGCGATGACGTCGTTCCAGTCCGGGGCCCAGCCCCAGAACCGTGCGCCTCAATCCATCGGCTTCCTGCTGTTGGACAATTTCACGCTCATTTCCCTGGCTTCCGCGGTCGAACCGCTGCGCATGGCCAACCAACTGTCCGGTCGCGAGCTGTATCGCTGGACAACCCTGAGTGTTGACGGCGGACAGGTCTGGGCCAGCGACGGCTTGCAGATCACACCCGATGCCTCCATGCACAAAGCGCCGGCGATGGACACCGTGATTGTCTGCGGCGGCATCGGTATCCAGCGCACCGTGACCCGTGAACACGTGTCCTGGTTGCAGAGCCAGGCCCGCCAGTCGCGCCGCCTTGGCGCGGTGTGCACCGGCAGCTGGGCGTTGGCCTGTGCCGGCCTGCTCGACGGTTTCGATTGCAGCGTGCACTGGGAATGCCTGGCGTCGATGCAGGAAGCTTTCCCGCGCGTTGCCATGAGCACCCGCCTGTTCACCCTCGACCGCAACCGTTTCACCAGCTCCGGCGGCACCGCGCCGCTGGACATGATGCTGCACCTGATCAGCCGCGATCACGGCCGTGAACTGTCGGCGGCGATCTCCGAGATGTTCGTCTACGAACGTATCCGCAACGAACAGGATCACCAGCGCGTGCCGCTCAAGCACATGCTCGGCACCAACCAGCCGAAGCTGCAGGAAATCGTCGCGCTGATGGAAGCCAACCTGGAAGAGCCGATCGATCTCGACGAACTGGCGGTGTATGTCGCCGTGTCCCGTCGGCAGCTGGAGCGGCTGTTCCAGAAGTACCTGCACTGCTCTCCGTCGCGCTACTACCTCAAGCTGCGACTGATCCGGGCGCGGCAGTTGCTCAAGCAGACGCCGATGTCGATCATCGAAGTGGCGTCGGTCTGCGGCTTCGTCTCCACGCCGCACTTCTCCAAGTGCTACCGCGAGTACTTCGGTATTCCGCCGCGTGACGAGCGCGTCGGCTCCAACACCACCCAGCAGGTGGCGATGATGCCGATTCCGCAGGCGCTGGTCCTGGCACCGTTGTCCGGGCCGATGTCGGCCTTGAGCCAGGCGCGCAACGAGTCGACGTTTGCCAGTGTGAGGCTCTGACCGACTCGCCTGGAAGCTGAGCCTCGCAGGGGCCTGGGCTTGACGCTATCTTGCGCTTAGACACCGTACCTGTGGGAGCCGGCTTGCGGGGGATTGCGATGTGACATTCACCACCGCTATCGCCAGCAATTCGGCTCCTGCAGGTTTCGTTGTGTTTTCAATTGCCCAGCCGCCGCTCCTGAATCAGGTCGGTCGGCTCTGCTGATATTCCGCCAGCGCCGGCAGCAGTTGCTTGTCGATGGCCTGGCGCACCGCCGGCAGGATCGTCGCGCTGCTGGTGTACATCTCCTTGACCATCTTGCGCAGCTCATAGGCTCGCGCGTCATCCAGGCCGCGTACCGCACATTCGCAGGCCTGCTCGGCAGAGGCACCGTTGGGCACTTGCAGGCCGAGGGACTTCAGTTGGCCCAGCAGGTCTTCCTGGTCAATCAAATCCGCGTACATCATGGCGCTTGTCCTATTCAGGGCGTGATCGTGTCTCGATTCTGGTAGGCACCGGGAGTGTCGGCAAGGGCAGATTGTCGCAGTGGCTCGCATACCTATGAACAGGTCGTTTTCGACTAACTCGCAGGCGGGGGGAGTGGGCACACTGGATCCCAGCAGGCTTCGTCGATGGTTTGGTCACCCTCTCGACAGTCAACTGCTGAAGACACTCTCTCACCTCGATCCTGTCACGGCTTGATCGGGGTTTTTTTTGCCTGGGGAACAGGGGGGCACCCGCTCAGCCGAAGGTGGTTGCGATTCGAGCGGTAGTTGCTTAGCATTGATCATGACTACGCAGACAGCAGAAAATTTGTCGGCGGAGCTGCGAAGGCCCAGATGAACCAGGGTCACATGAAGGGAAATTGCAGGCGTTTGGGTTGTTCTGCTTAAGTGCGGGAGACTTGTCTGAAAGGCCGTCCTTCCTCGTAGTCAACTGATGTTTCGAATCTTGGCCTCGGTCGCATGATAAGCGGTGACCGGGGCCAAGTATTTTTCGGTGCCTTCCTGACAGACCTTCACGACCGCCAGGGCATAGTAGCTCGCGGTGCCTACCCTTACCTTCCGACCCGTATTGAAGATAATCCCCTGCGCGCTTTTGGGCTTGTTGAGCCCGATCTGGCTGTAGGGAGAGTAGGCGTTCGTCAAAATCTCCAACGCCTGTTCGGGGCTGCAGTGGTCCTTGGTTTCCCGTGATTCCAAGGGGTGGGCGATGGCGAACAGATCGATCAGGATCCCACGTCGATTCGGTACAGGCCAGCCTTGTTGCCTGCAGATCTTTCTGATCCTGTCGAATTGTTTTGGCGTCATCAGATAGCTGAAGACAGGTGCATGCTGAACCTGCTTGAGCGAGACACCCGTCCCCCGGATGTTCAGCACTACTTGCATCAGTTGCTGAAAGGCCGCGGCCAGGGCGATGTCTCCGGACGGGGTGTTTGTATGGGTCATGTTTGCTGTTGAGGCAATAGGTATCGCTCAGAGGAACTGGATATGACGTTGCCGAGCGTGCCATTGACCTGAAGCAGGTACGCCAGGAGTGGGCGGTCGATACTCTCATGACGCTGCAACTGCCACGAGGTGGCTTGGGCTATGGTTGTGTTGCGCGATCTTTCGCAAACCCTGGCCTGTGCCACGATCAACAATCTGGATGAGCAGGATTTCCGGCATGTGCTGGAGGTGGTGTACGCGTTGCTGGATGATGGTTGCGAGGTACTGGAAGTGGTGGAGCAGCGGGTGATGAAACAGCTGGATCGGGTTCAATAGGCGGACCGCGTTATCGTTCATCGCGAGCAAGCTTGCTCCTACAGGATATCGGTCGTTGGCCAATACCGCGCACGCCGCGAAACTGTAGGAGCAAGCTTGCTCGCGATGGCCGTTAACGATAACGCGGGGTAACTGACACCCTGCGCCCCACAAAATAGTCCAACTCGAGATGGGCCCCGTGTCGGACTATCGCGGACTCAACGCTGCAACACCAGGATCCGCGACAGCAATTCATCCCGGTCGATATAGCAGCCCTGGAAATGTCGCGCGCCGGTGGCCGGGTCGAAGGCGTTGCGCGCGTGCAGGGTGCGGCGGTTGTCGAAGCACCAGAGTTCGCCCGGGTTGAGTCGCTGCATGATGCGGAAGCGTGCTTCGCGGGTCATGGCGATAAAGCGCCGGTAGGCACCGTACAACACCGGCATCTGTTGCTTGGAGGCATCGAACGGCCCGCGCAGGAAGTTGGCCATGCGGATCTCGCTGACCTGGCCGAGACTGTCCAGGGCAATGATCGGTGCCAGGCAGCGGTAGTCGCTGTGACGGTCCTTGTTGCGGAACTCCACGGGAATCTCGCAGAGCGCGCGAAACGCCGCCGGCTCCTCCCGGCGCAACGCGTCGGCAATGGCAAATCCGTCGACGAAAATACTCTCGCCGCCCTCGGCATCGTTCACCAGGCAATGCAGGAATTGCAGGCCCGGTTGCAGCTCGCGGGTCGGCAGGTCGCTGTGCAGCGGCAGGTTGAAGGCGGTGTAGGCATTGCTGTCGGCGTCGGCCTTGGATTGCACGTTGAACAGCACGCCGAAGTTGGTCTGGCGGATAAACGCGATCAGCTTCGCCACCTCGGACAACGAGCCGGGCTCGGTGGGCACGCCACGCACCTGGGTCAGGCCGGTGTCGCGCAATGCCACCAGCCATTGCAGCAGAATCTGCGGATCTTCCTTCAGCGCGGCGAACTCGAACACCGGCAACGCCAGGCTGCTGTCCCACAGCCGGCTTTTCGGTTTGCCGGCCTGGCGCTCGATGCGCGACTCATCGTCATAGGCATGGGCCCGCAGCCAGCCCGGGTCGAAGCGGCTGGCGTGGCCGTCCTGCCAGTCGATGCACAGGCAGCCGCTGTCGTCGATGCGGATGGCGGCGGGTGCCAGGTCCTCGGGCACATCGACGATTTCCAGGACCTGTTCACGGGTCACCGTGTACACGCACTGCGGGCACGGACAGTTGTCCCGCAGCCACACGTGGTGGTACGGACTGATGCGCCCGTCCGCCCAATACACCTCGAGGCGATCCGCCAGCGGATGCACGGCGGTCAGGGCACTGATCAGCGGATAACTGCGGAAATCGGCAAACGCGGCGGCGGTGTTCACGGTGAGCTCCTTTTCGAGGGATTGTTATTTTTTCGCGGGCAGTCCAATCACGCGGCCGATGTACTCGGGGGCCGGCAGGTCGGCCTGATCCTCGGCAATGGCTTGCAGCTTTTCCAGCACGGCTGCGCTGAATGGGGCCGAACGCGGGCCGGCGAGGTCGACGTGCAGCAGCATCTGTTCGTTGCCGGCCAGTTCCTTGTCACCGCCCACCAGGTGCAGGCTGTGGTAGAGGTGCAGGCGCTTGGCGTCGTAGCCGATGATCCGGGTGTGTACTTCGACCTGGGCGCCGAGCTTCACTTCGTGCAGGTAGTTGAGGTGCAGTTCGAGGGTGAACAGCGAGCTGCCGGTGGCTTCGCGATTGTTGCTGTCCATGCCCAGGCGCTCCATCAGGGCGTCGGTGGCATAGCTGAAGATCAGCAGATAGAAGGCGTCGCGCAGGTGGCCGTTGTAGTCGACCCAGTCGGGGATGACTTCGGTGGTGTAGGTGGTGAGGGTGGGCATGGCGGTGTTCCAGTGGCAATGGGGCGTTTCCTGCAGGAGCCGGCTTGCTGGCGATAGCGGCCGATCTGGCGATGCAAGGCTCGCCGGCCCCATCGCCAGCAAGCCGGCTCCTACAAGGTTTGTACTTCAGGCCGGATTGATGGACATGGCTTGCCCTTGAAAGGGCCGCCCCTTTACTCGCTGAAACTCATGCCATGCTTGGCCTTGGTGGTCTTCACCGCTTCCAGCACCGCCAGCAGGCAGTCGTCGCGATAGCGTTCCAGGGCCGAAATGCTGTGCTTGCCCAACTGGTCGCTGGTGCCGTCGACCACGTCGTCGATCAGTTTGTCGGTCAGCTCCGGCGCCGGCAGGTAGGTCCACGGCAGTTGCAGCGCCGGGCCGAACTGCGCCATGAAGTGGCGCATGCCAGCATCGCCACCGGCCAGGGTGTAGGTCAGGAAGGTGCCCATGAACGACCAGCGCAGGCCGGCGCCGAAGCGGATCGCATCGTCGATTTCGCCGGTGGTGGCGACGCCGTCGTTGACCAGATGCAGCGCCTCGCGCCACAGCGCTTCGAGCAGGCGGTCGGCGATAAAGCCCGGGACTTCCTTGCGCACATGCAGTGGGCGCATGCCGAGGGATTCATAGACTTTCATCGCCGCCTGCACGGCTTCAGGGGCGGTGTTCTTGCCGCCGACCACTTCCACCAGCGGCAGCAGGTACACCGGGTTGAACGGATGGCCGACCACGCAGCGCTCCGGGTGGGTGGCGCCTTCGTAGAATTCGCTGGGCAACAGGCCCGAGGTGCTGGAGCCGATCAGGGCATTGGGCTTGGCCGCGGCGCTGATCTTGCCGTGCAGTTCGAGTTTCAGCTCAAGGCGTTCCGGGGCGCTTTCCTGGATGAAGTCGGCGTCTTTCACGCATTCTTCGATGGTGGCGACAAAGCGCAGGCGGTCTTGCGAGGCGCCAGGGGCCAGGCCCTGTTTCTCCAGGGCACCCCAGGCGTTGGCGACGCGCTTGCGCAGGGCCGCCTCGGCGCCGGGCGCCGGGTCCCAGGCGATCACGTCGAGGCCATGGGCGAGGGCGCGGGAGACCCAGCCGCTGCCGATGACACCGCTGCCCAGGGCGGCGAAGGTTTTGATTTCGGTGATAAAGCTCATGAGTGCAGTCCTGAAAGAGTTTTCGATTCCCTTGTAGGAGCCGGCTTGCTGGCGATCCAGGCACCACGGTCCAGCAGGCGGACCGCGTTATCGTTCATCGCCGGCAAGCCGGCTCCCACAGCGGGGGGAGGAGGTATGGGGATCAACCGCGCTTGGTCAGGCCCATCTTCGCCCGACCTTCGGCCGGGGTCAGGACGCGGCTACCCATGCGGCTGAGGATCTCCGTGGCGCGCTCGACCAGTTGGCCGTTGGTCGCCAGGACGCCCTTGTCCAGCCACAGGTTGTCTTCCAGGCCGACCCGCACGTTGCCGCCCAGCAGCACCGCTTGCGCGGCCATCGGCATCTGCATGCGACCGATACCGAAACCGGCCCATACCGCGCCCGCCGGCAGGTTGTCGACCATGGCCTTCATGGTGGTGGTGTCGGCCGGTGCGCCCCACGGGATGCCCAGGCACAGTTGGAACAGAGGGTCGTCCAGCAGGCCTTCCTTCATCATCTGCTTGGCGAACCACAGGTGACCGGTGTCGAAGATTTCCAGCTCGGCCTTCACGCCCAGCTCTTGAATGCGTTTGGCGCCGGCACGCAACTGCGCCGGAGTGGAGACGTAGATGGTGTCGCCGTCGCCGAAATTCAGGGTGCCGCAGTCCAGGGTGCAGATTTCCGGCAGCAGCGCCTCGACGTGGGCCAGGCGGGTCAGCGGGCCGACCAGGTCGGTGTTCGGACCGAACTCCATCGGGTTTTCGCCGGCGCCGATTTCCAGGTCGCCGCCCATGCCGGCGGTGAGGTTGACGATGATGTCGACGTCCGCCTCGCGGATGCGCTCCATCACTTCGCGGTAGAGCGCCACGTCGCGGCTGAACTTGCCGGTTTCGGGATTGCGCACATGGCAATGCACCACGGTGGCACCGGCCTTGGCCGCCTCAACGGCAGCCGCGGCGATCTGTTTGGGCGTGACCGGAACGTGAGGGCTTCTGCCGGTCGTGTCGCCAGCACCGGTGAGTGCGCAGGTGATGATGACGTCGTGGTTCATGGTGCGGGTTCCTTACAGGCGTGGTGGTTCACACCGCAGCCGTCGTGGGCTGCGGGTGCGATTTTCGGTGGTTTACTTGCTGGTCAGTTGCAGGTTGTCGGCGGCCGGCTTGCCGTCGAAGGTGGTCACCCCTTCCAGCCAGCGGGCCTTGTCTTGCGGGTGATCCTTGAGCCACTGCCTGGCCGACTCCAGCGCGTCCTTGTGATCGAGCAGCGGTTGCATCATCCGGCTCTCGTCTTCGGCGGTGAACGTCAGGTTGGTCAACAGCTTGTTCACGTTCGGGCACTGCGCGGCGTAGGTCGGTGCGGTGACGGTCCAGACGGTGGCCATGCCTTCGTTCGGGCCCAGGGCGTTTTCGCTGCCGGTGAGATAGGTCATCTGCACGTTGACGTTCATCGGGTGCGGCGCCCAGCCGAAGAACACCACGGCTTCCTTGCGACGCACGGCGCGATCCACCGCCGAGAGCATGGCCGCTTCACTGGACTCCACCAGCTGGAACTTGCCCAGGCCGAACTGGTTCTTGGCAATCATTTCCTTGATCTGGGTGTTGGCGCCGGAGCCGGGCTCGATGCCGTAGATCTTGCCGCCCAGTTCCTTCTCGAACTTGGCGATATCGGCGAAGGTCTTCAGGCCCTTGTCGGCCAGGTAGGTCGGTACGGCCAGGGTCGCGCGGGCGTCCTTGAGGCTCGGCTCGGCGAGGACCTTGACCTGCTTGGCGTCGACGAACGGTGTGATGGTCTGGGTCATCAGCGGGTTCCAGTAGCCCAGGAACATGTCCAGGCGCTGGTCGCGGATACCGGCGAAGATGATCTGCTGGGACGCGCTGGTCTGCTTGACCTGGTAGCCCAGGCCGTCGAGCAGCACCTGGGTCATGGCGCTGGTGGCGATCACGTCGGTCCAGTTGACTACACCGAGGCGGACGTTCTGACAGGACGCCTGGTCCGCGGCCATGACGCCAGTGCTCAAGAGCGCGGTACCGGTGAGTGCGATTGCACAGCGGCTGATCAGTCGTTTCATGATGGTTTCCTCGGCAGGTCGTTTATTGTCGGTTCCGGTGTCTGATGCACCGGTGATGCTCAAGTTACGCAGCTCTGGCCCACTGAAAACGCACAGCGGCGACTGACTCTTGCACAGCAGCGACCTGTGCTCTTGTCGTCGTCGTCGAACTGGCGTATCACATCGGCAACGCTACCCGTCTTGCGAGTGCGCTCCATGTCCCAGGATTTCTACTTCTTGCTGATGCCGGGTTTTTCGGCGATGGGCTTTATCTCGGCGATCGAGCCGCTGCGCGTGGCCAATCGCTTTCGTGGCGAGCTGTACCGCTGGCATGTGCTCAGTGCCGACGGCGGCGCGGTGCTGGCTAGCAACGGCATGTCGGTCAACGCCGATGCGGCGCTGGAGCCGCTGAAGAAGGGCGCGACCTTGCTGGTGGTGGCCGGCTTCGAACCGCTGAAGTTCGTGACCCCGGCCCTGGAGCACTGGTTGCGCCGTCTCGATCACGATGGCGTCACCCTCGGTGGGATCGACACCGGCAGCGTGGTGCTGGCCGAGGCCGGCCTGCTCGAAGGCCATCGCGTGACCCTGCACTGGGAAGCGCTGGAGGCCTTCAAGGAATCCTATCCGCAACTGGAGGTGACCCAGGAACTGTTCGAGATCGACCGCCGACGCATCACCTGCGCGGGCGGCACGGCATCCATCGACATGATGCTCGACCTGATCGGCCAGGCCCACGGGCCGGAGCTGGCGATCCAGGTGTCGGAACAGTTCGTGCTCGGGCGGATCCGCCCGCGCAAGGACCACCAGCGCATGCAGATCGCCACGCGCTACGGCATCAGCAACAAGAAGCTGGTGCAGGTGGTCGGCGAGATGGAGCAGCACATGGAGCCGCCGCTGAGCACGCTGGAGCTGGCGGAATCGATCAAGGTCACGCGGCGCCAGCTGGAGCGCCTGTTCCGCCTCTATCTCAAGGACACCCCGAGCAACTTCTATCTGGGCCTGCGCCTGGAGAAGGCCCGCCAGTTGCTGCGCCAGACCGACATGAGCGTACTGGAAGTGAGTATCGCCAGCGGCTTCGAGTCGCCGTCGTACTTCACCCGCAGCTACCGGGCCCGGTTCGCCCAGTGTCCACGGGAAGACCGGCGCGGGATCAAGGTGTAGGGGGGCTCCCTGTAGGAGCCGGCTTGCCGGCGATGGGGCCGTAAAGTCGTACATCAACCTTTCGGATGCCATCGCTGGCAAGCCAGCTCCTGCAAGGTTTGTGATGTTCTGGAAAAGGGTTACTTTTTCAGCAGCGCGGCACAGGCTGCCTTGTAGGCTTCATGCTGATATTTGTTCAGCGTCGCGGGCAGGGCGAAGGCGAACTTCTTGTGCTGCGCGTTGAGGGTCTGGGGTGACAGCAGCGTCACCTCGCAGTTGTCCAGCAACTGCAGGATGCCCTCGATCTTGAAGGTGGTCGGCCCGCCGGCGAACTCGCCCTTCTTGCCGCGTTTCTTGATGGCGATGCGCTGGATGCCATGGGCCTGGACAAAGGCCTTGATCTGGCCGGCGAAGGCTTTCACGTTGGCGGCTTCGTCATCGTCGTCCAGGGCGATCTTCCTGGTGGCGACGGCAACATGTTCAGGGCTGCCGTCCTGCAGGGTGGCGAGGGCGAAGATGGCTTCGCTGCCTTTTATTTCGATGCCGCAGATAGTCATTTGAGTCCTTTGGGAGTCGCTGGGAATGGAGATCAGAGCTCCAGTTGGTCTGCCTTGATGCCGAATGCCGCCGCGATTTTTTCGCGGGTCGCCTTGCGCGGCCTGGCTACGGATTCCTGCTGGGCATAGGCCGGTTGCGAGATGCCCAGGCGCCTGGCTACTTCATCTTGCGTCAGATCCAGATACTCGCGCCAGGCGCGAATGGGGGTTGCCCCGTCGACCATGCGACTGACAACCTCATGGGGGATCAGCTCGGGCTCCCTTTGTTGGGCGACATATTGCGCGTAGGGGATCACGACGAAAGCCGGCTGCCCGTTGGCGTCATTGATGATCTGGATGTCAGTAGGTGCGTTCATCGCGCTTTTTTACCTCTTGGATACTGACCACTTTAAGGATGCCTTCCCAGTCGAACAGGTGGGGTCCAGAAAATTGTGTTCATGGGATAATATAAGTCTTTTATAAGAATTGCTAATATTTGCTTATATTTTCCGTGTCGACAATGCGGCAAGGTTTGCCTGATGTTGCCGGACTGGCGAGGTCCCTAATCCATCGTTTTGCGCAAGTCCAGCATGATCTTGTCGAAGTAGTCGACGCGGATGATGCCCAGTCGTGGGAACTCGAAGTCGAGGATCACGTAGAGCACGCAGACCATCACCAGGGCGTAGCCGAGGCTGTGCAGCCAGTGGCGGGTGACGGTGCCGGCCATGCCGTAGCCGATCAGCAGGGCGCTGATCTGGGTCAGGGTGATCAGCATCAGGTAGATGATCAGCGGCGGGTGGGTTTCCAGGGCCACGCTGCGGGTGGTGGTGATGTCGATCATCTCGTTGAGCGCCTGCAGCGCGCTGACGCCCAGGGTGGGGGTCGGCATGTCCTGCAACGAGGCCACGGCCTTTTTCCAGATAGCCAGTTGCAAGGCACTGGCCCGGGCGTTTTCCCGGGTCGCGAGCTCGACGTCGGTCAGGTCGCGATAATAGGCGATGCGGGCATCCACATAATCGCGAAAGTCCTGGCGCAATGCCGGCTGGTGCGCGGCCGGCAGCAGGTCCAGGCGCAGCCAGGCGGTGCCCATGGCGTTGGTTTCCGCGACGATCAGGGTGCGCCGGGCATCCATGCGGGTGGCTGCGCCAGAGAAGGTGAAGGCAATCAACAGCGCCAGCAGGCCGAACACCGCGCCTTCGATGGCGCCAATCCCGATCCGCGCACCCTCGGGGTCGGCGGCCAGATGGCGGGCACCGATGCGCCGGCCAATGTCGATGAACAGCACGATGGCGACAAAGATGGCGAAGGCATAGAACGGAATGGCTGCAAGTGAGTGCATACGAAAATCTCCTGATTATCGTGGGGGACTCGTCTGTACAGCCGGTTCAGGACGGGAGCGGTTTGTTGCTTAGTTAAGTTTCCCCCTGGGCCTTGTCAAGCTTCTGGTGTCAGGAGGTTCGACTCAGTAATAACGGTCTTCCTGCCGATGCCGGAAGATCAGGTGGGTAGTCCAGAACAGCAGGCCGAAACCCAGCACCACCGTGGCGACACTGGCGCTGAAGATATAGAAACCGGGTCGGCCGAAGCGCCGCTGCGTGGCCAGGTTGTGATAGCTGGGGAACCACTCGGAATAGACCACCTGCACCGGCTCTCCCTCATGGTAGCTGCCGCTGGGTGTGAAGGTGTCCTGATACAGAACGCCATCGCCGCGGGTGTTGCGGTCATCGAAGCGGTAGTGCACGTACTGGCCGAGGAACACCGGGCCCCTCCAGAGTTCTTCGACCTGGGTGACGGTGCCCGTGACTTCCTTGGCCGATGTCTGCAGGGCGGCGTAGCGCAGGCCATCCTCGCGCGACATCATCGCGAAGACGCAGGCCAGCAGGATCAGGAAAAACAGCAGGGCGGCGCGATTGAACAGATGATCGCGCGCGGCTTCACGTGGGTAGTACATACAGATCCTTTGTCACGGACAGCGCTCCGGGTGTCCCGCGGTTCATTCCTGCAACAGCGACTCGAGGAACTCCGACCGTTCGTCGCTCTTGCTGGCCAGGCAGTCGTTCAGGTCGATGTTGTATTGCTTGCTGCCGACCTTCGCCGGGAACGGGGCGATGGCGCAATCGGCATCCCGGGATTTTATCCACAACTGTTCGGCAGTCTGCAGTTTGCCGGTGATGTCCGCCAGATCGGCCTTTTTGTTCGCATATTGCGACGCGACCCGATCCAGCAGCGCCTGGAAGTTCTCCTTGAGCAACTGCTCGGCGGTGTTTTTGTTGTAGGTGGCGCATTCCAGGGTCTGCTGGTCGTCCGGCACCGCGTCGCAAGGCGAGTTGTCGGACTCTTCGGCCGCGTGAACGCCCATGCTGACAAGGGCCAAGGCCAGGAAAATCGATTTCATTACGGCGTCCTGATACGGGATAGGAGAGCGATGTGGGGCAATTCTGTCTCAAGCAGAATGCAAAGAATAGTCGTACAGCGACAAGTCCTTGAGCCTACCGTCTTGACGCCCTTTGTCGCGGATTGACGCTTTCGGCAATTCCCCTGTCGTT
The DNA here is from genome assembly GCF_018326065.1 of Pseudomonas sp. Ost2. Taxonomy (NCBI): domain Bacteria; kingdom Pseudomonadati; phylum Pseudomonadota; class Gammaproteobacteria; order Pseudomonadales; family Pseudomonadaceae; genus Pseudomonas; species Pseudomonas sp. Ost2. The sequence continues at coordinate 6,815,072 of NZ_AP021904.1, read as the reverse complement.
TTTGCACCCGGCTCCGCCGCCCCCTGGGCATATGCTGGCCCCAAAGCGCCGGCAGACGATTCGGCGCGTGAATCGCCAATAGGGGACAGCCTGATGAGCCCAGCCGAATTGCACGCCGACAGCATCGTTATCGACGGGCTGATCATTGCCAAGTGGAACCGTGAACTGTTCGAAGACATGCGCAAGGGCGGGCTGACCGCCGCCAACTGCACCGTGTCGGTCTGGGAAGGTTTCCAGGCCACCGTCAACAGCATCGCCTCGAGCCAGAAGCTGATCCGCGAGAACAGCGACCTGGTCATGCCCGTACGCACCACCGCCGACATCCGCAAGGCCAAGGAGCTGGGCAAGACCGGCATCCTGTTCGGTTTCCAGAACGCCCACGCTTTCGAAGACCAGATCGGCTACGTCGAGATCTTCAAGCAGCTCGGCGTCGGTATCGTGCAGATGTGCTACAACACCCAGAACCTGGTGGGCACCGGTTGCTACGAGCGTGACGGCGGCCTGTCGGGCTTCGGTCGCGAGATCGTCGCCGAGATGAACCGGGTCGGCATCATGTGCGACCTGTCCCACGTCGGTTCCAAGACCAGCGAGGAAGTGATCCTCGAATCGAAGAAGCCGGTGACCTACTCCCATTGCCTGCCTTCGGGTCTGAAAGAGCATCCGCGCAACAAGTCCGATGCCGAGCTGAAGTTCATCGCCGACCATGGCGGCTTTGTCGGCGTGACCATGTTCGCGCCGTTCCTCGCCAAGGGCATCGACTCGACCATCGACGACTACGCCGAGGCCATCGAGTACGTGATGAACATCGTCGGTGAAGACGCCATCGGCATCGGCACCGACTTCACCCAGGGCCATGGCCAGGACTTCTTCGAATACCTGACCCACGACAAGGGCTACGCCCGCCGCCTGACCAGCTTCGGCAAGATCATCAACCCGCTGGGCATCCGCACCGTGGGCGAGTTCCCGAACCTCACCGAGACCCTGCTCAAGCGCGGTCACTCTGAGCGCGTGGTGCGCAAGATCATGGGCGAAAACTGGGTCAACGTCCTCAAGGACGTCTGGGGCGAATAAGTCCCGCCCGCTTTCTCTTTCCGACACCTCACCCTGCGCGCCCGTCGCGCAGGGCGTAAGCGGCCAGCCGCAATCAATGAATTCTGGAGTGTTTCCCATGGCTAAAATCGCCCCGCAACTGCCTATCGAAGTCGACAGCGAAACCGGTGTCTGGACTTCCGACGCATTGCCGATGCTTTATGTCCCACGGCATTTCTTCGTCAACAACCACATGGGTATCGAGGAAGTGCTGGGCGCCGAAGCCTATGCCGAAATCCTCTACAAGGCCGGCTACAAGTCCGCCTGGCACTGGTGTGAAAAAGAAGCCGAATGCCATGGCCTGGAAGGCGTCGCGGTGTTCGAGCACTACATGAAGCGCCTGTCGCAACGTGGCTGGGGCCTGTTCAAGATCCAGGACATCGACCTCGACAAGGGCACCGCCAGCGTCAAGCTCGAACACTCGGCGTTCGTCTACGTCTACGGCAAGGTCGGGCGCAAGGTCGACTACATGTTCACGGGCTGGTTCGCCGGGGCCATGGACCAGATCCTCGCCGCTCGCGGCAGCAAGATCCGCACCGTGGCCGAACAAGTCTACGGCGGCTCTGAAGAAGGCCACGACGATGGCCTGTTCACCGTCAAGCCGTTGTAAGTCGAGGAACCCGTCATGGCTTTCGAAGCAATGTTCCAGCCGATCCAGATCGGCAAACTGACCATCCGCAACCGCGTGCTCAGTACCGCCCACGCCGAGGTGTATGCCACCGACGGCGGGATGACCACCGACCGCTATGTGAAGTACTACGAAGAGAAAGCCAAGGGCGGGATCGGCCTGGCGATCTGCGGCGGTTCTTCCAGCGTCGCCATCGACAGTCCGCAAGGCTGGTGGAAATCGGTGAACCTGGCCGACGACCGGATCATTCCGCACTTCCAGAACCTGGCCGATGCCATGCACAAGCATGGCGCCAAGATCATGATCCAGATTACCCACATGGGCCGGCGTTCGCGCTGGGACGGCGAACACTGGCCGACCCTGCTGTCGCCGTCGGGTATCCGTGAACCGGTGCACCGCGCCACCTGCAAGACCATCGAGCCGGAAGAAATCTGGCGGGTGATCGGCAACTACGCCACCGCGGCGGCGCGGGCCAAGGCCGGCGGCCTGGACGGCGTCGAACTGTCGGCGGTGCACCAGCACATGATCGACCAGTTCTGGAGCCCGCGGGTCAACAAACGCACCGACGAATGGGGCGGCAGCTTCGAGAATCGCATGCGTTTCGGCCTGGAAGTGCTCAAGGCCGTGCGCAAGGAAGTCGGTGACGATTTCTGCGTCGGCATGCGCATCTGTGGTGACGAATTCCACCCGGACGGCCTGTCCCACGAGGACATGAAGCAGATCGCCAAGTATTACGACGACACCGGCATGCTCGACTTCATCGGTGTGGTCGGCTCAGGTTGCGACACCCACAACACCCTGGCCAACGTGATTCCGAACATGAGCTACCCGCCGGAGCCGTTCCTGCACCTGGCCGCCGGGATCAAGGAAGTGGTCAAGGCGCCGGTCCTGCACGCACAGAACATCAAGGACCCGAACCAGGCGACGCGCATTCTCGAAGGCGGCTATGTCGACATGGTCGGCATGACTCGCGCGCACATCGCCGACCCGCACCTGATCGCCAAGATCAAGATGGGCCAGGTCGACCAGATCAAGCAGTGCGTCGGCGCCAACTATTGCATCGACCGCCAGTACCAGGGGCTCGATGTCCTGTGCATCCAGAACGCCGCGACTTCCCGTGAATACATGGGCGTGCCGCATATCATCGAGAAGTCCACCGGGCCCCGGCGCAAGGTGGTGATCGTCGGTGCCGGCCCCGCCGGCATGGAAGCGGCGCGGGTCAGCGCCGAACGCGGTCACGACGTGACCCTGTTCGAGAAGAAGGACGCCATCGGCGGGCAGATCACCACGGCCTCGAAAGCGCCGCAACGGGACCAGATCGCCGGTATCACCCGCTGGTTCCAGCTGGAACTGGCACGCCTGAAAGTCGATGTGCGGCTGGGCACCGCCGCCGATGCGGCGACCATCCTCGACCTGCGTCCGGATGTGGTCGTGCTGGCGGTGGGCGGTCATCCGTTCCTCGAACAGAACGAACACTGGGGCGCCGCCGAAGGGCTGGTGGTCAGCAGCTGGGATGTGCTCGACGGCAAGGTCGCGCCGGGCAAGAACGTGCTGGTCTACGACACCATCTGCGAGTTCACCGGCATGTCGGTGGCCGACTTCCTCGCCGACAAGGGCAGCCAGGTCGAGATCGTCACTGACGATATCAAGCCGGGCGTGGCCATCGGCGGTACGTCGTTCCCGACCTACTACCGCAGCATGTACCCGAAGGAAGTGATCATGACCGGCGACATGATGCTGGAAAAGGTCTATCGCGAGGGCGACAAACTGGTGGCGGTGCTGGAGAACGAATACACCGGGGCCAAGGAAGAGCGGGTGGTGGACCAGGTGGTGGTGGAGAACGGCGTGCGTCCGGACGAAGAGATCTACTACGGGCTCAAGGACGGTTCGCGCAACAAGGGCCAGATCGATATCGACGCCCTGTTCGCGATCAAGCCGCAGCCTTCGCTGAGCCAGCCGGGTGACGGTTACCTGCTGTTCCGCATCGGCGACTGTGTGGCCCAGCGCAACACGCACGCGGCGATCTATGACGCGTTGCGTCTGTGCAAGGATTTCTAACGGCTTGCACATAACCCTGTGGGAGCGGGCTTGCCCGCGAATGCAACCTGTCCGTCGGCATCGATGTCGACTGACCCACCGCTTTCGCGGGCAAGCCCGCTCCCACAGGAACCGAGTAAGGCATCTCGACCTGCAAGACCCGAGGTCTTTGGGAGCTGCACCATGTTGAACACCCTTCTTCCCATCCTGCTGTTCGCCGCCCTGGGCCTGGCTGTCCTCGGCGCGCTGCGGCGGGTCGCCATGTGGCGCCGCGGCCGACCGTCGAAAGTCGATCTGCTCGGTGGCCTGTTCGCCATGCCCAAGCGCTACATGGTCGATCTGCACCATGTGGTGGCGCGGGACAAATACATCGCCAATACCCACGTCGCCACGGCCGGTGGCGCGGTGGCCTCGATTGTCCTGGCGATCCTGGTACACGGCTTCGGCCTGCATGACCGCATCCTCGGCTATGCCTTGCTGGTGATGTCGGCGGTGATGTTCGTCGGCGCGATCTTTGTCTATCTGCGGCGCCGCAATCCGCCGAGCCGCCTGTCGAAAGGCCCGTGGATGCGCCTGCCGAAAAGCCTGCTGGCCTTCTCGGCGTCGTTCTTCCTGGTCACCCTGCCGGTGGCCGGCATTCTTCCGCAAGACTTCGGCGGTTGGGTCCTGGCCGTGATCCTCGGCCTCGGCGTGCTGTGGGGCGTGTCGGAACTGTTCTTCGGCATGACCTGGGGCGGACCGATGAAGCACGCCTTCGCCGGTGCCCTGCACCTGGCCTGGCACCGTCGCGCCGAACGCTTCGGCGGCGGCCGCTCCACCGGCCTCAAGCCGCTGGACCTGACTGATCCGCAGGCACCGCTGGGGGTCGAGAAACCCAAGGACTTCACCTGGAACCAACTGCTGGGCTTCGATGCCTGCGTACAGTGCGGCAAATGTGAAGCCGCCTGCCCGGCGTTCGCCGCCGGCCAGCCGCTGAACCCGAAAAAACTCATCCAGGACATGGTGGTCGGCCTGGCCGGCGGCACTGACGCGAACTTCGCCGGCAGTCCGTATCCCGGCAAGGCGGTCGGCGAACATTCCGGCAACCCGCACCAGCCGATCGTCAACGGCCTGGTGGACGCCGAGACCCTGTGGTCCTGCACCACCTGTCGCGCCTGCGTCGAGGAATGCCCGATGATGATCGAGCACGTCGATGCCATCGTCGACATGCGCCGGCACCTGACCCTGGAAAAAGGCGCGACCCCGAACAAGGGCGCCGAAGTCCTGGAAAACCTGATCGCCACCGACAACCCAGGCGGTTTCGCCCCCGGCGGGCGGATGAACTGGGCGGCGGACCTGAACCTCAACCTGCTCAGTGACAAGAAAACCACCGATGTGCTGTTCTGGGTCGGCGACGGCGCCTTCGACATGCGCAACCAGCGCACCTTGCGCGCCTTCGTCAAAGTGCTGAAGGCGGCCAGGGTCGACTTCGCGGTACTTGGCCTGGAAGAGCGCGACAGCGGTGACGTGGCGCGACGCCTGGGCGACGAGGCCACCTTCCAACTGCTGGCCAGGCGCAATATCCAGACCCTGGCCAAGTACGGCTTCAAGCGCATCGTCACCTGCGATCCCCACAGTTTCCATGTGCTGAAAAACGAATACGGTGCCTTTGGCGGCGATTACCTGGTGCAGCACCACAGCACCTACATGGCCGAACTGATCGCTGCCGGTGCCCTCAACCTCGGGCAGCACAAGGGCAACAGCGTGACCTATCACGACCCGTGCTACCTGGGCCGCTACAACGGCGAGTATGAAGCGCCGCGTGACGTGCTGCGGGCACTGGGGATCGAGGTCAGGGAAATGCAGCGTTCCGGTTTCCGTTCCCGTTGCTGCGGCGGCGGTGGCGGTGCGCCGATCACCGACATTCCCGGCAAGCAGCGGATTCCCGATATGCGCATGGAAGATATCCGCGAAACCGGCGCCGAACTGGTGGCGGTCGGTTGCCCGCAATGCACGGCGATGCTCGAAGGCGTGGTCGAACCGCGCCCCCTGATCAAGGACCTGGCCGAACTGGTGGCCGACGCCCTGCTAGAAGAGGCGGCGCCGAGCAAACCGGCGCCCAAGCGTGAACCCGCGGAGGTGCATTGATGAGCGACATTATCCGCCGCGATCCCCGCGCCGAATGGATCGCCCGCAACCGTCTGCATCCGCTGCATGCGGCCATGCAGCCGGTGCAACACAGCTGGATGGGGCCTAACGGGATCGTTCGCAAGAATGTCCACGGCATCGGTTTTATCGGCCCCAACGGTATCAAGCGCATCGACCGCAGCGGCGCCCAGCAGGGCGGCGCGAGCAAGCGTTCGGCCACTGTCGAAGTGCAGTTGCCGCTGCATCAGGTGCCGCAACCGGCGTTCTACATCAGCGTGGTGCCGGACATGGTCGGTGGTCGCCTGAGCAGCCACGACCGCGACCTGCTTGGCCTGGCCCATCAACTCGCCGGCAAGGACGGCGCGGTATTGGCCGTGGTCTTCGGCGAGCACAAGGAAAGCGCCTTTGCCGCGGCGGGTGTCGACCGCCTGCTGGTGCTTGAAGGCAACGAGTTCAGCGGTTATTCACCGGAACAACGGGTCCAGGGCCTGCGGGCTGTGGATAACCAGTTCAACCCCCGCCACTGGTTGCTGCCGGATAGCCGCAGCGGCGGTGGCGAACTGGGCCGCCGGTTTGCCGCCAGCCTGGGCGAACGCCCGGCGACGCGGGTCTGGCAGGTCAAGGGCGACGAGTGCATCGGCCGTGCCGGTGCCGGCCTGCAGGACCTGGCGCGGCCATTGGCGCGCCTGATCCTGGCGGCCGCCGAATGTGCCGAACCGGTCAGCGAAACCCGTCACGAGGCCTTGCCGGTGGAGTTATCCACAAGCATCGCCCGCAGCCTGCCCCGTATCGAGGATCTGGGCGCGGTGGCGGTGGACCCGGCGGCGATTCCCATGGCCGAGGCCGAGTTCATTTTCTCCGGCGGCAACGGGGTCAAGGACTGGGCGCTGTTCCACGAGACGGCGGCGGCGCTCGGGGCCACCGAAGGGGCTTCGCGGGTGGCGGTGGACGACGGTTTCATGGCCCGCGACCGCCAGGTCGGTGCCAGCGGTACCTGGGTCACGGCGCGGGTCTATGTGGCCGTGGGGATTTCCGGGGCGATCCAGCACCTGCAAGGCATCGGTGCCTGCGACAAGGTGGTGGCGATCAACCTCGATCCGGGCTGCGACATGATCAAGCGTGCCGACCTGTCGGTGATCGGCGAGAGCAGCGAGATCTTCCGCGCCCTGATCGCGGCGGTGACGGCATATCGCAACGGCGCCAAGCGCGATGCGGCTTAAGGTAGGGATGACGTCATGAGTACGAATGTAATCAGCCTGGTGTCCATCGGCGCCCACCCCACCTCCGGCCGCGCCCGGCGCGCCGAGCAGGATGCCCGCGCGGTGGAACTGGGCCTGCAACTGGCCGGGGATGACTTGCAGGTAGTGCATGCCGGCGATGTCGCCGAGCCGGCGCTGCGGGCCTACCTGGGCATGGGCCTGGACGAATTGCGGGTGCTGGAGCAACCGGCCGGCGCCGATGCGCTGCCGGCGCTGACCGATTACCTGCGCGATGCCGGGGCCCAGTTGGTGCTGACCGGCAGCCAGGCGGAAACCGGCGAGGGTTCGGGCATGCTGCCGTTCCTGCTGGCGGAAAACCTCGGTTGGCCGCTGGTGGTGGGTCTGGCTGAAGTCGAGTCTATCGAAGGCGGCGTGGCCCATGTGCTGCAGGCCTTGCCACGGGGCCAGCGGCGCCGGTTGAAAGTCCGCCTGCCGTTCCTCGCCACGGTGGATAACGCCGCGCCCAAGCCGCGCCAGAGCGCCTATGGCCCGGCCCAGCGCGGGGTGTTGCACGCCGAGGAAGTCGAAGTGCTGGAGGATGAGTTGTTCGCCGGTGCGTTGCTGCAGCCGGCCAAGCCACGGCCCAAGCGTCTGAAGGTAATCAAGGCGAAGAGTGGCGCCGACCGCATGAAAGCCGCCACGGCCAAGGCCAGCGGCGGCGGTGGCCAGGTGCTCAAGGGCGTCAGCGCCGAAGCGGGTGCCGAGGCGATCCTCAAGTTGCTGATCGAGGAAGGTGTCGTGCGCTGACAACTGCGGTCGTTGATTCCTGTGGGAGCGGGCTTGCCCGCGAAAGCGGCGGTGTGGCTGGCATCGTCATCGCTGGCAAGCCAGCTCCTACAAGGTCCCAGGTTAGACGACAGTCCGCGGTGCGCCCCCATCCTGTGGGAGCGGGCTTGCCCGCGAAAGCGGCGGTGCGGCTGGCATCGTCATCGCCGGCAAGCCAGCTCCTACAGGGTTCCAGGCTGGGCGACAGTCCGTGGCGGGGCCTTGTCCTTTGGCATGAGACAGCCTAGGGCGGCGGAGCGGTCGGTGCGGCCGCCGGCGGTTGCTCCGCCGGTTTGGGCAGCGGCGACTCCATCACCGGTTGCTCCATGGGGGCCGGTTCTCATTCGCCCGCGGTACCGCCAGGGGTGGTGGAATAGCGTTGCCGCCGGCACCACCGCTGGTCTGCATGTTCAGGTTCTGGCTGTTGTGCAGGACCATGCCCTCGGTCGAACTGCGCGCCTCGGTGCCGCTGCTGAAGGTGCTGACCTGGGACGCCGGCAGGTCGAGGTTGCGCTCGATCCGCGGGGTGATCAGCAGGATGATCTCGCTCTTGCCCTGCTCGCTCTTGTTCGTGCCGAAAATCGCCTGACCCAACCCTGGAAGACGACTGAGACCCGGCAGGCCGCTGCCCTCGTCGATATCGGCGGTGCGGATCAGGCCGGCGACCACCTGGGTTTCATTGTTGCGCGCGGTCAGCGTCGTGCGGGTCGAGCGCGAGCCCAGTTCGAAGGTCGGCGGGATGTTGTCGGTGCCTTCGTTGCGCTTGGTGATGTGGGTCATGTCGATCACCATCTGCAAATTGATTTCGTCGTTGAGGCTGATATTGGGCTGGACCTCGATGCTCAGCCCGACATCCTGGTAGGAGACCGAGGCGGTGGTCATGAGGTTGGCGGTGGTCGAGGTGATCACCGGAATCTTGTCGCCGATCTTGATCTCGGCCTTTTCCCGGTTCTTCACGCGGATCCGCGGATTGGCCAGCGTCACCGTGTTGCCGCTGCGTTGCAGCAGGTTGATCTTGGCTTCCAGGCTGCCGACTTCGAGCTGGCGCCCACCCAGGCCTGTGGCGGACGAGATGGTGCCGGGCAACGAGAGGCCGATGGAGCCGGGGTAGTTGATCCCCAGGTTGAGTTCGTCCACCAGGCTGACTTCCATTACCTGGATATCGATGGTCACTTCCGAGTCGGCCAGGTCGATGGCCTGTACCAGCTTCTCCACGGCGCTCAGGGTTTCCAGGCCGTCGCGCACGATCACCGCGCTGAGCCGTTCGTCCACCAGCACTTCCTTGGGCTTGAGCAACTGCTTGATCTCGGCCGCCGCCAGTTTCGGATCGGCGTGGCTGAGGTAGAAGGTCCGCACGGCCAGCTCGCGGTACTCGCGCTCCTTGTCCGGGCGCGAAGGGTAGATCAGCACGGTGTCGGCATTGAGCACCTTCATCTGCAACTGATGGGTCGACAACAGCAGGTTCAGCGCATCCTCGGCGGTGGTACGGGACGCGGAGATACTGGCGGCCGCGTTCGGGTTGACGTCCTTGTCGATCACGAAGTTGATCCCCGACAGCCTGGCGATGGTCTCGAAAATGGTGGTCAGGCTCTGGGAACTGAAGTGCAGGCTGACCGGCTTTTTCATCGCCTCGCTCAGCTTCGGCTTGAGGCTCTCGACGCTGACCAGGGTGCGCGTCAGGCTGTCGCGCAGGTCCAGCGCGTCACGGTAGTTGGGTTGTTGCGCGATGATCTGGCGCACCAGGGCCAGGGCCTCCCGCGGGTTGCTCTCGCGCAGGGCATTGGCCCGCGCCAGTTCGGGACGCAGGCGGGCAAGGTTCTGGATCGTGCGGATGGCCTGGCTGGCGCCGAGGTTGCCGGGGTCGTACTTGAGGATCTGCTGCATGGCCGCGATGGCCCCGGCATCGTCGTTGCGCGCCAGCGCGTCGCTGGACTGGCGGCTGTACTGGTCGACCAGTTGTTCGGTCCGGCTGAACAGCGCGGCGCGCAACTGGATGTCGTCCGGGTGTTCTTTCACGGCGGCGCGCAGCACATCCACCGAGCGGGTGATATCACCGTCCTGGCGCAGCAGCTCACTCTCGTTGAGCGGGCCTTGGGACTGGCAGGCCGTCATCCCGATCACCAGCAGGGCCAGCCATGGCCGGATAGATTTTGACATGATCGTTCTCTTCGCTAGAGCCGTCCGTGCTCAGGGAGTATCCAGGCGCAACGTGGTCACCTGGCGCAGGGGCAAGTACGTCAGCACCACGCTGGTGTCGGTCAGTTTGTCCAGTCGATAGTCCTTGCCCAGTGTCGCTCCCGGGCGGATATGTCCTTCCACCGAACAGCTCTTGCACAGGGTGTAGCGCACGCCCTGGCCTTGCAGCACGACGATCTTCGACTGGCCCTGGTAGCGCCATTGCGCGCTCACCGTGAAGGGCATCGGCGGTGCCTGCGGGGCGACGGGTTTCGCCGGCGCGGCGGGTGGCGCTGGTGGCAGCCAGCTCTGGCTGGGAAACAGATCCACCAGCGCCGTGGCTTGGGGCGGCGCGCTGTCGTCGGGCACCGCTGGTGGCGTGGCGAGCGGCACGCGCGTCGGCGGGCCGGGGGCCGGGATGGGCCCCGGGTTGACTGGTGGCGCAGGCGTGTCCAGGTCCTGCCAGAACAGCCAGCCACAACCGAGCAGCACCACACCGAGCAGCACGCGCAGATACAGCGGCAGCTTCACTTGAGCACCGCCAGCAGGCTGACGCGCAGGCGGATATCCAGTTGCGCGGTGGTGATGTCCTTGCGTTGCAGGCTCAGGCTTTCTATGCGCACGGCCGGTTGTCGCGCCACTTCATCGAGCGCCTTGCGCAAGGTCGGATAGGCGCCGCTCAGCGGAATATCCAGCTCCAGGCGCCGGGTCTGGTCGTCCCCCGGGGACGAGTACTGGAAGTCGGTTTGCAGGACCGCGAAACCGTTTTGTTGCAAGACCGTCAACAGGCTTTCCAGGCGTGCCTCGAAGCTGTCGGTGTCGGGCAGGCGGCGGACCGCCTGCGGCTCGGCGGCATGCAGGTCCAGCGGGCCTTCGGCGATACCCGCCCGGGCCTCGCGCAGACGCAGGGCGCTGTCTTCCAGGCCGGGGACGACCAGGCCCTGGCGAATCACCAGGGCGGCAACGATCAGCAGCAGCGCCAAGCCGCCCCAGAAGCCGAGGAGGCGTTGCACCTGGGCCAGGGACCAGCGCAGCCGCGCCTGGAGTTGGGCGGCGTCGGGCCATTGGCGGATCATCGGCTTCATGGCCTGTCCGCTCCCTATGGGGCACTGAGTTTGAATTTGACGCTCATCGGCAGCATCGGATCGCGGGTATTGCGCGCGCTCTGTTGCAGGCTGACGGTGAGGCCGGTGTCGGTCTTGAGTTTCTCGATAAAGCGCAGGCTGCCTTCCAGGCGCTGACTCTCCAGGTCCAGGCTGAGCTCCCGGGCCGCGGTGTTGACCTCCAGGCGCAACAGCGCGACGTCCGGTGACCAGGCCTGGCCGAGGGCATCGAGCAGGGCGAAGGGCGTGGCGTTCTGGCGGGCGAAGGTTTCCAGCTGTTTTTTCTGCAGGGGCGAGGTGCGCAGGGAGGCCTGCATCAACTGTTCCTGCTGAATCGCCATGGCGGTGAATTGCCGTTCCACCTGCTCCGCCTCGGCTTCGCGGACCAGCAGGGCCTGCCAGTCCGACCACAGCAGCAGCCACAGGGCGAGGGCGACCGCGCCCAGCAGGAGCACCAGCCAGAGACTGGCCCGTTCTCCACGCAGGTCGATCAGCGGCGCCCGCGGGCGCCGCCAGCGCCGAATCAGGGTCGAGTTCATCAGGACGGCTCCGCCAGCCAGGGATGCAGCGGTCCCAGCCAGCGCCAGGGCATTGTCGTCGACGGTTCGAAGGCCGACTCGACGGCCACCACCAGGGTCTGCTGTTCCTGTTCGTCGCACAGCACATCGGCCATCAGCAAGGCATCGGACAAGGGCGTTTGCGGGTTCAGCGGCAGGACGCAGACCTGCGCCGGCCAACCCTGGTGGGCGAATACGCAACTGAGGGCGCCGGGTTCGCGAACGGCGAAGCGGTAGTCCTCGGGCAACCCGGGCCAATGGCGTTGCAGGGCATCGATCAGCAGCGGCGCGCAACGCCTGATGGGCAGGTGACGGGCCTGGAACAGGGCCTTGAGGGATTCCATCAGTTCCGTGTTGACCGCCGCCGCCAGGCGCACGCGGCCGAACGGCGCGGGATCGATCGAAACCTGCCATTGGGCGGGGTCGAGATCGTTGTGCTGGCTGAACAGCGCCATGGCGAAGCCTTGCCAGTCGAGCGGGCTGTAGAGGCCTTCCTGCCAGGGCAGGACCCGGTAATGCACATGGGGAAAGCCCAGCAGCAGGGTGGCCCGCTCCAGGTAGCTCACGCGACCATGAGGTGCCCGCTCCAGCAGCGCGGCACAGGCCGCCAGCGGATCCCCCCGTTCGTGGTCCTGCCAGGGAGGGCCGGCGGGCCAGCGCGGCCGTGCGGCCCAGCGGACTTCGTCCTGGGCCAGCAGCACCACGTGATCAATAAAGGGAGAGGACACGGTGCACCTCCTGCAAGGTGGTGTGTCCGGCGGCGGCGCTCGCCAGCGCGATATCGCGCATGAAGCGGTGGCCCGACTCCCGTGCCAGTTCGCGCAGGGCGGCGGCCGAGCGACGTTGCAGCAGGCCTTCCTTGAGCGCGTCGGTGACGGTCAGCACTTCCGCCAGCGCCAGCCGGCCGCGATAGCCGGTATGGCGGCAGGCTTCGCAACCCCGGCCGAGCCGGTAGTGGCTGCCGGGCGCATCGGCCGGCAAGTGCGCCAGTTGCAGCAGTTGCGCGTCGGGCTCGGTGGCCTCGGCGCATTCGCTGCAAACCCGTCGCAATAGCCGCTGCGCGACCACGCCGTTGAGCGCCTCGACAAAGCTGGCCGGCTCCACCTTCAGGTAGTTGAAGCGTTCCAGCACGCTGAACGCGCTGTTGGCGTGCACCGAGGACAGCACCAGGTGGCCGGTCAGGGCGGCCTGCACGGCGATCCCGGCGGTTTCGCCGTCGCGGATCTCGCCCACCAGGATGGTGTCCGGGTCGTGCCGCAGGATCGAGCGCAGGCCGCGGGCGAAGGTCAGGCCCTTCTTGTCGTTCACCGGGATCTGCAACACGCCGGGCAGCTCGTACTCCACCGGGTCTTCGATGGTGATGATTTTCTTCTCGCCGGTATTGGTCTCCGACAGGGCGGCATACAGCGTCGTCGACTTGCCGCTGCCGGTGGGACCGGTGACCAGCAGCATGCCGTAGGGCTCGCTGGCCAGCAGGCGGATGCGGCCGATCGCGTCCGCGTCCAGGCCCAGGCTGTCGAGGCTCAGGGACTCGCCGCGCTGGGACTTGTCCAGCACCCGCAGCACCGCATCCTCGCCGTGGATACTGGGTATGATCGAGACCCGGAAGTCGACGTCGCGCTGCTGGATGCGCGCCTTGAAGCGACCGTCCTGGGGCACCCGGCGCTCGCCGATATCCAGGCCCGAAAGCACCTTGAGCCGTGACAGCGCCTGCTCGGCGGTGTCGAGCCCGGCGCTCTGGCCGATCTGTTGCAGCACGCCATCGATCCGGTACTTGATCACCAGGCCTTCGGGGGTGCTCTCGACATGGATATCGCTGGCCCGGCTCTGCAGGGCATCGAAGAGCATCGAGTTGACCAGTCGCACCACCGGATTGTCATCGCGGGCGATGCTGCTCAGGGAGATTTCCTGGACCGCCTCGGCCACCCGCGCGTCTTCGTCGTCACGGGCGAACGGGTCCATCACCCGTTGGCTGGCCTCGGCCTTTTTCAGTTGCGCCTCGACGACCCCCGGCAGACTCATCGCCAGGGCCATCGGCGCCAGTTCGGCATGGGCCTGCAGCCACTGGCGACCGCTCAGGGAGAAGGGCGCGCCGAGCACCAGGTAGGCCTGGCCGTCGATCTCCACCGGCAGGGTCCGGCGGTTCAGCGCCTGGGGCAGGGTCAGGGTGTCGAAGCGCTCGTGACCCTCGACCTGGGCCTCGGTGAGTGGCGTCAGGCCCAGGAGCGCGGCGACGTCGGCGAGGTGTTCCGGCGTGTCCTCCAGCACCTGTTGCAGGTACTCCGCCAACGGGATGTTGTCCTGTCGTGCCTGCTGCTGCCATTGCTGCCTGAGTGTGTCCATCGTGCTACCCCTGGATGGAACCGGCCAGTTCGAAGATCGGCATGTACAGCAGGAACACGATCAGCCCGATCAGCCCGCCGACCACCAGCATCAGCAGCGGCTCGAAGACCTTGCTGAACAGCTCGATGGCGCGCTCCAGCGCTTCGTCGTGGAACTGCGCGATACGCTCGCACATGGACGCCAGTTCGCCGCTCTGCTCGCCGACGCGCAACAGGCGCTCGGCGACCGGGGTGGTGAGCCGGTGGCGGGCGAGGGTGGTGGACAGCAGCTGGCCGGCGCGGATATCGCCCAGGCTGCGGTGCAGGTCGCCCTGGCGCTCGGCCGGCAGCAGCGCCCCGGCCATTTCCAGGGCCGACACCGCTGGCATCCCGCCCATCAGCAGCATGCCGGCGGTGCGGTAGAAGCGCGCGAGGATAAACAGCGTGCGCTGGGCACCGAGGCTGGGGATTTTCCACAGCAGGGCGGCCAGGTGACGCTTGACCGTCGCGGTTCGCGCCAGCAGCACCAGGGCGGCGATCACCGCCGCCAGGCCGCCCATCAGCAGGCCGCCCTGTTGCTCCACCAGTTCGCCCCACCAGACCATGAACCGCGCGGTCGCCGGCAGGTCGCTCATCGCGTCGAACACCGAGGCGAAGCGCGGGATCACGAAGAACAACAGGAACAGCAGGATCACCGCGCCCACGCCGAGCACCACCAGGGGGTACATCAGCGCGCTGCTGACGCGCTTCTTCACGGTTTCCAGATGGGCTTCGAAGTGATGGTAGCGGCGCAGCGCCACCGACAACTGGCCGCTGTGTTCGGAAGAAGCGGCGGTGGCCACCAGCAGGTCGGGAAAGATCGCCGGCTTGGCCTGCATGGCCCGGGAAAAGGCGTTGCCCTGGTACATCGACTCCAGCAATTCGCTCAGCACTTGCCGGTTGATCCCCGGCGCGGCCTTGTCGCGCAGGGTTTCCACCGACTCCACCAGCACCAGCCCGGCATCGAGCAGCACCACCAGTTCCTGGATAAACAGGCCCAGGGCGAAACGCGCACCGCGTCCCGGCCATTTGAACGAGGCACGCTGGCGCAGCGAGACCACCTGGGCGTCCTGCAACTGGCGGCGGGCATCGTCGAGGTCGGCGGCCTGCAGGCGCAGGTTGCGTAGCTGGCCCTGGCGGATGACGCGGGCATCGAACTCCCTCATGGTCGTCCACCGTTGCGCGCGGCGAGCGTGCCCGCGCTGCGTTGGCGCAACTCCAGCAGGCTGGCGTAGTAGCCCCACACCCGGCGGGCGTAGCGGCTGCGGTTGGCGTCGCGCTCGACGCGGGCACCGGCGTTGTAGGCGCCCACGGCCTGCCAGCCGTAGCCCAGTTGCTGGACGAACTGGGCGAGAATCCAGGCGCCGGCCATGACACTGGTGCAGGGCTCGTCGAGCAGGTTCTGCTCGGCGATCCCGAAGGCGGCGAGGCGCTCCAGGTGGCGGCTGTTGATCTGCATCAGGCCGATATCACGGCTGCCATCGCGGTTGGTGTTGCGTGCCCGCGGATCGAGCCCGGACTCGGCCTGGGCAATGGCGTAGAGCAGCAGCGGATCGATGTGATAGCGCTCGCCGGCGTCCTGGAAACAGTTGGCCGCGCCGGTCCCGGCCATCAGCAGCGCACCCAGGGCGATCAGCAGTTCGAATGAGTGGCGCATGGGCGGGGGACTCCGGGCTCAGAAGCCAAACACGATGTCGGCGTTGGTCCCGTCGCCCGCGGCCTTGCCATCGCGGCCCAGGGAGATGATCTCGACTTCATGGCCGGCGCCGGGGTTCTTGAAGAGATAGGGATTGTTCCAGGGATCGGGCGGTACGCCCTTGGACAGGTACGGCCCGTGCCAGCCGGGTTCGCTGGCCGGCCGTTCGACCAGCACGTTGAGGCCCTGGGCCTCGCTGGGGTAATGGCCGTTGTCCAGGCGGTACTGCTGCAGGGCATCGGCCAGAGATTTCATCTGGCCCTTGGCGGTCTGGACTTTCGCCAGCTCCAGGCGGTCGAACATCTTCGGCCCGACATAGCCGGCGAGCAGGGCGATGATCAGCAGGACCACCAGCAGTTCGAGCAGGGTGAAGCCGAATGAGGGCTGTGCGAGGCGCGGGCGTGACGATGGACCGTTCATGGTGGCCGCTCGGCTGATGAGGCAGGGAACGCGGTTACTTCATAACCTATTCCGGCCCTACATCAGGTGGGCACCACCGGCAGGTACACGTTGAACATGTCTCATGGGTGAATGACTGACTGTAACTCTAGTTCAATACCCCCGGCGGCAAGGGGCTGGGGGTTATATCTCTTTATTATTAAAAAGAGAACCCTTGTTGTCGGGAAATATAAAAATGAATACAGCGCAGGGATGACGCCGTACATGAAGTACGGCGTCACGGGGCCTCACCCATTGCTAGAGCTTTTCCCAGGCTTCCTGCCAATGGACGCCGGTGCCGGGGGCATAGGCCCAGGCCGCGCCCTTGCACCAGGCGGTATAGGGCCAGGGTTTGCACTTGTACGTACTGCCGGCGTTGCTCACGATATCGCCGGCCTTGTAGTCCGTACCCTCCACGTAGGGTGGTGCATCGCCGCCGCCCGATGCCGGGGTCGCGGTCAGGGTCACTTCGGCTTCATGGCGTTTCTTGTTGGCTTCATCGTAGACGTTGAGCAACAGCTTCGCGGTCGAGACCTTGTCACTGGCTGGTGTGGTAATGGTGAAGGTGGGTTCGGTGTTGGAGCCATAGGTCCAGCCCGGCCCACCCACGAATGCCCAGACATAGCGCAGTGGCGTGCTGTTGTAGGAAATGGATTTGCGGCCGTCCAGGGTGAACCGTTCACCGGCCTTGATCTGGGTCGCCCCCTCGATCACCGCCACGGGGGGGCGTTCATCCACCGGACCGGGGTTCTCGCCATCGCCTTCGGCGTCGATGGACATCTGCGTGGAGTTTCTGGCATCGCTCAGGTAGTTGTAGTTGGCGTAGACGTCAGTGGGATTGAAGGTGATGGTTTCATCTTTTTTGACCCCGACACGAATGAGGTGCTGGCTGCTGCTCAACTGGTTTGCCAGTTGCGCGCCCCACACCGCGGGATTCTGGTTGCTGGCGTCGATGGGCAGTTTCAGGTCGACCAGTTCGCTGACCGCCCGGTCATGTCCGAATACGCGAAAGTGCACGGTATCACCGGCCTTTGGATCGATCCCGTTGCCGTCGATAAACACCTTCTCCTTGATCCAGGGGGATGGTTGGGTCTTGTCGTCGAAAGCGATATCGCTGCAGCCGTAGAAACCTTCACCCTCCGGATCGCGGCGTTGCCAGCGGGTGAAGAGCACGGCATTGCCCGTGCGGCCCGGAGGAATCTGCACCTTGAGCAGAAAGAACGTGTTGGGGTCCGAGATGATGGGCGCGGGGGACCAATCCTTGCGGACATCGGTCAGTTCCTGGGCGTGAATCAGTTCCAGGTCGTCCCACCCCAGTTTACGGGTCGCGCTGTCGTAGCCGGGCTTGCTGAGGTAGACCCTGATGAAGCTGGGCATATGGGGCTGGGTGGTGGCCAGGCGCACCGTGATCTTGCCCGAGTCATCGGGTGTCACCTTGGTCTTGGTCCACTGCGGCATGGCCATGTTCAGCACATCCATCCCCGAGCGGTTTGCCGAGCAGAGCTTGCCGTCGGGTACGATTCTCCTGGCGGCGGCATCGCCGCCGTCCGGATCCGCGTAGCTGCCTTTGATGTTCGCGCTGACCTCATGCCATTGAGTGATCCCGTGGACCAGTTGTGCCGGGTATTCGGTCTTGGCCCTGCGGCAGCCCTCGTCCTTCATCTGCTCGGGAGACCCGTTGAAGTCCTGGAAGCTGCGGCACAGTACCTGGCGTGTCGCAGGCGATTCGATCGCCCCATGGCTCCAGCCCAGCGCCGGCATCGCCAACAACGCCGCCAGGGCGCAGCGGATAATGGATCGTGCGTAGAAATGTAAGCTGTTCATAGTTCAGTCCACGTTCAAGTTGGAAAAAACCACCCGAAGCGTTTCGGGCTTTCGGTATTTCACTCAACGACTGGCTTGATCACCCCACATGCTCACCTCCAACGTAGGTTCTACGTTCTTTTGGAGGAGCTACTCTGTCCAGGCCGGTACAGAAACTGCCACCCCTGATAACTGCCTTGCCCTGTGAAACTCTCCTGGTAGCGGCGAAAGTTGCCCTGCTTGAGGGGCTGTCCCGGCGCCTGGCTGAACACGCCCATGATGGTTTGCCCGGGACCGGCGATGATGCCCCAGTCGGCCTTGCCGCTCATGGGATCGGGGTAGACCCGGCGCAGGTAGCGCTTGATCGTCGGTTCGCGGCGGTCCAGCAGCAGGTCCTCGAGGGTCTTCGGGTACAGCCTGTTCTTTTGTTCGTAATACAGGCCGATGGCCCGGCGGATTTCCTCGCCCTGGGCGAGCAGCTGCGCCTCGCGTTCGCGGCGCAGCTGGGTCGACCAGAGCACGCCGACTTCCATCAGCAGCACGGCGACGATGGCCACCGAGACCAGCAGGCCTATGAACACCGAGCCGCGCTGCGGTGCGCGCGCATGGCGACCATTACCAGGAACCATAGTCCGTTCCATCCACTGCTTGCCCGGGTGCGCCGCTGTGCACATCGCCGAAACCGCTGTCCTCGCCGCTCTGCAAGCGCCAGGTATCGCGCCGCCCGGTGATCGGGTCGCGGGGGATCTCGCGCAGGTAGCGGTCGTTGACCAGGTCTTCCAGGGATTCGGGGTTGCTGCCCTTGTCTTCGCGGTAGTGATCGAGCGCCTGGCGGATCGACACCAGGTTGTGGCGCAACACGGTTTCCTGGGCCTTGGTGTGCTGGCGAAAATACTGCGGCATGACCAGGGTCATCAGCGTGGCGATGATCGCCATCACCACCAGCAGCTCGATCAGGGTGAAGCCCCTGGCCTTACCATTGATTGTACGGAGTCCCATTGAGGCCCTCCCGCTGGCTGGTGGAGCTGATATCGAAGACGTCCTCGCCTTCGGCCGGACTCTCTGCGGTGCTCTTGTAGCTGCGCAGGCGCCAGGTTTTCTCGGCGGGCAGGTCCGGGCATTCGCAGACCGGGTCGCGGGGAATACGGCGCAGGAAAAAGATCTTCCCGCCGCTCGGGTCGCTCTTGTCGACGATGCCTTCGATCAGGGTTTCGAGGGACGGTGGATAACCGTTGCCCGTGCCCTTGTCGATCCGTCCGTCATCGACCGCCTCCTTGTAGGCGTCGATGGCACGGCGGATCTCCCGCAACGAGCGTTGCAGGTCGAGTTCACGTTCGCGTTTGCCCATCAGGGCGGTCAGCGGATAGGCCACCGTGGCCAGGGTTGCCAGCAATGCCAGGGCAAGCAGCAACTCGATCAGGGTGAAGCCGGCTGCAGATGGGCGGCGAGACGCTAGGGGAAATAGCGCAAGCGGCCGCATGGAGATCGCACCATCTGGACATCCTCGGGTAAATGCGTCAGGCCAAGACACCTTTACTGCAAGAACATGGCGCGCTGTGCGAGAAGTGTAGTCGATAGTTCAAGGATGCCAGGCGAGCCCTTCGGTGGGGCGCGCCGACAAATGTCCACAGAGGCTGTTGGCGGGTCTGTGGATAAGATGTTCGTGCATCGCTGTATCCCACGCAGATCAAGGGGTATAGCCCTTCGTACGAAAAATGATCAGCCTAACTGACGGTTTTTGTTCAGGTTTTTGTGTGGATAAGACGCTTGCAGGATGCTGCTTCGCGGGCGACTTGTTAACAAAGTCTGTTGGCGCTTTTGTGGATAAGTTGTTCGCTGTCCCTTGCAGGCCTTGTTTTACAAGGCCTGCAAAGTGCTGGTCAAAAAACATCCAATTGCAGTGCTTTCTTCACATGATTAGCCTGAAACCTTCATATCTCGCGGTTTTCAGAGGTTTTCCACAGAGGCTCGGGGAAATCGCCGACTTGCACACAAAGTCTGTTGGCCTTTCTGTGGATAAGGTGTTCGCGGTCCTCTACGAGCCTTTTAAATCGCGGCTTGCATGCTATTGATCAATAAATGATCAAAGGCGGCCTGAACCGGTCTTTCTGAATAAGTCACGGATTTTATTCAGATTCTCTCGTCATCGAGAGGGCATGAACCGGTACTTGCCCACATTTGCTGTGGGTGGTTCTGTGGATAAGTTGTTCGCCAAGCCCGCCAGGCCCCGGTTCTTATAGCGCAGAGTGCTATAGATCAAATTTCATACAGTTCTAAGGGTGTTTATTGACACCCCTGCGGTCAAAGTCTTCACTCATGGCACAAGGACACAACGTTATTCGCATCCATATCAGGTTCAGGGAGAACGCTTGATGGGTCGCCAGCCGTACCACCACCCGCCGTCCCCCTCCACCTTCAATGCCGTGGCCCGAGCCAGTGCCCTGGTGCCCAGGCGCATTCATCGCCATGCCACCAACCAGCGTGCGCGCCTGTAGCGCCTGACCCGGCGCTTGCGCGCCATCCCGATCTTTTGCGTATGCCCGGTTTGTCTGGAGAACCCGCGTGCGCGCTCGCCTGTTGCTCCACCGTCTGCCCCCGTGGTGGCAACCGCAGAGTTGCCCGTCTTAGCCCGATAGAGGGCCCGATAGAGGAAACAACCATGACACGGATTTCGACATCCATCAGTGAGATCAAGGAACGCTACGACGTTATCGTGATCGGTTCCGGCTATGGCGGCGGCATCGCCGCCTCACGGCTGTCGCGTGCCGGGAAAAGCGTCTGTCTGCTGGAGCGCGGGCGCGAGATCCAGCCGGGGGAATACCCCAACACCATGGTCGCGGCGACGGAGGAGTTGCAGGTGCATGACCCGGATGGCCATATCGGTTCGCGCACCGGCCTGTTCGACCTGCACGTCAATGCCCAGCAGAACGTGGTGGTCGGCTGTGGCCTGGGCGGCACTTCGCTGATCAACGCCAACGTGTCCCTGGAGCCGGAGCCGGGCGTCTTCGATGATCCGCGCTGGCCCCGGGCGGTGCGCGAGCACCGCGACACCCTGCTCGCCGAGGGTTATGCGCGGGCCCGGGAAATGCTCAAGCCCAATCCCTATCCGGCGTCCGCGCCCAAGTTGGCGAAGCTGGACGCCAATCGCAAGTCGGCGGACTACCTGCAGGAAAAGGCGCATTTCTATACCCCGCCGATCAATGTGACCTTCGACAAGCTGCCCAACAACCTCAACCACGTCGGCGTCGAGCAACTGCCGTGCAATCAGTGCGGCGACTGCGTCTCGGGCTGTAACAACAAGGCCAAGAACACCACGCTGATGAACTACCTGCCGGATGCCTGGAACCATGGCGCGGAGATTTTCTGCCAGGCCGAGGTGCGGCACCTGGAGCGCGACGGCAATGGCTGGATCGTGCACTTCCAGTACCTGGACAGCGGCCGGGAGAAATTCTCCGCGCCGACCCTGTTCGTCAAGGCCGACATCGTGGTGGTGTCCGCCGGCACCCTGGGCTCCACCGAAATCCTCCTGCGTTCCCGCAGCAAGGGCGTGCCGATGTCCGGGCAACTGGGCGAAAACATGAGTGGCAACGGCGATATCCTCGGCTTCGGCCACAACTGCGAACAGACCATCAACGGCATCGGTTTCGGCGCTCATTCGGCCAAGGAACTGCAACCGGTGGGCCCGTGCATCACCTCGATCATCGACATGCGCACCGAAGGCGACTGGCGCAGTCGCATGGTCATCGAGGAGGGCTCGATCCCCGGCGCCCTGGGCCGTCCCATGGTGCCGGCCATGGCCGGTTTCGCCGAGATGATCGGCGAGGCCACCGACAAGGGGGTCAGCGCCGAACTGCACTACAAGGCCCGCGAGGCCGAGAGCTTTCTGCGAGGCCCCTACTACGGTGCCCTGCACAATATGCAGACCTATCTGATCATGAGCCATGACGACGGCAAGGGACGCATGGTGCTGGACGCCCAGGACCAGCTGCGCATCGACTGGCCGGGCGTGGGCGAGCAGGAAAACTTCAAGCTCGGCAATGACCGGTTGCACCGCTCGACCCAGGCCCTGGGCGGGGTCTGGGTGCCGAATCCGATCTGGACCAAACTGCTCAAGCACAGCATCGTCTCGGTGCACCCGCTGGGCGGTTGCGTGATGGGCGAGGACGCCACCCAGGGCGTGGTCAACCACAAGGGCCAGGTGTTCAGCGGCACCAGCGGCACCGATGTCCATCCGGGGCTGTACGTGACCGATGGCGCGGTGATCCCGACGTCGCTGGCGGTCAATCCGCTGCTGACCATCTCCGCGGTCAGCGAGCGCAACATGGGCCTGCTGGCCGCCGATCGTGGCTGGGTCATCGACTACCGCCTGCCGTCGGCACCGCGCAAACCGGTGGCGCCGCCGACCCTCGGCGTGCAGTTCACCGAAACCATGAAGGGCTATTTCTCCAGGGATTTCACCCAGCCCCAGGGCACCGACCTCAAGCTGTACGAAGCAGCGGCCAAGAGTGGCGAGGCACAGAACTCGCCCATCGAGTTCACCCTGACCATCACCGCCAATGACCTCAACCGGATGATCAAGGAGCCGGAGCACGCCGCCACCCTGGTCGGTACCCTCAATGCCCCGGCGCTGTCGCCGTATCCACTGACGGCCAGCAACGGTGTGTTCAACCTGTTCGAACAGTACCAAGAGCAGGTCGGCGTACGCCATATGAACTACGACATGAAGCTGACCGCCGAGGACGGTCGCGACTATTACTTCAGCGCCTTCAAGACCGTGCCCGAGGATAACGGCGTGCTGAATATCTGGCCGGACACCAGCACTCTCTATGTCACGCTCTACCAGGGGCCGGACAAGAGCGGCGCGGTACTCGGCTCCGGGGTCATGCATATCCTGCCCGCCGACTTCGCCAGGCAGATGACCACCATGAAGGTGCTCAATGCCCGCAACGAACGCGAGCGTATCGAAGCCCTGGCGCGCTTCGGCAAGTTCTTCGCCGGGATTCTCTGGGAAAGCTACGGCGGGGTATTTGCCGGCGATATCTACTTCAACCCGGATGCGCCGCCCCGGCACAAGCGGCCGCTGGATGCGCCGGTGCCGACCGTGCATTTCTTCGAGACCGAGGACAAGGTCCAGCTGCGCCTGACCCGTTACCAGGCCGGCAGCAAGGGCCCGGTGATGCTGGTGCACGGGCTGGGCGTGGGCTCGAATATCTTCTCCACCGACACCATCCAGACCAACCTGCTGGAGTACCTGTGCAAGCATGAGTACGACGTCTGGCTCCTGGATTTCCGTGTCAGCATCCTGTTGCCGGCGAGCAAGCACGAATGGAACGGCGACCAGATCGCCCAGTACGACTACAAGGCCGCCATCGCGCAGATCCGCCAGGCCACCGGGGCCCTGGACGTGCAGTGCGTGGTGCATTGCTACGGTGCCACGACCTTCTTCATGTCGCTGCTGGCGGGGTTGCAGGACGTGCGCTCGGTGGTCTGTTCGCAGATCGCCGCCGATACCGTGGTGGCCACGGCGACCGGGATCAAGGCCGGCCTGCACTTGCCGGGGATGCTCGATGCGGTGGGCATCAAGTCACTGACCGCCTATGCCGACAGCAAGGAGAGCTGGTTCAACAAACTGTATGACAAGGCCCTCAACGTCTATGCGCGGATCGAGGCCCAGGGCTACTGCACCAACCCGGTCTGTCACCGGATCACCTTTATGTATGCCTCGCTGTACCGTCACGACACCCTCAACGAAACCCTGCACGACAACCTGCACGAACTGTTCGGCGAGTCGAATATCCAGACCTTCGAGCACCTGGCGCTGATCTGCCGCAAGGGGCATCTGGTGGACTTCAAGGGCAATGACGTCTACATGCCGCACTTCGAGCGGTTGCAGATGCCGATCTGCTTCATCAGCGGCGCCGACAACCAGTGCTACCTGCCGGAAAGCACCGAGAAGACCTACGAGCGCCTGGTCAGTCTGCACGGCCCCGAGCTGTTCAGCCGCCATGTGGTGCCGGGCTACGGCCATATCGACTGCATGTTCGGCAAGAACGCGGTGGTCGATGTTTACCCGCTGATCCTCGAGCACCTGGAGAAGACCGCGCTGGGCTGATGCGCATCAGTCTGGAAAACACCGCGAAACCTTGTAGGAGCCGGCTTGCCGGCGATGAGGCCCGCAAGCCTTGCATCGACCTCGCAACCGCCATCGCCGGCAAGCCGGCTCCTACAAGGATCGTGCTCGGCCGGAAAAAACGGATTGGCAGGGAAGGATGATATGGACAGTTACATCCGCTGGTTTCAACGCTTTATCTGGATAGGCATCGTGATGAACATGGTGTTCGCACTGCCTGCCCTGTTCGCTCCGGCACTGCTGACCTCGGTGGTCGGCCTGCCGCCGGTGCTGTCGGACCCCTGGCTGGAAAACGCCGGCATGCTGCTGGTGGGCATCAGCGTGTTCTACATGCCGTCGGGCTTCAACGCCCGGCGTTTTCCCATCCACTCCTGGCTGTGCGTGCTGACCCGGTTGATTGCCGTGGCGTTCTGGATCTACCTGATCGATACCAGCAACCAGGCCTCGGTGTTTTTCCCGATGCTGATGGGTGACCTGAGCATGTTCCTCATCCTGGGGATCCTGCTCTACCTCGGCAGCCCGCCGGCCGAGCGGCCCTGGGCGCTGCTCGCCAGTGGCTGGCACAGCTGGTGCCATGGCTGGGCCGTGCGCTGGCAGCGCCACGGCTTCCGCGTGGGCCTGCTGGTCACCGTGCTGGTGCTCGGTTTTATCGGCTACCAGACCTGGTACAACATGCTGCGGGTGGTGCCCGAGGAGAAGTTCGCCTCCGACGAGGACCACTTCAAGTACGCCGCCATCGGCCTGGGGATCGAGGCGCGGATTCCCTACTACCTGTTTGCCGTGCTGCCGCAGATGTGCCCGGAAAAGATGCCCAGGGCCGGCGCTGGCTGGGAGTCGTTCGGCTTCCTCTATGAAAATGGTCGCGACCTGCCTATCGGCATGGCCAAGCGACAGATCGGCTACCCGACGGTCGAACCCAACTGCGCCCTGTGCCATACCGGCTCGTACCGCGCTTCGGCGAGCGATGTCGCCAGGCCGATCGCCACGGCGCCGGCCAATACCCTGCAATTGCAGGCCTTCCAGTGGTTCGCCTACGACTGTGCCAGCGATCCGAAATTCACCACCGACGCGGTGATGACCGCGATCAACGGCAAGTTCCAGCTGGGCTTCTTCGAACGCCTGTACAACCGCTACCTGATCATCCCCATGGCCAAGACCGCGCTGCTCAAGCAGAAGCAGGCCTACGCCTGGCAGAAACTGCGGCCGGCCCAGGGCCCGGGGCGCACCGACACCTTCAACCCGACCAAGATGGTGGTCTTCGGCTTCCCGGATGACTCGACCATCGGCACCGTCGACCTGCCGCAGATCTGGAACCAGAAACCGCGCGAATCGCTGTACCTGCACTGGGACGGCAACAACAACGATATCCACGAGCGCAACTACGCCGCGGCCATGGCCGTGGGCGCGACACCGCAGTCGGTGTTGCCGGCCAGTTTCAACCGGGTCACCAACTGGCTGCTCGGCACCAAGCCGCCGGCCTGGCCGTTCGCCCTGGATCAGGCGCGGGTCGCCCAGGGCAAGCCGATCTGGGACAACAACTGCGCGGGCTGCCATGAGTTCGGCAAGGCCGATACCGGCCAGGTCACCACCCGCATCGATCAACTGGGCACCGACCCGCATCGCCTGGACTCCTTCACCGTGGGCCTGGTGCAGGCATTCCATGGCTTCAAGAAACCGCCGTTCGACTTCAACGCCTACCGCAAGACCCAGAGCTACAGCAACACTCCCACCGATGGCGTGTGGATGCGCGCGCCGTACCTGCACAACGGTTCGGTGCCGAGCCTGTGGGATCTGCTGCAGACCCCGGACAAACGCCCGGTGGCGTTCAGCACCGGCTCGGATGTCTACGACCCGGTCAAGGTCGGCTTCGTCACCAGCGGCCAGCAGGTCGAGGCGCCGGGTTACTTCAAGTACGACACGCGCCTGGAAGGCAACCACAACAGTGGTCACCTGTACGGCACCCAACTGACCGACGCCGAGAAATGGGCGCTGATCGAATTCATGAAGACGTTGTAGGGAGACCGCCATGACCATGCATCATTTCGAACACGAGCTGGCGAAGATCCGCGTCCGCCTCAGCGGCTTGAAGGCACGGCTGGAGCTGTCCTGGAAAAAACTCATCAGCGAGATCGAGCCCGAAGAGTTCCAGGCCATCCAGATGCTCCTGCAGCGCGGCCATGACCAGGCCCAGTACGTGCTGGAACACGGCGACCTGCCGACCGACGAGCCGTCGGTGCCGTGGGAGCTGTCCCATGGCCTGTCGATCCTGCACCTGGGCGATGCCAAGGCCCTGCCGACCTCGGAGGCGCAGTTGCAGACGCGGGTGCTCAAGGACGGTACGCTGCTGGGCTGTCGCAAGTGGGAACTGCTGGACCTGCTGTGGAGCGAGGCGCTGATCAAGTGGATCGAGAATCTGCGGCGTCATGCCACCTTCGCTACCACACCGATGGTGATGATGATGGATCGCGACGTGGTCCTGGCGATTGCCGGCGACTGGGGCACCGGGCCGTTCGACAGCCATGCGCCGGCGGTCGCCGTCGCCAACCAGATGCAACTGGCCCAGGCCGATTTCACCATTCACCTGGGCGACGTCTACTACGCCGGCACCGGCTCCCAGGAGGACGTCGACATGGCCGGCTGGCCGATGGGCAAGCACGGCGCGTTCACCCTCAATTCCAACCATGAGATGTACAGCGGTGCCCACGGTTACTTCGCCGAGCTCAAGTCCCGTTTCCCGATGCAGCAGGGCACCAGTTACTTCGCCCTGTACAACGATGACTGGCTGATCGTCGGGCTGGATTCGGCCTATGCCTCCAAGCCGCTCAATCTCTACATGGACGGCACTCTGAACCCGCAGCAGATCGACTGGATGAAGACGCTGCCCAAGCGCGGCAAGCTGATGGTGCTCAGTCATCACCAGGGCTTCGATATCAGCGGGCACAACCCCAACGACCTGTACAAGCAGGTGTGCGCGGCCCTGGGCCGGGTGCCGGACTACTGGTACTGGGGGCACCTGCACAACGGCATCGTCTATGCCGAGCTGAACGGGCTGCGGGCGCGCTGCGCCGGGCACGGGGCGATTCCCTATGGCGTGACCAGCGAACTGGACGGCAATGAGCGGGTGCTGTTTTCCGAGACGCAGAATGCCGGGGACGATGAATACCCGGAACGGGTGCTCAACGGCTACGCGCGGGTGCGCTTGAGCGGGGAGAACATCATCGAGGAGTTTGTCGGCGAGGATGGGGCGGTGCGGTGGGCGTCACACGGGTAGTTCGCTGTTGACCGCGCTGTGGGCGTGAAGCGCGACCTTGTCCTGGGACCTTGTAGGAGCTGGCTTGCCAGCGATGACGATGCCAGCCGCACCGCCGCTATCGCGGGCAAGCCCGCTCCCACAGGGCGATGTTCCACCACGGACTGTCGTCTAGCCTGGGACCTTGTAGGAGCTGGCTTGCCAGCGATGGCGATGCCAGCCGCACCGCCGCTTTCGCGGGCAAGCCCGCTCCCACAGGAGGGTGGCGCACCACGGACTGTCGTCTAGCCCGAGACCTTGTAGGAGCTGGCTTGCCAGCGATGACGATGCCAGCCGCACTGCCGCTATCGCCAGCAAGCCGGCTCCCACAGGGCGATGTTTCACCACGGACTGTCGTCTAGCCTGGGACCTTGTAGGAGCTGGCTTGCCAGCGATGGCGATGCCAGCCGCACCGCCGCTTTCGCGGGCAAGCCCGCTCCCACAGGGCGATGTTTCACCACGGACTGTCGTCTAGCCTGGGACCTTGTAGGAGCTGGCTTGCCAGCGATGGCGATGCCAGCCGCACCGCCGCTTTCGCGGGCAAGCCCGCTCCCACAGGAGGGTGCGCACCACGGACTGTCGTCTAGCCCGGGGCCGTGTGGGAGCGGGCTTGCCCGCGAAGCTTTTAGCCGTGAACGGGCACGCCCTTGAGGTACGGTGCAGGCTCTGCCCCGAGGTTGCTCAGCAGGCGCTCGCTGTACCAGTCGACGAAATTGACCACGCCAAACTCGTAGGTCTTCGAGTACGGGCCCGGCTGATAGGCCGTGGAGTTGATGCCGCGCTGGTTTTCCTCGGCCAGGCGACGGTCCTGGTCGTTGGTCGCATCCCAGACTTCACGCATGCGCGCCACGTCATAGTCGACGCCTTCGACCGCGTCCTTGTGTACCAGCCACTTGGTGGTGACCATGGTTTCCTGGGCGCTGATCGGCCACACGGTGAACACGATGATGTGGTCGCCCATGCAGTGGTTCCACGAGTGCGGCAGGTGCAGGATGCGCATCGAACCCAGGTCCGGGTTCTTGATCCGGCCCATCAGCTTCTTGCAGCCCTGCTTGCCGTCCATGGTCATCGACACGGTGCCCTTGAGCAGCGGCATGCGCACGATACGGTTACGCAGGCCAAAGCTGGCGTGGGCATAAGGGATCTTCTCGGCTTCCCAGGCGGCGGCGGAGGCGGCCACATGGTCCTTGAACGCCTGGTCGGCGCGCGGGTCGGTGACGTCGTCCCACTCCAGCAGGGTCTTGAGCAGTTCCGGGTGGGAGCCGCCGCAGTGGTAGCACTCGCGGTTGTTCTCCAGCACCAGCTTCCAGTTGGCCTTCTCCATCAAGGTGGTTTGCACCGCCACCTTGGTGTTCTCCATGTCGTAGGGTTCCATGTAGTGGTTCAGGGTCGCCAGGAACTCATCGATCGGCGGCGGGTTTTCCGCCAGGCTGATAAAGACGTAGCCGCCCGAGGTCTTCACATGCACCGGCTTGAGGCCGTATTGCTTCATGTCGAAATCGGCGCCCATCTCGGTGCCGGCGAACAGCAGGCGACCGTCCAGTTCGTAGGTCCACTGGTGGTAGTGGCAGACCAGCTTGGCGACCTTGCCCTTGTCGCTGGTGCACAGGCGCGAACCGCGGTGGCGGCAGACGTTGTGGAAGGCGTGGACCACACCGTCGGCACCGCGGATCACGATGATCGGGTTCTTGCCGATCTGCAGGGTCATGTAGTTGCCCTTGGCCGGGATCTCGCAGGTCATGCCGGCGATCAACCATTCCTTCTGGAAGATTTCCTGCATATCGATTTCGAACAGCCGCTCATCGGAGTAGAACGGTTGTGGCAGGGAAAAGGTCCGCTCGCGCTCTTGCAGCATTTTCGCGGTGGCCTTGCGTGCGGGTTCCAGCGGATCGCCCAGGCTCAGGGTTGCGGTGACGTCCATCGATTTAGTCCTCATGGCCATGCGGTGTGGCCGGCGAATAGTGGCTGATCAGGGGTGCTACGCAAGGTGTACGTCAGGTGTCTTGGTATGGAGCGAGTGTGGGGGCGGCAGCGACACGAACCTTATCCATGGGCGACATGGCCGAATCCGTTCCCGACGCCCAACCCCCGGTCGTTGGGGGCTGGTCGCGATAAGCATGCCAATGTCGCGGATAGGTAAATGGTCGCCCCGGCGCTTGCGCAGAATCGCCAACATAGAGCCGACAGTCGGCGGTGGAGAACAATATGTCGAACAACTTCCTCAATCCGGTAACCACCCAGACCTGGGCCAATGGTCGGCATATCGTGCGCTGCGTGAAGGTCATCCAGGAAACCTGGGATGTGCGGACCTTCTGCTTCATGGCCGACCAGCCGATCATGTTCTTCTTCAAGCCGGGGCAGTTCGTCACCCTGGAGCTGGAAATCGAAGGGCAGCCGATCATGCGCTCCTACACCATTTCCAGCTCGCCATCGGTGCCCTACAGCTTTTCCGTGACCATCAAGCGCGTGCCGGGCGGCAAGGTTTCCAACTGGTTGCACGACACCCTGCACGAAGGCCAGGAGCTGGCGGTGCACGGGCCGGTCGGGCTGTTCAATGCCATCGACTTCCCCAGCCCCAAGGTGCTGTACCTGAGCGGCGGCGTCGGCATCACCCCGGTGATGTCCATGGCCCGCTGGTTCTACGACACCAACGGCAATGTCGACATGGTGTTTATCCACAGCGCCCGTTCGCCCAAGGACATCATCTATCACCGCGAGCTGGAGCACATGGCGTCGCGGATCGACAACTTCAGCCTGCACCTGATCTGCGAAAAACACGGCCTGGGCGAGCCCTGGGCCGGTTATCGTGGCTACCTGAACCACAAGATGCTGGAGTTGATGGCCCCGGACTTCCTCGAGCGCGAAGTGTTCTGTTGCGGCCCGACGCCTTACATGAACGCGGTCAAGCGCCTGCTGGAAGCGGCCGGGTTCGACATGAGCCGCTACCACGAGGAATCCTTCGGCGCGACGCCACCGGAAGCCCGTGCCGATGCGGTGGAGCAGGCCGAACAGGCCGCCGAGGCGCCGGAAGTGGATGCCGCGGACTTGCACCAGGTGGAGTTCACCGCCACCGGCAAGAGCATTCGCGTGGCACCGGGCGAAACCGTGCACGCGGCGGCGGCCAAGCTTGGCCTGATGATCCCCAAGGCCTGCGGCATGGGTATCTGCGGGACCTGCAAGGTGCTCAAGCTGGGCGGGGAAGTGGAGATGGACCACAACGGCGGGATCACCGACGACGATGTGGCCGAGGGTTATATCCTGTCGTGCTGCAGTGTGCCGAAGGGTGATGTGCGGATCGAGTACTGATCGCACACCGCGGCGCTTCTTTCGCGGGCAAGCCCGCTCCCACAAGACCTGCGTCAAGCCCGGAGCCCTGTGGGAGCGGGCTTGCCCGCGAAAGCGGCGGGGTGGCTGGCATCGTCATCGCTGGCAAGCCAGCTCCTACAAGGTTCCAGGCTGGACCATAGTCCGTGGCGAGCCCCCATCCTGTGGGAGCGGGCTTGCCCGCGAAAGCGGCGGGGTGGCTGGCATCGTCATCGCTGGCAAGCCAGCTCCTACAAGGTCCCGGGCTAGACGACAGCCCGGTGCGCCTCCCTCCTGTGGGAGCGGGCTTGCCCGCGAAGGCAGCGCCGCTCTCTCGGGGGTTTCTACAGGCTGAAGCGCGCTACCATGCTGTTGAGATCCACCGCCAGGCGGGCCAGTTCGTTGCTCGCGGCGCTGGTCTGGTTGGCGCCGGTCGCCGACTGCACCGACAAGTCGCGGATATTCACCAGGTTACGATCCACTTCACGGGCCACCTGAGCCTGTTCTTCCGCCGCGCTGGCGATCACCAGGTTGCGTTCGTTGATCTCGACGATCGCCGTGTTGATGGTGTCCAGTGCCAGGCCGGCTCCCTTGGCGATGCTCAGGGTCGATTCGGCCCGCTCGGTGCTGTTGCGCATCGAGTCCACCGCCTGCTCGGTGCCGCCCTGGATACTGCCGATCATCCGTTCGATTTCGCTGGTGGACTGCTGGGTGCGGTGCGCCAGTGCCCGCACTTCATCGGCCACCACCGCGAAGCCGCGACCGGCTTCCCCGGCCCGTGCCGCTTCGATCGCCGCGTTCAGCGCCAGCAGGTTGGTCTGGTCGGCCAGGCCGCGGATCACGTCCAGGACCTTGCCGATATCGCGGGATTCTTCCGCCAGGTTGCCGATCAGCGTCGCGGTGCTCTGTACATCGCCGCTCATGCGTTCGATGGCGCTGACGGTTTCCTGCACCAGGTCGCGTCCGTCGCCGGCCGAGGTGGTGGCGCTCTTCGAGGCTTCGGAGGTGCTCACTGCATTGCGCGCGACTTCTTCCACGGCGCTGGTCATTTCATTGACCGCGGTGGCGGCCTGTTCGATCTCGTTGTTCTGCTGCAGCAGGCCACGGGCGCTTTCGTCGGTGACGCTGTTCAGTTCTTCGGCGGCCGAGGCCAGCTGGGTGGCGGAACCGGAAATGCGCTGCAGGGTATCGCGCAGCTTCTGCTGCATCTTGACCATGGCCTGCAACAGGCGACCGGCTTCGTCGGTGCCATCGACCTGGATCGGACGGGTCAGGTCGCCTTCGGCGATCTGTTCGGCGGCGCTCAGGGCCTGGGCGATCGGCTGGGTGATGCTGCGGGTCAGCAGCCAGGCGAACAGCAGCGTCAGGCCGGTGGCGAGCACCAGCAGGGCCACCACCAGGTTGAAGGCCGAGTCGTACTGGTCGCTGGCTTGCTGGTTGGTGGCGTTGGTCTGCTGCGTGTTGATGTCCAGCAGGCGGTTGAGCACGGTGTTGACCTGCTCGGAGTTGGCCAGCAGCTCGCTGTTGAGCAGGTTTGCCAGCTCGGTCACCTGATTGTTGCGCGACAGGGTTTTCATGCGGTCTTCGATCTGCCGGTACTGGCCGAGCAACTGGACGTATTGCTCATAGATCGAGCGTTCCTCAGGGGCGGCGATCAGCTTTTCGTAGACCACCCGGGCCTTGTCGATCTGCTGGTTGCGCTGGACGAGCAGATCCAGGGTCTTGGCCTGGGTGTCCGGCTCGCGATTGGTCAGCAGCCGGTAGGACAGGACGCGCAGGCGCAGGGTCAGCTGGGTGAATTCGTCCAGGGCCTTGATGCTGGGCACGCTGTTGGCAGTGATCTCCTGGGCCGCCGCACGAATCTTGCTCATCTGGTTCAGCGAGAACACACCCAGGATCAGCATCAAAGCGCCGATCATGGCAAAGCCGAGGAACGCCCGTGGGGCGATGTTCATAGTGCGTAGGGACATGGTTTTTCCTGAGAGAAAGCGCGTTCCGTGCGGCTTTGGAGACGAGGTCTGTCTGACCTATCGGTCATACGACTAAAGTCTAAAGCCCCCTGCGCGTTTTTGTCGCAGGGACGGCTTTCCGACAGGGGACCGGGAACATGTTCCGCCAATCGCAGTCCCTAGGGGGCGAAGAAAAGCATCCCGCCAGGAAAATCAAGGCTTTGAGAGCGTTTTCCCCTGGCAAACCCAGGGGCTTTTCTTTATCGTACGCGCCCTTTGAAACTGCCCGAGAGATCAAGAAAATGTTGGAGACTTCCCTCAATCAACTGGAACAACTGGTCAGCGAGCTGGTTCAGCAGAAGCAGGAGCTGTTGGCTGCCAACACGGCGCTGAGCAGCGAACTGGCCCAGGCCCGGGATGAAAACGAAAGCCTGCAACTGAGCCTGATGGAACAGGAAGAAAAGCACGGCGCCACCGCCGCCCGTATCCAGGCGCTGGTGGAGCGCGTCAGCGCAGGTCCTGTCGGCGCATGAGAACCAGCA
Source organism: Pseudomonas sp. Ost2 (assembly GCF_018326065.1). Taxonomy (NCBI): domain Bacteria; kingdom Pseudomonadati; phylum Pseudomonadota; class Gammaproteobacteria; order Pseudomonadales; family Pseudomonadaceae; genus Pseudomonas; species Pseudomonas sp. Ost2. Next base: position 6,781,822 of record NZ_AP021904.1, on the reverse strand, counting down.
CCGACGGGGTGACCGTCATCTCGATCCTCGGTGAGGAATATTCGATCAAGGCACCTGCCGGCCAGGAGCAGACGTTGCAGGACGCAACCCTGATGCTCAAGACGGCCCTGGTCGATACCAAGAAGAAGTTTCCCACGCTGATCGGCGAGCAGTTGCTGGTCCTGGCCGCCCTGAACCTGTGTTCCCGGCAGATCGAGGCGCAACGCCAGCACCGCGAGGAACTCGACCGTTATCAAGAGCAAGTCAGCGCCACGGTCGAAGTGATTTCCAAGACGATCGGGCAGAACTGAGGTGATATCCCGGTCGCGGGATGGATCGAACCCTGGTCGGCGTCGGCTTGTCGACGATAAGGCCCTTGGGCTCGGACGCTATCGTTGGCAAGTCGACGCCTGCCTGAACGGCGTGGTTCAGGCAGCGCAGGATTATTCCTCGTTAACCGTGAGACTGATTTCGTAAAAGCCGTTCTCCGTTAGCCTGTAGGTCTTGCTCTTGACGACCAGCTTGGTTCCGGCGTTGTTCTCGATGCGCTCGCCGATATGGGCCAGCTTCAACAGTTCTTCGAAGGTGATCACGGGGTAGGTTTTGGCCTTGCCGTCTGCTTTGAGAACGTATTCGGTTTGCTTTGTCATGTCGATCTCTCCATAGGTATGGCGGCGGTCATTTCTTGAATGACGTGCCCATATCCTGAAAGACTGCACACACTCCTTTTCAGGCTGACCGCATTTTCCCACGCTCGGGAGGGCGCTCAATACTGTCAGAAATGACAGTCGCGACCGGCGGTAGCCGCCTGAAACAGCCGGCTCCTACAGGGCGCCGGTCATGACCGCGCGGATATCCGCCGCCAGCTCCCGCACCCGCGCCTCTTCGGTGTCCCACGAGCACATGAAGCGCGCACCGCCCTTGCCGATGAAGGTGTAGAAGCGCCAGCCCCGTGCGGTCAGCGCGGCAATGGCCGGTTCCGACAGTTGCAGGAACACACCGTTGGCTTCCACCGGGAACATCAGTTCCACGCCGGGAATATCCCTGACCAGGCTGCTGAGCAACTGCGCGCAGTGGTTGGCGTGCCGGGCGTGCTTGAGCCAGGCGTCGTTTTCCAGCAGGCCGACCCAGGGCGCGGAGAGAAAGCGCATTTTCGAGGCCAGTTGCCCGGCCTGCTTGCAGCGGTAGTCGAAGTCCACCGCCAGGTCGTGGTTGAAGAACAGGATCGCTTCGCCCACCGCCATGCCGTTTTTCGTCCCGCCGAAGCACAGCACGTCGACCCCGGCCTTCCAGGTCAGGTCGGCCGGCGAGCAGCCGAGGAAGGCGCAGGCGTTGGAGAAGCGCGCGCCGTCCATGTGCAGGTTCAGGCCCAGTTCCTTGCAGGTGGCGCTGATGGCGCGGATTTCATCCGGGGTGTAGACGCTGCCGACTTCCGTGGCCTGGGTCAGGGTCACGACCCGTGGCTTGGGGTAGTGGATGTCCTGGCGCTTGAGGGCGATTTCGCGGATCGAGTCCGGGGTCAGCTTGCCGTTTTCGGTGCGGGCGGTCAGCAATTTGGAGCCGTTGGAGAAGAACTCCGGCGCGCCGCATTCGTCGGTCTCGACGTGGGCGGTCTCCGAGCAGATCACGCTGTGGTAGCTCTGGCACAAGGAGGACAGGGCCAGGGAGTTGGCCGCGGTGCCGTTGAAGGCGAAGAACACTTCGCTGTCGGTTTCGAAGAGTTTGCGGAAGCCATCGGCGGCGCGTTGGGTCCACTCGTCGTCGCCGTAGGCGCGCTGGTGGCCGTGGTTGGCCTGTTCCATGGCGGCCCAGGCTTCGGGGCAGATACCGGAATAGTTGTCACTGGCGAATTGTTGGCTCTTGTCGGTCATGGCCCGGTCCTTGTGATCGTTTATGGTGCGCACTGTAACCAGAATTGGCGGTGTCGCACAGGCACAGTTTCCGTAGGAAAACCCTCCTATTGCCGGAAGGTTGGCGTTGTCCTTGTAGGAGCCGGCTTGCTGGCGATGGGGTCAGTGAGCCTTGCATCGTCCGATTGGCCGCTATCGCCAGCAAGCCGGCTCCTACAGGGGATTGCTGTGTTGTCGAAACCGCGTCGTGCCAGGTCGTTCGGGCATAGATTATCCCGGCGCGCCAAGCCATGTCGTAAACGCACCTTTGCAAGGCGTGCGTAGGCATTTGACCTGTCTGCGCCGGTCATACCATCACGTCCAAAGGGCACTGCCGCACGGCAAAGGCCTCACCGAGACGAATGGCGTACCACCGCCGCTGGGAGAGACGCGATGTTCAGCAAGCAAGACCAGATCCAGGGTTATGACGATGCACTGATGGCGGCCATGAATGCCGAGGAGCAGCGTCAGGAAGATCACATCGAGCTGATCGCGTCGGAGAACTACACCAGCAAGCGGGTCATGCAGGCCCAGGGCAGCGGCCTGACCAACAAGTACGCCGAAGGTTATCCGGGCAAGCGCTACTACGGTGGCTGCGAGCACGTGGACAAGGTCGAGGCCCTGGCCATCGAACGCGCCAAGCAGCTGTTCGGTGCCGACTACGTCAACGTCCAGCCGCACTCCGGTTCCTCGGCCAACAGCGCCGTGTACCTGGCCCTGTTGCAGGCCGGCGACACCATCCTGGGCATGAGCCTGGCCCACGGCGGGCACCTGACCCACGGCGCCAAGGTGTCGTCCTCGGGCAAGCTGTACAACGCCGTTCAATACGGGATCGACACCAATACCGGCCTGATCGACTACGATGAGGTCGAGCGCCTGGCCGTCGAGCACAAACCGAAGATGATCGTCGCCGGTTTCTCGGCCTACTCGAAAACCCTCGATTTCCCTCGCTTCCGCCAGATCGCCGATAAAGTCGGTGCGCTGCTGTTCGTCGACATGGCCCACGTCGCCGGCCTGGTCGCCGCCGGCCTGTATCCCAACCCGCTGCCCTACGCCGACGTGGTCACCACCACCACCCACAAGACCCTGCGCGGTCCCCGTGGCGGCCTGATCCTGGCCAAGGCCAACGAAGAGATCGAGAAGAAACTCAACGCCGCGGTGTTCCCCGGTGCCCAGGGCGGCCCGCTGATGCACGTGATCGCCGCCAAGGCCGTGAGCTTCAAGGAAGCGTTGGAGCCGGGCTTCAAGGCCTATCAGCAGCAAGTGATCGACAATGCCCAGGCGATGGCGGGCGTGTTTATCAAACGCGGCTACGATGTAGTGTCCGGCGGCACCGACAACCACCTGTTCCTGGTCAGCCTGATTCGCCAGGGCCTGACCGGCAAGGAGGCCGATGCCGCCCTCGGCCGTGCCCACATCACCGTGAACAAGAACGCGGTGCCGAACGACCCGCAGTCGCCGTTCGTCACGTCCGGCCTGCGTATCGGCACCCCGGCCGTCACCACCCGCGGTTTCAAGGTGACCCAGTGCGTGGAACTGGCCGGCTGGATCTGCGACATCCTCGACAACCTCGGCGATGCCGATGTCGAGGCCAACGTCGCCAAGCATGTGACAGCCCTGTGCGCGGACTTCCCGGTTTATCGCTGAGAGCGGTTTTGGAGTAAATGACTATGCAACGCTATTCGGGCTTCGGCCTCTTCAAGCACTCTCTCAGCCATCACGAAAACTGGCAGAAAATGTGGCGCACGCCGACCCCGAAAAAGGTCTATGACGTGGTCATCGTTGGCGGTGGCGGGCATGGCCTGGCGACCGCCTACTACCTGGCCAAGGAGCACGGCATCACCAACGTCGCCGTGGTCGAGAAGGGCTGGCTGGGCGGCGGCAACATCGCCCGCAACACCACCATCGTGCGTTCCAACTACCTGTGGGACGAGTCGGCGCACCTGTACGAACACGCGATGAAACTGTGGGAAGGCCTGTCCCAGGACCTCAACTACAACGTGATGTTCTCCCAGCGTGGCGTCTACAACCTCTGCCACACCTTGCAGGACATCCGTGATTCCGAGCGTCGGGTCAGCGCCAACCGCCTCAATGGCGTCGACGGCGAACTGCTCAACGCCAAACAGGTGGCGGACGAGATTCCGTACCTGGACTGCTCGAAGAACACCCGCTACCCGGTGATGGGCGCCACCGTCCAGCGTCGCGGCGGCGTGGCCCGTCACGATGCCGTGGCCTGGGGCTTCGCCCGTGCGGCCGACGCCCTGGGCGTGGACCTGATCCAGCAGACCGAAGTGATCGGTTTCCGCAAGGAAAACGGCGTGTGCATCGGTGTGGAAACCAACAAGGGCTTTATCGGCGCCAAGCGCGTCGGTGTGGTCACCGCCGGTAACTCCGGACATATGGCCCGGCTGGCGGGCTTCCGCCTGCCGGTCGAATCGCACCCGTTGCAGGCCCTGGTGTCCGAGCCGATCAAGCCGATCATCGACAGCGTGATCATGTCCAACGCCGTGCACGGCTACATCAGCCAGTCCGACAAGGGCGACCTGGTGATCGGTGCCGGTATCGACGGCTACAACGGCTACGGCCAGCGCGGTTCGTACCCGGTGATCGAGCACACCATCCAGGCCATCGTCGAGATGTTCCCGGTGCTGTCCCGCGTGCGCATGAACCGTCAGTGGGGCGGCATCGTCGACACCACGCCGGACGCCTGCCCGATCATTTCCAAGACGCCGGTACCGAACATGTTCTTCAACTGCGGTTGGGGCACCGGCGGCTTCAAGGCCACCCCGGGCTCGGGCAACGTGTTTGCCGCGAGCCTGGCCAAGGGTGAAATGCACCCGTTGGCCGCACCTTTCTCCATCGACCGTTTCCACAACGGTGCGTTGATCGACGAACACGGCGCTGCAGCGGTCGCCCACTAACAGGAGAAATCCCTATGTTGCATATCTTCTGTCCTCATTGCGGCGAACTGCGCTCCGAAGAGGAATTCCACGCTTCCGGCCAGGCGCATATCCCGCGTCCCCTGGACCCGAACACCTGCACCGACGAGCAGTGGGGCGACTACATGTTCTTCCGCGACAACCCGCGCGGGCTGCACCACGAGCTCTGGGACCACGTCGCCGGCTGCCGCCAGTATTTCAACGTGACCCGTGACACCGTGACCTACGAAATCCTGGAAACCTACAAGATCGGCGAGAAACCGCAATTCACCGCCAAAGCAGACAGTTCGAAAGTGCCCGGCGCGGCTGTGGGAGAAAAGGTATGAGCCAGGTCAATCGCCTGTCCAACGGTGGTCGCATCGACCGCAACAAAGTCTTGAGCTTCACCTTCAACGGCGAGACCTACAAGGGCTTCGAAGGTGACACCCTGGCCGCCGCGCTGCTGGCCAACGGCGTGGATATCGTCGGGCGCAGCTTCAAGTATTCGCGGCCACGGGGCATTTTCGCCGCCGGTGCCGAAGAGCCGAACGCGGTGCTGCAGATCGGCGCCACCGAGGCCACCCAGATCCCCAACGTGCGGGCTACCCAGCAAGCGCTGTATCAGGGCCTGGTCGCCACCAGCACCAACGGCTGGCCGAGCGTCAACAACGACATGATGGGGATTCTCGGCAAGGTCGGCGGCAAGCTGATGCCGCCGGGCTTCTACTACAAGACCTTCATGTATCCACAGTCGTTCTGGATGACCTACGAGAAGTACATCCGCAAGGCCGCGGGCCTGGGTCGCTCGCCGACCGAGAACGATCCGGATACCTACGACTACATGAACCAGCACTGCGACGTGCTGATCGTCGGCGCCGGTCCTGCCGGTCTGGCCGCCGCCCTTGCCGCTGCCCGCAGCGGTGCGCGGGTGATCCTCGCCGATGAACAGGAAGAGTTCGGCGGCAGCCTGCTCGATTCCCGCGAAAGCCTCGATGGCAAGCCGGCGGCCGAGTGGGTCGCCAGCGTGATCGCCGAATTGAAGGCCCTGCCGGATGTCTTGCTGCTGGCTCGGGCCACCGTCAACGGCTACCACGACCACAACTTCCTGACCATCCACGAGCGTCTCACCGATCACCTCGGAGACCGCGCGCCGATCGGCCAGGTTCGCCAGCGTATTCACCGCGTGCGTGCCAAGCGCGTGGTCCTCGCCACCGGCACCCATGAGCGTCCGCTGGTCTATGGCAACAACGACGTGCCGGGCAACATGCTCGCCGGTGCCGTTTCGACCTACGTGCGCCGTTACGGCGTGGCCCCGGGCAAGAAACTGGTGCTGTCGACCAACAACGACCACGCCTACCGCGTGGCCCTGGACTGGCTCGATGCCAGCCTGCAAGTGGTCGCCATCGCCGACGCCCGCAGCAATCCTCGCGGCGAGCTGGTGGAAGAAGCGCGGGCCAAGGGCATCCGCATTCTCACCGGCAGTGCCGTGATCGAGGCCCGTGGCAGCAAGCACGTGACCGGTGCGCGCATCGCCGCCATCGACGTCAAGGCCCATAAAGTCACCAGTCCCGGCGAATGGCTGGACTGCGACCTGGTGGCCAGCTCCGGCGGCTACAGCCCGGTGGTCCACCTGGCCTCGCACCTGGGCGGCAAGCCGATCTGGCGTGAAGACATCCTCGGTTTCGTCCCTGGCGAAGCCCCGCAGAAACGCGTCTGCGTGGGTGGCATCAACGGCGTCTACGGCCTTGCCGATGCCCTGGCCGACGGTTTCGAGGGCGGCGTGCGCGCGGCCAGCGAGGCCGGTTTCAAGGCGGTCGAAGGTGTCCTGCCCAAGGCCCTGGCGCGTCTGGAAGAGCCGACCCTGGCCCTGTTCCAGGTGCCCCATGAAAAAGCCACCGCACGGGCGCCGAAGCAATTCGTCGACCTGCAGAACGACGTCACCGCTGCCGCCATCGAACTGGCGACCCGCGAAGGCTTCGAATCGGTCGAGCACGTCAAGCGCTACACCGCGCTGGGCTTCGGTACCGACCAGGGCAAGCTGGGCAACGTCAACGGCCTGGCCATTGCCGCCCGTTCGCTGAACGTGACCATCCCGCAGATGGGCACCACCATGTTCCGTCCGAACTACACGCCGGTCACTTTCGGCGCGGTCGCCGGTCGTCACTGCGGGCATATCTTCGAGCCGGTGCGCTACACCGCCTTGCAGGCCTGGCACGTGAAACAGGGCGCCGAGTTCGAGGACGTCGGCCAGTGGAAACGGCCGTGGTACTTCCCGCGCAACGGCGAGGACCTGCATGCCGCGGTCAAGCGCGAGTGCAAGGCCGTGCGCGACAGCGTCGGCCTGCTCGACGCCTCGACCCTGGGCAAGATCGATATCCAGGGCCCGGATGCCCGCGAGTTCCTCAACCGCGTGTACACCAACGCCTGGACCAAGCTCGATGTGGGCAAGGCCCGCTATGGCCTGATGTGCAAGGAAGACGGCATGGTCTTCGACGACGGCGTCACCGCCTGTCTGGCCGACAACCATTTCCTGATGACCACCACCACCGGCGGTGCCGCGCGCGTCCTGCAATGGCTGGAGCTGTACCACCAGACCGAATGGCCGGACATGAAGGTGTACTTCACTTCCGTGACCGACCACTGGGCGACCCTGACCCTGTCCGGCCCGAACAGCCGCAAGCTGCTCAGCGAAGTCACCGACATCGACCTGGACAAGGACGCGTTCCCGTTCATGACCTGGAAAGAAGGCCTGGTCGGTGGCGTGCCGGCGCGGGTGTTCCGGATTTCCTTTACCGGCGAGCTGTCCTACGAGGTCAACATCCAGGCCGACTACGCCATGGGCGTCCTGGAAAAGATCGCCGAGGCGGGCAAGCAGTACAACCTGACCCCGTACGGCACTGAGACCATGCACGTGCTGCGGGCCGAGAAGGGCTTCATCATCGTCGGCCAGGACACTGACGGCTCGATGACCCCCGACGACCTGAACATGGGCTGGTGTGTCGGTCGCACCAAACCGTTCTCCTGGATCGGCTGGCGTGGGATGAATCGCGAGGACTGCGTGCGCGAGGAGCGCAAGCAACTGGTCGGGCTCAAGCCGATCGATCCGACCAAGTGGCTGCCGGAAGGTGCGCAGCTGGTGTTCGACACCAAGCAGGCGATCCCGATGAAGATGGTCGGTCACGTGACCTCCAGCTATGCCCACAACTCCCTCGGCTATTCGTTTGCCATGGGCGTGGTCAAGGGTGGTCTCAAGCGCATCGGCGAGCGGGTGTTCGCACCGCTGGCCGACGGCAGCGTGATCGAGGCGGAAATCGTTTCTTCGGTGTTCTTCGATCCGAAGGGCGATCGCCAGAACATTTAAGTCGATCGTTCCCACGCCTGGCGTGGGAATGCATCCCGGGACGCTCTGCGTCCCAAGAGCGGACGCAGAGCGTCCATGGCGGCATTCCCACGCAGAGCGTGGGAACGATCAACCTGAGTTAAAGGTGTTTTATGACCACAGCCAACGTTTACCAACAACGCCCGACTTCCGGGGCCAAGGCCGAGTCGTCGTTGCACCATGCCGACCTCGCCAGCCTGGTGGGCAAGGGCCGCAAGAACGCCGGCGTGACCGTGCGGGAAAAGAAACTGCTCGGTCACCTGACCATTCGTGGCGACGGCCATGACCCGGCGTTCGCCGCCGGCGTGCACAAGGCCCTGGGCCTGGAGCTGCCCGTGGCCCTGACCGTGGTTGCCAAGGGCGAGACCAGCCTGCAGTGGCTCGGCCCCGACGAGTGGCTGCTGATCGTCCCGAGCGGCGAAGAGTTCGCCGCCGAGAAGGCGCTGCGCGAAGCCCTGGGCGATCTGCATGTGGCCATCGTCAATGTCAGCGGCGGCCAGCAACTGCTGGAGCTGAGCGGCCCGAACGTGCGCCAGGTATTGATGAAGTCCACCAGCTACGACGTGCACCCGAACAACTTCCCGGTGGGCAAGGCGGTCGGCACGGTGTTCGCCAAGTCGCAACTGATGATCCGCCACACCGCCGAAAACACCTGGGAGCTGGTGATTCGCCGCAGCTTCTCGGATTACTGGTGGTTGTGGTTGCAGGATGCGGCGGCCGAGTACGGTCTCAGCGTCCAGGCCTGAGATCTGAACAAAACTGTAGGCGCCGGGCTTGTCGAATCGCCGCGAAGGGGCTGGCGAGATCGCTGAAAGCTTCGCGGGCGAGCCCGGCTCCCACAGTACACAAGGGTAAGGATTGATCGTTCCCACGCTCTGCGTGGGCATGCATCCCGGGACGCTCTGCGTCCCAGGAGCGGACGCGGAGCGTCCATGGCGGCGTTCCCACGCAGAGCGTGGGAACGATCAGGACCAGGGCTCCTCGCCACAGGTTTTGCATCGCTCTGTTATTCACGAACAGGAGTCAAGCAATGAGCCGCGCACCCGATACATGGATTTTGACCGCCGATTGCCCCAGCGTGCTCGGCACGGTGGATGCGGTGACCCGCTATCTGTTCGAGCAGGGCTGCTATGTCACCGAACACCACTCGTTCGATGACCGTCTCTCCGGTCGGTTCTTCATTCGCGTGGAGTTCCGCCAGCCCGAGGGTTTCGACGAACTGGCCTTCCGCGCCGGCCTGGCCGAGCGCGGCGAGTCCTTCGGCATGGTGTTCGAACTGACCGCGCCGAACTACCGGCCGAAAGTGGTGATCATGGTCTCCAAGGCCGATCACTGCCTCAACGACCTGCTCTACCGTCAGCGCATCGGTCAATTGTCCATGGACGTCGCCGCGGTTGTGTCCAACCATCCGGACCTCAAGCCCCTGGCCGACTGGCACCAGATTCCGTACTACCATTTCCCCCTCGATCCCAACGACAAGCCGGGCCAGGAACGCCAGGTCTGGCAGGTGATCGAGGAATCCGGCGCCGAACTGGTGATCCTCGCCCGCTACATGCAGGTGTTGTCGCCGGAGCTGTGTCGCAAGCTCGACGGCAAGGCCATCAATATCCACCACTCGTTGCTGCCCGGCTTCAAGGGCGCCAAGCCGTATCACCAGGCCTACAACAAGGGGGTGAAACTGGTGGGTGCCACGGCGCACTACATCAACAACGACCTGGACGAAGGCCCGATCATCGCCCAGGGCGTGGAAGTGGTGGATCACAGCCATTATCCCGAGGACCTGATCGCCAAGGGCCGGGACATCGAAGGGCTGACGCTGGCCCGGGCGGTGGGTTATCACATTGAACGGCGGGTCTTCCTGAACGCCAACAGGACGGTGGTCCTCTGATTTTTGGCTGCCCGTGCCGGCCTCATCGCCGGCAAGCCGGCTCCCACAGTGGGCGCGGTGCCTGCTGCGACGCAATACCCTTGTAGGAGCTGGCTTGCCAGCGATGAGGCCGGCAGGAACAACGCAACAACCACAGGCAACAACCCGAGCAATCAACGCGCGGCCCCTCTGGCGGCGCGCCGCTACATAAAAACAACAGCGAGGTGAAAGCATGTCTGGCAATCGTGGTGTGGTGTATCTCGGCAATGGCAAGGTCGAAGTACAGAAAATCGACTATCCGAAAATGCAGGACCCGCGCGGCAAGAAGATCGAGCACGGTGTCATCCTGCGCGTTGTTTCCACCAATATCTGCGGCTCCGACCAGCACATGGTCCGTGGTCGCACTACCGCCCAGGTCGGTCTGGTCCTGGGTCACGAGATCACCGGTGAAGTGGTCGAGAAGGGCAGCGACGTCGAGAACCTGAAGCTCGGCGACCTGGTGTCGGTACCGTTCAACGTTGCCTGCGGACGCTGTCGCTCCTGCAAGGAACAGCACACCGGCGTCTGCCTGACCGTCAACCCGGCCCGCGCCGGCGGTGCCTACGGCTACGTCGACATGGGCGACTGGACCGGTGGCCAGGCCGAGTACGTGCTGGTGCCGTACGCCGACTTCAACCTGCTGAAACTGCCGGATCGCGACAAGGCCATGGAGAAGATCCGCGACCTGACCTGCCTCTCCGACATCCTGCCGACCGGCTATCACGGTGCTGTGACCGCCGGTGTCGGTCCGGGTAGCAGCGTGTACATCGCCGGTGCCGGTCCGGTCGGCCTGGCCGCCGCCGCCTCGGCGCGCCTGCTGGGTGCCGCCGTGGTGATCGTCGGTGACGTCAACCCGATCCGCCTGGCTCACGCCAAGGCTCAGGGTTTCGAAATCGCCGACCTGTCCAAGGACACCCCGCTGCACGAACAGATCGCTGCGTTGCTGGGCGAGCCGGAAGTGGACTGCGCCGTCGATGCCGTGGGCTTCGAAGCCCGTGGTCACGGTCATGAAGGCGTCAAGCATGAGGCTCCGGCCACCGTGCTCAACTCGCTGATGGGAGTGGTCCGCGTGGCGGGCAAGATCGGTATTCCGGGCCTGTACGTGACCGAAGACCCGGGTGCCGTGGACGCCGCCGCGAAAATCGGCAGCCTGAGCATCCGCTTCGGCCTCGGCTGGGCCAAGTCCCACAGCTTCCACACCGGCCAGACCCCGGTGATGAAGTACAACCGCCAGCTGATGCAGGCGATCATGTGGGATCGGATCAATATCGCCGAAATCGTCGGTGTGCAGGTCATCAGCCTGGATGACGCACCGAAGGGTTATGGCGAGTTCGATGCCGGCGTGCCGAAGAAATTCGTGATCGACCCGCACAAGCTGTTCAGTGCGGCGTAAGTAGCAAAGGGCAAGACGGAAAAAAGGGCGACTTCGGTCGCCCTTTTTTATGCCGCGGTCGTTATCCGGGTTCCGGTGGCCGGCGGCGTGTTCACATGTTCACGAGCGTGCAGCCGATACGTGCAATTCGCGCGGTTGCATGGACTTGTGGATGACGTCGTCCCCGACATACACGTCCTCCCTCGGGTCGAAACCGGCGAAGGCATGGATGACGATGGGGGTGCTGCTGTCATAGGGCAGGGTATAGCCGTCACCGTACAGGGTATCGGTCTCGGTATAGGTTCGCAGCTTGCAACCCATCCTTGTTTTTGTGTACACGGGTTGGTCGATCCGGTAGTAACCGGCCGCGGTTTTCTCAAGGTCGGTCTTTTCGATCGAGCGCTGGTTGCAATCGTGAAACAGGCTGATCCGGGCGTTGATCCTGACTTCCAGGTCGTCTTCGTCCGGGCGTTTCTTCAGGAAGAAGACAAATTTCCTGAAGCCGTTTTCGAGGGGCTGGTGCTCTATGCAGGCAGTGGGGTCGACGTCCGTGAGGGCAGACAAGGTGTCGATGCCGGCCTCGATGATTGCGCTTGTTAACATATCCATATGCAAGCCTCTGGGTATTGATTGAGTGATGTTGTCCTGCACAGGCATCCTCATCGATACGCACCAGGGGCGGGTAATACATAGTTATCCGATCAACCCGTGCCGACGCCTACTGCAAGAGCTGCCTGGCCTTGGCGCTGTCGACCCGCTGGCAGAACTCGGGATAGAAGCCCTGGGCGCTCGGGCCACGGCAATAGTCGCGTGCCTGGACCAGGCTCGCGCTGCTGAACCTGAGCACGCGGGGGCTGCTGGCAAAGGTGGTGTAGCCGCCTGGCTGGGTCTTGAGGGCGTCGAAATCGACCATCGCGTAGGTCAGTTCCACGTCATTGGGGGCGATGATCTGCGCATTGATCGTCACCTGCGTGTACTGCTTGCCGCCCGGTGCGCCATTCACGGCCGCGATTGCCTGGCCAACCACACGCAGCAGGCGCGGCGGCCATGCCTCGTCACCCTCGGCCGCCTTGGCCGGCTGGTAGACAATATTCAGCGTTTCCCCGTAGCGCGTGACCTCGGTAAAGGCCGGGTCGGTACGTTTGATCCGGTGTTCGAGGGTCAGCCAGGCTTTTTGCTCGTCGCTGGTGTCGGCGGCCACTGGCGGATTGAGCGGGCCGCGCTGGCATTCGCTCACACCGAAGGCGATGGCCAGGCCCGCCAGGATAGTGACCAGGGCTGCTGCGCCGATCTTTACGTCCATGTGTACATTCTCCTGAAGGGACTGGCACTTTACGGCAACTGCGCGGGCAAGGGCAGGGGTGTTTGATGGGCCGTGATCGTTCCCGTGCCGACGATTCGTCGCCTTGACGTGGGAACGATCAAAGAGGACGGGCCGTGCTACTCCGATAGCGATAAGCCCCTTGGGTCTTGCAGTGTTCGGTCGGCCGTCATCGCCAGCAAGCCGGCTCCCACAGGGCGGTCAGGCCCGTAGTCGCCAGCCCAGTACATCCATCAGGTCGCAGCCATCGCGCAGCAGGATCGCGGGGGCCTGGAGGATCTGCTGCAAGTCGATGTCATTGGCGTTATGCAGTTCGAGGCGGGCCAGGGATTCGAGCATCCGGGTGGCCGCCTGGATCCGCGCGGTGGCGTTGGCGTGAAGGACGTCGGTCGGACTCTGGGCGTCGATCAACAGGCTGGGGATCAGGCAGTCGATGGCGGTGAGCGGGGTGTACTTGTTCATGGGCAAAGTCTCAGTCTATTGGGTTTGAAACCGCCCGATTCGTCGCCAAACGAAGCGGGTGGCAGCTGTACGCAGGTTGGCGAACCGGAATAGACCAAGCCGGCAGACCCGAAGGTCTCCCGCGCACAGCCGCCATGGAGCGACTTTGCGGGTACGAAGGCACCTGCAAACAAGCGCAGGGCTTTCGCATGGTCTATAAACGAGTCGCCAAACCCGTATCGCCAATCAGGGCGACCGGCGGACTATAAGCCTCGGGCTTGCGCGGAAGCAAGGCGGGGAGGACGATCAAAAAGGCCAATATGGCAAAAATAGCCAGAATGGTGTCGTCTTGTTATAGTGAGCCTGTCTCCCCTTTCTGCGAGCACGCGCCATGATTGCCTTGCCTGATCTGCTTGATCTGCCCCGTCAGAACGCTTCCCAGGTGAAGAACAAGTGGGCGGATGTGGTTCGTCTGGTCCACCAGTCCGGCAGTGTCGCGGTGACCAACCACGCCACCGTGGAAATGGTCCTGTTGGACGCCGAGACCTATCAGCAGCTGACTGCACAAGTGCAGGCCTACAAGGCGCGGGAGCAATCGGCGCTGGATGAGCTGACCCAGCGCTTCAATGCGCGGCTGGAGAGCCTGCAGCAACCCCAGGCTACGGCGGGGTTGCGTTCGTTGCTGGCGGCCAAGGGCAAGCTGGCCAAACGACCCAAAGCCGGTTCTACCTTCTGATGCCAGTGACGCCGGTCGTCGAACGTCCCTTTATTTTTGTCCTGGCCGGCGTCAATGGCGCTGGCAAGAGTTCGGTAGGCGGTGCGCTGCTCGCCGAGCATGGTCTGGACTGGTTCAATCCGAACAGCTTTGCCCGTGAGCTGATCGCTTCGATGGGGATCGAGCCGGCCCAGGCCAATGGCCTGGCCTGGGAACACGGTCGCAGCCAGTTGGAAAACGCCCTGCGTGAAGGCCGCAACTATGCGTTCGAAACCACGCTGGGTGGCAATACCATCGCCCTGATGCTCGCCCAGGCGGCGCAGAGCCACGAGGTGGTGGTGTTGTTCTGTGGTTTGTCCTCGCCGGAACAGCACCTGCAACGCGTGCACTTGCGGGTTTCCCGTGGCGGTCACGATATTGCGCAAAGCAAGATTCGCGAACGCTGGGTCAACTCACGGCTGAACCTGATTGCCCTGATGCCGTACCTGACCCACCTGCAAGTCTTTGACAACAGCACCGACGCCGCGCCCGGCGAGGAGATTCCGGACCCGCTGCTGGTGCTGGAAATGGTTGAGGGCCAGATGGTCTATCCCGATCCGCAGGATGCCCAGGCTCTGCAGGGAACGCCCGAGTGGGCGCGGCCAATTGTTCAAGCCGCCGTAGAGCTGCTTTCAGTTTGAGCCGCCACGCAGGATCAGCAGATCACAGCGCCGCCAGCGGCCCCGAGTAGAGTACCGGCCCGCTGGGTTGTCCGGTCGGAGAGCCGCCTTGTGGTTCCAGGCTGACCGCCAGCACCACCGAGGTGCCGAGCAGGGTCTTGTGGGCCTCGCTCAATTCAAGACGACCCTTGCCTTCCCGGGGCACCAGGCCGAGGGACACCGGCTTGCCATCCAGTGGAATCGCCCAGAGTTCCAGGCTGCGGTTGGCGTCCACCGCGGCCATGGTCAATGGCTCGACTTGCAGGTAGCCTGCATGGGCCTCGATCCGCAGTGCCGGCTGTTGCGTGCCGCTGAGCAGGGTCGCGCTGGCGCTGATCGGGTCATGCCGGTAGAGCACGCCCAGGGCCACGATCACCACCAGTGAACCGATCGCCGCCGTGGCGCGCAGCCAGTTCCAGAACGGTCGCCTGGCCGGTATGTGCAACTGCTGCGGGTCGATGCGCGCGACGATGGCTTGCCAGACCCGGTCCGGCACCGGTTGCGGCGGCACGGATTCGGTCAGCGTGGCCAGGGTTTCCTGCCATTCGGCGACTTGCGCGCGCAGCCGCGCGTCGTCACGCATCAGGCTTTCGAAGCGACGACGACCAGCGGCGGACATCAGCCCGATCGCGTAGTCGGCCGCCAGGGCGCGGCGCAGGCGGGGGTTCTGGTAGTTCATGATTCAAGGCACCGGCGCAGGCGCTCCATGCCCCTGCGGATCCAGGATTTGACCGAGCCCAGCGGTGCGGCCAGTTGTTCGGCCAGTTCCGCGTACGACAGGCCGTGGAAGTAGGCGATGGTGATCGATTGGCGCTGCATGCCTTCGAGGCTGTCCAGGCAGCGGTTGAGTGCCGAGGCGTCACGGCTGCTGGTCAACTGGTCGTGGGCGCTGGGGGCGTCGTCGGGAAGTTCCTGTTCCCGGAACTCGCCCAGGCGTTCCTCGCGCTTCTTGCGCAACTGGTCGATGGCCAGGTTGCGGGTGATATTCACCATCCAGGTCATCGGTGCCGACAGATTGGCGTCGTAGCGAGAGGCGTTGTTCCAGATCCGCACGAAGCTTTCCTGCAGCACTTCTTCGGCCAGGTCGGGGCGGCCCATGCAGCGCAGGGCTATGCCGTGGAGACGCGGGGCGACGTTGCGATAAAGCGTCTCGAATGCGCGGCGGTTACCCAGTGAGCACTGGGCCAGCAGCTGCCTGAGTTGATCGGCGTCGGCGGTGGAAATGGGCATTCTCCAGACAATCACACTACGTTGAATGGACCGCGCGCGGTGCACCTTGCTGGCTGAGGTTAGTCCACGGCACGGGGTTATTCCATTCATTCATGCGGCTCGCAGAAGGGGCGTCCAGGGTTCCGGCCATTGGCCATCCGTGCCTGATATACGCAGGCGAGCCTGAATCGGATGCAATTGCGGTGGTGCGCGGCCCCTGGGGAACAAGCCGGGGTTTTTCGACTCCAACGAGCAGTGCCAGGCCCCTGTGCGAAGGGGTTTTCGATGACTCAAGAGGTGGTAGCGATGAAGATTTCACGCGGTGTTGTATTGGCTTCGCTCATGGCGTTCGCCGTCACGCCGGTGTTTGCGGCTTTCAGCCTGAGCGATGCGGCCAATGCGGTGTCGTCCATGCAGGGCGGCGACAAGAATGCCGCGGCACCGGCTAACGGGTTGCTCAGTTCCCTCGGTTCGCAGCTCCATGTCACGCCGGAGCAGGCCATCGGCGGGACCGGCGCGATGCTCGGGCTGGCGAAGAACAAACTCAGCGGCAACGATTATTCGCAACTGAGCCAGAGCGTGCCGGGGCTGGATCAATTGTCCGGTGGCGGTGCGCTGGCCGGGCTCGGTGGGTTGCTGGGCGGCAAGTCGGGCAGCACTGCCGACGTCGGCAGTGCCCTGGGCAACGTGAAGGATACCGGTGACCTGAACAATGCCTTTGGCGCCCTGGGCATGAACAGCAACATGGTCGGCCAGTTCGCCCCGATCATTCTCAAGTACCTGGGCGACCAGGGCGTGGGCGGGCCGCTGTTGCAGAGCCTGAGCGGGATCTGGGGCGCCGGCGGCTGAGGGCTCCGGCAGGCCGGCAGTGCCAGCGCGACTGAAAAACGCACCGGGAACCTGAAAAGGCCCGGTGCGTTTTTGTCTGTGGCGGCGAAGGTCTGTTCAGTTCTGTCGTGCAGTGTGCTATTTGTCGCCGCCTGTTCATGGAGAGAGTGGCGCAAGCATGTTGGTCGATGCAGTGAAAATGTCGTTGCACCTGGATGCGGTCATGGGATTTGTCCTGTATCTGCTGGTGGCGCTGCTGGTCTTTGGGCTGTATGCCTGTCTCTATACCCGTCTGACACCCCACAAGGAATGGACGTTGATCCGCGAGGGCAACGTGGCCGCGGCAATCGCCCTGGGCGGCGCCCTGGTCGGGTTTGCGATTCCCGCCGCCAGCGCCATTGCCCATTCGGTCTCACTGGTGGATTTCCTGGTCTGGGCGTTGATCGCGCTGGTGGCGCAATTGGCGGCGTTCGCCCTGGTCGCCTGGGTGATCCGCGGCCTGTCGACACGCATCGGCAACGGCGAGTCGGCGGCGGCGATCCTGGCGGCAGCCATCTCCATCAGCGTCGGCCTGCTCAATGCGGCCTGCATGACGCCTTCGGTCTGAGGGCGCCCGCGATGAAACGCAGTCAACGTGTGGGCCTGGTATTGCTGGGCAGCGTGCCCTTTGTGCTGGTGGCCTGCGATGGCGAGCAGGTCCTGACGCGCGACGTCAGCGAGACCGCTCGGTATGCCAACGAGCAGGCCTGTGTGGCCGCCGGTATCGCGGCGGATGTCTGTGCCGATGCGGCGGCGACGGCCCTGGAGCAGCATCGGGAGATCGCGCCGGTCTATGGCGACCAGACGGCCTGTGCCATTGATTTTTCCCTCGACAGTTGTGTCGCCGATCCGCAGCGTGCGCAGTTCAATCCGTTGATGGCCGGGTTCGCCCTGACCACCTTGCGCGCGGTGACGGTGCCGCCGGAGCAACCGGTGCCGGCGCAGAAACAGGACGAGCAAGCCGCGACTTCGAGCTATTGGTCGTCGGGGGGCAGCAGTGGTGGCGGCTATGGGGGATCGAGCGGCGGTTCGACAACGGCCAGCCATTCCAATGGCTGGGCCAGCCGGGTCTGGCGCTGGATAGGCCTGGGCACCGACCCCTATGCGCCGCGCTACTTCAGCGAGCCGCTGTACCAGGAGCGCGACGGGCGTGGTGGTTACCGCCTGAGCAGCCTCGACCAGCAGGTCAAGGCCGGCAAGACCTTCGCCCAGTCGCGTAATGCGCGTTTCCGGGTGGCGAGCCCGGCGCATTTCATCACCGGCTTCTATGACGGCTCGGCGCCACGGGCGGTCAGCCGCGGCGGTTTCGGCTCGTCCCACGGCAGCTGGGGTTCCTGATGCAGCGCATCCAGATGGCGCCACGTTCGGACTGGCGGGCCACCGCCGAACGCCTGGGCTTTCATTTCCACACCTTCGACGGCGAGCCCTATTGGGATGAGTCGGCGTACTACCGGTTCAGCCTGCGCCAGATCGAGGACGAGCTGGAAGAGCCGACGCGGCAACTGCATGAACTGTGCATGGCCCTGGTCGAACAGGTGGTGGACAGCGAGCAACTGCTCGACCGGCTGGCGATTCCCGAGGCCTATCGCGACCTGATCCGCGACTCCTGGCGCCAGGGCCACCCCCATCTCTATGGGCGGATGGACCTGTGCTACGACGGCCAGGGCCCGGCGAGACTGCTGGAAACCAATTACGACACGCCGACCTCGTTGTACGAGGCGAGCTTTTTCCAGTACGTCTGGCTGGAAGAACAGATGAAGCGCGGGCAACTGCCGGCCCGGGCCGATCAGTTCAACAGCATCGAGGACAAGTTGCTGCAGGCCTTTGTCGAGGGTGGCTTCCAGTCGCCGTTCCACTTCTCGTCGATCAGGGGCTCGCTGGAGGATCGCGGTACGGTCGAGTACCTGCGCGATATCGCCCGCCAGGCCGGACTCGGTACACGGCTGATCGATATCGAGGACATCGGGCTGGATCAGGCCGGGCGTTTTGTCGATGAGCTGGGCTCGCCGATCGCTACCCTGTTCAAGCTCTACCCCTGGGAAAACCTGTTCAGCGAAGCGTTCGGACCGGCCATCGAACACAGCCGGACGCTGTTCGTCGAGCCGCCGTGGAAGGCGATCCTGTCGAACAAGGGGGCCATGGCGCTGCTCTGGGAAATGAACCAGGGCCACCCGAACCTGCTGCCGACCTTTATCGACCCGGACCCCACCGCGCGACTGGGGGCGGGCTGGGTACGCAAGCCGTTCTTTTCCCGGGAGGGCGCCAATGTCGAGATCCACACGCCTGGCGGTGAACGGGTCAGCCAGCCGGGGCCTTATGAACGAGGGCCGTTTGTCCTCCAGCAGTTCCAGCCGCTGCCGTTGTTTGCCGGCAGTCACACGGTGCTGGGCAGTTGGGTGATCGGCGATCAGCCGGCCGGCATCGGCATCCGCGAGGACAACTCACTGATCACCAAGGACACCAGCCGTTTCCTGCCCCATGTGATCCTCGACTGAGGTTCAGCCGCGCTCGTTGCGCAGGGCGGCGATACGGCGGTCTTTCTCGCTCCAGAGCTGGTTGACCCAGTTCTGGATATGCTCGCGAAATGCCGGGTCGTTCTCGTAGTCGCCTTGCCACAGCGACGGGTCCATGGCGTGGGTCTGGAAGTCGATGATGACCTTGGGCACGTTGCCGCTGATCAGGTCCCAGAAGCCCGGAATACGCGCTTGCGGATAGACCACGGTGACATCGAGGATCGCGTCCAGCTGCTCGCCCATGGCCGCGAGGACGAAGGCCACGCCGCCGGCCTTGGGCTTGAGCAGGTGGGTAAAGGGCGAAGCCTGTTGCTGGCGCTTGGCCTCGCTGAACCGGGTGCCTTCCAGGTAGTTGACCACGGTGACCGGCTGGCGCTTGAACAGCTCGCAGGCGGCCTTGGTGATTTCCAGGTCCTGGCCCTTGAGTTCCGGGTGCTTGTCGAGGAAGGCCTTGGAGTAGCGCTTCATGAACGGGTAGTCCAGGGCCCACCAGGCCAGGCCGAGGAAGGGCACCCAGATCAGTTCCTTCTTGAGGAAGAACTTGAAGAAGGGCGTGTGCCGGTTGAGCGTCTGGATCAGCGCCGGGATATCGACCCAGGACTGATGGTTGCTGACCACCAGGTACGAGGTATCGCCACGCAGGCCTTCGGCACCGCGGATATCCCAGCGGGTGGGAATGCACAGGGCGAAGATCAGCTTGTCGATCTCGGCCCAGGTCTCGGCGATCCACATCACCGCCCAACTGGCGTAGTCGCGAAAACGACCGGGCAGTACCAGCTTGAGCAGGGCAAAGACCATCAGCGGGCCGAACAGCACCAGCGTGTTGAGCAATAGCAGCAATGTGACGAAGCTGCCGGTGAGCAGGCGGCGCATACGGGAACTCTTTAAAAACGTGAGGGCGCGCCATGATAAAGGTGGCGCGGCCGGACGCCAAATCCAGTGGCGGACACTTCCCCCTGTGGGAGCTGGCTTGCCTGCGATAAGGCCCTCCAACCCTGCGGCACCCCTGCGGGCGTCATCGCTGGCAAGCCAGCTCCTACAAGGTGACGGGGTTGTTTCTGATTTGTTCATGAACCAACGCGGTCGGCGCGGTCTAAAATGCCGACCCATGTGCGTCCACTCAAAGGTACCGCCCCAGTGAAAGCCCTTCTTGCCCTGTTGCCCCTCCTGGCCCTGCCCGCCCTGGCCGCCGAGCCGACCCTGTACGGGCGCTACGAATACATCCAGTTGCCGGAAATCGGCCAGACCTTCAAGGCCAAGATGGATACCGGTGCCCTGACCGCCTCGCTGTCGGCCAAGGATATCGAGCTGTTCAAGCGCGACGGCGAGGACTGGGTGCGCTTCCGCCTCGGCACCGCCGATGCCGACAACAAGGTCTATGAGCACAAGGTCTCGCGCATCAGCAAGATCAAGACCCGTACCGAGGAAGACGAGGACAGCGAGGTCGCCGACCCGAGCAAGCGCCCGGTGGTGGACCTGGAAATGTGCCTGGGCAACGTCAAGCGCACGGTGGAGGTCAACCTGACCAACCGCAGCAGCTTCAACTACCCGCTGCTGATCGGTGCCAAGGCTCTGCGCGAGTTCGGTGCGGCGGTGAATCCGGCGCGGCGTTATACCGCCGACAAACCCGACTGCTGATTGACGGGGCGACACGCGTCCGGCACCGTTGCGCCATTAATGCCAGTGCTCGGACGCCATGCCCCATATCCTGATTGTCGAAGACGAAGCGGCGATTGCCGATACCCTTGTGTATGCCTTGCAGGGCGAAGGGTTCACCACCACCTGGCTGAACCTGGGCGGCGCCGCGGTCGAACATCAGCGCGCCACGCCGGCCGACCTGCTGATTCTCGATATCGGCCTGCCGGATATCAGCGGCTTCGAGGTGTGCAAGCAACTGCGGCGCTTTACCGAAGTGCCGGTGATGTTCCTCAGTGCCCGTGACGGCGAGATCGACCGCGTGGTGGGCCTGGAGATCGGCGCCGACGACTATGTGGTCAAGCCCTTCAGCCCACGGGAAGTGGCGGCGCGGGTCCGGGCGATTCTCAAGCGCGTGCTGCCCCAGGCATCGCCGGTGTTGCCCGGCGAGCGTTTCCTGGTCGATCACGAACGGGTGCAGATCAGTTATCGCGCCCAGGCCCTGAATCTGACCCGCCATGAATTCCGCCTGCTGGCCTGCCTGCTGGAACAGCCCGAGCGGGTCTTCAGCCGCGAGCAGTTGCTCGATGCCGTCGGGGTGCCGGCGGATGCCGGTTATGAACGCAGCATCGATAGCCATATCAAGAGCCTGCGGGCCAAGCTGCGGGCGGTGGCCGCCGAGGCCGAGCCGATCCAGACCCACCGTGGCCTGGGCTACAGCTACAGTCCGGGGAACAGCTGATGCCGCTGGGGATCCGGATCTTCCTGATGTATTTCCTGTTCGTCGGTCTCACCGGCTATTTCGTGCTGAGCACGGTGATGAAGGAAATCCGTCCCGGCGTGCGCCAGTCCACGGAGGAAACCCTGGTGGACACCGCCAACCTGCTGGCGGAAATCCTCCACGACGACGTCAAGGCCGGCACCCTCGGCCAGAGTCGCCTGCCACAAGTGCTCAAGGCCTACGGTCAGCGCAAGCCGGGGGCGAAGATCTGGGGCCTGGCGAAGAACCAGGTCAATCACCGGATCTACGTGACCGACGCCAAGGGCATCGTCCTGCTCGATTCCGCCGAACTGGCGGTGGGCCAGGACTACTCGCGCTGGAACGACGTCTACCTGACCCTGCGTGGCGAATACGGCGCCCGCTCGACCCGCTCCGAGGCGAACGATCCGAACTCCTCGGTGATGCATGTCGGCGCGCCGATTACCGATGACGGCCAGATCATCGGCGTGGTCACGGTAGCCAAGCCCAACAGTTCGTTGCAGCCCTATGTCGACCGCACCGAGCGCCGCCTGCTGTGGTGGGGCGCGGGGCTGATCGCCCTGGGCCTGTTGTTCGGTGCGTTGCTGTCCTGGTGGCTGAGCGCGGCATTGCGCCGTTTGACCGCCTACGCCCAGGCGGTGAGTGAAGGTCGCCGGGCCGAGCTGCCGCATTATCGCGGCGGGGAGATGGAGCAGTTGGCCAATGCCGTGGAACATATGCGCACGCAACTGGAAGGCAAGGCCTATGTCGAGCGTTATGTGCACACCCTGACCCATGAGCTGAAAAGCCCGCTGGCGGCGATTCGCGGCGCGGCGGAGTTGTTGCAGGGAGACATGCCGGCGACGCAGCAACAGCGCTTCGTCAGCAATATCGAGAGCGAAAGCGCACGCATGCAGCAACTGATCGAGCGGCTGCTGAACCTGGCCCTGGTGGAGCAGCGCCAGGTGCTCGAAGAACAGGTCGAGGTGCCGCTGGCGGCCCTCGTGGACGAAGTCGTGCAGGCCCAGGGTGCGCGGATCGAGCGGGCCGGGCTGCGCATCGAACAGACGATCGCGGCGGGCATCCAGGTGTTCGGTGAACGTTTTCTGCTGCGCCAGGCCATCGGCAACCTGCTGGACAATGCCCTCGATTTCACCCCGGAGGGCGGGCTGATCCGCTTCACCGCCGAACAGCAGGGGCGGCAGACGTGCTTCACCCTGTTCAACCAGGCCGAGGCGATTCCCGACTACGCCTTGCCGCGCCTGAGCGAGCGTTTCTATTCGCTGCCGCGTCCGGGCAGCGGGCGCAAGAGTACCGGGCTGGGACTGAACTTTGTCGAGGAAGTGGTGAAGCTGCATGGCGGCGAGCTGCTGATCGGCAATGTCCCTGGCGGTGTCGAGGTGACGTTGCGTCTGCCCTGACTCTCCACGCAGTCTCCACACAGTCTCCATATTTCGCCCATCAAGGCTCCACACGGGCAGCACAGACTCTCTCCCATTCCAACAGGGAGAGAGACCCCATGAACCGCAGTCTGGCGATAAAATTCGGGGCGATTGCCCTACTGATGCTGTTGTTGCTGATTCCCCTGATGATGATCGACGGGATGATCGATGAACGACAGGGCCTGCGTGACGGCGTCCTCGAGGACATCGCCCGCAGTTCCAGCTACAGCCAGCTGGTGAGCGGCCCGGTGATGGTCGTGCCGTATCGCCAGACGGTGCGTGAGTGGAAGACCAATGACAAGGGCGAGCGTTTCCAGCAGACCAGCGAAACCAGCGGGCGCCTGTACTTCCTGCCGGAGCGTTTCGAGCTCGATGGCAAGGTGCAGACCGAGCTGCGTGCGCGGGGTATCTATGAAGCGCGGCTGTTTCACGCCAACAACCACATCAGCGGCACCTTCGCGTTGCCGGCGCAGTTGGGCATCAGCGAGGACTTCGCCGATTACCGCTTCGACGAGCCGTACCTGGCGGTGGGCATCAGCGATATCCGCGGCATCGAGAACGCGCTGACCCTGCAACTGGGCAATCAGCAACTGGAGTTCCTGCCAGGGACCCAGGTGAGCTGGCTGGGGGATGGCGTCCACGTGACCTTGCCGCGTGTCGACGGTCGCGAAGAAAAACGCCTGGATTTTGCTTTCGACCTGGCCTTGCAGGGCACCGGTCAATTGCAGGTGATGCCGGTGGGCAAGACCAGCAGCGTGCACCTGAGCGCCGATTGGCCACATCCGAGTTTTATCGGCAACTACCTGCCGGCCCAGCGGGAAATCACCGATCAGGGTTTCAGTGCCAACTGGCAGACGTCGTTCTTCTCCACCAACCTGCATGAAGCGTTGAACCAGTGCCTGGAGACGAGCAATTGCGAGGCGTTCAAGGCGCGCAGTTTCGGGGTGAGCTTTATCGAGCCGGTGGACCAGTACCTCAAGTCCGACCGGGCGATCAAATATGCCCTGCTGTTCATTGCCCTGACCTTCGCCGGCTTCTTTCTGTTCGAAGTGCTCAAGCGCCTGGCGGTGCACCCGATCCAGTACGCCCTGGTCGGCGCGGCGCTGGCGTTCTTCTACCTGCTGTTGCTGTCGCTGTCGGAGCACCTGGGGTTCGGCCTGGCCTACCTGTTGTCAGCCGCTGCCTGTGTCGGCCTGATCGGTTTCTATGTCTGCCATGTGTTGCGCAGTCTGAGCCATGGCCTGGGCTTTGCCGCCGCCCTGGCCGCTTTGTATGGCCTGCTATTTGGGCTGCTGAGTGCCGAAGACTATGCGTTGCTGATGGGCTCGCTGCTGCTGTTCGGCCTGCTCGGGGTGTTCATGGTACTGACCCGCAAGCTCGACTGGTACGGCATCGGCCAGGCCAGGGCGGCCGGGGCGCTGCCCGCCGAGAGCGGGGTGGTCCATGAGTAGGTCGCTGGGGCTGCGCGAGGATCAGCGCTGCGGGGCGCAGCTGGCGAAACGGATCGCCAGCCTGTTTCCGCCCCGGTTCAGGCCAGGGCAGGACTGCCGGCCGGCGACGGTTCGACCGGGCTCGACCTGAGCGGCCGGGCCACGTTCCACACCAGGAAGGCGGCGACGATATCGAGGATGGCCAGGGTCACGAACAGCGGGCTGTAGCCGACCTTGGTCACCATGATGCCCAGCACCATGGTGAACAGGGCCGCGCCGAAGAAGCCGAACATGCCGCTGACACCGGTGGCGGTGGCCACCTCGTTCTTGCCGAAGGAGTCGGAGGTGATCGCATACAGCGCGCCGGACAGGGTCTGGTGGGCAAAGCCGCCGACGCAGAGCAGGGCGATGGCGACGTAGGGACTGTCCACCAGGCCGATGCAGGCGGGGCCGATCATGCAACTGCAGCCGAGGAACATCACCATCTTGCGCGAGGTGAACAGGTTGACCTTCAGGTGCTTGTGGAAGAACGGGCTCAGGTAGCCGCCGACGATGCACCCCAGGTCGGCGGCGAGGAACGGCAGCCAGGCGAACATCGCGATTTCCTTGATGTTCATGTGCCGCTCGGTCATCAGGTACAGCGGGATCCAGGCGTTGAAGGTCTGCCAGGCCGGCTCGGAGAGAAAACGCGCGCTGGCGATGGCGAAGAAGTTGCGGCTGGCGACGACCTTTTTCCAGTTGCCTCTTTTTGTCGTGGTGTCCTTGAAGTGGTCTTCCTGGCCGCTGAGGATGTAGTCGCGTTCGGCGTCGCTCAGGCGCTTCTGGTCACGGGGATGCTTGTACAGCAGCAACCAGGCCGCGCTCCAGGCGATGCCCAGGACGCCGACGCTGATGAACGCCAGTTGCCAGCCGCTGTGCAGGATGGCCCAGACCACCAGTGGCGGGGCGAGCAGCGCGCCGAAGGACGAGCCGATATTGAACCAGCCGATGGCGACGGAGCGTTCCTTGGCCGGGAACCATTCGGTGGAGGTCTTGACCGCCGACGGCATGCCGGCGGCCTCGGTGACGCCGAGCAGGCCGCGCATGAACGCCAGCCCCTGCCAGCCGGTGGCCAGGGCCGCCGCCGCGCAGGCCAGGGACCAGGCGATGGCGAAGATCGCAAAGCCCAGCTTGGTGCCGATGGCGTCGACGATATAACCGGCAATCGGTTGCATCAGGGCGTAGCCGATCTGCCAGGCGACGACGATATGCGAGTACTGCTCGGTGGAGATGTTCATCTCGTTCATCAGCGTCGGTGCCGCCACCGACAGGGTATTGCGAGCCAGGTAGTTGACCATCAGGCCACAGGTGACCAGGGCGATCATCCACCAGCGGATGCCTTTGACTTTCATCACTTCACCATTGTTATTTTTGGAATGGGGTGGTGCATGGCACCCCGCGCGCGAGCGCCTGGCGGGGTGGGAAAGACATCACAAGGGCGGCGTACCGACCGTGTGCAAGCGCAGGGAGCGCAATCGGGGAAGGCCTGCGGAGAAAGCGGCGGCTCGGATCATTGGCGTGGACACTCTTTGAATTATTTTTATTGGAGTAAATTTGTTTCGTTGTATGTCGTCGTATGACTTTGGCCTTTATAAGGAGTGTCTGGCGGGGATGTCAATCGCGAGCGCAATAAAAAAGCGCCCGTAACGGCTTTTTACCGACGAGCGCTCGGGGCGGACTGGCCCTGTCTTAGGTGGGAGCGGGCTTGCCCGCGAAAGACACGACGCAGGCCGTCATCGTATGACCTCGCTTATTTTCGCGAAGCGCGTCTGAGCAACGCCTGCACCGCGATCAGTGCCGGTATCCCCAGCCCCAGCCAGCTCAGCGCATCCCAGGCACCGTCACCGAGCAAGGCGGCGAACAGCCCGGCGGCGGTGAGCAGGGCGATCACGGTCGGCAGGCCGAAGACCTTCCAGAAGTTCGATTGCCTCGGCTTCATCCCGCGACCTCCGCCGCGACGCCCGCCGTGGCCCGGCGCCGGACCCACCACAGGTACACGCCACTGCCGAGCACGATGATGGTCAGCACATCGAGGACGGCCCAGAGGATTTTCATCGGCATGCCACCGTAGTCGCCGAAGTGCAGCGGTTGCGACATGCCCATGGCGTCCATGTACCAGGGCCGTTCGGCCACTGCGGTGACCTGCAGGGTGCTGGCATCGATCAGCACCGGGGTCAGCAGGTGGGAGGTCAGGTGCGTGCTGCCCTTCATGAACACCGCGTAGTGGTGCTCGCTGGAGAAGCGCGTGCCGGGGAAGGCGATAAAGTCCGGGCGCATGCCGGGGGCAGCCTGGGCGGCGATCTCCAGCAGATGCGTGGCGGGCGCGCGGTCGGTCAGCGGTGGGGCGTTGCGGTAGGGTTCGACCATGGCGCCGAGGCTGTCGTTGCGCCAGGCGGCGATGATCAGGTCGGCGCAGGCGCTGATCACGCCGGTGATGCCAACCACCAGGCACCAGGTCAGGATGACGACGCCGATCAGGTTGTGCAGGTCGAGCCAGCGCAGGCGGGTGGATTTGTCCTGGCGGACCGTGGCGAACTTCAGGCGACGCATGAACGGCAGGTAGAGCACCACGCCGGAGATGATCGCCAGCACGAACAGCACACCCATGAAGGCCAGCAGCAGCTTGCCGGGCAGCCCGGCGAACATGTCCACGTGCAGGCGCAGCATGACCATCATCAGCCCGCCGTTGGCCGAGGGCAGTTCCAGGGCTTCTCCGGTGCGGGCGTCGAGCATGAAGGTATGGGACGAGTTGGGCTCGGTGCCGGCGGTTTTCGCCATGATCGCGATCACGCCATTGGGGTCTTCCTCGTCCCAGCCGAAGTACTGCATGACCTCGCCCGGACGATGGGCCTCGGCGGCGCGGACCAGTTGCTGCAGGTCCAGCGTCGGGGTGTCGGCGGGCATCTGCCTGAGCTCGGCGGCATCGCCCAGCAGGTGGTCGATCTCATGGTGGAAGATCAACGGCAGGCCGGTCAGCGCCAGCATCAGCAGGAACAGGGTGCAGATCAGGCTGGTCCAGGTGTGGATAAAGGACCAGCGGCGGATGGTTTTGCTTTTCATGGTTGACCACAGTCTGGATGAGGGCGCGCTATGGGAATGCGGCTTGTCTCAAGGTTGCCCGGCTAAGCAAGTGGGAGGCGGGAAACGTCACAAGGCCTGTGGGAGCCGGCTTGCCGGCGATGGCGTCCGAATGGGCGCTGCAAGGCTCAAGGGCCTCATCGCCAGCAAGCCGGCTCCTACAGGTCCGCGGTGGTTCAGGTGGTCCGCGTGATCAAGGCGGGTGCCGTTACCACTTGTAGTTCACGCTGGCGACCACGTTGCGCTCGTCACCGTAGTAACACCAGGTGCCATCACAGGTGGAAAGGTAGTCCTTGTTGAACAGGTTCTTCGCGTTGACTTCCACCGAAGCACCGGCCAATGAACTGCTCAGGCGACCCAAGTCGTAGTGCACGGCCGCGTCGTAGACCGCGTAGGAGCCTACGTGACCGTTGGCGGTGTTCGCGGTATTGCCGTAGGTGTCACCGACATAACGCACGCCGCCGCCGACGCCGAAACCGTCGAGGAAGCCGGTGCGCCAGGTGTAGTCACTCCAGACGGAGGCCTGGTTGCGTGGCACCAGTTGCAGGCGGTTGCCCTTGTCGTCGCCCTTGAGGATTTCCGAGTCTGTGTAGGTGTAGGCTGCGATCAGCTTGAGGTTCTCGGTCACGTTGGAGGTGGCTTCGAGCTCCAGGCCACGGACCTTGGTTTCGCCGATCTGGCTGGTGATGCCACGGTCGCTGACCGAGACGTTTTCCTGGCGCAGGTCGAAGATGGCGGCGGTGAGCAGGGTCTTGCTACCCGGCGGCTGGTACTTCACGCCCAGTTCGTACTGATGGCCTTCGGTCGGCTTGAAGGATTGGGTCGCGCTGGCGTTGGCACCCTGGGACGGCTGGAACGACTCGGTATAGGAAATATACGGGGTGATCCCGGAGTCGAAGACGTAGCTCAGCCCGGCGTTGCCGCTGAAGGCCTTGTCGCGACGTGTGCTGGTGGCATCGTTCTGGTTGAAGAAGGTGGTGCCGGTATGAATCCAGTCCTCACGCCCGCCGAGGGTCAGGCGCCACTTGTCCAGGGAGATCTGGTCCTGGGCATACAGGCCGGTCTGGTTGGTCTTCTGGTTGTAGTTATAGAAGGTGTTGTAGGCGATGTTGGAGAAGTCCTGCCCGAAGATCGGGTGGATCACGTTGCTGCTGGGCGCGCTGCCTTCCTGCCAGTGGTAGCTGGTGTCGCTGCGCTGATGATCGAGGCCCAGCAGCACGGTGTGGCTGAGGGCTCCGGTCTGGAAGTCGGCCTGGAAGTTGTTGTCCAGCGCGAACTGGCTGATGTCTTCGTTGACCTTGTCGACGAGGCGGGTAAGGGTGCCATCCGGGGCGACGACATTGCCAAAGGATGCATAGGCCTGGCGGAAGGCCAGTTCGCTTTTGGTGTAGCGCAGGTTCTGCTTGAACTGCCAGACATCGTTGAACCGATGATCGAAGCTGTAGCCCAGGGCGTAGTAGGTACGGTCGTAGTAGTCCGAGTCCGGGTCGCCCAGGTTCTTGTGATGAGAAATATCCCCGGCCGCCGAAGGCAGCTTGGTGCCCTGCAGCGGCAGGAACTGACCGCTGATGCCGGTATCGTCGCGGGTGTACTGCGACAGGAAGGTCAGGTGGGTATCGTCGTCGATATTCCAGGTCAGGCTGGGGGCGATGTTGTAGCGCTTGTCGTCGATATGGTCGATGGGCGTGCCGCCGTCACGGATCACGCCGTCGATGCGGTAGAGGAACCGGCCTTCGTCATCGATCTTGCCGGTGCTGTCGAAGCTGATCTGCTTGCGATTGTTACTGCCCACTTCGGCGCGTACTTCGTGACTGGTCTCGGCCTCGGGGCGTCGGCTGACCATGTCCAGCATGCCGCCTGGCGGGGTTTGACCATAGACCGAGGAGGCCGGGCCGCGCAGTACGGCAATGCGTTCCAGATCCCAGGTTTCAGCCTTGGGGTTGGCATAGGAACCCTTGGGCAGCGGCAGGCCATCGAGGAACTGGGTCGGTTCGAAGCCGCGGATTCGCAGCCAGTCGGCGCGTGAGTCGCTGCCGTAGCTGCTGGCGATCACGCCCGGGGTGTAGCGCAGGGCATCGTCGAGATTCTGTACGCCGCGATCTTCCATCTGTTCACGGGTAATGACCGAGATCGAGCGGGGTGCCTCGACGATCGCGGTGTCCGTCTTGGTCCCGGCGGCAGTGCGGGTCGCAGTGTAGCCTTCGACCGGGCCCCAGGCGCTTTCAGCGCTGCCCTCGCCAGTGATATTGGTTTCCGGCAGGGCCATGACGCCGCTCGGAACAGCGATCAGGGTGTAGGTCCCGGCGCTGCTCTGCACCAGTTGCAGGCCGGTGCCGCCGAGGGCGGTGTGCAGTGCGGTGATCGCATCGAGCTGGCCCTTGACCGGCGCCGAGGTCTTGCCCGACGCCAGCGCCGGATCGAGGCTCAGGGTCAGTCCCGCCTGGCTGGCGATCTGGCTCAGCGTCACGCCCAGTGGGCCGGCCGGCAGGTTGTAGGCGCGCACGCTGGCAGTCTGTTCGGCGGCGACCAGCGCCGGGCTGAGCAGGGGAGTGCCGAGGGCGATGGCGACGGCCAGGAGACTGGGGCGGAGCAGGATGTCGAGCGAGCGGGGCATAGGATGGATTCCTGAATGGAAATGTTTCTCAATGCCTATGTGCCGAACGAAATCCGAAAAGTGATAGGGCTGATTGAAAATAATTTAGATTCACGAATTTTCTGCTTACAAAATATCAAGTGGGCTCCTGTGGCGAGTGAGCCACAGGTCTGTGTTCGTCCTTGATATCTGGATCGTCCCCACAGGCTGCGCAGGTAGGCAGCCGTGCGCTCTGCGATACACAGCGGACGCAGAGCGTCCAGAGAGGCATTCCCACGCAGAGCGTGGGAACGATCAGCCGCCGAGCGTGGGAGCGATCGGCGTTGTTATTCAGGGTTTGCTGATGGCCTTGGCCTGCACCGTTACCCACCACTGGGTATGCCGCTCGATCTGCACCGGCAGGGTCGGCAGCAGGGCGGTCAGCGCCAGGTTGGTGTCGTGCAGCGGGAAGCTGCCGGTGATCCGCAGGTCGGCGACTTTCGGGTCGACGCCCAGGTGGCCGCGTCTATAGCGGCCCAGTTCTTCGAGCATGTCCGCCAGCCGCACGTTGTCCACCACCAGCATGCCGCGGGTCCAGGCATCGGCGCCGGGGTTGAGGGCCAGCAGCGGGCCGAGGCCATCGCGGTGCATCAGCACCTGCTGGCCTTCATGCAGGATCTGTTCGTCGGTGACCGCGTACGGACGGGCGGCGACCGCCGACTGCAGGACACTCAGCCGCGTGCCGTCTTCCTCGCGCTTGACCAGGAACCGCGTCCCCAGCGCGCGCATGCGGCCATCCTCGGTTTCGACGATAAACGGCCGGGCATCGTTATGGCCGGTCTCGATCAGGATCTCGCCGTCCCTCAGCACGATGCGTCGGGTCGTCTCGTCGAAACGTACATCCAGGGCGCTGTGGGTGTTGAGCTGGATAACGGTACCGTCGGCCAGGTGCAGGGTGCGCTGCTCGCCGGTGGCCGTGCGCTGGTCGGCCAGCCAGTAATCGATGGGCAGATAGCGATTGCCGAGGAACAGCGCCAGGCCGCAGGCCAGCATCACACTGGCGAGGCCGCTGCCGAGCTTGCGCACGCGCTGGCGGACACCGTCGCGGGATTTCAGCAGGGCACTGCGGGCCGGCGCGCTGGTGCCGCTGAAGCGCTGGTCGAGCATGCCCAGCTGGCTCCAGGCCCTGGCGTGCTCTTCATGGGCGGCGTGCCATTTCTCGAACTCGGCCTGTTCCACGGAGCCGCGCCCGCCGGTGTCCAGGCACAGCTGCCAGGCAATGGCGGCGTCGAGGACGCGGGCGGAAACCGGTTTGGAACTGAACTGATTCATGTCGGCTCGCCATACAGGGCGATGTAGCACTGGCGAATGCCCTGGGCCAGGTACTGGCGCACACGGGGCACCGAGACGCCGAGCTTGCTGGCGATCTCGGCGTGGCTCAGGCCCTCCAGGCGGTTGTAGAGAAACGCGGCGCGGGCCTTGCTCGACAGTTTGCCGAGCAGGCGGTCGATGGCCTTGAGGTCTTCGAGGATCAGTTGCTGTTCTTCCAGGGACGGTTGTTCGCCTTCCGGGATCAGCATCAGTTCGTTGAGGTAGGCCTGTTCCAGCGCGGCGCGGCGGAAATAGTCGAACAGCAGGCCCTTGGCGATGGCCGCGAGGAAGGCCCGGGGTTCACGGGGCGTCTTCAGTTCGTCCCGTCCCAGCAGGCGGACGAAGGTGTCCTGGCTCAGGTCCTCGGCCCGCTGCGGGCAGGCGATGTTGCGTCGCAGCCACGACAGCAGCCAGCCGCGATGGTCGCGATACAAGGCTCCAACAAGCTCATTGTGCGGGCTTCGGGCTGACGACACGGACGTTACCGATGGGAAGTTTAAACTAACGAGAATTATTCGCGATTGTGTCAGGGCGTAGGAAAAGGCGCAATGGTTGCTGGTCGGGAAGCCATTACGCGGTATGGAGTTTGTGTGAAAGGAGCTTGCATGGGGGCTCCGATGATCGTTCCCATGCTCTGCGTGGGAATGCCTCACTGGACGCTCCGCGTCCGCTCTGCAAGTGACGCGGAGCGTCACGGGCTGCATGCCCACGCGGAGCGTGGGAACGATCAAGTGAGGCTGCCTAGAACGAGTGGCTGTGCTGGCGTCGTTTCCACTGGTTCAGCCGCTGCTGCAGGTTCAGCGGGCTGTGGATCTGCTGCTGCCGGGCACGGCTGAACAGGATCAGCGCCAGCTCGGCGGTGGCCAGGGCATCGGCGCTGGCGTGGTGGCGTTCCTCGACGTGCAGGTTGAAGTGGCCGATCCAGTCATCCAGCCCGGCTTCGCGCAGAGTGGCCTGTGGGCATAGCAGCGGCGCGATATCGGCGACATCGAGGAACGGGTGTTGCAGGCGATAGCCCAGGCTGTCCTTCAGGGCGCGGGACAGCATGTGCTGGTCGAACGGGGCGTGGAAGGCCAGCAGCGGGCTGTCGCCGACAAAATCCATGAAGTCCAGCAAGGCTTCGGCCGGATCGCTGCCCGCTGCCAGGGCGCTCGGCCCCAGGCCATGGATCAGCACGCTGGGGCTGACGCTCTGCTCGGTACGCAAGAGCGTGCGCTCGAAGGATTGCCCCAGGTCGATGGCGCCATCCTCGATCACCACCGCGCCGATCGAGATCACCAGGTCGCGGTTGAGATTGAGTCCGGTGGTTTCCAGGTCGACGACGATCCAGCGCTGTTCACGCAGCGAACATTCGCCCAGGGGGGCCGCGCCCGGCAATTGCCGCAGGCGTTCCAGTTGCGCCGGCGTGAGCTGCGGTGTGCTGGACTTCAGCCAGGAAAACAGCCTCATAGTTGATACCGCAGGGCCAGGCTGCTTTGCAGGCGCTGGGCCTGGCGCAGGGACTCACGCAGGATGCGCCGGTCCAGGTGATTGAGGCTTTCCGGGTCGACCCGGTTGGAGTACGGCAGGTTGTCCCGGGTCTGCAACTGGTGCTGCTGCATGCGGGTCTGCTGGATAAAGTGATAGGCCTCTTCATAGGCGGCACCGTCGAGGGGCTCGATCACTTCCCGGGCGACCAGCTGTTGCAGGCGGGCCAGGGTGTTGTTGGCCTCGATGCCGTTGGCCAGGGCCAGCAGGCGGGCACCGTCGACAAAGGGTGTCAGCCCCTGGACCTTGAGGTCGAGGGTCGCCTTGTCGCTGCCCTTGCGGCTCAGCACGAACTCGCGGAAACGCCCCACCGGCGGACGGTTGCGCAGGGCATTTTCGGCCATCATGCGCTGGAACAGGCGGTTGTCGGCGACCTGGGCGAGAATCCCCTGGCGCAGTTGCTGGCAGGCCTGTTCGTCGCCCCAGACCACTCGCAGGTCGAAATAGATGCTCGAACCCAGCAGGTTTTCCGGCGTCGCCTCGCGAATGAAGGCGGCGAAGCGCCGGGCCCATTCGGCGCGGGACAGGCACAGCTCGGGATTGCCGGCCATGATATTGCCCTTGCACAGGGTGAAGCCGCACAGGGCCAGGCTCTGGTTGATCTGCTGGGCCAGCGGCAGCAGCTTGCCGCGGATCTCGGCGGCATGGGCCGCGTCGCGGGCTTCGAAGAGGATGCCGTTGTCCTGGTCGGTGTGCAGGGTCTGCTCGCGACGGCCTTCGCTGCCGAAACACAGCCAACTGAAGGGCACGCCCGGATCACCGCGGTCGGCCAGGGTCAGTTCGATCACCCGGCACACCGTGTGATCGTTGAGCAGGGTGATGATATGGGTGATCTGGGTCGAGGACGCGCCGTGGGCCAGCATGCGCTCCACCAACTGGCCGATCTCGCCGCGTATCGCCACCAGGTTTTCCACCCGGGCGGCGGTGCGGATGGTGCGCGCCAGGTGCACCAGGTCGACCCGTTGCAGGGAAAACAGGTCACGTTCGGAGACCACGCCACACAGCCGTTGGTCCTTCACCAGGCAGACATGGGCGATATGCCGTTCGGTCATGGCGATGGCCGCGTCGAAGGCGCTGTGGTCCGGGGTCAGGGCGAACGGCGCCTTGATCATGTGCCGGTCGATGCTCTGGTTGAAGTCATTGACGCCGTCGGCCACCACCTGGC
Source organism: Pseudomonas sp. Ost2 (assembly GCF_018326065.1). Lineage (NCBI taxonomy): Bacteria > Pseudomonadati > Pseudomonadota > Gammaproteobacteria > Pseudomonadales > Pseudomonadaceae > Pseudomonas > Pseudomonas sp. Ost2. Next base: position 6,747,617 of record NZ_AP021904.1, on the reverse strand, counting down.
GCAGGTCGCGCAAGGTAAAGATGCCCACCGGGGCCTTGAGCTCGTCGACGACCACGATGCTGCCGACCTGCTGCTCGTGCATCAGGGTCACCGCCTCGCGCAGCGGCGTGTGCGGGCTGCAGGTGACCGGATGACGCATGGCCAGCTCACCGAGGCGGCTGTTCAGGGAATATTGCGTGCCGAGGGTTTCCACGGCTTTCTGCTGGACCTGCTGGTTGACCTGGTCCAGCAGGCTGCTGACACACCGCAGGGCGAAGTTGCGAAAGCGGTCGGACAGCGAGAACAGCTTGATGAAGGCCGGTTTGTTCAGTTGCAGGCAGAAGGTGTCTTCGCCCGCCAGGTGTTCGGTGCGGGTGGCGCGTTCGCCCAGCAGCGCGGCCAGCGGGAAGCATTCGCCGGTGGCGATTTCGAAGACGGTCTCGGTACCGCCCCTGGCGGTGTGCGGGCGTTCGCCGACGATGCGGCCCTGCTTGACGATATAGAAGTGTTCCACCGGGCCGTCGGCCGGCTTGATGATGCTCTCGCCCTGGCTGTAGAAGCGCAGTTGGCACTGCTCGACCAGGTACGCCAGATGGGCGTGTTCCATCTGGTTGAAAGGGGGGAATCGCTGCAGGAACTGCATGGTGCCGTGGATGTTTTGCAACACCGCGGTCTTCCCTGCCTGGGTGAAGGCATCCGCTTTGCTCATGACCGCTATCGCTGTTGTCTGTTGTTGTTATCGGACTGTTTTACCCATGGTCGGATGCTTGCTGGCGGGTGCCCATTGGACGTAAGTCTAGGTTTGAGAAATAACCTACAGTTAACTAGTCGAGTTCTTAATGAAGTCCCACTTGGAAAACTTTCCGACGAAGTGCACATTGAGCACCCGTTTAGCGATGTCTGACCACAATGCTAGGGGATTGGATAGCTAAGGGAAGCTAGAGAACCGTATGTCCGACCACGATATTTTGAGCGATGCCGAGCGTGAGGCACTCCTCCAGGTGATGCAGGCACCGCAATTACCACCGCAACGCGTGCTGATCGTCGATGACGACCAGGACGCCCGTGAGCTGTTGTCGGAGATTTTTGCCCTGGATGGTATTCACTGCATGACCGCCGCCAGTGGTGGCGCGGCGTTCGAGCTGCTGGAGGCGAACCGCTCGATCGGCTTGCTGATCACCGACCTGCGCATGGCCGACGATGGCCTGGACCTGATCCGCAAGGTCCGCGCTTCGGAGCGGGCGGCGCTGCCGATCATCATCGTCTCCGGCAATGCCGAGGTGCGCGATGCCATTGATGCCATGCACTTGAGCGTGGTGGATTTTCTGCTCAAGCCGATCAATGCCGATCATCTGCTGAAACTGGTCAAGCGCGAACTGGGGCTGGTGGCCTAGGCCTGAAACTTGTGGGTGCCGGCTGGCCGGTGATGGCGATGCAAGCCACACCGCTGCTATCGCTGGCAAGCCAGCTCCTACAGGGAATGGCGGTGTATTGAGCCTGCGTGTCTAGTCCTGAAATAGGTTGACACCTATTTCACTCAAAACGCCCGATGCACCGCATTGGGCGTTTTGTATTTCAGGGACAAATGCGGCCGCTCTCCGTTGTAGATCAGGACCGATTCATCCACCATTTTCTTCGCCTCTGCCAAGTCCCTTGGGCGATGCAACAGGAACTCGGTCTTCAAAATTCCGTTTATGCGCTCGGCCAGAGCGTTCTGATAGCAGTCATAACCATCCGTCATCGAGCAGATAATGCCGTGCCTGATGTGCAGTCGTTGATAAAGATCAGAACAGTACTGGGCACCACGGTCCGAGTGATGTATCAACGTCTGCTTGGTTTTGCGCTCTGCAACGGCATTCTTCAACGCCCTGATGACTGACTCTGTATGCAGGCTTTCATGCACATGATGGCCCACTATTTTTCGCGAGTAAGCGTCAGTTACCAAGCTCAGGTAAGCCACGCTTTCTTGGGTGGGCAGATAGGTTATATCCGCAACCCATACCTGTTCAGGCCCATTGGCAACGACTTGATCCGGACCTGCTTTGAGCAGATTGGGATGGCGTCGAAAGCGATGATGGCTATGAGTCGTTTTGTGATAAGCCCGCTTGCGCGGGACCAGTTCGCGCACCTCTCGCAAGATTGCAAACAAGCGGTCCCGCCCTACCTGCAGCACCGTTTCTGCTTCGCTCTGCAGTAAATGGTGCAGCTTACGTGTTCCAAGTCTTGGCTGACGCCGCCGCTTTTCCAAGACAAAATCCACTATCCGTTGATTGTGGCTGAGCCGTGCATCATAAGCCCGATTGCGCTTGTAATAGGCCTGACGAGAAATCCCCATGAACAGGCAAGCCCTGGTGATGCTCAGGTCTTCGATTTGCCCTTGTGAGAGGACTTGCCGGGTCGCTTTTTTACGACGGAAATACCGTAGTCGTTTTTCAGAACATTCACGACGGCTTCGAAAAACTGAGCTTTCTGGTTACTCAGCGCCAGCTGTTCTTCAAGCTCTTTGATTCGCTGCTCGGGTGTCAGCGGTAGAGTTGGCTCGGTCATGGACCTGGTCCTCAACACTCGAATAGACGCGCCTTGGCTCCAATCCTGCCGACCATGCTTGCGTAGCCACACCAACACCGTAGACCGGCCCTGGATACCATAGCGCCGTTGAGCTTCTTTATAACTCAACTCGCCTTTTTCAACCTGATCGATGACCGACAATTTAAAAGCCAGTGTGTAATCTCGCTGACTGCGCCTTTTGCCTGAATCCATTGCGTCCTCCTGAAAAAAGGTCAGAAGGTGTAAACCTTATTCAGGACGGGACAGCGTAATGAAAAAAGCCCTGGTCGTTGCCGACCAGGGCTTTTTCCGTTGTGTCGCCTGATTACAGGCCGTTGCGGGCCTTGAACTCGCGGCGACGGCGATGCAGCACCGGCTCGGTGTAGCCGTTTGGCTGCTGGGTGCCTTCGATCACCAGTTCGACCGCCGCCTGGAAGGCGATATTGCTGTCGAAGTCCGGAGCCAGCGGACGGTACAGGGCGTCGCCGGCGTTCTGCCGGTCAACCACCGGCGCCATGCGCTTGAGGCTTTCCATGACCTGGTCCCGGGTGACGATGCCATGGCGCAACCAGTTGGCGATGTGCTGGCTGGAAATGCGCAGGGTCGCGCGGTCTTCCATCAGCCCGATGTCGTTGATGTCCGGCACTTTCGAACAGCCGACGCCCTGGTCGATCCAGCGCACCACGTAACCGAGGATGCCCTGGGCGTTGTTGTCCAGTTCGTTGCGGATCTCTTCGGCCGACCAGTCGGTGTTGCCCGCCAGCGGGATGGTCAGGATATCGTCCACCGAGGCACGGGCACGCTTGGCCAGTTCGGCCTGGCGGGCGAACACGTCGACCTTGTGATAATGCAGCGCGTGCAGCGCAGCGGCGGTCGGCGACGGCACCCAGGCGGTGTTGGCGCCGGCCAGCGGGTGGGCGATTTTCTGTTCGAGCATCGCCGCCATCAGGTCGGGCATGGCCCACATGCCCTTGCCGATCTGGGCGCGGCCCTGCAGGCCGGTGCTCAGGCCGATATCGACGTTCCAGTTCTCGTAGGCGCCGATCCATTTTTCCGCCTTCATGGCGGCCTTGCGCACCATCGCGCCGGCTTCCATGGAGGTGTGGATCTCGTCGCCGGTACGGTCGAGGAAGCCGGTGTTGATGAACACCACGCGCTCGCTGGCGGCCTTGATGCAGGCCTTCAGGTTGACCGTGGTGCGCCGCTCTTCGTCCATGATCCCGACTTTCAGGGTATTGCGCGGCAGGTTCAGGACGTCTTCGATGCGGCCGAACAGTTCGTTGGTGAACGCCGCTTCCTCCGGACCGTGCATCTTCGGCTTGACGATGTAGACCGAGCCGGTACGGCTGTTCTTGCGCACGTTGTTGCCGTTGAGGCTGTGGATCGCCGCGAGGCTGGTGACCAGGCCGTCGAGGATGCCTTCGGGCACTTCGTTGCCGTCCTTGTCCAGGATCGCGTCGATGGTCATCAGGTGACCGACGTTGCGCACGAACAACAGCGAGCGACCGTGCAGGCTCAGTTCGCTGCCGTCGAGGGCGGTGTAGGTGCGGTCGGCGTTCATGGTCCGGGTGAAGGTGGTGCCGCCCTTGGCGACTTCTTCCGCCAGGTCGCCCTTCATCAGGCCGAGCCAGTTGCGGTAGATCACCACCTTGTCATCGGCATCGACCGCGGCGACCGAGTCTTCGCAGTCCATGATGGTGGTCAGGGCCGCTTCCATCAGCAGGTCTTTCACGCCGGCGGCGTCGGTCTGGCCGACCGGGCTGCTGGCGTCGATCTGGATTTCGAAGTGCAGGCCGTTGTTCTTCAGCAGGATCGCGCTGGGTGCCGCGGCATCGCCATGGAAGCCGATCAACTGGGCATCGTTGCGCAGGCCGCTGTTGCTGCCGCCCTTGAGGGCGACCACGAGCTTGCGGTCGACGATCTTGTAGCCGATGGAGTCGACATGGGAGCCGGCTGCCAGCGGTGCGGCTTCATCGAGAAAGGCGCGGGCGAAGGCGATGACCTTGTCGCCGCGGACCTTGTTGTAGCCCTTGCCCTTTTCCGCGCCGCCGGCTTCGCTGATGGCGTCGGTGCCGTACAGGGCGTCATACAGCGAGCCCCAGCGGGCGTTCGAGGCGTTGAGGGCGAAACGCGCGTTCATCACCGGGACCACCAGTTGCGGGCCGGCGGTGCGGGCGATCTCGTCGTCGACATTCTGGGTAGTGGCCTGGAAATCCGCCGCTTCTGGCAGCAGGTAGCCAATGTCTTGCAGGAAGGCTTTGTAAGCCACGGCATCGTGAGCCTGGCTGGCTCTCGACTGGTGCCAGGCATCGATACGTGCCTGGAAATCATCGCGTTTGGCGAGTAGGGCTCGGTTCTTCGGCGCCAGGTCGTGGATGACCTTGTCGGCACCGGCCCAGAACTGGTCGGCGGTCAGACCGGTACCGGGAATGGCTTCGTTGTTCACGAAGTCGAACAGGACTTTGGCGACCCGCAGGCCACCGACTTGAACGTGTTCAGTCATTGCTTGCCTCACTCTGCTCAGCTATTCAGCTCTTCTGTTTAAAGCCTTGCGTGCTTCTCTGAACACAGTACCAGAACATGCCCTTGCGGACGGCTGGGCTAGCCTCGCCAAGCTTGGCCGGCGGGGCTTTCCGTGGTTTCACAGACACTCGGGCAGACATCCATCCAACGTTATGTAGTGTGCGCTGGCGCATACTACATGATGGATTGCGGTTGTGAAAATCAGACTAAATGCGTCGTTCTGCGACCAATGAGTTCTATCCAGTCACGCAGAAGCCGTTAATGTTCTCAAGAAATCCATGGATTGTTCCAGATAAATCTGAAAATGGTACACGATTTGTTTTTTTTTTCGGTCGGTGGGTCGGTCGGTTGGTTGGAGCGGCGGCGGTGGTTACCGCAGAGGGGGCCTGGTTTTCAGTGTAGGTTTAGTATCCGCCGGTCAGTCAGGCCGGGGTGTGGGCGTGTGCTTTTTATCACCAGGCTATACTGGAGGCCTGGGTATTATGTGTCAGCCAGTCGTTGGCAAGCTCTCTCGGTTCTTCGCCATTGCTGTATTCATTGCTGTTACCTCCATCGGCAAGCAAAGGAGAACGGTAATGAAAAAGAGTCATAATCCCCCTGAAACTGCAACTTCAGATCGTACTATCGAGCCTGACTCGGAGTGGCCGGTAATTCCGGATCAGCCATTTAGAATATTCACAGCCTTAGACGAAAGAAAATTTCTCTGTGGTTCCGTCGTTAGCGTTAATATTACCGATGACAGAGATAACAAAGCTGCATTCTGGTATGAAACTACTGGCGAGACTTCCGGTTTCAAAATCCTTATATTTCCAACTATCTTGTGTTTGACTGTGACAGCCGACGATAGAGTCGTACTTGCATTGCCCGACAATGCGCTTCGGCAGCAGTGGGACTTTGAGTACGCGGGAGGAGATTGGCTCGCTATAAGGCTTCACGGATTTAGAGAGAAGGTTTTGCATGTTCTCAGTGCAGAAGAGGGCGCTGGCGTTTCCCTTGAGCACAGGAGTTCTCAGAGCGAAAATCAACGCTTCAGATTAGGAGCTGCACCCAGCGGGAGTTGAGTAGGTGTTTGCAAGGATGGGGGCATAAAAGCCTAATGCCATTCAGTTAAGGGAAATAGGTATTGGCGTAAAGCCCCTATTTTTGCTGCCTCTCTCTCGTAATTGGGACAAGGCATGATATATCCAGCGGCAAGCGTTGATACTTTCATGGTGGCCAGTGTTTCGATATAGATCGGCATGATTGAGCGCTCGGCTCGAAAGATCGAGTTATGCCAAAACTGAAGTTGTATGAATTTTGTTTTGGGCAAGCGCGTGCAAGAGCTGTCAGGGGGAGCGTAAAAGCCCCTCTTGCCTATACTGAATCGATCCATAACCAGAGGGCTATCCCGTGGACCATCTCGTACTGACAGTATTCGCCCCGGATAAAGCCGGCCAGGTGGAACGGATCGCCCAGTGCATCGCCGAACACGGTGGCAACTGGCTGGAAAGCCGAATGTCGCGCCTGGCCGGGCAGTTCGCCGGAATCCTGCGGGTGGGGGTGCCGGCTGAAGCCCATGATGAACTGATCGACGCCCTGCAGGCGCTCGCCGGCCAGGGCATCCGCGTGCTGGTCGCCGAAACCGGCATCGAGCAGTCCTGTACCTGGAAGCCCATCGCCATGGAGCTGGTGGGCAACGACCGCCCGGGGATCGTCCGCGATATAACCCGGTTGCTGAGCGAGCAGGGGGTCAACCTCGAGCGGTTGGTGACGGACGTCCGCCCGGCGCCGATGAGCAGCGAACCCTTGTTCCATGCCGAGGCGATTCTGGCGGTGCCGCTGACCTTGTCCCTGGATACCTTGCAGGCACGCCTGGAAACCCTGGCGGATGACCTGATGGTGGAACTGGTGCTGCGCAGCGAAGGTTGAGGCGGGTTATCCAAGTTAACCGGGGACGGGCCTGTGGATAACCTGGGGAGACACGGCGCCCGGCCAGGTAGGCCGGGGCTTGCCGAGGTTTGAGCAAAAAACGAGCAGTTTCAAGGGGTTGTGCACAAACGGCGTGGACCGGCTTGTGGATAACCTTGGGATGGAAGCCTGCGGCCCTTTGAAACCGTGCCTTTCAGGCTTCTGTGTGTTTTTTGATCAGCTGCGTTTGCGCAGGCTGAGCCAGATATCGACGCTGTACACCGCCAGGCCGGCCCAGATGAAGATGAACGCCAGCAGCGTGGCCGGCGACAGATGTTCGTCGAACAGCAACACGGCCTGCAACAGCACCAGGGTCGGCGCCAGGTACTGGAGGAAGCCGAGGGTGGTGTAGGGCAGGTGACGCGCGGCGGCGTTGAAGCTCACCAGCGGGATCAGCGTGACCGGGCCGGCGGCCACCAGCCACCAGGCCTGGGAACTGCTCCAGAAATCGGCCTGCGCGGTGCCGGCGGCGGGATGGAACAGCAGCCAGGCGACGGCGATCGGCACCAGCATCCAGGTTTCCACCACCAGGCCGGGCAAGGCCTGGACCGGCGCCTGCTTGCGGATCAGGCCGTAGAAACCGAAGGTCAGCGCCAGCACCAGCGAGACCCATGGCAGGCTGCCGACCTGCCAGACCTGCTGCGCCACACCGATGGCCGCGAGGCCGACCGCGATCCATTGCAGGCGGCGCAGGCGCTCACCCAGCAGCAACATGCCCAGCAAGACGTTGATCAGCGGATTGATGTAGTAACCGAGGCTGGCCTCGAGCATCCGTCCGTTGTTCACCGACCAGACATAGGTCAGCCAGTTGGCGGCGATCAGTGTGCCGCTCAGGGCCAGGATCGCCAGGCGGCGCGGGTTTTCCCGCAGTTCGCGCCACCAGCCCGGGTGTTTCCAGACGGCCAGCAGCGCGGCACCGAACAGCGCGGACCAGAGCACGCGGTGGATGATGATTTCTACGGCCGGTACGCTGGCGATGGCTTTGAAGTAGAGCGGGAACAGGCCCCAGATGATGTAGGCGGTAAGGCCAAGGATGTACCCGCGGCGCGGGTTGGCGGCTTGCATGCAGAGTCCTTTCTTGGGCTGCGGACTGATTGTCGTTATGGATGTCAGGGGGGTGATGAGTGTGTTGGGGCTGGGGCCCTATCGCTGGCAAGCCAGCTCCTACAGGTTCCGGGAACGGCTGGAGGGCAACGGGCTGTCACCTCTCCACTGTGGGAGCTGGCTTGCCAGCGATGGCGTCTTTTCAGACGCCATTGTCAGCAAATCCTGCCACAACCGTCAGAATAATTTCAGAGGTTCTTCATTCAGCGCGGAAAGTTGTTCGCGCAAGGCCAGCACCTGGTCGCCCCAGTAACGTTCGCTGCCGAACCACGGGAAGCTGTGGGGAAACGCCGGGTCGTCCCAGCGGCGGGCCAGCCAGGCGCTGTAGTGCATCAGGCGCAAGGCGCGCAGGGGTTCGATCAGCGCCAGCTCACGGGGATTGAAGTCGTGGAACTCGCTGTAGCCGTCCATCAGTTCCGAGAGCTGGCCGAGGCATTCCTGGCGGTCGCCGGCGAGCATCATCCACAGGTCCTGGACGGCGGGGCCCATGCGGCAGTCATCGAGGTCGACGATATGGAACATCTCGTCGCGGCACATCATGTTGCCGGGGTGGCAGTCGCCGTGCATGCGGATGTTCTGGTGCGGGGTTTCCTTGTAGACCTGTTCCACGCGCTTGAGCAGGTCACGGGCCACCGACTCGTAGGCGGGCAGCAGGCTGCGCGGGATGAAGTTGCCTTCGAGCAGGGTGGTCAGGGAGTCCTGGCCGAAATTCTTCACCCCGAGGGCTTCGCGGTGTTCGAACGGACGGGTGGCGCCGACGGCATGCAGGCGACCGAGCAGTTGGCCCAGGCGATAGAGCTGGTCGAGATTGCCCGGCTCCGGGGCGCGACCGCCGCGACGGGGAAACAGGGTGAAGCGAAAGCCGGCGTGCTCGAACAGGCTTTCGCCGTTGTGGATCATCGGCGCGACGACGGGGACTTCGCACTCGGCCAGTTCGAAGGTGAAGCGGTGTTCTTCGAGAATGGCTTCGTTGGTCCAGCGCTGGGGCCGATAGAACTTGGCGATCAGTGGTTCGCCATCTTCGATGCCCACCTGATAGACGCGGTTTTCGTAGCTGTTGAGCGCGAGTACGCGGGCGTCGCTGAGAAAGCCGATGCTTTCCACGGCGTCGAGCACCAGGTCGGGGGTAAGTGTTTCAAACGGGTGGGACATACTGGCTCCTGCGCGCAGCAGGCTGCCGCGTCCGGCCAAGCATGTTAGCGCACCGGGGCCATGAAGTGTGGTGACTGTTCCAGTCGCTGTCGCGGGCTGGGAAATGGGGTGGCTGGGCGGGCCTCTTCGCGGGCAAGCCCGCTCCCACAGGTGCTGTGTTGTAAGGCTTTCCTGTAACCGACAGCCCCCATGTGGGGACGGCCTTGCCCGCTCCCACAGGTGCTGTGTCGCAAGGCTTTCCTGTAACCGACAGCCCCCATGTGGGGACGGCCTTGCCTGCTCCCACAGGTGCTGTGTCGTAAGTTTTCCTGTGAACGACAGCCCCCATGTGGGAGCGGGCTTGCCCGCGAAAGCGGTTTATCAGGCGCCGACGATCCCGCCGTCTTCCCGCCGGATCGCCATCACCGACGAGCGCGGCTTGCCGTTCGGCAGATGCTCGGGGAAGGTCGAGCCGCCGTTTTCACCCGGATGCTGGATGCCGACGAACAGGGTCTTCTGGTCCGGGGCGAAGCTGATGCCGGTGACTTCGCAACCCACCGGGCCGACCATGAAGCGACGGATTTCGCCGGTCGCCGGGTCGGCGCAAAGCATCTGGTTGTTGCCCATGCCGGCGAAGTCGCCGGCGTTGCTGTAGTCGCCGTCCGTGAGGATCCACAGCCGACCGGCCTTGTCGAAACCCAGGCCGTCCGGGCTGTTGAACATGTTCTGTGGGGTGATGTTCGACGATCCGCCCTTGGCGGTGCCGGCATGCACGCCCGGGTTGCCGGCGACCACGAACAGGTCCCAGTCAAAGCGCAGGGCACCATGATCGTTACCCGCGGCCTGCCAGCGCAGGATCTGCCCGTAGACGTTTTTCTCCCGTGGGTTCGGCCCGCCCACCGGCTGGCCGTCTTCGCCGCGCTTGGCGTTGTTGGTCAGGGTGCAGTAGACCTGGCCGTCGATGGGGCTGACGACGATCCACTCCGGACGGTCCATGCGCGTGGCCTTGACCACGCTGGCGGCCAGTCGGGCGTGGATCAGTACTTCGGCCTGGCTGGCAAAGCCGCTGTTGGCATCGATGCCGTTCTTGCCGAAGGTCAGCTCGACCCATTCGCCCGCGCCCTTGGGCCGATCCGGGTTGCCGTCGCCATTATCGAAACGGGCGACGTACAAGGTGCCGTGATCCAGCAGGTCGCGGTTGGCCTTGGCATTCTTGTGGTTGATCTTGTCGCGGCTGATGAACTTGTAGATGAACTCGCCGCGTTCATCGTCGCCCATGTAGACCACGGCGCGGCCGTCACGGGTTTCGGCCAGGGCGGCGTTCTCGTGCTTGAAGCGACCGAGGGCGGTGCGCTTGACCGGAGTGGACTGCGGGTCGAACGGATCGATCTCCACCACCCAGCCGTGGCGGTTGAGTTCGTTGGGGTTCAGGGCCATGTCGAAACGCGGGTCGTGCAGGTGCCAGTTGATCTCCTTGCTGGTGGCGACCACGCCATAGCGTTTTTGCCCGGCATCGAATTTCTGTTCGGCGTTGCTGCTGCCGAAGCAGTCGGTGAAGTTCTCTTCGCAGGTCAGGTAGGTGCCCCACGGCGTCTTGCCGTTGGCGCAGTTCTGGAAGGTGCCGAGGACTTTGCGCCCCTGCTTGTCGGCCTTGGTCTGCAGCCAGGGATGGCCGGCTGCCGGGCCGCCGAATCTGATCGGCGTGTTGCCGTGGATGCGTCGGTTGTAGGAGGAGCCCTGGACGAACTGCCATTGCTCGCCCTTGCGACGTACTTCGATCACCGAGACGCCTTCGCTGGCCTGGGCCTTGCGCACGTCTTCGAGGGATTTCGGCTGGCCGCCGTGGGGGTAGAGGTAACGGTAGTTGGTGTATTCGTTGTTGATCGCCATCAGCGCGCGGTTGTCGTCGCCGGGGAACGGGAACAGGCTCATGCCGTCGTTGTTGTCGCCGAACTGGACTTCCTGGGCCTTGGCGGTGCCGTTGCCGCTGGGGTCGAAGGCCGGGCCGTTCTTCTCCAGGGGCTGGCCCCAGCTGATCAGTACCGACGAGATATAGCCGGGCGGCAGGGTCAGGCTGTCGCTGGTGGCGGCGGCAATGCTGTCGAAGCCCAGCAGCTTGCCGGAGGCGGCGCTGACGCTGGCGGCCATCACGCTGCGGGTCAGCAGGTTGCCACCGAGGAACATCGCCGCGCCACACAGGGCACCGGCACTGATAAAGCCACGGCGGCTGAGGCCGACCATCTGCTCGAGGTCGGTGGATTGGTTTTCTTCTAGTAGTTTCATCATCAGGCTCCCTGCGGTTAAGCGGTCACCTTAGTGAGGGGGGATGACGGATTTGTTGCAGGAAAAAGTCGCGAGTGTTGCTGGATCGATCGTTGGCAAGCCGGTTCCTACCGGAGGCAGGCGGGCTGTTGTGGAAGCCGGCTTGCCGGTGATGAGGTCACAACGGTGTACCCAGCAATACGAGGGACGGCGCAAACTGCGTCTGCACCGGGCTTCCCGCCACGAGGCCGAGGGCGATCAGCTGTTCCGGCCCGGCCAGGGCGCAGAGGGTTTGCCCGTTCGGCAGGGCGATCCTGACCTCCGAAGGCCCGCTTTCGTCCTCGAGAATTTCCTCGACAAGACCACTGAGACAATTGTGTCCAGGTGTTACTAAGGCCTGCGGGGCGATCAATTCCAGCCAGCCGGCCTTGATCAGGGCGACCACCTGGGTGCCGATTTCCAGTTCCAGCCTGAGGGTGCTGTCATGGGTGATCTGCGCCTGCAGGGTCAGGCCGCCGGCCAGTTCCAGGCGGATCAGGTCATTGCGCCCTTGGCCGTCGATCGCGATCACGGTGCCATGCAGTTGGTTGCGGGCGCTGGTGCGCAGCATCAGGCGCCCGAGCAGGTCGAGGTCACTGGCGTCCTCGGCGGCTTCCAGCACCTGGGCCTGGATGGCTTGCAGGCGCTGGTACAGGCGCAATACCCGCTCGCCCTCGGCCGACAGCTTTGCCCCGCCGCCGCCCTTGCCGCCGACACTGCGTTCCACCAGTGGCTTCTGCGCCAGGTTGTTCAGTTCATCGATAGCGTCCCACGCCGCCTTGTAGCTCAGGCCGGCGCTTTTCGCCGCGCGGGTGATCGAACCCTGCTCGGCGATATGTTGCAGCAGGGCAATGCGCTGCGGGCGACGGACGATATGTTGGGTGAGCAGGACGGGCAGGGACATGGGCGAGCTTCGAACGGTAGAGGTGCCAGGCAAGGTGCCTTTCGGCGTCGGTGGCGTCAAGCCAGCTCTCGCAACATGTGGGCCCCGGCGCGGCATATCAAGTCGCCGCAACCTTGTAGGAGCCGGCTTGCTGGCGATGGCGGCTGGTCCGGCGATACAAGGCTCACGGGCCTCATCGCTGGCAAGCCCGCTCCCATAACTAGCGGCTTTGTGGGGCCGGCGTGCGCGCCAGGCAATAGACGTCGATGCGCCGGGCACCGGCCTTGAGCAGCAGGCGGGCGAGGCTTTCGGCGGTGGCGCCGGTGGTCAGTACGTCGTCGACCAGGGCCAGGTGCAGGCCCTCGACCCGGGCGCCGGGCGCCAGGGCAAAGGCGTTCAGCAGGTTGCGTCGGCGTGCCCTGGCGTCCAGGTCCTGCTGCGCCACCGTGTCCTGAATACGCAGCAAACGGTGGTCATCCACGGGGATTTCCAGGCTTCGGCCCAGCCAGTCCATCAGCATCGCCGCCTGGTTGTAGCCGCGTTGGCGCTGGCGCCTGATCGCCAGGGGCACCGGCAGCAACAGGTCCGGGCGGGGCAGGCCGGTGTCGAAACGATCGCGCAGGGCCTCGGCCAGCAGCTCGGCGAGCAGGCGTCCCAGCGGCCATTGGCTCTGGTGCTTGAAGCGGGTGATCAGGCTGTCCACCGGGAAGCGGTAGGTCCAGGGGGCGATCACCTGTTCGAAGCTGGGCGGCCGCTTCAGGCAGTGGCCGCAGATCAGGCCGGGCATCGGCAGGGGCAGGGCGCAGGTCTGGCAGCCGTCCAGCAGCCAGGGCAGTTCGCTTTCACAGGGCGTGCAGAGTGGATGACTGCTGTCACCGGGTTCATCGCATAACAAACAGCTCTGTTTGTTTTTTAGCCAGATGTAAACCTGTGATTTGTTATGTGGTTGACAGTCCATGTCGCTTCCTTAAATATGCCGAGCATCCGTGTCGCGGTTGTGGGTATTGCTTGCCCCGCCGCTTGCCCAGCATAAAACAAGGAACTCCGCCGATGAGCGCCAGCATCACCGCCACTTTGCGTCACGATTGGTCTTTGGCCGAGGTCAAGGCGCTGTTTGTCCAGCCGTTCAACGACCTGCTGTTCCAGGCCCAGAGCGTGCACCGCGCGCACTTCGATGCCAATCGCGTGCAAGTGTCGACCCTGCTGTCGATCAAGACCGGTGCCTGCCCGGAAGACTGCAAGTACTGTCCACAGTCCGGCCACTACAACACCGGGCTGGAAAAAGAAAAGCTGATGGAAGTGCAGAAGGTGCTGGAAGAAGCCGCACGGGCCAAGGCCATCGGTTCGACCCGCTTCTGCATGGGCGCGGCGTGGAAACATCCGTCGGCCAAGGACATGCCCTACGTGCTGCAGATGGTCAAGGGCGTGAAGGCCATGGGCCTGGAAACCTGCATGACCCTGGGTCGTCTCGACCAGGACCAGACCGCCGCCCTGGCTGAAGCCGGTCTCGACTACTACAACCACAACCTCGATACCTCGCCGGAGTTCTACGGCAGCATCATCACCACCCGCACCTACGGCGAACGCTTGCAGACCCTGGCCTACGTGCGTGATGCCGGCATGAAGATCTGCTCCGGCGGCATCCTCGGCATGGGCGAGTCCCTCGATGACCGCGCCGGGCTGCTGATCCAACTGGCCAACCTGCCGGAGCACCCGGAGTCGGTGCCGATCAACATGCTGGTGAAGGTCGCCGGTACGCCGCTGGAAAACGCCGATGATGTCGATCCGTTCGATTTCATCCGCATGCTGGCGGTGGCGCGGATCCTCATGCCCAAATCCCACGTGCGCCTGTCGGCGGGTCGCGAGGCGATGAACGAGCAGATGCAGGCCCTGGCATTCCTGGCCGGCGCGAACTCGATTTTCTACGGCGACAAGCTGCTGACCACCGCCAACCCGCAGGCCGACAAGGACATGCAACTGTTCGCCCGCCTGGGCATCCAGCCGGAAGCCCGTGAAGAGCACGCCGACGAAGTGCACCAGGCGGCCATCGAGCAGGCGCTGGTGGAGCAGAAGAGCAGCGAGCAGTTCTATAACGCTGCGGTCTGATCCACTCCGTCCTTCCTGCGGGAACACACAACCTGTGGGAGCCGGCTTGTCGGCATGCCGCGTCGCCGCGAAGGCGTCCTTGAGGTCGCCAAGAGCTTCGCGGGCAAGCCCGGCTCCCACAAGGTCATGTTGTGTTCCTGAGATTGCATCTGCGAGGCGCCCATGTCCTTCGATCTCTCTGCACGCCTGGCTGCCCGTCGTGCCGAAAACCTCTATCGCCAGCGACCGCTGCTCGACAGCCCCCAGGGGCCGGACGTGGTGGTCGATGGCCAGCGGCTGCTGGCTTTCTGCAACAATGACTACCTGGGGCTGGCCAATCACCCGCTGGTGATCGAAGCCTGGCAGGCCGGCGCGGCGCGCTGGGGCGTGGGTGGCGGGGCGTCGCACCTGGTGATCGGCCACAGCGGCCCGCATCATGCGCTGGAGGAAGCCCTCGCCGACCTCACCGGACGGCCTCGGGCGCTGTTGTTCACCACCGGCTACATGGCCAACCTCGGTACGGTCACGGCGCTGGTCGGGCAGGGCGACACGGTGCTGGAAGACCGTCTCAACCACGCCTCGCTGCTGGACGCCGGGCTGCTCTCGGGCGCGCGTTTCAACCGCTATCTGCACAACGACGCCGGGAGCCTCGCCAAGCGCCTGGAAAAGGCCACCGGCAATACGCTGGTGGTCACCGACGGGGTGTTCAGCATGGACGGCGATCTCGCCGACCTGCCGGCCCTGGCCCGTGAGACCCGGGCCCGGGGCGCCTGGCTGATGGTCGATGACGCCCATGGCTTCGGCCCGCTGGGCGCCAACGGTGGCGGGATCGTCGAGCACTTCGGCCTGAGCCAGGAGGACGTGCCGGTGCTGGTCGGCACCCTGGGCAAGGCGTTTGGCACGGCGGGGGCGTTTGTCGCCGGCAGCGAAGAGTTGATCGAGAGCCTGATCCAGTTCGCCCGCCCCTATATCTACACCACCAGCCAGCCGCCGGCGCTGGCCTGCGCCACCCTGAAAAGCCTGGAGTTGCTGCGTACCGAACACTGGCGACGGGCACACCTGGATGCATTGATCCGCCAGTTCCGCGAGGGCGCGCGGCAGATCGGCCTGGCACTGATGGACAGCTTCACGCCGATCCAGCCGATCCTGATCGGCGATGCCGGACGGGCGCTGCGTTTCTCGCAGTTACTGCGCGAGCGCGGGCTGATGGTCACGGCGATTCGTCCGCCGACCGTGCCCGCCGGCAGCGCGCGTTTGCGGGTGACCTTGTCCGCCGCCCACAGTGAAGCGCAGGTGCAGCTATTGTTAGAAGGATTGGCAGAATGTTCCAGGTTGCTGGGTCCCCATGAGCCGTTGGAGCCACACCATGCGTGATCGTCTGATCCTGTTGCCCGGTTGGGGCCTCGGTGTTTCACCGCTGGAGCCGCTGGCGGCCGCCTTGCGCGGGCTGGACGAGCGCCTGCGGGTGGAAATCGAACCGCTGCCGGAACTGGACTCCGGTGAGCTGGGGCAATGGATCGAGGAACTGGATGCGACCCTGCCGGAGGATACCTGGCTGGGCGGCTGGTCCCTGGGGGGGATGCTCGCCTCGGAGCTGGCGGCGCGTCGTGGCGATCGTTGCTGCGGCTTGCTGACATTGGCGAGCAACCCGTGCTTCGTCGTCAGCGACGGCTGGCCCAGCGCGATGGCCAACGAGACGTTCGATCAGTTCCTCGCCGGCTGCCGCGAGCAGCCCCAGGCCACCCTCAAGCGCTTCAGCCTGCTGTGTGCCCAGGGCAGCGCGGACCCGCGTGGGCAGTCGCGTCTGCTGTCGAGTGGCGCGCCGAACAGCGCTGCCCAGGTCTTGTTGAGCGGCCTGGAAGTGCTGGCGCAACTGGATACCCGCGAGGCCCTGCAAGCCTACCGTGGACCGCAGTTGCATCTGTTCGCCGGGCTCGATGGCCTGGTCCCGGCCGAGGCCGCGGCTGCGTTGCTGGCGCTGTTGCCGGATGTTGAAGTCGGCCTGATCGAGCAGGCCGGCCACGCCTTTCTTCTGGAGGACCCCCACGGAGTGGCCGGGGCCATCCAGGCTTTTCTGCATGAGTCCGGTGATGACTGATCTTTCCCACCCACCGTTGCCGGGCGGCCTGCCCGACAAGCGTCAGGTCGCGGCTTCGTTTTCCCGTGCAGCCGCCAGCTATGACAGCGTTGCCGAGTTGCAACGCGATGTCGGACACGAACTGTTGCTGCGCTTGCCGGCGCCACTGAAGCCGTCGCGCTGGCTCGATGTCGGCTGCGGCACGGGGTATTTCACTCGCGCGCTGGGTGCCCGATTCGGTGAGGAGCGCGGGCTGGCGCTGGATATCGCCGAGGGCATGCTCGAGCACGCCCGGCCCCTGGGGGGCGCCCGGCACTTTATCGCCGGGGATGCGGAGCGGTTGCCGTTGCAGGCGCAGAGCTGCGCGTTGGTGTTTTCCAGCCTGGCGGTGCAATGGTGCGCGGATTTCGCGGCAGTGCTCGATGAGGCCCGACGGGTTCTGCAGCCAGGCGGCGTGATGGCCTTTGCCAGCCTGTGTGTCGGCACCTTGCAGGAGTTGCGCGACAGCTGGCGGGCCGTGGATGGCATGGTCCACGTCAATCGTTTCCGCGAATTCGCCGACTATGAGCGCCTGTGCGCGGCCAGTGGCCTGCGGGTGCTGAGCCTGGAAAGCCGGCCGCAGGTCCTGTATTACCCGGATGTGCGCAGCCTGACCCATGAACTCAAGGCCCTGGGCGCGCATAACCTCAATCCCGGACGGCCGGGCGGACTGACGGGCCGGGCACGGATTCTCGGGCTGATGAACGCGTACGAGCAATTTCGCCAGGAACAGGGTTTGCCGGCGACCTATCAGGTGGTCTACGCCGTGCTGGAGAAGCCGCTATGAGTGCAGCCTATTTTGTGACCGGCACGGATACCGATGTCGGCAAGACCACCATCGCCGCGGGCCTGTTGCACGCTGCGCGGGTAGCCGGGTTGAGTACGGCGGCCGGCAAGCCGGTGGCCTCCGGTTGCGAAGTGACGCCCAAGGGCCTGCGCAACGCCGATGCCCTGGCATTGATGGCCGAGTGCTCGGTGCCGCTGTCCTATGCCGAGGTCAATCCGGTGGCCTTCGAACCGGCCATCGCTCCGCATCTGGCGGCGCGCGAGGCGGGCGTCGCCTTGACCGTGCAATCGCTGCTGGGGCCGATGCGTGAGGTGCTGGCGAAAAATGCCGACTTCACCTTGATCGAGGGGGCCGGCGGTTGGCGGGTGCCCCTGGCGGACCAGGCCAATCTGTCGGACCTGGCCCAGGGCCTGGGGCTGCCGGTGATCCTGGTGGTCGGGGTGCGCCTTGGCTGCATCAGCCATGCCTTGCTGACCGCCGAGGCGATTGCCCGTGATGGCCTGCAACTGGCCGGCTGGGTCGCCAATATCATCGACCCGAAGACCTCTCGTCTGGAAGAAAACCTCGCGACGCTGGCGGAGCGCCTGCCCGCGCCGTGCCTGGGACGGGTGCCGAAGCTCAAGGCGGCCACGGCCGAAGCGGTGGCGGCGCATCTGCAACTGGACCTGCTGGACTAGGTTTTGGCTATCACGGGGCATTGTGCCATTAGTGTTTTTGACGGGCCTTTTTCCGGCAGGTCTGCTTCAATGAGCACTGTTACTTTTCCGTACAGTCGAGTTCGCCCATGGAAATCTCAGGAAATACCGCTTTTTATGCCGGTCTGAGCACTATTCAGTCTGGGCAGAACCGTGTCGATCAGGCTGCCAGCCAGATCGCCAATACCACTGTCGAACGTTCGGTGAAGAGCCAGTCTTCCGATGCCCAGGTCGAGCGCCTGCTGTCGGTGGACCGTAGCCGGCAGGATCTGTCGAGCACCATGGTCGACATGTCCCAGGGCAAGCTCCAGGTCGAACTGGGTGCCAAGGTCGAGAAGGCCGCCGACAAGGCCCTGGGTACGCTGATCGACACCTACGCCTGATCCTGTCTCTGTGACGCGCAGCGTCACGGGCTGCATTCCCACGCAGCGCGTGGGGAACGCTCAAAAATCCGTTGATCCCTGTTTCCTCGCTCGCTGAGCGTTCCTGCGTACCTGGCCGTTCCCCCTCACCTGATCGTTGCCTCTCACCTGATCGTTCCGACGGTCCCCGTGGGAATGTTTCTCTGGACGCTCCGCGTCCCATGCACTGATCTCAAAGCCTGCTTTTCTCTCGACTATTCTTAGCTTATCGCCAGCCGTTACGCTCCAGGCCGCAGGCCTTTTCCTGCGCGCCTGTCCCTTATGTATGACGAATGGCTTATGAACGATGCTTGACAAGATTTGAGCGCAAACGTATGTTTCAAACAACTGTTTGACCGGCGTGGCAAATCGACGCGGTCGCTTATTCCAGGTTTCATCAGCAGAGGTTTATCGCTATGCCTGACTACAAGGCCCCCTTGCGTGATATTCGCTTCGTTCGTGACGAACTGCTCGGCTACGAAGCGCACTATCAGAGCCTGCCGGCTTGCCAGGACGCTACCCCGGACATGGTTGACGCCATCCTCGAGGAAGGCGCCAAGTTTTGTGAACAGGTCCTGGCTCCGCTGAACCGCGTTGGTGACACCGAAGGCTGCACCTGGAGCGAATCGGGCGTGAAGACGCCGACCGGCTTCAAGGAAGCCTACAAGCAGTTCGTCGAAGGTGGCTGGCCGAGCCTGGCCCATGACGTGGCCCACGGCGGCCAGGGCCTGCCTGAGTCCCTGGGCCTGGCAGTGAGCGAAATGGTCGGCGCGGCCAACTGGTCGTGGGGCATGTACCCGGGCCTGTCCCATGGCGCGATGAACACCATTTCCGAGCACGGTACGCCCGAGCAGCAAGAGGCCTACCTGACCAAGCTGGTATCCGGCGAGTGGACCGGCACCATGTGCCTGACCGAACCGCACTGCGGCACCGACCTGGGCATGCTGCGCACCAAGGCCGAGCCTCAGGCCGACGGTTCCTACAAGGTCAGCGGCACCAAGATCTTCATTTCGGCCGGTGAACACGACATGGCCGACAACATCGTCCATATCGTCCTGGCACGCCTGCCGGATGCACCGGCCGGCACCAAGGGTATCTCGCTGTTCATCGTGCCCAAGTTCCTGCCGAACGCCGACGGTTCGGTCGGTGAGCGCAATGCGGTTTCCTGCGGCTCCATCGAACACAAGATGGGCATCCACGGCAACGCCACCTGCGTGATGAACTTCGACGCGGCCACCGGCTTCCTGATCGGCCCGCCGAACAAGGGCCTGAACTGCATGTTCACCTTCATGAACACCGCTCGCCTGGGTACCGCGCTGCAAGGCCTGTCCCACGCCGAGATCGGTTTCCAGGGTGGCCTGAAGTACGCTCGCGAGCGTCTGCAGATGCGTTCCCTGACCGGTCCGAAAGCGCCGGACAAGGCCGCCGACCCGATCATCGTGCACCCTGACGTGCGTCGCATGCTGCTGACCATGAAGGCCTTCGCCGAAGGTAACCGGGCGATGGTCTACTTCACCGCCAAGCAGGTCGACATCGTCAAGTACGGCCAGGATGAAGAAGAGAAGAAGAAGGCTGACGCGCTGCTGGCGTTCATGACGCCGATCGCCAAGGCGTTCATGACCGAAGTCGGCTTCGAGGCCGCCAACCACGGCGTGCAGATCTACGGCGGCCACGGCTTCATCGCCGAGTGGGGCATGGAGCAGAACGTTCGCGACAGCCGTATTTCGATGCTGTACGAAGGCACCACCGGTATCCAGGCCCTCGACCTGCTGGGTCGCAAGGTGCTGATGACCCAGGGCGAAGCGCTGAAGGGCTTCACCAAGATCGTCCACAAGTTCTGCCAGAACAACGAAGGCAACGAGGCCGTCAGCGAGTTCGTCGCTCCGCTGGCCGCGTTGAACAAGGAGTGGGGCGAGCTGACCATGAAAGTGGGCATGGCCGCGATGAAGGATCGTGAAGAAGTCGGTGCCGCTTCGGTGGACTACCTGATGTACTCCGGTTACGCCTGCCTGGCCTACTTCTGGGCCGACATGGCGCGCCTGGCTGCCGAGAAACTGGCCGCCGGCACCACCGAGGAAGGTTTCTACACCGCCAAGCTGCAGACCGCGCGCTTCTACTTCCAGCGCATCCTGCCGCGTACCCGGGCCCACGTTGCAACCATGCTGTCGGGTGCCAACAACCTGATGGACATGAAGGAAGAGAACTTCAGCCTGGGCTACTGATTCCCGCCGGGTTGACCTCTGACAAGCCGCTTCTCCTCCGGGGGAAGCGGCTTTTTCATGGGCGCTTTTCCAGTACCGCGACGGTGTCGCTTGCGACAACAAATATTCCTGAGCAAAACACTAAGAAGAAGCCGTTTCCTGCCGTTAAAGAGAGAGCATTCGTGATCCATGTCACATTCCTTGTGCTTTACTCGCACAAATAAAGGCACAATGCCACCTCTTGATTCAGCCGGTCGGAGCTTTACCCTTGCCGCGTTCTTCCGCTGTACATTTCAGTCATTTCCTACCCTCTTTACTGTTGTTGCTTGCGGGGCTGGCGGCTGCCTACGTCAAGGACCTCAACGTTTTCTTCACCTCGCTGTTCAACGTCCTGCCGACCCTGGTGCTGTTGCTGGGCGGGGCCTATTGCGCGGTGTACCGGCGCCAGCGCGAACTGTTTCTGATGCTCACGGTGTATATCGCCTACTTCCTGCTGTCGACGCAGGCCGATTACTACCGCGACCACGGCAAGGTCCGCGAAGACGCCGCGGTGGTTTTCCACCTGGTCTGCCTGCTGCTGCCGCTGCTGTTCGGTGTGTTCGGTGCCTGGCAGGAGCGCACGCACCTGTTCCAGGACATGGTGGCGCGTTTTGCCGTGCTGCTGGCGGTGGGCAGCGTCGCCCTGGGGCTGGAGCAAAGCTATCCGGATGCGCTGCTCGGCTGGCTGGCGGAGATCCGCTGGCCCGCGTTGCACGGCGCCTGGATGAGCCTGATCCAGTTGTCCTACCCGGTCTTCCTGGGGGCGTTCCTGCTGCTGGCGGTGCAGTACTGGCGCAGTCCGCGGCCCTTGCATGCGGCCCAGTTGATCGGCCTCCTGGGGCTGTTCTGGATGTTGCCCATGACCTTTATCCTGCCGTTCACCCTGAACATCATGTGCAGCCAGGTGATGCTGATGATCGCCGCGGCGGTGGCCCACGAGGCCTATCAGATGGCGTTCCGCGACGAGCTGACCGGCCTGCCGGGACGCCGTGCGCTCAACGAGCGGATGCAACGCCTGGGGCGCAACTATGTGCTGGCGATGACCGACGTCGACCACTTCAAGAAATTCAACGACACCCACGGCCATGACGTTGGTGACCAGGTGCTGCGCCTGGTGGCTAGCAAGCTGGCGAAGGTCAGCGGCGGTGGCCGCGCCTACCGTTACGGGGGCGAGGAGTTCGCGGTGGTATTCGCCGGCAAGAGCCTGGAGGAATGCCTGCCGCACCTGGAGGTGATTCGTGAAGTCATCGCCAACTACAACATCCATCTGCGCAATCCGGAGAATCGCCCGCAGGATGACCAGCAAGGCCGCCAGCGCCGGGCCGGCAGCGCGGCGTCGAGCGTCTCGGTGACGGTCAGTATCGGCGTCGCCGAGCGCCAGCAGGACCAGCGCACCCCGGAAGAAGTGCTCAAGTCCGCCGACCAGGCGCTCTACGCCGCCAAGGGCGCCGGACGCAACTGTGTGATGGCCGCCGGGCAGACCTCGCGCCGTGGCGCGGTACGCACGGGCGAAGCTGTCGGCTGAGTTATGGCGGCGCATTCAGCGACTGGACTGTGATTGTCCGGGGGCGGGACACGGCAGTAGGTTGAGTGATCTGCTGCCGGAGAAACGACCATGCCTGAATACAAAGCCCCGCTACGCGACATGCGCTTTCTGCTCGACCATGTTTTCGATTTCCACGCCCATTACGACCGCCTGGGTGCCAGCGATGCCAGCCCCGACATGGTCGGGGCCATCCTCGAGGAAGGCGCGAAGTTCTGTGAACAGGTGCTCGCGCCGCTGAATCGCTCCGGCGACGAAGAGGGCTGTCACTTCGACAATGGCGTGGTGACGACGCCGCAGGGATTCAAGCAGGCCTTTGCCCAGTACGTCGAAGGTGGCTGGCATGGGCTGGCCGCCGATCCACGGTACGGCGGCCAGGGCCTGCCGCATTCGCTGGGGCTGGTGATCAGCGAGATGATCGGCTCCAGCAACACGTCCTGGGGCATGTACCCCGGACTGACCCACGGCGCCATGTCGGCGATCCATGCCCATGGCACCGATGAGCAGAAAGACACTTACCTGAGCAAGCTCACGGCGGGCGTCTGGACCGGCACCATGTGCCTGACCGAAGCCCATTGCGGCACCGACCTGGGGTTGATCAAGACCCGCGCCGTGCCTCGGGCCGATGGCAGTTATGCGTTGTCCGGGAGCAAGATCTTCATCTCCGCCGGCGAGCACGACATGAGCGAGAACATCGTGCACCTGGTGCTGGCCAAGCTGCCGGATGCGCCGGCGGGCACCAAGGGCATCTCGCTGTTCATCGTGCCCAAGTTCCTGCCGGATGCCGCGGGTGATGCCGGTCCGCGCAACGGCGTGAGCTGCGGTTCGATCGAACACAAGATGGGCATCAAGGCTTCGGCCACCTGCGTGCTGAACTTCGATGAAGCGCAGGGCTTCCTCATCGGTGAGGCGAACAAGGGGCTCAACTGCATGTTCACCATGATGAACCATGCGCGCCTCGGTACCGGGATGCAGGGCCTGTGCCTTGGGGAAGCAAGCTTCCAGGGCGCGGTGAAATATGCCAACGACCGTTTGCAGATGCGTGCCTTGAGCGGACCGAAAGCACCCGACAAGGCGGCTGATCCGATTATCGTGCACCCCGATGTGCGGCGCATGCTGCTGACCATGAAGGCCTTCAACGAGGGTAACCGGGCGCTGACCTATTTCACCGCGCAGTGGCTCGACATCGCCCACCTCGGCGCGCAGGCCGAACAGCGCCAGGAAGCCGAGGACCTGCTGGCGTTCCTCACGCCGATCTGCAAGGCCTTCATGACCGAGACCGGGCTGGAGGTGACCAACCACGGCATGCAGGTATTTGGCGGCCACGGTTTCATTCGCGAATGGGGCATGGAGCAACTGGTGCGCGATTGCCGGATTGCGCCGATCTACGAAGGCACCAATGGCATCCAGGCGCTCGACCTGCTGGGACGCAAGGTGCTCGGCAGCCAGGGCAAGCTGCTGCGCGGCTTCACCCGGATCGTGCACAAGTTCTGCGCGACGAATGCCGGGCATCCCCAGCTCAAGGCCTATGTGGCACAACTCGATGAACTGAACCGGCAATGGGGCGACCTGACGATGCAGGTCGGCATGGCCGCCATGAAGAACCCCGACGAAGTGGGCGCGGCGGCCCTGGATTACCTGATGTACAGCGGCTACATCATCCTCTCCTACCTGTGGCTGCGCATGGCGCTGGTGGCCCAGGCACAACTGGAGGACGGTAGCGGCGACGCGGAGTATTGCCAGGGCAAGCTGGCGACCTGCGAGTTCTACTTCAAGCGGTTGCTGCCACGCACTGCCGCTCATCGGGCGGCGGTGGAGGCGGGGAGCGAGTGCCTGATGCGTTTACCGGCGCAGGTGTTTGCCCTGTAGTCGGGTTGCTGGCCTTGAGGGCCTCTTCGCGGGCAAGCCCGGCTCCTACAGGTTTGCGCTTGTGCACGACATCCAAAATCGGCTCCTGCCTTGTAGGAGCCGGGCTTGCCCGCGAAGGCGCCAGAACAGGCGCCGCCTACCCTCAGGGCTTGCCAGTGACCAAAAATAACAAAAACGTCACATCCCGACCCTATGTGTCGCAAAAGTTGTTCGGGTACACTCAAACCTTCGGAAATCGGCCCTGCGCGGCCGTATCGTTTTAGATCTTGCGAGGTTTGCCATGGCTGACTACAAAGCGCCCCTGCGCGATATGCGCTTCGTCCTCAATGAAGTTTTCGAGGTCGCCAATCTCTGGGCCCAACTGCCTGCCCTGGCCGAGAGCGTGGACGCGGAAACCGTCGAGGCGATTCTCGAAGAAGCCGGCAAGGTCACCGCCAAGAGCATTGCACCGCTGAGCCGCAGTGGCGACGAAGAAGGCTGCCGCTGGGACAACGGCGCGGTCACCACGCCCGCCGGTTTCCCCCAGGCCTACCAGACCTATGCCGAAGGCGGCTGGGTGGGTGTCGGCGGCGATCCGGCCTTCGGTGGCATGGGCATGCCCAAGGCCGTTTCGGCCCAGGTCGAGGAAATGATCAACTCCTCCAGCCTCGCCTTCGGCCTGTACCCGATGCTGACGGCCGGCGCCTGCGTGTCGATCAACACCCACGCCAGCGAAGAGCTCAAGGCGGCCTACCTGCCGAACATGTATGCCGGTGTCTGGGCCGGGTCGATGTGCCTGACCGAACCCCATGCCGGCACCGACCTGGGGATCATCCGCACCAAGGCCGAACCGCAGGCCGACGGGTCATACAAGGTCAGCGGCACCAAGATCTTCATCACCGGCGGTGAGCATGACCTGACCGAAAACATCATTCACCTGGTCCTGGCCAAGCTGCCGGACGCGCCGGCCGGTCCGAAAGGCATCTCGCTGTTCCTGGTGCCGAAGTTCCTGGTCAATGCCGATGGCAGCCTCGGTGCGCGCAACCCGGCGAACTGCGGCTCCATCGAGCACAAGATGGGCATCCAGGCTTCCGCCACCTGCGTGATGAACTTCGACGGTGCCGTGGGCTACCTGATCGGCGAGCCGAACAAGGGCCTGGCCGCGATGTTCACCATGATGAACTACGAACGCCTGGGCGTCGGCATCCAGGGCCTGGCCTCGGGTGAGCGTTCGTACCAGAACGCCGTCGAGTATGCCCGCGATCGCCTGCAAAGCCGTTCGCCGACCGGGCCCAAGGCCAAGGATAAAGTGGCCGATCCGATCATCGTCCATCCTGATGTACGCCGCATGTTGTTGACCATGAAGGCGGCGAACGAAGGCGGCCGGGCGTTCTCCACCTATGTGGCGATGCAACTGGACACCGCCAAGTTCAGCGAAGATGCGGCGACCCGCAAGCGTGCCGATGAACTGGTGGCCTTGCTGACCCCGGTGGCCAAGGCGTTCCTGACCGACCTGGGCCTGGAAACCACGGTGCACGGCCAGCAGATCTTTGGCGGTCACGGCTATATCCGCGAGTGGGGCCAGGAGCAACTGGTGCGAGATGTGCGCATCACCCAGATCTACGAGGGCACCAACGGTATCCAGGCCCTGGACCTGGTGGGGCGCAAGATCGTCGGCAGCGGTGGTGCCTACTACCGGCTGTTTGCCGAGGAAATACGCCATTTCATCGACACGGCGAGCGCCGACCTGAACGAGTTCACCCAGCCCCTCGCGGCGGCGGTGGATAACCTCGACGAACTGACGGCCTGGGTACTGGATCGCTCCAGGACCAACCCGGACGAGATCGGTGCGGCATCAGTCGAATACCTGCAAGCCTTTGGCTATACCGCCTATGCCTACATGTGGGCGCTGATGGCCAAGGCAGCCTCGGGCAAGGAGAAACAGGAGGCGTTCTACGCGAGCAAAATGGGCACTGCGCGGTTCTATTTCGCACGCCTGTTGCCGCGTATTCACTCGCTGACCGCCTCGGTGAAAGCGGGCAGCGAATCGCTCTTCCTACTGGATGCCGAGCAGTTCTGATGCTGCGTTTTTCGCGTAAGCATTTGCTTACATAACGTGCTGCTGTTTACCCATATCGCCGGATTGGATCCAGGGTTAACCTACAAATCAAGGACGTCGAGCAGGAAGCTCAAAAGCAACAACAGGGACACGTAGGATTCCGCCAGGATGGTGGAGAGAAATGGATGTCAGGGAAACAGTCTGCAAAGCCCCGCTTCGGCGGGGTTTTCTTTTGCGTGCGAAAAAGTTTTCCTCAGCCCAGGCCTTCGAGCCCCGCCGTCCCCGGCAGGTGCCCGCCCGGGCCGTGCGTCACGTCCTCCAGCAAGTTGCGCAGCAGCCCCAGCGTCGCTTGCTGTCGTTGTACATCCCGGCAGACCAGGCCGACTTTCAGCGGCACCCGTGGCTCGGTCAGCGGTTTCCAGAGCAGTGCCTGATCGTCGTGTTCGTCCCGCGAGCGGCCGGGCAGGACGGTCGCCAGGCGGGTATGCGGCAGGCTGTCGAGAATCCCCGCCATCGTGTTCAATTCCGCCTGCACCTGCGGACGACGACCCAGGTTGGACAGTTGCGCCTGCCAGATCTGCCGGATCTGGAACTCTTCGCCGAGTAACAGCATGGGCAGTTCCGCTGCCTGGCTGACGGAGACTTTCTTGAATTCACGCAGCGGATGTTCGGCGGGGATGACCAGTTGCAGTTCGTCTTCGTACAACGGCAGGCCGTGCAGCCCGGGCTGGCGCGGTGGCAGATAACTGATGCCGATATCCAGCGAGCCGTTCAACAGGCGCCGTTCGATCTCCATGCCGGTCAATTCGTAGATCTGCACCACCAGGTGGGGCTGGGCCTTGCGCACCCGTTCGAGCATCTGCGGCACCAGGCTGGTATGCACGGTCTGCAGCACGCCGATGGCGATGGTCCGCAGGGCCTGGCCCTGGAAGTTGCGCAAGGCATCGCGGGCGCGTTGCATGCCGTCCAGCAACGGCAAGGCGTGGTTGTACAGGGTATGGGCCGCCAGGGTGGGCAACAGGCGCTTGCTGCTGCGTTCGAACAGGCTGACATCCAGGTGGTGTTCCAGATGGCGTATCTGTTGCGACAGGGCCGGCTGGGAGATTGACAGTCGTTCGGCGGCGCGTCCGACATGGCCCTCTTCATACACCGCGACGAAATAACGCAGTTGCTTGAAATCCATAAGCTGTACTTATCGAAAATGCTCGAAAATCGAAATGGCCGTGAACGCCGGGGAGGCCTAGTCTAACCCCAATTCACACGGCTCACAGGGCCGGAGAGCAGCGCATGAATCTGTTCAAACTGCGTCGGCCGCAGCCGAGCCTGGATGACCTGACCGCCGACTTCCGGCCTTCCCCGCGACATGACCAGGCGGCCAGTGAGTACCTTATGCCCGCTGCCGAGCGGCCATGTCCGGTATTTGTCCGTGGCCAGGGCTCGTGGTTGTGGGACAGCGAGGAACGCGCCTACCTGGATTTCAGCCAGGGTGGCGGGGCCAACAGCCTCGGTCACAGCCCTGGCGTGCTGGCCCGTGCCCTGGCGGACCAGGCCCACGGCCTGATCAATGCCGGCGCGGGTTTTCATAACCCGACACAATCGAAACTGGCTGATCGCCTGTGCCGTGCCACCCACAGTGACCAGGTGTACTTTCTCAACAGCGGCTCCGAGGCGTGCGAGGCGGCGATCAAGCTGGCGCGCAAGTGGGGCCAGCTGCATCGCGGCGGTGCCTGCCGGATCATCACGGCGAGCAATGCTTGTCATGGCCGCAGTTTCGGGGCGCTGTCGGCGTCCGGCCAGGACGTCTTCGGCAACCGCTTCGAACCCCAGCTACCGGGATTCAGCCAGGTGCCGTTCAATGACCTGCCGGCGCTGCACGCAGCGGTCGATGCCAAGACCGTGGCGATCATGCTCGAGCCGATCCAGAGCGCAGCCGGTGTCACGCCGGCGACGCAGGCGTATCTCAAGGGCGTGGAGCGCCTGTGCCGGGAACTGGGCATCCTGTTGATCTTCGATGAGGTCCAGACCGGGATGGGGCGCTGCGCCAGCCTGCTGGCCGAACAACGCTATGACGTGCGGGCCGACATCATCGCGCTGGGCAAGGGGCTGGGCGGTGGCACGCCGTTGTCCGCCTTGCTGGCCCGTGGCAAGGCCTGCTGTTTCGAATCCGGTGAGATCGGCGGCAGCCATCACGGCAATGCCTTGATGAGTGCGGCGGGCCTGGCGGTGATCGATACGCTGCTGGCGGGCGATTTCCTCGCCGAGGTGGCCGAGCGGGGCGCATACCTGCAACAAGGCCTCGAACGCCTGGCCCGGCGTTATGACCATGGCGAACTGCGGGGCACCGGACTGCTCTGGGGACTGACCCTGAGCGACGATTCGGCGGACGCGGTGGTCAAGGCCGCCCGCCACGAAGGTTTGCTGCTGGATGCGCCGACCCCGGACGCCCTGCGCTTTTCTCCGGCCCTGACCGTCAGCCAGGGCGCCATCGACGAGATGCTGCTGCGACTGGCGCGAGCCTTCTCGCGGGTGCGTACCGCCCAGGTGCAATGCCGCAAGGGTATTGCCGTCTGACAGATTGCGGCGCCCTTTCCTGAACCTGTTCCCGAACCGTCTCGCGGTATAACGCGTCGCCCTGTGCCTGACTCTTTTGGCACGGGGTGTTTTTTTGTCGGCGGCATTCAGCCGGGTCATGGGACAGCCCGCTGGTCCGGGCTTGCTGCTGCCTTTTGGCGGGCGGCATCGCGAATGGGTTTGAATTTATATACCACTGAGTGGTATGTTTTATGGAGAGGGATTTCCATGCGATACAGGGTCTTCAAAACCCGGGGTTTCGCAACGAGTGCCAGAAAGGCACAGATTGACGATGCCGAGTTGGTGATGGCGATGGGCGATGTGATCAGGGGACAGGGCAGTGACCTGGGAGGAGGGGTCTGGAAAAAACGCCTGAATGAAAACCGCCATCGATCCATTGTCCTGGCGCGGGGACGTTGCTACTGGATCTTCCAGTTCCTGTTCGCCAAGAGCGACCAGGGCAATATCAGTCAGCAGGAGCTTCGGGCGTTCAAGGCATTGGCCAAGGCTTATGAAGGCCTGAGCAGCCGGCAGATTCAGCAACTGCTGGATATGAAAGAGTTTGTGGAGATAGCTTATGAGCAAGAAATACAAAACCGGGGCACTCGAATCGATCCATGAGTCGGCCAGTGCCCTGCATGCCATTGGCGCGATCAGCAAGGCGACCATGCGCGAGTTCGACCAATCCTGCCTGGCGCGGGTGCCTGACGAAATGGCTCCCGAGCAGATCAAATCGCTGCGCGAGCGCAATCATGTCAGCCAGCCCGTGTTCGCCCGCTACCTGAATACCAGTGCCTCGACGGTCAAGCAGTGGGAGGCCGGGGACAAGCAACCCGGCGGCATGGCGCTCAAGCTGTTGAGCATCGTGCACAAGCACGGCTTGCAGATACTCGCCTGATCACCGGGGTGTTTCAGCCTTTGGCGATGAGGCGTGAGTTTCGTTCATTGCGAAAGGCCAGTTGCCCGATGGTCTGGGTGGCGTGTTCGGCGTCCTCGCGGGCCTGGAGAATAACGCCGTGGTGGGCTGACTTGCTGCAGACCGGGTCCGCGTTGCTGGCATCTCCGGTGAGCATGAAGGCCTGGCAGCGACAGCCGCCGAAGTCCTTTTCCTTTTCATCGCAGGAACGGCATGGCTCGGGCATCCAGTCGTAGCCGCGAAAGCGGTTGAAGCCGAACGAGTCGTACCAGATATGTTGCAGGCTGTGATCGCGCACGTTGGGAAACTGCACCGGCATCTGCCGCGCGCCGTGGCAGGGTAGCGCGGTGCCGTCCGGCGTGACGGTGAGAAACAGGCTGCCCCAGCCGTTCATGCAGGCTTTCGGCCGTTCCTCGTAATAGTCCGGGGTGACGAAGATCAGCTTGCACGGATGTCCCTGGGCTTCGAGTCGGGCGCGGTATTCGTTGGTGATGCGCTCGGCGCGCACCAGTTGCTCGCGGGTCGGCAGCAGCCCCGCCCGGTTGAGCTGCGCCCAGCCGTAGAACTGGCAGGTGGCGAGTTCGACGAAGTCGGCTTCGAGGGCAATGCACAACTCGATGATGCGGTCGATCTTGTCGATGTTGTGCCGGTGGGTCACGAAGTTGAGTACCATCGGATAACCATGGGCCTTTACCGCCCGGGCCATCTCCAGCTTCTGCGCAAAGGCCTTTTTCGAGCCGGCCAGCAGGTTGTTCACCTGCTCGTCGCTGGCCTGGAAGCTGATCTGGATATGGTCCAGCCCGGCTTCCTTGAAATCGCTGATCTTCTGTTCGGTGAGGCCGATGCCGGAGGTGATCAGGTTGGTGTAGAACCCCAGTTGGCGTGCCCCGGCGATCAGTTCGGCAAGGTCCTGGCGCACCAGCGGTTCGCCGCCGGAAAAGCCCAGTTGGGCGGCGCCCATTTCCCTGGCCTCACTGAACACCTTGAGCCATTGGTCGGTGCTCAGCTCCTTGCCTTGCCCGGCGAAATCCAGTGGATTGGAGCAATACGGGCATTGCAGCGGGCAGCGGTAGGTCAGCTCGGCGAGCAACCACAGCGGCAGGCCGATTTCCGGTTTGGGTGGCAGGCCGGATGACTCAGGCAAGTTCGATCCAGTGCTCTGCACGGGCGACCTCCATGAATTGCTCGATATCCTCGCCAAGCTCGGGCACGCCGGGGAACTGTTGCTCCAGCTCGGCAATGATCGCCGTCACCTGGCGTTCTCCGTCGATCAGGCCGCCAATCAGGGCGGCACTTTCGTTGAGCTTGATCATGCCTTCCGGGTACAGCAGCACATGGCCTTTCTGCGCCGGTTCGTACTGGAAACGGTAACCGGGGCGCCATTTCGGGATCTTGTTGCGATCGAAGCTCATAGGGCGATTCCTTTGTGCCAGACACGCTGGTCGGTCACGCTGTGGTACGGCGGACGATTCAGTTCGTAGGCCATGCTCATGGCATCGAGCATGCTCCAGAGTATGTCCAGTTTGAACTGGAGAATTTCCAGCATGCGCTGCTGGCCTTCGTGGCTGGTGTAGTGCTGCAGGGTGATCGCCAGCCCGTGCTCGACATCGCGCCGGGCCTGGCCCAGGCGGGTGCGGAAGTATTCATAGCCGGCGGGATCGATCCACGGGTAGTGCCGGGGCCAGCTGTCCAGGCGCGACTGGTGGATCTGTGGCGCGAACAGTTCGGTCAGCGAACTGCTGGCGGCTTCCTGCCAACTGGCGCGGCGGGCGAAGTTGACGTAGGCGTCCACCGCGAAACGCACGCCCGGCAGCACCAGTTCCTGGGAGCGCAGTTGATCCGGGTCGAGGCCGACCGCCTGGCCCAGGCGCAGCCAGGCTTCGATGCCGCCGTCTTCGCCTGGCGCGCCGTCATGGTCGAGCAGGCGCTGGATCCACTCGCGGCGGATTTCCCGGTCCGGGCAGTTGGCCAGGATCGCGGCGTCCTTGAGGGGAATGTTCACCTGGTAATAGAAGCGATTGGCGACCCAGCCCTGGATCTGTTCGCGGCTGGCGCGGCCCTCATACATCGCGACGTGGTAAGGGTGATGAATGTGGTAGTAGGCGCCCTTGGCGCGCAGGGCCTGCTCGAACTCGGCAGGGGACATCGGGGTGTCGGTCATTGCGGTTCTCCGGTGTACAACCGTTGAAGTCTTTGGTGTCTGGTCGGACGCCTTCGCGGGCAAGCCCGTTCCCACAGGTTTACGCGATCACTGTGGGAGCGGGCTTGCCCGCGAAAGGGCCCTCGGCTACAGCACAATACTCATGCCGTCATACGCCACTTCAACTTGGCGCCGGTCAAGCTCCGCCCGTTCCGGCGAATCCTCATCGAGGATCGGGTTGGTGTTGTTGATATGGATAAGGACCTTGCGCGGGGCCGGGAGTTGCTCCAGCACTTCGAGCATGCCGCCGGGGCCGTTCTGGGCCAGGTGGCCCATTTCCCGCCCGGTGCGGGTGCCGACGCCGCGCCGCTGCATTTCATCGTCGTCCCACAGGGTGCCGTCCACCAGCAGGCAGTCGCTGCCGGCCATGATCTCCAGCAGGGGCTCGTCGACCTTGCCCAGGCCCGGTGCGTAGAACAGTTTGCCGCCCGTACGCAGGTCCTCGACGACCAGGCCGATATTGTCGCCGGGGTGCGGGTCGAAGCGATGCGGCGAGTAGGGCGGTGCGGCGCTGCGCAACGGCAGCGGGGTGAAGCGCAGGTTGGGGCAGGCGGCAATGGTGAAGCTGCCAGCCAGCTCGATGCGCTGCCAGTCGAGGCCGCCGTTCCAGTGGGTCAGCATGGGAAACAGCGGGAAGCCGGTGCTCAGGTCTTCCTTGACCATGTCGGTGCACCAGACCTGATGCGGGCAGCCCTCGCGCAGGCTGAGCAGGCCGGTGGTGTGGTCGATCTGGCTGTCCATCAGGATGATCGCGCGGATACCGGTGTCACGCAGGGCGCGGCCCGGTTGCATCGGCGCGAAGCCCTGGAGTTGGGCGCGGATATCCGGCGAGGCATTGCACAGCACCC
The DNA here is from genome assembly GCF_018326065.1 of Pseudomonas sp. Ost2. Lineage (NCBI taxonomy): Bacteria > Pseudomonadati > Pseudomonadota > Gammaproteobacteria > Pseudomonadales > Pseudomonadaceae > Pseudomonas > Pseudomonas sp. Ost2. The sequence goes on along the minus strand of NZ_AP021904.1, from coordinate 6,714,893 downwards.
AGTTCACGCCATCGTCGGAGAGGGCAATGGACGACTGGGTACGCGCCGTGGCCCGCAGGCTGCCATCACGGAATCCCGCGCAGTTGGCGCAGTTGCAGTTCCACTGGGGGAAACCGCCGCCGGCGGCGGAACCTAGGATCTGGACGAACATGGCGGTGGCACTCGCTCTCTGAGTTTTCTGAAAAAGGTTCTTTGAAATAAAGTGCTGGAAATAAAGCCCTGAAAATAAAAACGCCCCGGCGAGCCGAGGCGTTGCACTGCATGCAGCGGGATAAAAACGCGGCTCAACGGTTGGCGAAGTACATGGTGACTTCGAAGCCGATGCGCAGGTCGGTGTAGGCGGGTTTGGTCCAGGACATGAATGACTCCTTCGGGTGGGTGGGCGGTGGGTGTCTATACATATAGTCCACCTCCGGCCGGAGATGTTCAGATGCTTAGGCAGCTAATGTTACTAAATCTGACACTGAGGATAGACCGCGTTGCCGGAGAAAGCTCATTGCAGTACCGGTAACGATCACCCTGTGACCTGCCAGCCAGAGGTCGGCCCGGGCCCGTTTGCCAGGCACAACCAGCCGCCCGCGGCCTGTTCGAGCTGTCGGGCGGCCCTCAGCAGTTGTTCGCGACCAAGGCTGCGAATGACCGGACCGAGCTGTTCGAAGTGATCCGACGAACGGTCAGCCAGTTGCGCCTGCCAGAGCAGTTCGGCGGCCTCGTCCAGGGGCCGGTCGTCGAGTATGAAGTGCTCGGCCAGGGCATCGCGTCGGGTGTTCCAGGTATTGTCGTCGAGGGCGTTGATCAGGTCGGGAAGCTGCGACAGGAAGCTTTCGACGTGGCCGAGCAATTCAGCGAGCGCGGTATCGGGGGATTGCACGCCCAGCAGCAGACCGGTGCGGCCGTCGATCTGGCGGACGGCGCTGAAGACGGCATAACCCAATTGCAACTCGACGCGCAGGCGCTGGTAGAAGGGCGCCTGCAGCAAGTGGCCGAGCAATCGCCAGCAGGCCTCGTCGACGAAGGTTTGCGTGGGGCTTGGGCAGAACAGCAGCAGGGCCTGTTCGCGGTTGTCGCAGGGGACGATCTGCCAGTGCTTTTCGCCTGTCGTGAAGGGTGACGGAGTCTGCTGCCGGCCGATGCGCCCGGGAACCCGGCTCAGTGCGCTGTTGAGCGCCGGCTGTGCCGCTGGCGGGAAACCAAGCGCCAGGCCGTGCCAGCTGGCGCCGGACCAGAGTGCCCGCAGAGCCTCGGCACCGTGGAGCGGCGCGGCAGCCTGGTCGAGGCCTGCGCGTTCGGACAGTTGCCTGAGCAGTTCGCGGATGGGGATCAGCGGCTCCCGTTCGGGCAGGTCGGCAGCGCTCTGCCAGAGGCTGTCGGCAGGTTGGGCCAGCGCGCGCAGGGCCTGTTCGAGGATGGCCGGCATCGGTTCGCGCAAACCGCTCAGCTTGAGTTGCCAGGCTCCGCGGTGAATCGTGAAAGACAGTTCCACGCCCGCCTGGCGTGCCTGGGCTCCCAGGGTTCGCAGGCTGTGCTCCAGCCGTGCGTGCAGGGGGCGGGTGTCGGCGCTGCTGTCCAGCTGCCAACGTAGGTACATCACTGCCTCTGCGCTCTCGTCCGTTGTCTGGTGGTAGGTGATCACGGCGGTCTGGCGGCCGCGCAGGCGGTCCTGGGCGAAGGTCCGCAGGCCTCGGTGGGCGCTGCTCTGCCCGCGGATCAGGCCGGGATGTTCGGCCGGCGCCGTGGAGCGCAGGAACGGATTGGCGGCAGGCAGTTGCCAGGACACGGCCAGGTTATCCACAGGTGCGCAGGCGGTCTGCCGGAGCAGTTCCCCGAGGGCGACCAGACCTGCTTCGCCGAGCTCCAGCGGCCATTGCTCGCTGTCCCGCCGGGCCCGTTCCAGGGCGCTGCCGCCGCGTGCCTTGCGCATTTGCAACAAACGGTATTCCCGGCGCAACGCCGGCCAGTCGGCATGGCCGCGGAAAAACGCCAGCCAGTCGCCGAGCAGTGCCTGGATCGAGGCGGCGTGGTTGGCACCCTCGGGCGTCAGTCTGAACTCGATATGCAGCAAGGCCTGTCCAGCGAACTGGTAGATCGGCGTGACGTTCAGCGAATCTATCCACAGGCGCGAGCGCAACTCGGCGCAGAGGCCGCCCGGTTGGCTGTCGTTCAGCCAGGTGCAGAGAAAGTCCAGGGCCTGCCGTGAGCCGTCGGGCAAGGCTTCATAGGCCAGGAGCAGGTCGAGCCGCTGGTGGTCGGGCTGTGGATAAGTCTGCCCGCTGGCGTCGAGCAGCGCCGGCGGGGGCGCCTGTACAGTGGCCGGTCCAGGGTGCAGATCTGTCGTCAGCGCCTGGGCCAGGGCCTTCAGTTCGTCCGGCGACTGCGGGCCGACCAGGCTCAGGGTCATTTGCCCGGTCTGGTAGAAGTCCCGGTAAAAGCTGTGCAGTGCCTGCTGAAAGGCCGGATCTTCGACCTTCAGGCTGGAGCGATTGCCGGCGTGCACGCCACGCAACGGGTGATCGGCGGACAGTCTGTCGTAGAGCCGGAACTGCCGTTGCGCCACGGCGTCCCGGGACCAGGCGATAAACTCCGCTTCCAACACCTCGCGTTCACGCTGTTGGTCCTCCAGCGCCAGGCGCGGGTGGGCGAGCATGTCGCACAGACGCTCAAGTCCGCCGGCAAAGGCCTGGGGCGGCAGTTCGAAGAAGAAGTTGGTGGTCCGTTCGCTGGTCCGGGCGTTGAGCTGGCCACCCTGACGCTGCACGTAGGCCATCAGCCCTTCGGCGGCAGGAAACCGCTCGGTGCCAAGAAAGAACAGATGTTCGAGGAAGTGCGCCAGGCCCGGCCAGGCTGGCGGCGCGTCATGACTGCCCGCCGTGACCCGCAGCACTGCCGCGCAGCGCTTGAGCTGGGGTACATGGCGTAGCGAGACGCGCAGGCCGTTGGCCAGGGTTGTCCATTCAGGGGCGGGGGAGATCGGCGCAGACATGAGCACTTCCGTGACAGAGAAGCGCTCATGCTAGCGGATAACGGCGGGTCAGTCCTGGCCGAGGTCGCCGTAGAGTTCGGGGCGGCGGTCCAGCAGATAGCGGTTGCTGGCTCGCGACTGCTGCATCAGCGGGCGATCCAGGGTGCCGATGATCAGGGCCTCGTCCAGGCCGGCCCGGGCGATCCGGCTGCCGTCCGGGGCCGCAATGCTGCTCTGGCCGCAGTATTGGATCTCGCCTTCATGGCCGCAGTAGTTGGCGTAGGCCACATAGCACTGGTTCTCGAAGGCCCGGGCGCGGATGGTCACGTCGGCGACAAAGTCGAAGGGCACCATGTTCGCCGTGGGCACCAGGATCAGCTCGGCGCCGGCCAGGGCCAGGCGCCGGGTGTTTTCCGGGAACTCCACGTCGTAGCAGATCAGCAGCCCGAGCTTCCAGCCGTTGAGCTCGACCACCGGGAAGTCGTCTGGTCCGGCACTGAACATCGAGTGATCGAGGTCGCCGAACAGGTGCGTCTTGCGGTAGTTGCACAGGCTGCGGCCGTGGGCGTCGATCAACTGCACGGCGTTGTAGATCCGGCCGTCCTCGGCCCGTTCCGGGTAGCCATACACAATGGCGATATTCGAGGCCCTGGCGAGCGCGGCGATATGTTGCGCCGCCGCGCCGTCACGGGCCTCTGCCAGTGCCGCCGCCGCTTCGGCGCCGATGTTGTAGCCGGTCAGGAACATCTCCGGCACCACCAGCACATCGGCACCGCGCGCTTCGACGGTCAGTTGCTGCAAGCGTTGCAGGTTGCCCGCCACGTCCAGGGGCAGCGGTGGGCATTGGTAAAGGGCTACGCGCATGGAGTCGCTTCCGTTCAGTCGGCCAGGGCGATCGGGCCGATCTCGGCGAACACGTCGCCCGGTCCGGGGTTCTCGGCGTGGGAGCTGCCGCCGAAGTGATTCATGATGCCCCACACGGCGTTGAGCGAGGTCTGCACCGCGCCTTCGACCCAGGCCGGAGTCCAGGACACATCGTCGCCGGCAATGAAGATCCCGCGTTGTTCGACCGGCATGTCGGCCTGCATGAAGTGCGCATACATCCTCTGGTTGTAGCGGTAGTGGCCCGGCAGCGCGCCCTTGAAGGCGCCGAGGAAGTGCGGGTCGGCTTCCCACGAGACGGTGATCGGGTCGCCGATGATACGCGCGGCGATGTCCACCTTCGGATAGATCTTCTTCAGTGCATCCAGCGCCAGCTTGACCCGCTTGTCGATGGGCTGCGGGAGCATTTTCAGCGCATCGCTCATCCACGAGTACGACAGGCAGATCACGCCGGGCTTGTCGTCACCGTTATCAAACAGGTAGGTGCCACGGGTCAGGCGATCGGTCAGGGTCATGCTCATCAGGTCGCGTCCGGTTTCCGGGTCCTTGTCCTTCCAGAATGGTCGGTCGACCATGACGAAGGTCTTCGACGACTGCATGTAGCGCGTGCGGTCCAGGGCCATCCACATTTTCTGCGAGAACAGCGATTCCTCGCATTCGATCTGGGTGGTCAGCAGCCAGCTCTGGCAGGTAGTCAGCACGGCGGCGTAATGACGGGTGTCGCCCCAGTTGTCGGTCACGGCGAACTGGCCGTCGGCGGCGCGGGCGATACGTTTCACGCCGGTACGCGGCGCGCCGTGGTGCAGCGAACTGAGGCTGGTGCCGGCCGGCCAATGGGCGCAGCGCTCCGGCACATGGCGCCAGATACCCAGCGGCACCTGTTCCACGCCGCCAACCACCAAGTGCTGGTGGTCGTCGCAGTTGGTCATGACCACGCGGAAGATTTCCAGCATCGAGTTGGGGAAATCGGAGTCCCAGCCGCCGGTGCCGAAACCGACCTGGCCGAACACTTCACGGTGGTGGAACGATAGTTTGGCGAAGGCCTTCGAGGTGGCGACGAAGTCGTAGAAGGTACGGTCGTCCCACAGCGGCACCAGGGTGTTCCACAACTCTTTCAGGCGCGGCACATCGCGGTCGCGGATGGCCTGCTGGATATCGCCGAAGCGCGAGCCGTCTTCCAGGGCATCGGCCCAGGCGTCGGCGACTTCCTGGAACAGCGCCGGCAGATCGGCGAGTTTTTCCGCGTAATGGGTCTGGCCTTCGAGGTCGATCACCGTGCTGCCGGAAGCCGGGGTCAGCGGGTTGGGGAAGGGTTTGGTTTCCAGGCCGAGCTTGTCGACATAGTGATAGAACGCGGTGGAGGACACCGGAAAACGCATGCCGCCCAACTCGGCAATGATGCCCTCGGCCCCTTCGAAGGCCTGGGAGCGCAGGCGCCCGCCCATTTTCGAAGCCTCGTACACCACCGGCTTGAGGCCCAGCTTCATCAGTTCGTAGGCGGCGACGAGGCCGGCGATACCGGCCCCGACAATCGCGACTTCGGCACCGTGGTTGTGCGCGGGAATACTGCCCAGCCCGGCCGGGTGCTCGATCCAGTCGTCGAAGGCAAAGGGAAAGTCCGGACCGAAGATGGTGATCGGTTTTTTACCGTCGGCAGGATGGCGATTGTTCTTGTTCATGGCTGACCTTGCTGGCGACTCGGGCCGGTTTTTACCCGGCTGGAGTATAGATAGGAAAAGACTGGCGCCATTGTAGGGAGGGGGGAGTACGTAAATAAGACGCAAAGTGTCGTCGTTTTGAAAGGTATTGATGCTTTATGACGATATCGTTGCTCGGAATGACGAAGTCTTGTGGGAGCCGGCTTGCTGGCGATCGCCTCGGTAAGAACGCTGGAGCATATGAGGGCTATCCGCGTTGATCGCCGCGCCCACAGCGCGGCGTTTTATCAGCGATGACGAGGGTGGATGGCGCATCGCAATCGCCGGCAAGCCGGCTCCTGCAGGTGCTGCGTTCAGCCGGTAAACCCGAGTGTCAGACCGGTTGGCCGCGGTCGACCTTGCTGCTGAGGATGATCGAGGTGGTGGTTTTCTCCACGCCTTCGACGCTGCCGATCTGGTCGAGCAGTTGGTCCAGTTGCTCCGGCGAATCGCTGCGCAGCCAGGCAACGTAGTCGAACTCGCCGCTCACCGCGCACAACTGCTGGACCTGCGCCATGGCGCTGAGGCGGCGCACCACATCCTTGCCGGAGCGTGGCTGCACGGTGATCCCGACATAGGCCTGCAGGCCGCCATCCACCACCCGTTGGCCCAGGCGCACGCCATAGCCGGTAATTACCCTGGCTTTCTCCAGGCGCGCCAGTCGCGAGGTGACCGTGGTGCGCGCGATTCCCAGCTGCCGGGCGAGCATCGCCACGCTTTCACGGGCATTGATCTGCAGGGCGGCGATCAGCTGGCGGTCGATTTCGTCGAGAGCGGGAGGGCGGGTGTCGGGCAAGGTGGGGCTCCGGGTGGATGGGGGGCATTACATCTTACAGATTCGAATGCACGGTAGGGCTCGAAGACCCCATTCGGTAGGCACCGGGTGTGACGAGCTGTGTCGGGCAGAGCTTGCCCCGACCTTATTGTTTCTCATTGTTTGCTTCTATTGTCCCGGCTTTCGAAATATGAAAAATTCCTTTGGGGTTATATTCCTTGGATGGCATACTTTGAGCGCAAATTGGGAAGTTGAATACACCGATGAGTTTGAGCACTGGTGGGATCGTCTAACCGAATCCGAGCAAGACTCGGTCGAGGCGACGGTCATGTTGCTGGGGGATTTCGGTCCACATCTTGGCTTCCCTCATAGCAGTCATATCAAAGGCTCACGTCATGGGCATCTTCGCGAGTTGCGAATACAGCATGGGGGCAGGCCTTATCGCGTGTTGTATGTATTCGATCCGCGTCGGTGTGCCATTTTGCTCCTGGGGGGTGACAAGACCGGTCAGGACCGCTGGTACGAAGAAAACATCCCCAAGGCTGAACGCCTGTATGACGAGCACCTGGACACCTTGAGAGAAGAGGGTTTTGACAATGGCTAAGAAATTCGCCGATCTGGTGGCGCGCCGCTCGCCCGAAGCGCGAGTGCGTACCGATGCCCTGTATCAGCAATTGCGTGCCGAGATGCCGTTGCATGAGCTTCGCCAGGCGCAACAGTTGAGCCAGGATGCCTTGGCCAAGACATTGCACATCAATCAAGCCGCTGTTTCCAAGATGGAGCGGCGTACGGACATGTACATCAGCACGTTGCGCAATTACATCCGTGCCATGGGGGGGGAACTGGAGATCATCGCGACCTTTCCTGAGGGGAAGGTCAAGATCGAGAACTTTGCCGGTTGAATCAGCGCGACAGCGCTGTACTGGTAACGTTAAAGGCCCGGTTTGCCACCGGGCCTTTTCGTTCCTGTGTGTTCGCCTTTCGGTATCTCGGCATTGAGTTTCAAATGCCATGACGACAAGGACAAGGTTGATATCTCGGCATGTACCTGAGCCGAATAGGAATGCTATTCGGCTCATTTGGTGAGCCGATTACGCGAGTTATTCGGCTCAGCGTCCAGTCGAGAGGCAAAGTGATGGTGATGGGATGCCGCTTTCTCAGTGGTTATTTTTCTGTCATCAGATTGGGAAAGAAGAGCACCTTTTAGCGGGTGGTTCCCACGTCTATCGCGTTGATTCGGTTTCGGTCGGCGACTAGTGTTGAGGCGTCGCTGCCAATTCAGCGACCGGGCTTGGACACCCGTGTTTTTGGAAACAAGCGCACAATGCCGCGTAAGCGGTATTCTTGTGTCTGCTTTATGGCGGACTGTGCGCGGGACACTTGTAATGGGTGTGCCGGGTTTACTTGTTTCCCCGGTTGTCCAACCTGCGCACGGTTCGCCACCCTTTCGCTTGGACACGAAAGATGGCGGGCTTCCTCAAGGTGTCTCTGAAACAAGGGTTTACCGACGATGAAAAAAATCACGCCTGATCCACCGCCTTGCCGCACTTCAAGTCTTTCTGAAAAGAGCGTCTTTCTGCGCGGCATCCTGCACAGCGCTTTAGATCAGATAAATTCAGACCCGCCGCCTCTTTCGCTCGATACCCTCGAAACAACCGCTTTCAAGCCCACCTACTCCGACTCCGCTGATAAGTCACCGTTATTTGCCGTCCAACCGGGCATCACCGCCAGGGTGGCACTGACCCATGTGTCGGATCTGCTCAGAGTCGCCGAACTGAATGCCGACGAAATCGGCCCGCGCCTCGGCAGTGTCGAGCGCGATCTGTTCATAGGCGTGATGCATTCGCTTGAGCTTTCGCGAGCGGTGGTGGACTCGCTGCTGGCAGCGGGCGAGCCTTAACTGGAGAGTTCAATCTGCCGTCTCGGCATCATGAATCGGGCGGAGCGTACTCTCAAGGAGCCGAAGTATCATTTTCTTGCCCTCGCGGGTGGGTAATTGACCCTTCAGAAACGCAAAAGCCGCGCAATGCGCGGCTTTCAAAGGTGGTGGGCCCACACGGACTTGAACCGTGGACCAAAGGATTATGAGTCCTCTGCTCTAACCAACTGAGCTATAGGCCCTCAGTAGGCCGCGAATTATAGCGACGGTTTCTCGCCTGTGCTATCCGAAAACTCCGAAAGCGTTATATGAAGAAAAGTCGCGGCGAATTCCTCGGCCGCCAGCGGCAGGCTGACGATGTAGCCCTGGATCTGTTCGCAGCCTTCGGCTGCCAGGAATGCCTGTTGCGCCAGGTTTTCCACGCCCTCGGCAATCACCGTGAACTGCATGCTGCGACCCAGGGCGATGATGGCGCGCACGATGGCGGCGTCATGGGGATCGTCCGGCAGGCCGCGGACGAACGATTGGTCGATTTTCAGGATATCCAGTGGCAGGCGCTTGAGATAGCTGAGGGATGAGTAGCCGGTGCCGAAGTCGTCGATGGCCAGTTGCACGCCGAGGCGCTTGAGCTGGTGCAGTACTTCCAGGGCTTCTTCGGCCTGGCTCATGATGAAGTTTTCAGTGATCTCCAGTTGCAGGCAGCCGGGTCGCAGGTGGTTGTCCTTGAGCAACTGCTCGATGCGCGGCAGCAGGTTCGGCTGGCGCAGTTGGGCGCCGGCGAGGTTGACCGACAGGGGGCCGAAGTCGCCATAGCGCGTCGTCCAGCGCTGCATCTGGCGGCAGGCGCGCTCCAGCACCCAATCGCCGAGCTGGAGGATCATGCCGTTCTCTTCCGCCAGCGGGATGAAGTGCTCGGGCGGCACGTCGCCGAAGGTCGGGTGATGCCAGCGGATCAGGGCTTCGGCACCGACCAGGGCGCCGCTATCGAGGCTGACCTTGGGCTGGTAGTAGAGGAACAGTTCCTGGCGCTCGATGGCCCGCCGCAGTTCGTGCTCCAGGGCCACGCGCTCGCTGGCCTGGGCAGTGAGGTCGCGGGTATAGCTTTCGACGCGGTTGCGCCCCTTGGCCTTGGAGCGATACATGGCCGCATCGGCATTCTTGATCAGGGTGGCGACGTCGTTGCCATCCTTGGGATAGAGGCTGGTGCCGATGCTGGCGCTGATAAAGAACTCGTGCTCGCCGGCCTGGAACGGTGCACCGAAGCAGTTCAACAGTTTTTCGGCCAGGTACTCGGCGTCGCTGGGCTGTTGCAGGCCGGGCAGCAGGATGATGAATTCGTCGCCGCCGAGGCGGGCGACGGTGTCGATATCCCGCAACTGCTCCTTCAGGCGCAGGGCGATGCCCTTGAGCAGCAGGTCGCCGACCGGATGGCCGAGGCTGTCGTTGATGTGCTTGAAGCGGTCGAGATCGAGGAACAGCACCGCGCCCTGGCCGCCATTTTCCTGTTGGCTGTTGAGGGCGGCCAGCAACCGGCTTTCGAACAGGGTGCGGTTGGGCAGCCCGGTCAGCGGGTCGTGGTGGGCCTGGTAGTCGAGCCGCGCCTGGGCGTGTTTCAGGCTGGAGATATCGGCGAACACGGCAACGAAGTGGGTGATGAACTTGTCGCGATTGCGTACGGCGCTGATGGTCAACCAGCTAGGATAGAGCTCGCCGTTCTTGCGTCGGTTGTAGATCTCGCCCTGCCAGTGGCCTTCGGCGCTCAACTGGTGCCACATGGCGGCATAGAAGGCGCTGTCATGCTGGCCGGAAGCAAGCAGGCGCGGGGTGTGGCCGAGGGCTTCGGTTTCGCTGTAGCCGGTGATTTCGGTGAAGGCGCGGTTGACCGCGCTGATGTGCTGCTGGGTGTCGGTGATCAACACGCCTTCGGCCGTGCTTTCGAACACCGTGGCGGCCTGTTGCAGTTTTTCCTGCATGAGGTGGCGTTCGGTGATGTCCCGGGCGATTGTCAGCATGCAGTCTTCGCCGCCGATGGGCAGGGGCCGGCTGGAGACTTCGCAAAGGCGGATCTGCCCGTCGCTGCGGCGGATATGGCAACTGAAGTCGCGGACAAAACCGTCACGCAGCATCAGTTCGAGCATGTGCTTGCGTTCGTTCAGGTTGACCCAGATGCCCAGGTCCAGGGTCGAGCGGTCCAGCGAGCTGGCGCTGTTGTAGCCGGTGAGACGGCTGAAGCCCTCGTTGACCTCCATCAGCAGGCCGTCGCGCTGACGGCTCAGCAACAAGCCGTCGGGAGAGGCGTGGAAAGCCTTGGCAAACTTCTCCTCGGAGGTTTGCAGTTGCTGCTGGGTTTCCTTGAGCTGGCTGATATCCCGCACCACGACCACCAGGGCGGGCGTGGTATCGAGATCAAAGGGCTCGGCGGAAATCAGGCCTGTGAACAGTTGGCCATTGCTGCGCCGGAAGGGCATCTCCAGGTTACGGATGCTGCCGGCCTGCAGACGCTGCAGAAGCTCCGGGCCGACGCCCTCGATACCCCAGATGTTCAGTGAGGTGGCGGTGCGACCGACGACGTCTTGCGCGCTCAGGCCGATCTGTTCCTCGAAGGCTTCGTTGACCTCCAGCAGGCAACCGTCGGACAGGCGGGCGATCACCAGGATGTCCGGGCATTGTTGGAACACCGAGGCGAATTTCTGTTCCGACAGGCGCAGGGCCTCTTCGGTGCGCTTGGTTTCGCTGATGTCGATCATCAGCCCGCGCATGACCGGCTCGTGGCCGTGTTCGATCAGGCTGACGATGTCACGTACCCAGAGTACCCGGCCATCGGCGGTGATCACCCGGTAGTCGAGGCTGTGGTCGCGCCCGGCCAGGGTCTCATGGTCGCAGAAGGACTGGGCCCGGATCAGGTCGGCGGGGTGGGCGATGCTGCGCCAGAAGCCGGGCACCAGCCAGTGGGACAGCGGATAACCGAGTAGGGCCTCGGCGTGGGGCGAAACATAGGTGTAGGTGTAATCGCTCATGCGCGATTCCCAGGCGATCGCCGACAGGCTCTCCACTAGGCCGCGGTAGTGGTATTCGCTGCTGCGCAGTTCCTGTTCGAGAGCCACCCGCCGGGAGATTTCCGAACTCAGGCGCCGGTTGATACGGATCACCACCGCCAGCACGGTGATCAGCAGCAGGATGCCCGGCAGGCCGTAGACCAGGACATCGGGCCAGAACGAGGGATTGACCAGCACATTGCCGACCCAGCGCTTCTGGATGGCGTCGACTTCGCTGGGGCTCATGTCGGCCAGGACCTTGTCGAGGATGCCCACCAGGATCTTCTGTTCCTGCGGTACGCCCATTGCCAGCTGGTAGCGGTAGGGTGTTTCACCGCTGACATACAGCCCTTCGAGCTTGAGCTGGCGCAGGCTCCAGACGCTGGAGGCAAGGTCGCCCACTACGGCATCCACCTCGTCGGTGGCCAATGCCTGCAGGGCCGAGCTGACATTGGGCAGGGCCACCAGGTTCAGGTCCGGATGGTGGGTACGCAGCAGCTCATGGGGGGCGTAGTTCTCCACTACGGCGATCTTCAGACCGTAGAGTTCCTTCAGGTTGTGTGGCTGGGCGCCGCCCTCGTGGGCGAGGATGACAATCGGAAAGTCCAGGTAGGGGCGGGTGAAGGCCAGATAGCTCTGGCGTTCCGGCGTGGACATGACGCCGGGCAGCAGGTTGACCTGGTTGTTCCTGGCCAGTTGCAGCACGGCCGTCCAGCTCATGGGTTCGATGGGGTTGAGCTTGACGCCCAGGCGCTTCTCGACCAGCGCCATATAGTCGGCGGCCAGGCCCTGGTAATGGCCTTCTTCGTCGCGAAACTCGAAGGGCGGCCAGGACGCATCGACACCCAGGCGCAGGTCCGGATGGTTCGCCAGCCAGCTACGTTCATCATCGGTCAGAGTCAGCGCGCCAGCCGTTGCGGTCCAGGTGAGCAGCATCAGCAGAAGCAGGGCCGGCAGTCTGGGCATAACGTAACGGTCTCGTTATGGCACGGGGAATCATTCGAGTGTAGACGGGCTATTCGGGGAGGGGAGGCCGCTTTTGTCTCTGTGCAGAAAGCAAAACCCCCGGCGGGCCGGGGGTTTTGGTGTTACTCGTCGAGGAAGGAGCGCAGATGCTCGCTTCTCGTCGGGTGGCGCAGCTTGCGCAGCGCCTTGGCTTCGATCTGACGAATCCGCTCGCGGGTGACATCGAACTGCTTGCCGACTTCCTCAAGGGTGTGGTCGGTATTCATGTCGATGCCGAAGCGCATGCGCAGGACCTTGGCTTCACGGGCAGTGAGGCCGGAAAGGACTTCGCGGGTCGCTTCCTTGAGGCTCTCGACAGTGGCGACATCGATTGGCGACTGCATGGTCGAGTCTTCGATGAAGTCACCCAGATGAGAGTCTTCGTCATCACCGATCGGGGTTTCCATGGAGATCGGCTCTTTGGCGATCTTCAATACCTTGCGGATCTTGTCCTCAGGCATTTCCATGCGTTCGCCCAGCTCTTCCGGCGTCGGTTCGCGACCCATTTCCTGCAGCATCTGCCGGGAAATACGGTTGAGCTTGTTGATCGTCTCGATCATGTGCACCGGAATACGGATGGTGCGGGCCTGGTCGGCGATCGAGCGAGTGATCGCCTGACGGATCCACCAGGTGGCATAGGTCGAGAACTTGTAGCCACGACGGTATTCGAACTTGTCCACCGCTTTCATCAATCCGATGTTGCCTTCCTGGATCAGGTCGAGGAACTGCAGGCCACGGTTGGTGTACTTCTTGGCGATGGAGATCACCAGACGCAAGTTGGCTTCGACCATCTCTTTCTTCGCGCGGCGGGCCTTGGCCTCACCGATCGACATGCGACGGTTGATGTCCTTGATCTCGGCAATCGTCAGGCCGGTCTCGGCCTCGAGTGCGGTCAGCTTCTGCTGGCAACGGACGATGTCCGGCTGCAGACGGCCGATGGCTTCGGCGTACTTGCTCTTGCCTTTGGCCAGGGCATCGGTCCAGCTTTCGTCGATTTCGTTGCCCGGGAACTGGCGCAGGAAATCGGCACGCGGCATGCGGGCATCACGCACGCACAGCTGCATGATGGCGCGCTCTTGCTGACGCAGGCGATCCAGGGCGCTGCGAACACGCTCGACCAGGCCTTCGAATTGCTTCGGCACCAGTTTGATCGGCATGAACAGGTCGGCCAGGGCCAACAGTTCGGCGATTGCCGCCTTGTTGTGGCGACCGTGCTTTTTCAGGGCCTTGCGGGTGATCTCCATCTGATCGGCCACGGCGCCGAAGCGTTGTGCGGCGATGACCGGATCGGGACCGCTTTCGGCTTCTTCTTCGTCGTCACTGGCTTCGGCTTCATCGTCGTCGCTGTCATCGTCCGCTTTCGCGGCCTTGGCATCGATGGGCGGTGGAACTTCGGCAGCAGGCGGCGCAATGCCGTCGTCCGGGTCGATATAACCGCTGAGGACGTCGGACAGGCGGCCACCTTCGGTGGTGACGCGAGTGTACTCGGAGAGGATGTGTTCAACCGTGCCGGGGAAGTGCGCGATTGCGCCCATCACTTCACGGATGCCCTCTTCGATACGCTTGGCGATTTCGATTTCGCCTTCACGTGTGAGCAGCTCCACCGTGCCCATTTCGCGCATGTACATGCGCACTGGGTCGGTAGTGCGACCAATGTCGGTTTCCACGGCCGCCAACGCCGCAGCTGCTTCTTCGGCGGCTGCTTCGTCGGTGTCGGCTTCGGCCAACAAAAGGGCATCCGCATCCGGAGCACTCTCGAATACGTTGATCCCCATGTCGTTGATCATGCGGATGATGTCTTCCACCTGTTCCGGATCTGAAATATCCTCCGGCAGGTGGTCGTTGACCTCCGCGTAAGTCAGGTAACCCTGCTCACGACCACGGCTGATCAACTCTTTGAGGCGAGACTGCTGTTGCGCTTTTCCGGACATAACACCCTATCCACTGAAGGTCTTGGCGGGCAAAAAACAAGCCGAGGATTATACCCGAGCTATGACCTCACGCGCCAGTTGAGGTCGGGTTTGATGCAGGAAGATTGCGTTTTAGCAGGTCAAGCAACAAAGATTTCTCTTCGGCGCTCAACTCGCTTTGCCGCGATTTCCTGAGAAGTTGTTCCAGCTTTCGCTCGCGCTGGCGGGCTGACAAGCTAGTTATGGTGTCGAAAAACTGTTGTTCAAGGTTTTCTCCCTCGATCAGCCACTCCTTTTCCGCCAGGCGGGTCAGCAATCGGCCCTGTTCGGTGCCGTGCCAACGTGAGATCAACTGAAATGAGCTTAGCTTAGGATTCTTTTGCACGGCTTCGAGCAAGGCCACCAGAAGCTGTGTATTGGTGTTGTCTTCATCCGCGAAGTGACCGGCGGTCTCGACCTTCTCGGCCAGTTGCGGATGGTGGACCAGGGTCCGCAAGGCGGTCAGGGTCGGTGGTTCGACGGCGGCCGGGACTCTCGGGGCACGTGGCTGGTCGCGATCGCCGCCACGCTTGCCGTTCTTGTCCCAGGGTTTCTTGTCCCATTTCTTGCCGCCGGCGCCCGGTTTCTTCGGCGTCCATTCCTGCTGGGGCGCATAGGCCTCCTGCGGTTGGTGGTAGTCCGAATAGTCCGGGATGGCATCGTAGTCGATGCCGGGATCATAGGCCGGCGGCGGGGCGTCCAGCGGGGCGCTGTGGGCCAGTTGGCTGACGGTTTCGTTGGTCAGGCCGGTGATTTCCGTGAGGCGCTGGCGCATCAGGATCTTCAGGTTCGCCCCGGGAATCTTGTCGATCAGGGGTGCGGCGAGGGTGGCCATGTGCGCCTTGCCTTCCAGCGAGCGCGGATCGGCTTCTTCGGTCAGTTGCTGGAAGAAGTAGTCGGCCAGCGGTTGCGCGTGCTGGTTGATCCGCGCGCGGAAGGCGTCGGTGCCTTCGGCGCGGACCAGGGTGTCCGGGTCTTCGCCCTCGGGCAGGAACAGGAAGCGCGCGCGCCGTCCGTCCTGCAGGCTGGTCAGGGTCGCCTCGAGTGCGCGCCAGGCGGCATTGCGGCCGGCCTGGTCGCCGTCAAAGCAGAACAGCACGTTGGGCACGATGCGGAACAGCTTCTTCATGTGGTCTTCGCTGGTCGCGGTGCCGAGCGTCGCCACGGCGTTGCGCAGGCCTTGCTGGGCCAGGGCGATGACGTCCATGTAGCCCTCGACGACGATGATCTCGTCGAGGTTGCGGTTGTTCTTGCGGGCCTCGAACAGGCCGTAGAGCTCCTGGCCCTTGTGAAACACCGGGGTTTCCGGCGAGTTCAGGTACTTGGGCTTGTCGTCGCCGAGCACCCGGCCGCCGAAGGCGATGATGCGGCCGCGGCTGTCGCGGATCGGGAACATTACGCGATCGCGGAAGCGGTCATAGCGTTTGCCCGTTTCGGCGTTCTCGATCAGCAGGCCGGCGTCGATCATGGCTTTCTGTTGCAGCGTGTCGCTGGACAGGTGCTTGAACAGGTTGTCCCAGCCTGGCGGGGCAAAACCCAGGCCGAAGTCGCGGGCGATTTCCCCGGTCAGGCCGCGGCCCTTGAGGTAGTCCACGGCGGCCTTGCGCGCCGGGTGGCTTTTCAGTGCCTGGCGATAGAAGTCGGCGGCCGCGGTCAGCAGCGGGTAGAGCGGCGAGTCGGTCGGCTGGCGCGGCTTGTGTGGCCGGCCGCTTTCCTCGCGGGGGATCTCCATGCCGGCGGCTTTCGCCAGTTCCTCGACGGCCTGGGGGAAGTCCAGGTTGTCGTGGTCCATGATGAAGCCGAGGGCGTTGCCTCCCGCGCCGCAGCCAAAGCAGTAGTAGAACTGCTTGTCCGGGCTGACGCTGAAGGACGGGGTCTTTTCCTTGTGGAACGGGCAGCAGGCGGTGTAGTTCTTGCCGGCCTTTTTCATTTGCACGCGCGAGCTGACCACGTCGACAATGTCGGTGCGGTTCAGAAGGTCGTCAATGAAGCTCTGGGGAATCAACCCGGCCATGGCGTTCTCGTCGTTGCTGCGCTGCAAGGAGATCCCGAAAGGGGCTGGACGTCGTCGGGGCGTGCAGGCATATGCGCTGCTCGATCATTCGTCGTCTGCTCAATCATCGTCGGGAAGTGTATCTGCCGAAAACTCACTGACCTTAATTTCAATCAGCCTTTCAGGTTTCGATTTATAACTGTCGCTGTCGGGCGCGCCGCAGGTCAAGGTGACCACGCAATGCCGCAAGCTGGAAAGGGTGTGCTCGTCGGTAGCCTTGGCAGGCTCGTCAGTAAAGACGCGCACCACTGGCAAGAAGCCAGTTCTGACGTGATGAAGCGGGTTCGTCTGGGTCGCATCGGCGGCTTTGACGGTGAAGCATCAAGCGATATCCGCAAATGCCATTAGCCCGGCTGAGGGCCGGGCTTGGCAGAAGCTTGCAACGAACGTCTGTGTATTAGTACAGACGAACGGCGCGGCGCTGTTCGCGCTGAACTTTCTTGGCGTGACGCTTGACAGCAGCTGCTGCTTTGCGCTTACGCTCGGAAGTCGGCTTCTCGTAAAATTCGCGGCTACGAACTTCAGCCAGAACACCGGCTTTTTCGCAGGAGCGCTTGAAACGACGCAGAGCTACGTCGAAGGGTTCGTTCTCTTTAACTTTGACGGCTGGCATCCAGAGCTACCTTCATTCATTACCGGGGTCAACGTCCTCAGGCAAAAGCGCACTGGAGATCGTCGGTTTTTAAGGGTTGCGGATGTTAACCCCTCAACGTCAGGAATGCAAAGCCTCTGATCGAAAACCGCTGGTCGGGGCCCTGAGTGGCGACTATTATGCGCGCCTTCGAATTCAGCCTCAGGGCGTAAACCCATGCTAGTACTGGGATTGGAAACTTCCTGCGACGAAACCGGTGTCGCGCTGTACGACAGTGAACGCGGACTCCTGGCCGATGCGCTGTTCAGTCAGATCGACCTGCATCGGGCCTACGGCGGCGTGGTGCCGGAGCTGGCCTCCCGTGATCACGTCAAGCGCATGCTGCCGCTGATTCGCCAGGTGCTGGCCGAGGCCGACTGCGTGCCGACCGAGATCGATGCGATCGCCTATACCGCCGGCCCGGGCCTGGTCGGCGCCTTGCTGGTCGGCGCTTCGTGTGCCCAGGCGCTGGCCTTTGCCTGGGGGATTCCGGCCCTGGGCGTGCATCACATGGAAGGCCATCTGTTGGCGCCGATGCTGGAAGCGCAGCCGCCGGAGTTCCCGTTCGTCGCCTTGCTGGTCTCGGGCGGTCATACGCAGCTGGTTCGTGTCGATGGCATCGGTCAGTACGAGCTGCTGGGCGAGAGCCTGGACGATGCCGCCGGCGAGGCCTTCGACAAGACGGCGAAGATGATCGGCCTCAATTATCCGGGCGGGCCGGAAATTGCCCGCCTGGCGGAGCGGGGCGTGTCCGGACGTTTCGTCTTTCCGCGGCCGATGTGCGACCGACCGGGCCTGGCGTTCAGCTTCAGCGGCCTGAAGACCTTCGCGCTCAACACCTGGCAGCAGTGTGTCAGCACTGGGGACGACGGTGAGCAAACCCGTTGCGACATCTCGCTGGCCTTCCAGCAGGCAGTGGTGGAGACTTTGACCGTCAAGTGCAAGCGGGCATTGAAGCAGACGGGCATGAAGCGCCTGGTGATCGCCGGCGGCGTCAGCGCCAACAAGGCCTTGCGCGCGTCGCTGGAGAAAATGCTCGGTGAGATGCAGGGCAATGTGTTCTACGCCCGTCCTGAGTTCTGTACCGATAACGGCGCGATGATCGCCTTTGCCGGTTGCCAGCGGTTGCAGGCAGGGCAGCAGGAGACCCTGGCGATCAGCGTGCAGGCGCGTTGGCCGATGGAGCAGCTGTCGCCGCTTTGATGGCTGGCCAGCGACCGGGTTGAAGTGTTTTCACGCTCGACGATCAGAAATGTCGTTCGCGACCGGCAAAGAGGTCGCGTAGATTGCCACGGTGGCGCCAGACGATCAGGCCGGTCAGCACGCTCATCGGCAACAGCGCCGCCGGTTCCTGCCAGGCCAGCAGCGGCAGGGTCAGCGGTGTCGCGATCAAGGCCGCGAGCGAGCTGGTGCGGGTGAGGTAGAAGGTCAGGATCCAGGCGGCGATGGCCAGCAGGGCGGCAGGTGGGTAAAGCCCCAGCAGCATGCCGGCGGCCGTCGCGACGCCTTTGCCTCCGCGAAAGCGGAAGTAGAGCGGGAACAGATGGCCGAGGACGGCGCAGAGTCCGACCCAGGCCTGTTGTTGCAGTGACAGCCCGGCGAGCCCGGCGATCAGCACGGGCAGCAGGCCCTTGAGCAGGTCGCCGAGCAGCGTCAGGATCGCCAGCTTCTTGCCGGCCAGGCGCAGCATGTTGGTTGCGCCGGCATTGCCCGAGCCACTCATTCGCGGATCGGGGTTTCCGGTCAGGCGGCTGAGCAAAATGGCAAAGGACAGAGAGCCGAGCAGGTAGGCGAGGATCGCCAGTAACCAAAACATGCTAACTATTCCGGGCGAGGACGCCCTGATTCTAACGGCGCATTGCGCCCTTGTCGTGCTGTGGAGAAGAGCGCTTGGACAGAGTGTTTATCGAGGGCCTGGAAGTCGACACCGTGATCGGTGCCTATGACTGGGAGCGCGGCATCAAGCAGTGCCTGCGTCTTGACCTCAGTTTCGCCTGGGACAACCGTCCGGCGGCCGCGGGTGACGACCTGACCCTGGCGCTCGACTATGCCAGCGTATCGGCGCGTATCCAGGCCTTTGCCGGGCAATCGCAGTTCCAGCTGGTGGAAACCTTCGCCGAGCGCCTGGCCGAAGTGCTGATGAGCGAGTTCCAGATCCCCTGGTTGCACCTCAAGCTGACCAAGCCGGGTGCCGTCGCGGCCGCCAGGGGCGTGGGCGTGGAGATCGAGCGCGGATGTCGCTAACTCAGGTTTATCTCGGGCTCGGCAGCAATATCGAGCGCGAAACCCACTTGTGCGCCGGCCTTGATGCGCTGTCCGGCTTTCTGCTGGATATTCGTTGCTCGCCGGTGTTCGAAAGCCAGCCGGTGGGGATCAAGAGCGGGCCGTTCTTCAATCTGGTGGTGTCGGCAGTGACCGACCTGCCGTTGCTGGAGCTGGATCGTCGGTTGAAGTTCATCGAGGCCGACAACGGCCGGTATGCGCCGGACCGCAAGGGCCTGCCGCTGGATATCGATGTCTTGCTGTATGGCGAGCAGGTGGGGAATTTCGATGGGTTGATCCTGCCCCGTGCGGAAATTCTGAAAAATGCCTTTGTCTTGTGGCCATTGTCGTTGATCGCGCCGACAAAGCTGCATCCTGAAGTGGGCAGGAGCTTTGCCGCGCTATGGCAGGAAGCGGGTATCGATCAGGTGTTGGCGCCGGTTGCGTTCGAGTGGCGTGGTACCCGGTTGACCCCCACGGATCTGTTGCAAGGGCCGGCTTGACCTCGTCATCACGGCCCGCGCGGTCCTTGTAGGAGCTGGCTTGCCAGCGATGAGGGCCTAGAGCCTTGTGATGCCTATTTGGTCGCCATCGCCAGCAAGCCGGCTCCCACCGGATTCGCGATCAGCCAATGCCCTTTTCTTTGTAGGCCTTGATGGCTTTCAGCCGCTCGCGCTTGAGGGCTTCACCCAATTCAGGCCCTTTGAAGCCTTTTTCCAGCAACGGCTGAACCGCGACGGCCTTGGCGACCGCCGCCGCACCGCGTAAATAATCGGCCTGCGGATAATCCCGCTGTTCGAGGCCCTGGCGACCCCGGGCATCCATCTCGCAGGCGGCGATAAATTCCTCGAAACGCTGCGGGCGGCGATAAACGTCGAAGCTCTGCAACAGTTCCAGCAAGGTCGAGGGCTTCAGCTCCAGGGCGCGATGACCGTGGGTGTGGTATTCGCCCACCAGCAAGGCCAGTTCCTGGCAGTCGCGAGGGGCCTTGTAGCGTTCATTGACCGCCTTGATCAGTTTCAGTCCCTTGAACTCATGGGCGATGTGTCGTGGCCATTCGCTCTCGGGCGTGAGGCCTTTCCCCAGGTCATGCAGCAGGCAGGCCCAGCGCACGGTCAATGGCTGCCGATGGCGGGCGGCCTGCTCCAGCACGCTCAGGGTGTGGATGCCGCTGTCGATTTCGGGGTGGTGAGCCTCGGGTTGCGGTACACCGAACAGGGCATCGACTTCGGGAAACAGTACCGCCAACGCACCACACTCGCGCAGTACCTCGAGAAACACCTGGGGCTGGTCTTCCATCAGGGCGCGGGAAATTTCCTTCCAGCTGCGTTCGGGTGTCAGGGCCTGGAGTTCGCCGGATTCAGCCAGTTGGCGCATCAGGGCCAGGGTCTGCGGTGCGACCTTGAAGCCCAGGCCGGCGTAGCGTGCGGCAAAGCGGGCCACGCGCAGGACTCGCAGGGGATCTTCGGCGAACGCGGGGGAAACGTGACGGAGTATGCGGGCTTCGAGATCCTGCTGGCCATGATAGGGATCGGTCAGCTTGCCATGGTCGTCCTCGGCCATGGCATTGATCGTCAGGTCGCGGCGGATCAGGTCTTCTTCGAGGGTGACCTCGGGGCTGGCATGGAAAGTAAAGCCGCCGTAGCCGCGTCCGCTTTTGCGTTCGGTGCGGGCCAGGGCATATTCCTCGCCGCTCCTGGGGTGGAGAAAGACTGGGAAATCGGCGCCGACCGGGCGAAAACCCTGGGCGAGCATCTCTTCAGTGGTTGCACCGACCACGACCCAGTCGATATCGGTGACGGGTTGGCCCAGCAGGCGATCGCGAACCGCGCCGCCGACTTTATAGATCTGCATGAAAAACCTCCGTTAGCGCGACAGGATAACCTGTGTGTCCGGCCAACGGAGGCATCGTGTGTGCTCAGAGGTGAATGACGGCCAGGTCCAGTCGACCGTATTCGCCTTCGCTGTGCTCGCCTCTGGGCGGGACGTGGTGGGTCTTCATGATCTGGTCGCCCTGCAGGGTTTCCAGGTGGATGTCGAAGCCCCAGAGGCGGTGCAGGTGCTTGAGTACTTCCTCCGTCGAGTCGCCCAGGGGTTTGCGGTCGTGCTGTTGGTGGCGCAGGGTCAGGGAGCGGTCGCCACGACGGTCGATGCTCCAGATCTGCACGTTGGGTTCGCGGTTACCGAGGTTGTATTGCGCGGCAAGGGTTTCCCGAATGGTCCTGTAGCCGCCTTCGTCATGGATGGCCGGGACCAGCAGGTCGTCGCGCTGGTCGTCGTCGAGGATGCTGAACAGCTTGAGGTCGCGGATCACCTTGGGCGACAGGTACTGCAGGATAAAACTCTCGTCCTTGAAGCTGCTCATGGCGAACTTGATGCTGGACAGCCAGTCGCTGCCGGCCAGGTCCGGGAACCAGCGACGATCCTCCTCCGTCGGTTCCTCGCACATCCGCCGGATATCCCGGTACATGGCGAAGCCCAGGGCGTAGGGGTTGATCCCGCTGTAGTAGGGGCTGTCGAAGCCGGGCTGGAAGACCACGCTGGTGTGGGAGGTGAGGAACTCCATCATGAAGCCCTCGGTGACCAGCCCTTCGTCGTAGAGGTCGTTCATCAGGGTGTAGTGCCAGAACGTCGCCCAGCCCTCGTTCATCACCTGGGTCTGGCGCTGCGGATAGAAGTACTGGGCGATCTTGCGCACGATCCGCACGATTTCCCGTTGCCACGGCTCCAGCAGCGGCGCGTGTTTTTCGATGAAGTAGAGGATGTTTTCCTGGGGTTCGGCGGGGAAGCGCGCATTGTCCTTGTCGCTGAACTTGTCCGCGCCCTTGGGAATGGTGCGCCACAGGTCGTTGATCTGCTTTTGCAGGTGCTCTTCACGATCCTTCTGCCGCCGCCGTTCTTCTTCCGCGGAGATCGGGTAAGGCCGTTTGTAGCGGTCGACGCCGTAGTTCATCAGGGCGTGGCAGGAGTCGAGCAGGTCCTCCACCGCATCGATGCCGTGGCGTTCCTCGCATTGCATGATGTACTGCTTGGCGAAGACCAGGTAATCGATGATCGAGCTGGCATCGGTCCAGGTCCGGAACAGGTAGTTGCCCTTGAAGAAGCTGTTATGGCCGTAACAGGCATGGGCCACCACCAGTGCCTGCATGCAGATGGTGTTTTCCTCCATCAGGTAGGCGATGCAGGGGTCGGAGTTGATCACGATTTCGTAGGCCAGGCCCATCTGGCCCCGGCTGTAGGACTTTTCCGTGCTGAGGAAGTGCTTGCCGTAGGACCAGTGGTGGTAGCCCAGGGGCATGCCCACCGAGGCATAGGCATCCATCATCTGCTCGGCGGTGATCACTTCGATCTGGTTGGGGTAGGTGTCCAGGGCATAACGTTCCGCGATACGGCTGATTTCGCGGTCGTAGGCCTGGATCAGCTCGAACGTCCATTCCGAACCGGTGGAAATGGGTTGGCGCCTCTGTTGTTTCTGCTCTCTGGCGGTCATGTCACTAACCTGCGCTGGAAGAGTTCACGGAAGACCGGATAGATATCGCCGGCCGACACCAGCTGCTGCTGGGCAAACGTATCGCTGAACGCCTCGCTGATGCGCTCGTATTCGTACCACAGGGCCTGGTGTTCGCGGGGGGTGATCTCTACGTAAGTGTAGTACTGCACGAACGGCATGATCTGGTTGATCAGGATATCGCGGCAGATCGGCGAGTCGTCGTTCCAGTTGTCGCCGTCGGAGGCTTGGGCCGCGTAGATGTTCCATTCATTGGTCGGGTAGCGCTCGGCCATGATCTCCTGCATCAGCTTCAGGGCGCTGGAGACGATGGTGCCGCCGGTTTCCCGCGAATAGAAGAACTCCTCCTCGTCCACTTCCCGGGCGCTGGTGTGATGGCGGATGAACACCACTTCGATCTTGTCGTAGTTCCGCTTGAGGAACAGGTACAGCAGGATGAAGAAGCGCTTGGCGATATCCTTGGTGGCTTGGGTCATGGAGCCGGAGACGTCCATCAGGCAGAACATCACGGCCTTGGAGCTGGGGTTGGGTTGCTTGACCAGCAGGTTGTATTTCAGGTCGAAGGTGTCGAGGAACGGCACGCGATGAATGCGTGCGCTGAGTTTCTCGATTTCTGCCTCGATTTCCTGGATATCGCCGAAATTGTCCGGTTCTTCGCGTCTCAGTCGCTCAAGTTCGGCCTTGGCCTCCTTGAGTTTCGCGCGACTGCTGCCGGACAGGGCGATCCGCCGCGCATGGGCCGAGCGCAGGGTCCGGATGATATTGATGCGCGAAGGGTTGCCTTCGTTGCTGATCCCGGCGCGGACGGTCTTGAAGGTGTCGGTGCCGGTGAGATTGCGTTTGACCAGGTTCGGCAGCTCCAGGTCTTCGAACATGAATTCGAGGAATTCTTCCTGGGTGATCTGGAAGACGAACTCGTCCATCCCTTCGCCGGAGTTGCCGGCCTTGCCGGGACCGCGCCCACCGCCTCCGCCCGGCGGCCGGGGGATATGTTCGCCGCTGGTGAATTCCTTGTTGCCGGGATGGACCACGGTCTGTTTGCCGCCACGACCATGGTGCAGTACCGGCTCATCGATATCGCGACCGGGAATGCTGATCTGCTCGCCGTGTTCCATATCGGTGATGGAACGGCGGCTCACGGCTTCCTCGACCGCCTTTTTGATATGGTCACGATAACGCCGCAGGAAGCGCTGACGGTTCACCGTGCTCTTGTTCTTGCCATTGAGACGTCGGTCGATCACATAGCTCATGGGGAGCCCTCCGGGCAGCTTCAAGTTACAAGCTTCCAGCGGCAGGCTGGAAGCTTAAAGACAAGCGGTCGGCCGCGACGGTCGCAGGCACGTTCGGCAACGTGCCCGGGACCTGCAGCCTGGCGCTTGCAGCTGCCTTTACTGCGACTTCCTGACCCGCAGGTACCACTCGGAGAGCAGGCGTACCTGTTTGTCGGTGTAGCCGCGTTCGACCATGCGTGTGACGAAGTCGTTGTGTTTCTGCTGGTCCTCCTTGCTGGCCTTGGCGTTGAAGCTGATGACCGGCAGCAGGTCCTCGGTGTTGGAGAACATTTTCTTCTCGATCACCACCCGCAGCTTCTCGTAGCTGAGCCAGGTCGGGTTCTTGCCATTGTTGTTGGCCCGGGCGCGCAGGACGAAGTTGACGATCTCGTTGCGGAAATCCTTCGGATTGCTGATGCCGGCCGGTTTTTCGATTTTTTCCAGTTCCTCGTTCAGGGCGACGCGATTGAGGATTTCGCCGGTTTCCGGGTCGCGGTATTCCTGGTCCTGGATCCAGAAGTCGGCGTACAGCACATAACGATCGAAGATGTTCTGGCCGTACTCGCTGTAGGACTCCAGGTACGCGGTCTGGATTTCCTTGCCGATGAACTCGATATAGCGTGGCGCCAGGTATTCCTTGAGGAAGCGCAGGTAGCGCTCGCGGGTTTCGGCCTGGAACTGTTCCTGTTCGATCTGCTGCTCCAGTACGTACAGCAGGTGTACCGGGTTGGCGGCGATTTCATGGGGATCGAAGTTGAAGACCTTCGACAGGATCTTGAAGGCGAAGCGGGTCGACAGGCCGTTCATGCCTTCGTCGACGCCCGCGCTGTCGCGGTATTCCTGGATCGACTTGGCCTTCGGATCGGTGTCCTTGAGATTTTCGCCGTCGTAGACCCGCATTTTCGAGTAGATGTTCGAGTTTTCCGGCTCCTTGAGGCGCGAAAGCACGGTGAACTGGGCGAGCATCTTCAGGGTGTCGGGGGCGCAATGGGCCTTGGCCAGGGAGCTGTTGAACAGCAGCTTGTCGTAGATCTTCACTTCGTCGCTGACCCGCAGGCAGTACGGCACCTTGACGATGTAGATCCGGTCGATGAAGGCTTCGTTGTTCTTGTTGTTGCGGAAGGTGTGCCACTCCGATTCGTTGGAGTGGGCCAGCAGGATCCCGGTGAACGGGATCGCGCCGAGGCCTTCGGTACTGTTGTAGTTGCCTTCCTGGGTCGCGGTCAGCAGCGGGTGGAGCACCTTGATCGGTGCCTTGAACATTTCCACGAATTCCATCAGGCCCTGGTTGGCCCGGCACAGTGCGCCCGAATAGCTGTAGGCATCGGCGTCGTTCTGCGGGAACTCTTCCAGCTTGCGGATATCGACCTTGCCCACGAGCGCGGAGATGTCCTGGTTGTTCTCGTCGCCCGGCTCGGTCTTGGCCACGCCGATCTGGTTGAGGATCGAAGGGTAGAGCTTGACCACGCGGAACTGACTGATGTCGCCGCCGAATTCGGCCAGGCGCTTGGTGGCCCACGGCGACATGATGGTGTTCAGGTAGCGGCGGGGGATACCGAAGTCTTCCTCGAGGATCGCGCCATCTTCCGTGGCGTTGAACAGACCCAGCGGCGACTCGAAGACCGGCGAGCCCTTGATGGCATAGAAGGGGACTTTCTCGATCAGCTGTTTCAGTTTCTCGGCCAGGGATGACTTGCCGCCCCCAACGGGACCGAGCAGGTAGAGGATCTGTTTCTTCTCTTCCAGGCCCTGGGCGGCGTGGCGGAAATACGAAACGATCTGGTCGATGCATTCTTCCATCCCGTGGAAGTCTTCAAAGGCCGGATAGCGACGGATCACCTTGTTGGAGAAGATGCGCGACAACCGTGAGTTGGTGGACGTGTCCAGCAGTTCGGGTTCGCCGATTGCCAGTAGCAGCCTTTCGGCTGCCGACGCGTAGGCGCTGCGATCCTTTTTGCACAGCTCGAGATACTCCTGCAGCGTGAGTTCTTCTTGCCGTGTGGATTCGAAGCGTTGTTGGAAATGGCTGAATATGCTCATGACGTCACCTCGCTCGATACTTGGAGCCGGTGCCGGATCAGTCAGTCAAGTGCTGGCATGCAACCGCGGAACAGTTGCTGTTTACCCCCCAGAACACCTCCAAGGCGACGATAGCCTTGAAAATTACTACCGATGACCCGTACGCCGGTGTACCGGCTCTCCCCTGATTTGGATGGCCTGGGCTTAAGGATAGTTCGGAATCCGGGAGATCAAGGTGAGATGCGCAATTAGTTGCGCCTGACCGTTCGTCAGCAAACGCTCTAGCCCGCTATTGGCGCGGGCTGGAGCGAAAGAAAAAAATTATTCGGAATTATCCTGGGCTGTTTCCGACGGAAAGGTCGTACGCCACAGTTCGAAGCCGCCGTCCAGGCTGTAGACCTCGGAGAAGCCCTGGCTGACCAGATAGGCCGCCGCCCCCTGGCTGGAATTGCCGTGGTAGCAGCACACCACCAGGGGTTGGTCGAGGTCGGCCTTGGCGATGAAATCGTGCAGGGAGTGATTGTCCAGGTGCTTGGAACCGCTGATGTGGTTCTGGGCAAACGCCTGCGGATCGCGGACGTCGACGACCACGGCACCTTGCTCGCGCAGGGCCTGGGCTTGTTCGGGGGGAATGCGTTTGAATTCGCTCATCATGGGCTCCGTCTGGGGCGAGTAGGTCGTACAGTTTAGCGATAGAGCCAGGCCCTGAATCGCTCGGCCAGGGTCGGGGGCGGCGCGACGCCGCCCTGGGTGTCACATTTGCAGGTCAGGCGTTCGTCGGTATCGACGTTCATCAGGGTCATGGCGCCGCCCCAGACGCAACCGGTATCGAGGGCAAAGATCCCCGGCTCGTCGCACTGGCCTTCGAGGGCCGCCCAATGGCCGAAGATGATTTTCAGGCCCTGGGTCTTGCGTTCCTTGTAGCTGAACCACGGGGCATAGCCGGCCGGCGCGGTGTCGGCGCCTTCCTTGCCCTTGAGGTCGAGCTTGCCTTCGGCGGTGCAGAAGCGCATGCGGGTGAAGTAGTTGGTGATCACCCGCAGGCGTGCGACACCTTGCAGATCGCCGTCCCACTTGTTCGGCTCGTTGCCGTACATGCCGTCCAGGAACGGCGCGAACAGATTGTCGTCGCGCAGGGCTTCTTCGACCTCGGCGGCGAGCTTCAGGGCTTTCTTGAGCGTCCATTGCGGTGGAATGCCAGCATGGACCAGGGCCACGTTGCGCTCCGGATCATGGTGCAGCAGTTTTTGCCGGCGCAACCAGTCGAGCAGTTCCGGACCATCGGCAGCGTCGAGGATCTCGCGCAGGGTGTCGCTTTTCTTCAGGCGCTCGATGTTCCGCGCGGCAGCCAGCAGGTGCAGGTCGTGGTTGCCGAGCACGCAGACCAGGGATTCACGCATTCCATAAAGGAAGCGCAGGGTTTCCAGGGATTGCGGGCCGCGATTGACCAGGTCGCCCACCAGCCACAGGCGATCCTGTGCAGGGTCGAAGCTGACCCGCTCCAGCAGGCATTTGAGCGGTTCCAGGCAGCCTTGCAGATCGCCAACGGCGTATACCGCCATCAGTGCAGGGCTCCGGGTACGGCCAGGCGGAACGGTGCGATGATCGCATCGAAGTGCTGGCCGTCCTCGGCGAGCATCTGGTAGCTGCCCTGCATGTTGCCGACCTTGGTCGTCATCACCGTGCCGCTGCTGTAGGTGTGGCTGTCGCCGGCTTCGATCAGCGGCTGCTGGCCGACCACGCCGGCACCACGGACTTCCTCGACATGGCCGTCGCCATCGGTGATCACCCAGTGCCGTGAGAGCAGTCGGGCCGGGAGCTGGCCGTTGTTCTGCACGGTAATGGTGTAGGCAAAGGCGAAACGGTTCTGCTCGGGCTGTGATTGTTCAGCGAGGAAGCGGGTGACGACGCTGACGTCGACCTGGTAGCGGGGATCGGACATGCGAAAGGCCTTGGAAGCAAAAGCGGAAGACACGACTGGTGGTGCTCAGTCTAGGCCAAGTGCCGGGCAGTAGGCCAGATATGGAATCCGGCGGCGTACCCGGGCGCGATGAGGCTATGTCAGTCGGCGACGGCTGCCGTGTCGGACTGTTCGCTGAGCTTGTCGGCCAGGCGCACGAAAGCGGCGAGATCCAGTTGTTCCGGACGCAGGCTGCCATCGACACCGGCGGCTTCGATCTCGGCGCTGCCGAGCAGGGCCTTGAGCGTGTTGCGCAGGGTCTTGCGACGCTGGTTGAAGGCTTCGCGAACGACCCGCTCAAGCAGGCGATGGTCCTTGGCCGGGTGCGGCAGCACGGCGTGGGGCACCAGGCGGACAATCGCCGAATCGACCTTCGGTGGCGGATTGAACGCGCCGGGGCCGACATTGAACAGGTGTTCCACGCGGCAATGGTACTGGACCATGATCGACAGGCGACCCCAGTCGCCGCCACCCGGGCCGGCGGCCAGGCGCTCGACGACTTCCTTTTGCAGCATGAAGTGCATGTCGCGGATCAGGCTGGCGTTGTGCAGCAGGTGGAAAATCAGCGGCGTGGAGATGTTGTACGGCAGGTTGCCGACCACTCGCAGGCTGTTCGGCGCGGCATTCAGGCTGGTGAAGTCGAATTTCAGCGCATCGCCCTGATGCAGGTTGAAATTCGCCTTGCCGGCGAACTGCTGGTTCAGGATCGGGATCAGGTCCTTGTCCAGTTCAACCACGTCCAGCTGTGCACCGCTGCCCAGCAAGCCTTCGGTCAAGGCGCCCTGGCCCGGGCCGATCTCCAGCAGGCGGTCCTCGGACTTGGCATGGATGGCGCGCAGGATGCGGTCGATCACGCCGGCGTCGTGCAGGAAGTTCTGCCCGAAACGCTTGCGCGCCCGGTGTTGGTATTGCTCGCTCATAAACGGGTCTCGGCCATCTGGTAGGCGGTTTCCAGGGCGACTTGCAGGCTGCCGGTGTCGATTTTGCCGCTGCCGGCCAGATCCAGGGCGGTGCCATGGTCGACCGAGGTGCGGATGATCGGCAAGCCCAGGGTCACATTGACTGCCGCGCCGAAACCTTTGTATTTCAGTACGGGCAGGCCCTGGTCGTGGTACATCGCCAGCACTGCATCGCAGTGCTCCAGATATTTGGGGGTAAACAGAGTGTCGGCGGGCAGCGGGCCACGCAGATCCATGCCTTCGATGCGCAGACGCTCCAGGGTGGGTTCGATGATGTCGATCTCTTCGTGGCCCAGATGGCCGCCTTCGCCGGCATGGGGGTTGAGCCCGCAGACCAGGATGCGCGGTTGGGCAATGCCGAATTTTTCCTTGAGATCGGCATGCAGGATACGTGTGACGCGCTCCAGGCGTTCGGGAGTGATCGCGTCCGCCACCTGGCGCAAGGGCAGGTGAGTGGTGACCAGCGCCACCCGCAATCCGCGGGTGGCCAGCATCATGACGACCTGGCTCGTGTGGGTCAGGTCCGCGAGGAACTCCGTGTGGCCGGAGAACGCGATGCCGGAATCGTTGATCACGCCCTTGTGGACCGGGGCGGTGATCATGCCGGCGAAATCGCCGTCCAGGCAGCTCTGGCCGGCGCGGGTCAGGGTTTCCAGCACAAAGGCCGCATTGGCCTTGTCCAGCTTGCCGGCGACGACCTGGGTCGCCAGCGGCGTATCCCATACATACAGGCTGCCTGCCGGGGCCGGTCGTTCGGGCCAGTTGCCCGGCCCCACCGCCAGCAGGTCGACGGCCACGGCCAGTTGCGCGGCCCGCTCGGCGAGCAGGTCACGACTGGTAATGGCAATCAGGGGATGAGGCTGGGGTTGCGAGGCGAGCAGCAGGCAAAGGTCTGGACCTATGCCCGCCGGCTCGCCGGGTGTCAACGCGAAACGCTTGGGTTTCACTGGGCCGCCTGGTCTGCGCCAGGGAGCTTGATTTCAACGTAGGCTTCGTCGCGGATCTGGCGCAGCCAGGTTTGCAGCTCTTCATCGTACTTACGGTTACGCAGCACGGTCATGGCCTGCTGTTCGCGTGCCTGCGTGGTGCTGTCGGTGGCGCGACGGCCAAGGACTTCCAGCACGTGCCAGCCGTATTGGGTCTTGAACGGCTTGGACAGCACGCCTTGTGGCGTTTTTGCCATCACTTCCTGGAACTCCGGAACCAGTACCTTCGGGTCGATCCAGTTCAGGTCGCCGCCGTTGAGGGCCGAACCCGGATCTTCCGAGAAGCTCTTGGCCAGGGTGGCGAAGTCTTCGCCATTCTGGATGCGCTCGTAGAGTTTCTGGGCCAGGGCCTGGGTCTCGGCTTCGCTGCGAATGGCGTTCGGCTTTATCAGGATGTGACGAACATGGACTTCGTCGCGCATCTGGGTTTCGCCGCCGCGCTTCTCCAGCACCTTCAGGATGATGAAACCGCCCGGAGTACGCGCCGGTTCGGTGATGTCACCGACTGGCATGCTGCTCAGCAAATGGTCGAACGGTGGTGGCAGTTGCGCCGGCTTGCGCCAGCCCATGTCGCCGCCTTCGAGGGCGTTGTCGCTACCGGATTTGGCAATGGCCAGCTGGGCGAAGTCGGCACCCTGCTTGAGCTGCCGGTAGACGTCCTGGGCCTGGGCCGCTGCGGCCTGGATCGCCTGCGAACTGGCGCTGTCCGGCGTGGAGATAAGGATGTTGGCCAGGTGCAGTTCTTCGGAGAGCTGCATCTTGCCCAGGTCGGAGGCGAGGAAGTTCTTCACTTCCTGCTCGGAGACCTGGATGCGTTCGGCAACGCGGCGCTGGCGCACGCGGCTGATGACCATTTCGCGGCGGACCTGATCCCGTGCGTCCTCATAGGAGAGGCCGTCGTGGGCCAGCGCGGCCTTGAACTGGTCCACCGACATGTTATTGCGCTGGGCAATGGTGCCGATGGCCTGGTTCAGTTCCTCGTCGGAGATGCGAATGCCGGAGCGTTCGCCGATCTGCAGTTGCAGGTTTTCGACGATCAGGCGCTCGAGGACCTGCTGGTCCAGGACGCTGGTCGGTGGTACGCCGCCGCCACGCTTGGCGATGCTCTGCTGGACTTCGTGGACGCGCTGGTCCAGTTGGCTCTGCATGATCACGTCGTTGTCGACGATCGCCACGACGTTGTCGAGGGGCTGCACGGCGGCGTGAACCGCCGCGCTCAGGACCAGCGCGCCCAGCATCAGCGGGCGCAGACAATCAGAAAGCTTGATCTTCACGTTCACGATAACCTTGGATGCCTTTGTCGAGGAAGCTCTCTAGCTTGGCGCCGGTAACGCCGCCGAGTCCCTTCAGGACAATTTGGAGGAAGATGCCATGGTCGCCTTTCTCGTTTTGCGGGGCGTCCTGGCTGAACTCGTCATACTTGACCCAGTAACGGTTGATCAGGCGCAGTTTCCAGCAGCAGTTGTCGTACTCGAAACCACCGAAGGCTTCCAGCGTACGGTTGCGGTTGTAGTCGTACTGCCAGCGGCTGATGACGTTCCACTGCGGCACGATCGGCCAGATCACCGAGAAGTCGTGCTGCTGGATCTTGTAGTAGTCCTTCACGAAGCCTGGTGTGCCCGGGGTGCCGTAGTCGCCACCGAACTGCCATTGGCCGGTGTTCTGGTTGTAGATCACCTGGTCGTTGCGATAGCGATAGCCGGCGTTGAAGACCTTGTTCGGGTTGTCTTCAGGCTGGTAGTGGAACATTGCGCTGCCGGAACGCGGGCTGTGGCTGTCCGGGTCCCAGTTGTAGTCGGCCGTCGCACGCCAGTCGTGGTTGAAGCGATAGGCGTATTCCAGGGCGTAGGGCGAAACGTTGGAGGTGGCGTCGGCGCGAGTACGGTAATTGACACCCGGCAACTGGACGGTACGGTCCTTGAAGTACAGCGCCTGGCCGATACTCACGCGTTGACGTTCGAAGCCATTGTCTTCGATCCAGCGGCTGGTGAGGCCCAGGGACAGCTTGTTCTCGTCGCCGACGCGGTCCGAACCGGAGAAGCGGTTGTCGCGGAACAACGAGGCATAGTTGAAGCTGTACTCGCCAGTGTCAAACACCGGAATGTTTTTCTGGTCTTTCTCCGGAACATAGAGATAGAACAGGCGCGGTTCCAGGGTCTGGCGATAGTTGGTGCCAAACAGACTGGTGTTGCGGTCGAAATACAGACCACTGTCGATGCTGGCGATCGGAACGCTACGGCTCTGCGAACTATCGAAAGACTCGCCGAGAGGAGTCGCGAGCGGGTTGTTGACCAGATCGTCCCGGCCTTGGGAGCCCAGGTCCAGATCATACTTGGTGTACTGGTACTTGAGCGATGGCGTGATATAGCCATAGGTCCAGTTCATCGGCAGGCTGACACCCGGTTTGAGGTTCAGGCGAGTGCCGTTGGCACGTGCCAGACCCACCACGTTGGTGTCCAGGCGAGGAGTACCGCCGGTGGGGTTCCCGTTGGCGTCGAACGGCCCGCCATCCTTGTCGAAGAAATTGCCGGTTTCCAGGCTGCGCTCGAAACGTACCGCTTCAGTCTCGTAAGTGAAATCCAGGCCTTCAGGGTGGTAGGGCAATGTACCGTTGAAGGTGATCTGCGGCAGCCGGTTGTAAGGCGTGATGTTCGACACGCTGGCCAACTGGTAGGCCTGCACATTGAGCCGGGCGGTGTAATCGTCGCCGCGGTAGCTGACGGCGCCTTGCTGGTTGACGTAGGCGCTGGAATCCTTGACGCCGATCTGGTCGCTTGTCAGGTCCTGGAAGTAGTAGGGATCGCTGATCTTGGTGTAGTCGACCTCGGTCAGTACACGCGAATCCAGGCCACCCTTGTGCTGCCAGTTGATCATGTAGCGGGTTTTTTCGGAGTCGGTCTGCTTCGAGCGATCATTGCTGTCGTCGTTCAGGTACGCGCCGCCGAACTGGCCTTCGCTGGACTTGGTCAGGTAGCGGAACTCGCCTTCCATCAACAAGCCGCGCTTGGTCATGTAGCGTGGGTACAACGTGGCGTCGTAGTTCGGCGCCAGGTTGAAGTAGTACGGGGTGACAAACGTGAAGCCGCTATCGCCACCCGAACTGAAGCTCGGCGGCAGGAAGCCGGACTGGCGACGGTCGTCGATCGGGAAGTAGATGTACGGCGTGTACAGGACCGGAATGTCCTTGACCCGCAGTGTCACGTTGGTCGCGGTACCGAAACCGGTCGCCGGGTTCAAGGTGATGTTGTTGCCCTTGAGCTGCCAGGCGTTGCTGTTCGGTTCGCACGTGGTGTACGTACCGTCCTTGAGACGGATGATCGCGTTTTCGGCACGCTTGGCATACAGCGCGCTACCGCGGATACGCGACTTGTGCAGAACGTACTCGGCGTTGTCGACCTTGGCTTCGCCAGTGTCCAGTTGCACGTCGGCGTGATCGCCGACCAGCAGGGCGCCGTTGTCGCGGACACGCACGTTGCCGTTCAGCTCACCACGGTTTTCCGCCTGGTACAGGCTTGCCTCGTCGGCCTCGACCTGCATGCTGCCCTGGCGCATGACCACGTCGCCGGCCAGGCTGGCGACCTGCTGGTCCTGCTCGTAACGGGAAGCCTTGGCACCGATAAAGGTCGGCGCGTCACTTTTATTCGTCTTGTCATTCATGCCAGGACGAATCGGTTCGATATAGGAACCAGAGCAGTAAGGACCGGTTTCGGCCAATTGCGCAGGCGTCAGCTTCTCGCGTGGGACCCAGTCGAGGTGACTGTAGTCGGCACTGCGCGATTTCAGGCCACGGCCCTTGGCTTCGGTGACCAGCTTGGTCGCCGGTGCGGAATCGCCGCCGGAACCGCTGTCAGCCGTGGCCTCCGTGCTGCCGCCAACCGAACCCGCTTCATGCACGGGACGTGGTGGCAACTGGGCGGTGGTCGCCTTGGGCGCACAGCTCCAGGCGCCCGAAGCTGAGGCCGAACAGTCATACTGTTCAGCAGCGACGACGAACGAAGTGGCTAAAGGTTGCAGGGCCAGCAAACCGCCGGTGACCAGCAACGGAAACTTTCTACGAAACGCGGGGGATTTCAATGCCATCTTATTAGTCCGGGCTTCCTGCGTGCCATCTGCCCGCGGTAAAGGGCCGCACGCCTATCGATGGTCTGAAAAAGATGCTGGATAATAAAGCATGACCCGCTTGACGGCTAGCGCCGTCGGAGACCCTTGTAATGCCTGACCAAGATCTACGCTTGCAACACCTGAAAGTTTGGCTGGATAAGCAGTTGACCACGTTGTTCCTGACTGAAGGCTGGGGTGCCGTGCCCGCGGCCACATTGACCGCGGCCAGCAGCGACGCGAGTTTCCGCCGATATTTCCGTTGGGAAGGCGAGGGCCGCAGCTTTATCGTGATGGACGCTCCGCCCCCCGGGAAAACTGCAAACCCTTCGTGGATATCGCCCATTTGCTGGCGAAATCCGGCATCAACGTGCCAAAAATTCATGCGCAGGATCTGCAGAACGGATTTCTTTTGCTCAACGACCTGGGCAACCGGACCTATCTGGATGTGATCGACGCCGAAAACGCCGATGCCCTGTTCGCCGATGCCATCGATGCCTTGCTGGCTTTTCAGCAACTGCCGATGGATGCCGGACTGCCGAGCTACGATGTCGCGCTGTTGCGCCGCGAGCTGGAACTCTTTCCCGAGTGGTATGTGGGGCGTGAGCTGGGCATCGATTTCAGCCAGGCACAGCTCGAGCGCTGGCAACGGGTCAGTACGCTGTTGATCGACAGCGCGCTGGCGCAGCCGAAAGTGCTGGTGCACCGCGACTACATGCCGCGCAACCTGATGCTGAGCGAGCCCAATCCGGGCGTGCTGGATTTCCAGGATGCGGTCTATGGGCCGGTGACCTATGACATCACCTGTCTGTTCAAGGACGCCTTCCTCAGTTGGCCCGAAGCCCGGGTCGGTGACTGGTTGCACAGCTACTGGCAGCAAGCCGGGCGCCTGGGCATTCCGGTCCAGCCGGACTTCGAGGAATTTCGCCGGGCCAGCGACCTGATGGGCGTGCAGCGTCACTTGAAGGTGATCGGGATCTTCGCCCGTATCTGCCATCGTGATGGCAAGCCGCGCTACCTGGCGGATGTACCGCGCTTCTTTGCCTATATAGAGGCGGTACTGGCGCGCCGTCCGGAACTGGCCGAGCTGGGCGAGTTGTTGGCCAGCCTGCGCCAGCCCGCGGGTGCTGTCGTATGAAGGCGATGATCCTGGCGGCGGGGAAGGGCGAGCGCATGCGCCCGCTGACCCTGCACACGCCAAAGCCGCTGATTCGTGCCAGGGGCGTCCCGTTGATCGACTACCACCTGCGGGCTCTGGCGGCGGCGGGCTTCAAGGAGATTGTCATCAACCATGCCTGGCTGGGGCAGCAGATCGAAGACTACCTTGGCGATGGCTCGCGTTATGGCTTGAGCATCGCCTATTCGCCGGAAGGTGAGCCGCTTGAAACCGGTGGGGGAATCTTCCGGGCGCTGCCGTTGTTGGGAGAAGAGCCCTTCCTGGTGGTCAACGGCGATATCTGGACCGACTACGACTTTTCGGCACTGCGTCGTCCGCTGGCCGGGCTGGCGCACCTGGTGATGGTCGACAATCCGCCTCATCATCCGGCGGGCGGAGACTTTGTCCTGGATGACGGTCAGGTGCGTGATGATGAGCCGTATGCGGCCAGGCTGACCTATAGCGGCATCTCGGTGCTGCATCCCGGGTTGTTTGCCGGTTGCGTCGCGGGGGCGTTCAAGCTCGCACCGCTGCTGCGTCAGGCGATGGCCCGGCGGCAGGTCAGCGGAGAACATATGAAGGGGCACTGGGTGGACGTCGGCACTGTCGAGCGCCTGGCCCAGGTCGAGCAATTGCTGGAAGAGAGACACTGATATGTTGTGGCCAGGGACTCTGATTGGAGCCGGGGCGGGCTTTGCCATTGCCAGCATTCCGGGGGCCATGCTCGGCGCATTGCTGGGGCAGGCGCTGGATCGGCGCCTGCAACTGCACAGCCTGGCGCATCTGCGCGAGCGCCTGGGCGGCAAGCCGGCATTGCGCAACGACGAGTTGTTGTTTGTCCTGCTCGGACGCCTTGCCAAGAGCGATGGGCGGGTAGTGGATGGGCATATCCAGCAGGCACGTCAGGAAATGCGCCAGCTGGATATGGGCGAAGCCGCGCAGCGCCGGGCGATTGCCGCGTTCAATCGCGGCAAGTCGGGGAGTGACCGCCTGCGTGGCTATCTGCGCCACCTCAAGGCTCAACCCCACGCCGCGGAAGGTGTGCTGCGGGCCTGCTGGCGGATGGTCTGGGCCGATGGCCGGGCCGGGCGCGAGGAGCGTGAACTGATTCTGCTCTGGGGCAAGTGGCTGGGCTGGACATCGCAGCAGATCCAGGCCCTGGCCAGCGACTACGAACCCGCGCGCAGGCCGCTGATGAGCAGTGCCGGAAGCTATCAGGATGCCCTGCGGATCCTGGGGGTAGCGCCCACCAGCGAACCGGCGCAGATCAAGCGGGCGTATCGGCGCCTGTTGAGTCGCCATCATCCGGACAAGGTGGCGGGCGGCGGGGCGACACCCGCCGAAGTGCAGGACGCCACCGAGAAAACCCGCGAGCTGCACCAGGCCTATGCGCTGATCCGCGA
Source organism: Pseudomonas sp. Ost2 (assembly GCF_018326065.1). Classification (NCBI taxonomy): domain Bacteria; kingdom Pseudomonadati; phylum Pseudomonadota; class Gammaproteobacteria; order Pseudomonadales; family Pseudomonadaceae; genus Pseudomonas; species Pseudomonas sp. Ost2. Next base: position 6,678,406 of record NZ_AP021904.1, on the reverse strand, counting down.
GCGGCGGGATTTTCGCTAGGGCGTTTGCCCATGAACAGCCAGGAGCAACAGCCAGGAAACTACTGGCTGTCGTCCTGGGGATTCAGATAACCACGAATACGACGGAACAACTGTTCCTGGCCCGGATTGCCCGGCAGCGCCTTCAGTGACACCTGGGTGTAGCTGGAGGTCTTCTGACGCTTGCTGGCCTGCAGGCGCTGCAAGGCGGCTTTGCGATCCAGCGGGTTGTCCTGGTAGAAGAAGTCGGCGATCGGCAGTTTCAACCCCGGCGTCAGTTGCCCCAGGTCCGGCTTGGCACTGATCGGCGTCTGCGCCGCCACGAGCACCAGCTTCTGCACCTGCGGCGAGGCCTTTTCGGTCATGTAGCGGGTCGCCCAGTAGGCACCGGTGCCATGGCCGAGCAGAACGATGCTGCGGGCATTCTGCTGTTGCGCATAGGCAATGGCGGCATCGAATCGGGCAAAGATCCGTTCGGCATCGGCCTTGAGCGGGTCTTCGCTATTCTCCACCACGGCCGGGTCGGGGCTGTCGGCTTCGGCGCTGGCCGCCTGCTCGATGGGTTTGGCGGTGGTACTGGCGTCCTTGCTGTTGGTGGATGCCGGCTCGGCCGGTTTGGCGGCTTCGACGACCCGCGGCAGGCTGGCTTCGCTTTGCAGGTCCGGGAGTGTCAGACTCAGGCTGCTCCACTGGGCGTCCGGCAGCTTGCGTCGCAAGGGCCCGACGGCCTGGGGCCAGTCAGCGGTTTCGCCGGCGCCCGGGATGATGATCACCGCCCCGGTGGGCGAGGGCGTGTTGGCCGGTTTCCACAGGGCGAGGAAGTTGTCGCCCGCGGCTTGCAGTTGTTGCTGCTCCTGCTGCGGCAGTTGTCGCTCCAGCGCGGTCGCGTCTTCCTGGCTGCGCTCGGGCAAGGGCTGGCGCTCGACCGGTTTTTCGGCGGGGGCTGGTGCTGCTGCGGGTGCCGGATCGGCCGCCAGGACCGGCGCGGCAAGCGGTAGTATCAACGACAGGCACAGCGCGGGGAGTGCCGAGCGGTAGACAGGGGGCATCGGATTTTCCAGGCCAGAAGTAATCCTGGCAGCCTAATGGGTTGGTCAGTATTTGTCAGTGTGGATGAGTCGTATCATGCGTTTTTGCTGCCTGTGGGTTATCGGCTGTTTGTGTTTTCCCTTGATGGCTTTTCCCTCGGGGCCTGGGCTGCGCCTGCGCCTCACGGGACCGGCCTGCCGTTGTCCGGCGCGCAGCAGCAGTGGCTCGACGCGCATCGGGAATTGCGTGTCGGCCTGGTGCTGCAGGCACCCTATGCCCAGTACGACCGACGCTTGCAGCGGCTGTCGGGGGCCAATGTCGAGCTGATGAACTGGTTGGCGAAGGCCATGAATGTGGAGCTGACCTGGCGTAACTTTCCCGATCAGGCCCAACTGGAAAAAGCCCTGGGCGAAGGCGAGATCGACCTCGCCCCGGGCCTGACCCAGACGCCGGCCGGTCTGCGCCTGTGGTTGTTCTCCGATCCCTACATGCGCGTGCCGCAGCTGGTGGTGGGCGAACGCAACGGTGCCGGGGCTGTCGAGCTGGAAAAGCTCGACAGCCAGACCCGTGTCGCCGTGCGCATGCCCAGTGCCATTGCCGATTACCTGCGTAGCACCTATGCCAACCTCAATCTGCAGGGCGTGCCGCTGGAACGCCAGGCACTGCAATTGCTGCTGAGCCAGCAGGCCCGTTACGCGGTGGTCGACGAGGCCCAGCTCAGTCGTTTGTCCGCCGAGGAAGAGTTTGCCGGATTGGCGGTGGTGGGGGATATCGGCCTGCCGCAACTGCTGCGGGTGGCGACCCGGCGCGACTGGCCGGAACTGGCCGGGATCGTCGAGAAGGCCCTGCATGCGGTGCCGGCCCGGGACCTCGACCAGTTGCATATGCGCTGGTTGCAGCCCAAGTATCCGCGACTTTCCGCCTCGCCGGGGTTCTGGCAGAACCTCTGCCTGCTGCTGGCGGTGATGTTGCTGGCGAGCCTGGCGATCGTGTTCTGGTTGCGTCGTCAGCAACGCAGCCTCGAGCAGGCCCTGCTGGCCTCTCGTGAAGATCTCGCCTTGCGCGAAGCCAGCGAAGAGGCCCTGCGCCTGACCCAGTTCTCCATCGACCAGAGCACGGTGGGGATCCTCTGGGTCAACTGGGACAGCCATGTACGCTATGCCAACCGGGCGGCGGAAGCCATGCTGGGTTACCCGCCCGGTGCCCTGTTCGATCGGCCGCTGATCGACTTCGAGCCGAACCTGCATATGGACCGCTGGCTGAACCTGTGGAAACGCGCCCGGGCCAGTGACGAGGCACCGCAAAGTTTCGAGACCCGCTGCCTGCGCGCCGATGGCAGCATCCTGCCCGCGGATGTGTCCCTCAGCTTCCTGCGCTTTCGCGACGGTGAGTACCTGGTGGTCTATATCAACGACGTCACGGAGCGCCGCCGTGCCCTGGCGGCCTTGCAGGAAAGCGAGGCGCGGCTCAAGGGGATCGCGGCGAATGTCCCCGGCCTGGTGTTTCGCCTGGAGCGCGTGCCGCAGACCGGCGAACTGTATTTTCCCTATATCAGCGAAGGCAGCGAGAGCCTGGTGGGCTATCCCCCGGCCACCCTGCGCCAGCCGGATATCGGCCTGCGCAGCCTGGTGCATGCGCACGACCGGGCCGATTATCACCGCGTCCAGGACCTGGCCGTGGACTCCGGGAGCGACTGGTCCTGGCAGGGCCGGATCATGACCCGCGAGGGCTGGCAGCGGTGGGCGGAGATCAAGGCCATCACCCGCCGCCTCGAGGACGGTACGGTGGTCTGGGACGGTATCGTCTGGGATATCAGTGAAAGCAAGCGCATCGAACTGGAGTTGGCCAGTTCCCGCGAGCAGTTGCGCGAACTGTCGGCGCACCTGGAGAGTGTCCGCGAAGAAGAAAAGGCCCGTATCGCCCGTGAGGTCCATGACGAACTGGGTCAGATGCTGACGGTGCTCAAGCTGGAAACCTCCATGTGCGAGTTGGCCTACGCTCAACTGAACCCCGGGCTGAATGAACGCCTCAACAGCATGAAAAAGCTGATCGCCCAGTTGTTCCAGTTGGTGCGTGATGTGGCGACGGCGCTGCGTCCGCCGATTCTCGATGCCGGTATCGCCTCGGCGATCGAGTGGCAGGCCCGGCGCTTTGAAGCGCGCACGCAGATCCCGTGCCTGGTGCAGGTCCCGGAAAACCTGCCGAGACTCAGCGACGCCAAGGCCATCGGCCTGTTCCGGATCCTCCAGGAGGCGTTGACCAATGTCATGCGCCACGCTCAGGCGCATACTGTCGAACTGACATTGGCGATTGATGGCCAGGACCTGTGCCTGAGTATCAGCGACGATGGCGTGGGTTTTGTCGCCCCCAGTGGCCGGCCGACATCCTTCGGGGTGGTGGGCATGCGCGAGCGAGTGCTGATGCTCGGCGGCAGCCTCTCGCTGGAAAGCCACGTCGGCGAGGGCACGACCCTGAGCGTCCGTGTGCCGTTGGATCGGCCCCAGGATAGATGATCCCCCTTTGATCGAGCAGGAGTAGCGCGTGATCCGTGTACTGGTAGCCGAAGACCACACCATTGTCCGCGAAGGCATCAAGCAATTGATCGGCCTGGCCAAGGATCTCCAGGTCGTGGGGGAGGCGAGCCATGGCGAGCAGTTGCTCGAAGCCCTGCGGCACACGCCCTGCGAGGTCGTGCTGCTGGACATCTCGATGCCCGGCGTCAACGGCCTGGAAGCGATTCCGCGGATCCGGGCGTTGAATAATCCGCCGGCGATCCTGGTGTTGTCGATGCATGACGAAGCTCAGATGGCTGCCCGCGCGCTCAAGGTCGGTGCCGCCGGCTACGCCACCAAGGACAGCGATCCGGCACTGCTGTTGACGGCCATTCGCAAGGTGGCGGCTGGCGGTCGTTATATCGACCCGGACCTGGCCGACCGGATGGTCTTCGAAGTCGGCCTGACCGACTCGCGTCCCTTGCACGCCCTGCTGTCGGAGCGGGAGTTCTCGGTGTTCGAGCGCCTCGCCCAGGGCGCCAATGTGAACGATATCGCCCAGCAACTGGCCTTGAGCAGCAAGACCATCAGCACCCACAAGGCCAGGTTGATGCAGAAGCTCAACATCACTTCCCTTGCCGAGCTGGTGAAATACGCGATGGAGCACAAGCTGTTGTAGGGATCGACGCCCGCGGTTCCGACAGACAGAGGGGCGGTACATGCTCATTAACGACAGGCTGGCGCGTGCGTCCAACGGTGCTTCGGGCCCTTTCGCCGGGCAGGGCTTTCCCGCTTATCCAATAACGCCATCCTTGTAGGGCAATCCCTACCCCAATTCTTCCACACTGCTGAGGACAATCTCTCACACCCCCCGATTTGCGCTGCCGCAAGGGTTCACTAGGCTTAGACCACGGCAGTCAAAAACAAAAGGTGTGGGTATGAGCGAGGTCGATTCAAGCGCTGGGGCGAAGGACATTCTGGTCAGCTTTCGTGGTGTGCAGAAGAGCTACGATGGCGAGAACCTGATCGTCAAGGACCTCAACCTGGACATTCGCAAGGGCGAATTCCTTACCCTGCTCGGGCCTTCCGGTTCCGGCAAGACCACCAGCCTGATGATGCTGGCCGGGTTCGAAACCCCGACCGCCGGCGAGATCCAACTGGCCGGACGCTCCATCAACAACGTGCCGCCGCACAAGCGCGATATCGGCATGGTGTTCCAGAACTATGCCTTGTTCCCACACATGACCGTTGCCGAGAACCTGGCGTTCCCGCTGACCGTGCGCGGTCTGAGCAAGACCGACGTCAGCGAGCGGGTCAAGCGTGTCCTGGGCATGGTCCAGCTCGACAAGTTCGCCCAGCGTTATCCGGCGCAACTGTCCGGCGGCCAGCAACAGCGCGTGGCACTGGCCCGGGCCCTGGTGTTCGAGCCGCAACTGGTACTGATGGACGAACCGCTGGGGGCGCTGGACAAGCAATTGCGTGAACACATGCAGATGGAGATCAAGCACCTGCACCAGCGCCTGGGCGTGACCGTGGTCTATGTGACCCACGACCAGGGTGAAGCCCTGACCATGTCCGACCGCGTGGCGGTGTTCCATCAGGGGGAAATCCAGCAGATCGCCCCGCCGCGCACCCTCTATGAAGAGCCGAAGAACACCTTCGTCGCCAACTTCATCGGCGAGAACAACCGCCTCAACGGTCGCCTGCACAGCCACACCGGCGATCGCTGCGTGGTCGAGCTGGGGCGCGGGGAAAAGGTCGAGGCGCTGGCGGTGAATGTCGGCAAGGCCGGCGAGCCGGTCACCCTGTCGATCAGGCCGGAGCGCATCAGCCTCAACGGCTCCAGCGAATCCTGCGTCAACCGCTTCTCGGGCCGCGTGGCCGAATTCATCTACCTGGGCGACCACGTTCGTGTGCGCCTGGAAGTCTGCGGCAAGACCGACTTCTTCGTAAAACAACCCATTGCCGAGCTGGATCCGGCACTGGCGGTCGGCGATGTCGTACCCATTGGCTGGCAGGTCGAGCACGTTCGCGCGCTGGACCCGTTGCTCGACGCTGGCTGAGCGCTGTAACCCAAGAGGCGAATCAATCGCCCCGTGCTTCACCAACCTGCACTCGTGGAGAGAAGAATAAATGCTCAAATCCCTGAAATTCAGTGCCCTCGCGTTAGGGCTGATGTGCGCGGCAAATGCCATGGCGGCGACCGACCTGACCGTGGTGTCCTTTGGTGGCGCGAACAAGGCGGCCCAGGTCAAGGCCTTCTACACCCCTTGGGAAGCCCAGGCGGGCAACGGCAAGATCGTTGCCGGCGAATACAACGGCGAGATGGCCAAGGTGAAGGCCATGGTCGACACCAAGAGCGTGTCCTGGGACCTGGTGGAAGTCGAATCGCCGGAACTGTCCCGTGGTTGCGATGAAGACATGTTCGAGCAACTGGATCCGGCCCTGTTCGGCAAGTCCGAAGACTACGTCAAGGGCGCCATCCAGCCTTGCGGCGTCGGTTTCTTCGTCTGGTCGACCGTGCTCGCCTACAACGCCGACAAGCTGTCTTCGGCACCCGCCAGCTGGGCCGATTTCTGGGATACCAAGAAATTCCCGGGCAAGCGCGGCCTGCGTAAAGGCGCCAAGTACACCCTGGAATTCGCCTTGATGGCCGACGGTGTCGCACCCAAGGACGTCTACAAGGTACTGGCCGGCAAGGATGGCCAGGACCGCGCATTCAAGAAGCTCGATGAGCTCAAGCCCTACATCCAGTGGTGGGAAGCCGGTGCCCAGCCGCCGCAGTACCTCGCTTCCGGCGACGTGGTCATGAGCTCGGCCTACAACGGCCGGATTGCTGCCGTGCAGAAGGAAAGCAACCTGAAAGTGGTCTGGAACGGCGGGATCTACGATTTCGACGCCTGGGCCATTCCAAAGGGGTTGGACAAGGCGCGTGCCGATGCGGCGAAGAAGTTCATCGCTTTCTCGGTCATGCCGCAGCAGCAGAAGACCTACTCGGAAAACATCGCCTACGGCCCGGCCAATACCCAGGCAGTACCGCTGCTGGCCAAGGACATCCTGAAGGATATGCCGACCACTCCGGAAAACATCGCCAACCAGGTGCAGATCGACGTCAGTTTCTGGGCTGACAACGGCGAGCAACTGGAGCAGCGCTTCAACGCCTGGGCCGCGAAGTAACGGAACACGGTCTCGCAGACGCTGCATAACCCTGTAGGAGCCGGCTTGCCGGCGATGACGGCCGATCAGGCGATGCAAGCCTTACGGGCCTCATCGCCAGCAAGCCGGTTCCCACAGGGACCCTGTTCAACCCGTTGGGTTTGTGTGTTTCAGAAGAACAGCAGGCGGTGTCCCGTAACGGGATACCGGCCGTTGTCACAATAAAGTATTCCGGAGTTCGCCATGGCCATCACCGTTCCTCTGAACGAGGGGACCAGTCCCACCCTGAAGCAGCGCCTGGCGCGTGCCGAGCGGGTCAACCGCTGGAAGGCCCAGGCCTTGATCGCGCCGCTGGTGCTGTTTCTGTTGCTGGTGTTCCTGGTCCCCATCGTGGCGCTGCTCTATAAAAGCGTCGGCAACCCGGAGGTGGTCGGTGCCATGCCACGGACCGTGGCCGCCGTCGCTGCCTGGGACGGCAAGAGCCTGCCCGGCGAGCCGGTGTACAAGGCCCTCAGCGAAGACCTGGGCGAAGCGCGCAAGAACCAGACCCTGGGCGATCTGTCCAAGCGCCTGAACATGGAACTGGCCGGCTACCGCAGCCTGCTGACCAAGACCGCCCGCGCCTTGCCGTTCAAGACCGAGCCGGCCTCTTATAAAGAAGCCCTGGAAGCCCTCGATGAGCGTTGGGGCGACCCGGCGTACTGGCAGGCGATCCGCCGCAACACCAGTAGCATGACCCCCTATTACCTGCTGGCGGCCGTCGACCATCGGATCGACGACCTCGGCGAACTGGCCCCGGCCACTCCGGACCAAGCGATTTACCTGGATATCTTTGCCCGCACGTTCTGGATGGGCCTGGTCATCACCGCGATCTGCCTGGTCCTGGCGTATCCGCTGGCCTACCTGCTGGCGAACCTGCCGGCGCGCAAGAGCAACCTGCTGATGATCCTGGTGCTGCTGCCGTTCTGGACATCGATCCTGGTTCGGGTCGCGGCCTGGATAGTGCTGCTGCAGTCGGGCGGCCTGATCAACAGCGCCCTGCTGGCCATGGGCGTGATCGACAAGCCGCTGGAACTGGTCTTCAACCGTACCGGGGTCTACATCTCCATGGTGCACATCCTGCTGCCGTTCATGATCCTGCCGATCTACAGCGTGATGAAGGGTATCTCGCCGACCTATATGCGGGCGGCGATTTCCCTGGGCTGCCATCCGTTCGCCAGTTTCTGGCGGGTGTACTTCCCGCAGACCTATGCCGGGGTTGGCGCGGGCTGTCTCTTGGTGTTCATCCTGGCGATTGGTTACTACATCACCCCGGCACTGCTGGGCAGCCCGAACGACCAGATGGTCAGCTATTTCGTCGCCTTCTACACCAACACCAGCATCAACTGGGGCATGGCGACGGCACTGGGTGGCTTGCTGCTGCTGGCCACCGTGCTGCTGTACCTGATCTACAGCCGGCTGGTCGGTGCAAGCCGCCTGCGCCTGAGCTAAGGAGAGAATCGAAATGCTGAGTCCGTACATGTCGCCCGTCGAGCGGGTCTGGTTCTACAGCTTGCGCATTCTGTGCGGGCTGATCCTGCTGTTCCTGATCCTGCCGGTGCTGGTGATCATTCCCCTGTCGTTCAACTCGGGCAGCTTCCTGGTCTATCCGCTGCAAGGCTTTTCCCTGCACTGGTACCAGGACTTCTTCGGCTCGGCCGAGTGGATGCGTGCCTTGAAGAACAGCATCATCGTGGCGCCGGCGGCGACCGTGCTGGCGATGGTCTTCGGCACGCTGGCGGCGATCGGCCTGACCCGCGGCGACTTCCCGGGCAAGTCGCTGGTCATGGCCCTGGTGATTTCACCGATGGTGGTGCCGGTGGTGATCATCGGCGTGGCGAGCTACCTGTTCTTCGCGCCGCTGGGATTGGGCAACAGCTTCTTTTCCCTGATCGTGGTGCATGCGGTGCTGGGCGTGCCCTTTGTGATCATTACCGTCTCGGCGACGTTGCAGGGCTTCAACCACAATCTGGTGCGGGCCGCGGCCAGCCTCGGCGCTTCGCCGCTGACAACGTTCCGCCGGGTGACCTTGCCGCTGATCGCGCCGGGGGTGATTTCCGGGGCGCTGTTCGCCTTTGCCACCTCGTTCGATGAAGTGGTGGTGACGCTGTTCCTGGCAGGTCCCGAGCAGGCGACGCTGCCGCGGCAGATGTTCAGCGGTATCCGCGAGAACCTCAGCCCGACCATTGCCGCCGCCGCCACGCTGCTGATCGTCTTCTCGGTGATCCTGTTGCTGACCCTGGAGTGGTTGCGCGGACGCAGCGAGAAACTGCGTACCACCCAGGTATGAACAACCTGTCCGATCGTTCCCTCGCGCCTGCGGGGGAACGATCGGCTTGCCATTCATCGTTTGAATAGGCTGAAAAAGGCCAATCCCCGGCTATTCTTGCTCGTGCCCTGATCATCACGACAAGAAGGCTGCGACCATGAGCATTTCCGCATTCAAGATCGCCCATAAACTGATCACCGGCTCCGGCGCCATCGAGCAACTGGCCGATGAACTGACCCGGCTGGATGTCGACAACCCGTTGATCGTGACCGATGCCGCGCTGGTCACCTCCGGTACTGTCGAACTGGCCCTCGCCCATCTGGGCGGACGCAGCTACGAGATCTACGATCGGGTAATGCCCGACCCGGAAATCGCCATTGTCGAAGACTGCATGCAGGTCTACCGCGAAGGCGGGCACGATGGCCTGATCGGCCTGGGTGGCGGCAGCGCCATCGATATCGCCAAGAGTGTTTCGGCCTACGCCGGTTATCACGGCGCCCTCGAAGACCTGTTCGGCATCGATCATGTACCGCGCAAAGGCCCGCCGCTGATTGCCATCCCGACCACCGCCGGCACCGGTTCCGAAGTGACCAATGTAGCGATCCTTTCCGACAAGCAGGCGCAACTGAAGAAAGGCATTGTCAGTGACTACCTGCTGCCGGACGTGGCCCTGGTCAGCCCGCAGATGACCCTGACCTGCCCCCGTGGCGTGACCGCCGCCAGCGGTGTCGATGCGCTGGTGCACGCGGTCGAGGCCTACCTGTCGCTCAACGCCTCGCCGATCACCGACGCCCTGGCCATTGGCGCCATCAAGCTGATTGCCAGGGCCTTGCCCAAGGCCTATGCCAACCCGGCCAACCTGCCGGCCCGCGAAGACATGGCCACGGCCAGCCTGATGGCCGGCATGGCCTTCGGCAATGCCGGCGTCGGCGCGGTGCATGCCCTGGCCTATCCTCTCGGCGGGCGCTTCAATATCGCCCACGGGGTGAGCAATGCACTGTTGCTGCCGTATGTCATGCAGTGGAACAAGCTGGCCTGTGTCGAGCGCATGCAGGACATCGCCATTGCCATGGGCGTGAATATTGCCGGCCTGAGTACCATCGAGGCGGCGGACAAGGCGGTCGCCGCTATGAGTGAACTGTGTCGCGCGGTGGAGATTCCGGTCGGCCTGAACAGCTTCGGCGTACCCATGGACGCGATCCCGGCCATGGCCGTGGAGGCGGCGGGCATCGAGCGGCTGATGCGCAACAACCCGCGGCGGTTGAGTGCGATGGATATCGAGAAGATCTACCGCGCCGCCTACTGAAGTCGCAGCAAGGCTGCCTGGCGACGGTGCGGCCAATCATCGCGGTCACGGTGCGCGTGGCGAAGCAGGAGGTATACAATGCGCGCCACCGTGATTCTGCTCAAAAAAGGTGCGTCATGCAGCCCTTCGCAATTGCTCCGTCGATTCTCTCCGCCGACTTCGCCCGCCTGGGCCAGGAAGTGGACAATGTTCTCGCCGCCGGCGCCGACATCGTTCACTTCGATGTCATGGACAACCATTACGTCCCCAACCTGACCATCGGCCCGATGGTCTGTGCGGCGTTGCGCAAATACGGCATTACCGCGCCGATCGACGCGCACCTGATGGTCAGCCCGGTAGACCGCATCATCGGCGACTTCATCGAAGCCGGCGCGACCTACATCACCTTCCACCCGGAAGCCACGCTGCACGTCGACCGCTCCCTGCAGATGATCCGCGAAGGTGGTTGCAAGGCCGGCCTGGTGTTCAACCCGGCGACGCCGCTCGACGTGCTCAAGTACGTGATGGACAAGGTCGACATGGTCCTGCTGATGAGCGTCAACCCGGGCTTCGGCGGGCAGAAGTTCATTCCCGGCACCCTCGACAAGCTGCGTGAAGCGCGGGCGCTGATCGACGCCTCGGGCCGGGATATCCGCCTGGAAATCGACGGTGGCGTGAATGTGAACAACATCCGCGAAATCGCCGCCGCCGGAGCCGATACCTTTGTCGCCGGTTCGGCGATCTTCAACGCCCCGGACTACCGGGAAGTGATCGAGAAGATGCGCGCCGAACTGGCGCTGGCTCGTCCATGAGCGGCTTCGAGCAGCTCTTTCCGGGCCGTCTGCCCAAACTGGTGATGTTCGATCTGGATGGCACGTTGATCGATTCGGTGCCGGACCTGGCGACGGCGGTGGACAAGATGCTGCTCACCCTGGGACGTCCCACCGCCGGCCTCGAGGCCGTGCGCGAATGGGTCGGCAACGGTGCCCTGGTGCTGGTGCGCCGGGCATTGGCCGGCGGTCTCGATCATGCGGCGGTGGCCGACAGCGAAGCCGAACATGCGCTGGAAATCTTCATGGACGCCTATGACGGCGGCCATGACCTGACCACGGTCTACCCCGGCGTGCGCGAAGCCCTGAAGTGGATGCAGAAGCAGGGCGTGGAAATGGCCCTGATCACCAACAAGCCCGAACGCTTTGTCGCGCCGCTGCTCGATGAAATGAAGCTGGGGCGGTTTTTCCGCTGGATCATCGGCGGCGATACCCTGCCGCAGCGCAAGCCCGACCCCGCGGCGCTGTTCCATGTGATGAAAATGGCCGGGATTCCGGCATCGCAGTGCCTGTTCGTCGGCGATTCACGCAACGATGTGCAGGCCGCCAAGGCTGCGGGTGTCATCTGCGTGGCCCTCAGCTATGGCTACAACCATGGCCGGCCGATCGCCGAAGAACAGCCGGCGCTGGTCATCGACGACCTGCGGGCACTGATTCCCGGTTGCCTGGAAGCTGGCGCTGAGCTAATGTCGGCGGACTGTCTTCAATCCCCTCCTGGAAACGCCATCGTGGTGGTCACTCGCAAACTCTGGATGAAAGTCATCAAGGCCCTGGCCCGTTGGCGTTGGCGCGCCTGACATGATCCTGGCCGCCTGTGCGGCGCGTTTGCATACCTGACTGTTTGAACCTCAAGCCACGAGGCATATCATGACCCGCGAAGAATTCCTGCGTTTGGCCGCTGCCGGCTATAACCGCATCCCGCTTGCCTGCGAAACCCTGGCCGACTTCGATACGCCGTTGTCGATCTACCTGAAACTGGCCGACCAGCCCAATTCCTATCTGCTGGAGTCGGTGCAGGGCGGTGAGAAATGGGGCCGCTACTCGATCATCGGCCTGCCGTGCCGCACCGTGCTGCGAGTGCATGACCACCGCATCAGCGTGACCCATGACGGCGTCGAGATCGAAAGCTGCGAAGCCGAGGATCCCCTGGCCTTCGTCGAGGAATTCAAGGCCCGCTACAATGTACCGACCATCGCCGGCCTGCCGCGTTTCAACGGCGGCCTGGTGGGCTACTTCGGTTATGACTGCGTGCGCTACGTCGAGAAGCGCCTGGGCAAATGCCCGAATCCGGATCCGCTGGGCGTGCCGGATATCCTGTTGATGGTCTCCGACGCCGTGGTGGTCTTCGACAACCTGGCCGGCAAGATGCACGCCATCGTTCTGGCCGACCCTTCCCGGGACAATGCCTACGAACAGGGCCAGGCACGCCTGCAGGAGTTGCTGGGGCAATTGCGCCAGCCGATCACGCCACGCCGCGGGCTGGAACTCGACCGGCCGCCGGCCGCCGACCCGGTATTCCGCTCGAGCTTTACCCAGGGCGACTACGAGCGTGCGGTCGATACCATCAAGGAATATATCCTGGCCGGCGACTGCATGCAGGTGGTGCCGTCCCAGCGCATGTCCATCGACTTCAAGGCCGCGCCCATCGACCTGTACCGGGCGCTGCGCTGCTTCAACCCGACGCCGTACATGTACTTCTTCAATTTCGGCGATTTCCATGTCGTCGGCAGTTCGCCGGAAGTGCTGGTGCGGGTCGAGGACAACCTGATCACCGTGCGGCCGATCGCCGGTACCCGTCCGCGGGGCGCCACCGAAGAAGCCGACCGGGCGCTGGAAGAGGACCTGCTGTCCGATGACAAGGAAATCGCCGAGCACCTGATGCTGATCGACCTGGGCCGCAACGATACCGGGCGGGTATCCGAGATCGGCTCGGTAAAACTCACCGAGAAGATGGTGATCGAACGCTATTCCAACGTCATGCACATCGTGTCCAACGTCACCGGCCAGCTGAAAAGCGGCCTGACGTCCATGGATGCATTGCGGGCGATCCTGCCGGCGGGCACCTTGTCCGGTGCGCCGAAGATCCGCGCCATGGAAATCATCGACGAACTCGAACCGGTCAAGCGCGGCGTATACGGCGGCGCGGTCGGTTACTACGCCTGGAACGGCAACATGGACACCGCTATCGCCATTCGTACCGCGGTGATCAAGGACGGCGAGCTGCATGTGCAGGCCGGTGGCGGTATCGTCGCCGACTCGGTGCCGGCGCTGGAGTGGGAAGAAACGCTGAACAAGCGTCGCGCGATGTTCCGTGCGGTCGCCCTCGCTGAACAAACCCCCGCGTCCGACGCCTGAGGAGCTTTTTGTCATGTTGCTGATGATCGATAACTACGACTCGTTTACCTACAACGTCGTGCAATACCTCGGCGAGCTGGGCGCGGACGTCAAGGTCGTGCGTAACGACGAACTGACCGTGGCCGAAATCGAAGCCCTCAAGCCTGAGCGCATCGTGGTCTCGCCGGGGCCCTGCACGCCGACCGAAGCCGGTATTTCCCTGGAGGCGATCAGGCATTTCGCCGGCAAGCTGCCGATTCTCGGCGTCTGCCTGGGACACCAGTCCATCGGCCAGGCCTTTGGCGGCGATGTGGTGCGTGCCCGCCAGGTCATGCACGGCAAGACCAGCCCGTTGTTCCACGAAGGCAAGGGCGTGTTCGAAGGTCTCAACCTGCCGTTGACCGTCACCCGCTATCATTCCCTGATCGTCAAGCGCGAAACCCTGCCCGAGTGCCTGGAGCTGACCGCCTGGACGCAACTGGAGGACGGCTCGGTCGATGAGATCATGGGCTTGCGCCACAAGACACTGAACATCGAAGGGGTGCAATTCCACCCCGAGTCGATTCTTTCCGAGCAGGGCCACCAGCTGTTCGCCAACTTTCTCAAGCAGACCGGCGGCACGCGCTAAGGACTTTTCATGGATATCAAGACTGCCCTGAGCCGTATCGTCGGCCATCTGGACCTGAGTACCGAAGAAATGCGCGATGTCATGCGTGAAATCATGACCGGGCAATGCACCGAGGCGCAGATCGGCGCCTTCATGATGGCCATGCGCATGAAGAGCGAAAGCATCGACGAGATCGTCGGCGCGGTATCGGTCATGCGCGAACTGGCGGACAAGGTCGAGCTCAAGAGCCTCGACGGCGTGGTCGACGTGGTCGGCACCGGCGGCGATGGCGCGAATATCTTCAACGTGTCCACCGCCTCGGCCTTCGTGGTCTCGGCGGCCGGCTGTACCGTCGCCAAGCACGGCAACCGCGCGGTGTCGGGCAAGAGCGGCAGCGCCGACCTGCTTGAGGCGGCCGGCATCTACCTGAACCTGACACCGGTCCAGGTGGCACGCTGCATCGACAATGTCGGCATCGGCTTTATGTTTGCCCAGACCCATCACCGTGCGATGAAGCACGCGGCCGGTCCGCGCCGTGATCTCGGCCTGCGCACCTTGTTCAACATGCTCGGCCCGCTTACGAATCCGGCCGGCGTGAAGCATCAGGTGGTGGGCGTTTTCACCCAGGCGCTCTGCCGTCCATTGGCTGAAGTCCTGCAACGCCTGGGCAGCAAGCATGTGCTGGTGGTGCACTCCCAGGACGGCCTGGACGAATTCAGCCTGGCGGCGCCGACCTATGTGGCCGAGCTGAAAAACGATGCAATAACAGAATATTGGGTTCAGCCCGAAGACTTGGGTATAAAAAGCCAGAGTCTGTTCGGCCTGGTGGTGGATAGTCCGGCGGCGTCCCTGGAGTTGATCCGCGATGCGCTGGGTCGCCGCAAAACCGAGAATGGCCAGAAAGCCGCGGAAATGATCGTGCTCAATGCCGGTGCCGCGCTGTATGCCGCCGATCATGCCAGCAGCCTGAAAGAGGGCGTTGCCCTGGCTCACGACGCACTTCACACCGGCCTGGCCCGTGAGAAGCTCGAAGAGCTGGGCGCGTTCACCGCCGTGTTCAAGCAGGAGAATGAAGCATGAGTGTGCCGACCGTTCTGGAGAAGATCCTCGCCCGCAAGGCCGAGGAAGTGGCTGAGCGTCGCGCTCGCGTGAGCCTGGCCGAGCTGGAGAACCTGGCCCGGGCCGCTGACGCACCGCGTGGCTTCGCCAAGGCGCTGATCGAGCAGGCCCGGCTGAAGCAGCCGGCGGTGATTGCCGAAATCAAGAAGGCCTCGCCGAGCAAGGGCGTCATTCGCGAGAACTTCATCCCTGCCGATATCGCCAGGAGCTACGAGAAGGGTGGGGCGACCTGTCTTTCGGTACTCACCGACGTCGATTACTTCCAGGGTTCGGACCTGTACCTGCAACAGGCCCGCGGGGCCTGCAAGTTGCCGGTGATCCGCAAGGACTTCATGGTCGATCCATACCAGATCGTCGAGGCCCGGGCGATGGGCGCCGACTGTATCCTGCTGATCGTCGCGGCACTGGACGACGGGTTGATGGCCGAGTTGGCCGCGGTCGCCAAGGGCGTCGGCCTCGATGTGCTGGTGGAGTCCCATGACGCCGCCGAACTGGAACGGGCGCTGAAGTATCTCGATACACCGCTGATCGGTATCAACAACCGTAACCTGCATACCTTCGAAGTCAGCCTCGAAACCACCCTCGACCTGCTGCCGATCGTGCCGCGCGACCGCCTGGTGATTACCGAGAGCGGTATCCTCAATCGTGCCGACGTCGAGCTGATGGAAATCAGCGAGGTGTACTCGTTCCTGGTTGGCGAAGCGTTCATGCGCGCGGAAAGCCCGGGCGACGAGCTGCAGCGACTGTTCTTCCCGGAGCGCGGATCGCCCGTGGTCAGCGGTTCTACCCTCGATTGAATCGAGCTGTTCGTATGCAGGAATGGGCTTGTTTGCGATGTGAGCCTTTATGAGGTGCTTTTGTGGGAGCGGGCTTGCCCGCGAAGCTCTTGGCGGTCTTGAGGGCCTCTTCGCGGGCAAGCCCGCTCCCACACAACCTGCTCCCACACAAACCGCTCCCACCGGCCTTGCTTGCAGGCACGATAAAGAGGGATCTTCTTGCCATGACACTGCCCGTTGCCCTTACCGTCGAAGCCGGCCTGCGCGCCGAACAGGATTTGCTCGCGGCAGTCTGTGCCGGTGAGCAGGAGTGGGGCCTGCTGTTCTGGCAGCCCACCGACCGCGCGCTGGTCATGCCCCGGCGCCTGAGCCGTCTGCCGGGCTTCGAGGCGGCCTGTGAAGCGCTGGCGGCCGACGATTGGCCGGTGCTGTTACGCGAGACCGGTGGCGAACCGGTGCCGCAATCCGCCTCGACGGTCAATGTCGCCCTGGTCTACGCGCCGCCGCGCAGCGAGGGTGATCAGAACCGTATTGAAACCGGCTACCTGCGTCTGTGCCAGCCGATCTGTGCGGTGCTGGACGAGTTGGGCGGGACGGCCTCCCTGGGGGAAATCGAGGGTGCGTTTTGCGATGGCCGCTATAACGTCAACCTCAATGGTCGCAAGATGGTCGGCACTGCCCAGCGCTGGCGGCAAAGTCGCGGCGGAACCCGCCCGGTGGGCCTGGTGCACGGGGCGATGCTGATCGACGACGAACGCGATTCGATGGTCGCGGCGGTCAATCGTTTCAATCAGGCGTGTGGGCTGGAGCAGCGTGTACGTGCTTCAAGCCATATTGCCCTGCACGAGGTGTATCCGGCCCCGCTATTCCTTGAGCGCCTGGCCGGCGTGTACCAGCAGATGCTGGCGGACATGCTGTCCGTCTAGCGTGTCCCGAACACCACCATGGTCTTGCCTTTGACGTGAACGAGGTTCTGTTCTTCCAGATCCTTGAGCACGCGGCCGACCATTTCCCGTGAACAGCCGACGATACGCCCGATTTCCTGGCGGGTGATCTTGATCTGCATGCCGTCCGGGTGCGTCATGGCATCCGGCTGCTTGCACAGTTCCAGCAGGCAGCGGGCGACACGTCCGGTGACGTCGAAGAACGCCAGGTCACCGACCTTGCGGGTGGTGTTGCGCAGGCGCTGGGCGATCTGTCCGCTGAGGGCGTAGAGAATGTCCGGGTCCTGTTGGGCCAGTTCGCGGAACTTGCAGTAGCTGATTTCCGCCACTTCACATTCGATCTTGGCGCGCACCCAGGCACTGCGCTCCTGTTCATGGCCGGCCTGCTCGAACAGGCCCAGCTCACCGAAGAAGTCGCCGGCGTTGAGATAGGCGATGATCATTTCCCGGCCGTCATCGTCCTCGATCAGGATGGTGACCGAGCCTTTGACAATGAAAAACAGGGTTTGCGAACGGTCACCGGCGCAAATGATATTGCTCTTGGCCTGGTAGCGTCGGCGCTGACAATGCATCAGCAGTTTGTCGAGGTTCTTGATCTTGGGGGCGGAAGCGGAAGCCAGAGCAACCATGGTTGTATCCCGAAAAGACTGCACGGTGTGGTTTGTTTTTTTAGTCGTAGCTCGAAAGCTGGCAGAACGCCAGCGATTTGGCGCCAGCTTAACAGACACATTGTGTCGAGATTTGGGAATTTAGCGGGTCGACCGGCCGGTCGTCGCCTGGACGCGTCTGGCGCTGTGCTAAGCTGGCGACCCTTTTTTAGCAGTGGAGTCTTGGCGATGAAGGCACGCATCCAATGGGCTGGCGAAGCCATGTTCCTCGGAGAGTCGGGTAGCGGGCATGTGGTGGTGATGGATGGCCCGCCGGAAAGCGGTGGCCGCAACCTGGGCGTGCGTCCCATGGAAATGCTCCTGCTGGGTCTGGGCGGTTGCAGCAATTTCGACGTGGTCAGCATCCTGAAGAAGTCGCGTCAGGCCATCGAAAGCTGCGAAGCCTTCCTCGAAGCCGAACGGGCGACCGAAGATCCGAAGGTGTTCACCAAGATCCACCTGCATTTCGTGGTCAAGGGCCGTGGCTTGAAGGAAGCCCAGGTCAAGCGGGCGATCGAGCTGTCCGCCGAGAAATACTGCTCGGCCTCGATCATGCTCGGTGCCGCGGGCGTCGCCATCAGCCATGACTACGAGATCATCGAGCTCGGCTGAGTCGAGGTTTCGCCTGCGCTGAAAACGGGCAGGCAGCGAAAAGGGCGCACAGGGCGCCCTTTTTTGTCTTCGCGATCTGGTGCCTCAGATGCGGTAGGTGCTTTTGGTCATGACCTTGGCCAGCAGGCTCATGCCGAACTTCACCGGTGCCGGGAAGCGGAAGCCTCCAGCGTCGAGCGCGGATTCGGCGTGGTGTTCTTCGTCGATGCGCATCTGTTCGAGAATCGCCCGGGATTTCTCATCCTCCACGGGCAACTGTTCGAGATGCTCGTTCAGGTGTTTGCACACCTGGTCTTCGGTCGCTGCGACGAATCCCAGGCTGACCTTGTCGCTGATCAGTCCGGCAACCGCGCCGATCCCAAAGGACAGGCCATAGAACAGTGGGTTCAGCACGCTGGGATGGCTGCCCAACTGGCGGATGCGTTGCTCACACCAGGCCAGGTGATCGATTTCTTCCTCGGCAGCGTGTTCCATCGCTTCGCGTACATGAGGCAGCTTGGCGGTCAGTGCCTGGCCCTGATACAGCGCCTGGGCACAGACTTCGCCGGTGTGGTTGATCCGCATCAGCCCCGCGACGTGCCGGGTGTCGTCCTCGCTCATCTGCGCTTCGGGCTGGACAACGGCCGGCGACGGGCGATATGGCTGGCCGCTGAATGGCAGCAAGGTGCGCATCGCCGTATCGGCTTGCAGTAGCAGACGGTCAATCGGCGAGTAGTGACGTTGGGTAGTCATGCTGACCTCCGGAGGAATCTCGGCCTGCAGTTTACCGCAATCGGGCGGGGAAGGTTTGCGTTGGGTCATGAGGTAGAGACGACGGGACACGATTTTTCAGGCGCCGCCAGACCTGCAGGAGCCGGCTTGCCAGCGATGGCGGCCGCAAACCAGTGCCTACAGGGCAATTGCGTGCTTTCTGGTTTATCAGCCCGGTGGCCAGTTCATCTGGCGCTGACCCAGCACATGCATATGGATGTGATAGACCGTCTGTCCGCCCAGCTCGTTGCAGTTCATCACCACCCGGAAACCTTCTTCGCAGCCCAACTCCAGTGCCAGGCGCTGGGCGGTGAACAGGATATGCCCGGCCAGCGCCTTGTCATCCTCGGTCAGGTCGTTGAGGGTGCGTACCGGTTTCTTCGGAATCACCAGGAAATGCACCGGGGCCTGCGGGGCGATATCGTGAAAGGCCAGGACCTGGTCGTCCTCGTAAATGATCTTCGCGGGTATTTCCCGGTTGATGATCTTGGTGAACAGAGTATCCACAGCTATTTCTCCTTGGGTGGGGGCGGGCCAGAGTCTGTCTGCAGCGGGCCATGAGTTCAAGTGTCAGCGCGGGCAATAGCCGCGGGTGACCCAGCCGGCAAGCTTGCGCACCATCCAGCGGCTGCCCAGGCGCGGAGCCCGGGACAACCAGCGGTTGCGCCAGCCGGGGATGATCACCGCGCGATTTTTTTCCAGGGCGCGGACGGTGTAGAGCGCAACTTCTTCGGGGCTCATCATCAGCTTGTTGTTACGCAGCTTGTCGACTTGCAACTGGGCGGTATCGAAGAACGCGGTGCGGGTCAGGCCGGGGCAGAGTACCGAAACCTTGATCCCGGTTTTTTTCAGCTCCTCGCGCAGGCCTTCGCTGAAATGCAGGACGTAGGCCTTGCTCGCGTAGTAGCTGCTCATCCATGGCGCGGGGTGAAAGGCGGCAACGGACGCCACGTTGAGGATCTGCCCGCCGCCCTGTATCGCCATCAGGTTGCCCAGTGAGTGGCACAGGCGGGTGAGGGCGAGGATATTCACTTCGATCAGGTCCTGCTCGGTGCCCCAGTCCTGGGCGAGGAACGGACCGCAGGTGCCGATGCCGGCACAGTTGACCAGCAGGTCGATCTGGCGCTCGCCTTCCTCCAGCTCCAGCAGGAATCCGGACAGGCGCAGCGGCTCGCCCAGGTCGCAGGCCCGGAAGAGTACTTCGACGCCGAAGCGCTGGGTCAACTCGATGGCAATGCTTTCCAGCCGATCACGTTGACGGGCAACCAGGATCAGGTTGCGACCGCGGCGTGCCAGGGCTTCGGCCAGGGCCAGGCCGATACCGCTGGAAGCGCCGGTGATCAGGGCGTAACGGGTCATGCAATTCTCCATGGCAACGGCGCAGAGCCTTGGGACAGGGAGGTCGCAAGGTCAGCGCTGTTTATTCTTTCTCATAGTCTACAGCGGGCGCGGCGGCTTCGGCTGCCTCGTCGCGGTTGTCGGACTGGCTGGCCGCTTCATTGTTGTAGCGATCCTCGATGTCCTTGACGCCACCTCCTGCGCCAAAAACGATAATGGCGACGATACCGATCACCGCCAGAACCGACAGTACCTTGACCGCGGTGCTGTTGGGCGGTGGCGGGGCGCCGTATTGGTTGGCGCCGGCATTGCCCGGGTAGAACGCGAGGACGAAAGGGAACACGCTGCCGACAAAGGGCACCAGCGTCAACAACCAGAGCCAGCCGGACCAGCCGATGTCGTGCAGGCGCTGGATGGCGATCTGGATGGTGCAGACAATGAACACGGTCATCGCGATCAGGGCCAGGCTGATACCGGCGGAGGTGGACCCGCTCAGGGCGATTGCAATCACGGCGACGGCGATCAGCGCGATAAACGTGGCAACCATGCTCCAGGCCAGGTAGCGAAGCCGACCGATCCGCCCCTTGGCGGTAAAGGCCTTGAGCGGGCCGAACGTCGGCAGGCTCTCGCCGACCTGGGCGGTTGGTGGTGCGTAAGGCGAATCTGCGATGCGGGTGGCCGGCGGTGCGACACTGGGCGGAAGTTCGTTGATATCCGCCAGGCTCAGTTCGACGGCTGGCGCTTCCTCTTCGATGCGGGCATCGATACCGGTCTTGCGCAGGGCTTCGAGGTAGGAGTGCGCCTCGACGGAGGAAAGATCGCGTTTCAGGGCGATCGGCCGGCCGCTGAACAGTTTTTCCACGGAGGCGACATCGGTCCTGAACAGTTCGGCCAGGTTGAACTGGGCAGTGGTTTGTTCCACTCCGGGCAGCAGGGCGCCGTCGAATACGATTTTGAAGCGGTTGTTGCTCATGGAGGGCGTCCTTGTCGCGGCAGTGTTGGCGCGTAGTGTAGGCCCGCAAGGTGCTTGCAGGCCATACGGTTGCTAGCGTGGCCAGCGCTGTGGCAGTTGGGCGGCGAGGGCCTGGGCCTTGCGGTACTCATCATCGAGTCGTGCGATCAACTGGTCGACGCTCGGCAAGTCACCGATCTCACCGACGCCCTGGCCCGCCGACCAGACGGTCTTCCAGGCCTTGGCCTCGTCGCTGAGGGGCTTGAGCTTCGAACCGAAGTTGACTTCGCCCTTGCCCTGCAGGGCGGCGAGGTCGAAGCCGGCATTTTCCAGGCTCTGGCGCATGAAGCTGGCCGGCACGCCCGAGACGGCGGCGGTATGCACGATATCGGCGGCGCGGGAGGTCAGCAACATCTCCTTATAGGCTTCTGGGGCATGACTTTCCGTGGTGCCGATGAAGCGGGTGCCGAAATAGGCCAGGTCGGCCCCCAGCAACTGTGCGGCGAGAATCTCATGGCCGTGGTTGAGGCAGCCGGCCAGCAGCAGGGTCTTGTCGAAGAACTGCCGGATCTCGGCGATCAGGGCAAACGGACTCCAGGTGCCGGCATGGCCACCGGCACCGGCGGCAACCGCGATCAGGCCGTCGACTCCCGCTTCGGCGGCTTTTTCCGCGTGGCGCCGGGTCGTCACATCGTGGAAGACCAGGCCGCCATAGTCGTGGACCGCATCCACCAGCTCCTTGACCGCACCCAGGCTGGTGATGACGATCGGCACCTTGTGCTCGATGCAGATCTGCAGGTCTGCCTGCAGGCGCGGGTTGCTGTTGTGCACGATCAGGTTGACGGCATAGGGTGCCGGATCATCCAGCTGTGCCAGGCCGGCCTCGATTTCTTCCAGCCAGGCCTTGAAGCCGCTGCTTTCCCGCTGGTTGAGTGCCGGGAAGCTGCCCACCACGCCGTTGCGGCAGCACGCCAGCACCAGTTGCGGGTTGGAGATCAGGAACATGGGTGCGGCCACGACGGGGAGGCGCAGGCGTTGTTCGAGCAGAGCGGGCAGCGACATTGGCGGTACTCCGAGAGTGAAGGCGGGTTGAATTCAGAACGGTCTGACCACGACCAGAATTACAATAGCCAGCAATATCAGAACCGGCACTTCATTGAACCAGCGATAAAAGACATGACTGCGGGTGTTCTCGCCACGGGCAAAACGCTTCACCTGGGCGCCGCACATGTGGTGGTAACCGATCAGCAACACCACCAGGGTCAACTTGGCGTGTATCCAGCCGCCCTGGCTGAAGATGCCCGGGTTGAGGGCGATCAGCCCGCCACCGAAAATCAGCGTGGCGATCATCGCCGGTCCCATGATCCCGCGATACAACTTGCGCTCCATGACGCTGAAGCGTTCCTTGCTGAGCGCATCCTCGCTTTGGGCGTGGTAGACGAACAGGCGTGGCAGGTAGAACAGGCCGGCAAACCAGCAGACGACACTGACGATATGAAAGGCTTTGAGCCATAGATAAAGCATTTTTGGTTATTCCCAGGTTCACGGTAGGCCGAATAGTAGAGGCTTGAGCGTCCGCACGTCACCTTGACGGTTGTCGCAGGCGCGCGCGGCCCCTATTATCGTGGGCTTTCCAGTGGTTTCGTTGAGGGGCAGGTCATGGTCAAGGTCGGTATCGTCGGCGGCACGGGTTACACCGGTGTCGAATTGCTGCGTCTGCTGGCGCAGCATCCGCAGGCAGAAGTGGTGGTCATCACTTCTCGATCCGAGGCTGGGCTGGCCGTGGCCGACATGTATCCGAACCTGCGCGGCCATTACGATGGCCTGGCGTTCAGCGTGCCGGATATCAAGACCCTCGGCGCCTGCGACGTGGTGTTCTTCGCCACGCCTCACGGTGTTGCCCATGCCCTGGCCGGTGAATTGCTGGCCGCCGGGACCAAGGTGATCGACTTGTCCGCGGATTTCCGCCTGCAGGACGCCGATGAGTGGGCCAAGTGGTACGGCCAGCCGCACGGCGCGCCCGCCCTGCTGGACGAGGCGGTCTATGGCCTGCCGGAAGTGAATCGCGAGAAGATCCGGCAGGCGCGCCTGATTGCCGTGCCCGGCTGCTATCCGACCGCTACCCAGCTGGGTTTCCTGCCGTTGCTCGAAGCCGGCCTGGCTGACACTTCGCGGTTGATCGCCGACTGCAAATCCGGTGTCAGCGGCGCCGGCCGCGGCGCCAGTGTCGGTTCGCTGTACTCCGAGACCTCGGAAAGCCTGAAGGCCTATGCCGTCAAGGGCCACCGCCACTTGCCGGAAATCCGCCAGGGTCTGCGCCGTGCCGCGGGCAAGGACGTCGGCCTGACCTTCGTTCCTCACCTCACGCCGATGATTCGCGGTATTCACTCGACGCTCTACGCGACCGTGGTGGATCGTTCCGTCGACCTGCAGGCACTGTTCGAGAAGCGTTATGCCGACGAGCCGTTCGTTGACGTGATGCCGGCCGGCAGCCATCCGGAAACCCGCAGTGTGCGTGGTGCGAACGTGTGCCGGATTGCCGTGCATCGCCCACAGGATGGCGACCTGGTGGTCGTGCTTTCGGTGATCGACAATCTGGTCAAGGGCGCTTCGGGCCAGGCGGTACAGAACCTGAACATCCTGTTCGGCCTGGATGAACGCCTGGGCTTGTCCCATGCCGGCATGCTGCCGTAACGCAGCGCCCTCGTTCAACGGAAAAGGCCCGTCAAGCGGGCCTTTTTGCATTCCGTGATGCCGTGCGGGTTGATTGATATACCATAACAATAGTTGACCGCTTTTCTAGGAGAAGCGGATAATGCGCGTCATCACGCATTATGGCGGCGTAACGCCGGGAGATAGTCAGCATGAGCGTCGAATCCTTCACCCCCACGGCTTTGCAATTCACCCACGGTGCCGCGCACAAGGTGAAGAGCCTGGTCGATGAAGAGGGTAATGATCGCTTGAAGCTGCGCGTATTCGTTACGGGCGGCGGTTGTTCAGGGTTTCAGTACGGCTTCACCTTCGATGAAGATGTCGCCGATGATGACACCATCGTCGAGCGCGAGGGCGTCAGTCTGGTGGTTGATCCGATGAGCTTCCAGTACCTGGCAGGCGCAGAGGTGGATTACCAGGAAGGCCTGGAGGGTTCCCGGTTTGTCATCAAGAACCCGAATGCCACCACGACTTGTGGTTGCGGCTCGTCGTTCTCGATCTGATCGATTGGCAAGTGTTTCACCCTCGACGCCGCGAATCTTCGCGGCGTTTTGCTGTGTGGGCCTTTTTTCTCGAGGGATTCAGGCGGGGTAGATCGCGCCCAGTATCCGCAAGCCGCGGGCGCCGGTGACGCTGGGGCGGTTGGCCGGGATGCCTTCAAGGCAGCAATGGGCCAGCCAGGCGAATGCCATGGCTTCCACCCAGTCGGGATCGACACCATGGCTCGCGGTGCTGGCGACCGTCGCACCTGGCAGCAGTTGGCCCAGGCGGCTCATCAGGGCCGCGTTATGGGCGCCGCCGCCACACACCAGCAATTCCTGCGTGGCGGACTGGGCGCTCGTCAGCGACTCGATGATGGTCTGCGCTGTCAGTTCGAGCAGTGTGGCCTGGACGTCTTCGGCCTTGAAGGCGGGCAGTTGTCCCAGATGCTGTTTCAGCCAGTTCAGGTTGAAGACTTCGCGTCCGGTGCTCTTGGGGCCGGTGGTGCGGAAGAAGGGATCGCCGAGCAGCGCTTGCAGTAGCGCCGGCTCGACCTGGCCGCTGGCCGCCCATTGGCCGTTGCGATCATAGCTTTCGCCGCGCTGGTCATGGATCCAGGCGTCCAGCAGCACGTTGCCGGGGCCGCAGTCGAAGCCAGAGACGGGCTTGCCCGGTTCGATCAGGCTCAGGTTGCTGAAGCCGCCGATATTCAACACCGCGCTACTATTGAGCGCCTTGCCGTTGCGCTCTTCGAACAGTGCCTCATGGAAGGCTGGAACCAGGGGCGCACCTTGGCCGCCGGCGGCGACGTCGCGTCGACGGAAGTCGCTGACGACGCTGATGCCGGTCAGCTCCGCCAATAGCGCCGGATTGCCGATCTGCACGGTAAAGCCGCGGGCGGGTTCGTGGCGGATGGTCTGGCCGTGGCTGCCGATGGCGCGAATCGCTTCAGGCGCCAGTGACTGTTGGGCGAGGAGGGTGTTGACGCCTTGCGCGGCGAGGGTTGCCCAGTTGTGCTCGGCAATCGCGGCCCGGGCGATTTCATCCGGGCCGCTGGCACACAGGCCGAGCAACTCGCGGCGCAGGGCGTCAGGCATGGGGATGTAGTGGGTCGCCAGCAACCTGATCCGTGTATCCAGCTCGACCAGCGCGATATCCAGCCCATCCAGGCTGGTGCCAGACATCACGCCGATATAGAGCGCCATGACTCAGCGCTTGGCCGAGGCGAGCTTGGTGGCCTTTTCCTGGTCCATGCGCGCCATCAGCGGTTGGCTCTGGGCCAGGAAGCGGGCGCGCTCGGACTTGGCGATCGGGTCGGCCATGGGCAGCTTCTGGCCCAGTGGATCGACGTGGACGCCGTTGACCTGGAACTCATAGTGCAGGTGCGGGCCGGTGGAGAGACCGGTCGTGCCGATATAGCCGATCACCTGGCCCTGCTTGACGTTGCTGCCGGTCTGGATGCCCTTGGCGAAGCCCTGCATGTGGCCATAGAGCGTACGGTAGGTATTGCCGTGCTGGATGATCACGGTATTGCCGTAGCCGCCACGGCGACCGGCCAGCAGTACCTTGCCATCGCCCGCTGCCTTGATCGGGGTGCCACGCGGTGCGGCATAGTCGACGCCTTTGTGGGCGCGGATCTTGTTCAGGATCGGGTGTTTGCGGCCCATGGAGAAGCGCGAGCTGATACGCGCGAAATCCACCGGCGTACGGATAAAGGCCTTGCGCATGCTGTTGCCGTCGGCCGTGTAGTAGCTGCTGGAGCCCTGCTTGTTGGTGTAGCGCACGGCGGTGTAGGTCTTGCCGCGGTTGGTGAAACGGGCGGAAAGGATATTGCCGGTGCCGACGGACTTGCCGTTGACCACTTTCTGCTCGTAGATCACCTCGAATTCGTCGCCAGGGCGGATGTCCTGGGCGAAGTCGATGTCATAGCCGAACACGCTGGCCATTTCCCGGGTCAGGCTGTGGGGCATGCCCGCGCGCTGGGCCGAGAGGGACAGGGAGCTGTTGATGACGCCGTGGACATAAGCCGACTGCACGGTGGGCTTGGTGACTACGCGATTGAAGGTAAAGCCTTTCGGACCCTTGGTCAGGGTGATGCTTTCCAGGTCGCTGACCTTGCTGTGCAGGTTGTTCAGCTGGCCATCGGGGCTCAGTTCGAACTCCAGTTTCTGGCCATGCTTGAGCTGGGAGAACTGCTTGGCTTGTTTATCGCTGGCCAGGACCTCATGTACTGAGGCAGCAGGCAGGCCGACCTTCTCGAACAGGGTGGAGAGCGTATCGCCGCGGGCCACGATCACTTCGCGGTGGCCGGGGGCCTTTTTCTCTTCTACAGCAGGCGCCGCCTCGGTCTTGGCGGTGTCCTTGGTATCTTCGGCGCTGTTGTCGATCTGGGCGAAGGGCGATGGATTGCCTTCATTTGTGGCTTGATCGAGGTCTACAGCGTCATTGTCTTGTGTCAGTTGAGCGGCAGGACTTTCCAGTTCAAGGCTCAGGGTCGTCTTTTTGGCTTCTACATCGCTGGAAGGGAATACCAGCAGCGCCAGGCTGAGGAGGGCGGCGATACCACTTGCGGCTAGCAGGTGGGTCTTCGGATAAAGCGGCGGCGCTTTAGACGGTTCTGTGGTCATAGGTAATTTGACTTTGAAGAAGATGAATTGGAAAAGATGAATGACATGATGAAGATGAAATAACTGTATAAAATATAACCAAAACATCTCTGAAGCAAGTCTGTCATGTGCCGGCCCGCAGAACCTTGGCCGTACGCCGGGCAAAACTTGTATTTGGGCGGCGATCTTGTATGGTTGGATCCCTTTGAATCTGAGCCTTGCAGGTTGGTTATGAAGTCGGTTGAAGAGCAGCTAGCGCTGATCAAGCGTGGTGCGGAAGAGATATTGGTCGAGGCCGAACTGGTCGAGAAGCTCAAGCGCGGCCAGCCGCTGCGGATCAAGGCTGGCTTCGACCCGACGGCGCCGGACCTGCACCTGGGTCATACGGTGCTGATCAACAAGCTGCGCCAGTTCCAGGAGCTGGGCCATCAGGTCATCTTCCTGATTGGCGATTTCACCGGGATGATCGGTGATCCGAGCGGCAAGAGTGCGACGCGTCCACCGCTGACGCGTGAACAGGTGCTCGACAATGCCGAGACCTACAAGGCTCAGGTATTCAAGATCCTCGATCCGGCCAAGACCGAAGTGGCGTTCAACTCCACCTGGATGGACCAGATGGGGCCGGCGGACTTCATTCGCCTGACCTCGCAGTACACCGTGGCGCGCATGCTCGAGCGTGATGACTTCGACAAGCGCTACAGCTCCAAGCAGCCTATCGCGATCCACGAGTTCCTTTATCCGCTGGTGCAGGGTTATGACTCGGTGGCCTTGCGTGCCGATGTCGAACTGGGTGGTACCGACCAGAAGTTCAACCTGCTGATGGGGCGCGAGTTGCAGCGTGCCTATGGGCAGGAAGCGCAGTGCATCCTCACCATGCCGTTGCTCGAAGGCCTGGACGGCGTGAAGAAGATGTCCAAGTCTCTGGGCAACTACGTCGGTATCCAGGAGGCGCCGGGTGTGATGTATGGCAAGCTGGTCTCCATCCCCGATGCGTTGATGTGGCGCTACTTCGAGCTGCTGAGCTTCCGCTCGATGGATGAGATCAATCAGTTCCGCAAGGATGTCGAGGCTGGTGCGAACCCGCGCGATATCAAGATCAAGCTGGCGGAAGAGATCGTTGCGCGGTTCCATGGCGAGGAGGCTGCGGCCAATGCGCATCGCGGTGCCGGCAACCGCATGAAGGACGGCGAGCTGCCGGATGATCTGCCGGAAGTCGAGCTGAGCGCGGCAGAAGACATGCCGATCGCGGCGATCCTCAACAAGGCGGGCCTGGTCAAGAACTCGGCGGTCGCTCGTGACCTGCTCGGTTCGGGTGGTGTGCGTATAGATGGTGAGGTTGTCGATCGCACCTTTATATACAAGCTGGGCGCTACCCATGTTTGCCAGGCCGGGAAGAAGGCGTTTGCGCGTATTACGCTGAAATCCGAATAAA
>NZ_AP021904.1:5732500-6645000 GCF_018326065.1 Pseudomonas sp. Ost2 | reverse complement strand
CGACGGCGGTGTTTGGCACCTCGATGTCGGCTCATCACATCCTGGGGCTGAAGCCGGTCCCAAGGGTATGGCTGTTCGCCATTTAAAGTGGTACGCGAGCTGGGTTTAGAACGTCGTGAGACAGTTCGGTCCCTATCTGCCGTGGACGTTTGAGATTTGAGAGGGGCTGCTCCTAGTACGAGAGGACCGGAGTGGACGAACCTCTGGTGTTCCGGTTGTCACGCCAGTGGCATTGCCGGGTAGCTATGTTCGGAAAAGATAACCGCTGAAAGCATCTAAGCGGGAAACTTGCCTCAAGATGAGATCTCACTGGAACCTTGAGTTCCCTGAAGGGCCGTCGAAGACTACGACGTTGATAGGCAGGGTGTGTAAGCGCTGTGAGGCGTTGAGCTAACCTGTACTAATTGCCCGTGAGGCTTGACCATATAACACCCAAGCAATCTGCTGCTTTGAGCTGAAAGGCGAAAGAGACCAGATTGCGGTGTATGAAGACGAAACGAACCGAAAGTTTGCGGCTCACAAAACACCGAATATCGATCACATACCCGATTTGCTGAAGCGCGGCCTCAAGGCCACGACTCGGTACCCGAATTTCTTGACGACCATAGAGCATTGGAACCACCTGATCCCATCCCGAACTCAGCAGTGAAACGATGCATCGCCGATGGTAGTGTGGGGTTTCCCCATGTGAGAGTAGGTCATCGTCAAGATTAAATTCCGAAACCCCAATTGCGAAAGCAGTTGGGGTTTTGTTTTTGTGCCGCGGAAAACTCGCAACGAGGAGGTCCTTGAGCCCTGTGGGGATCTGGCGGCCGCCATCGCCGGCAAGCCGGCTCCCACAGGGGGCGGGGATGAGGCTGTCTCTGCGGCGTCCCCGCAGTATGCAAGGCTCCGGCTCATGGCTATCATGCGTGCCTCATTGTGAGGCGAGACCTGCATGCTGACGTTGTTAAAACTCCTGAAAGATGGTCGATTTCACTCTGGCGAGGCGCTTGGGGCGGCGTTGGGCGTCAGTCGCAGCGCTGTCTGGAAGCAGCTTCAGCAGTTAGAGGCCGAACTGGGGCTATCGATCCACAAGGTGCGTGGTCGTGGTTATCAGTTGGCCTCTCCCCTGGTGCTGCTTGATCAGCAGGCTATCGCCGCCGCCAGGTCATCGCCGGCCTGGCCGGTACATGTCTATGAGTCGATCGACTCGACCAACGCCGAAGCGTTGCGCCTGGTCGAGCGTGCTGCTCCTGCGCCCTTTGTTGTCGTGGCCGAACGGCAGACGGCAGGCCGTGGTCGTCGCGGACGCCAGTGGGTCAGTCCATTCGCCGAGAATATCTATTACAGCCTGTTGCTCAGGGTCGATGGCGGCATGCGTCAGCTCGAGGGTTTGAGCCTGGTGGTGGGCCTCGCGGTGTTGCACGCCCTGCGGGAGCTGGGTATCCCGGGGCGGGCCTGAAATGGCCGAACGATGTCCTGGTAGGTGGCCGGAAAATCGCTGGTATCCTGCTGGAGCTGGTCGGGGACCCGGCGGATGTCTGTCACGTTGTGCTGGGCATCGGTATCAACGTCAACATGCAGGTCGCCGATCAGGTTGATCAGCAATGGACATCCGCCAGGCTCGAGACGGGGCGCGCGGTGGACCGCAATCAGGTGATCGCATCCTTGAGCGAGAAGCTTCAGGATTATCTGCAGCGGCATCAGGCATCGGGCTTTTCTGCGATACAGGCGGAGTGGGAGCAGAATCATCTCTGGCAGGGGCGGGAGGTTTCCCTGGTCGCTGGCGCCAACGTGATCGATGGCACGGTGCTCGGCATTGACCAGCAGGGCGCGCTTCGCCTGAAGGTTGCCGGTGTCGAGAAAGTGTTCAGCGGTGGCGAGCTCAGCTTGAGGTTGCGCAATGATTCTTGAGCTCGACTGCGGTAACAGCTTTATCAAGTGGCGCGTCATTCTGGCCGATGGTGAAGAAGTGGTCGCTGGTGGTGTCGTCGACTCCGACCAGATGCTGCTGCAGCGATTGCGTGAGGGTTCCACGTTGAAGTTGGCGTGGTGTCGCCTGGTCAGTGTGCGTACCGAAGAGGAAACGGATCGTCTGGTCGCGGCGCTTGTCGATGCCTTTGGCATCGAGGTGGCGTGTGCGCAGCCCGCGGAAGAAATGGCGGGTGTGCGCAATGGTTACAAAGATCCTGAGCGCTTGGGGCTTGATCGCTGGCTGGCCTTGCTCGGTGGTTTCCGGCTGGCCGGTGGGCCGTGCCTGGTGCTGGATTTCGGCACGGCGGTCACCGCGGATTTCGTCGCCGAGGACGGCCTGCACCTGGGTGGCTTCATTTGTCCTGGAATGCAGTTGATGCGTAACCAGTTGCGTACCCATACTCGGCGGATCCGCTATGACGATGTGGCCGCCGAGCTTGCGCTGGCCAGCCTGGCGCCCGGGCAGGAAACCGTCGAGGCGGTGGAGCGCGGCTGTCTGTTGATGCTCCGGGGTTTTGTCCTTACCCAATTGGAGCAGGCTCGCGAGTACTGGGGGGATGACTTCAGGGTATTCCTCACCGGAGGCGACGCGGCATTGGTCAGCGAGGTTGTTCCCGGAGCCAGGTGGGTGCCTGATCTGGTATTTGTCGGCCTGGCCATTGCCTGCCCGTTGAGCTGAGGTTTCTATGCGTTGGTTGTTTCTGTTGTTGCTGGTACTCAATGGTGTCTATTACGTCTGGCATCAGCAGGAGGTGCCACTGAGGGCGAAGGAGGTGGCTCCTCTGTCGCTTTATCGCAGTGCGCACCAGGATATCCAGTTGTTGAGCGAGTCGGATAACGCCGGGGCGCGCAAAACCGCCGCCAGGGACCAGGAAGAGGAGTCCGAGTGCCTGTATCTGGGAGGGGTGGCACGCCAGGATGTCGCCCAGTCGATTCAGCAGCGCCTGCAGGGAATGGATATCAAGGCGCGTGTACAGCGGGTGAATGTTCCGGATTCCGCGGGCTATTGGCTGCGTATCGCACCCGAAAGCCGGCATTTGCTGGATGACGCCCTTCTGCAGAATCTTGCTAAAGAATTCAATGAGTTAAAACATAAAATAATGTTGTGCGAAGGCATTGCAACTGCCGAATAGTTTGCATAGAATGGCGCCCGCTTCGCAGTGAACACCTCTTGAGGGACTGGCTGGGAAGCGAGGTCAACGCAGCTAACCTCATATTTTTAAATGAGAAATTGCTTGACAGAGGTTCAGCATGATGTAGAATGCGCCTCGATTGGAGGGGTTCCCGAGCGGCCAAAGGGATCAGACTGTAAATCTGACGTCTCAGACTTCGAAGGTTCGAATCCTTCTCCCTCCACCATAATTTCAGCGGAAGCAGCAAGCTCCGCGGGTATAGTTTAGTGGTAGAACCTCAGCCTTCCAAGCTGATGATGCGGGTTCGATTCCCGCTACCCGCTCCAAGTTTGCTGTTTGTGCAAAGTGTTTCGCTCTTGTAGCTCAGTTGGTAGAGCACACCCTTGGTAAGGGTGAGGTCAGCGGTTCAAATCCGCTCAAGAGCTCCATATATAACAAGGCAGATATGAGAATATCTGCCTTTGTTTTAATGGTCGATGTAGCTTGCTCAATTCTTCTCCTAAGGGTGATTTCGATGGCTAAGGAAAAGTTCGAACGTAATAAGCCGCACGTCAACGTTGGCACCATTGGTCATGTCGACCACGGTAAGACCACTCTGACTGCTGCGCTGACCCGTGTCTGCTCCGAGGTTTTCGGTTCGGCCAAGGTCGAGTTCGACAAGATCGACAGTGCCCCGGAAGAAAAAGCTCGCGGTATCACCATCAACACCGCTCACGTTGAATACGATTCGGCTGTGCGTCACTACGCTCACGTTGACTGCCCAGGTCACGCTGACTACGTGAAGAACATGATCACCGGTGCTGCCCAGATGGACGGCGCGATCCTGGTTTGCTCGGCCGCCGATGGTCCGATGCCACAAACCCGTGAGCACATCCTGCTGTCCCGTCAGGTAGGCGTTCCGTACATCGTGGTTTTCCTGAACAAGGCTGACCTGGTAGACGACGCAGAGCTGCTGGAACTGGTCGAGATGGAAGTTCGCGACCTGCTGAGCACCTACGACTTCCCAGGTGATGACACTCCAATCATCATCGGTTCGGCTCGTATGGCGCTGGAAGGCAAAGACGACAACGAGATGGGCACCACTGCCGTCAAGAAACTGGTAGAAACTCTGGACAGCTACATCCCGGAGCCAGAGCGCGCTATCGACAAGCCGTTCCTGATGCCAATCGAAGACGTGTTCTCGATCTCCGGTCGCGGTACCGTGGTAACTGGCCGTATCGAGCGTGGTATCGTTCGCGTCCAGGATCCACTGGAAATCGTTGGTCTGCGTGACACCACCACCACCACCTGCACCGGTGTTGAAATGTTCCGCAAACTGCTCGACGAAGGTCGTGCTGGCGAGAACTGCGGCGTTCTGCTGCGTGGTACCAAGCGTGACGACGTTGAGCGTGGCCAGGTTCTGGTCAAGCCGGGTTCGGTCAAGCCGCATACCAAGTTCACCGCAGAAGTTTACGTTCTGAGCAAGGAAGAAGGCGGTCGTCATACTCCGTTCTTCAAAGGCTACCGTCCACAGTTCTACTTCCGTACTACTGACGTGACTGGTAACTGCGAGCTGCCAGAAGGCGTTGAAATGGTAATGCCAGGTGACAACATCCAGATGACTGTCACTCTGATCAAGACCATCGCGATGGAAGACGGCCTGCGTTTCGCTATCCGTGAAGGCGGTCGTACCGTCGGCGCCGGCGTCGTAGCAAAAGTAATCGAATAAGTAGTTGAAATACCTCTCTCAGGCCGACATAATGGTCGGCCTGATTCAAGTTTTAGGTCAGTAGCTCAATTGGCAGAGCGACGGTCTCCAAAACCGTAGGTTGGGGGTTCGATTCCCTCCTGACCTGCCAGATTCACTCGGTGTGTCTGGCTTTCTTTTCACAGGATCCTCTTAGATGACCTCCAACACTGAAGCCCAAGGCTCTCGCTTCGATCTTCTCAAGTGGCTCGTTGTAGTCGCTCTGGTGGTGATTGGTGTTGTTGGCAACCAGTACTACGCTGGTTCGCCGATCCTGTACCGTGTACTCGCTCTGCTTGTCATTGCTGCTGTAGCTGCCTTTGTAGGCCTGCAGACCGCCAAAGGCAAGTCGTTCTTTGTACTGGCCAAGGAAGCTCGCACCGAAATCCGTAAAGTCGTATGGCCGACTCGCCAAGAAACCACGCAGACCACGTTGATTGTCGTGGCTGTGGTGCTGGTTATGGCGTTGCTGTTGTGGGGGCTCGATTCCCTGCTCGGCTGGCTTGTTTCCTTGATTGTTGGCTAAGGGTGTCCCGTGGCTAAGCGTTGGTACGTTGTGCATGCTTACTCGGGTTACGAGAAGCATGTCATGCGCTCGTTGATCGAGCGGGTAAAGCTGGCAGGCATGGAAGATGGCTTCGGCGAAATTCTGGTCCCTACTGAAGAAGTAGTGGAAATGCGTAATGGCCAGAAACGCAAAAGCGAACGCAAGTTCTTCCCTGGTTACGTGCTGGTACAGATGGATATGAACGAGGGGACTTGGCACTTGGTCAAGGATACTCCTCGGGTGATGGGCTTTATTGGCGGTACCGCCGACAAGCCTGCACCGATCACCGACAAAGAGGCCGAGGCCATTCTGCGTCGTGTCGCTGATGGTAGCGACAAGCCGAAGCCGAAGACGTTGTTCGAGCCGGGCGAAGTGGTACGTGTTACCGACGGTCCGTTCGCAGATTTCAACGGCACGGTCGAAGAAGTTAACTACGAGAAGAGCCGGATCCAGGTCGCGGTGCTCATTTTCGGTCGCTCTACTCCGGTAGAGTTGGAGTTCAGTCAGGTCGAAAAGGTCTAGCTGAGCAAGCATCCCAACCCCACAGCCCTAGGCTGTGGGGTTTTGTCGTCACTGGGATAAACGCGCAAGTAACCGGGGAGCCTTTCGAGGCGTTCGAACCCGTAATTGGAGTGCCTCATGGCCAAGAAGATTACCGCTTACATCAAGCTGCAAGTGAAGGCCGCTCAGGCCAACCCTAGCCCACCCGTCGGTCCAGCTCTGGGTCAGCACGGCGTGAACATCATGGAATTCTGCAAGGCCTTCAACGCCCGTACCCAGGGTCTTGAGCCAGGTCTGCCGACTCCAGTGATCATCACTGTCTACAGCGACCGTAGCTTCACTTTCGAAACCAAGTCGACCCCGGCTTCGGTTCTGTTGAAGAAAGCTGCTGGCCTGACCAGCGGTTCTGCTCGTCCTAACACCGTTAAGGTTGGCACCGTGACCCGTGCTCAGCTGGAAGAAATCGCGAAGACCAAAAACGCGGATCTGACTGCAGCTGATATGGATGCAGCCGTGCGTACCATCGCCGGTTCTGCTCGTAGCATGGGCCTTAACGTGGAGGGTGTGTAATGGCTAAGCTGACCAAGCGCCAAAAGGCTATCGCCGGCAAAATCGAAGCAGGCAAGGCCTACAACTTTGTAGACGCCGCCGCTCTGCTGACCGAGCTGTCGACTGTCAAGTTCAGCGAGTCCGTTGACGTTGCTGTAAACCTGGGCGTTGACCCACGTAAATCCGACCAGGTCGTACGTAGCGCTACCGTGCTGCCACACGGCACTGGCAAGACCGTTCGTGTTGCCGTGTTCACCCAGGGTCCAGCTGCCGAAGCTGCTCTGGCTGCCGGCGCCGATCGCGTTGGCATGGACGACCTGGCTGCCGAAATGAAAGGCGGCGACCTGAACTATGACGTGGTCATTGCTTCCCCGGACGCAATGCGTGTTGTAGGTCAACTGGGTCAGATCCTCGGTCCACGTGGCCTGATGCCTAACCCTAAAGTCGGTACCGTAACTCCAGACGTAGCCGGCGCGGTCAAGAACGCCAAGGCTGGTCAGGTTCGTTATCGCACCGACAAAAACGGCATTATCCACACTTCCGTTGGCAAGGTCGGCTTCGATGCCGTCAAGCTGAAGGAAAACGTTGAAGCCCTGATCGCCGACCTGAAGCGTATCAAGCCAGCTTCCTCGAAAGGTATCTACGTCAAGCGCGTTACCCTGAGCACCACCATGGGCCCAGGTCTGGTCATCGACCAGAGCTCGCTGGACGCGTAAGACAAAAGTGGGTGCAAGCGATTGCACCCATTGAAAGATTGGGGTCCCTGCCTGGCGGGGGCTATCCAAGACCGTAGGCGGCGCAAGCCTTAAACCACAAGCCTACGCAGATGGTGCTCCCGGTTCCTTACCGAATCAGACACCAAAACGACATCCGGCTTCGGCCAGATGAAACGGTAACAAGCAGGAGTTGAACCCGTGGCAATTAATCTCGAAGACAAGAAGGCCATCGTCGCTGAAGTCAACGAGGCTGCCAAAGTCGCTCTGTCCGCTGTCGTGGCTGATGCCCGTGGCGTAACAGTAGGCGCAATGACCGGACTCCGTAAAGAGGCTCGTGAAGCTGGCGTATACGTACGTGTTGTACGTAACACCCTGCTCAAGCGCGCTGTTGCTGACACTGAATACAGTGTTCTCAACGACGTGTTCACCGGCCCTACCCTGATTGCGTTCTCCAAGGATCATCCGGGCGCTGCTGCCCGTATTTTCAAAGAGTTCGCCAAGGGTCAGGACAAGTTCGAGATCAAGGCAGCTGCGTTCGAGGGCAAGTTCCTCGCAGCGAACCAGATCGACGTGCTGGCAAGCTTGCCAACCCGTGACGAAGCCATTTCCCAGCTGATGAGCGTGATTCAAGGCGCTACCAGCAAACTGGCTCGTACTCTGGCGGCAATCCGCGAGCAGAAAGAAGCTGCCGCAGCCTGAGGCTGAGCATTTCCTTTCTCGCGTATTTTGTTTATTTCGATGGCCGTACAGGCTGTCCCCCAATTCAGGAATTGAGTCATGTCTCTGACTAACGAACAAATCATCGAAGCAATCGGCCAGAAAACCGTTCTGGAAGTTGTTGAGCTGATCAAGGCAATGGAAGAAACCTTCGGCGTTTCCGCTGCTGCCGCTTCGGCTGGCCCAGCTGTTGCTGCTGCCGTTGTTGAAGAACAAACCGAGTTCAACGTTGTTCTGAAAGCCGCTGGCGAGAAGAAAGTCAACGTCATCAAGGCTGTACGTGAACTGACCGGTCTGGGTCTGAAAGAAGCCAAGGAAAAGGTTGACACCGCTCCTCAGGTCATCCTGGAAGGTGTTGACAAAGGCGCCGCTGACAAAGCTGCTGCCGCGCTGAAAGAAGCAGGCGCTGACGTCGAAGTTAAGTAACTTTCGACTGTGCGTCTCCAGCCCGAGCGTTAAGCGACAGGCTGATGGCTGGTGGCTCTTGCCACCGGCCTTTTTCCGTTATTGGCGACCGGCTCGGCCGGCGCCTCTAACGTGCTTCAACCACCCGATGCGGTGGCGCAAACCAAGGGGTTTGCACGATTTTCTGGCTGCTCCCGTCGGGAGAGGCCAAACAAGCAGGTGACCAAGCTGGGGAACGCTGATGGCTTACTCATATACTGAGAAAAAACGTATCCGCAAGGACTTTAGCAAGTTGCCGGACGTCATGGACGTACCGTACCTCCTGGCTATCCAGCTGGATTCGTATCGCGAATTCTTGCAGGCGGGCGCGACCAAGGACCAGTTCCGTGACGTCGGTCTGCATGCGGCCTTCAAATCCGTTTTCCCGATCATCAGCTACTCCGGCAACGCTGCTCTGGAGTACGTTGGCTATCGTCTGGGCGAACCGGCCTTTGATGTCAAGGAATGCGTATTGCGCGGCGTGACCTATGCGGTTCCGCTGCGGGTGAAAGTGCGCCTGATCATTTTCGACAAAGAATCGTCGAACAAAGCGATCAAGGACATCAAAGAGCAAGAAGTCTACATGGGTGAAATCCCCCTGATGACTGAGAACGGTACCTTCGTAATCAACGGTACCGAGCGTGTAATCGTTTCCCAGCTGCACCGTTCCCCGGGCGTGTTCTTCGACCACGACCGCGGCAAGACGCACAGCTCCGGCAAACTGCTGTACTCCGCGCGGATCATTCCGTACCGCGGTTCGTGGCTGGACTTCGAGTTCGACCCGAAAGACTGCGTGTTCGTCCGTATCG
Source organism: Pseudomonas sp. Ost2 (assembly GCF_018326065.1). Lineage (NCBI taxonomy): Bacteria > Pseudomonadati > Pseudomonadota > Gammaproteobacteria > Pseudomonadales > Pseudomonadaceae > Pseudomonas > Pseudomonas sp. Ost2. The sequence continues at coordinate 6,635,902 of NZ_AP021904.1, read as the reverse complement.
ACCGTCGCCGCAAGCTGCCGGCTTCCGTGCTGCTGCGCGCGCTGGGTTATGGGACCGAAGAAGTTCTCGACGCGTTCTACACCACCAACGTATTCCACGTTAAGGGCGAGACCCTGAGCCTGGAGCTGGTGCCTCAGCGCCTGCGCGGTGAGATCGCGGTCCTCGATATCCAGGACGACAAAGGCAAGGTTATTGTCGAGCAGGGTCGTCGTATCACCGCTCGCCACATCAACCAGCTGGAAAAAGCCGGGATCAAAGAGCTGGAAGTGCCACTGGACTACGTCCTGGGTCGCACTACCGCCAAGGTCATCGTGCATCCGGCTACCGGCGAAATCCTGGCAGAGTGCAACACCGAGCTGAACACCGAGATCCTGGCGAAAATCGCCAAGGCCCAGGTTGTTCGCATCGAGACGCTGTACACCAACGACATCGACTGCGGTCCGTTCATCTCCGACACGCTGAAGATCGACTCCACCAGCAACCAACTGGAAGCGCTGGTCGAGATCTATCGCATGATGCGTCCTGGTGAGCCACCGACCAAGGATGCCGCCGAGACCCTGTTCAACAACCTGTTCTTCAGCCCTGAGCGTTATGACCTGTCTGCCGTCGGCCGGATGAAGTTCAACCGTCGTATCGGTCGTACCGAGATCGAAGGTTCGGGCGTGCTGTGCAAGGAAGACATCGTCGCGGTACTGAAGACCCTGGTCGACATCCGTAACGGCAAGGGCATCGTCGACGACATCGACCACCTGGGTAACCGCCGTGTTCGCTGCGTAGGCGAAATGGCCGAGAACCAGTTCCGTGTTGGCCTGGTGCGCGTCGAGCGTGCGGTCAAGGAACGTCTGTCGATGGCCGAAAGCGAAGGCCTGATGCCGCAAGACCTGATCAACGCCAAGCCGGTCGCGGCCGCGGTGAAGGAGTTCTTCGGTTCCAGCCAGCTGTCGCAGTTCATGGACCAGAACAACCCGCTGTCCGAGATCACGCACAAGCGCCGTGTCTCCGCACTCGGCCCGGGCGGTCTGACCCGTGAGCGCGCAGGCTTCGAAGTTCGTGACGTACACCCGACGCACTACGGTCGTGTCTGCCCGATCGAAACGCCGGAAGGTCCGAACATCGGTCTGATCAACTCCCTGGCCGCTTATGCGCGCACCAACCAGTACGGCTTCCTCGAGAGCCCGTACCGCGTGGTGAAAGACGCTCTGGTCACCGACGAGATCGTGTTCCTGTCCGCCATCGAAGAAGCCGATCACGTGATCGCTCAGGCTTCGGCCACGATGAACGACAAGAAAGTCCTGATCGACGAGCTGGTAGCTGTTCGTCACCTGAACGAATTCACCGTCAAGGCGCCGGAAGACGTCACCCTGATGGACGTTTCGCCGAAGCAGGTAGTTTCGGTCGCCGCGTCGCTGATTCCGTTCCTCGAGCACGACGACGCCAACCGTGCGTTGATGGGTTCGAACATGCAGCGTCAGGCTGTACCGACCCTGCGCGCCGACAAGCCGCTGGTAGGTACCGGCATGGAGCGCAACGTTGCCCGTGACTCCGGCGTTTGCGTCGTGGCTCGTCGTGGCGGCGTGATCGACTCCGTCGATGCCAGCCGTATCGTGGTCCGTGTTGCCGATGACGAAGTTGAACCGGGCGAAGCCGGTGTCGACATCTACAACCTGACCAAATACACCCGCTCGAACCAGAACACCTGCATCAACCAGCGTCCGCTGGTGAGCAAGGGTGATCGCGTTCAGCGCAGCGACATCATGGCCGACGGCCCGTCCACCGACATGGGTGAACTGGCACTGGGTCAGAACATGCGCATCGCCTTCATGGCGTGGAACGGCTTCAACTTCGAAGACTCCATCTGCCTGTCGGAGCGCGTTGTTCAGGAAGACCGCTTCACCACGATCCACATCCAGGAACTGACCTGTGTGGCCCGTGACACCAAGCTTGGCCCAGAGGAAATCACTGCGGACATCCCGAACGTGGGTGAAGCCGCACTGAACAAGCTGGACGAAGCCGGTATCGTCTACGTCGGCGCCGAAGTCGGCCCTGGCGACATCCTGGTCGGTAAGGTCACTCCGAAAGGCGAGACCCAACTGACTCCGGAAGAAAAACTGCTGCGTGCGATCTTCGGTGAGAAGGCCAGCGACGTCAAAGACACCTCCCTGCGCGTGCCGACCGGCACCAAGGGTACTGTCATCGACGTACAGGTCTTCACCCGCGATGGCGTTGAGCGCGACAGCCGTGCCCTGTCCATCGAGAAGAGCCAGCTCGACGAGATCCGCAAGGACCTCAACGAAGAGTTCCGTATCGTTGAAGGCGCGACTTTCGAACGTCTGCGTTCCGCCCTGGTCGGTCACACCGCCGAAGGCGGCGCCGGTCTGAAGAAAGGCCAGGAGATCACCAACGAGATCCTCGACGGTCTTGAGCACGGCCAGTGGTTCAAGCTGCGCATGGCTGAAGACGCCCTGAACGAGCAGCTCGAGAAGGCCCAGGCCTACATCGTCGATCGCCGCCGTCTGCTGGACGACAAGTTCGAAGACAAGAAGCGCAAGCTGCAGCAAGGCGATGACCTGGCTCCGGGCGTACTGAAGATCGTCAAGGTCTACCTGGCAATCCGTCGTCGCATTCAGCCGGGCGACAAGATGGCCGGTCGTCACGGTAACAAGGGTGTGGTCTCTGTGATCATGCCGGTTGAAGACATGCCGCACGATGCCAATGGCACCCCGGTCGACGTCGTTCTCAACCCGCTGGGCGTACCATCGCGTATGAACGTCGGTCAGATCCTTGAAACCCACCTGGGCCTCGCGGCCAAAGGTCTGGGCGAGAAGATCAACCGTATGATCGAGGAGCAGCGCAAGGTTGCTGACCTGCGCAAGTTCCTGCACGAGATCTACAACGAGATCGGCGGTCGCAACGAAGAGCTGGACACCTTCTCCGACCAGGAAATCCTGGATCTGGCGAAGAACCTGCGAGCTGGCGTGCCAATGGCTACTCCGGTATTCGACGGTGCCAAGGAAGTTGAAATCAAGGCCATGCTGAAACTGGCAGACCTGCCGGAAAGCGGCCAGATGCAACTGTTCGATGGTCGTACCGGCAACAAGTTCGAGCGTCCGGTTACCGTTGGCTACATGTACATGCTGAAGCTGAACCACTTGGTAGACGACAAGATGCACGCTCGTTCTACCGGTTCGTACAGCCTGGTTACCCAGCAGCCGCTGGGTGGTAAGGCGCAGTTCGGTGGTCAGCGTTTCGGGGAGATGGAGGTCTGGGCACTGGAAGCATACGGTGCCGCATACACTCTGCAAGAAATGCTCACAGTGAAGTCGGACGATGTGAACGGTCGGACCAAGATGTACAAAAACATCGTGGACGGCGATCACCGTATGGAGCCGGGCATGCCCGAGTCCTTCAACGTGTTGATCAAGGAAATTCGTTCCCTCGGCATCGATATCGATCTGGAAACCGAATAACACGTGACGCGAATCGAGAGCGGGGCAGCACTGCCCGCTCTCTGCTCCGCCAGGAGGAAAGGCCTTGAAAGACCTACTGAATTTGCTGAAAAACCAGGGTCAAGTCGAAGAGTTCGACGCCATCCGTATCGGATTGGCATCGCCTGAGATGATCCGTTCGTGGTCGTTCGGTGAAGTTAAAAAGCCGGAAACCATCAACTACCGTACGTTCAAACCAGAGCGTGACGGCCTGTTCTGCGCCAAGATCTTTGGCCCGGTAAAGGATTACGAGTGCCTGTGCGGTAAGTACAAGCGCTTGAAGCACCGTGGTGTGATCTGCGAGAAGTGCGGCGTTGAAGTCGCGCTGGCCAAGGTTCGTCGTGAGCGCATGGCGCACATCGAGCTGGCTTCGCCGGTTGCCCACATCTGGTTCCTGAAGTCCCTGCCGAGCCGTATCGGCCTGCTGATGGACATGACCCTGCGTGATATCGAACGCGTTCTCTACTTCGAGAGCTATGTCGTTATCGACCCGGGCATGACCACCCTTGAAAAAGGCCAGCTGCTGAACGACGAGCAGTACTTCGAAGCCCTCGAAGAGTTCGGTGACGACTTCGACGCCCGCATGGGTGCCGAAGCTGTCCGCGAACTGCTGCACGCGATCGACCTGGAACACGAGATTGGCCGTCTGCGCGAAGAAATTCCGCAAACCAACTCGGAAACCAAGATCAAGAAGCTGTCCAAGCGCCTGAAGTTGATGGAGGCCTTCCAGGGCTCCGGCAACCTGCCTGAGTGGATGGTGTTGACCGTTCTGCCGGTTCTGCCGCCAGACCTGCGTCCACTGGTTCCACTGGATGGCGGCCGCTTCGCGACTTCCGACCTCAACGATCTGTATCGTCGGGTGATCAACCGTAACAACCGTTTGAAGCGTCTGCTGGACCTGTCCGCTCCCGACATCATCGTGCGCAACGAAAAGCGCATGCTGCAGGAAGCTGTGGACGCCCTGCTGGACAACGGTCGTCGCGGTCGTGCCATCACCGGTTCGAACAAGCGTCCTCTGAAATCCCTGGCTGACATGATCAAGGGTAAGCAGGGTCGTTTCCGTCAGAACCTGCTCGGTAAGCGTGTTGACTACTCCGGTCGTTCGGTAATTACCGTAGGCCCGACCCTGCGTCTGCACCAGTGCGGTCTGCCGAAGAAGATGGCCCTCGAGCTGTTCAAACCGTTCATTTTCGGCAAGCTGGAAATGCGTGGTCTGGCGACCACCATCAAGGCCGCCAAGAAGATGGTCGAGCGCGAGCTGCCAGAGGTCTGGGACGTTCTCGCCGAAGTGATTCGCGAACACCCCGTACTGCTCAACCGTGCACCGACCCTTCACCGTCTGGGTATCCAGGCGTTTGAACCGGTACTGATCGAAGGCAAGGCTATCCAGCTGCACCCTCTGGTCTGTGCTGCGTACAACGCCGACTTCGACGGCGACCAGATGGCCGTGCACGTACCGCTGACACTGGAAGCCCAGCTGGAAGCGCGTGCGTTGATGATGTCGACCAACAACATCCTGTCGCCAGCCAACGGTGAGCCGATCATCGTTCCGTCGCAGGACGTTGTATTGGGTCTGTACTACATGACCCGTGAAGCGATCAACGCCAAGGGCGAAGGTCGTATCTTCGCGGACCTGCAGGAAGTCGACCGCGTATTCCGCGCCGGCGAAGCCGCGCTGCACGCCAAGATCAAGGTTCGTATCACTGAAACCGTGAACGACCGTGATGGCGGCAGCGTCCAGAACACCCGTATCGTCGACACCACTGTCGGCCGTGCGCTGCTGTTCCAGGTGGTTCCGAAAGGTCTGTCGTTCGACGTCGTCAACCTGCCGATGAAGAAGAAGGCGATCTCCAAGCTGATCAACCAGTGCTACCGCGTGGTTGGTCTGAAAGAGACCGTGATCTTCGCTGACCAGTTGATGTACACCGGTTTTGCCTATTCGACCATTTCCGGCGTTTCCATCGGTGTTAACGACTTCGTTATCCCGGATGAAAAAGCCCGCATCATCGGTGCTGCCACCGACGAAGTGAAAGAGATCGAAAGTCAGTACGCCTCCGGCCTGGTAACCCAGGGCGAGAAGTACAACAAAGTAATCGACTTGTGGTCCAAGGCGAACGACGAAGTCTCCAAGGCGATGATGGCCAACCTCTCGAAAGAGAAGGTCATCGACCGTCATGGTGTCGAAGTCGACCAGGAGTCCTTCAACTCGATGTACATGATGGCCGACTCGGGTGCACGGGGTTCTGCTGCGCAGATCCGTCAGCTGGCCGGTATGCGTGGCCTGATGGCCAAGCCGGACGGCTCCATCATCGAAACGCCGATTACCGCGAACTTCCGTGAAGGCCTGAGCGTACTCCAGTACTTCATCTCGACTCACGGTGCTCGTAAGGGTCTGGCGGATACCGCGTTGAAAACCGCGAACTCCGGTTACCTGACCCGTCGTCTGGTGGACGTTGCACAAGACCTGGTCGTGACCGAGATCGACTGTGGTACCGAGCACGGCCTGCTGATGACTCCGCACATCGAAGGCGGCGACGTTGTAGAGCCGCTGGGTGAACGCGTTCTGGGTCGAGTCATCGCCCGTGACGTATTCAAGCCGGGTACCGAGGACGTCATCGTTCCTGCTGGCACCCTGGTCGACGAGAAGTGGGTTGAATTCATCGAGCTGAACAGCATCGACGAAGTGATCGTGCGCTCGCCAATCAGCTGTGAAACCCGCTACGGCATCTGCGCCAAGTGCTACGGTCGCGACCTGGCTCGTGGTCACCAGGTGAACATCGGTGAAGCGGTCGGCGTTATCGCTGCCCAGTCCATCGGTGAGCCGGGTACCCAGCTGACCATGCGTACGTTCCACATCGGTGGTGCGGCAAGCCGGACCTCGGCAGCCGACAGCGTTCAGGTGAAGAATGGCGGTACTGTCCGTCTGCACAACCTGAAGCACGTTGAGCGTGTCGATGGTCACCTGGTTGCGGTGTCCCGTTCCGGTGAGCTGGCAATCGCCGACGACTACGGTCGTGAGCGCGAGCGCTACAAGCTGCCGTACGGTGCGGTGATTTCGGTTAAAGAGGGTGACAAGGTCGACGCTGGCGCCATCGTGGCCAAGTGGGATCCGCACACTCACCCGATCGTTACCGAAATGAAAGGTACCGTGACCTACGTGGGCATGGAAGAAGGCATCACGATCAAGCGTCAGACCGACGAATTGACCGGTATGACCAACATTGAAGTGCTCGATGCGAAAGACCGTCCGGCAGCCGGCAAGGACATCCGTCCTGCGGTGAAGATGGTCGACGACAACGGCAAGGATCTGTTGCTGCCAGGCACTGACGTAATCGCTCAGTACTTCCTGCCAGCCAACGCCCTGGTCGGTGTTGCGGACGGTGCGCGGATCGCGATCGGTGACGTTATCGCTCGTATTCCGCAAGAGACTTCGAAGACCCGTGACATCACCGGTGGTCTGCCGCGTGTTGCCGACCTGTTCGAAGCCCGTCGTCCGAAAGAAGCCTCGATTCTGGCTGAAGTCAGCGGCACCATCGCGTTCGGTAAAGAGACCAAGGGCAAGCGTCGTCTGGTCATTACCCCGAACGACGGCAGCGATCCGTACGAAGAGCTGATTCCGAAGTGGCGTCACCTGAACGTCTTCGAAGGCGAACAAGTGAACCGCGGCGAAGTTATCTCCGACGGTCCGAGCGATCCACACGACATCCTGCGTCTGCTGGGTGTGAGTGCGCTGGCCAAGTACATCGTCAACGAGATCCAGGACGTTTACCGTCTGCAAGGCGTGAAGATCAACGACAAGCACATCGAGACCATCCTGCGTCAGATGCTGCGTAAAGTTGAGATCGCCGAATCCGGCGACTCCAGCTTCATCAAGGGCGACCAGATGGAACTGACTCACGTACTGGTGGAAAACGAGCGCCTGGCGACCGAAGACAAGTTCGTGTCCAAGTTCACTCGCGTGTTGCTGGGTATCACCAAGGCGTCGTTGTCGACCGAATCGTTCATCTCCGCGGCCTCTTTCCAAGAGACCACCCGCGTACTGACCGAAGCGGCCGTTACCGGCAAGCGCGATTACCTGCGCGGCCTGAAGGAAAACGTGGTCGTGGGTCGTCTGATCCCGGCCGGTACCGGTCTGGCCTACCACAGCGAGCGCAAGCGTCGCCGTGAACTGGACAAACCGTTGCGCGTAAGCGCCAGTGAAGTGGAAGCTGCACTGACCGAAGCCCTGAACTCGAGCGGTAACTGAGTTCTGCGGCAGTGAAAGCGAGGCCCTGGTAGCCTTTTTCCGATCATCGCGACATTTTTTGTTGCGATGGACGGGGAGGGGAGGCCGGGGCCTTGTCTTGACTGGGGACAAGATCCTCTTTAGACTCTTGTACCCCTAAATTTGGCGGGGATTCGTTCCTGCCATTTTGCTTTTCTTGCAAGACAATAGCGTCGCAAGACAACAGTGGAGCTAGTAGATGGCAACTATCAACCAGCTGGTACGTCAGCCGCGTAAGCGTATCGTCGAGAAATCCGACGTACCTGCGCTGCAGAACTGCCCGCAACGTCGTGGCGTGTGCACCCGTGTGTACACCACTACGCCGAAAAAACCTAACTCGGCACTGCGTAAAGTATGCCGTGTGCGCCTGACCAACGGTTTCGAGGTTTCCTCGTACATCGGTGGTGAAGGTCACAACCTGCAAGAGCACAGCGTGGTACTGATCCGCGGCGGTCGTGTAAAAGACTTGCCAGGTGTTCGTTACCACACCGTTCGCGGCTCTCTGGATACTTCGGGCGTTAAAGGCCGGAACCAGGGTCGTTCGAAGTACGGTACCAAGAAGCCTAAGTAGTAGTGGCTTTTGGTAGCAAAAAACTGATTTCTATTTTTCTGAGTCGATAAGAGTAAGGTCGGGCGTACATCCTCAGGGTGTAGTGGTTCCGAGCTAACCTGAAGACCGTTTGAGGGCTTATCCATGCCAAGAAGACGCGTAGCAGCCAAGCGCGAAGTGCTTGACGATCCAAAATACGGAAGCCAAATCCTGGCCAAGTTCATGAACCACGTGATGGAAAGCGGCAAGAAAGCCGTTGCCGAACGTATCGTTTATGGCGCGCTGGAAAAGGTTAAAGAGCGTAAAGCCGGTACTGATCCCCTGGAACTCTTCGAGAAAGCACTCGACGCCATCGCTCCGCTGGTCGAAGTGAAGTCGCGCCGTGTAGGCGGTGCTACTTACCAGGTTCCGGTTGAAGTTCGTCCGTCCCGTCGTAATGCTCTGGCAATGCGCTGGTTGGTAGACTTCGCCCGTAAGCGCGGCGAGAAGTCTATGGCTCTGCGTTTGGCTGGCGAACTGCTGGACGCCGCCGAAGGTAAAGGTGCTGCAGTTAAGAAGCGTGAAGACGTGCACCGTATGGCTGAAGCCAACAAGGCTTTCTCGCACTACCGCTTCTAATTTTAGCGTCACTCATTTTGCGAGGGCTTTATGGCTCGTACAACCGATATTAAACGCTACCGTAACATTGGTATCGTTGCTCACGTGGACGCGGGTAAGACCACGACTACCGAGCGCGTCCTGTTTTACACGGGCGTAAACCACAAGATGGGCGAGGTGCATGACGGCGCCGCGACCATGGATTGGATGGTGCAGGAGCAGGAGCGGGGTATTACCATTACCTCCGCTGCGACTACCGCATTCTGGGAAGGCTCGAACAAGCAGTTCCCCAAGCACCGCTTCAACATCATCGATACCCCGGGCCACGTTGACTTCACCATCGAAGTAGAGCGCTCCCTGCGCGTACTCGACGGCGCTGTCGTTGTGTTCTGCGGTACTTCGGGTGTTGAGCCGCAGTCGGAAACCGTATGGCGTCAAGCCAACAAGTACGGCGTTCCACGTCTTGTTTACGTCAACAAGATGGACCGTGCCGGCGCAAACTTCCTGCGCGTGATCGGTCAGATCAAGCAGCGTCTGGGTCACACTCCGGTGCCTATCCAGTTGGCTATCGGCTCCGAAGACAACTTCGAAGGTCAGATCGATCTGATCAGCATGGAAGCTGTCCGCTGGAACGACAGCGACAAGGGCATGGCGGCTATCCGCGGTCCTATCCCTGCCGAACTGCAGGAGCTGGCTGAAGAGTGGCGCAGCAACATGGTCGAGGCTGCGGCCGAAGCCAACGAAGAGCTGATGAACAAGTACCTCGAGGGCGAAGAGCTCACCGTCGAGGAAATCAAAGGTGCTCTGCGTCAGCGGACCATCGCCGGTGAAATCGTTCTGGCTGTTTGCGGTTCCTCTTTCAAGAACAAGGGTGTTCCCCTGGTTCTCGACGCCGTTATCGACTACCTGCCCGCGCCAGTGGACATTCCTGCCATCAAGGGTTCCGACCCGGATGACGAGACTGTCGAAATGGAGCGTCATGCAGACGACAACGAGCCGTTCTCGGCTCTGGCGTTCAAGATCGCTACCGACCCATTCGTGGGTACCCTGACCTTTGCCCGTGTTTACTCGGGCGTGTTGAACTCCGGCGACGGCGTGATCAACTCGGTCAAGGGCAAGAAAGAGCGCGTGGGTCGTATGGTGCAAATGCACGCAAACACCCGCGAAGAGATCAAGGAAGTACGCGCTGGCGACATCGCGGCCCTGATCGGCATGAAGGACGTCACCACGGGTGACACCCTCTGCTCGCCTGACAAGCCAATCATCCTGGTTCGCATGGACTTCCCGGAGCCGGTTATCTCGGTTGCCGTTGAGCCGAAGACCAAGGATGACCAGGAAAAAATGGGTATCGCTCTGGGCAAACTTGCTCAGGAAGACCCGTCTTTCCGCGTCAAGACTGATGAAGAGACTGGTCAGACGATCATCTCCGGCATGGGCGAATTGCACCTGGACATCCTGGTTGACCGGATGCGCCGTGAGTTCAACGTCGAAGCCAACATCGGTAAACCACAGGTTTCCTATCGTGAGAAGATCACGAAGTCCTGTGAGATCGAAGGCAAGTTCGTTCGCCAGTCCGGCGGTCGTGGCCAGTTCGGCCATTGCTGGATCCGTTTTGCTCCTGCTGACGAAGGTCAGGAAGGTCTGCAATTCGTGAACGAAGTCGTGGGTGGTGTGGTTCCTAAGGAATACATCCCGGCGATCCAGAAGGGTATCGAAGAGCAGATGAAGAACGGCGTTGTTGCCGGCTATCCGCTGATCGGCCTGAAGGCTACCGTGTTCGATGGTTCTTACCACGACGTCGACTCCAACGAGATGGCGTTCAAGGTGGCTGCTTCCATGGCGACCAAGCAACTCGCGTCCAAGGGCGGCGGTGTTGTACTTGAGCCGATCATGAAGGTAGAAGTTGTAACACCTGAGGACTACATGGGTGACGTGATGGGTGACCTGAACCGTCGTCGTGGTCTGATCCAGGGTATGGAAGACACGGTCTCCGGCAAGGTTATCCGCGCCGAAGTTCCGCTGGGCGAGATGTTCGGTTATGCGACCGACGTTCGTTCCATGTCCCAGGGTCGCGCGAGCTACTCTATGGAATTCTCCAAATACTCCGAAGCTCCGTCGAACGTCGTCGAAGCTATCGTTAAAAAACAAGGCTGATTCAGCCCTTTAGGCAAGGAGTTAATTGTCGTGGCTAAAGAAAAATTTGATCGTTCCCTACCGCACGTCAACGTTGGCACCATCGGTCACGTTGACCATGGTAAAACCACTCTGACTGCTGCTCTGACTCGCGTTTGCTCCGAAGTTTTCGGTTCTGCAGTCGTTGAATTCGACAAGATCGACAGCGCTCCAGAAGAGAAAGCTCGCGGTATCACCATCAACACCGCGCACGTCGAGTACAACTCGAAGATCCGTCACTACGCTCACGTTGACTGCCCAGGTCACGCTGACTACGTGAAGAACATGATCACCGGTGCTGCCCAGATGGACGGCGCGATCCTGGTTTGCTCGGCCGCCGATGGTCCGATGCCACAAACCCGTGAGCACATCCTGCTGTCCCGTCAGGTAGGCGTTCCGTACATCGTGGTTTTCCTGAACAAGGCTGACCTGGTAGACGACGCAGAGCTGCTGGAACTGGTCGAGATGGAAGTTCGCGACCTGCTGAGCACCTACGACTTCCCAGGTGATGACACTCCAATCATCATCGGTTCGGCTCGTATGGCGCTGGAAGGCAAAGACGACAACGAGATGGGCACCACTGCCGTCAAGAAACTGGTAGAAACTCTGGACAGCTACATCCCGGAGCCAGAGCGCGCTATCGACAAGCCGTTCCTGATGCCAATCGAAGACGTGTTCTCGATCTCCGGTCGCGGTACCGTGGTAACTGGCCGTATCGAGCGTGGTATCGTTCGCGTCCAGGATCCACTGGAAATCGTTGGTCTGCGTGACACCACCACCACCACCTGCACCGGTGTTGAAATGTTCCGCAAACTGCTCGACGAAGGTCGTGCTGGCGAGAACTGCGGCGTTCTGCTGCGTGGTACCAAGCGTGACGACGTTGAGCGTGGCCAGGTTCTGGTCAAGCCAGGTTCGGTCAAGCCGCACACCAAGTTCACCGCAGAAGTTTACGTTCTGAGCAAGGAAGAAGGCGGTCGTCATACTCCGTTCTTCAAAGGCTACCGTCCACAGTTCTACTTCCGTACTACTGACGTGACTGGTAACTGCGAGCTGCCAGAAGGCGTTGAAATGGTAATGCCAGGTGACAACATCCAGATGACTGTCACTCTGATCAAGACCATCGCGATGGAAGACGGCCTGCGTTTCGCTATCCGTGAAGGCGGTCGTACCGTCGGCGCCGGCGTCGTAGCCAAAATCATCGAGTAAGCTTCTCATTGAGATAGCTTCGATGCTTTGAAAAAGCCCCCGCCTAGCGGGGGCTTTTTTATTAGGTTGACACCTATCAGGGGCGTCTATAGAATTGCGCCTCCTTTTAACGGGCGTATTGCGCCCGGTGGGAATAGCAGCCGGAGTCTGAAATCCAATGCAAAATCAGCAAATCCGTATCAGGTTGAAGGCTTTTGACCATCGCCTGATCGACCAATCCACCCAGGAAATCGTGGAAACCGCGAAACGTACTGGTGCTCAAGTGCGTGGTCCAATTCCACTGCCTACCCGTAAAGAGCGGTTCACCGTTCTGGTCTCCCCGCACGTCAACAAAGACGCGCGTGACCAGTACGAGATCCGTACTCATAAGCGTGTCCTGGACATCGTCCAGCCAACGGATAAAACCGTTGATGCGCTGATGAAGCTTGATCTTGCGGCAGGTGTGGAAGTGCAGATCAGCCTCGGCTAAGACTCGGTCTTAGTCGTGTAACGCTCTGAAATGGGCGGCCATAGCGGGTGAAAGCCCCGTACACTCATGAGGTTTACAACATGACTATTGGTGTAGTCGGTCGTAAATGCGGTATGACCCGTATTTTCACCGAAGAAGGTGTCTCCATTCCGGTCACGGTCATTGAGATCGAACCGAATCGCGTCACCCAGTTCAAGACTGAAGAAACTGATGGCTACCGTGCAGTGCAAGTTACTGTCGGCGAGCGTCGTGCTTCGCGTGTTACAGCCGCTCAGGCTGGCCACTTCGCCAAGGCGAACGTTGCCGCTGGTCGTACCGTAATGGAATTCCGCCTTGAAGAAGGCGAGTACCAGGCCGGCGATCTGATCAACACTGAAATCTTCGCCGCTGGTCAACTGGTTGATGTAACCGGTCAGTCCAAGGGTAAAGGCTTCCAGGGTACGATCAAGCGTTGGAATTTCCGCGGGCAAGATAACACCCACGGTAACTCCGTATCCCACCGCGTTCCAGGCTCTATCGGCCAGTGCCAGACTCCTGGTCGTGTATTCAAGGGCAAAAAAATGTCCGGTCATATGGGCGCTGAGCGCGTGACCGTGCAGTCCCTGGAAGTAGTGCGCGTGGACGCTGAACGCAATCTGTTGTTGGTCAAGGGCGCTGTTCCTGGCGCTACTGGCGGCAACCTGGTTGTACGTCCAGCAGCCAAGGCTCGCGGTTAAGGGGAAGCTGACATGCAATTAAATGTAAATGACGCTCAAGCGATCGAAGTTTCCGAACTGACATTTGGCGGCGATTTCAACGAGACGCTGGTTCACCAAGCAGTCGTGGCCTACATGGCCGGCGGCCGTCAGGGTAGCAAGCAGCAAAAGACCCGTTCCGACGTTTCCGGTGGCGGCAAGCGCCCATGGCGTCAGAAAGGTACTGGCCGTGCTCGTGCCGGTACTATCCGTAGCCCAATCTGGCGCGGCGGCGGCACCACTTTCGCAGCTCGTCCTCAGGATCACTCCCAGAAGCTGAACAAGAAGATGTATCGCGCAGCAATGCGTTCCATCCTTGCTGAGCTGGTGCGTACTGATCGTCTGGTCGTTGTTCAGGATTTCGCTGTTGAAACCCCGAAAACCAAAGACCTGCTGAGCAAACTGAACAACATGAGCCTGACCGACGTTCTGATCGTGTCGGATGCTGTTGATCAGAACCTGTACCTGGCTGCTCGCAACCTGCCACACGTTGATGTCCGTGACGTGCAAGGTTCCGATCCAGTTAGTCTGATCGCATACGACAAGGTGTTGATCACCGTGTCGGCCGTGAAGAAATTCGAGGAGCTGCTGGGATGAACCAGGAACGCGTATTTAAAGTTCTGCTTGGCCCGCACGTTTCCGAGAAGGCTACGGTTCTGGCAGACAAAAAAGGTCAGTTCGTTTTCAAGGTTGCTACTGACGCAACCAAGCTGGAAATCAAGAAGGCCGTCGAAAGCCTGTTCAGCGTGAAAGTAGAGCGTGTGACTACCCTGAATGTTCTGGGTAAAAGCAAGCGCACTGCTCGCGGTCTGGGCAAGCGTAATGACTGGAAGAAGGCAGTTATCTCCCTTCAGCCAGGCCAAGATCTCGATTTCAGCAGCAGTGCTGAGTAAGGAAGGGGTGCATCATGGCAATCGTTAAATGCAAACCGACTTCCCCTGGCCGCCGTTTTGTGGTCAAGGTGGTCAACCAGGAGCTGCATAAAGGCGCTCCTCACGCACCGCTGCTCGAGAAAAAATCGAAGTCTGGTGGTCGTAACAACAATGGCCGTATTACCACTCGTCACATCGGTGGTGGTCATAAGCAGCATTATCGTCTGGTCGACTTCCGTCGCAACGACAAAGATGGCATCGCTGCCACTGTCGAGCGTATCGAATACGATCCAAACCGTACTGCTCACATCGCACTGCTGCTGTACGCAGACGGCGAGCGTCGCTACATCATCGCCCCTAAAGGCGTGAGTGCTGGTGACCAGCTGATCGCGGGCGCTCTGGCTCCAATCAAGCCAGGTAACGCTCTGCAACTGCGCAACATCCCAGTGGGTTCCACCGTACACGGCATCGAACTGAAGCCAGGTAAAGGTGCACAGATCGCTCGTTCCGCTGGTGCTTCGGCTCAGCTGATCGCTCGTGAAGGTGTCTACGTGACCCTGCGTCTGCGTTCCGGTGAAATGCGTAAAGTGCTGTCGGAATGCCGTGCAACGCTGGGCGAAGTCTCGAACTCCGAGCACAGCCTGCGTTCCCTGGGTAAAGCCGGTGCCAAGCGCTGGCGTGGCGTTCGCCCAACCGTTCGTGGTGTTGCCATGAACCCGGTTGACCACCCACATGGTGGTGGTGAAGGTCGTACCTCTGGTGGTCGTCATCCGGTATCGCCGTGGGGCTTCCCGACTAAGGGCGCGAAGACTCGTGGTAATAAGCGTACCGACAAAATGATCGTCCGTCGTCGCAAGTAAATAGAGGGATACGACAGTGCCACGTTCTCTGAAAAAAGGTCCTTTTATCGATCTTCACCTACTGAAGAAGATCGAAGTGGCGGCGGAAAAGAACGATCGCAAACCAGTGAAAACCTGGTCGCGTCGTTCGATGATCCTGCCACAAATGGTCGGTCTGACCATCGCAGTACACAACGGTCGTCAGCACGTCCCAGTTCTCGTGAACGAAGACATGGTCGGCCACAAACTGGGCGAGTTCGCCGGTACCCGCACTTATCGCGGGCACGTGGCAGACAAGAAAGCCAAGCGTTAAGGGGTTAGGAAATGGAAGTAGCCGCTAAGTTGTCGGGCGCTCGAATCTCCGCCCAGAAAGCCCGCTTGGTCGCCGACCAGATCCGCGGGAAGAAGGTGGGCGAAGCGCTCAACCTGTTGGCTTTCAGCAGTAAGAAAGCCGCCGAGATCATGAAAAAAGTGCTGGAGTCGGCCGTAGCCAACGCCGAGCATAACGAAGGCGCAGACGTTGATGACCTGAAGGTCAGCACCGTTTTCGTCAACGAAGGGCGTTCGCTGAAGCGTATCATGCCGCGTGCCAAAGGCCGTGCTGATCGCATCGTCAAGCGGTCTTGCCATATCACTGTCAAGGTTGCTGACAAGTAACGGAGTCGAAGAGATGGGTCAGAAAGTACATCCCATTGGCATTCGCCTGGGAATCGTCAAGGAGCACACCTCCGTCTGGTACGCAGACGGTCGGACTTATGCGGACTATTTGCTCGCAGATCTGAATGTGCGTGAGTACCTCCAAGACAAACTAAAAAGCGCGTCCGTAAGCCGTATCGATATCCATCGTCCGGCCCAAACTGCACGCATCACCATCCACACCGCTCGTCCAGGTATCGTTATCGGGAAGAAGGGTGAAGATGTTGAGAAACTGCGTCAGGACCTGACCAAGCAAATGGGTGTGCCTGTGCACATCAATATCGAAGAGATCCGCAAGCCGGAGCTCGACGGTATGCTGGTTGCGCAGAGCGTAGCTCAGCAGCTGGAGCGTCGTGTAATGTTCCGTCGCGCTATGAAGCGTGCCGTACAGAACGCAATGCGCATTGGTGCCAAGGGCATCAAAATCCAAGTGAGCGGTCGTCTCGGCGGTGCTGAAATCGCACGTACTGAATGGTATCGCGAAGGTCGTGTGCCACTGCACACCCTGCGTGCCGATATCGACTATGCCACCTACGAAGCTCACACCACCTACGGTGTGATCGGTGTGAAGGTTTGGATCTTCAAAGGCGAAGTAATTGGTGGTCGCCAAGAAGAACTGAAACCACAAGCACCAGCGCCTCGTAAAAAAGCTGCTAAGTAAGGGGTACGCCAAATGTTGCAACCAAAGCGTACGAAGTTCCGCAAGCAGATGACCGGCCACAACCGTGGTCTGGCACTGCGCGGTAGCAAAGTCAGCTTCGGCGAGTTCGCGCTGAAGTCTGTTGCTCGTGGTCGTCTCACCGCTCGTCAGATCGAGTCAGCACGTCGTGCTCTGACCCGTCACGTAAAACGTGGCGGCAAGATCTGGATCCGTGTATTCCCGGACAAGCCTATTTCCAAGAAGCCACTCGAAGTTCGGATGGGTAAAGGTAAGGGTAACGTGGAGTACTGGGTTGCCCAGATTCAGCCAGGCAAAGTCCTGTATGAAATCGAGGGTGTTTCTGAAGAGCTGGCGCGTGAGGCTTTCGCCCTGGCTGCTGCAAAGCTGCCGCTCGCCACCTCCTTTGTTAAACGGACGGTGATGTGATGAAAGCGAATGAACTTCGTGAAAAATCCGCACAGCAGCTGAACGAGCAACTGCTCGGCCTGCTGCGCGACCAGTTCAATCTGCGCATGCAGAAAGCAACTGGCCAGTTGGGGCAGTCTCATCTGCTCTCGCAAGTTAAGCGTGACATCGCTCGCGTGAAGACTGTGCTCAACCAGCAGGCAGGTAAGTGATCATGGCTGAAGCCGAAAAGACTGTCCGTACGCTGACTGGCCGTGTTGTCAGCGACAAGATGGACAAAACCATCACCGTTCTGATCGAGCGTCGCGTAAAGCACCCGATCTACGGTAAATACGTTAAGCGTTCGACTAAGCTGCACGCGCACGACGAAACCAATCAGTGCCATATCGGCGACAAAGTCACTATTCGTGAAACTCGTCCGCTGGCCAAGACCAAGTCTTGGGCACTGGTTGATGTTCTCGAACGCGCTGTGGAAGTCTAAGGACTAGGGGTCGGAGAAATTATATGATTCAGACTCAATCCATGCTCGATGTGGCCGATAACAGCGGCGCTCGCCGCGTTATGTGCATCAAGGTGCTGGGTGGCTCCCATCGTCGTTACGCTGGTATCGGTGACATCATCAAAGTTACCGTCAAGGAAGCAATTCCTCGCGGTAAGGTGAAAAAAGGCCAGGTGATGACTGCTGTTGTAGTCCGCACCCGTCACGGCGTACGTCGTGCTGACGGCTCCATTATCCGCTTTGATGGCAACGCTGCTGTTCTGTTGAACAACAAGCAAGAGCCGATCGGCACCCGTATCTTTGGGCCAGTGACCCGTGAACTTCGTACCGAGAAGTTCATGAAGATCGTCTCGCTCGCCCCAGAAGTGCTGTAAGGAGATCCGACATGCAAAAGATTCGTCGTGACGACGAGATCATCGTGATCGCCGGCAAAGACAAAGGTAAGCGCGGTAAGGTGCTTAAGGTTCTCGCTGACGACCGTCTGGTCGTTGGTGGCTTGAACCTGGTCAAGCGTCATACCAAGCCTAACCCGATGTCGGGCGTACAGGGCGGTATCGTCGAGAAAGAAGCGCCACTGCACGCTTCCAACGTCGCCATTTTCAACGGCGAAACCAACAAGGCTGACCGCGTTGGTTTCAAAGTAGAAGACGGCAAAAAAATTCGTGTCTTCAAGTCGACCCAAAAAGCGGTTGATGCTTGAACACTGCTAGGTAGAAGACCATGGCACGACTGAAAGAGATTTACCGGAAGGAAATCGCTCCGAAGCTTAAGGAAGAACTTAAGCTGGCGAACGTGATGGAAGTTCCGCGCATTACCAAGATCACCCTGAACATGGGTCTGGGCGAAGCGATCGGCGACAAGAAAGTCATCGAGCACGCTGTTGCTGACCTGGAAAAGATCACCGGCCAGAAGGTCGTCGTGACTCACGCTCGCAAATCCATCGCAGGCTTCAAAGTCCGCGAAGGTTGGCCGATCGGTGTCAAGGTGACCCTGCGTCGCGATCGTATGTATGAGTTCCTGGATCGTCTGCTGTCGATCTCCCTGCCTCGGGTTCGCGACTTCCGCGGCCTGAATGCCAAGTCCTTCGATGGTCGTGGCAACTACAGCATGGGCGTGAAAGAGCAGATCATTTTCCCGGAAATCGATTACGACAAGATCGATGCTCTGCGCGGTCTGGACATTACCCTGACCACCACTGCCAAATCGGATGAAGAAGGTCGCGCACTGCTGCGTGCTTTCAAATTCCCGTTCCGCAACTGATTGGAGTAGGAAAATGGCCAAGAAGAGCATGAAAAACCGTGAGCTGAAGCGTCAGCTCACCGTTGCCAAGTACGCCGTCAAGCGTGCAGCGCTCAAAGCAATCATCGTTGATCTGAACGCAAGTCCAGAAGCGCGTTGGGAAGCTTCCGTAGCCCTGCAGAAGCAGCCACGTGACGCAAGCGCCTCGCGCATGCGTAACCGCTGCCGCATCACCGGTCGTCCGCACGGCGTTTACCGCAAGTTCGGCCTCGGCCGTAACAAGCTGCGTGAAGCTGCAATGCGTGGTGACGTACCAGGTCTGGTCAAAGCCAGCTGGTAAGCCATACCGCCCAAGTCACTGCGGTCGGGGTCGCAAGAACCTGACCGCCGGTGACCTTGAGTATGAATCAAGCCCCTTTTGGGGCTTGATTCATTTCTGGTGTGTGTCTAGAATGACCGGCTCGCCTGAGCCCGCACTTTTTGCGTGCGGAGTACCTCGGCGACAGTTGCAGCCGCAAGGCTCATTTTTTTTGTATCAGGAGCGTCTAGCCCATGAGTATGCAGGACCCGTTAGCGGACATGCTAACTCGAATCCGTAATGCCCAGATGGCTGAAAAGTCCGTCGTAAGCATGCCGTCTTCCACGCTGAAGGTGGCTGTAGCAAAAGTCCTGAAGGACGAAGGTTACATCGCGGGTTTTCAGATCACCACCGACGCCAAGCCGTCGCTGTCCATCGAGCTGAAGTACTTCGAAGGCCGTCCGGTCATCGAGGAAGTGAAGCGCGTTAGCCGTCCAGGCCTGCGTCAGTACAAGTCCGTCGAAGACCTGCCGAAAGTTCGTGGCGGTCTGGGCGTGTCTATCGTCTCCACCAACAAGGGTGTGATGACTGATCGTGCTGCGCGCGCTGCCGGTGTCGGCGGCGAAGTTCTTTGCACTGTGTTCTAAGGGGGGATAAGCATGTCTCGCGTCGCTAAGAACCCCGTTAAGCTGCCAGCTGGTGTCGAAGTAAAATTCGCCGGCCAACAGCTTTCGGTGAAGGGTGCCAAGGGCACTCTCGAACTGAACATCCATTCGTCCGTTGAGATTGTTGAAGAAGCTGGTGAGCTGCGTTTCGCTGCTCGCAACGGCGATCAACAGACTCGCGCAATGGCTGGTACCACTCGTGCGTTGGTAAACAACATGGTCCAAGGCGTAAGCCAAGGCTTCGAGCGCAAGCTCCAGCTGGTCGGTGTTGGTTACAAGGCGCAAGCAAAAGGCACAGTGCTGAACCTGGCTCTTGGCTTCTCGCACCCAGTGGATTACGAACTGCCGGAAGGCATCACCGCTGAGACTCCTAGCCAGACCGATATCCTGATCAGGGGCATCGACAAGCAGCTGGTAGGTCAAGTGGCCGCCGAGATCCGCGACTTCCGTCCACCAGAGCCGTACAAAGGCAAAGGTGTGCGCTACGCGGACGAAGTCGTCCGTCGTAAAGAAGCCAAGAAGAAGTAGGGCATAGCAAATGACCGACAAAAAAGTTACTCGACTGCGTCGCGCTCGCAAAGCACGCCTGAAAATGCACGAACTCGAAGTCGTGCGTCTCTGCGTGTTCCGCTCTTCGCAGCACATCTACGCCCAGGTCATTTCGGCCGACGGCAACAAAGTCCTGGCAAGTGCCTCGACTTTGGATAAAGAACTGCGTGATGGTGCCACCGGCAACATCGACGCGGCCACTAAGGTTGGCCAGCTGGTCGCTTCGCGTGCTAAAGCCGCAGGCGTCTCGCAGGTGGCTTTCGACCGCTCTGGCTTCAAGTACCACGGCCGCGTCAAGGCGCTGGCTGATGCTGCTCGTGAAGCTGGGCTGGAGTTCTAAGTTATGTCAAATAACGACCAAAAGCGCGACGAAGGCTACATCGAGAAGCTGGTTCAAGTTAACCGCGTAGCCAAAACCGTTAAAGGCGGCCGTATCTTCACTTTCACTGCGTTGACCGTGGTTGGTGATGGTAAGGGCCGTGTAGGCTTCGGCCGTGGCAAGTCGCGTGAAGTGCCTGCTGCGATCCAGAAGGCTATGGAAGCTGCTCGCCGCAACATGATCCAGGTGGACCTGAACGGCACCACTCTGCAGTACGCCATGAAGTCCGCCCACGGCGCTTCCAAGGTTTACATGCAGCCTGCTTCTGAAGGTACCGGTATCATCGCTGGCGGCGCTATGCGTGCTGTCCTCGAAGTTGCTGGCGTTCAGAACGTTCTGGCCAAGTGCTACGGTTCGACCAACCCGGTAAACGTGGTTCACGCCACTTTCAAGGGTTTGAAGGCCATGCAGTCCCCTGAGTCCATTGCTGCCAAGCGCGGCAAAACTGCAGCGGAGATCCTGTGATCATGGCAACCGTAAAAGTAACGCTGATCAAAAGCATGACCGGCCGCATCCCTAACCACAAACTGTGCGTTAAGGGTCTGGGTCTGCGTCGCATCGGTCACACTGTAGAAGTCCAGGATACTCCCGAGAATCGCGGGATGATCAACAAGGCTTACTACATGCTGCGTGTCGAGGGTTAATCGATGAAACTCAATGATCTGAGTCCAGCGCCGGGTTCCCGTCGCGAAAAGCATCGTCCGGGCCGTGGTATCGGTAGTGGTTTGGGTAAGACTGGTGGCCGTGGTCACAAAGGTCAGACTTCCCGCTCCGGTGGCACCATTGCTCCAGGCTTTGAAGGCGGTCAACAGCCGCTGCATCGTCGCCTGCCGAAGTTCGGTTTCGTTTCCCTGAAAGCCATGGACCGCGCAGAAGTGCGTCTGTCCGAGCTGGCCAAGGTGGAAGGCGACATCGTTACCGTGCAGTCCCTGAAAGATGCCAACGTGATCAACCAGAACGTACAGCGTGTGAAAATCATGCTGTCGGGCGAAGTGACTCGCGCTGTAACTATCAAGGGCATCGCCGCCACCAAAGGTGCGCGTGCGGCTATCGAAGCAGCTGGCGGCAAGTTCGAGGAATAAATGGCTAAGCAAGGTGCTCTCTCAGCGCTCAGCAAAGGCGGGTTATCTGAGCTCTGGGCTCGACTGCGTTTTCTATTCCTGGCGATTATCGTCTACCGGATAGGCGCACACATCCCAGTTCCAGGTATCAACCCGGACCGGCTGGCGGACCTGTTTCGACAGAATGAGGGGACCATTCTTAGCTTGTTCAACATGTTTTCCGGCGGCGCGCTGGAGCGGATGAGCATTTTTGCACTGGGGATCATGCCGTACATCTCGGCATCGATCATCATGCAACTGATGACCGCCGTCAGCCCGCAGCTGGAGCAGTTGAAGAAGGAAGGTGAGGCTGGTCGTCGCAAGATCAGCCAATACACCCGCTATGGCACCGTCGTCCTGGCCCTTGTTCAAGCCATTGGCATGTCCATTGGTCTGGCTGGTCAGGGCGTCGCTTTTACTGGTGACTTCGGCTTCCATTTCGTTGCAGTGTCCACCTTCGTGGCCGGTGCGATGTTCATGATGTGGCTGGGTGAGCAGATTACAGAGCGCGGTGTGGGTAACGGTATCTCGATGTTGATTTTTTCGGGTATCGTCGCCGGTCTTCCGAGAGCGATCGGGCAGTCTTTCGAGTCTGCACGTCAGGGTGATATCAACATCTTCGCCCTGGTTGCCATCGGTTTGCTGGCAGTAGCGATTATCGGTTTCGTGGTGTTCATTGAGCGTGGCCAGCGTCGTATTGCTGTTCACTACGCCAAGCGTCAGCAGGGCCGCAAGGTTTTCGCTGCGCAGACAAGCCACTTGCCGCTGAAAGTGAATATGGCCGGTGTAATTCCTGCTATCTTCGCGAGCAGCATTTTGCTGTTCCCGGCTTCGCTGGGTGCCTGGTTCGGTCAGTCTGAAGGTATGGGCTGGTTGCAGGACATCTCGCAGTCGATCGCTCCTGGTCAGCCGTTGAATATTCTGCTGTTTAGTGCAGGGATTATTTTCTTCTGCTTCTTCTATACGGCGTTGATGTTCAATCCGAAAGACGTAGCGGAAAACCTGAAGAAGTCCGGTGCCTTTATTCCGGGTATCCGTCCAGGCGAGCAGTCGGCGCGCTACATTGATGGCGTTCTGACCCGTTTGACCATGTTCGGTGCTCTTTATATGACGGCCGTGTGCCTGCTGCCCCAGTTCCTGGTGGTTGCAGCAAACGTTCCGTTCTACCTTGGCGGGACCTCGTTGCTGATCGTGGTCGTGGTTGTGATGGACTTTATGTCCCAAGTGCAATCGCACCTCGTTTCGCACCAGTACGAATCCCTGATGAAGAAAGCCAACCTGAAGGGCTACGGCAGCGGCATGCTGCGCTGAAGCACCCATAAGGTTCGAGGAGTTGGTGATGAAAGTTCGTGCATCGGTGAAAAAGCTGTGCCGTAACTGCAAGATTATTCGCCGCGAAGGTGTGGTTCGAGTAATTTGCAGCGCGGAACCGCGTCACAAACAGCGCCAAGGCTGAGTGTGATCTGCTTGAAGCCCAGCAGCTAGTGCGCTGCTGGGTTGATTATTTGTTATTACAGCGATATTATCTCGCGCCCTATTTCTTGGCTTCCGGGGCGTAGGTAGCTGTCAATTGGAGTCCCACTGAATGGCCCGTATTGCAGGCGTTAACATTCCAGATAACAAGCACACTGTTATCTCGCTGACCTACATCTATGGTGTTGGTCGCACTACTGCACAGAAAATTTGTGCAGTGACTGGGGTCAACCCAGCCGCAAAGATCAAGGATCTGAGCGACGAGCAGATTGAACAGCTGCGTGGCGAAGTGGCGAAGTTCACCACTGAAGGTGACCTGCGTCGCGAAATCAACATGAAAATCAAACGCTTGATGGACCTGGGCTGCTACCGCGGTCTGCGCCATCGTCGTGGTCTGCCAGTACGCGGTCAGCGTACCAAGACCAACGCGCGTACTCGCAAAGGTCCGCGTAAGCCGATCCGCAAGTAATCGCACCAGCGAATCGACAGGAATCTAGTCATGGCAAAACCTGCTGCTCGTCCTCGTAAGAAAATCAAAAAGACAGTGGTTGATGGCATCGCCCACATCCACGCGTCTTTCAACAACACCATCGTGACCATCACCGACCGTCAAGGTAACGCTCTTTCCTGGGCTACCTCCGGTGGTTCGGGTTTCCGCGGTTCCCGCAAGTCCACCCCGTTTGCTGCTCAGGTAGCTGCTGAACGTGCTGGTCAAGCTGCGCTGGAATACGGCCTGAAAAACCTCGACGTCAACGTCAAAGGTCCAGGTCCAGGTCGTGAGTCCGCTGTCCGTGCATTGAACGGCTGTGGCTATAAGATCGCCAGCATCACCGACGTGACGCCAATCCCGCACAACGGGTGCCGTCCGCCGAAGAAGCGCCGCGTGTAATCCAGGAGATTGTAAAGAATGGCTCGTTACATTGGTCCAAAATGCAAACTGGCTCGTCGCGAAGGCACCGATCTCTTCCTGAAGAGCGGCGTGCGCGCTATCGAATCCAAGTGCAACATCGAAGCAGCACCTGGTATCCACGGCCAACGCCGCGGTCGCCAGTCCGACTACGGCACCCAACTGCGTGAAAAGCAGAAGGTCCGTCGTATTTATGGCGTTCTTGAGCGTCAGTTCAGCGGCTACTACAAAGAAGCTGCCGGCCGTAAAGGCGCAACCGGTGAAAACCTGCTGCAACTGCTCGAATGCCGTCTGGACAACGTTGTATACCGTATGGGTTTTGGCTCGACTCGTGCCGAATCCCGTCAACTGGTATCGCACAAGTCGATCAGCGTTAACGGCAAAACCGTCAACGTCCCGTCCTACCAGGTTCGTGCTGGTGACGTGGTAGCTATTCGTGAGAAAGCTAAGAATCAACTGCGCATTGTCCAGGCTCTCGATCTGTGTGCCCAGCGTGGCCGCGTAGAATGGGTAGAAGTGGACACTGAGAAGAAGTCGGGCGTTTTCAAGAACGTTCCTGCTCGCAGTGACCTCTCCGCCGACATCAACGAAAGCCTGATTGTCGAGCTCTACTCCAAGTAAGGGCTAGAAAATAGGTGCATCCATGCAGATTTCGGTAAATGAGTTCCTGACACCCCGTCACATTGACGTGCAGGTTGTCAGTCCAACCCGCGCTAAAATCACTCTCGAGCCTCTCGAGCGTGGTTTTGGCCACACCCTGGGCAACGCGCTGCGCCGCATCCTGTTGTCCTCAATGCCAGGCTGTGCAGTAGTCGAGGCCGAGATTGACGGTGTGCTCCACGAGTACAGCGCCATCGAAGGTGTACAGGAAGACGTCATTGAAATCCTGTTGAACCTTAAAGGTCTGGCTATCAAGCTGCACGGCCGTGACGAAGTTACGCTGACCTTGTCGAAGAAGGGTTCGGGGGTGGTTACCGCTGCCGATATTCAGCTGGATCATGATGTCGAGATCGTTAATCCCGATCACGTAATCGCCAACCTGGCGTCTAACGGCGCCTTGAACATGAAGCTCACCGTAGCTCGTGGTCGTGGTTATGAACCAGCAGACTCGCGTCAGAGCGATGAAGACGAAAGCCGCAGCATCGGTCGCTTGCAGCTCGACTCTTCGTTCAGCCCGGTTCGCCGTATCGCATACGTGGTGGAAAACGCCCGTGTCGAGCAGCGTACCAACCTGGACAAACTGGTTATTGATCTGGAAACCAACGGTACTCTGGATCCTGAAGAGGCTATCCGCCGCGCTGCAACCATCCTGCAACAGCAGTTGGCTGCGTTCGTCGACCTCAAGGGTGACAGTGAGCCAGTGGTTATCGAGCAGGAAGACGAGATCGATCCGATCCTGCTTCGCCCGGTTGACGATCTGGAACTGACTGTACGTTCGGCTAACTGCCTTAAGGCGGAAAACATCTACTACATCGGCGACCTGATTCAGCGTACCGAAGTAGAGCTGTTGAAGACTCCGAACCTGGGCAAGAAATCCTTGACTGAAATCAAGGACGTTCTGGCCTCCCGCGGTCTGTCCCTCGGCATGCGCCTCGACAACTGGCCGCCTGCAAGTCTTAAGAAGGACGACAAGGCGACTGCCTGATCGTCGTAATCACCGAACGTAGTGTTTGGTAAGGAATGAACCATGCGTCATCGTAAAAGTGGTCGTCACCTGAGCCGCACCAGCTCGCACCGCAAGGCCATGTTTCAAAACATGGCGGTGTCGCTGTTCGAGCACGAGCTGATCAAAACGACTCTGCCAAAAGCCAAAGAACTGCGCCGCGTTGCCGAGCCGCTGATCACTCTGGCCAAAGTAGACAGCCTGGCTAACCGCCGTCTGGCTTTCGACCGTACTCGTTCGAAGGCTATCGTTGGTAAGCTCTTCAACGACCTGGGCAAGCGTTACGCTACCCGTGAGGGTGGCTACCTGCGCATCCTCAAGTGCGGTTTCCGCGCTGGCGACAACGCGCCTATGGCGTACGTCGAGTTGGTTGATCGTGCTACTGCCGGCGAAGCTGTATCCGCCGAGTAAGACGTCAGTCTGAAACGAAGAACCGGGCCTAGTGCCCGGTTTTTTGTGCCTGCTAATAAGTGATTGCAGTTCGATAGGTCTTTCCTATCGCCAGACATCATTTAATGAATTTGTACCTGTCATCTTCATGGTCAATACTCCTCTGCAGCCGATTAGCCGGCAGCACCAAGACCGAGAGAGGAAGGATGAGCATGAGCCAGAACAAAACGCTTACTACCGCCAGCGGCGCCCCCGTTGCCGATAACCAGAATTCCCGTTCCGCCGGCCCGCGTGGCCCGCTGCTGCTCGACGACTTTCACCTGATCGAGAAGCTTGCCCACTTCAACCGCGAAAACATTCCTGAGCGCCGCGTGCATGCCAAAGGCTCGGGCGCCTACGGGACCTTTACCGTTTCCAGGGACATCACCCAGTACACCAGCGCCAAGCTGTTCGAGTCCGTGGGCAAACAGACTCCGACTTTCCTGCGCTTCTCCACTGTGGGTGGCGAGCGTGGTTCGGCCGATACCGAGCGTGATCCACGTGGTTTCGCCCTGAAGTTCTACACCGAGGAAGGCAACTGGGACATCGTGGGTAACAACACCCCCGTGTTCTTCATTCGCGACCCGCTGAAATTCCCTGATTTTATCCACACCCAGAAGCGCCTGCCGCAAAGCAACCTGAAGAGCGCGCAGATGATGTGGGACTTCTGGTCGCACTCGCCCGAGGCGCTGCACCAGGTCACCATCCTGTTCTCCGACCGTGGGATCCCGGATGGCTACCGTCACATGCACGGCTTCGGCAGCCACACCTACAGCCTGATCAACGCCAAGGGCGAGCGTCACTGGGTGAAATGGCACTACAAGACCAAGCAGGGCATCAAGAACCTGGCGCCGGCCGATGCCGCGCGTCTGGCGGGCACTGATCCGGACTACGCCCAGCGTGACCTGTTCAACGCTATCGAGCGTGGTGACTTCCCGAAATGGAGCGTGTGCATCCAGATCATGACCGAAGCCCAGGCCGCGGCACATTACGAGAACCCGTTCGACGTGACCAAGACCTGGTCGCAGAAAGAGTTCCCGCTGATCGAGGTGGGTGAGCTGGAACTGAACCGCAATCCGCTGAACTACTTCGCTGAAGTCGAGCAGGCGGCATTCGGTCCGAGCAATATGGTGCCAGGTGTCGGCCTGTCGCCGGACCGCATGCTGCAAGGCCGTGTCTTCGCCTACGCTGATGCCCACCGCTACCGTGTCGGTACCAATCACCAGCAGTTGCCGGTGAACGCGCCACGCAGCCCGGTCAACAGCTACCAGCGCGACGGCTCCATGGCCTTTGGCAGCAACGGTGGCGCTGCGCCGAACTACGAGCCCAACAGCTACGCCGATGCGCCGAAACAGGCCCCTCGCTACGCTGAGCCTGCCCTGGCCCTGAGCGGTGCGGCGGATCGTTACGACCATCGCGAAGATAGCGACTACTTCAGCCACGCCGGTGCGCTGTTCCGCCTGATGAACGATGAGCAGAAAACCCTGCTGATCAACAACATTGCCGGCGCGATGGCAGGCGTTTCCGACGATGTGGTGCAGCGTCAGCTGCAGTACTTCTTCAAGGCCGACCCGGCTTACGGAGAAGGTGTCGCGAAGGCGCTGGGCGTAGTGCTCAAGTAAGTCTAAACGAGAAGCAGAACCGCCCTCATTTGGGCGGTTTTTCGCTTCCGTTCGACGATTTTTCTCTGCTATTTCTCACTTTTCTACTGTTTTTACAGTGACCTTCCGGTCAGCTTGGTTCAAACTACAGACTTTCAAGCAGGGAGATGTAGGGCGATGCAAGGTCACCCGGACGTAATCGATTACCTCAACACGTTGCTGACCGGTGAACTGGCGGCTCGTGATCAATATTTCATCCATTCGCGGATGTATGAGGACTGGGGCTTCAGCAAGCTCTACGAGCGCATCAATCACGAAATGGAAGAAGAGGCGCAACACGCCGATGCCTTGATCCGTCGGATCCTGATGCTCGAAGGCACGCCACGCATGCGCCCCGACGACCTCGACACCGGCACCACCGTGCCCGAGATGCTCGCCAGCGATTTGCGCCTGGAGTACAAGGTGCGTGCCGCGCTGTGCAAGGGCATCAAGCTCTGCGAGCAGCACAAGGACTACGTGACCCGCGAAATCCTGCGCGTGCAGTTGGCCGATACCGAAGAAGATCACACCTACTGGCTGGAGAAGCAGCTGGGTCTGATCCAGTCCATCGGGTTGGAGAATTACCTGCAATCGCAGTTCTGAGAATGGCCGCTGCTGTGCAGCGGATCGCCGGCAAGCCGGCTCCTGCAGTTTGGCGCTCACCGCAGAGGTGTCGCCATACCTGACCCTTGTAGGAACCGGCTTGCTGGCGATAGCCATTTCAGCCTCAATAAAAAAGCCCCTGTCACCACTTGATGACAGGGGCTTTTTCATTTCACCGCTTTATGCCCGGTCGCGCAGCAACAGCGGCTTCAGATAATGCCCGGTATGGGATTGCGACATCTCCGCGACCTGCTCCGGTGTCCCCACGGCAATGATCTGCCCGCCCTTCGAACCACCTTCAGGCCCAAGGTCCACCAGCCAGTCGGCGGTCTTGATCACATCCAGGTTGTGCTCGATCACCACCACGGTATTGCCGTGGTCGCGCAGGCGGTGCAGCACGTCCAGCAGTTGCTGGATATCCGCGAAGTGCAGGCCGGTGGTCGGCTCGTCGAGGATGTACAAGGTCTTGCCGGTGTCACGCTTGGACAGCTCGCGCGACAGCTTGACCCGCTGCGCCTCGCCGCCGGACAGGGTGGTCGCCGACTGCCCCAGCTTGATATACGACAGGCCCACGTCCATCAGTGTCTGCAGCTTGCGCGCCAGGGCCGGCACCGCGTCGAAGAACTCCCGGGCCTCCTCGATGGTCATCTCCAGCACTTCGTGGATGCTCTTGCCCTTGTACTTGATCTCCAGGGTTTCGCGGTTGTAGCGCTTGCTCTTGCAGACATCGCAAGGGACGTAGATGTCCGGCAGGAAGTGCATCTCCACCTTGATCAGGCCGTCACCCTGGCAGGCCTCGCAACGCCCGCCCTTGACGTTGAACGAGAAGCGCCCCGGACCGTAACCCCTGGAGCGGGACTCCGGCACGCCGGCGAACAGCTCGCGGATCGGCGTGAACAGGCCGGTGTAGGTTGCCGGGTTCGAGCGCGGGGTACGGCCGATCGGGCTCTGGTCGATATCCACCACCTTGTCCAGGTGCTGCAGGCCGTTGATGCTGTCGTGGGCCGCGGCTTCCAGTGTCGTCGCGCCATTGAGGGCGGTGGCACTGAGGGGGAACAGGGTGTTGTTGATCAGCGTCGACTTGCCCGAGCCGGACACACCGGTCACGCAGGTCAGCAGGCCGATCGGAATCTCCAGGTCGACATTGCGCAGGTTGTTGCCGCGGGCGCCCTTGAGGGTCAGCGACAGCTTCTTGTTGCGCGGCGTGCGTTTGCCCGGCACCGCGATCTTCACCCGGCCCGACAGGTACTTGCCGGTGAGGGAGTCTGGATGCGCCATGACCTCGGCCGCGGTGCCCTGGGCGACGATATGCCCGCCATGCACGCCGGCACCCGGGCCGATGTCCACCACGTAGTCCGCCAGGCGAATGGCATCCTCGTCGTGTTCGACGACGATCACCGTGTTGCCGATGTCGCGCAGGTGCTTGAGGGTGCCCAGCAGGCGGTCGTTGTCGCGCTGGTGCAGGCCGATGGACGGTTCGTCGAGGATGTACATCACCCCGACCAGGCCGGCGCCGATCTGGCTGGCCAGGCGGATACGCTGGGCTTCGCCGCCGGACAGGGTGTCGGCACTGCGGTCGAGGGTCAGGTAGTCGAGGCCGACGTTGACCAGGAACTGCAGGCGCTCGCGGATTTCCTTGAGGATCTTGTCGGCGATTTCACCACGTCGCCCGGTCAGTTTCAGCGTGCCGAAGTAGTCGGTGGCATCGCCGATCGGCAGGTTGGTGACGGCGGGCAGGGTCTTTTCGCCGACCCACACATGCCGCGCCTCGCGACGCAGGCGGGTACCACGGCAATCCGGGCACGGCTGGGTGCTGAGGAACTTGGCCAGTTCCTCGCGCACGGTGGCCGACTCGGTTTCGCGGTAGCGCCGCTCCAGGTTCGGCACGATGCCTTCGAACGGATGCGAGCGCTTGACGATATCGCCCCGGTCGTTGAGGTACTTGAAGTCGACATTCTGGCTGCCACTACCCTGCAGCAGCAGCTTCTGCTGGTCCGCCGGCAAGGTGTTGAACGGCACTTCCAGGCTGAAGCCGTAGTGGGACGCCAGCGACCCGAGCATCTGGAAGTAATAGACGTTGCGCCGGTCCCAGCCGCGTATCGCCCCTTCGGCCAGGGTCAGTTCGCCATTGACTAGGCGCTTGATGTCGAAAAACTGCTTCACCCCCAGGCCGTCACAGGTCGGGCAGGCGCCGGCCGGGTTGTTGAAGGAGAACAGCTTGGGCTCCAGTTCGCTGATGGCATGGCCGCAGATCGGACAGGCGAAGCGCGCGGAGAAGATCATCTCCTCGCCCGGTTCGTCATCCATCGGTGCCACCAGGGCGATGCCGTCCGCCAGCTTCAGCGCGGTCTCGAAGGACTCGGCCAGGCGTTGTTGCAGATCGCCACGGACCTTGAAGCGGTCTACCACCACATCGATGGAGTGCTTCTTCTGTTTATCGAGCTTGGGCACTTCGTCCAGCTCGCAGAGCCGGCCGTTGACCCGTGCCCGGACAAAGCCCTGGGCCCGCAGCTCCTCGAACACCGACAGGTGCTCGCCCTTGCGTTCGCGGATCACCGGCGCCAGCAGCATCAGCTTGGCACCCTCCGGCTGGGCGAGGACCAGGTCGACCATCTGGCTGACGGTCTGCGCCTCCAGCGGGATATCGTGGTCCGGGCAGCGCGGCGTACCCACGCGGGCGTACAGCAGGCGCAGGTAGTCGTAGATCTCGGTGATGGTGCCGACCGTCGAACGCGGGTTGTGCGAGGTCGATTTCTGCTCGATGGAAATCGCCGGCGACAGGCCTTCGATGGTATCCACGTCCGGTTTTTCCATCATCGACAGGAATTGCCGGGCGTAGGCCGACAGCGACTCGACATAGCGGCGCTGGCCTTCGGCGTACAGGGTATCGAACGCCAGGGAAGACTTGCCGGACCCGGACAGGCCGGTGATCACGATCAGCTTGTCCCGGGGCAGGGTCAGGTCGATATTCTTCAGGTTGTGGGTTCGAGCCCCACGAATCAGGATCTTGTCCAAAGTGGCCTCGCACGGCGGGCGGTAAACGCAGGAGTATAAGGCTAAATACTGGATGGATGCACACTATTGCAGCACAGCATTGCAGGCTTGCATGACAGGATGCTGAACGAGTTCGCGACAAAGCGTCGCCCTATACCCCCTCAAACGATGGGACTGATAGAATCGCCGCCGGTTCACACGAGGTTTTTCCATGCACGATCCCCACAGCGAACGCATGAGTGGCGGCGAGACCCGCGCGGCAGGTGGTCTGGCCCTGGTGTTCGCATTCCGCATGCTCGGCATGTTCATGGTCTTGCCGGTCCTGGCGACCTACGGGATGGATCTCGCCGGCGCGACCCCCGCACTGATCGGCCTGGCCATCGGCGCCTACGGCCTGACCCAGGCACTGTTCCAGATCCCGTTCGGGATCATTTCCGACCGCATCGGCCGGCGCCCGGTGATCTACCTGGGATTGATCGTGTTTGCCCTCGGCAGCGTGCTGGCGGCCAATGCCGACTCGATCTGGGGCGTGATCGCCGGCCGGGTCCTGCAAGGTGCCGGGGCGATTTCCGCGGCGGTCATGGCCCTGCTCTCCGACCTCACCCGTGAACAGCACCGGACCAAGGCCATGGCCATGATCGGCATGACCATCGGCCTGTCGTTTGCCGTGGCGATGGTCGTCGGCCCGCTGCTGACCCGTGCCTTCGGTCTCTCGGGGCTGTTCCTCGCGACCGGCGGGATGGCGCTGGTGGGCATCCTGATCGTCGCCTTCATGGTGCCCAAGGCCATCGGGCCGTTGCAGCACCGTGAGTCCGGCGTGGCGCGCCAGGCGCTGATGCCGACGCTCAAGCACCCGGACCTGCTGCGCCTGGACCTGGGGATCTTCGTATTGCACGCGATGCTGATGTCCAGCTTCGTCGCCTTGCCCCTGGCGCTGGTGGAAAAGGCCGGCCTGCCCAAGGAGCAACACTGGTGGGTGTACCTGACCGCCTTGCTGATTTCTTTCTTCGCGATGATCCCGTTCATCATCTA
Organism: Pseudomonas sp. Ost2; assembly: GCF_018326065.1. Classification (NCBI taxonomy): domain Bacteria; kingdom Pseudomonadati; phylum Pseudomonadota; class Gammaproteobacteria; order Pseudomonadales; family Pseudomonadaceae; genus Pseudomonas; species Pseudomonas sp. Ost2. The sequence goes on along the minus strand of NZ_AP021904.1, from coordinate 6,603,482 downwards.
CGGCGAGAAGAAACGCAAAATGAAACGAGTTTTACTCGGCGCCGTGACGACCTTGATGCTCACTGAGCTATTCTTCTGGGAGTTCGGCAACAGCCTGCGGGCCCTGGTGATCGGTACGGTGGTGTTCTTCATCGCCTTCAACCTGCTGGAAGCTTCGCTGCCGTCGCTGATCAGCAAGGTTTCACCGGCCGGTGGCAAGGGCACGGCGATGGGGGTTTACTCCACCAGTCAGTTCCTTGGCTCGGCTCTCGGCGGTATTCTGGGCGGCTGGATGTTCCAGCATGGCGGTTTGTCGGCGGTATTCCTTGGATGCGCCGGTCTGGCTGCCCTCTGGCTGGCCTTTGCTGTTACCATGCGTGAACCTCCCTACGTGACCAGCCTGCGCGTGCCGTTATCGCCCGAAGCGATCCGCGAAGCCGGTCTGGTCGAGCGCCTGTTGGCCGTCGTAGGGGTAACGGATGCAGTGGTGGTGGCCGAAGAGGCCGCCATTTACATCAAATTGGACACCGAATTGTTGGATCGCACGACCCTTGAGCGCCTGGTCAATGAGCCTGCGTCGCAAGCGTGCGAAGCCTAGGAGAACGTTATGGCCCGTGGGGTTAACAAAGTCATATTGGTCGGTACTTGCGGCCAGGATCCTGAAGTTCGCTACCTGCCTAACGGCAACGCCGTGACCAACCTGAGTCTGGCGACCAGCGAACAATGGACCGACAAGCAGACCGGCCAGAAAGTCGAAAAGACCGAATGGCACCGTGTCTCGATGTTCGGCAAGGTCGCCGAGATCGCCGGTGAATACCTGCGCAAGGGTTCGCAGGTCTACATCGAAGGCAAGCTGCAGACCCGCGAATGGGAAAAAGACGGTATCAAGCGCTACACCACCGAGATCATCGTCGACATGCAGGGCACCATGCAGCTGCTGGGCGGCCGTCCACAACAGGGCGACCAACAAGGCGGTGGCTACGATCAGTCCGTGCCACGCCAGCAAGCCCCTCGCCAGCAGGCGCCGCGTCCACAGCAGTCGGCTCCGCAGCAGTCGCGCCCAGCTCCACAGCAGGCCGCACCGCAGCCGGCTCCGGACTTCGACAGCTTCGATGACGATATTCCGTTCTGACCCGCAGCTTTTTCAGGACCGTAAACATTAAAAGCGAAGCCATTGATCTGGCTTCGCTTTTTTATTGCCTGCCGTTACCTACCTACACCGCTACCCTGTGCAGCATACGCGCTCACCAAGGCCTCATGCATCTTCCTCGAGCTCCCTGAGCAGGGTTTGTGTGACCTGCTCGATGTAGTCGACCACTCCTTCCTGAACCGAGTACCCTGATCTGTTCTGGGACGTGACACGAGGCGGTAATGGATGAATACCGTATATACAGAGCTTCTCTTCGGAAATATGTCAAGAAGCCGCCATCTGGTTCCGGCGGTTCCGGTTGATGTAAGGGTGTCTGCGATACAAAACACCCTTGATTAGGGGGGATTTTCAGGGGCCTGGAAATAAAAGTTTATTGGTGAGGTCTGCGGATTGGCTCATTCCGAGCAGTTTTCAGCAGCAGCCTACTGCCGCGCAGTTAAAGTCCAACGCCTTCCCTGTTTACTCAACTCCTGAAAAGTCAAAACTACAGTATTGGCATAAATTTCTGCCATTTAATATTTTCAAAATATCGTAATTCTACTGCGGAGCCCTCAGTCAAGTTATTGTCGACACACAAATATCCACCCCCGCCAGTAGCCAAGACACGTCGTATGTATACAAGGCCACTTCCGTCATCTACAACCTCCCAGCGTTGATCATCCCCTCCAGTAGAACTTCTAACGAAAACCGTATTGTTATTTGTCCAGGTGAAATACAGATCGCTATCCGGATGGGACCGAATATTATAAGTGCCACGATCCAAACTGTGGAACCTCCACTGCGAGTAAGCTGGCAAGTTTTCTGCTCGAGTAATCCTGATGTCTCTATTGTTCAGGCTGATAAAATAGAGATAACTCCGTGAGTCTGCAGACGAGACTATTTTGCATGGGAGGTCTGGGATTTTTGCCTGCTGGGCAGAGCCGGAGTCGTTTGCCTTGTTTGGTGCTGCAAAATCAGGGCTTGGGGTGCTCTTCTTCATTACCGTTCTCCTTTTATCTTGGGAGGTAAACGCAATGAATACAGCAATGACGAAGGCGCGAGAGCGCTTGCCAACTACTGGCTGACACATAATACCTGAGCACTCAGTATAGCAGCGTGGTGAGTAACGCAAGCTCGTCCACTCTTCAGTCAGGCTTGTAGTTCGGCTTCAAGTGCGGGTGCTGGAATCTGAGTGAAAATCCTCATTTTTGATCAGTCCGAACAATTTTTCTTCAGCGGAGCAGTAAGATCATAAGATTTTCAGGTTATCCCAATTTTTTCTTAACTGCGCAGCGCTATCTGATCTGTAATCCAGAGTGCGTTGCAACTACGGGTTGAAAACGATGTCCTGCGTACCCGCTATTGCAACGGTCGGTGTGAAGCAATAACCGCTGACGTCGGCTACGTCGATGAGGCGACACTGCAGACGTTATTACGCCAGCGCGTAGGCTGTGGTGTACGCGCGACGCCCTGAAAATCATCAGCGCGCGCGAACAGGACAAGCCGTAAAGCGCACTCGGCAGCAGGCTCCTACAAGTCGATATGTGGATACCCCGGCGGCAGTTCATGTCGGGTAGGCGTGGTCTCCTCGTGGTAATGCGGCTTGCCCACATCGGAGCTCATCAGCTTGGCATTGGCCAGGATGGTCTCGGTCAGCAGTGCGTCCTCGCCGTCCTTGAACCAGCAGGCCAGCGCCGAGTTGCGATTGCCGTGCATGTCGACGACTCCCGGCCATCGGCCGAGGTCGGGGCTGTCGCTCGGCGGGATGGGGGGATAGTGCTTGGGTGGCAGGACCAGGGCATCGCCGGGGTGCACCCACAGGTCGGCCAGGTGAATCGAGTGTTCCCGGGGGCGCCAGCGGGCGACGCTGATGACCAGTGGCAAACGTCCGTGCCGGGAGAAGAAGGCGTGGGCGAAGTTGTGGTATTCGAGGTCGGTCGGGTTGTAGGTCAGCAACTCGCGCTGGCGCTCCGGGCCGAGATAGGGCGACTGATGGCCTGCCCATTTGCCGTAGGTGTATTGGCCGAGGATCAACTGGTCATGGTCGAAGCGAATGCATTCACCGTTGGCCAGCAGGGTCATGCCGAAGGCCTGTGCGGTTTCCCGGGTTGCCCACATCGCCTCATAACGCACTTCCCGTGTGTGGAAGTCGAAGGCCTTGATGGTGTACGAGCTCTTGGCGGTCGGCACCTGCCGGTCTTTCCAGCTGATGCCTGCGTAATGGGCGCCGCGAACCAGGCCGGGATTCTCCGGGCTGAGCTGAATCAGGGTGCCGCGCACCTGGGTACTGGGTTGCGCCAGGCCACGGTCATTGAACAGGTAGGGAAAGGTTCGCAGGTCGAGGTCCGTTTCCGTGCCCTCGCCGATAAAGGGCACGCTGTTGAAAAACTGCATCATGAAGAGATCGCTCATTCAGGGGCTGCAAGGAAGATCGGTTACGCCGACGGCGGGTCCGGCCATCGTGGCAGACCCGCCGTGACAGCCCTTAACGATGCGGCTGTTGCTGCTCGCGCAACCAGTCCATGCCATGGGGCTCGCGCCATTTGCGGACCGCCGCGCGTTTCTCGACCTGGGTCAGGCACAGGCTGCGCATATGGTAGTACACCATCAGCAGGTGAAAGATGTCGCCGCCGCGGCGGTCCCAGATCACATCATCTTCCTGCCGGCCCGGCTTGACGGGGTGAAGCCGGCAATCGCCCTGGTCGAGCATGCCCTGCAGGCAACTGCCGGTCTCGTAGTTGATCAGCAGGATCGGGTTATTGATTTCCGGATAGGGTTTTTCCAGCTCCGGCATGTACCAGAATTGCCCGGGATTGCCCGTGTCCGGAGCCTGCATGACCACCCGGGTCTTGTTCTGCGGGTCGACGGCCAGCGCCGGGTGATCGCCGGTGTTGTTGCGTATCAGGTAGAGGACGGTTTGCGTGTCCTCGATGGTCCTGCCGGTCTGTACCAGCTTCACCCTGCCGAAGGAGTCATGGGACAGGCGCGCGCTGATTTTCACCCGTGGGTTGAGGTCATAGCCCGGCTTGCCGAAGCCGGCGATCAGGCCATCGACTCCCGGCACTTCCAGGTCGTTGCCCGCCAGTGCATAGGTCAGGCCGGCCTGTGGGTTGGGCTGCATATGCTTGGTCAGGATTTCCCAGCGCTTGAGGGCCTTTTCGCTGGCGCCGTTGTCCAGCAGCGCTTCGCGCATGGCGCGGCTCGGGTAGTAGTTGCCATGGCGCGGCCAGCGCTCCGTGGTCAGCAACAGTTTGTGTCCGCTCTTCTGTTTCAGCAGCAGCGCCAGGGCATCCCAGAACTGTTCGAAGGCGGTGGGGCTGGCGTCGGCAGCGGGTGGGTAGTGGAAGCTCTCGCTGGTGTTCTTGCTCTTGTTGTCGACGAACACCGTGCGCAAGGCCGGACCGTTGGCCGCGGCATTGAGCGAAGACTGGCGCGTGGCCCGACCGATGACGATCACCGAGTCGGCCCAGTTCGCGTCAATTTCCGCCTTGTAGCTGGTGTACCACTGGTAGGCCTCTTCCAGGGCGTTGCGGGTCGGCCCCTCCTTGACAAAGAGAAACACCGGCGCCAGCTTCAGTTCGACGACCCGTGGGCTGTCAGGCAGGGAATTGCGCCAGGCGGCGAAATCGGCGCTGTAGTCACGTGGCGTGAGCGAGTTGAAGCTGATGGAGTGAGTACCGCCGGAGGTGGTCAGCCGGCTGTTGCGATTGGCCAGGTGGCGCTTGACCTCTTCCTTGATCTCGGTGGAGGCGGTGGCGCTGACAAACGCACCGTACTCTGCCTCGACCATCGCCTTGAGGCTGGTCTTGCTGCTGAGGTAGCTCTTGGACGCGGTCATGGCATAGTTCAGCGAGCCGCCGACGAGCACTTCGTTGACGATATCGGCGCCGAAATCGACGAAGAAGTTGAAGAACGTCTTGGGATCGGCCTGATCGAAGGTCTGGGGCAGTTCTTTGACGCGGTTCTTGAACACCTCGGTGGCATTGTCCGGATTGACCGCCAGGGTCAGTTTCCACAAGCGCACGGTGTGGCTGTAGATGGCGGCTTCGCGCTCTTCAAGCTGGGAGATATCGCTGCCGAAGGTGGCCTTGAAGCCGGCGGAGAAGGCACCGTAGCTGCCCTTGGCCTCGATGCTCGACTGGGTGTGCTTTTCATACTCGTCATGGGAGGAAAAGCTTTCCGTGAAATAGTCTTCCTTGCTCATCGGATCCAGCGTGACGTGCTGGCCGATGCTGTAGGACTTGTTGTCATGGGTCACCGTACGCTTGGCGCTTTCGGTATCCCCGACTTTCTGGCATTCCTTGCTTTCGCTGGCCCAGTCCAGTTTGTTCAAACCACGTCCCAGCAACTGTGAACCACCGATGTCATTGCTCATCGTTTTCTCCCTCGGCCCGGTTGTATTGATTGGTTCCAACTGACGGGAACCAGTATCGGAAGAGCGGGGCGGAGGAGACAGTTCAGAGCGGTGTCAGTCCGGTATCAGTTCGGTATCAGTTAAATCACCAAACAGTCGGTTCAGCCAGTGATCGCGGCCAGGATGCTGGGGTACACTCGACCGGCTGCCAGGCCATCACGGCCCGGCATTCGCTGATCTCGACATCCGTTTGTGCGGTTATTGGCGTGCCTGCCCAGGGTGACGGGGCGGCCGGGGCTATCGACATGGATTCCAGGAACCCTTCATTTTCCGCCACGGCCAGGACTGAGCCGGTGATTTCCGACGGCCGCGTGTTGCTCGATGGCGGGTTGCTGAAAGGCCTGCGCAAACAGCATGGCCTGAGCCAGGAAACCCTCGCCGAAGCCTGCCTGAACCGTCACCTGTGTGTGTCCATCGCGTCCATCAAGCGGGCCGAGACGGGTAAGCCCGTGCTGTATCGCACCGCTCGCCACCTGGCCAGCGCCTTCGACGTCGATGTCAGTGCCCTGCTCGGGCAATCGGTGGCGACGGCACTGGACGAGATCGAGCAGGCCATTGGCGAATTCCACGACAGCGTATTTCCGGCGCAGGCGGCGGATTATGCGGTCATTCGTTATGTGCTGGAATTGTGCTTCGTCACCGACCCACTCTCCGATACCACGGCCTCGGCGCTGCTGTTTGCCGAAGAAATCCAACGCTTGATCCGGCAGTTCGGCGGTGTGCCGGTCGAGGGTGCGCCGGGTCTGGTCATCGCCCGGTTCGGTTCGCCACAGGCCTATCGCAGTGACAGCGAACGCGCCTTGCTGTGTGCCCTGGCGCTGAGCCGCGAGCAGTTTGTGCGGGCGGGACACGGTATCGCGCTGCGGCTGGTTCGCGAGCGTCGCGACGTCGAGGCGCTGCCGGCCGAGGCGCTGGCCCTGATTCACCATGGGTTTCCCGTGCAACATGGCAATGCCCCGGTGCATGTCGCGCAGAACCTGGTCGAGCAACTGTCGTCGCGGTTCGAGTTCGCCGCGGGCGATGCCGCGTTTCCCGCCTATCGGCGATGCCAGCGCCAGCGCAGTCTCGATGAAAACGCACCGCGGCCGCTGGTGGGCCGGGCGATAGAAGTGCTGCAGTTCAAGGGGGTGATCGAAGCCACCCAGGAGTGCCAGGACGGTCATGTGGTCTACCTGCGTGGCATGGCCGGCATCGGCAAGACGCGGCTGGTCAGCGAGTTTTTCGAGATGGCCCGGCAGGGCGGTTTTGCCTGCCATCGCGGCGATGTGCTGGATTTCGGCATGGACCACGGCCTCTGGCCCCTCGGGCAACTGGTGTGCAGCCTGCTGGCGCCGGGGACGTCGGCACCCATGAGCGGGACGGCGCTGGAAGCGGCGGCGATGGGCTTGAAACTGTCAGCCGAGCAACTGATGTTCCTGCAGATGCTGACGGGCCTGCATCCCGCCGGCGAGTCGTTCAAGGCGCAACAGGCGCTGTATGCGGCGATGAGCAGTGAGGCACGCACGCAAGGCCTGTTCAACGGGTTGCTGCACTTGCTGCTGCGGATCGCGGTGCAGCAACCCTTGCTGATTGCCATGGAGGACCTGCACTGGGGCGACGCGACATTTTTCGCCATGCTCGGCAAGTTGCTCAATGCCACCGACGAGGCTCCGATCGTCTGGCTGCTGACCTCCCGCCCCGAGGGCGATCCGCTGGAAAGCCAGCTGCGCCCGCACTGCGCCAATCCCATGAGCCTGCTCGATATCGCGCCGATCCGCACCCGCGAGGCGGCCGTGCTGGCGGAGCAGTTTCCCGAGATCGATCCGGCCTATCGCGCCGACTGCGTGACGCGGGCCCAGGGCAATCCGTTGTACCTCACGCAATTGCTGTCGAGCCAGGAGGGCGTGCTTCCGGACAGCCTGCGGCATCTGGTGCAGACCCGGGTGGACCGGTTTGCCCCGGAACAGCGCCGGGCCCTGCATTACGCCGCCGTGCTCGGCAATCGCTTCGAACTGGCGCTCTGGCGCGAGGCGCTGGGCAAGCCCGACTACGTCCCCGACGTGCAGTGGCGCCAGAGCCTGTTGCGAGAGGTCGAGCCGGGCAGCTACATGTTTGTCCACGATCTGGTCATGCACTGTCTCTACGACGCGATGCCGCAGGCCCTGCGCGAACAATTGCACCGCGCGGTGGCAACGCTCTACCGCCATCGCGACCCCATCCTGCATGCCCAGCATCTGCTGCGCGCCGACGCGCCGGAGGCCTTCGACGCGCTACTGGTGGCGATGCGCGAAAAGCTCCAGGCCTGCCAGTACGACAGCGTCCTTGCCCTGGGACAGCAGGCGGCCAGTCGGGGCGAGCGGGCCGCGAGCAGCTTCGACCTGGCCTTGCTCCGCGCCCAGGCATGCTCGGGCCTGGGCCGGACGCTCGAGGCGCGTGACAGTTTCCAGCAGGCACTGACACTGGCCGCCCGGGACGAAGAACGGATCGAAGCGGCGCTGGGACTGGCGGCGGTACTGAACACCCTCGATTGCCTGGACGAAGAAGAGCACCTGATCGAACAGACCCTGCCCGTCGCCCGGGAGCAGCAGGCACATACGGCACTGGCCCGGCTGTATCACCTGCGCGGCAACATCTATTTCCCGCGGGGCGACTATGCCGAGTGTCGTCGCCTGCACGAAGAGTCCCTGTCCTTTGCCCGCATCGGCCTGCACCTCGAAACCCAGGCCAAGGCCCTCAGCGGCATCGGCGATTCCTACTATGCCCAGGGCAGCATGCAGACCGCCTACGAGGTCTTTGATCAGTGTGTGCGCCTGTGCGAGCGTCATGAGCTGGTGCAAGTGGAGGCGGGCAATCGCAGTGCGCGGGGTTCGGCGCAGTTCTACCTGGGCCACTCGGAACCGGCCCTGCGCGACGCGATGCAGGCCATCGAGAGCAGTCGCCGGATCGGCAACCACCGGGCGGAAGTGTTTTCCCGCCTGACCGCCGCCTGGGTGCTGTCGGCGGCCGGCCGCGATGGCGAAGCGGGGCAGGCGTTGTCCGCAGCCCTTGAGCTGGCGCGTAACCTCGGTGCCAGTCGTTTCGAGGCGATTCTCCTGGAAGGGCTGGCGCGGGTGGCGCTGCGCCAGGGCGAGCGGGGACGGGCGCAGGGCTTGATCATGGAGGCGGTGGAGCGGGTCGAGCGTTTTGGCCTGCAACGCTATATCGGCCCCTGGGTCTACGGCAGCCTGGCATTGATGCTCGACGACGAGGTTCTCAAACGCCAGGCGTTGGAGCGGGGCGAGGCCCTGCTCGACCAGGCGTGCCTGGCGCACAATGTCCTGCAGTTCCGTGTGAGCGCCGCCGAAATCTGCCTGCTGGCGGGCGATATCGAACAGGCGATCAGTCATGGACAGCGGATGGCGGTTCTTCCCGAGTCGGCTTCCTGTGCCTGGATCCGACACCATGTGCGCCTGATCGGCGCGGCAGGGCACTGGCTGCGGAATGGCGATCGTTCGAGCGCCGAGTTGCTGCGTGCCATCCGCCGCGAAGCCGAGCAGCTCGGCTTTGCCGCGACCATGCCCGAGCTGCTGGCGGTTCTCGACCGGTCTGCCTGAACGCCGGCTCAGGTTTTCCAGTTCGCCCGCTGTTCCAGCAGGAAATCGACGAACGCCTTGAGCCGCTGCGGTACATGTCGGCCATGGGGATAGAGCAGGGTGAAGGGGCGCGAGCGTCCGGTGTAGGGCTTGAGTACTTCCACCAGCGTACCCTCGGCGAGTTCCTGCTCGACGATAAAACGGTAGGTCTGGAACAGGCCGGCGCCATGCCTGGCCAGGGTCACGCCACCGAGTACGTCCTCCGAGCAGCAATAGCCGCTGTCCGCCAGCACTTCCCGGTCCTTGCCGTCTTCCTTGAACAGCCAGGCGATCCGTCGACCGCTGCTGGGCAGCTCGAACTGGATGCACTCGTGCTGTTGCAGGTCCTCCAGGCACTGGGGTGTTCCGGCCCGCCGCAGGTAGTCGGGGCTGGCGACCATCACCAGCGCCGCGTCCTCCAGGTGCCGGGCAATCAGCCCGGAGTCGGGCAGCACGCGGACGCGGATCGCCAGGTCATACCCTTCCTCGACGAAATCGATATTGCGGTTGCTGATATGGGTCTCGACCTTCACCGCCGGGTAGCGGGCGCGGAACGCCGGCAGCAGTGGCAGGATCCGGTGGTGCGCATAGGTGGTGGGGATGCTGATGCGCAGGGTGCCGGCGGGTTCCTGCTGCTTGCCCATGACCTCGCGCTGGGCCTCCGACAGTTGGGTCAGCGCCTGCCGGCACTGTTCGAAATAAGCGCGGCCGCCTTCGGTCAGGCGCACGCTGCGGGTGGTGCGGGTAAACAGCCGCACCCCCAGGCGTTCCTCCATCCGCGAGATCGACCGGCTCACCGCCGCCGGCGTGACCCCGGCCACCGAGGCGGCGGCGGTGAAGCTGCCGGCTTCGGCGGCCAGGCAGAACAGCTCGATGCTGCCAAGGAGGATGTCATCGAATTGTCTACGCATGATTGATTACACCGAGGATCAAATAAAGGTCGGGGCTCGATATTGCCCCGACCGCGGTTGATCAATACAGTGAGTTCAACGTGGACGCAATCCCTTGGAGAACAACATGCCTTTTGTCAGTGTGCGCATCACCCGTACGGGCGTGACCCGGGAGCAGAAAGCCCAGGTCATCGCCGAAATCACCGAGACCCTGGAGCGGGTGCTCGGCAAGGCTCCGGACCTGACCCATGTGGTGATCGAGGAAATCGATACCGACAACTGGGGGCACGGCGGCTTGAGTCTCACCGAGATCCTCAAGTCCGAATCCAACCCCCTGTAGGAGCCGGCTTGCCGGCGATCCAGGCAACGCGGTCTGACAGGAGATCGCGTCGATACCATCGCCACAGCAAGCCGCCTCCCATGGGGCGGACTCAGTGTCCGCCCACCACCCGTGCCGAACCTGGCGCGGGTTCGGCATACACCGGCCCCAGGCGATCGAGGCGACCGCTCCAGGCGGTCAGCGCCAGGGCGACCAGCACCACCAGCCCGCCGATCCAGGCGGTATGAATCAGACCCAGGTGGGCGACGATCAGGCCGCCGGCCCAGGCGCCGCCGGCGATACCCAGGTTGAACGCGGCGATATTCAAGCCTGACGCCACATCCACCGCTTGCGGAGTGTGATGCTCTGCCTGGCGGACCACATACACTTGCAGGCCTGGCACGTTGCCGAAGGCGACCGCACCCCAGACCAGCACTGTAGCCAAGGCCAGCCACGGGTTGCTGGCGGTGAAGGTGAGGACGAACAGCACGGCGGCCAGCAGCAGGAAGATCAGTTTCAGCGCGCCGATCGGGCCACGCTTGTCGGCCAGCTTGCCGCCCCAGATATTGCCCACGGCGACCGAGATGCCATACACCAGCAGCACCAGGCTGACGGTCCCGGCGCTGAAGCCGGAGATGTCCTGGAGAATCGGCGCGAGGAAGGTGAAGGCGATGAACGAACCGCCGTAACCCACCGCCGTCATCGCATACACCAGCAACAGGCGTGGCTGTTTCAGCACCTGCAATTGTTGCAGCAGCGACGCCGGCTTGCTGTGGGCAATGTTTTTCGGCACGTAGATCAGGCTGCCGATAAAGGCGATCACACCCAGGGCCGAGACCGCCAGGAAGGTTTCCCGCCAGCCGAAATGCTGGCCGATGAAAGTCCCCAGGGGCACGCCGGTGACCAGCGCTACGGTCAGGCCGGTAAACATGATCGCAATCGCGCTGGCGGCTTTTTCCTTGGGCACCAGGCTGGTGGCGATGGTCGAGCCGATGGAGAAGAACACGCCGTGGGCCAGGCCGGTGACGATCCGCGCAATGATCAGCGATTCATAACTCGGCGCCTGCCAGGCCAGCAGGTTGCCGAGGGTGAACAGCACCATCAGCGACAACAGCAGCAACTTGCGCGGGACCTTGCCGGTGAGGGCGGTGAGCACCGGGGCGCCGATGGCGACACCCAGGGCATACAGGCTGACCAGCAGGCCGGCGGATGGCAGGCTGACCCCGAGGTCGGTGCCGATGGTGGGTAACAGGCCAACGATGACGAACTCGGTCGTCCCGATGGCGAAGGCGCTTAGGGTCAGCGCGAGCAAGGCAATGGGCATGGCTGCAAACTCCGGTGGGTTTAAATCAGGAGCGCAGTGTCGTTGTTTCACTTGTGCGGAAAAATACAGGTATCGGCACAACATATTTGAACTGAATGCAAATATCCCCTGGTTGATCGCTCCCATGCGCGGCGTGTGATGACCGCCGTGATACCGGGTGGCGGGGAATCTTCATCCACTTCGAACCGAACTTTGCTGATGCCCAGGCACTCAGTTTCTTACAGAGACTGCCGAAGAGGGCCCATCCGTGTTCCGGTTCAAGCTGGCAATCATGCTTTCGATTTTTCTGTTGTCCGTCAGTTGCGGCGTGGGCGCTGCGCCAGCTGCCGCGCCACCGACCCAAGCCTCACCGCCGCCGCTGGTGCAGGGTGGCCTGCTCGGGGCCCTGAGCTCCAGCATCGAGGACGTGCAGGACAAACTCGACCTCAACGAAAACCTGCTGGACGCCTGGCGCCTGCGCGCCGACCGGGCCGCCGATGAAATGGATCGGCTGGTCAGCCAGACTGTCGACCGCTCGCCCTGGAGCGTCGCCGCGGATTTCATCCTGCTGTCCCTGACCTGGATCGGCAGCTTTGCCGGGCTGGCGCTCCTCGGCCGACTCGCTGCCCGCCGGTTCAATCGCCATCGCCTGTTGCAGTCCCGCGAGCGCAGCCAATCGCTGGTGGGGTATGTGCTGCCCTACATGCTACCGGCGCTGATCAGCCTGCCGCTGACCCTCTACGCCAGCCACTTCCTGCCGACCTCCGTCGGTCGCGCGCTGGCGCTGTGCCTGGCCTATGCCACCAGCAGCGGCGTGTTCTCCACCGCGCTGCTGCTGTCCCTGAGTGTGCTGTTCGATGTCGGCCACAAGCGCCGGGCGGTTCGCATCATCCGTGACTACAGCCCGCGTCCGCTGTTTCTGATCGGCTTCCTCGCGGCCCTCAGCGATGCCCTGACCAGCCCGCAGATCGCCCGCCAGCTGGGCGGCAATATCACCAGCAGCGTGGCGGTGTTCACCGGCCTGTTCGCTTCGATCCTGTTCGGCGTGCTGGTGTTCCGCCTGCGGCGTCCGGTGGCGCACCTGATCCGCAACCGTTCGCTGGCCCAGCGCCTGGGCCAGCCGGCGCTGCAGGAATCGCTGCGGATCTTTTCCGGCCTGTGGTACTGGCCGATCCTGCTGATGGTGCTGGTGTCGGCGATCAACCTGATCGGCGCCGGCGAGGACAGCCAGAAAGCCCTGCGCTGTGCCTTGCTGACCACCGTGCTGCTGATCGCCACGGTGTTTCTCAGCACTATTTTCCAGCACCTGTTCAAGGCCCGCGGAGCCCTGGCGATCCAGCGCAGCAGCGTCTACAAGGAACGCCTGCTGAGCCTGCTGCATGCGCTGTTGCGGATTGCCCTGGCCGTGACCTTCATCGAATTGCTCGGGCGGATCTGGGGACTGTCGCTGTATGAGTTCGCCGTGCAGAACACCGTGGGCCGGGCCATCAGTGACGCCCTCAGCCGTATCGGCCTGATCCTGCTGGCCACCTGGCTGCTGTGGGTGGTGCTCGACACGGCGATCCAGGAGGCCTTGAAGCCGCCGATCAACCGCCGTTCCTCGAAGCAGCCGAGCATGCGGGTCAAGACCATCCTGCCGCTGCTGCGCAATGCGGTGAAGATCATCCTGGTGGTGATCTGCACCATCACCACCATGGCCAACCTGGGGATCAATGTCGCGCCGCTGCTGGCCGGTGCCGGGGTTGTCGGGCTGGCGATCGGCTTCGGCTCCCAGCAACTGGTGCAGGATGTGATCACCGGCTTGTTCATCATCATCGAGGACACCCTGTCCATCGGCGACTGGGTGGTGCTCGATTCCGGCCATGCCGGCACGGTCGAAGGCCTGACCATCCGCACCCTGCGCCTGCGCGACGGCAAGGGCTTCGTGCATTCGGTGCCGTTCGGCCAGATCAAGGCGGTCACCAACCAGTCGCGGCAATTCGCCTTTGCGTTCTTCTCGGTACAGTTCACCTACGACACCGATGTCGACAAGGCCAGCGCGCTGATTCGCGAAGCGGGGCGCTCGATCAGCGAGGACAGCTTTCTCAAGTTCAACCTGCAAGGCCCGCTGGAGGTGTTCGGCGTGGATCGCATGGACCTCAATGGCGTGGTCCTGACGGCACAGTTCCGCACCGTGTCGGGTGGGCAGTACAGCGTCAGCCGGGCGTTCAACGAGCGCCTGAAGAAACTGGTGGACCAGAGCCCGTGGGTGCATTTCGCGCAGACGTATCCACAGCAGGTGATGTTGCCGAACCGTACGCCGGTGCTGGAAGACGAGCCGCAGGTGCCTCCGGCAGAGGCTGCGCCGGTGGTCTTGTCGCGGCCCCAATAGCCGCCGGATGATCAGTGGCGGATCAGTTTCTGCCGGACCTCGGCCGCCGCCTGCTGCTCCAGCTCCAGCCAGAACAACGGCTTGCCGGCGATTTCAGCCGCTACGGGCACGCCATCGCGATACACCAGCCGATTGCCCGCCAGCGCCGGGACCTTGCTGCCCGGCAACAGCGTGCCGGCGAGGTTCAACGGGTCGGCGCCACACACCGCGACGAGGCTGCCATCCAGGGGCCGGCGACGTACCTCGCGCAGCAGCGGGATGGCTTCGGGCAAGGCGAACTGTTCGCCGGCCAGGCCGCTGACAAAACGTCCGCCGCGAATCTCGCCACGGGCTTCCAGGCGATGCAAGGTGCGTAGCAACTCGCGCCAGCTCGGCAGCCATTCCGCTTCCCGTTCCAGCAGACGCCAGAACACCACGCCATAACGACGCAGCAAGGTCATGGCAACCTGTTCAAGGGTTTCCTCCGGCAGTCGCTCGGAGCCGGTCGCCTGCGTCGAAGGCCGGCGCAGCAGCGCCCAGCGTCCGGCGTCGTCCATTCCGCCGACAAAGGCCCCGCGCCCGCGGCGACCGGGACGCTGCTGGCGTTTGCTGGCCGGGGTGATCAACGCCCGCAGCCCGGCGAAACTGTCGGCATTCACCAGGCCGGCGCCCACCAGTTCCTGCAACGCCGTCTCCAGCTCGGTGGGCAACAGATGGGCTTCGTGCAGCAGTTCATCGAAGAACAGCGCGCCGTGCTCGCTCAAGGCCGTATGGACTTTCAAGGTTCGCGGCGACAGTTCCTCGATGGCCGTCTGCTGCGCCAGGCTGCTCCATAGCTGCAGCCGATTGCGGGGCAACAACACGATCGGGGTGCTGCGCAACGTGGTGCTGGCAGCCTTGTTGCGCGCGTTCAGGCGTGTCCAGACCAGCTTGCCCGAGCGACACAGGTCATCCAGCCAGGTCGACGAATAATCCTTCAGGCGCGCGCTCAGCAGATCGCTGTCCCAGGCTCCGGCGGCGGCCGCATAACCTTCGAGCTGGCTGACAATCATCGGCAACGCGGCGTTGCCCTGGGCCTGGCTGGTACTGGACAGGTGCTGCCATTCGAACAGGAAACGCATGAAGTCCTGGAGGGCCACGGGTTCGATCTCCCGCCGCAGGCGCTTGACCGTATAGCGGTGAATACGCGCCAGCAGATGCCGTTCGCACCATTGCTCCGATGTCGCCCCGAGGGTGAATTGTCCACGCAGCACATAACCTTCACTTTCCAGTTTCGCCAGGGCCTGGGCCAGTTGAGCTTCGTTCAGCGCCAAGGGCGCGGCGATCTCGCGTAGCGACAGCGGGCCAAAGCCGCTGAGGCGGGCGCGCAGCACTTCGACGGCGGCAGCGTCCGCCTCCCAGGCCTGGTCGAAATCCGCCAGTGGCAGCAACGGCGGTTGCGCAATGGCCTGTGGATAAAGCGCCAGCAGGCAGGTCAGGCGCTCCAGGGCGACCCACAAGCCGTGGCCGTCGACCCGCAGGCAGGTGGCGCGACCGCTGGCGGCCAGGGCCTCGAGCCAGCCCGGCCAGTGCTCATTGGCCTCGGCCTCGACTGCGCTGATCACGGCGAGACTCATCAGCGCCTCATGCATTTCATCCGTGCCGTTGGGCTGTGGCCAGGCTTCCGCGCGCACCGCGGCAATGGCCTCGTTGTCCAGCGCGCCGAGATCGTCGGTACTGCTCGGGTCGCTCCAGCGGCGATTGAGCACGGCCTGGGTCCGCCGCTCTTCCAGCGGCGCATCGTCGAGAAAGGTATAGGGTTTGGCGCTGAGGATTTCCGCCGCCAGCGGCGATGGCGCCGGCAGGTCGCGGGCGATCAGGCGTACCTCTCCGGCCTCCATGCGCCGCAGCAGGGCCAGCCAGCCTTCGCTGTCCATGGTTTCGTGCAGGCAATCGTCGAGGGTCTGTTCCACCAGCGGATGGTCGGGAATCTCGCGCTCGCCGGCGAGGTTTTCCAGGCAGGCGATCTGGTCCGGAAAGACACAGGCCGTCAGGTCCTCGCCTTTCATCCGCTGGATCTGCGGCGGCACCTTGCGCCCCCCGACAAAGCGCGGCAGCGCCAGCGCGACCCCGGCATTCCAGCGCCAGCGCACGCCAAACAGCGGCGCGTCGAGCACCGCCTGGACGAGGATCTGCTCGGCACTGTTGCTGCGCAGATAACGCCACACTTCCTCCAGGGCAAAGCTGTGGCTGGTGGAGAGCGACAGGACAATGGCGTCCTCGCTCGCGGCGGCCTGCAATTCGAAATTGAAGGTACGGCAGAAACGCTTGCGCAGGGCCAGGCCCCAGGCGCGGTTGACCCGGCTGCCGAACGGCGTGTGGATGATCAGCTGGGTGCCGCCGGACTCGTCGAAGAACCGCTCCATCACCAGGGTGTCGCGGGATGGCAGGGCGCCCAGGGCCAGGCGGGCGCGGGCGAGGTATTCGACGATCTGTTCGGCGCCGGCCGGCTCCAGGCCGATGCTGTCGCGCAGCCAGTCGAGGCTGGGCTGCAAGTCACCGGGCGTGGCCCCCAGCAGTTGATCCAGATGCCCGTGCAGGCGTGCCACGGCGAAGGACAGTTCGTTGCTGCGTCCCGGCGCTTCGCCGAGCCAGAAGGGAATGCTCGGCGGCTGGCCATGGGCATCCTCGACCCGCACCTTGCCGGTTTCGACCCGCAGGATCCGGTAGGAGCTGTTGCCCAGCTGGAACACGTCGCCGGCAATGCTTTCCACCGCGAAGTCTTCATGGACGCTGCCGATATTCAGCGCCTGGGGTTCCAGCAGCACGGCGTAGTCGGCGTTGTCCGGAATCGTCCCGCCACTGGTGAGTGCCGTCAGCTGGCTGCCGCGACGCCCGCGCAGGGTGCGGGTCAGCGCGTCCCGATGGAGGTAGGCGCTGCGCAGTCCCTGACGGCTGTTGAACCCCTCGGCGAGCATCTGCAGCAATGCCTGGTAATGGGCTTCGTCGAGGCCGGCATAGGGGCTGGCGCGGCGGATCATGTCCAGCAGCGCGGCTTCCTGCCACTCCTGGCAACTGACCTCGGCGACGATCTGCTGCGCCAGCACATCCAGCGGCGCCCGGGGAATCAGCAGGGTGTCCAGTTCGCCCCGGCGCACGCAATCGAGCAGGGCGGCACATTCGATCAGGTCATCGCGCGAGGTCGGGAACAGGCGGCCCTTGGGGGTCCCATCGATCTGGTGACCGGAGCGACCCACTCTTTGCAGGAAGGCCGAAATGGACCCTGGCGAACCAATCTGGCAGACCAGTTCGACCTCGCCGATATCGATGCCCAGTTCCAGCGAAGCGGTGGCAATCAGCACTTGCAACTCACCGCGCTTGAGCCGTTGCTCGGCCTCCAGGCGCTGCTCCTTGGCGAGACTGCCATGGTGGGCGGCGACCGCTGCCTTGCCCAGGCGCTCGCTCACGTGGCGGGCCAGTCGTTCGGCCAGGCGCCGGGTGTTGACGAACACCAGGGTGGTGCGATGTTCCCGCGCCAGTTCGGCGAGTCGTTCGTAGACCAGCTCCCAGACGTCATTTGCCATTACCGGGCCCAACGGCACCGGCGGCACTTCGATGCCCAGGTCCCGTGGGCGGGCATGGCCGATATCGATGATCTCGCAGGGGCGTTCGTTGCCCGCGAGAAAACGCGACACCGCGTCGATGGGCTTTTGCGTGGCGGACAGGCCGATGCGCAACAACGGCTCGCGGCACAGCGCCTGCAGGCGTTCGAGGCTCAGGGCCAGGTGGCTGCCGCGCTTGCTGGCGGCGATGGCGTGGATTTCGTCGACGATCACCGTGCGGGTGGTGGCGAGCATGCGCCGCCCGGAGTCGGAGCCGAGCAGCACGTACAGCGATTCCGGGGTGGTGACCAGGATATGCGGTGCGCTCTTGCGCATCTGTGTGCGGTCTTTCTGCGGTGTATCGCCGGTCCGCACCGCGGTGCTGATCTGCAATGGCGGCAGACCCTGCTGTTCGAGCTCGGCGGTGATGCCGGCCAGCGGTTCCTGCAGGTTGATGCGGATATCGTTGGACAGCGCCTTGAGCGGCGAGACATAGACGACGAAGGTTTCGTCCGGCAGCTTGCCGCCCTGGTCCAGGCCCTGTCGCACCAGTTCATCGATGACCGCGAGAAAGGCCGTGAGGGTCTTGCCGGAGCCGGTGGGCGCGGCGATCAGCGTCGAGCGGCGCTGGCGGATCAACGGCCAGGCACGCGCCTGGGCGGCGGTGACGTCCGGGAAGGTCCTGCGAAACCAGGCACTGACGGCCGGATGGAACGCCGCCAGAGCGCCGGGGGCTGGTTCGGGAAGGTTCATACCCTACTTTATGCGGGCGATGCGGATAAAGTGCAAGGCTGTGGGGACCGCAAGGCACTTTCCCCGTGACGGTTGCATCCGAAACCCGCAAAATGCAACGATTGTGGTTATTGCCAACGGGAAAACCTCGGTTTTGCCGCCAACCTCCATCGTTCTGAACAGACCTGGGCCTGCTGAATCTATGCGAATGCGCCTTATGTTGTTGGGCGGCGGGAATGCCCTCGGGCAGGCGCTGATTCGCCTGGGAGCAGAGGAAGACATCGGTTTCCTCGCCCCCCGCCCACCGCAAGACGGCTGGGATGCCGCGAGCCTGACGCAACTGCTCGACGACACCCGTCCCGATGCGTTGATCAACCTTGCTTACTATTTCGACTGGTTCCAGGCGGAGGCGGTGAGCGAAACCCGCCTGTCCAGCCAGGAATCCGCGGTCGAGCGCCTGGCCGAACTGTGCCAGCATCACAATATCGTCCTGGTGCAGCCCTCCAGCTACCGGGTGTTCGACGGTTCGCGGGCGACCGCCTACAGCGAAAAAGACGAACCGGTTCCCCTCGGCCTGCGCGGCCAGGCGCTGTGGCGTATCGAGCAGAGCGTGCGCGCGACCTGCCCGCAACATGTGCTGCTGCGTTTCGGCTGGCTGCTGGACGACAGCATCGACGGCGCGTTGGGGCGTTTCCTCGCCCGCGCCGAGCGCCCCGAAGAATTGCTGATGGCCGATGACCGGCGCGGCAATCCGACGCCGGTGGACGACGCGGCGCGGGTGATCATCTCGGTGCTCAAGCAGCTCGATTGCGCGGCGCCGTTGTGGGGTACCTATCACTATGCCGGCCATGAGGCGACCACGCCGCTGGCACTGGGGCAGGCGATCCTCGGCGAAGCCCGCAATTTCCATGCGCTGGCGATCGAGGCACCGACCGCCCAGGCCCACGCGGCCCGCCCGGATGCCGCCGAAGAGCCGCAGCATGCGGTGCTGGCCTGCAAGAAAATCCTTCACACCTTCGGCATCAAGCCCCGCGCCTGGCGCGCCGGACTGCCGGCTTTACTGGACAGGTTCTATCGTCATGGCTGATGCGCCGATTCTGATCACCGGCGGGGCCGGCTTCATCGGCTCCAACCTTGCCGAGCGGCTGCTGGCCAAGGGTTACTCGATCCGCGTGCTGGACGACCTGTCCACCGGCAAGCGCGGCAACCTGGCCCTGGACGACCCGCGGGTCGAGCTGATCGAAGGTGATGTGGCCGATGCCGCGCTGGTCGCCCGGGCCATGCTCGGTTGCCAGGCGGTAGTGCACCTGGCGGCGGTGGCGTCGGTGCAAGCTTCGGTGGACGATCCGGTGCGCACGCACCAGAGCAATTTCATCGGCAGCCTGAATGTCTGCGAAGCCATGCGCGAGGCCGGCGTGAAGCGGGTGATCTTCGCCTCCAGCGCAGCGGTCTACGGCAACAACGGCGAAGGTGAGTCGATCGACGAGGACACGCCCAAGGCGCCGCTGACGCCCTATGCCTCGGACAAGCTGGCCAGCGAATACTACTTCGACTTCTACCGCCGCCAGCATGGCCTGGAACCGGTGATCTTCCGTTTCTTCAATGTCTTCGGGCCGCGCCAGGATCCGTCCTCGCCGTATTCCGGGGTCATCAGCATCTTCAGCGAGCGCGCCGAGAAAGGTCTGCCGATCACTGTGTTCGGCGATGGCGAGCAGACCCGCGACTTCATCTATGTCGGCGACCTGGTGCAGGTCCTGGTGCAGGCGCTCGAGGCGCCGCAGGTGCAGGAGGGCGCGATCAACGTCGGCCTGAACCGCTCCACCACCCTCAACCAGATGCTGCAGGCCCTGGGCGAAGTCGTCGGTCCCTTGCCGCCGGTGACATTCGCCCCGGCCCGCTCCGGCGATATCCGCCATTCCCGGGCGAACAACCGGCGCCTGCTGGAGCGCTTCGCCTTCCCCGAGCCGACGCCGATGAGCGTGGGACTGGCGCGGTTGCTGGGGCGCTGAGAGCTGGCGCGGGTAATGAAAAAGGCGCCTCTCGAGGCGCCTTTTTTCATTCCGGGGTGGGCTTAGAACTTGTAGCCCAGGCCGACCATGTAGACCATCGGGTCCACGTCGACATTGACCTTGGCACGGGTGCCGCCGGCCACGGCATTGTTGTCCACGTAGGCGGTGGTGTCGATGTCGATGTAGCGGACCTGGGCGTTGATCATCACGTTGTCGGTGAGCATGTAGTCGGCACCGACCTGCCAGGCCACGCCCCAGGAATTCTTCGCGCGGAAATTGTCGAAGCCGGCGGCATTGGCTTCGCTGCCGACGTGCTCGTCGTAGATCCAGGTGTAGTTGATGCCTGCACCGACATAGGGCTGGAACGCCGACTTGTTGTCGAGCGGGTAGTACACCACGCTCAGGGTCGGCGGCAGGTGCTTGAGGGTGCCGAGCTTGCCGTTGGCGGCGCCGAGGGCGGTATTCTTGAGTTTCACGTCGTGTTCGAACGGGGTGGCGGCCAGCAGTTCGAGGCCGACGTGATCGGTGAGCATGTAGGCGAAGTTCAGGCCCAGCTGGGTGTCGCTGCTCATGGTCGCCTTGCCGCCGAGGTCGGCGCCGGCCAGCGGGCCGCGGTCGACCTTGACGCTGGAACTGTCGGCTTTCGGATTGACCGTGATCGCCCCGGCGCGAACGATGATGTCACCGGCATCGTGGGCATGGGCGAGCGGGGCGGCGAGGGCGAGCGCGACGAGGGACGCGCTGAGCAGGGACTTGTGCATGGGAGGCTCCAGAGGACGTTTCGAATTCACTGGAGCCAATGGTAAAGAGCGAGCTGATCCGGTCTTTGACTCAGCTCAATGAAAGGCGAGTTGCCTTATTCCGGCAACTCGTACACGTAGATCTTCTGCGCCTCCATGCTATAGCCGGCATCCGCCAGCTCGCTGGTGCTCGGCTTGACCTGCAACTCGCCCTCGATCCAGTACGGCTGGTACAGCTCGTCGAGCTTGACCCCCAGCTCGCTGGTCACATGCACGATCTGGTTCGACGGCGGTGGCGGCACATGGATGCAGGCGCCGAAATACGGCACCAGCAGGAACTCGGTGGTGCGGCCTTCCTCACTCACTTCCAGCGGCACGATATAACCCGGCAGGCGCACATGCTGACCATCGAGGGCCTTGACCACCGGGGCATTCGGCAGGTCCTGCCTGGCCGCCGGGGCGGCCTCGGGGTCCATGTTGCCCAACTGCGACAGGTCATGCAGCGGGCGCATGTCCGGGACTTCCGGCGGTGCGTCCGGCGGAATCATCTCCTGCCAGGCCAGCTCCCGCGGCTCGTCCTTGGCCCATGAGGGCAGGGGCGCGAGCAACAGCAGCGCCAGCAGCAGGTGGGACAACACAGGCTTTTTCATCGCACAGACACTCATAAACGGATGGACAGGCCATCGGCCAGGGATTGTCGATAGGCGCGCCAGGCCGGCACGCTACCCATCAACAGGGCGGCGACGAGGATACCGCCGAGCAGCGTCCATTCATATTCGCTTGGCCAGGACAGCGGCAGGTACAGCCCGTAGTTCGACTGCACATAACCCTGGGCCAGGGCGATGCACAGGTACAGCAGGCCCACCCCGGCGACCACCCCGGACAACGCCAGGGCAAAGGCTTCCAGCACCAGCAGGCTGGCGATATGCCAAGGCCGCGCGCCTACCGAACGCAGGATCGCCATCTCCCGGCGACGCTCGTTGAGGCTGGTGAGGATCGCCGTGAGCATGCCGATCAAGCCGGTCAGCACCACGAACAGCGAGACCACGAACAAGGCCTTTTCCGCCGTGCCCATCAGGCTCCAGAGTTCCTGCAAGGCCACGCCCGGCAGGATCGCCAGCATCGGCTCGCCCCGGAACTCGTTGATCTCGCGCTGTACGGCGAAGGTCGCGATCTTGCTCTTGAGGCCGAGCATGAAGGCCGTGATCGCCTGGGGCGTGAGGTCCATGTTGCGCGCCTGGTCGGCGCTGATCCGCCCTGCGCCGCGGGCCGGTACGCCGTTGTGCCAGTCGATGTGGATCGCTTCCATGCCGCCGAGGCTGATATGCAGCGTGCGGTCCACCGGCGTCCCGGTGCGCTTGAGAATGCCGACCACGGTGAACGGCTTGTCATCGTGCTTGACCAGGCTGATGGCCGCGACGCCATGGGCCAGCACCAGCTTGTCGCCGAGCTTGTAGTGCAGGGCGTCGGCGACTTCGGCGCCGAGCACCACTTCGAAAGGATCGCTGGCGAAGGCGCGGCCGGTGGCCAGTTCCAGGCTCTGCTGGTGACCGTACTGGTAATGCTCGAAATAGGACTCGTTGGTGCCCATCACCCGGTAGCCGCGATGGGAGTCGCCGAGGGAGATCGGGATGGCCCATTTCACCTGCGGGTTGCTGGCGAAATGCTCGTAGCTGTCCCAGCGGATGTTGTTGGTGGCGTTGCCGATGCGGAACACCGAATACAGCAGCAGGTTCACCGAGCCCGAGCGGGCGCCGACGATCAGGTCGGTGCCGCTGATGGTGCTGGCGAAGCTGGCGCGGGCCTCGGTGCGCACGCGTTCCACGGCCAGCAGCAGACAGACCGAAAGGGCGATGGCAAAGGCCGTGAGAATGGCGGTAAAGCGGCGGTTGGCCAGGCTGGCCAGGGCCAGTCGTAACAGATACATCTCAAACCTCCGCGGGCGCGGCCGCGCGATTCAGTTCGGCCAGGGACAGGTGACGATCGAACAGCGGTGCCAGGCTCTGGTCGTGGCTGACGAACAGCAGGCTGGAACCGGCTTCCCGGCACTCGGCGAACAACAGGCGGATAAAGGCTTCGCGGGCGTCGTAGTCGAGGGCCGAGGTCGGCTCGTCGGCGATCACCAGTTCCGGCTGGCCGATCAGTGCGCGGGCGGCGGCGACCCGTTGTTGCTGGCCGATGGACAGGGAGTCGGCACGCCGTTCGAGCAATGCCGGGTCCTTCAGGCCGAGGTGAGCGAGCAGGGTTGCCGCGGCCTGGTCGATGCTGCCGTGGCGTTGACTGGCTCGGCTGGCGCGCAGTTTGGAAAAATGGCAGGGCAGTTCGACGTTCTCGCGCACAGAGAGAAACGGTAGCAGGTTGAACTGCTGGAAAATGTAGCCGGTGTGATCGACGCGAAAGCGGTCGCGGGCGCCGGCTCCGAGTTCGGTCAGTTCCTGGCCGAGCAGGCGGATGCTGCCCCGGCTGGGCTTCTGCACGCCGCCCAGCAGGCCGAGCAGGGTGGTCTTGCCGCTGCCGCTGGGGCCCTTGAGAAACAGGGTCTCGCCGGGCTCCAGGCGGAACGCGGGAATGTCCAGCAACTGCGGGTGACCGGGCCAGTTGAAGCCCAGGTCGGACAGTTCGATAAGTGCTTGGGTCATGGGAGCCGATTCATGTGGGGCATACCCCTGTGGGAGCGGGCTTGCCCGCGAAGCGTGGTCATGCGGTATCACACGGGAACCGGGTCACCTTCTTCGCGGGCAAGCCCGCTCCCACAGGATTCATGGATGTCAGAACTTCAGGGTGGCGGCCTTCGGCGTCGCATCCACGCCCTGCTGGCCGCTTGGCGAGATGAGTTGTACCTGAATTTTCTGGGTCGCGGGGAAGGTCTTGAAGACCTGGCTCAGGTCGAGCTGCTTGAGGGCCTGCGGGGTGCTGCAGGTGAACTGGTAGTGGGCGTGGATTTCGCTGTGGTCGTGATGATGTTCGTGCTCGTCGGTGCCCTTGGCGTGATCGTCGTCATCGTCATCGTCATCGTGGTCGGCGTCTTCCGGGGCCGGATCACCGAACAGCGGACTTTCCAGTTCCTGGTTGGCGACCACGCAACCGGCCTCCCCGGGCAGGTTGAACAGCGCCAGCGGCTTGTCGAGCAGGGCGCGCACGGCGGCGACCCTGGCCTTGTCGGCGTCGCTGGTGGCCGCGTGCTCGAAGCCCACCAGGTTCATCGCCGGGCTTTGCAGTTCCAGCTCCAGGGTCTGTGCGTCGAGGGCTGCGTTCAAGCGGCCGACACCATGTTCGTGGGCGCCGAGGCTGCCATGTTCTTTTTCATGGGCCTGGGCGGCGACCAGGGGCAGCAAGGCAAAAGGCAGGGCGAGAAGCAGGCGGCGCATAGCGTTTCTCCGGAAACGACGAGAGGGTGTTTTGTTATGTGATCTTATAACAATTTATCGCGCTTGCGGCCACTCGCTTGGCGATCCGGCTGACCCATGGGAGCATGCGCGCAGGACTATTCGGTCAAGGGTATCGAGGACGGTTTTATGGTGCGGATTCGCGGAACCATCGGCGAGTGGCCGGTGGATTTGACAGTGGAGCTGGATGACGGCGATTGGGCCCGGCTTGGCGCGCAGTTGCAGGTGGAGACGCCGCAGGAGCCGGTGGTGGCGGCCAGGCCGGTGAGCCAGGACGATGCGCTCTGGCAGTTGACCAGGGATCTGGTGCGTCAGGCCGGGCAGATCAGCGGGCCGGAGTTGCTGGAGCAACTGGAAGGCTTGACGGGCAGCACCGCGGCCGCCAAGCGGCTGCTGGTGCGCCTGCGGCATTGCGCCGAGATCAAAGTGCTGAGCGGCGCTGATTCACCGCTCTACAGCTGGGTCGGGGGTTGACCGGCGGGCACGGACCTTGTCTCGCCTGCATACGACAGGGATCCTGTAGGCGCCGGCTTGCTGGCGATGAACGATAACGCGGTCTGACGGCTGCACTGCGGCGCCTGCATCGCCGCGCAGGCCGTTTTCGTACAGAACCTAGTACAACGCCGCGAACAACTTGCGCCGGTAGGTGGTCACCAGCGGATGGTCGTTGCCCAGCAGGTCGAACACTTGCAACAGGGTCTTGTGGGGCAGGCCTTCGCTGTAGCCGCGATTGCGGGTGAACAGCTTGAGCAGGGCATCCAGCGCGGCGTCGTACTGCTGGCGGGCCAGTTGCTGGATTGCCAGTTGGTAGACCGCCTCGTCGTCTTGCGGATCCTGCGCCAGGCGGGCTTTCAATTCGGCGGCATCCGGCAGGTCGGCGGCCTGGCGCAGGAACGTCAGCTGGGCCTTGGCGCCGGCCAGGGCTGCCTTGTGTTCGTCGCCCTTGACCGCCTCGAGCACGCTTTGCGCTTCGCCCAGCTCACCCCGCTCGGCGAGGCAGCGGGCATACAGGATCAGCGCCTTGGCGTTGCTGTTGTCTTCGCCCAGCAGCGCCACCAGGACCGCTTCGGCGTCGGCGATCCGGCCTTCGGCGAACAGCGCCTGGGCCTGCTCGAACGGATCGGCTGCGGCCGGCGGCGGCATCTGTACATGGGGTTCGAGCATGGCGCGTACCGCCGACTCCGGCTGGGCCCCGGCGAAGCCGTCCACCGGCTGGCCGTCCTTGAACAGCACCACGGTCGGCAGGCTGCGGATACCGAAGCGGGCGACGATGTCCTGCTCGGCGTCACAGTCGACCTTGGCCAGCAGCAGTTCGCCCTGATAGCTCTCGGCGATCTGTTGCAGCATCGGCATCAGCGCCTTGCAGGGCGCACACCATTCGGCCCAGAAATCCACCAGCACCGGTTTGTGGAACGAGTTCTGGATCACCGCCTGGTCGAAGTTCAGGGCGGTGGCGTCGAAGATGTAGGGCGTGTCCTGAGTCATCGGGAATCTCGAAGAGCGTGGAATGGTGCAACTATAAGGCCTGGGGCGGGTTGGCCGAAAGCGGCGGTTGCGCCTCAGGGCCGGCTGGCGTGGTACAGGCTGACCTGGCGAAACTCGTGCGGCTCCATCAGGTCCGGCAGGGTCAGGGCTTCGAGCATTTCCAGGCGCCGGTACAACGGGTGACGGAAGTCCCGTACCCGTGAGTCGGCCACCAGCGTTTCGCGGCCACGGCTGAGGAACTGATCCAGCAGTGGCAGGTTTTCCCGGTCATAGAGGACGTCGGCGACCAGGATCAGGTCGAAGCGGTCGCTCTCGGCGAAAAAGTCCGCGGAATAACTCAGCTCCACGCCATTGAGCGCGGCATTCGCCTGGCACGCGGCCAGCGCCAGCGGATCGAGGTCGCAGGCCACCACTTCCAGTGCCCCGGCCCTGGCCGCGGCAATCGCCGCCACGCCGGAGCCGGCACCGAAATCCAGCACCCGCTTGCCAGCCACCCAGTGGGGGCGTTCAGCCAGGTAGCGGGCCAGGGCCAGGCCGCTGGCCCAGCAGAAACTCCAGTAGGGTGGCTCGTGCAGGATCCGCAGGGTCTCTTCCGAGCTGAAGGCGCGGTCCATGTTTCCGGCGTCGATCAGCCACAACTGCAGGTCGGTCTGCGGCAGAGGGCAGGCCACCAGTCGCGCATCCCCCAGCAGCCCGCTCAGTGACTGTTGCAGGTCGAGCGGTGGATTCATGGTGCGCCGACGAATTGCAGTTGGCCCATGGCCTGGGTGGTCGGCTGGGTCACCGATACGGAGGGCAGGTGCAGGATCAGTTGCCCGGACTGGCTGGCCCGGCCGCGCAGTTCGACACGGCTGTTCGGCGGAAACACCTCCGGATTGAAGCGCAGGCGGAACGGCAGCGCCTGGCCGGTACCATTGATCTTGCTGCTGGCCAGCAATTGTTGCGGACGACCACGCTCATCGATCACCAGCAGGGCCAGTTCGACCTCGGCATTGGCCGGCACGCCGAGCAGGGTGCCGCTCAGTTCACGCTGGAACGCCGGCAGCGGGCCGAGTTCTTCGTAGGGGCTGACCGGTTTTTGCGTCTGGACCTGGGGGACGGGTGCCGGCACGGGCTTGGGGGCGCTGCCGCAAGCGACAAGCAGGCCGGCGAGACTGAGCAAAACAAGCGGTCGTACTGACATCTACAGCTCCAACTGAGGCAGAAAACGGCGGTTCTGATGGGATAACGTTAGTCTGCCGACTGTATACCGCAAACCCTATGGCTTGTCTTGCCACGGGGATGCGCTACCATGGCCCTCCCATTTTTTGTTGCCTGCCACCATGCACTGTCCCTTCTGCGGTGCCAACGACACCAAAGTCATCGACTCGCGTCTGGTCGCCGAGGGCGAACAGGTGCGCCGCCGGCGTGAATGCCTGGCCTGCGGTGAGCGTTTCACCACCTTTGAAACCGCCGAACTGGTTTTGCCGCGCCTGATCAAGCAGGACGGCAGCCGCCAGCCCTTCGACGAAGAAAAACTCCGCGCCGGTATGCAGCGGGCCCTGGAAAAGCGCCCGGTGAGTGTCGAGCGCCTGGAAGCCGCGCTGGTGCACATCAAGCACAAGCTGCGGGCGACCGGCGAGCGCGAGATCAAGTCGCTGATCGTCGGCGAACTGGTGATGGCCGAGTTGCAGAAACTCGACGAAGTCGCCTACATCCGTTTCGCCTCGGTCTATCGTCGCTTCCAGGACCTCAACGAGTTCCGTGAAGAGATCGACCGCCTCGCCCGGGAGCCCGCCAAGGAATGAGTCTTTCCAGCGAACAGGCGGTGCTCGACGCCCACTACATGGCCCGCGCCCTGGAGTTGGCCCGCAAGGGGCGCTACTCGACGCACCCGAACCCGCGGGTCGGTTGCGTGATCGTGCGCGACGGCGTGGTGGTCGGCGAAGGCTGGCATGTGCGCGCCGGTGAGCCCCATGCCGAAGTGCATGCCTTGCGCGAGGCGGGCGAAAACGCCCGTGGCGCGACGGCCTACGTGACGCTGGAACCGTGCAGCCACTTCGGGCGTACGCCGCCCTGCGCCGATGCGCTGGTCAAGGCCGGCGTGGGCCGGGTGGTCGCGGCCATGCAGGACCCGAATCCGGAAGTCGCCGGGCGCGGCCTCAAGCGCCTGGCCGACGCCGGGATCGCGGTGCACAGCGGCGTGCTCGAAGGTGAAGCGCGGGCGATCAACCAGGGTTTCCTCAAGCGCATGGAACATGGCCTGCCGTTCGTGCGGGTCAAGCTGGCGATGAGCCTCGACGGTCGCACCGCCATGGCCAGTGGTGAAAGCCAGTGGATCACCGGTCCTGCCGCGCGTTCCGCGGTGCAGCGGCTGCGGGCCCAGTCCAGCGTGGTGCTTACCGGCGCCGATACGGTGCTGGCCGACAAGGCCCGGCTGACCGTGCGCCCCGCCGAACTGGGCCTGGACCCCGAACTCACGGCCCTGGCCGAACGCCGGCCGCCGTTGCGGGTGCTGATCGACGGGCGCCTGCGGGTGCCGTTGGATGCGGCCTTCTTCCTGGCCGGTCCGGCACTGGTGGTGACCTGCGCAACGACCGTCAGCGCCGACTACCAGGCCGCCGGGCATGAAGTCCTGAGCGTGCCGGGCAGCGATGGTCAGGTCGACCTGCGCCAGTTGCTCGGCCTGCTGGCGGCCCGTGGCGTCAACGAACTGCTGGTCGAGGCCGGCCCGCGCCTGGCCGGGGCGTTTGCCCGACAAGGCCTGGTGGACGAATACCAGATCTTTGTCGCCGGCAGGTTCCTCGGCTCCAGCGCGCGTCCGTTGCTGGACTGGCCGCTGGAGCGGATGAGCGAGGCGCCACGGCTGAAAATCACTGAAATGCGCGCGGTGGGCGATGACTGGCGAGTCACCGCGATACCTGACCCGGCACCCGGCGTATAATTTGCGGCTTGCGCCCTGCGCTGGCTCGTTCTCGAGGAGGATTTCATGTTTACCGGCATTATCGAATCCATCGGCAGTATCCGTGCGCTGAGCCCAAAAGGCGGCGACGTGCGGGTCTATGTAGAAACCGGCAAGCTCGACCTGGGCGACGTCAAGCTCGGCGACAGCATCGCGGTCAATGGCGTGTGCCTGACCGCCGTGGAACTTCCGGGCGACGGTTTCTGGGCTGACGTCAGCCGCGAAACCCTGGACTGCACCGCGTTCAACGAATTGAAGGCCGGCAGCCGGGTCAACCTGGAAAAGGCCCTGACCCCGACCACCCGTCTCGGCGGTCACCTGGTCAGCGGTCACGTCGACGGTGTCGGCGAAGTCGTGGCCCGTGAAGAAAACGCCCGGGCCATCCAGTTCCGCATCCGTGCGCCGAAAGACCTGGCCAAGTACATCGCCCACAAGGGTTCGATCACCGTCGACGGCACCAGCCTGACGGTCAACGCGGTGAATGGCGCCGAGTTCGAGCTGACCATCGTCCCGCACACCCTGGCCGAAACCATCATGGCCGACTACCGTCCCGGTCGTCAGGTCAACCTCGAAGTCGACCTGCTGGCCCGTTACCTGGAGCGCCTGCTGCTGGGCGACAAGGCTGCCGAGCCGTCGAGCGGTGGCATCACCGAAAGTTTCCTGGCCGCCAACGGCTACCTCAAGTCTTGAAAGAAGGGGGTGCCGCGTGGCGCTCAACACGATTGAAGAGCTGGTCGAAGACATTCGCCAGGGCAAGATGGTCATCCTCATGGATGACGAAGACCGCGAGAACGAAGGCGACCTGATCATGGCCGCCGAATGCTGCAAGGCCGAGCACATCAACTTCATGGCCAAGCACGCCCGCGGCCTGATCTGCATGCCGATGAGCCGCGAGCGTTGCGAGCTGCTCAAGCTGCCACTGATGGCGCCGCGCAACGGTTCCGGTTTCGGCACCAAGTTCACCGTCTCGATCGAGGCCACCGAAGGCGTCACCACCGGCATCTCCGCCGCCGACCGCGCGCGCACCGTGCAAGCGGCGGCCGCCAGGGATGCCAAGGCCGAAGACATCGTCAGCCCCGGCCACATCTTCCCGCTGATGGCCCAGCCCGGTGGCACCCTGGCTCGCGCCGGCCACACCGAGGCCGCCTGCGACCTGGCGCGCATGGCCGGTTTCGAACCGAGCGGCGTGATCTGCGAAGTGATGAACGACGACGGCACCATGTCCCGTCGTGCCGAACTCGAGACTTTTGCCGCCGAACACAACATCAAGATCGGCACCATCGCCGACCTGATCCACTACCGGATGATCCACGAACGTACCGTTCAGCGGATTGCCGAGCAGCCGCTGGACAGCGAACTGGGTCATTTCACCCTGGTGACCTATCGTGATTCGGTCGAAGGCGACGTGCACATGGCCCTGACCCTGGGCAATGTCTGCGCCGAAGAGCCGACCCTGGTTCGCGTGCACAACATGGACCCGCTGCGCGACCTGCTGATGGTCAAGCAACCGGGTCGCTGGAGCCTGCGGGCCGCCATGGCCGCGGTGGCCGAGGCGGGCAGCGGGGTGGTGCTGCTGCTCGGGCATCCGCTGGATGGCGACGTGCTGCTGGCGCATATCCGTGAAACCGCCGACCACGCGCCGGCGAAAAAACCGACCACCTACAGCATTGTCGGTGCCGGTTCGCAGATCCTGCGCGACCTCGGTGTGCGCAAGATGCGCCTGATGAGCGCACCGATGAAGTTCAATGCGATATCCGGTTTCGACCTGGAAGTAGTAGAATACGTGCCCTCCGAATAAAAGGCTGGCGGGTGCCGGCCTTGATTCGCGGTTCAAATATCACTGAGGGGCGCGTACTTGACGCGTCCCGGCTCTTTAAGAGATTTGTCGAATGACCCTGAAGACCATCGAAGGTACCTTCATCGCCCCTAAAGGCCGCTATGCCCTGGTGGTCGGCCGCTTCAACAGCTTCGTCGTCGAAAGCCTGGTGAGCGGTGCCGTTGACGCCCTGGTTCGTCACGGTGTGAGCGAAAGCGACATCACCCTCATCCGCGCACCTGGCGCCTTCGAAATCCCGCTGGTCGCGCAGAAAGTCGCCCAGAAAGGCGATTTCTCGGCAATCATCGCCCTCGGTGCGGTCATTCGTGGCGGTACCCCGCACTTCGAATACGTCGCCGGCGAGTGCACCAAGGGCCTGGCCCAGGTGTCCATGGAGTTTGGCGTGCCGGTAGCCTTCGGCGTACTGACCGTTGACTCCATCGAGCAGGCCATCGAGCGTTCCGGCACCAAGGCCGGCAACAAAGGTGCCGAAGCTGCCCTGTCCGCCCTGGAAATGGTCAGCCTGCTGTCGCAGTTGGAGGCGGTGTGATTAGCGACGAAAGCGATCGTTTCAACCCGCGCGATCCGAAGCCTGAAGGCAGCGGCAAGCCGTCCAAGAGCGCCAAGCGTCGCGAAGCCCGTCAGCTCGCGACCCAGGCACTCTACCAATGGCACATGGCCAAGCAGTCGCTGAACGAAATCGAAGCGCAGTTCCGGGTCGATAACGACTTCAGCGATGTCGACGGCGCCTACTTCCGTGAAATCCTCCACGGCGTGCCGCAGTTCAAGAGCGAGATCGACACCGCGCTCAAGCCGTGCCTGGACATCGAGATCGACGAACTGGACCCGGTCGAACTGGCGGTCCTGCGCCTGTCCACCTGGGAACTGCTCAAGCGCGTCGACGTACCGTACCGCGTGGTGATCAACGAAGGGATCGAACTGGCCAAGGTCTACGGTTCCACCGACGGTCACAAGTTCGTCAACGGTGTGCTCGACAAGCTGGCACCGAACCTGCGCGAAGCCGAAGTGAAGGCGTTCAAGCGCTGACAGGCGCTTGCACTTCCCATGGGTGAGTTCGAGCTGATCCGCAACTTCTTTGCCGCCGCGCCCTGTGCGCAGGCCGGCGAAGGTGTTGACCTGGGGATCGGCGACGACTGCGCCCTGCTCAGTGTTCCTCTCGGGGAACAGCTGGCGGTTTCCACCGATACCCTGGTGGCCGGGGTGCATTTCTCCGACCCCTGCGATCCTTTCCTGCTTGGACAGCGCGCGCTGGCCGTCGCCGCCAGTGACCTGGCCGCCATGGGCGCCACGCCCATTGCCTTTACCCTTGCCCTGACCCTGGCGCATAACGACGCGGGCTGGTTGCAGGCGTTCGCCCAAGGGTTGAACCAGATGGCGCAGCACTGTGCCCTGCGGCTGGTGGGGGGGGATACCACGCGCGGCCCCCTGAGCCTGACACTGACGGTGTTTGGCCGGGTGCCGGTCGGGCAGGCACTGACCCGCGGCGGTGCGCAGGTTGGCGACCTGCTGTGCGTGGGCGGCGAACTGGGCAATGCGGCAGGCGCCTTGCCGTTGGTGCTGGGCCAGCGCACGGCCGCGCCGGCAATTGCCGAGCCGCTGCTGGCCCACTACTGGTCGCCTCGGCCGCAGTTCGCCCTGGGCCTGGCCTTGCGCGGCAAGGCGAACTCGGCGCTGGATATTTCCGATGGACTGCTGGCCGATTGCGGGCATATCGCGAGCGCGTCCGGCGTGCGTCTGCTGATCGAGCGCGAAAAGCTGCCACTGTCCCCGGCATTGCTGGCGTTTCTCGGCCAGACTTCAGCCGGGGATGCAGCGCTGAGTGGCGGTGACGACTACGTGCTGGCATTCACCCTGCCACCGGCTGAGCTGCCCGGACTGTTGCTCAACCATCCTTCGGTGCGGGTGGTCGGGCAGGTGGTCGCCGGACAGGGCGTGGCACTGCTGGATGCCGACGGCCAGGACATCACCCCGCAGATCCGGGGCTACCAACATTTTCCGGAGACACCGTGACAGATCATCCCAAACAGGTCCCCGCTGAATTCGTGCCACCGTCGGTGTGGCGCAATCCCTGGCATTTCCTCGCCTTCGGCTTCGGCTCCGGCACCTTGCCCAAGGCCCCGGGCACCTGGGGGTCGCTGGTTGCGCTACCCTTTATCCCGTTATGGCAGATGTTGCCGGACTGGGGTTACTGGCTGATGCTCGGCATCACCATGCTGTTCGGCTTCTGGCTGTGCGGCAAGGTGGCCGACGATCTGCGGGTGCATGACCACGAAGGCATCGTCTGGGACGAAATGGTCGGCATGTGGATCACCCTCTGGCTGGTGCCGGAAGGCTGGTACTGGCTGTTGGCGGGGTTCCTGATGTTCCGCTTCTTCGACATCCTCAAGCCGTGGCCGATCCGCTGGATCGACCGGCATGTGCATGGCGGCGTGGGGATCATGCTGGATGACGTGCTGGCCGGGGTGTTCGCCTGGCTGGCCATGCAGGGATTGGTGCATTTCCTTACCTGAGGGATTGGGTATGTCTGGCTGTCGCTTGTGGGGGCTGCTGTTATCGCTGTTGCTCTGTCCGCTGGCCTGGGCCGCTGAGAACCCGGGCCTGCCCACGCAGATCCGCCTGGTCAGCGAGGAGTGGATCGACTACACCAATGCCGATGGCAGCGGGCTGGCCTGGGATGTGCTGCGGGAGATATTCGAACCCCGGGGCGTCAAGGTCGAGATCCGCAGCGAACCCTACATCCGCTCGGTCGGCCTGGTGGAGCGCGGCGAGGCGGATGCCTGGGTCGGCTCCTACAGCAAGGAAATCAGCGACGCCCTGTACCCGCGCTGGAACTTCGATACCGACCATATCTACGCCCTGGGGCTGGCCAGCAACCCGGCCCCCAGCCTGGAAACCCTGGGTGCCTATCGCCTGGCCTGGGTGCGCGGCTACAAGTACCAGGACTACCTGCCCAATGTGCGCCACTTCAACGAGGTCCGCCGTCGCGACGGCATCCTCTCGATGCTGCAGCACAGTCGTGCCGACTACTACATCGACGCCGTGGCCGAGGTCGACTATGTCCTCGGCCAGGCCCCGGATCCCACGGTCTTCCGGCGTACCCACCTGCTGGAACTGCCGCTGTACCTCGGTTTTTCCGACAGCGAGCGGGGACGGGCGTTGCTGGCCCTGTATGACCAGCGGATGGATGAGCTGGTCAAGGGCGATCGGTTGCGCCATCTGTTCGAGCGCTGGAAACAACCTTATCCGTTCGAAACCGGCAGTACCCCGGCGGCAACCAATCAAACTTATTGATAGTTATCATGGATAATTCGGCCTAAGCGTCTGTAGGAACCTCCTGTTACAATGCGACCTCTGCGAATTTCCAGTCCTCATACTGATCAGGAGCACACGGTGCCCGTCGTTTTCGTCGCCGCTTCCAAACTGCCCACCCCTTTTGCGACCTTCACCATGAACGGCTTTCTCGAAGAAGCCACCGGTCGTGAACACGTCGTGCTGACGCTCGGGGATGTGGCTGATGGTGCACCGGTTCTTGGCCGCGTGCACTCCGAATGCCTGACTGGCGATGCCTTGTTCAGCCAGCGTTGCGACTGTGGTTCGCAACTGGAAGCCGCCTTGCAGGCAATTGCCCGCGAAGGACGTGGCGTCCTGCTGTACCTGCGCCAGGAAGGCCGTGGCATCGGCCTGATGAACAAGATCCGTGCCTACGAGTTGCAGGATGGCGGTGCCGACACGGTCGAGGCCAACGAGCGCCTGGGCTTTGCCGCCGACCAGCGCGACTACGCCATCTGCCTGCCGATGCTCGAACACCTGGGCATCCAGTCCCTGCGCCTGATGACCAACAACCCGCGCAAGGTCAAGGCGTTGACCGACATGGGCATCACCGTCGCCGAGCGCGTGCCGTTGCACACCGGTCACAACCCGCACAACAAACTCTACTTGGCCACCAAGGCCGGCAAGCTCGGCCACATGATGGGCAATGAGCACCAGAGCGAGGCCGATCCGGCGTGACCCGTGGTCAGGTCAAGCGCCGGCTGGCGATCGGCTGGTACAAGCAACTGGTGCTGAGTGTGTTGCCGCTGTTTGTCGCCAACTGGTTTTTCGCCCGGTCGGAGTCGTTGTTGCCGGTGCTGGCGATGCCGTTCTTCATTGCTGGCGTGGCTTCGATGTTTATCAGCCTGCGGTTTTTCGGCGCCTACAAGCGTTCGCTGATCGCCACCCAGGCTGCCCTGGATACCCCCGAAGAACCGGCGGCCTGGATCGCCCTGGCGAATGTCCGGCGCAAGGCGCTGGTAGTGGCCGCACTGCCGACCTGGATCGGCACCCTGGCGGTCTTCGTCGGCCTGGAGGCGGTGCCACTGGTCTTGCTGGTGCTGTCCACCGTGGTGCTGTTCTACCTCTACCGCATTTCGCGTCAACTCGGCTGACGCATCGCTGGCTGGCGATTCTGCTGCCAGCCGCAGCGACCCCTGCCAGGCCATCGAGACACCCGATTCAGAGTCCCGGCGTCCAGATCACCCCGAACAGACTTTCCTCAGACCCGGCCGCCGCGCTGGCATTTCGGGCAATACGACCGCCTGCGGGAACCGGCCAGCCGATTCCCCTAGGGGAGAGAGTTTTTTACAGCCCCAGCAGTTGCATGCGCCCGGTGACCGAAGCTTCGATCCCCGCCACATCCAGTCCGCATTCGGCGAGCATCTGTGCCGGCTTCGCGTGTTCCACGTAGGTGTCCGGCAGGCCCAGGTGCAGGATCGGCTTGAGCAGGTTGTCGCGCGCCAGGAACTCGCTGACCGCCGCACCGGCGCCGCCCATGATGGCGTTTTCCTCGATGGTCACCAGCAGTTCGTGGCTGCCGGCGATCTCGCGCACCAGGGCTTCATCCAGCGGCTTGACGAAGCGCATGTCGACCACGGTCGCGTCGAGTTTCTCGGCCACCACCAGGGCTTCGGCCAGTTGCACGCCAAACACCAGCAGGGCGACCTTGCTGCCCCGACGGCGAACCACGCCCTTGCCGATCTCGATCGGTTCCAGGTCTTTCTCGATGGTCGCGTTCGGGCCGTTGCCGCGTGGGTAGCGCACGGCCGCCGGACCGTTGTACAGGTGGCCGGTGCTGAGCATCTTGCGCAGTTCGTTCTCGTCGCTCGGGGTCATCACCAGCATGCCGGGGATGCAGCGCAGGTACGACAGGTCGAAACTGCCGGCGTGGGTCGGGCCATCTTCGCCCACCAGGCCGGCACGATCGATGGCGAACAGCACGTCGAGGTTCTGCACCGCGACGTCATGCACCAACTGGTCATAACCGCGCTGCAGGAAGGTCGAGTAGATCGCCACCACCGGCTTGGCGCCTTCGCAGGCCATGCCGGCGGCGAAGGTCACCGCGTGCTGCTCGGCAATCGCCACGTCGAAGTAGCGCAGCGGGAAACGCTCGCTGAAGGCCACCAGGTCGGAGCCTTCCTTCATGGCCGGGGTAATGCCCACCAGGCGGGGATCGGCGGCGGCCATGTCGCACAGCCATTCGCCGAACACACCGGAGTACTTCGGCCCGCCGGCCTTTTTCGGCGCGGTCGCCGGAGCGTCCAGGGGTTCGAGCTTGGTAATCGCGTGATAGCCGATCGGATCGACTTCCGCCGGGGCGAAGCCCTTGCCCTTCTTGGTCACCACGTGCAGGAACTGCGGGCCCTTGAGGTCACGCATGTTGCGCAGGGTGGCGATCAGGGTCGGCAGGTCGTGGCCGTCGATGGGGCCGATATAGTTCCAGCCCAACTCTTCGAACAGGGTGCCGGGGACCAGCATGCCCTTGGCGTATTCTTCGGTGCGACGGGCGATTTCCCAGGCGCCGGGCAGGCGCGAGAGCACTTTCTTGCTGCCCTCGCGCATGCTCGCGTAGGTGCGGCTGGAAAGAATCTTCGCCAAGTAGTTCGACAGGCCGCCGACATTGCGCGAGATCGACATGTCGTTGTCGTTGAGGATCACCAGCATGTTGGCGTCCACTTCCGGCGCGTGGTTCAGCGCCTCAAACGCCATGCCGGCGGTCAGGGCGCCGTCGCCGATCACCGCGATGGCCTTGCGGTCGCTGTTCTGCAGGCGGGCGGCGATCGCCATGCCCAAGGCGGCGCTGATGGAGGTGCTGGAGTGGCCGACGCCAAAGGTGTCGTACTCGCTCTCCGAGCGGCGCGGGAAGGCGGCCAGGCCGTCCTTCTGGCGCAGGGTATGCATCCGTTCGCGCCGACCGGTCAGGATCTTGTGCGGATACGCCTGATGACCCACGTCCCACACCAGCCGGTCATCCGGGGTGTCGAAGACGTAATGCAACGCGATGGTCAGCTCGATGACCCCGAGACCGGCGCCGAAATGTCCACCGGTCTGGCCGACCGAATAGAGCAATTCCAGGCGCAACTCATCGGCCAGGGTTTCCAGCTCGGCTTCACCCAACCGGCGCAGGCCGGCCGGCGTATCGGCACGGTCCAGCAGGGGCGTGGTCGGGCGCTTGCGGGGAATCTCATGGAACGTCGTGGGCATCAGGCGAATCGTTATAGGTATGGAGAGGCGGCAGTTTACCTTATGGAGCGCACGCTGCCCACGCGCTGTGACATCGGTGGGTCGGACGAGAGCCCCGCGCGGGTGCGAAAGGCCCGTGGCAACGCCAGGTCAGCTGCGCCGTTCAACGATATAGCGGGCCAGCTCGCGCAGCGGTTCGGCGGCCGCGTCAAACGGTCGCAGGGTGTGCAACGCCTGGTCGCGCAGTTCCAGGGCGTAGGCCTTGGCGTTGTCGAGGCCGAGCAGGGCCGGGTAGGTCGGCTTGTCCCGGGCGATATCGGCGCCCTGGCGCTTGCCGAGGGTCGCGGTATCGCTCTCGACGTCGAGAATGTCGTCCTGCACCTGGAATGCCAGGCCGATGGCCTGGGCGTAGGTCTGCAGCGACTTGAGCTCGTCTTTCTGCGCATCGCCGCTGGCGAGGGCGCCGAGGACGACACTGGCCTCGATCAATGCGCCGGTCTTGTGCCGGTGCATGTATTCCAGGGCTTT
The DNA here is from genome assembly GCF_018326065.1 of Pseudomonas sp. Ost2. NCBI lineage: Bacteria > Pseudomonadati > Pseudomonadota > Gammaproteobacteria > Pseudomonadales > Pseudomonadaceae > Pseudomonas > Pseudomonas sp. Ost2. Next base: position 6,565,774 of record NZ_AP021904.1, on the reverse strand, counting down.
CTGGTCGAGCTTGAGGCCCACCGAGCCGAGGTCGATGGCCTGGCCTCCGACCATGCCGGCGGGGCCGGCGGCCTGGGCCAGGGTGCTGACCATGGTCAGGCGGATCTCGGCGCTCAGGTTGCTCAGGCGCGGATCGAGCAGGGCGCTGAAGGCCAGGCTTTGCAAACCGTCGCCGGCGAGGATGGCACAGGCTTCGTCGAAGGCCTTGTGGGTGGTCGGCTGGCCGCGACGCAGATCGTCATCGTCCATGGCCGGCAGGTCGTCGTGGACCAGCGAGTAGGCGTGGATCAGTTCCACCGCGCAGGCCGCGCCATTGGCCTGTTCCGGCTTGCCGCCGAGGGCTTCGCAGGCGGCGTAGGCGAGCAGCGGGCGGACACGCTTGCCGCCGTTCATCACGCTGTAGCGCATGGCTTCGTAGAGGCGGGCGAGTTCGCCGCTCGGGGCGACGAACAGCGTGTCCAGCGCGGCGTTGACCCGTTGCTGGCTGCTGTCCTGGTAGGCTTTGATCATTCTGGCTGTTCCGCGTCGAAGGGTTCTTCGGCCAGCTCGCCATCGCGCTCCAGCAGGATCTGCACCTTTTGCTCGGCCTGGGCCAGGGCGCCCTGGCAGTCGCGCGTCAGGCGGATGCCTTGTTCGAAAGCGGTCAACGAGTCTTCCAACGACAGCTCGCCGTTCTCCAGGCGCTCGACCAGCGTTTGCAGGTCAGCAAGGGATTGTTCGAAATCCAGGGAAACTTTTTTGCGGGCCATGGCGGCGATCTCGATAGGCGTTAAACCGGCGCGACACTAGCAGACAGCGGGTTTCGGGGCAAATGCGAGGGAGTTGCAGTCACGGTCCTGACGGGCCACCTATCCCTTGTAGGCGCTGGCTTGCCAGCAATGAGGCCCTTGAAGCTTGCATCATCCTTGCGGACGCCATCGCCAGCAAGCGGCTCCCACAGGTGGGGGATTATCCCGATTCCTGGCGAGGGGCATCCCGGTTTGTCCCGCTAGTCGGTACAAAGTCGTCTCTTTATAGTAGTCCATCGATCAAGGATGAATGATCGACATGGACCGCCCTCTCGTCGCCCCCGATATTCTCCTGCGCTTCTACACATAAGGCTGTCATCCATGGCGTCTTCTTCCGCTCGTACTCCCGGGTCCGGTGTTCTGTTGCTGATCATCCTGGCCTGCCAACTGATGATAGTGCTCGACGTGACGGTGCTCTACACCGCGCTGCCACATATCCAGAAAGCCCTGGACCTGTCGCTGCCCGACCTGACCTGGGTACAGAACGCCTACACCCTGACCTTTGGCGGGATGATGCTGCTCGGCGCCCGTTCCGGCGACCTGCTCGGACGGCGCCGGGTATTTATCGTCGCCGTCACGGTCTTCACCCTGGCCTCGCTGCTCGGCGGGCTGGCGCAATCGGCCCACGAGTTGCTGATTGCCCGTGGCGTGCAGGGCATCGCCGCGGCGTTCCTCGCGCCGTCGACCCTGGCCCTGATGATGACCCACTTCGCCGCCGGTCCCCAGCGGCTGCGGGCGATCAGCTTCTACACGGCGGTGTCCGGCGGCGGTGGCGCGGTCGGGCTGGTGCTCGGTGGGGTATTGACCGACATGCTGTCCTGGCGCTGGGTGATGTTTATCAACCTGCCGGTGGGCATCGGCCTGTTCCTGCTGGCCTGGCGTTATCTGAAGGAAACCGAGCGACATACCGGGCATTTCGACCTGTCCGGCGCGTTGACAGTCACCCTGGGCATGAGCGCGCTGGTCTACTGCTTTGTCCGCGCCGGTGCCCAGGGCTGGGACGATGCACCGACCCTGATCGCCCTGGCCTGTGCCCTGGTGCTGCTGACCCTGTTTGTCTGGATCGAACGTCGGGCCGAGCAACCGATCATGCCCTTGCACCTGTTCGCCAGCGCCGAGCGTTCCGGCGCCTATATCGGCCGGATGTTGCTGGTGGGCGGTATGGTCGGCACCTATTTTTTCCTGATCCAGTACGTGCAGGAGGTGCTCGGCTACAGCGCGCTCAAGGCCGGTGAAGCGTTTCTGGCGTTGACCATCACCCAGTTCGCCATGTCGATGTACGGCGTGAAGTGGCTGGCGCGGCATATCAGTGCCTCGACGATGCTGTTCTTCGGCCTGGGCACGGCGCTGGTGGGCATGCTGATGCTCACCGGGCTGGGTAGCGAAGTGGACTACTTCCCGCGGTTGATGCTGCCGTTGATCATTCTCGGTATCGGCTGCGGGGCGGCCTTCGTGCCGCTGACCAGCGCCGGGATCGCCGGGGTGGAACCGCAGAATGCCGGGGCCGCGTCCGGCCTGGTCAACGTCGCCCACCAGGTCGGCGGTTCCCTTGGCACGGCGGTGATCATCGCGATTGTCGGCATGGCCGCGCGGTTGTCGCCGCAGCCGCTGGCGGCGGGGGCCGATGCCCAGGCCCGTCAGGCCCTGAGCCAGGCGTTGTCGGTGGGGGCGACCAGTTCCGCGGCGTTTTTCGCGCTGGCGCTGCTGGTGCTGTTCTTCACCTCGCGCCATACCCGCCGACGGGAACGACTTCAGGCGGCTGACGCGGCTTCCTGAACCCGGCTGGCCACCTCGCTCAACTGTGAGCGCAGCCAGCGCTGGGCCGGGTCTGCATCATTGTGGCTGTGCCAGATCAGTTCCAGCGACCTGGACACGCAGTGATAGGGCAGTTCCTGGGTCACCAGGCCCAGGGTCCGGCTGAATACGGCGGCGAGCGGACGGGGGACGATGGCCATCAGGTCGCTGTCTTCCAGCAGCATCGGAATGGCCATGAAATGCGGAATCAATACCTGCCGGCGCGGCTGCAGGCCGAGGGTTTCCAGGGCGCTTTCAAGGGCTGCGCGGTCGTAGCCGTCGGTTTGCCGGGACAGGCCGCGTTCCAGGATATAGCTCGGTGGCGCGCCGTCGGCGGCGGTCCCCAGCGACATCACCACCAGGGCATAGGTCGCCATGTCCTGCAGGGTGATGGCGCGTTGCGCGGTCGGGTGGTGTCTGCCGGTCACCAGGACTTCTTCCTGCTGCCACAGGGTGTGCGAACGCAGGCGTTCCGGCCGGTCCTGGAACATGCCGAGGGCGATATCGATACGCCCCAGGTCGAGCTGTTCGGCCAGGTCCAGGCGGGTCGACGGGGTGATCACCAGATTGATGCCGGGTGCCTCGGCGGCCAGCAGGCGATTGAACGGTGGCAGCAGCACGGTCGACGAATAGTCGCTGGCGGCGATCACGAACGAGCGCCGGGCCGACGCCGGGTCGAAAGCGGTGGTCGCCCGGGTCAGTACCGCGCTGATGTTCTGCAGGGCTTCACGTACCGCGCCGCTGATCTCGAAGGCGTAGTGGGTCGGTGTCATGCCCTTGCCGGTGCGCACGAAGATCTCCTTGCCGACACTGTCGCGCAGGCGTGACAGCGCATGGCTGACCGCCGACTGGCTGAGGTGCAGGCGCTGGCTGGCTCGCAGGACGCTGCGCTCCTCCATCACGGCATCGAAGACCCGCAGCAGGTTGAGGTCGAGGCGGTCGAAAGCAATCATTCACGGGGCTCCGGTGGCGATGACGAATTCTGTGCCGAGCCGGCGCCGCGGGCAATCGGTGATGCAGGTTCCGTTGCCGATGATTGTTGTGCAGATTCGGCGAACGTTGAGAAGTGAATCCTGTGCACTTCGACAGTGCAGGAATGTCCCTTCAGTCGCCCACCTCCCTATGTGACCCTATTGCCCATGCCGCACGAACGGTTTCGAGAAAAGGTGGAAAAGTGCAATGTTCGACAACGTCAGGAATCATCGAACCCTGTGTGCCGATCCGCATGTGCAATGGCAACTGGCCGGGCAACCGGGCGCCGGGCTCGAGGCATCGGTTGCCGATTACCTGCTGGATCCGGGCTCATTGACCCAGCGTCTGGTCGAGATTTCCGGTGGTCGCTTCGCCATCACCCCGCTGTATGAGCGCGAAGACGTGTTGCTGGACAGCGAATGCACGGCGCTGCAATTACCCGCCGGCAGCCGTGGCTGGATTCGCGAGATCTATCTCACCGGCCAGGGCGTGCCCTGGGTTTTCGCCCGCACGGTGATCCCGGCTGCGGTGCAGCAGATGACCGGCCAGGACTTGCGGACCCTGGGCGATCAGCCGATCGGACCGCTGCTGTTCGGTGACCTCGACTTCCGGCGTGGGCCGATAGAGTTCTGCCGTTACGAGGATTCGGCTCGCAACGGTCAGTTGACGGCATCCCCGCTGTGGGCGCGACGCTCACGCTTCGAACGGGGCGACCTGGGCATTCTGGTATCGGAAGTGTTTCTGCCGACGTTCTGGGCGAAGGTGGATGGGCCAGCAATCCTGGAAAAGCGCAGGGCCTGAAAGGATTGGGAGCAGGGGCGTCGACAACCCACGGGTGCGGCTCAGACCCTACTGCGGGTCGCCAGCCAACACCCCGAAGCCCTGCGTGATCTGCAGCCGGTGTGACACCATCAGTAGTGGCCTTTGGCCTTGTTTTTCATGGCGTGCACGGGGTTGAGTGTGCACGACCTCTCATTTGCCGACGCGCCCCGCAAATAGCGCTTTTCCGCCATTGTGCAACCAGATGTGAATCGCTAACCTCTGCGACTTCCCGACCTGTCCTCGACAGGTCCTTTCTGATTTCAGTGTTTCAGTGGTGCGCCATGGATGGATCGGGCGCAGGGTTTCGTGATGTCTGGCAAGGAGGCATAGATGCGTCGGTTTTTCCCCATCCTGATCGCCCTCTGGGCCGCGAGTGCCTGGGCCGAGCCCTCGGCCGAGTTGCAGGAGCCGACCGGCGGCTGGCGTTATTCCGGCCTTCTCGATCGCAGCGACGCGCCGCAGGTCGCTTATCCGACGCCGCCCATCGATCGTGGTATCCAGCGCAGTCGCACGCCCATCGAGGGCAAGGTCAATCCGCCATCCGGTCCGCGCCAGCCGCATACCCTGTCGGTCAACGGCAACCCACTGAATCTCTACACCGATGACAACGGTCGCTTCGTGCGGCCTTATGCCTTCGGTGCCGGTTCCAACAGCGTCGAAGTGCGCAGCTCCGCCGGCAAGTCCCTCAAGCGCGTGCAGTTCTACGAAGCCAATCGCTCGGTCACTCCCGCGCGTATCCGCGTGGTGCTCGGCTGGGACGACCCCAAGGCCGAGCTGGACATGCACATCATCACGCCGGACGGCCAGCACGCCTTCTTCGGCCATCCCGGCCTGACCAATGGCGGCGGCCTCGACCCGGATGGCGTCGATGGCCCGGGCCCGGAAATGTTCACCATGACCGCGCCGCTGCACGGCACCTACCTGATTTACGTCAACTACTGGGGCAACTTCGGTAGCGAAGGCTATAACTTCGATGAAGGCAAGAACCAGAACGAAGTGATCACTTCGCAGATCAACCTGATCCTCGATGAAAACACCGTCAACGAGAAACGCGAGACGTTTATCGTGCCGATGCGCGCCATCGGCGACCTGATGCTGGTCAAGACCTTCAACTATTGAACACTTCAATTACTGGGCATCCCGCTCCACGGATGAATGGGCTTTGTGAACATGAGCGATAACACTGCTTCCCCGGACGCCGGCACACCCGCCGCGGCCAAACCCGTCGGTTCGCGCCGCTGGCTGGGTGTCGTACTCGGGCTGTGCGTGGTGGGTGCGGTCGGCGGCGGGTTGGGCTGGTTTCTCCACCACAAGCCCAAAGCCCCGGTGGCGGAACTGGCCCTGGAAAAGCTCGGCCTGAGTCGCCCGGATGCCCTCCTGGAAACCGCGTCCCTCAGCCAGTTGCCCAAGGACTTGCTCAGTGTGCCGTTCCTGCGCGAGACCCTGACCGAGGATTTCGTCTTCTACTACGAAACCCATGGCGACCGCCTGGGGCTCATCGGCAGCCTGCGCCGGATCATCTACGAGCATGACCTCAAGCTGCAGGACACGCTGATCGAGCAACTGTTCGACCAGCCGGCGGACGTCGCCCTGTGGCGTGGCAAGGATGGCCGGCTCAAGGACTTCCTGCTGGTGCTGGACCGCGGTGGCCTGGCCAAGGTGCTGGAACCGCTGGCCCAGGTCGCACTGGACGACACCCAGTTGAGCAAGGTCGGTGAACTGAAGGTGGGTGGGGATAACGTGTCGCTCTACCGCCTGGCCTACAACGCCAGCAAATCGCTGCTGTTCGCTTCCCGTGGCGACAAGATGGTGGTGCTGTCCAACCCGGAAAAACTCTACGACCACACCGACGATGCCGCGGCCGAACCGGGCGAGGTTTCGCTGCAGGCCATGGCCGCTTTGCTCAACGGCGACAAGCTGTTCCCCGAGGCCTTTGGTCTCAAGCCGCGGGAAACCACGGTGAAACAACGGATCTCGGTCGGCGCCAGCGTCCTCGCCATGGGTTACCAGCGCTTTATCCCGAACTTCGTCGGCCTGCGCCTGGACATGGACGACAAGGGCTGGCACAGCTTCCTGGCCATGGACGAGTTGGACAACCAGCCGGACTTCGACTTCAAGCCGATCTGGCAGGCCATGCCGGTGGGCGCCAGCGCCTGTGTCGCCTTGCCGGTCGCGGCCGAGCAGCAGAAGCCGCTGTTGGTCAAGCTCGGCGCCGACGAGGCGACCGCGCAGAAACTCACCGAACACATGAACGGCGCCGCCGGCCTGTGCTGGTACGCCGATTCGCGTCTCTACACGCCGTTGCTGGTGGCGAGCCTCGACAGCAAGGCCGGCGATGCGCTCGATGCCGACCTGGGCAAGCTGTTCGGCTCGATGGTCGGTTCCAACGAAAGCAATGTCGAAGGCGGCCTGTTCCCCGTCGACGAGCAGAAGAAAGACAGCGCCCACCAATGGAAGCGCCAGGTCAGCTCGACCTTCGGCCAGTACGCGGCCAAGGAAGCGCCGCAGCCGGACGCGATCACCGGCAAGGGCTTCTTCCGGGTCAGCCTGGCCCGCCACGGCTCGACGCTGCTGTTCTCCCTGGACGACAAGCTGGTGGACAAGGCCCTCGGCACTCTCGACAAGCACTTCCCGCCGCTGGCCGATGTGCTGCCCAAGGATGTGCTGATGCCGATCTACTTCGGTCCTGACGCCCTGGCACAACTGATGAAGCAGGAAACCCTCGACAGCCTGCCCCAGGACATGGAGCCGGTATTCCGCAACGCCGCGCAGACCCACCTGCTGCCCAAGCTGCAGAAGCTCGCCGGCTACGGCAAGTACGCCCTGACCCTGCCCGAAGGCAGCGAACCGGATGGCCACTGGCAGTGGCTGCCTCTGCAATGGCGGGCGATGTGATTCGTCTGTTCAAGAGCCTGGGCATGGTGGCGTGCTTGCTGAGCCTGCCCGCGTGGGCCATCGAGGCTCCGCCGCTGAATGTCGAGCAGTCCCAGGTGTTTCGCGCCTGGTTCGTGCGCATCGCCCAGGAGCAGTTGACCCAGGGTCCGAGCCCGCGCTGGTACCAGCAGGACTGCGCGGGCCTGGTGCGTTTCGCCGCCAACGAAGCGCTGAAGGTCCACGACGACAAATGGCTGCGCGCCAATGGCCTGTCCAACCGCTATCTGCCGCCGGAGCTGGCGCTGGAGGCCGGGCAACGCAGCCTCGCCCAGCAATGGCAGCAGGGCGGCGGCAAGGTCGGGCCCTACGTCAATGCGATCAAGCTGATCCAGTTCAACAGCCAGCTGGTCAGCCGCGACCTCAACCAGGCGCGGCCCGGTGACCTGTTGTTCTTCGACCAGGGCGACGACCAGCACCTGATGATCTGGATGGGCCGCAACATCGCCTATCACACCGGCACCACCACCCCTACCGACAACGGCATGCGCTCCGCCAGCGTGCAGCAACTCATGACATGGAAGGACACCCGATGGATACCCGATGCAACGAACCCCAACTTCATCGGCGTTTATCGGCTGAACTTCCTCTCTCGATGAACGGGTCTCGAATGATGCGTCTGTTATCCCGAATGGTTTTTGCCCTGGCCGTGCTGCTGCCGGTGGCCGCCGGTGCCGCCGACGACTCGGTGCCGCCGAGCAACTACACGCCGATTGCCGGGGAGAGTTTCTTCCTGCTGGCCGACACCAGTTTCGCCAGCGACGAGCAGGCGATGGTCCGTCTGGAAGCCCCGGGTCGCGACTACCGGCGGTTCCGCATGGAGCCCTATGGCGGCGCGGACATCCGTGTGTACCGCATCGACCAGCCGCTGGAGTTCCTCAAGCGCCAGAAGAACCTGCACCGGGTGGTCAGCGATGCCCAGTTCAAGGGCGAAGGGTTGTCCAACACCCTGGCCTACCTGTGGGACAACTGGTACGCCAAGTCCCGCCGGGTGATGCAGCGTGCGTTCTCCTACGAGTCGCGCAAGCAGGTCACCGAGCAAGTGCCGGAACTGAAGATGGGCAACGCCCTCGGCGCGCCGACGCCCTACGACGCCCATCCGCAATACGCGCCGCTGCCGGGGCTGCCGCTGGTCAGCCAGTTCCGCTACCCGCTGTGGGAAGCCAAGCCGATCCAGCCGCCGAAGGGCGTCGACCTGGCCGGCTCGTCGAGCCAGTTCATCAGCGTCTCGCCGGGTAACGTCTATGTGCCGCTGGGCAAGTTGAAACCGGGCCTGTACCTGGTGGAAGCGCTGATCGGCAAATACCGAGCGACCACCGTGGTATTCGTCTCCAACACCGTCGCGGTGAGCAAGATCACCGGCGACGAGCTGCTGGTCTGGGCCGCGCGCAAACATGAAGGCAGCTCGGTGCCCAAGGTCAAGGTGCTGTGGACCGATGGCCTGGGCGTGATGAGCAGCGGCGAGACCGATGTCGATGGCCTGCTGCGGCTCAAGCACGTCAGCCCGGAGCGCTCGTTCATGATCGGTGAAGACGAGGAGGGCGGTGTCTTCGTCTCCGAGAACTTCTACTACGACAGCGAAATCTACGACACCAAGCTCTATGCCTTCACCGACCGGCCGCTGTACCGGCCGGGTGATTGGGTGTCGCTGAAGATCGTCGGCCGCGAATTCAAGAACGCCCGCGACTCGGTCAACCCGACCACCGCCCCCGTGCGCGTCACCGTGCTCGATGCCACCGGCACCGCCTTGCAGTCCCTGGACCTGAACCTGGACGCCAAGTCCGGTACCCAGGGGCGTTTCCAGTTGCCGGACAATGCCGTGGCCGGCGGCTACGAACTGCGCTTCACCTACCGCGACCAGACCTACAGCAGCGCCTTCCGCGTCGCCGAGTACATCAAGCCGCACTTCGAAATCTCCATGGACCTGGCCAAGCAGGACTTCCGTACCGGCGAGGCGATCAAGGGCAAGTTGCTGCTGCTCTACCCGGACGGCAAGCCGGTGGCCGATGCCCGCGTGCAACTGAGCCTGCGTGCCCAGCAACTGTCCATGGTCGACAACGAACTGCAATACCTCGGGCAGTTCCCGGTGGAACTGACCAGCGCCGAACTGACCACCGACGACAAGGGGGTTGCCGTCCTCGACCTGCCGGCGGCGGAAAAGCCGAGCCGCTACATGCTCACGGTATTTGCCAGCGACGGCGCCGCGTATCGGGTCAAGACCACCAAGGAAATCCTCATCGAGCGTGGCGCGGCGCGTTATCGCCTGTCGGCGCCGCAGCGCTTCAGCGCCACGGGTGAGAAGGTCCAGTTCGGCTACGTCAGCGAAGCCAGCGCCGATGCGGCCGCCCGCCAGCCGGCGACCTACAGCTGGGTGCGCCTGGAAGACCAGTCCACCGGCGGCGGCAAGCTTGCGGCGGTGGACAAGGGCTTCAGCGTCACCTTCGATCGTCCGGGCACCTACAACCTGTCGATCAAGGACGATCACGAACGCATCCTCGGCGCCACCGGCCACTCGGTGACCGGCGATGGCGTCAAGGCCGTGCCGGGCACGGTCGAAATCCTCCTCGACAAGCCCGAGTACCAGGCCGGCGACGAAGCCCTGGCGCTGATCACATTCCCGGAACCGATCACCGATGCGCTGCTGTCCCTGGAGCGGGACAAGGTCGAGGCCACCGCGCTGCTGTCCAAGGGCGCCGACTGGTTGCGCCTGGAAAAGCTCAGCGACACCCAATACCGCGCGCGCATCCCGGTGAAGGACAACTTCGCCCCCAACCTGACCTTCTCCGTGCTCTACACCAAGGGCGGTGAATACAGCTTCCAGAACGCCGGCATCAAGGTCGCCGCGCCGCAGATCGACATCGCCGTCGCCACCGACAAGGACAGCTACCAGCCGGGCGACACCGTCTCCGTGGACCTGACCACACAGTTCGCCGGCAAGCCGATTCCGGCGCACCTGACCGTCAGCGTGGTGGATGAAATGATCTACGCGCTGCAACCGGAAGTGGCGCCGAGCATCGACCAGTTCTTCTATCATCCGCGGCGCAACAACGTACGCACCAGCGCCAGCCTGTCGTTCATCAGCTACGACGTCGCGCTGCCGGGCAGCCCCGGCGCACCGGGCAAGGCCAATCGCAGCGAGCGCGGCGTGAAGGTGCTGGAGCGGCCACGGCGTGAAGACGTCGACACCGCCGCCTGGCAGCCGGAGCTGGTCACCGATGCCAACGGCAAGGTGCGTTTCACCTTCCGCATGCCCGATTCCCTGACCCGCTGGCGCATCACCGTGCGCGCCATGGCCGATGCCGGGCAGGTCGGGCAGAAGAACCAGTTCATCCGCTCCGACAAGCCGCTGTACCTGAAATGGAGCGGACCGACCCACTTCCGCAACGGCGACAAACCGACCTTCGGCGTGTTCGCCTTCAGCCAGGCCGACAAGCCGGTCAAGGCCGAACTGCTGATCCGCCTGGCCGGCCAGGAACAGCGCCTGCCGCTGTCGCTGAACAAGGGCATCAACTACATTGCGCTGCCGAGCAGCGCCCTGAGCAGTGGTCAATGGAGTGCCGAGCTGCAACAGGATGGCAAGACCCAGGATGCCCTGGCGGTTCGCCTGACGGCCGTCGGTGACGGTTGGCAGATCACCCAGAGCCAGAGTCTCGGCGTAGCGGCGGGCGATACCCCCCTGAGCCTGCCGGCGGACGCCAGCGATATCCGCCTGCGCCTGGACGACAGCCCGCAGGCGCTGTTCCGCGCCAGCCTCGACGACCTGCTCAGCTACCCCTACGGTGGTGTCGAGCAGACCGCCAGCCAGTTGCTGCCGCTGAGCATTGCCTACCCGGCGCTCTCGGCCAATGCCCAGGTCCGCGATCGCCTGCGCCTGATCATGCAGAACAGTCGCCTGCGCCTGGTGCAGATGGCCGGCCCGGATGCGTGGTTCACCTGGTGGGGCGAAGATGTCACCCCGGATGCCTTCCTGACCGCCTATGCCTATTACGCCGACTGGAACGCCAGCAAGGCCCTGGGCATCAGCCTGCCGCCGGAACACTGGCAGCGGGTGCTGGACGTCTACGCCAAACAGGCCGCCGCCACGCCGCTGTTGCAGCGGGCCCTGGTGGTGGCGTTCGCCAAGGAGATGCAGTTGCCGGTGAACACCCTGTTGAGTGGCCTGGTGGACGAACTGGCGAAAGCCGGTGAGGGCGATACCGCCAACCTGCTGGACGATGGCGAGGACAGCCTGGTCATGAGCGCGCCGGATTCGGCCCTCGGCCTGGCCAGCGCACGAGTACTGACCGCTGCCCTGGCGCGCCAGAACAAAGTGGCCCTGCCGGACGCCTTCACCAGGCAACTGGTCGCCGCCGAGCAACGCCTGGGCGCCAGCTCGCAGCCGTTCGCCGTCGCCTTGAGCCTGTCGCTCAAACCGTTCAATGCCGACCAGGCCCAGGACCTGTTGCAGCGTCTGTTGCCGCAGCAATCGACCCTGGAACGCGCCCTGGCCCTGACCTGGTTGCAACGCAGCGTCGAACAGGCACCGAAGGCCGTGACCCTCGCCCCGGGTGAAGGCTGGCAGCCGCGCCAGGGCGCGACCGGCGAAAACTACTGGCAGTGGCAGGGCGCGGGCGTGCCGTCCGTGCTCTCGCTGAGCGGTGCCCAGGAGCGCCCTGTACGGGCGAACCTGAGCTACCTCAGCCAGGCCAAGGTGCCGGACGACCTGCTGGTGACCATCAAGCGCCGCTTGCTGCAACTGGTGCCGGGTGATGACGCCTACAGCTTCAGCCTGAAGGCGGTGGGCAAGGAGCCGCTGTCCAGCGACAACCTCTACCTGGACGAAGTCATCCTCACCAGCAAGGGCCCGAAACCGCTGCGCTACGGCATGCTCGAAGTGTCGCTGCCGCCGGGTGCCGATGTCGAACGCACCACCTGGGGCGTGAACATCGTCGGCGAACCGGGCACCGATTCCGCGCCGTTGGAGAAAGCCCGTTTCGAAGCCGGGCAACTGGCCTACGCCGTACCGGTGAACAGTCTGAGTGGCGAAGTGCGGGTGCGTCACCTGATCCGCTTCTCGCAGAAAGGTCAGTTCAACCTGCCGCCGGCACGTTTCAGCCAGATCTATGCACCGGAGCATCAGGCCCTGGAGCAGAAGTCGAGCCTTGGACAGATCACGGTCGAATGACATGACCCGTCGCCTGGCCTGGCTGTTGTTGTGTGCCCTTCCTCTGCTGGCGACGGCCGAGGAAGAGCCCGTGCGCCTGGCCTGGAAGGGCGCCGATGGCTACGAACTGGTGCAATTGAATCGCACCCAGGTGCTCGCCCGCGAGCCATTGCCGGCAAGCCTGCAAGCACCACTGGGCAGCCTGTGGAAATTGTTCGTCTACGCCTGGCTGGTGGATAACGACCAGCAGGAGCCGGCCTACGATTGCCACGGCCAGGATCGCGACGAAGTCTATTGCTGCACCCCCGGTGGCAGCATCGCCCGGGATCCGGCGCTGGTGAAATCCTGCGGACTGTATTTCGAGCCCGAGCGGCTGCGGATCGACGCCGCTCGCTGGCGGGACTACTGGCAGGCACGACACGCTCCGGCGTGGCTGCTCGAGCTCGACCAGCTCAAGCCACAGACCCGCGTGTCGATTGCCGAGCTGCTGGAAACCCTGCGCACCTTGCCGGCCCAGGAACAGGCCCGAAAACTCTTGCTCGATGTGGTGCTCGGCGCCGCGGACGGCCAGGCGGTCGGCGTGCTGGGCGGACGCCTGCGGGTCAAGACCTGGAGCTGGCTGGGCGACAACGATCCGCAATCGCGCCAGGGCGGCTTTGCCGGCTGGCTGGAAGACGGCACGCCACTCTGGGTCGGCGGACGCGGCACCAGCCAGATGGTCCTGCGGCACTACTCGGACGTCCTCGGTAACTTCCTGCCTGCGCCGTCGCCCGCGGATGCCGGGCGTTGCGTGCAGGTCGAACTGTTTTCGCGCTACCCGCTGAAAGGCGTCAGCCGCGCGGACGGCCAGGCGGCCGCGAACGGGGCGCTGCAAGGCCGCTACCGGGTCGACTTCGCCAATGGCAACCAGCTGGATATCGAAAGCGCCGGCGAACTGTTCCTGCTGCAGAACGCCGGCCAGCCGCAACTGGTCGCCCGCCTGGATCGCGAAGAGTACGTCGCCCGGGTCCTGCAACGGGAAGCCAGGAGCGAACCGGTCGAAGCCGCCAAGGCCCTGGCCGTCGCCATCCGCACCTACCTGCTGCAGAACGCCGCGCGCAACGGCGATTGCCTGAGCATCGACGACAGCAGCAGTCGCCAGCGCGTCGCCCCGCGCCCGGCCACCGCCGATGCCCGCGCCATTGCCGCCTGGACCAGCGACCTGGTGCTGGCCGGCAGCCCGGTGACCTACCACAGCGACCAGCCCGGCCCGGACAAGCTGTCCTGGCAACAGGCCGTCGAACAGGCCAATGCCGGTGCGCGCTACGACCTGATCCTGCAGCGTGCCTACCCGCGCGCGAGCCTCAGCCGCTGGGACAATCCGGTCGCTTCCTGCGAGCCGCTGCCCGCCGCCCGCGACTGGCTGCTCAAGCAGCGCCGTGGCTGGCGCCCGCGCCTGGACCAGGAAGTCGGCTATAACGAACTCAGCCAGTTCGCCGTCTGCCGGTTGTCCTTTGGCCGGCCTTACGTCGACCGTGAGCGCCAGCGCATTTACGTGCGCGGCGTGCTGACCCAGCAAGACCGGCTCGACCTGACACACGAATACCTGCACCTGGCCTTCGAAGCCCATCCGAATGGCCAGGACGAAGACTACATCGAAGGGCTTGCCCGCCACCTGTTACTGGAATAGGCCATGACATTGCGTATCCACACCGTTGCCCTGTTCCTCAGCGCGCTGGCCGTACTGGCCCCGGTCCATGCCGATAACGCCATCCGGCTCGACACCCCGATCGGCGGTTGGCGGGTCGGCTCGGCGGACGAAGAACGCTACAGCCAGACGGTCAACTACCCGGCCTCCTCGGTCAACACCCCGGAGGGCCAGGCCAGCACGGCGCGCATCCTCGGCCAGATCAAGGGCGCGCCCAAGGATGCCAAGGCGCCGGGCAACCTGATCATCAACGGCATCAGCATGCCGCTGAAGCTCGATGCCGCCGGTAACTTCGACCGTCCTTACTCGTTCCCGGGCGGCACCAACAGCGTCGAAGTCCGCAGCCCCGACGGCCAGCAGCGCAAGCGCGTGCAGTTCCTCAATTCCGGCGGCGGGACCAAGGCCAAGCTGCGGATCCTGCTGTCCTGGGACAGCGACGGCACCGACCTCGACCTGCACGTGGTCACACCGGACGGCGCACACATCTGGTACGGCGACCGCACGGCGCCCAACGGTGGCTCGCTGGACGTCGACGTCACCACCGGCTATGGCCCGGAAATCTTCTCCATGCCCGCACCGATCAAGGGCCAGTACCTGGTGTATGTGAACTACTACGGCGGCGGCTACCGCAGCGATGACGACGAAGACGGCGGCCAGGAAAACGCCGTCCAGGCCCTGACCACGGCCAAGATCACGCTGATCACGGAAGAAGGGACGGTCAACGAGAAGATGGAATCGTTCATCGTGCCGATGCGGGCACCGGGGGAGCTGACGTTGGTGAGGCGGTTTAGTTATCCCTGACGAGACACCGTGAGGATATGTCGCTGACGGTTACATGAACGAAGAATGTATCGCTGAAATCGCGTTTTAGCGACACGTCGGAAATTTCGTTCTTGCCTGGTCTCAAATGCGGATGGTTGGCGAGGACGTTGGGCGACAGACAATCTCGATGTGATGGCTAACGAAACGCGATCAGGGCCTCTTCACCGCTCACTCAAGACAAAACACCTCTCTGTCTGTGTAGCGCGGACTCGTAGGAGCCGGCTTGCTGGCGATTGCGATGTCACATTCGACGCCGCCATTATCCGCGAACGAGGTCTCCAATCCGACGAGCCAGCGGCGTTCGAAATGAACGACCCCGTTTCTGACTATGATCCTGCCTCGGCTCTGGAAGACGCTCCATCGGTTGCTATTTTTATGGCAGGCGCTTTCGAGAGTGACGATGTGGGGTATATCGCACTGGCGCTGGAGGTCGTTGCCCGTGCCAAAAGCATGGCCCATCCGGCCCGCGAATCCGGACGGCCATGTGAGCGGCGGCACCGATGATCTGAGTCTTTACGAAGGTCGCCCATCGGTTCCGAGTCGTTGGGGCATGATGGGCGACTGCGGGAGTCATCCAGTAAGTCGTCGTTTGCTCGGTGCGTTCAACTCGACGACCTTCGAACGTTCTGGTGCTGCGCCGCAATCAA
Organism: Pseudomonas sp. Ost2; assembly: GCF_018326065.1. Taxonomy (NCBI): domain Bacteria; kingdom Pseudomonadati; phylum Pseudomonadota; class Gammaproteobacteria; order Pseudomonadales; family Pseudomonadaceae; genus Pseudomonas; species Pseudomonas sp. Ost2. Next base: position 6,550,168 of record NZ_AP021904.1, on the reverse strand, counting down.
GTGGTGCTGCAATCGCCTTAAAAATCCCGCCTCGAAAGCATTACGCCGATCCCCCTCCGGGTGGCTGATACGTGCCTGTGTCAGTTGCCACCACAATGGCTGGGTGTTTTGCCGCTCCAGCCAGCGTTCCGCGCAACGAGCGCCACTGGCGATTTCCTGAGCGAACTGATTGTCCCAAGGGGTAGGTGGTGCGGAAGGAGGATCGGTTGAGGCATTGATGCTGACCACTGTGTGTGACTCGGATAACGGCGGAGGATGCCGCCGCCGCAAGGCCAGATCGTAAAGAGCGAGGGCATCCTCGATCAGTTTGTCAGCCAGGTCCTTTTGTTGTTGATCCTTGAAGGCAAGCGTGCGGGCACCGTCCAGGCAGAGCCGGGCGGCATGACGTAGTCGATCGACCGCTTCGTCGTGGCTCAGAGAAGAGAGTCTTATCAGGGTAGAGATGGGCAATCGGGAGAGTAATGAGCGATCAACCATGGAAATGTTCTCCGTGGTCAAGCCGTGTTGGTGGCAGACAGAGTCGGCGGTGCCCGTGCGTAAAAGGAGGGTAGGCCATTTTCCTTATAGTCCCTGGTTGGATTAAGGAACCGCCATCCGCCGTTCTGACACGGTTAGGGTGGCGGACCGCACGAGGGTCAGAAACCGGCAACCAAGGGAACCGGCCAGGCCGAAGCCTGCCTCGCGCGGTCCACCATAGACGCAGCAGCCAGACGCAAAAAAACGCCGACTACGGAGAGCTATGGCGCTGGCCGCGCCCTGGTTGAGCGAGTTCTGACACTCGGTCACGGGAACGCCCGTGACTCAACCAGACTAATCGAAGGGGGTAGAGCTGTTTAAGTTCCGGTTGGACTTAAATTTCGTGCGAAGTATCCGATAGGCTAGGGGAAATGTCTTGCGTCCGTGGGGCGTGAGCTAGGTCAGGGGGAGCACCAGCAGTCGTGAAGGTTGTTGCGGAGATGGACCATAACGCTACCAATCAAACTGAAATGGCCCAGTAGTTTGTTGGACCATTTTCAGTGTTCACGATTCGGCCTTTGGATTCATTGCTTCAGGTAAGCACTGCACCGTCCTTCTGGTTGGTTTTCTCGGCGATGCGTTTATCGTAAAGATCAACCTTGTCGAACAGGATGCGAAATACTACGTTCGCGATTTTCGATGCCAGCAATGGAGGGACTGCATTGCCGACCTGATGGAACTGTTCTGTCCTGTTGCCTTGGAAGAAATAGTTATCAGGAAATGTCTGAATGCGAGCTGCTTCCCTAACAGACAGGCTACGGCACTGGGTCGGATCGTAGTGGATGAAGTAATGTCCATCCTTGGATATGTGGCTGGTAATGGTGGTCGCGGGTTTGTCCTCCAGCTGAACTCTGAAACGATCACTGAACTTGCCGCTTTCCCAGTTTTTATGATCTGGGGCTAGGCCGTCCAGAGAGAATCCTTTATGACCTTTGGGAGAGGTGCCGTGAACTCCTGCGTAGACGGAGGCGAAAAGATATCTGCGGAGATCGGTTGGCATGTGCCCACGTACCTCATGGTTCAACCAGTAGTCCAGCTTTGGGTCCAGGTACCAGTTGTCCAGACTCGTGTCGCCAGTTGAACCGTCATCCTTTTTTGCTGCTCTTTTTACCCGTCGTGCTCCAGAGTTTTCTGGTACCACTGAGGGCTCGAACTCTTTTTGTAGGTCTCGGAGTGCGCACCACATGTTGAGATCTACTGGACTGGTTTGAGCGACGAGGTGGCTGCGTTGTTCGGAAACGACTGTTGCCCAGTTTGCCTGGCTATCAGCCATCTTGGTCAGGCCGCTACGGAGTCTTGGCAGATCCTTCAAAATCTGGCCAACCGAGATCACTGGTTCGCCTGACTCTAGCTTGACGTCCTCTTTCGATGCTGGAAGGCTATCGGTGGCAATGCCCAGCAGAATGACTCGGTGCCGTGCTTGCGGAATACCGTAGTCCTCAGCTTTTATGATGAAGGCCCTTGGGTCAATTTTGTCGACATCGTCACCTGGTCCGAAAGATGCGCCGGTTGCCAAGGAGTAGATTCGGTATTGTTTCCCTGCACCTTTTTCAAGCGCCTGACCAGGGTCTGAAAGATCTTTCAGGATGTTCGAAAAGATCCTCTCATTGTTGATTTTCGAAGACAGGATGCCTTTCACGTTCTCCATCACGAAGACTGTGGGCTGCTTTTCCCGAATGATTCGCAGGTATTCCTTGTAAAGGAAGTGACGGTGATCGTCTTCAGCTTTGTAGTCGGCTTTGGCCTGATTACGAGCCCGCCCCACGATCGAATATGCCTGACATGGAGGCCCACCGATCAGAACCCATGGGCGTTCCTCCGTAAGCCCATACTCTAGGGCGTCATCCAGGATTGTGTTGCCGTCTTCGCTTCCTAGCGTGATGCATTTGGCTTCCTCTCCCGCTTTGTCCCAGAGATCTTGCGTATCAGGGGATGGCGAGAAGGCTTCTGGCGCTTTGGGGTCATTGCAGTAGCTGTAATATTCGGCAAGACGTTCTGGCCTGTCTTTCTTGAGCAGTCTGTAGAAGGCCCTTAGACGGAGCGTTTGCCAGGCCTTGGGGTCCTTTTCTGCTGAGACGACGATTTCGAAGTGCTTACCTGCGCCAGACGACGTGAAGCCTTCGCCCAGCCCTCCTGGGCCGGCAAAGAGGTCTACGATCTGGATCTGTTTCGATAGCGATCCGGTAGGCTCAAGGGGCATATTTTTTGGTAGCGCCAGGTTCATCTGGGAATCATTCATGGACATAGTCAGCAAAGAAGTCAGGTCTCGCATGATGGCTGGCATCCGCAGCAGTAATACCTCCCCTGAAATGAAGGTTCGAAGGTTGCTGCATCGGCATGGCTTCAGGTATCGCCTGCACCAAAAAGGTCTTCCAGGAAGACCCGATTTGGTGCTGTCTCGCTACCGGGTCTGCATCTTTGTTCACGGCTGCTTCTGGCATCGGCACCCAGACTGCAGATATGCCACCACACCCAAGACTCGAGAGGAGTTCTGGCGATTGAAATTTGACCAGAACGTGAAGCGAGACCTCAGGATTCGCAACGAATTGCTGCAGCAAGGGTGGCGTGTCTTTGAGCTGTGGGAGTGCGGTATACGCGGACCGGAAACGGATATGAATTGGCTGCTGGAAGCCGTGCAGGATTGTAATCAAAAAATCGTATCGTGGCCCGCGTTTCCTGCATCGCCTTCCTTATGAGGTGCTCAGTATTGGATTTCGAGGCGTTCGAGAAGATATTTCAGGGCTCCTTTTTCTCCTTTTGAGAGATGCAGCCGCCCTCCGGCGAGCTTGCTCAATGCATCCATATTTCTTGGAGATGCTAGCCCGTTTTGCTTGGCCATAGCCATAATATCTTCCGCTTTGGAGGTAAGCCCTACGAGGGCCACATCGAAGTCGAGTTCTTGATTGCGAGCCGAGCCCTTTGCTCCCTGGCTAGAGTCGTCAATATAGTCTTGCATAGCTATACCGCATTGGGTGATCGACGTATCTGGAGCCCCAACCCGCCCCTTCACATGCAGCTCCCAACAGAACTCGCGCTTGGCAAATTCGGAAATGTTTCTTACATTATCGGGTGGGGACTTCAGTAGATCGGCTACTTTCCGCGCCACTGTACACATCCAGTCCAACAGTGCTTGCGGCACGTCTTGCTCACGCCAGATTCGGTCAAGATCAATCTGAAGTCCGAGATCTCGAAAGCTTTGGGCACAAGCTGCAACGCTATAGGTGACAATTTGTGCTTTGTATCCACGGTCACACTGATACCACTCACATTTCAATACGGCTTCATCGAGCTTGGTGAATAGTAAGGCTTTAGCAATAGATCTTCGAAACCAAGTTTCTGTTATTTTCGATCCATCTCCTAACCCTATAAGTACAGAGGTTGTGAATCGATTGAAACATTTTTGTGCTCCCTCGCTGACGTGGTGAGGGCGCCCATCGAACGTAAGCTCATATTTTGCAAGGTCGGTTTTGGTGATTAGGTGTTTTTTTGGGTATATGAGTTGCAGTTTGTTACGTTCGGATGTCGATTTGTACGCGAATAGGTTTTTATACTGGCCTCTTGCGCGTTCATAGAACCATTTTTTGCTGTATAGGGCTCCGGCCTGCTGGGGGACTGAAGTCTCCTTGGATAGTCGCTCAATCTGGATCTGTACCGGACTATTCGATGCCAAGTCCGCCAATGAAACTTTATTCTGGGTATTGGCATATTCAGAAATGCGTGGCACTATTTCCTCAAGTCTCTTTTCGTCAACAACCGAAAGCTTTACTTGTATATAAACGTGGCTCAGGTCTCTGTCTTGAGCATCACGTGCATAAAGCAGGGATGCGGTGGTTTGGCCTCCGTTGACGATCTGGAAGTCTCTTATGTGGGAAATCGCTAAAGCACCATTTTCTAGTTTTCGTGTGTATACTGATGATGCTGTTGCGGTGACCCCATTGTTATACGCGAAGAACATGCCAGGCTCTTCGGCTATGGTTCGGAGAATTCCTTTGTTGACTCCGGTTCGAGCTTGTAAATAGGTCCTGACATTTTGCTCAAGAAGGCGATTTCCGAAAGTTGCAAAAATTTTTGCGAGGACGGTCCCTGAAATGGCAAAAAGATAGCTTTGATAGTAACTCTCTGCGCCGTTCGATGCTGGCAAGCATTCGATGCAACCGCCAAAGTCCTCATCAAAATCTACTTCCACCGGTTCCGTTCCAGTGGACGAGATTTTTACATATCTCTCAAGGTCAAGAATATTGACATGGAGAGTGGTGTTATCTAACTGTTTGGTTTCGAATGATTTTTTCCGTGTTCGAAGGTGGCCATTGGTAAAAACAATCACGCGTAGCCGCTTTATTTTGCTCCTATATTGTTTGATAAGAATTGCAAGTTGGTAGGCCGGGCTTGCCTCTTCTAGGCTAGCTAGAAATTTTTGGCTTGTGGATATTTTGAAAAAGCGCTCTGCACTATCTACGGCTTTATCGATGTCCCGACCTATTATGGTTGGAAGAAGTGGCTCTTGGTGGTATAAGCAGGTTGCAAGGTAAAGGTCGCCAGACTCTTCTGCTACATCACCTTGTAAATCCAACGCATATCCGTCAACACGATATCCACCGACTCCCTCTTTGAGAATAGGGCAATACTCCATGTCGGGAGTATCACCATTTTCTGCAGCAAGTACGGAGTAAGTCCGGAAAAATTCGGTGATCTGTAATTCGTGATCGGCTATGCTGCCTATTCGGATCTCTTCCAGAAGCTCAGCGTAGTCAGCTTGAAAGTCAGCCATTGATCAAGAGCTCCAAGTCCGATTGTTCTATTAGGTAGGAGCGTATCGAGTCGCAGGAAATTTCGTACTGTGCTTTGATAACTCCTTTCGGAACAGTTGATGGAGTCAAAAGTGGAAAGTTTTCGCCAATGCGGTAAGTTTTAATAAGATCCAAATTGAATGCTTCATTAATATAGCCGGCATCATGCTGGTAACCTGCAAGCAACAGCTTTCGTTGGAACTCCATCAGCCCTGAATGATTTTCAACAAGCCGAAATTTTATTTCTTCAATCAGAGACTTAAGACTTATTCCGCTTTCCGATACTGTGAAACGATGTAGGGCAATGCAAAGCTCCCGATTATCACCATTAAGCTGGTCTAGGGAGGAAACCTTAATTGTAAAAGGTTGAGTTGAGAGCTGAGATTTTACCTCGATACGCACATAGTTGAGTCCGATGTCATTTGCATCTCCCTCCGGGCCACGCCAGCTACGAGCGACAATCCCAGGCTCAATGCCACAATGATCAATGACCCATAGGACCATTCTGAGTTCGCCGAGTAACCCCAGCCGCTCTTTGAAAGACATTTCATACAATCGCCCACGACGTAGCAATTCCGCCCAATGGCTGAGCCGGGTACCAAAAATCCCAACTGCTCCTTCAGGAGTTTCCGCTCGAGAGGAGGCTTCGGCCAAATCGCAACAGATAATGGAGAAAATGTCCTTCAGCTGATGATCAGTAAGGCAGAGTGTTAGGCTGCAGATGCCGTCCGATTCTCTCGGAGTGGTGGAAATGTTTTCGAATTCGGGTAACACAACCTGATCTAGGGCGATGACACTAGACTCCAGCGTGAACTCCCGTTTCCCGGTGGTTGAGTAACCAATGAAAAGATCAAGAAGATGATCTGGGTAGACTCGGAAACGTCCAGCATTTTTCCCGAGGTGCGCGATCTCATCCCATTTGGTGATGAAGTCAATTTTCATCGTCGAAGTCCTCATCGGACTCGAGCTCTTCTCGTTGACGTTGCATCATTTCGGCTAGGCGCTTGGTGGCAAAGTACTCTCGTTGCTGTGGGTCAATTTCAGTTTCTGGGAATGCTAGGCTAATGGAGACAACAGGTGTTGTTTTGTCGAAATTGAGTTTGTTGATCTTTTTGTCTTTGAGCTCGAAATACATTAGATGAATCAGCAGCAAAGGGCGTGTTCTGGCCATTAGATGTTGTGCCTCCGGACTGGAATCCGGATAGCTATCCTTTATTTTAGGCATCAATAGCTCGATTTCGGTTCTTTCACCATATGCTAGATCAAATTCTGCAGAGTCTGCTACTACGCTATTTGCAGTTATTTTTACTACACTTGGGTCGTCTGATTTTATGACGCCAGAGCGACGATTGCGGCAGTAGATTTTGTTTTTCATATCAGCCGGAAATGGAAAGTCCATACCTGCTTCGCCTGTTCGCCGAAATGGTATTGCGATATCCCACATCGAGAGTTCCCCCGAAGCTCTGTCGGATATATAGTCAAGTACAAGGCTACTATTGCCATTTCCGAATGCGAACTGCAGTTGGGGTAATTCGAATTTGCGCAATACGTCTTGGATAAAGGAAACATTTATATTTTTCCAGACCAGTGCGCCATCATCTTCTACTTTGTGTTGGCTCAGATCTGAAGTGAGATTTTCTATCAGCGAAGTGACTGTTGTGTAGTGCTTACTATTTATTTTGTTGTCGTTGAAAAGTTCATAAGCCTGAAGGTGTTTCATGGACAGGTCCAGGGCCATAACTACCGGCTTTGCACCACGCATTTTATTCGCAGCGGTGATTGATATTCCGGTGGGGCTCTGGCGGACTTTTAAACCAAATTCGTTAGGAGTGATTTTCATGCGTTCCATGCGTACTAGGTCACTTCGCAGTTCTTCTACAGCTCCGCTCACTTCACAAAAGTCTCCCAGCATTTCCTCAGTAGCATGAATTCGGCAAATTTTTTCATAACCGTCTCTGTATCCAAACCAGCGCCCTATTTGCAGAAGGGTATCTGCAGCCCCAACGTTTCTCAGTACATAGGAAACGGTAAGCCCTTCCAGTGTCAATCCTCTTGCTAATGCAAGGCCACCGATAGCGATCACATGAACTCCGGACTCTGGTGCTTTCGAATAATCCAGTCCGCCACCTTTCATGTTTATGAGTTTTGCTTCTACAGATACTAGCCCTCGCTTCAGGGCCGAGCGAATGGAATTCCAAGGATGGTCTACTTGGTTGGAGTATTCCTTTTCCCAAATGTTGTGCAGCTGTATCAAGAGTGGTGAGCTATCCCATGAGTTACTAGATGCCCATGCATCAACTGCTTCATTCAAATCTTGCAGCAACAGATAAAGCAGGTCATGGATTTGCTTCTGAATGGCGTTGAATCTGCTGACATTCACCAGCATTGAAGAGTGTTGATGCCCTTCTCCATCTAAAACCCTAATGGCCCGAGTGAGGATGTATTCATATACTGCCTCTTTTAGGCTTTGTGGTAGTTGAGTAAGCAAGTCCCCGGACTTATGCTTTAGAGGTAGTAAATCTTTGTAATCATTGGGGATCTCCCGAACACAGTGTTTAAGCAGGTCCGCTTTTTCTGAAAAAAGCCTTTCAGCGCCAACATAGTTATCTGGTGGTTCAAGAGACTTTATGAAGTGTTCGGGGAAAAGATCGTTGTTAAGCATTTCGTCTTCAGTGTCTGGATCAATAAATATGTTAGCAAAAGGAGTTGCCGTATAGCCAACATATGAAGATCGTCGTGAGCATCTTAATAGCTCGCGAATTCTTGAATTTATTTTTGTTGTTTTTTTGGGGTCTTTAGACGTATTGATAGAGGCATTGTCTGCTTCATCGTCGATTAGAAGCATTGGGCCGTCGAGAGGCATTCCGGGTTTAAGATCGCCTAACCAAGTAGTTAGGCTTTCAAGGACCTTCTCATTTTTTTTGGTTACGAAAAGTATGGGGTCTGCAAAATTTCCCTCTTCTGCAGTGATACCTTTTGTAATGTTGACATTGAAGTCTGTGCTTTGGGTCGTTCCGCAGAATGGTTGTCGGTGACGCATATTTTCATTGTCCGGACCCTTAAGGACATATGAAATTGGGTATGTCTCTGAAATTAATCTATCTCCAAGAGAGGACTTTCCGACAAAAGATTTATCAAGCCTGATTTGGGTTTGATACCTCAAAGAGTTGGTCAGCCCCGCGAGGACGACGATTATTCTGTATCCGGCATCTGCTGCTTTGGCAATCAAGGCAGAGTAATTTGTTGTTTTACCTGACTGGACGTGTCCCATTACCAGCCCTCGACGACGCCAATTTGCGTTCTCTTTGGGGTCTCCCAAATAGCCCAGAATTTCATCTGTGACTTTGTCGATAGATTGAACAACTTGTACGGGAAGGATGGAGTGGTCAGTCCAGTACTTGTTGAGTCGACGCCAGTAATAGGACTGTAGCTCTGCTTTTCTATTCGGATACCACTCTTGGAAGTCGGTTTTTAATGCGTGACCAATGCCCTGTTGCGTACCATATACAGTTTCTAGGTGACGGATTAGCCGTATTTTCAAGTCTTCGCTTAGCAGTGCTGATATGTCAGATGAGTTTTTTACGTGATTTTCCAGAAAACCGGAGGGCACAGGTAGACGGCCTTGAATTTTTTTGTCAATTTCAATTTTAAGATATCCCAAGCTAGCATTAAATTCCATTTTTTAGGCCCCATTTTTTTGCTGTATTATTTCGAATGTAACTTTCTGTGTAAGTCAGTTGACTTGAAAATGGTTCGAATTTTGAGACGTAACTGAGGAAGCTATCAATGGTTGACTGGTCCTTATAGTCTTGTAAATGGTTGATCATGCATTGGTCCAGTAGCGCTTCGAACTCTTCAACTGATGTGGCGCATTGATTGATCCCGAGATCAGCATCTTTAATGAACATATCTGTTGGGAAATAAGATTGGAGTAATTGCAATACACCTTCAAAATCTGCGGCGGTTCCTCCTTGTGCCAGCAGACGAGATATCATGGGATGATCTCGGTTTGCCTGATAACGAATTTGGCCGTTTTTGACATACCTACGCCAAACTGCTTGGACCTCATGGCGGTCTAGAGAGACCCCCTTGTTTCGATGAACGCGAGTGGACCGATGGTTGAAACGCCGAACGATTTCTTGCAGGCGACGCTTTAAAATCGCTGGTAGTTGTGCATCAGACTTGTCGACTGTGATTCGCCAGTCGGTATCTAGAGTATTTGGCAGATCTACCTTAACTCGGGTAAGTTGAGTTAACTCACTATGAGGAACCAGCCGGAACCAAGTTCCGTAGATAATTAGCCGTCTATTTCTATAGACATAAAACCCCTGATTTCGGACCATGCCTTCTGGACCACCAAGGAGTAGTTGCTCCTCTGTCGACAGCTTTGAAAAGTGAGGAAGTACGTAGGGTTGAATCTTGATTTTTTCGCCGCTCAGTATGGGAATACTTTCGGCGTCGAGCGTTTGGGTGGCATCGTGAGATGTCATGAATGGATCGATTGGTGTGAGCTGATGATTGTTAATGAAGATTGTCAGACGCCTATTGTTCTCGCCTGCAAGATAACGATGAAATATGAGGGAGAGTTTTTGTATTGCATGGGCAATACCCCCTGTTAGCGACTCATCAACTGACTTACAGTTTTCCCAGTCCAGTAGTCTGTCTGATCGACTCCATATCACCTCAGTCCCCGTGGGCGTTTCTGGACGGCGATGTAGTAACGGAAGCACTTCATCTCCCTCTAGGATTTCCATGCCCCAGTCATCGATGTCATCAATATCCCATCGAGCAGCGGTCAGAGCACTTCCTTGCCAAGAAGCGACGGTCAGAACCCGGGCTTGAGAAACAGATGCCGATTTGAGACCCCATCCGAACCTACCAAGATCATCAGGTTCGCGGATTGTCTGGGGATTGGAGCTAGCGGGGCGCATGGCAACAGTAAGTGTTTCTTTGTCCATACCCACACCATCATCCCGGATTCGCACCACGACATCATCGGCCTGTGGATAAAAGTCGATATCAACCCGCTTTGCCTTGGCCTTGATGCTGTTATCTACCAAATCAGCCAGCGCCGCTGCCAGATCATAGCTGCCGAAGCTTCTGGCGGTAGCCATCAGATCCTTGGCCAATGGTGGATTTGAGATCTTCATTTTCCCTCCTGGAATCAAACTGCGTCCTAAGGCCACAACAAAACAACACCAGTGGGAGAGGCCTTTCGTGCGGAGCTTATGCAGAAAGGCACAATGCTAGCATTTGCTGAGACTAGCTTGTCTCCCCCTTTTTGTGAGGGGCATGATGGTTGAGCCGCTCAAAGGCCTAGAAAAGCTTTCCAGTTGAGGCGTACAGGTCTGGATTTTTGTTGGACAAGCCTACTGCATCCCTTAGTGGCAGGCACAAGCGCTCAGGATTTTCTAGGAAACTTCAGTCAAAGGAAAGCGAGTTGTCTTGCTGGCCTTGCAAGGTCACCGAGAAACCGGCTCTCGAATCACCCCTTACCTTATTCCATTGATAGTCATCTCTGATCTTCAAGACATGATGCTTATGGGCTACAGTTTTCAGGGTTTTGTGCTTTTTTGATGCCCTTGGGCTGCATTTATTGCTCGGCCTCGAAGCCCAATGAAACCTGGCAGAGCCATAATCAGCATTACGATGTTGTGCCTCCAGGGCTACAGTAATTGAGTGTTATTTGTTTTTTGATGCCTGAGGGCTACAAATGAGCACTTTATTCGATGTGGCGCACATGCTGAGGGAGGCTCGTCGTGAGGCTCATCTCAGTCAGGAGGTGATCGCGGCCCGCGCAGGCGTAGCGCGTTCGACTGTCGCTCGCATGGAAACCTTGGCCAAGGGCGATATGAGTGTCTCGGCTCTGGTGCGGTTGCTGGAGGCGGCAGGTTATGACTTGAAGCTGGTGAAGGCCGGTCATCAGCGCACGGTCGAGGATATTCTCGCTGAACAGCGACAGGGAGTCTTTGAAAGATGATGCTGGACGTCCATGTCAGTGGGAAAGTTGTGGTCAAGTCGTACCGCAAGTGGGGCGAATACGTGTTGAAGTCTTTTCCCGGTACAGTTTCGTCGGCATTCAGCGTGCTATAGCCACATGTGAAATCACCGGACTGGATGCCGCTGATTGTTTTCCTGGCATCACGAAAATGATCGAGATCGCTACATCCGCCGATGCTCCGTCATCGCCGACAACACTACCGACGTCGCCGCCGTCCGGGTCTCCACTCCCAGCTTGATATACACGTGCTCCAGATGCTTGTTCACTGTGCGTGGGCTGAGGTCCAGGATGGTGCCGATATCGCGGTTGGTCTTGCCACAGGCCACCCAACGCAGCACTTCCACCTCGCGCCCGGTCAGTTGGAAGCGCGCCGACAACACCTTGCTCGCCGGTTCATCGTTCAGGCTCAACGCCGCCACGGGCTGCGACGCCGCCCGCGCCGACAACAAGGTACGCGAGGTGCGCAGATGCGCCGCGACCCGCGCCAGCACTTCGTCGATCTGGATCGGCTTGGTCACGTAGTCGCTGCCGCCCACTTCAAAACCCTGGACCACGTGCCGGCTTTCCGTCAGCGCAGTCATGAACAGCACCGGGATATCTGCGCTCTCGGGCTGCGCCTTGATCCGTCGGCAGGTCTCGAAACCGTCCAGGCCCGGCATCATCGCGTCCAGCAGGATCAGGTCCGGGCGTCGGCGCTCGATGCGGTTCAGCGCACTCAGCCCGTCGAGGGCCACCAGCACCATATAGCCGGCATCGTTGAGGGCGTCGGAGAGCAGGGCGAGGTTGTCCGGGGTGTCGTCCACAATCAGCACGACGCCAGGTTCAGTGACTGTGGTCAGTGCATTCATCTTCTGCCTCCTTGAGGGCGCGGTTGATTTCGTCCAGGCGAAAGTTTTTCAGCAGCTTGCGGAGCGAGCCGATAAACGCCGCCGTGCCTGGCGCCTCGGCCTCGATGCTGTCGAGTTTTTCCTGCAAGCCACGGACATAGCCGATAGCGCTGAGTTCGCCGAGGGCGACAAGGTCGGGGTGCGAAGGCAGGACCCAGGGCTCGGCAAGGGCGGCGGGGGCCGGTTTTTCCCGGCGCAGCCATTGCAGGTCGAGTTGCTTCTGGATGCGCTCCAGCAGTTCCGGGGTGCGTACCGGCTTGGCCAGGTAGTCGTTGCAGGCGCTGGCAAGGCTGCGCTCGTCGTTGAAGGCATTGGCCGAGATGACGATGATCGGCACCGTCGACAGGGCGTTGCGGCGGATCAGGCGGCTGGTTTCCCAGCCGTCCATGGTCGGCATCGACAGGTCCATCAGGATCAGGTCCGGTCCCAGCAACGCCACCTGGCGAATGGCTTCCTGGCCGTTGCTGGCCTGCACCACTTCGAAGCCCAGTGGGCTGAGCATGCCGTTGAGCACCTTGCGATGGTCGACATGGTCGTCCACCACCAGCACCCGCCGCCGTGGTCCCTGGTAGCCGATGATGTCGTGCTCGACATGCACCACCGCCTGGGGCGCGCGGACCTGGGAGAGAAACAGCCGCACCTGGAAACAGGTGCCCTTGTCCTGTTGGCTGCGCACCTGCAGCTCGCCGCCCATCAGCGAGGTGAGCATGCGGGTGATGGTCAGGCCGAGGCCGACGCCCTTGTCCTGGCGCATCAGGTCACCGCGTTCGAACGGCTGGAAGATCCGCTCGATATGTTCGGGGTCGATGCCGATACCGGTGTCGATGATCTCGAAGGTCGCGGTTTCGCGCATGTAGCCGACTCGCAGGCAGACTTCGCCGCTGTCGGTGAAATTGACCGCATTGCCCAGCAGGTTGATCAGGATCTGTCGTACGCGTTTCTCGTCGCCACGGACCACCGCCGGCATCTTGCCGATCAGTTCCAGGCGAAAGCGCAGGCCTTTTTCCTGGGCTTGCGGGGTGAACATCAGTTCCAGGTCGTGGATCAGTTCCGGGAAGGGGATTTCCGTCAGTTCCAGGCGCAGCTTGCCGGCCTCGATCTTGGCTACGTCGAGCAGGCCGTCGATCAGTGACAGCAGGTGCGAGCCGCTGCGCAGGATGGTTGCCAGGGCGTCCTGGTGCTGTTCGGGCATGGCCGCGTCGCGCTGCAGGTTCTGGGTGAAACCGAGGATGCTGTTGAGCGGTGTGCGCAGTTCATGGGACAGCCCGGTGATGTAGCGGCTCTTGGCCGCGTTGGCCGACTCGGAGGCTTCCTTGGCATCCTGCAGGGCCTGGTCGGTGACGCGGTGGGCGGCGATTTCCTGCATCAGTAGCTGGGTCTGGCGGTTCGATTCTTCCTGGGCGACGTGGCGGCTTTCGCGGGTCAGGACGATCCACCAGGCGAGGATCGCCGCCAGCATCGAGAGCACCAGGAAGGCCTTGAAAAATGCCTGGTACAGGGTCGCCGAATGAGGCAAACCCTGGGAGGCCTGGCCGTAGATCAGGGCCAGGGCGCCGCTGAGCATCAGGATCAGCACCAGCAGCAGGCCGAGGTAATGCATCAGCCGGGTGTGCAGGCGCGGCACCATGGTGTTCGGCAGCAGCCAGCGCAACAGCGATTCGAACTGCGCCGACAGGCGCCCCTGGGGTTTGCAGCGGTCACCGCAGCGGGCATCCAGCGAACAGCACAGCGAGCAGATGGGTGTGCTGTAGGCCGGACAGAAGGCCATGTCGGCGGTTTCGAAGGCGTTGCGACACAGGCCGCAGGTGACCTGCATGCTCGGCGCCACCGGCTGCAGCAGCAACGGGTCGCTGGTGCGGGCGATGTAGTAACGGCTGCGGGTCGCCCAGGCCAGCAGCGGCGCGGTGATCAAGGCGGTGCCGAGGGCGACGAAGGGCGGCGCGGCCTGGGCCAGGGTGCCGAACAGGCCGAAGTGGGCGAGGATCGACAGCAACGAGGCGATCAGCATCGAGCCGACGCCCACCGGGTTGATGTCGTAGAGGTGCGCGCGCTTGAACTCGATATGTTTCGGCGACAGGCCCAGGGGTTTGTTGATCACCAGATCGGCGACCACCGAGCCGATCCAGGCGGTGGCGATATTGGCGTAGAGGCCGAGCACCTGGTCGATGACATCGAACACCCCCAGTTCCATCAGCATCAGCGCAATCGCCACATTGAACACCAGCCACACCACGCGGCCGGGGTGACTGTGGGTGACCCGGGCGAAGAAGTTCGACCAGGCCAGGGAGCCGGCGTAGGCATTGGTCAGGTTGATCTTCATCTGCGAAACGAAGACGAACAGCACCATGGCGCCCAGGGCCCATTCCGGCGAGGAGAACACATAACTGAAGGCCACCAGGTACATCTGCGTCGGTTCGGCGGCGCGCTCCATGGGGATTTCGTGTTGCAGGGCGAGAAAGGCCAGGAAGGCCCCGGCGGCCATTTTCAGGGCGCCGGGAATGATCCAGCCGGGACCGGCGCAGAGCAGGGCGGCCCACCAGCGCTTGCGGTTGGCGGCGGTCTTCTCCGGGAGGAAGCGCAGGTAGTCGACCTGTTCGCCGATCTGCGTCACCAGCGACAGGGCCACGGTGCACGCCGCGCAGAACGCCAGCAGGTTGAAGTCGCCGCCGCTGGCACTGCGGCCCTGGAAGCTGGTCCAGTCGCTGAAGGCCTGGGGATTTTTCAGCAGCACGAACAGGTAGGGCAGTACCAGCAGCACCAGCCACAGCGGCTGGGTCCAGAGTTGCAGGCGACTGATCAGGGTTACGCCGTAGGCCACCAGCGGGATCACCAGCAGCGAGCAGATCACATAGGCGAAGGCCAGCGGGATATGGAAGTACAGCTCCAGGGCCAGGGCCATGATCGCCGCTTCGAGGGCGAAGAACAGAAAGGTGAAGCTGGCGTAGATCAGCGAGGTGATGGTCGAGCCGATGTAGCCGAAGCCGGCGCCACGGGTCAGCAGGTCCATGTCGACGCCGTAGCGGGCGGCGTAGTAGCTGATGGGCAGGCCGGTGAAGAAGATCACCAGGCTCACTGCGAGGATCGCCCAGAAGGTGTTGGTGAAGCCATAACTCAGGGCCAGCACCCCGCCGATCGCCTCCAGCGCGAGGAATGACACCGCGCCCAGGGCGGTGTTGGCGATGCGCAGTTCCGACCACTTGCGAAAGGATTTCGGCGTGTAGCGCAGGGCGTAGTCTTCCATGGTCTCGTCGGCGACCCAGCTGTTGTAGTCGCGGCGGATCTTGGCGATGCGCTGGGTACCCGGTGGTAGCACGGTGAAAGACTCCTGCGAACAAGGCGCTCCATGCCTGGCGGGTGGTGGTGAAAAATTGAGCAATTTCCGTGCCCCGTGTTGCCAGACCCTGCCGGCAGCTGCGCTCGTGCGTAGTCCCTGTGTCTCTGGGCAACACCAGGCGGGCCGGGGCTCGGGCGCTAGCCTGCGCCACCTTGGTGCGATTTTCCCTACGTCAAATGACGTATGCGCTTACGTCAGGCTGCGTATACCGGCCAGCGCTGCTCGCCGCCATGCTGATGCCATCACCGTTGCTGGCCGCCCCCCGGGGCGAACCGGCAGCGCCACCGCAGAGGAGTAGCAGCATGGAACCACGATTGATCCGCACCAAAGGTCTGTTGCCGCGCCGTCTGGCGCTGGGAGCGGCGGCCCTGTCGTTACTGGCCGCCAGTGTGTTCAGCCAGGGCGTCATGGCGGATGACGCCAACAGCACCGGCCTGGCCGTGACCCCGACTGAAGTCACCGTCGGCCAGTTGCACTCGGCCACCGGCACCATGGCGATTTCCGAAACCGGTTCGATCCAGGCCGAGCGCCTGGCCATCGAGCAGATCAACGCCTCCGGCGGCATCCTCGGCCGGCAGATCAAGGTGATCCAGGAAGACGGCGCCTCCGACTGGCCGACCTTCGCCGAGAAGGCCAAGAAGTTGCTGGTCAACGACAAGGTGGCGACGGTGTTCGGCTGCTGGACCTCGGCCTCGCGCAAGGCCGTGCTGCCGATCTTCGAGAAGGAAAACGGCCTGCTGTACTACCCGACTTTCTACGAAGGGCTGGAACAGTCGAAGAACGTGATCTACACCGGCCAGGAAGCCACCCAGCAGATCCTCGCCAGCCTCGACTGGATCGCCAAGACCAAGGGTGCCAAGACCTTCTACCTGGTGGGTTCGGACTACATCTGGCCACGCACCTCGATGAAGATCGCCCGCAAGCACATCGAGAACGTGCTGCACGGCACCGTGGTCGGCGAAGACTACTACCCGCTGGGCAACACCCAGTTCGGCTCGCTGATCAACAAGGTCAAGCTGAAGAAACCCGATGTGGTGTTCGCTGCCGTGGTCGGTGGTTCCAACGTGGCCTTCTACAAGCAGCTCAACGCGGCGGGCGTCAACGCGGCCAAGCAGACCCTGCTGACCCTGTCGGTGACCGAAGACGAACTGCTGGGTATCGGCGGCGAGAACATGGCCGGTTTCTATGCCTCGATGAAGTACTTCCAGAGCCTGGACAACCCCAACAACAAGGCCTTTGTCGAAGCCTTCAAGGCCAAGTACGGCAAGGATGCGGTGATCGGCGACGTGACCCAGGCGGCCTATCTCGGCCCGTGGTTGTGGAAGGCCGCGGTGGAGAAGGCCGGCAGCTTCGACGTCGACAAAGTGGTCGCCGCCTCGCCGGGCATCGAGTTGAAAACCGCGCCTGAAGGCTACGTGAAGGTGCATGAAAACCATCACCTGTGGAGCAAGACCCGCATAGGTGAAGTGCAGCCCAACGGCCAGTTCAAGGTGGTCTACGAGTCCGATCTGATCGAGCCGAATCCGTTCCCCAAAGGTTACCAATAACGTTCGACCGCTATCGCCGGCAAGCCGGCTCCTACACAGGCTGGGTACGACGATCCCTTGTGGTGGAGCACCTATCTGTGGGAGCTGGCTTGCCAGCGATGAAGGCCGATCAGGCGGTGCAAGGCTTTCGGGCCTCATCGCCGGCAAGCCGGCTCCTACAAAGGCTGGGTACGACGATCCCTTGTGGTGGAGCACCTATCTGTGGGAGCTGGCTTGCCAGCGATGAAGGCCGATCAGGCGGTGCAAGGCTTTCGGGCCTCATCGCCGGCAAGCCGGCTCCTACAAAGGCTGGGTACGACGATCCCTTTGTGGTGGAGCACCTATCTGTGAGAGCTGGCTTGCCAGCGATGAAGGTCGGTCAGGCGATGCAAGGCTTTCGGGCCTCATCGCCGGCAAGCCGGCTCCTACAGGGGTCGTGTTGGCCGTCATTGCGGGTTAACGATCAAGACGGTCTGCGCCCGAACCAGGCCTGTCGCAGATGCGGTTTTTTATTTCTACCTCCAAGCAGGAGACCATCATCATGGAATGGCTATCGGAATTTGGTGCCATCGCGGCAATGCAGGGGTTCAACGGCTTGTCCGTGTTCTGCGTGCTGCTGTTGATGGCGCTGGGGCTGGCGATCATCTTCGGACAAATGGGGGTCATCAACATGGCCCACGGCGAGTTCCTCACCATCGGTGCCTACACCACCTATGTCTGTTCGAGCCTCACCAGCCATTTCGCCCCGGGGTTCCAGCCCTACTATTTTTTCTTCGCCATCATCTTCTCGTTCCTGATCGCCGGTGCCATCGGCTGGCTGGTGGAGTGGGCGATGATCAGCCGGCTGTACAAGCGGCCGCTGGACACGCTGCTGGCGACCTGGGGCCTGTCCCTGGTCATGCAGCAGACTTTCCGCTCGGTGTTCGGCGCCCGTGAAGTCAGCGCCACGCCACCGGAGTGGCTGATGGGCTCGTTCAACCCCACGGAGTCCATCGAAATCCCGCGCAATGGCCTGTTCATGATCGCCCTGACCGTGCTGCTGACGGCCGGCATCTTTGTCCTGCTCTACCGTTCACGCTGGGGCCTGCATGTGCGGGCGACGGTGCAGAACCGTCTGATGAGCCGGGCTGTGGGCATCAACACGCGCAAGGTCGACCGCATGACCTTCGCCCTGGGTTGCGGCGTGGCTGGCGTGGCCGGCGCGGCCTTTACCACCATCGGTTCCACCGGGCCCACCGCCGGTTCGCAATACATCGTCGACACCTTCCTGGTGGTGGTCTTCGGCGGCGCGCAAAGCCTGTTCGGCACCATCGCCTCGGCGTTCGTGATTGCCCAGACCCAATCGATCTCGGAGTTTTTCCTCAGTGGCTCGATGGCCAAGGTGCTGACCCTGTCCGGGGTCATCCTGATCCTGATGTTGCGCCCCCAGGGGCTGTTCTCCATCAAAGTGCGCAAGTAGAGGCGAGCCGATGAACGTTCTAGACAAGATGCTGGCGGGCAAGCCGAACCTGCTCGGTGTGGCGCTGTTGGCGCTGCTGATTTTCGTGGTGTTCCCGCTGACCCTGGATGCCTTCCGCCTGAACATGGTCGGCAAGTACCTGACCTACGCTTTCGTCGCTGTCGGCCTGGTGTTGTGCTGGGGTTATGGCGGCATTCTCAGCCTCGGCCAGGGCGTGTTTTTCGGCGTCGGCGGCTACTGCATGGCGATGTTTCTCAAGCTCGAAGCCTCCGACCCGGTGAGTACCAAGATCCAGACCACGCCGGGCATCCCGGACTTCATGGACTGGAACCAGATCACCGAACTGCCGTGGCTCTGGGTGCCGTTCCACAGCTTCAGCTTCACGCTGCTGGCGGTGATCCTGGTGCCGGTGCTGCTGGCCTTTGTCATCGGCATGGCGCTGTTCAAGCGACGGGTCGGCGATGTGTATTTCTCCATCGTCACCCAGGCCATCGCGCTGATTCTCACGGTGCTGATCGTCGGCCAGCAGGGCCTGACGGGCGGGGTCAACGGCATCACCGACCTGAAGACCGTGCTCGGCTGGGACCTGCGCACCGACAACGCCAAGCTGCTGCTGTATTTCCTCAACGCGGGGCTGCTGTTCGGCTGCATTTTCATCGGCCGTTTTGTCCTCGCGTCGAAGCTGGGCCGCTTGCTGATGGCGATGCGCGACAAGGAGGAACGGGTGCGCTTCTCCGGGTACGACGTGGCCGCCTTCAAGATCTTCGTGTTCTGCATCGCCGCCGGCTTCTCGGCGATTGGCGGGGCGATGTTCGCCTTGCAGGTGGGCTTCATGTCGCCGTCGTTCGTCGGCATCGTGCCGTCCATCGAGATGGTGATCTTCACCGCGGTCGGCGGGCGCATGTCTCTGCTCGGTGCGGTGTACGGCGCCTTGCTGGTGAACTACGGCAAGACCTATTTCTCCGAGTCCTTTCCCGAGCTCTGGCTGTACCTGATGGGCGGGCTGTTCATTGCCGTGGTCATGTACTTCCCCAATGGTCTCGCCGGGCTCTGGGACAGCCATGGCCGCCAGGCGCTGGCCCGTTTGCTGCGGCGCGCGCCGCGCTCACAACCGGTGGTCGCGCCCTTGCCACAGGCAACGCGGATCGAGCCGGCGACGCCGACGCCCGAGCGTCCTTCCCTGGAGACACAACCATGAGCGCCATCGGTTTTCAGATGAACAAACCGGTGCTGGCCATCGAGGGGCTGACGGTGTCCTTCGACGGTTTCAAGGCCGTGGACAACCTCAACCTGTATATCGACCGCAATGAAGTGCGGGTGGTGATCGGGCCCAACGGCGCCGGCAAGACCACGGTGCTCGACCTGATCTGCGGCAAGACCCGCGCCACCAGCGGCAGCATCCAGTTCGACGGCAAGGAACTGACGAAGATGCATGAGTACAACATTGTCCGCGCCGGGGTCGGGCGCAAGTTCCAGAACCCGTCGATCTACGAAAACCTCACGGTGTTCGAGAACCTGGAGATGTCCTATCCGGCCGGGCGCAAGGTGTTCGGCGCATTGTTCTTCAAGCGCAGCGCCGCCGTGGTTGCCCGGGTGGAAGAGGTGGCCCGGGAGATCTTCCTCGGCGACCTTTTGCAGCAACAGGCCGACCTGCTGTCCCACGGCCAGAAGCAGTGGCTGGAGATCGGCATGCTGCTGATGCAGAACCCCGACCTGCTGATGCTCGACGAGCCCGTCGCCGGGATGAGCGTCAACGAGCGGGTGCAGACCGCCGAGTTGCTCAAGCGCATCAGCCAGGGCCGTTCGGTGCTGGTGATCGAGCACGACATGGAGTTCGTCAAGAGCATCGCCCACAAGGTCACCGTGCTGCACCAGGGCAAGGTCCTGGCCGAGGGCAGCATGGAGTCGGTGCAGAACAATCCGAAAGTCGTCGAAGTCTATCTGGGCCATTGAGGAAGCAGGCATGTTCAACGTCAACAAGCTGTCCTGTGGCTACGGCCAGAGCCAGATCCTCCACGACCTCGACCTGGCCGTGGCGAAACAGGAAATCGTCGCCGTGATGGGCCGCAACGGCATGGGCAAGACCACGCTGTTCAAGAGCCTGATGGGCATCCTCCCGCAATGGGGCGGCCAGGTCAGCGTCGACGGGCGCGAGGTGTCGAGCCTGGAGACCCACGAGCGGGTGGAGCACGGCATCGCCTATGTGCCCCAGGGGCGGATGATCTTCCCCAGCATGACGGTACTGGAAAATATCCAGACCGGCTTGCCGGCCTCGGCCCGGGGCCAGGTGCCAGAAGACCTCTATGCGTTGTTCCCGGTGCTGCACGACATGCGCTCGCGCAAGGGCGGCAACCTTTCCGGCGGGCAACAGCAGCAACTGGCGATTGCCCGGGCGCTGGCGACCAATCCCAAGGTGCTGTTGCTGGACGAGCCGACCGAGGGCATCCAGCCGTCGATCATCAAGGACATCGCCCGCACCCTGAAGGAAATCCGCACCCTGCGGGATCTGACCATCGTGGTTTCCGAGCAGGTGCTGTCCTTCACCCTGGAAATCGCCGACCGCTTCCTGGTGATCGAGAAGGGCCGCTTCGTCATCGAGGAAACCCGCGCCAATGTCGACGAGGCGACCATCAGTCGTTACCTCTCCGTATAGACACCACAGTCCTGTAGGAGCCCGGCTTGCCGGCGATAGCACCCTTGAAATCGCCATCGCCGGCAAGCCAGCTCCTACAGGGTTCCGAGTCCGGCGATATTTTGCGATGAAGCGCCGATCTGTGGGAGCCGGCTTGCCGGCGATAGCGGCCTTGCAATCGCCATCGCCGGCAAGCCGGGCGCCCACACATTTCGGGCTCGACGATAGCACGAGGTGAAATGCTGACTTGTGGGAGCCGGCGTGCTGGCGATAGCAGCCTTGAAATCGTCATCTCCAGCACGCCGGGCGCCCACACATTTCGGGCTCGACGATAGCACGAGGTGAAATGCTGACTTGTGGGAGCTGGCTTGCCGGCGATAGCGGTCTTGAAATCGCCATCGCCAGCAAGCCGGGCTCCTGCAAAAGGGGCTACGTCATCCGACGTATTGGCCGATTCGCGCCGCCATTCGAGACTGCCAGCAACGCTGTACATCCCTACTGTCCAGGAGCTTTGCCATGACCGATACCTTGATCAAAGTCGACCTCAACCAGCCCGTCACCGAGAACGAGCAGATCCACAACCGCTGGCATCCGGACATTCCGATGGCCTGCTGGGTCAAGCCGGGGGATGACTTCATTCTCGAGACCTACGACTGGACCGCCGGGGCGATCAAGAACAACGACGACGCGTCGGATGTGCGCGATGTCGACCTGTCCACCGTGCATTACCTGTCCGGCCCGGTCGGCGTGCACGGCGCCGAGCCCGGCGACCTGCTGGTGGTCGACCTGCTGGATATCGGCGCCAAGGCCGACTCGCAGTGGGGCTTCAACGGTTTCTTCTCGCGGCAGAATGGCGGTGGCTTTCTTACCGATCACTTCCCCAGCGCGCAGAAAGCCATCTGGGATTTCAAGGGCATGTTCACCAGTTCGCGGCACATCCCCGGCGTCAACTTCGCCGGCCTGATCCACCCCGGGCTGATCGGCTGCCTGCCGGATCCGGTGATGCTCGCCGACTGGAACCGCCGCGAGCAGGAACTGATCGACACCAACCCGACCCGCGTCCCACCGCTGGCCAACGCCCCCCTGGCCGCCACCGCGCACATGGGCAAGCTCAAGGGCCAGGCCCGCGATGACGCCGCGGCCACCGGCGCGCGCACCGTGCCGCCACGCGAGCATGGCGGCAACTGCGATATCAAGGACCTGTCCCGCGGCTCGAAGATTTTCTTCCCGGTCTACGTCAAGGGTGCGGGTCTGTCGGTGGGTGATTTGCATTTCAGCCAGGGCGACGGCGAGATCACCTTCTGCGGCGCCATCGAGATGGCCGGCTGGGTGCATATGAAGGTCGAGCTGATCAAGGGCGGCATGGCCAAGTACGGCATCAAGAACCCGGTGTTCAAGCCAAGTCCGATCACCCCGAACTACAAGAACTACCTGATCTTCGAAGGCATCTCGGTGGACGAGAGCGGCCAGCAGCACTACCTCGACGTCAACGTCGCCTACCGCCAGGCCTGCCTCAATGCGATCAACTACCTGACCAAGTTCGGCTATTCGCCGGCCCAGGGTTATGCCCTGCTGGGATCGGCGCCGGTGCAGGGCCATATCAGCGGCGTGGTGGATATCCCCAACGCCTGCGCGACCTTGTGGCTGCCGACCGAAATCTTCGACTTCGACATCAACCCCAACGCCAGCGGCCCGATCAGGCACCTGGACGGTAGCATCGACCTGCCCATCGCCCACGACCTGTAAGGCGCCCTCCACACGCCGGGAGTACCAAGCATGCCGACCTACGAATACCAGTGCCAGGCCTGCGGCACCTTCACCATGCTGCGGCCGATGGACCAGCGCCACGAGCCTTGCCAGTGCCCCTACTGCGGCGGCGCGGGCGGCGGCTTGCAGCTCTCGGCGCCGGCCTTGAACTGCCTGTCGAGCAGCCAGCGCCAGGCCATCGCCACCAATGAGCGCAGCGCCCACGCGCCGCAGACCGTTGCCGAGTACCAGCAGCGGCGCCATCCCAAGGGTTGCGGCTGCTGCGCGCCGAACAAACCGGTGGTGCCGAGCAAGGCCAATCCCCTGGGACTCAAGAGCAAGACCGGGCCACGGCCCTGGATGATCAGTCACTGACAGAGGTTTTTTTCCATGCGCCATGGCGACATTTCCAGCAGCCCGGATACCGTCGGGGTTGCTGTCGTGAACTACAAGATGCCGCGCCTGCACAGCAAGGCCGAGGTCATCGACAATGCCCGCAGGATCGCCGAGGTGATCAAGGGCATGAAGCAGGGGCTGCCGGGCATGGACCTGGTGGTGTTCCCCGAGTACAGCACCATGGGCATCCTTTATGACCATGACGAGATGATGGCCACCGCCGCGACCATTCCCGGCGAAGAAACCGCGATTTTTTCCGCGGCCTGTCGCGAGGCCAATACCTGGGGCGTGTTCTCCCTCACCGGCGAGCGTCACGAGGAACATCCGCACAAGGCGCCCTACAACACCCTGGTGCTGATCGACAATCAGGGGCGGATCGTCCAGCGTTATCGCAAGTGCATTCCCTGGTGTCCCATCGAAGGCTGGTACCCCGGCGATCGCACCTACGTGTGCGACGGTCCCAAGGGCATGAAGATCAGCCTGATCATCTGCGACGACGGCAACTACCCGGAGATCTGGCGCGATTGCGCGATGAAGGGGGCGGAACTGATCGTCCGTTGCCAGGGCTATATGTACCCGGCCAAGGAGCAGCAGGTGCAGATGTCCAAGAGCATGGCCTGGGCCAACAACTGCTACGTCGCGGTGGCCAACGCCGCCGGTTTCGATGGTGTGTACTCGTACTTCGGGCACTCGGCGATCATCGGTTTCGATGGCCGCACCCTCGGCGAATGTGGCGAGGAAGAAATGGGCATCCAGTACGCCCAGCTGTCGATCTCGCAGATACGCGATGCGCGGGCCAACGACCAGTCGCAGAACCATCTGTTCAAACTGCTGCACCGTGGCTACACCGGCATCCACGATTCCGGCGATGGCGACAAGGGCATTGCCGACTGCCCGTTCGAGTTCTACCGCACCTGGGTGCTGGATGCCGAGAAGGCCCGGGAGAACGTCGAGAGCATCACCCGCCGCACCGTGGGCGTGGCGGATTGCCCGGTGGGGCAATTGCCCCATGGCGGCAAAGAAAAGACCGTGGGCTGAGGCGTGTCGTCGCTCGAACCGGTCCCCGCGGCGGGACAGCCCGAAGTCCGTCCGCTGGCCTCGCGGTTCACCTTCGAGCCACGGCAGGTCATGGCACTGCTGCGCCAGCGCATCGTCGGCCAGGACGCGGCGCTGGCGGCGGTGGAGGCGCAGCTCAAGGTGCTCAAGGCGGATATCGGCGATCGCGAGCGGCCGCTCGGGGTCAACCTGTTCATGGGCCCGACCGGCGTCGGCAAGACCGAGATCGTCCGCCTGCTGGCCCAGGCCATCCATGGCCGTGCCGACGCCATGTGCCGTATCGATATGCAGACCCTGGCCCAGGAACATTACGCGGCGGCGCTGACCGGGGCGCCGCCGGGTTATGTCGGCAGCAAGGAGGGCGTCAGCCTGTTCGACAGCGAACTGATCCAGGGCAGCTATAGTCGGCCGGGTATCGTCCTGTTCGATGAACTGAAAAAGGCCAGCGACGAGGTGCTGCGCAGTCTGCTGGGGATCCTGGAAAGCGGCACCCTGACCCTGGCGAGCGGCAGCCATACCCTGGACTTTCGCAACAGCCTGATCTTCATGACCAGCAACATCGGCGCGCAGCAGGCCAACGCCCGGCGACAGCGCTTGAGCGGCTGGCGAAGCTTGCTGGGCCGGTTCGGCGAAGCCGAGGCGCAGGTGCTGGAGCGTGCCTTGCACAGCCGTTTCGAGCCGGAGTTTCTCAACCGGATCGACCGCATCCTGGTATTCGAGCGCATTGAGGGCCGCTGGCTGGAGGCGCTGCTGGATATTGAACTGGGCAAACTCAACAAGCGCCTGGGCCCGCATCGCTCGCTATCGCTGGACGATGCGGCCCGTGCCTGGCTGTGCCGCGAGCATGATCCGCGCTTCGGTGCCCGGGCCCTGGTGCGGCGGGTGCGGGTCGAGCTGGAACCGGCGATTGCCGATTACCTGCTGGCTGGCGCCGGGTCCGGGCCGATGAGGGCGACGGTGCGGGATCAGCGCCTGGTGGTGCTGGCGCAGGCGGGTGGGTGAAAAGCGTTCAGCGTTTGTTCGCCTAGATAAAACGGTTGGCCTCGTCGAAGTCCAGGCGCGGCGCGCGCTCGTAAAGCGTCGTCGAGTCGCCGTAACCCAGGGTCGCGATGAAGTTGACGCGAATGCTGGAGTCGGCGAAGAAACTCGCATTGATCTGCTCTTCGTCGAAGCCCGACATCGGGTTGGTGTCCAGCCCGAGCATGCGCGCGGCAATGATGAAATAGGCGCCTTGCAGGGAGGAGTTGCGAAAGGCCGACTCGGCGATCAGGCGCTGGTCGTCCCCATACCATCCGCGGGCATCCGCATGGGGAAACAGCCGTGGCAGGTAACGGACGAAATCCAGCTCCATACCCAGGATCGCGGTCACCGGCGCGGCGCGGACTTTCTCCGCGTTACCCGCATAGCAGAGCGCGGCGAGTCGTTCCTTGGCCTCGGGACTGTGACACCACACCACCCGCAATGGCTGCTGGTTCGTCGAGGTGGGGCCCCACTTCAGCAGGTCGTAGAGGGCGCGCATGGTGCTCTGCGCAACGGGCCGGTCAATGAAGCTGTTGTAGGTTCGGGCTTTGCGAAAAACCTGGTCCAGCAGCTCATCGGAAAGTGGCATATTCATCTGGTAGGCTCATGTCGTGGAAAGAGACGAGCACCTTAGAAAGCCAGGCCTGAAAAGAAAAGTAGGCACTTTTTGTATACCGTGGGCGTGAGATATCCGATGACAGAAGCTACGCACCTCCTGAACCGCGACACGCTGGAAGACTGCCCCTTGTCTGCCTTCGTAAACCTGGTGGCGGGGAAATGGGCGATCCCCATCCTGTATCGGCTTATCGTCACGGACGGGCCTATCCGCTTCGGGGAGTTGCAGAGGGCGGCAAGGCCGATCACCCAGAAGGAACTGACCAAGCAACTGCGACTGCTGGAAACGCCGGGCCTGGTGCGGCGGACGGTCTTCCCCGAAGTGCCACCCCGCGTGGAGTACGAAGCCACGCCGGTGGCGCGTGAACTCATTGGAGCACTGGAGGCCCTTGAGCAGTGGATGCGGGTGCATGGCAGCAAGCTTGTGACACCGCCGACCGCCGGGTAGGGCATGACATCGCGCAAAGCCCGGCGCACACGCGGCTTTTACCGAGCGGACTGCCGCGCCGCCTGCTCTATCAGCGCCGCGACCTGGCGTGGATGGGATTCAAACACGGCATGGCTGGCGCCATCGATCTCCACCGTCCTGGCGTGGGCCCGCGCCGCATACATCCGCTCGAGATCCGGGCTCATGATCTTGTCCGCCTTGGCCACCAGGTACCAACTCGGCTTTTTCTTCCACGCCGGGTCGTCGACCTGCGCAGAGAACTGGGACGCCGCCAGGGGGATCTGTGCATGGGCTTCGAAGTCGGCTTGCCGACGCGGCAAGTCGGGCGCGAACTGCGCCGGGTAGTCAGTCGGCTTCAGGTACACAAAATTGTCCGCCGTCGCGACGATGGACAAGGGCGCCGCCGAAGGGTACTGCTTGCTGTTGCCGGCGATGGTTTCACCGGTATCGAGCGCATGCGCCGTGATGTAGACCAGCGATTTCACGTGCTCGTCATTCCCGGTTTCGCTGATGATCGTGCCGGCATAGCTATGACCGACCAGCACACAGGGACCGTCCTGGCTATCGAGCACGCGTCGGGTGGCAATCACATCGTCCTTGAATGACGTCAGGGGCTGTTGCACCAGCGTCACGTGATAGCCATCCTTCGTCAGGATGTCATAGACAGGACGCCAGCCCGCGGCATCGGCAAATGCGCCGTGGACCACCACAATGTTCTTTATCGGTGCGGCAAAAGCGGACGCCGTGACAAGCAGGCACGATAGGGCGGCAACGTGTGTTGCGGCCAGCCGTAATTTGGGAAAGCGCATGTTCAATCCTCCGGCAAAAATGCCAAGGTTTATTGAAGTTGCCCAGTAGATGAGCGGGAGAGTTTCAATCCAGGTCGGATAACACAGGTGCTTGTCGCGACCCTGTTAATGACTTATTGACGACAGCCGTGGAGGGCGGGGCTTCAGAACTGCGGCAATACACCGTCCTTTTCAACAAACAGTACTTGTGCGTCATACTTTCCAGTCGTACCCGGTGTCACCACCAGAAAGACTTTTTTCCCCGTTATCAGATCTGCCCGGCTCGCGGGGACCGGCGTCACCACGGGCACGTTTTCCGGTACTGTCACCTGGCTGCTGCCTCCCCTGTACGACAGGTCCAGCTTCCGGCCGCTGCTGCCGGTGACCACCTTGACCACATTCGCATTGGTCATTGTGCTGTTGGCGCCGAAGTCATAAGGGAAGTGCCCCTCGGCTACACCGCGCGCGGCCTCCGGAAAGATGATCATCGAGGTGGCGGTCAGTTTTCCATCGCTGCCGGTCAGTGCCGGGGTCCCCACGTATGAGCCGACTTTGGCATCGGACAGCCTGGCACTCTTGAGCGCCGAAACAGCGAGCTCCGGGTTGATATCCACCGAAATAATGTCGCCGCCATTGCGGTGCACCTTCAGCATTTCGCCTTCGAAAGACACGATGTCCCCACGAATCCGCTCCGGTTTGACATCAGGGGTTTGTGCCAGGGATATGCCCGAAAAGAGAATGGCGGCGAATAGGGTGGCTAATTTGTAATGAGTCGACACGAGTTACTCCATTTATAGCGTTGAGATTGTTCTGTGGGTTGTATCGATGAGTCGGGCGAACTTGCGCTCGCAAACTTGTTGTCGTCCCTGATAGTTGTTTTTGTCCTTCCGCCTGCGCCTGAATGCTTATGCGGCGAGAGCTACTGTACAAACCCGATGTCGACGGCAATACTAGCCCGATCGACAATTTTGATACCGATCCTGCCATGCGTATTTTTGTCCTTGTGCTCGAAGGGGTGTTCGACACCGGCCTGACCACGGTGCTCGATAGCCTGAACATGGCCAACCGGCTTGCCGGTGTGGCGGGGAGCGGTACGGCGGGCTTCGAGATCCGTGTGGTGGGTGTACGACCCACGGTGCGCACGGCGTTGGGCATGCAGGTGCCCGTGGGCGATATGACCGATGGCATCACCCCTGATTGGGTGGTCATCCCGGCGCTCAACCACATGACGGCCGAGGAGCTTGTCCCGGAACTCGCCCGCGATGATGTGCATGATGCATTGGATGTGTTGCGCTTGTGGCACCGCCAAGGAGCCCGTGTTGCAGCGGCGTGTACGGGGACATTCCTGCTGGCCGAAAGCGGTTTGCTCGACGGCGGGGACGCGACGACGACCTGGTGGCTTTCGCCGCTGTTCCGGCAGCGCTACCCGCAGGTGCACCTGGACGCGCATCGCATCATCGTTCCCAGTGCCCGCGTGCTGACGGCCGGTGCGGCCCTGAGCCACCTTGACCTTACGCTCTGGTTGATCCGCAACCACAGCCCCGAACTGGCGGCACTGGTGGCCAAGTACCTCGTGTTTGATACGCGGCTGTCACAGTCCGTCTATGCGATCTCCGATCACCTCAAGCATTCGGACCCGCTCGTCGAGCGATTCGATCGCTGGGTGCGCGAGCACCTCGACACGGCCATTGCCCTCGACGTCGTGACACGGGCACTGGCAACCACCAAGCGAACGCTGACGCGGCATCTGAACGAGGTGCTGGGGAAAACACCGGTCGAATACATTCAGGACCTGCGGATAGAGCGCGCCGTGCACCTGCTCAGGACCAGCGAGCTTACGGTCGAGCGCATTGCCGAGCAGGTCGGCTATGCAAACGGCGTCACGTTGCGCACGTTGTTGCGCCGACGCTTGGGCAAGGGTGTCCGCGAGCTGCGGGCGTCATGAGTCGCGCTGCCCGCGTTTGCCCCATCCGCCCGCAAGTGTCCAGAAGAGGAAAGCACCATGGATCGCCTGGATGCCATGAAAGTCTTCGTCGCCACGCTGGACGAAGGAAGCCTTACCGGCGCCAGCCGCAAGACCGGTCGCTCGATCGCCGCGGTCAGTCGTGCCATTGCCTTTCTTGAAGCCCGTGTGGGCGTGCCGCTGTTGCACCGCACCACGCGCTCGATCCGGTTGAGCGAAGCGGGGGAGCGTTATGCGGTCAGCTGCCGAAAGCTCCTGATGGAGCTGGATGAGGCCGAGCGCAGCGCGGCCGATGAGTCGAGCGTCGCGCGAGGGACCCTGACCCTGTCCGCCACCCAGTTCGCCGGGGTGGAGATCCTGCGGCCCATCATCGATGCCTTCATGGACGAATATCCCTCCATCAATGTACGGCTGCATCTGCTGGATCGACAGGTCAACCTGATCGACGAGGGCATGGACCTGGCGCTGCGTATCAGCCACCTTCCGGACTCCACGCTGGTGGCGCATCGGATCGGCGAGGTACGGCGGGTGGTGGTGGCGTCGCCGTGCTACCTGGAGAAGCATCCCGATATCACCAAACCGGCCGACCTTTGCAAACACCCGATCATCGCCATGGATCACATGGGCCTGAACTCCTGGAGTTTTCCGCCACTGGAAGGCTCGTCGGTGCCTCGTTTCATTTCACTCACGCCGCGGCTGATCATCAACAGTGTCCGTGCGGCCATTGCCTCGGCGGTGGAGGGGCATGGCGTGACCCGCCTGCTCTCCTACCATGTGGCGCCGGAGGTCAGTCAGGGCCTGCTGCAAATCGTGCTGGCCGATGCGGAGCCGCCGGCCATGCCGGTGCATATCGTTTCGCCATTTGGCCGCCTCGCCGTGCCCAAGGTTCGCGCTTTTATCGACTTCGCGCTGCCGCACCTGCGTTCCCGTTTCGCATCCCTTAGCCAATGAAGGGCCAGGGCCAGTCGCGACGATTACAACGCGACGCGCAAAACTGTTTAGCGGGCGGCAGGCATTCTTTGGCCTGTTGAATATTCATACAGTGAACAAACGTCGCCGGTCATGTAACGGACAGGCGTTATCTGCCTGGGCGCGTTGAAAATTATCAGCCTTTCATCTGGAAGAGGAATCTCATGATTCGACCATTTTTCATGGCGTGTCTTTTCGCGACTGTCAGTCTTCCGGCAATGGCGGATATCACCCCATTCCCGACTTCATTCCGAAACGAGTCCATCCAGACTCAGGGCGCGCAGTTGCATGTTCGTGTCGGTGGCAAGGGGCCTGCAGTTGTACTTCTGCATGGTTTCGGCGATACCGGGGATATGTGGGAACCCTTGGCCGTCAATCTGGCGCGCGACCATACCGTTGTCGTCCCTGACCTGCGTGGCATGGGGCTGTCATCCCATCCGGAGGATGGTTATGACAAAAAAACGCAGGCCATGGACATTCGCAATGTATTGATGAAACTCAATATCGACCATGCCGTGGTGGTTGGGCATGACATCGGCAGCATGGTTGCCTACGCCTATGCCGCACGTTATCCCGACAAGACCGACAAGTTGGTCGTAATGGATTCGCCGTTGCCGGGGATTCCTCCTTGGGATGAGGTCATCAAGTTGCCAATCCTCTGGCATTTCGATTTTGGCGGAAAAGACATGGAGCGACTGGTGGCAGGCCGCGAGCGGATTTACCTGGATCGTTTCTGGAATGAGTTCTCGGGTAATCCGGCGAAGATCGATGAAGCCACTCGCAGTCACTATGCAGGTTTGTACGCTCGCCCTGGGGCCATGCGTTCTTCTTTTGCACAGTTTCAAGCCATACGGCAGGACGTCAAGGACAACCGGATGGTCATGGCTACCCGGCTGACCATGCCGGTGCTCGCCATCGGTTCGGAAAAACTGTTTGGTGCCAACGAGGCAATAATGATGCGTAACGTCGCCAGCAATGTGACGGAGTTTGTCGTACCTGGCGCGGGGCATTGGTTGATGGAAGAGGCGCCGGACACCATTGTCCTTGTCGTGCGCAACTTTGTGGATGGCAAACCTGTAAGGGGATTGCCGGCAGGCTGAGGGTAGGGCGGCGGCGGTTGTGATCGTAGCGCGGGTCTCAGATGCCGGGCCCCGTCACGCGTGCCGGCAATCGGGCCAGGCGGTCCCAACCGTCCGCGTTGATTGCACAACTGTTCGGCAACCATAGTGTTTGCAGTGGCAACTGCTCCAGCACGGACACCGCTGCCGAGGTGATCCGCGATTCCCCTGGGCCTGCCCCAAGCGTCAGATCCTGCAGCGGCAGACGGGCGAGGTGGGCAACGCCGGCGTCGGTGAGCCAGGGGCTTTCATACAAGCCGAGACGCCGCAGGGGCAGTTCGTGCAGGCAGGCCAGGTCGGCATCGCATAGCTTCAGGCCGCCGAGCTCAAGGTGTTCCAATGGCAATCCCAGTTCGACGAGCATTCGCAGAACCTTGCCGTCGACTCCCTCACAGAAACTGAGATTCAGCTTTTTAAGTGGCAGTCCGGCCAGTTGCTTCAGTTCTTTCCAGGTGATGTCGTTCAACGACAGGTCGAGGGATTCCAGATCCAGACCGCGCAGATCGGACAGCGTGCGCGCGTCGATGCCCTGCACATCGGCGAGTCCCAGGCGTTTCAGCGGGAACACGTGCAGCGTGTCGAGCCGCTCGATCATTTGCTGTGAGGACTTGAGATCCAGATCGGTCAGCGGCATGCCTTCCAGTAGCACAATGTCGTCCTCGCCGATATACGAGGAGTGCAGCGACAGCCGCTCGATCGGCAGGTCCTTGATGGCGTGCAGCAGGGTGTCTGTTGCGTAGCAGCCGTCAAGGCTCAGCGAGCGCAGGACTGCCAGGTCTGCGAGCCAGGCAGGGTCTTTCAGGACGGCGCCATTCGAACTGATCGACAGCTGTTCGAGCGGATGATTGGCCAGATGGCGCATTCCACGTGAAGTAAGTTCTCCCGCGCGCTCCAGTGTCAGCGAGCGCAGCTTGAGGCGTGACAGGACTTGCAGGCCATCGTCGGTGATTTCATCGCAACGGTTCAACGACAGCTCCTGCAACGGACCGCTGCCGAGTTGCTGGAGGAAACCGTCGTTGAAGTCTTCACCGTAGGTCTGCAACTTCAGCCGGCGCAGTCGTTCGAGCGAAGGCAGGCTGGTGGCGTCGTCATCGCGCGAAAACCCGCTGATTTTCAGGGTTTCCAGGGCAACGTCCGGCAAGCGCCGCCAGCTATCCGGACCGCAGCTGAAGTTCGGGCCGTTGAGTATCAGGGTCCGCAAGGGCAGGTCAGCCAGGGCGTCACACCAGGCCAGCTCGGCGTTGTCCAGCTCGATATGATCCACGGGCAGTCCACGAAGCTGTGGCAACCATGCGGCCGGGCGATTGGCATGGGGTGTGGCGTTCAACCGGGCAACCGCGACCCTAGCGGCCGGATCACCCAGGCCCGCCGCCACGCGCAAGCCATCCAGCGAAGCCTCTGCACTGTCGAGCAGATCGCGATAAAGCGCCGCCCGCGTCGCGATGTCATCGGGGGCTGTGCGGAGGCGGGCGATCAGGGCGTTGCGGTCGGGGTTCTGCACGGGTTGAGAGTCCGAAATGAGAGCGCTGATAGGAATGATCAGACTCATTTTACAAGGCCGCAGAGCTCAGCCCAGGATGACTTTCAAACAGGCATTAAAAAGCCGGCTTGTGGCCGGCTTCTCGGGGACGGGTTTGGCTCATTTTTGGTAAGCCTCGCCCGCCTTCAAAACGACATCCAGAATCGCAATGTCTGGTTGTAGGATGCTGCGCAACAGTCTTGCATAGCATCAGGGGCGCGCTGGCCTGCTTTCGCGGGACGCTGCCCAAATGTGCCGCGCAGGATACCCACATTTACGACAGATTCCCAGCGAAAAGCGCTGCGCAGAGCTGTCGTTTTTAGTGAAAACAACGTTTTGAAACTATTTGAAGGGCACCGGTGGACGGCGCTTGTTCAGGGTCGACCACCAGAACACCCAGCCGAGGATGCGGATGTTCTGCCGCTCAATCTGTTCCGCCGTGAACACTTCATCGGGGTATTCGTCGCTGTTGTGGCTGCGTAGCCGCAGGGCGCCCGCCGGCAGGCGATAGACGTACTTCACCCGCAGCATGCCGTCATGCTCCAGGGCATAGATTTCGCCGTCCACCACCTGGGTCAGGCTACGGTCGACGGCGATGGTGGAGCCGTCCTGGATCTTCTCGGCCATGCTGTTGCCGGTCATCGGTGCGCAGATGGCCTTGTCCGGGTCGACGCCCATGGCCTGCAGGATCCGGTAGGGCAGGCGCACCTTGCGCCCGGGCATGGCGGCGACCTGGGTCTGCTTCGAGCCGGGGCCGGTGGGGGTTTCCTTGTAGAGGGGGACCTGCACGTCGTTGCGTTCGGTGGCGGCCAAGTCTTCACGGGCCGAGTAGGGAGCTTTTTCGTGGGTGTGCAGGTGCGAGTGGTCGCCCGCGGTTTCGTCGGCTGAGGCGCCGGGATGCTTCGGACCATCGCCCGTGCGTAGCCAGCGGCTGTTGACACACAAAAGCTCGGCTATCTCATCCATGCGTGCCATTGGAATGCCACGTTTGAACCAGTTATTGACGTGCTGCGGCGTCACTTGCCGGTTGGCAGCGAAGTCCGAAGCGGAAAGATGGCACTCCCGCAGGAGGGCTCTTAAGCGGTCACCTGATGTATTCATGAACACAGAGTTTACTGGCGTGCTACACCTGTTTAAATAAACGAGGTGTTCAAAAATGGTCGATAAAAGCACACAAAGTGATTGATCTGGTTGACTAATCCTACTCTGACGCGTGGACGCCTGTTTCGTTGTGTTTATTGATTAAACCATTTGTTTATTTGTGGGTAAACAGACACAAAAAACCCCGGCGGACCGGGGTTCTTCGACAGCGGATGCGTACAGGGGCAGATCAGCCCTTATAGGCGGCAACCGACTTGGTGATTTCGGCGCGAGCGGCTTCAGCGTCGCCCCAACCTTCGATCTTCACCCACTTGCCTTTCTCGAGATCCTTGTAGTTCTCGAAGAAGTGCTTGATCTGCTCCAGCAGCAGCGGTGGCAGGTCGGTGTATTCCTTCACGTCGACGTACAGCTGGGACAGCTTGTCGTGCGGGACCGCGATGACCTTGGCGTCGCCGCCGCCGTCGTCGGTCATGTGCAGGATGCCGACCGGACGGGCGCGGATCACCGAGCCTGGAGCGACCGGGTAAGGGGTTACGACCAGCACGTCGAGGGGATCACCGTCGTCGGCCAGGGTGTTGGGGATGAAACCGTAGTTGGCCGGGTAGAACATCGGGGTGGCCATGAAACGGTCAACGAACAGGCAATCGCTGTCTTTGTCGATTTCGTATTTGATCGGCGCGTGGTTGGCCGGAATTTCGATCGCGACGTAGATGTCGTTCGGCAGGTCTTTGCCAGCCGGAATCTTGCTGTAGCTCATTGGGCGATGCCCCCGTTAGTTGACCAAAAAAACTGGTCGGATTGACCAAAAAGTGGCGGCGATTATAGGCACATTCCAGGGTGGATGCCACGTGTCGCAGGACGTGCGGGCCTTAGGCTTCAGTCTTATACCGTGGGTCGTGGGCCTGCAGGTGCCGCAGTCGGGCCAGCGGATCCTGGCGGTAGAACGCGCGCAGTTGCTCGTAGACCCGTGGATAGGCCGCGACCAGCAAATCCGGGGCACTGAAGAAGTATTCGCTGGTGACCGCGAAGAATTCCGCCGGGTTTTCCGCCGCGTAGGGGTCGATGGCGGTTTCGGCATCGGGATTTCGGTCCAACTGGCGGTTGAGGTCATCGTAGGCGTGCTGCATCACCTTGGCCCACTCGCCGACCCGCATGTCGCTGTGCAGTGGCGGCAGGCCGTTGGCGTCGCCGTTGAGCATGTCGAGCTTGTGCGCCAGTTCGTGGATCACCAGGTTGTAGCCTTCCCAGGCACCGCTGGTGAGCACGCCAGGCCAGGCGAGGATCACCGGTCCGCGCTGCCAGGCTTCACCACTGTGTTCACCGTCCCATTCGTGCTCGACGCCGCTGGCATCGCGATGGCGCTGGGGGCTGAGGAAGTCGTCCGGGTAGAGAATGATCTCGTGGAAACCCGAATACCACTCGAGGTCGCCCAGGTGCAGCAACGGCAATTGCGCCTGGGCTGCCAGCAGCAGGCGGTTTTGCTGGTCCAGTTCGACACCGGGCAGGGTAGTCAGGTGCTTGTCAGCGAGGAACAGCACGCTGTGCTCCAGCAGCCAGCGATCCTCGGCGTCGCTCAGGCCGTCGAGGAAACTCAGGTGTTCGCGCACCCGCTGCCAGGTCTGCGCGGCAACGGGATGGCGGGCGAGGACCCGCCGGCGCCGCCAGGCACTCAGGGACCACACGGTTTCAGTGGGTCTCGGCTTTGGACGTACCGCCGAAGCGGCTACGCAGCACGCCGATGATCATCGGTACCAGCGACAGCACGATGATGAAGACCACCAGCAGCGACAGGTTTTTCTTGATGAAGGGCACGTTGCCGAAGAAGTAGCCCAGGGTCACCAGGCCACCCACCCAGAGCACGGTGCCGAGGACGCTGAACATGAAGAAGCGCGCATAAGGCATCTTGCCGACACCGGCGACGAACGGCGCAAAGGTCCGCAGGATCGGCAGGAAGCGCGCCAGGGTCACGGTCTTGCCGCCATGGCGGTCGTAGAAGTCGTGGGTCTTCTGCAGGTAGTCGCGGCGGAAGATCTTCGAGTTCGGGTTGCTGAAGAGTTTTTCCCCGGCGGTGCGGCCGATGATGTAGTTGGTGCTGTCACCCAGGATTGCCGCGAGCATCAGCAGGCCGCCCAGCAGGACCGGGTCCATGCCGCCACCGGCAGCCACCGCGCCGGCGATGAACAGCAGCGAGTCGCCCGGCAGGAAAGGCATCACCACCAGGCCGGTTTCGCAGAAGATCACCAGAAACAGGATGGCGTAGATCCATGGCCCGTAATTGTTCACCAGCAGGTCGAGGTACACATCGAGATGCAGGATTAGGTCCAGCGGGTTGAAATCCATGGGTGGCACCTGTGTTGACGGTCCGACTCGGCAGACCTGTGCGAAGAAAAGTAGACACGTAGTTAACTACATCGAATGTAGTTTTTTCGTACATTCCTGGGAAAGGCGGATTATAAGAGCTGGAGAGGATTCTGCCTGTCGAGTTTGTAGCGAGGGATGTCGTCGGGTTGCGGGGCGCAGGCGTCCGGCATGGTGGGGGCGGGCTTGCCGGGACGCCGTACCGCCGCGAAGCCTTGGCGGTCTGAGGGGCCTCTTCGCGGGCAAGCCCGCTCCCACAATTAGCACCACTCCCACAGGGAGTCGGGGCGAGCGATCAATCTTCGCTGATGGGCAACACGTAGTTCTTGAATTCGGTGTCTTCGCGAAAACCGATGGATTCGTAGGTCTTCTGCGCCACCTTGTTGTCGCTGCTGGTGGAGACCCGTAGCCGCACGGCATGGGTTTCGCGGGCCATTTTCTTCGCCGTGCGCATCAGGTTGTCGGCCACCAGCTGGCGCCGGGCATCTTCGGCCACGTAGATGTCGTTGAGGATCCATACGCGCTTGAGCGACAGCGAGGAGTAGCTGGGGTAGAGCTGGCAGAAACCGAGCAGTTTCTTGTCGTCATCGTCGGCCAGGGCCAGGTAGATCACCGACTCTTTGCGGCGCAGGCGCTTTTCCAGGAAGCTGCGGGACGAATCGGGGAAGGGCAGTGCACCGTAGAATTCGCGGTATTTGACGAACAGGGGCGTCAACAGGTCCAGATGTTCCAGGGTCGCTTGAGTAATCCGCATAGATCAGGCCTCAACTTCGTGGATATGACGGCAAACGGTTCACTCGGGCAGCCGTAACGCCGATGCTGCCCAAAGCGCGGGAAAAGCGCAATCCGGATGACGATCAGTCCTGGGTCGGGCCCAGTAGGAAGTTGCCGTTTGAGTGGACATCCGATTCGCTTTCCAATGTTTGCACTTGGGCCTCGTCCTTGAGATTGACCCCCGACAGCTGCCGGCGGCAGGCTTCTTTCATCAGGTACAGCAATTTGTGGGCGGCCATGCCGTAACTCATGCCCTCCAGCCGGACGTTGGAGATGCAGTTGCGGTAGGCGTCGGTCAGGCCGACTTTGGGATTATAGGTGAAATACAATCCCAGGCTGTCCGGCGAGCTCAAGCCCGGGCGTTCGCCGATCAGGATCACCACCATTTTCGCCCCGAGCAGTTCGCCAACCTCATCGGCGACCGCCACGCGCCCCTGTTCCACCAGGATCACCGGCGACAACGACCAGCCTTCGGCGGCGATCTGTTCTTCCAGGCGTGCCAGGAAGGGGGCTGCATGGCGATGCACGGCCAGGGCCGAGAGCCCGTCGGCGACGACAATGGCCAGGTCGACTCCGCCGGGGTGGGCCAGGGCATGTTCGCGCAGCCGTTGGGCCGAGGCACTGTTGAGCTTGCGCCCCAGGTCCGGGCGTTGCAGGTAGCCGTGGCGGTCGTCGGCGGCGCTGTGCAGCAGCAGGGTGTCACGCCCGCGCCCGGCCAGTTGGGCGCTCAGGCCGGCATGGTCGAACGGCAGGTGCACGGCATCGCGGGCCTGGGCGTGGGCGAACTGGAAATCCAGCTGCGCGCTGGTGGGCAGGCTGGTGCCGGTGCGGCCCAGGGCGATCCGCGCCGGGGTCAGGCGGCGCAGTTCCAGCCAGGGGTTGTCGTTGTTGATCTCTTTGGCCATGTCGTTCATCCGAGCTGCGCCAGTGCCTGGCGAAACGCCGGCGGCAGGCTGTTGCCAAAATGCACCTTGCCATCAGCCTGGGTAAAGATACCCATCTTCGCCAGCCACTGTTCGAATTCCGGCGCGGGCTTCAGGCCCAGGGTCTGGCGGGCGTAGAGGGCGTCGTGGAACGAGGTGGTCTGGTAGTTGAGCATGATGTCGTCGGAGCCGGGGATGCCCATGATGAAGTTGATCCCGGCCACGCCGAGCAGGGTCAGCAGGGTGTCCATGTCGTCCTGGTCGGCTTCGGCATGGTTGGTGTAGCAGATGTCGCAGCCCATGGGCACACCCAGCAGCTTGCCGCAGAAGTGGTCTTCGAGGCCGGCGCGGATGATCTGCTTGCCGTTGTACAGGTATTCCGGACCGATAAAGCCGACCACGGTGTTCACCAGGAACGGCTTGAAATGCCGGGCCACGGCGTAGGCGCGGGTTTCGCAGGTCTGCTGGTCGACACCGAAATGCGCGTTGGCCGACAGGGCGCTGCCCTGGCCGGTCTCGAAATACATCAGGTTCTGCCCGAGGGTGCCGCGATTCAGGCTCAGGCCGGCGTCGTAGCCTTCCTGCAGGACGTTCAGGTTGATACCGAAACTGGCGTTGGCCGCTTCGGTGCCGGCGATGGACTGGAACACCAGGTCCAGCGGCACGCCACGGTTGATCGCCTCGATGGAGGTGGTGACGTGGGTCAGCACGCAGGCCTGGGTCGGGATCTCGTAACGCTTGATCACCGCGTCGAGCATGTTCAGCAGGTCGCAGATTGAGGTCAGGCTGTCGGTGGCCGGGTTGATGCCGATCATGGCGTCGCCGTTGCCGTAGAGCAGGCCATCGAGGACGCTGGCGGCGATGCCGGCCGGGTCGTCGGTCGGGTGGTTGGGTTGCAGGCGGGTCGACAGGCGGCCGCGCAGGCCGAGGGTGCCGCGGAATTTGGTGACGACGCGGATTTTCTGCGCCACCAGCACCAGGTCCTGCACGCGCATGATCTTCGACACGGCGGCGGCCATTTCCGGGGTCAGGCCCGGGGCCAGGGCGCGCAGGCTCTGTTCGTCGGCGGCGTCGCTGAGCAGCCAGTCGCGCAGGCCGCCGACGGTCAGGTGGCTGACGGCGGCGAAGGCCTGTTTGTCATGGGTGTCGACGATCAGCCGGGTGATTTCATCGGTTTCGTAGGGGATCAGCATTTCCTCGAGGAAATGCCGGAGCGGAATATTGGCCAGGGTCATCTGGGCCGCGACCCGCTCGCCGTCGTTCTGTGCGGCGACGCCGGCGAGGAAATCCCCGGAGCGTGCAGGGCTGGCCTTGGCCATGACCTCCTTGAGGCTGTCGAAGCGATAGGTCTGGGCGCCGACGGAATGGGCGAATGTGGCCATGGGCGGTGTCCTCCTGAACCTTAGCGATAACCCTTCCCTGTGGGAGCCGGCAAGCCGGCTCCCACAGTTCAACGGTGTTCATGTGTGCAGTGCAGGGGCGTGGGGCGCCCCGCACTGGTGCAATCAGTTACCCGTGAGCATAGCGTCCGCCGGGGCGTCCGAGCGCTGGCTGGCGGTCAACTGGAAGTAAATGAATCCCGCCGCCATGAAGCCCAGGAAAATCAGGCCGATCAGCATGTTGAACCAGGCCATCGCCACCAGGCAGACCAGGGCCAATGCAAGGGCGATGCCGGGGACGATCGGATAACCCGGGGCACGGAAGGTCCGTTCCAGGTTCGGCTCTGTTTTGCGCAGCTTGAACAGGCTCAGCATACTGATGATGTACATCACGATGGCACCGAATACCGACATGGTGATCATCGCGGCCGTCAGGCTCATGCCTTGCAGGTTGACCAGGCCGTCGCTGTAGATCGCCGCGATGCCGATCACGCCGCCCGCCAGGATGGCGCGGTGAGGCGTCTGGAAACGCGAGAGCTTGGCCAGCGAGCGTGGCAGGTAGCCGGCCCGGGCCAGGGCGAAGAACTGCCGCGAGTAGCCGAGGATGATGCCGTGGAAACTCGCCACCAGGCCGAACAGGCCGATCCACACCAGCATGTGCATCCAGCTCGAATTGCTGCCGACCACGGCTTTCATGGCCTGGGGCAGCGGGTCGTTGATGTTCGACAGCTGGCGCCAGTCGCCGACGCCGCCGGCCATGACCATCACGCCGATGGCCAGGAAGACCAGGGTCAGGATGCCGCTGACATAGGCCTTGGGAATGGTGCGCTTGGGGTCCTTGGCTTCTTCGGCGGCCATGGCGGCCCCTTCGATGGCGAGGAAGAACCAGATCGCGAAGGGGATGGCGGCGAAGATGCCGGGGATCGAGTCAATGCTGAAGGTGTTCGAGCCCGACCAGCCATTGAGCACGAAGTTGCTGAAGCTGAAGCCCGGCGCGACCACGCCCATGAACACCAGCAGTTCGGCGACCGCCAGCACGGTGACCACCAGTTCGAAGGTGGCGGCGATGCTGACGCCGAGGATATTGAGGGTCATGAACACGAAGTAGGCGCCGACGGCGGCGAGCTTCGGGTCGAGCCCGGGGTATTGCACGTTGAGATAGGCGCCGATCGCCATGGCAATCGCCGGTGGGGCGAAGACGAATTCGATCAGGGTGGCGATGCCGGCGATCAAGCCGCCTTTCTCACCAAAGGCCCGGCGACTGTAGGCAAACGGTCCACCGGCATGGGGAATCGCGGTGGTGAGTTCGGTGAAGCTGAAGATGAAGCAGGTGTACATGGTCGCCACCATCAGCGCGGTGACCAGGAAGCCCAGGGTGCCGGCGGTCCCCCAGCCATAACTCCAGCCGAAGTATTCGCCGGAGATCACCAGGCCGACGGCAATGCCCCACAGGTGCAGGGTGCCGAGGGTCGGTTTGAGTTCGGTTTTTGTAGTCATAAGTCCTCGCTTGTCTTTTTTATTGTTGGGTTGTTGGACTTGCGGGTGTCGATTTCTTGTACAGCGGGCACGCAATGCCCTTAGTGGCGCAGCCAAGGCTTTTTGGGGTGTCTATAAGGGCCTCTTCGCGGGCAAGCCCACTCCCACAGGTTTGCGATGCACACAAGATAGGTGCCTGGCGCTGCACTTGTGGGAGCGGGCTTGCCCGCGAAGGGGTTCAGGGGTTAGAAGAACCCGAGTGGATTGATGTCATAGCTCACCAGCAGGTTCTTGGTCTGCTGGTAGTGATCGAGCATCATTTTGTGGGTTTCACGGCCGACACCGGACTTCTTGTAGCCGCCGAACGCGGCGTGCGCCGGGTACAGGTGGTAGCAGTTGGTCCACACGCGACCGGCCTTGATCGCCCGGCCCATGCGGTAGGCGCGGTTGATATCGCGGGTCCACAGGCCAGCGCCGAGACCGAACTCGGTGTCGTTGGCGATTGCCAGGGCTTCGGCTTCGTCCTTGAAGGTGGTGATGCTCACCACCGGGCCGAAGATTTCTTCCTGGAACACGCGCATCTTGTTGGTGCCCTTGAGCAGGGTCGGCTGGATGTAGTAACCGCTGGCGAGGTTGCCCTCGAGTTTTTCCACCTTGCCGCCGGTCAGCAGCTCGGCGCCTTCGCCCTTGGCGATTTCCAGGTAGGAGAGAATCTTGTCGAATTGCTGCTCGGAAGCCTGGGCGCCGACCATGGTGTCGGTGTCCAGCGGGTCGCCACGCTTGATCTGGCTGACCTTTTTCATCACGGCCTGCATGAATTCGTCGTAGATCGACTCCTGTACCAGCGCCCGGGAAGGGCAGGTGCAGACTTCGCCCTGGTTGAAGAACGCCAGCACCAGGCCTTCGGCGGCTTTTTCGATAAAGCTCGGCTCGGCCTGCATGATGTCTTCGAAGAAGATGTTCGGCGACTTGCCACCCAGCTCCACGGTGGACGGAATGATGTTTTCGGCGGCGCATTTCATGATGTGCGAGCCGACCGGGGTCGAGCCGGTGAAGGCGATCTTGGCGATGCGCTTGCTGGTGGCCAGGGCTTCGCCGGCTTCTTTGCCGAACCCTTGCACCACGTTCAGCACGCCGGGCGGCAGCAGGTCGCCGATCAGTTCCATCAGCACGCAGATGCCCAGCGGGGTCTGCTCGGCGGGCTTGAGCACCACGCAGTTGCCGGCGGCCAGGGCCGGGGCGAGTTTCCAGGCGGCCATCAGCAGCGGGAAGTTCCACGGGATGATCTGTCCGACCACGCCCAGCGGTTCATGGATGTGATAGGCCACGGTGTTGCCGTCTATTTCGGCGGCACTGCCTTCCTGGGCGCGCAGGCAACCGGCGAAGTAGCGGAAGTGGTCGGCGGCCAGCGGGATGTCGGCGTTGAGGGTTTCACGCACGGCCTTGCCGTTGTCCCAGGTTTCGGTGATGGCCAGCAGTTCGAGGTTCTGTTCGATGCGGTCGGCGATTTTCAGCAGGATCAGCGAGCGCGCCTGGACCGAGGTGCTGCCCCAGGCATCGGCCGCGGCGTGGGCTGCGTCCAGGGCCTTGTCGATGTCCTTGGCATTGGAGCGCGGGAACTCGGCGATCGGCTGGCCGTTCACCGGCGAGGTGTTGGTGAAGTACTGGCCGTCCACGGGAGCGACGAATTCGCCATTGATGTAGTTGCCGTACTTGGCCTTGAACGAAACGATGGCGCCGGCAGTACCAGGGTGGGCGTAACGCATGGTGAGTGTCTCCTTGGCTTTTGTGCTTATAAGGGAGTTGCGCTTATCAAGCGTAGAGCAAAGGTCGGGCCAGTGCGTCCGAACCCCGCAGCAACGGGGCCTGGCAGGATTCGCCCGAAGTCGTCGCCGATGCACTGTGGCGCGTCTGGTACAAGTCTGGGTGACACTTTGTAACGCCGATGGCACAGCCTGTGACTCATCGGTCTTGGGGTGATTGCAATGCTTGCGGCGCAGGAGGATGCTGATGGGCCAGAGTCAGGCGCATGGATTCTGAACACCCCGCGAAACCTGTAGGAGCCGGCTTGCTGGCGATGGCGGTCGATCAGGCGATGCGAGGCCCACTGGCTCTATCGCTGGCAATCGAGCCTCGACCGGCCGCGCTCCTACAAGGGAGAACAATAAGAAATGCAGAACAACCATTTGAGCCGTCACGCCCGCCAGGTGCTGACCGTGACCCAGGGCAAGCCTCAACTGCATGGGCCGGGTAGTGATCCGTCCATTGCCCGTTCCTGGCTGCGCTGCCTTGAGGATTATCACCTCGATCCGTCGTTGAGCATCGCACCCACGGTGCTGGAGCACGATCGCCTCCTGGAAAGCCGCGAGCGCCTCAAGCAGGTGTTGCAGATCGCCGGCAACGAGATGACCAGCCTGCATCAGCAACTCTCCGGTGCCGGGCATGCGGTGTTGCTGACCGATTCCCGGGGCGTGATCCTCAACTGCGTCACCGCTCCCGCCGAACGCAAGATCTTCGAACGTGCCGGGCTCTGGCTCGGCGCCGACTGGAGCGAGGCCTGCGAAGGCACCAACGGTATCGGCACCTGCCTGGTGGAGCGGCAGTCGCTGACCATCCACCAGGACGAACACTTTCGTGGCCGCCACACCGGCCTGACCTGTTCGGCGAGCCCGGTCTTCGATCCCCAGGGCGAATTGCTGGCGGTGCTCGATGTGTCGTCCGCGCGTCCGGATGTATCCCGGCAGAGCCAATTCCACACCATGGCCCTGGTGAACCTCTCGGCGAAGATGATCGAGAGCTGCTATTTCCTGCGTTATTACGACAAGCACTGGTTGTTGCGCTTTCACTTGCAGGCCGAGTCCGTGGGCCTGTTCAGCGAAGGGCTGCTGGCATTCGACGGCGAAGGGCGGATCAGTGCGGTCAACCAGAGCGCGCTGAACCTGCTGGGACATGCCCGCGGCGGGCTGCTGGGGCAGCCGGTGGAAGCGTTTTTCGATTGCTCGCTGGATGACTTGCTGGGGCGTGCGAGTGCCCAGGCCAGCGCCAGTTGGCCATTGCGCACGCGGGATGGCCGCGGCTTGTTCGCGGTGTTGCGCGGCCAGCCGCGCAGTGTGCCCAAGCCGCTGGTATCGTCGCAGATCATCGCTGAACGGGCAGGCCTCTCGGGCATCTG
Organism: Pseudomonas sp. Ost2; assembly: GCF_018326065.1. Taxonomy (NCBI): domain Bacteria; kingdom Pseudomonadati; phylum Pseudomonadota; class Gammaproteobacteria; order Pseudomonadales; family Pseudomonadaceae; genus Pseudomonas; species Pseudomonas sp. Ost2. Next base: position 6,506,205 of record NZ_AP021904.1, on the reverse strand, counting down.
CCTGGGTGACGAAGGCTTGCAGAGTGATTTTCGCAAGGCGTTGCGGGTCTTCGAGCGCGATGTGCCGCTGTTGATCAACGGCGAAACCGGCTCGGGCAAGGAAGCGTTCGCCAAGGCGGTGCATCAGTCCAGCCAGCGCGCGGAAAAGGCCTTTGTCGCCCTCAACTGCGCGGCCATCCCGGAAAGCCTGATCGAAAGCGAACTGTTCGGTTATCGCGGTGGCAGTTTTACCGGCGCGCGCAAGGAAGGCATGCGTGGCAAGTTGCAGCAGGCCGATGGCGGCACGCTGTTCCTCGATGAGATCGGCGATATGCCGCTGGCATTGCAGACCCGCCTGCTGAGAGTGCTGGAGGACCGCCAGGTGGTGCCGATCGGCGGCGAGCCCGAGGCGGTCAACGTGCGGATCGTCAGCGCGACCCACCGCAATCTGCTGGAGCGGGTGCAGGACGGCAGCTTCCGCGAGGATCTGTATTACCGGCTCAATGGGCTGGAGATCGGCTTGCCGGCCTTGCGTGAGCGTAGCGACAGGTCCCAGTTGCTGGATTTTCTACTGGCCGAGGAGGCCGCCGGGCAGCCTGTGCTGATCGAGGCGGCGGCACGCCAGGCCCTGCTGGATTTCGCCTGGCCGGGCAATGTGCGGCAGTTGCGCACGGTGCTGCGCACGCTGGTGGCGCTGTGTGATAACGGGCGGATCGCCGTGGCGGACCTGCCGGCGATGATTCGCCAGGCGCGACCCGCCCTTGCGCCGATGCCGGTTGACGAGCTCTCGGAGCATCCGCTGGAAGAGGCCGAGCGCCTGGCCCTGCTCAATGCCCTGGAGCAGCAGCGCTGGCACATGACCCATACCGCCGGGCAACTGGGGGTCAGTCGCAATACCCTGTATAGAAAGCTGCGCAAGCATGGCATCGCCCGCTGAGGACGCTCGGTTCCCTCATGTCCGCGAACCTGAAACACAAGGTGCGATTTCGTCCGCCCTGGGCTAACCTGCGGCCATGTTTTACGAGGTCGACTATGCACATTCATATTCTGGGTATCTGCGGCACCTTCATGGGGTCGATGGCGGTTCTGGCCAAAGAGCTGGGCCATCACGTGACGGGCTCCGATGCCAACGTCTATCCACCGATGAGCACGCAACTGCAGGCGCAGGGCATCGAGCTGACCCAGGGCTACGACCCGGCCCAGCTTGATCCGGCCCCCGACCTGGTGGTGATCGGCAATGCCATGTCCCGTGGCAATCCCGCCGTCGAGTACGTGTTGAACAAGGGCCTGCCCTATGTCTCCGGCCCGCAGTGGCTGGCCGACCATGTGTTGCAGGGCCGCTGGGTCCTGGCCGTCGCCGGCACCCATGGCAAGACCACCACCAGCAGCATGCTGGCCTGGGTGCTGGAACACGCGGGCATGAGCCCGGGCTTCCTGATCGGCGGTGTGCCGCAGAACTTCTCGGTGTCGGCACGGCTGGGCGATACGCCGTTCTTCGTGATCGAAGCCGATGAATACGACAGCGCGTTTTTCGACAAGCGCTCCAAGTTCGTCCACTACCGCCCGCGCACGGCGATCCTGAACAACCTGGAGTTCGATCACGCGGACATCTTCCCGGATCTGCCAGCCATCGAGCGGCAATTCCACCATCTGGTGCGGACCATCCCGAGCGAAGGCCTGGTGATCCACCCGACCACCGAGCCGGCGCTCAAGCGCGTGATCGAGATGGGCTGCTGGACGCCGGTGCAGACCACCGGTGCCGGTGGCCAGTGGCAGGTCAAGCTGCTCAGTGAAGACGGCTCGCGTTTCGAAGTGATGTTCGAAGGCGTGGCCCAGGGTGTGGTCGAGTGGGACATGACCGGCCAGCATAACGTCGCCAATGCCCTGGCCACCCTGGCTGCCGCCCGCCATGTCGGCGTGGTGCCGGCTATGGGCATCGCGGCCCTGAGTGCTTTCAAGAGCGTGAAGCGGCGCATGGAAAAGGTCGCCGAAGTCCATGGCGTGACCATCTACGACGACTTCGCCCACCACCCGACGGCCATTGCCACGACCCTCGACGGTTTGCGCAAGAAGGTCGGCGATGCGCCGGTGATCGCCATTATCGAGCCGCGCTCCAACTCGATGAAGCTCGGTGCCCACCGCGACGGCTTGCCGGAAAGCGTGGTCCAGGCCGACCAGGTGATCTGGTATGCGCCGGCCAACCTCGGCTGGGACCTGGGCGCGACCGCGGCCTTGTGTACCGTGCCGTCGATTGTCAGTGACTCCCTCGACGGAATTATCGAGCGGGTGAAAAGCCAGGCCAAACCCGGCACCCATGTGGTGATCATGAGCAACGGCGGCTTCGGCGGCCTGCACGGCAAGCTGGCCGAGGCCTTGCAGTGAGCGGCCCGGAACGCATCACCCTGGCGATGACCGGCGCGTCCGGCGCGCAATACGGCTTGCGCCTGCTCGATTGCCTGGTGCGCGAGGACCGTGAGGTGCACTTCCTGATTTCCAAGGCCGCGCAACTGGTGATGGCGACGGAGACGGATGTCACCCTGCCACCCAAGCCGCAGACGATGCAGGCGTTCCTCACCGAATACACCGGGGCGCAAGTGGGGCAGATCCGTGTCTATGGCAAGGAAGACTGGATGTCGCCCGTCGCCTCGGGCTCCGGTTCGCCGGCGGCGATGGTGGTGGTGCCGTGTTCCACCGGGACCTTGTCGGCGATTGCCACAGGGGCCTGCAACAACCTGATCGAGCGGGCGGCGGACGTCACGCTGAAGGAGCGGCGGCAGTTGATCCTGGTGCCGCGGGAAGCGCCGTACTCGAGTATCCACCTGGAGAACATGCTCAAGCTGTCGAATATGGGCGTGACTATCCTGCCGGCGTCGCCGGGCTTTTATCACCAGCCGCAGACCATCGACGACCTGGTGGATTTTGTCGTGGCACGGATTCTCAATGTGCTGAATATTCCTCAGGACATGTTGCCGCGCTGGGGCGAGCATCACTTGAGCAGCGATGAATAAGTCGCTGCTGTACCTGTTGCTGGCCGTGCAACTGGCGGGCTGTGCGACGGTGCGTACCCTGGACGCGGGCAAGACCGGTGCGCCGATCGTCTATTCGGGGACGCGGCTGGACCTGTACGCGATGCAGGGCGGTTGTTGTGCCAGCGACCGCTTCGGGGCCGAGGCGCCGAGCTATCCGGGCGTCGACCTGCCGGCCAGCGCCTTGCTCGACACCTTGCTGTTGCCGCTGTCGGTGTTGACGGTATTGGGGGTTGGTTTTCAGGCGACGGGCGGGTTGTAGCATTGATTGATGGCTTTGTGACGCTGGGTTGCGTGGAGCTTGTGTGGGAGGGGGCTTGCCCCTGAAGGGGCCGGTGAGATCGCTAAAAGCTTCGGGGGCAAGTCCCCTCCCACATAAATAAGCACTGCTCCACACAAACACCGCTCACCACAAGGGACCGAGCAGTCCTGTGAGTTACTTGCCCAACCGGCGCAATTCATCCGACTCGACGATCCGCACGCCATCCTGCTCTTCCAGCGCCAGGCGCCACAGTGCCCGGGCCAGCTGGCAGGCTTCGATCCCGCGATACTTGCCGGGAATCAACTTCGACAAGGGCCCCGCCAACTGTTCGGCGAGGCGCGGTTCCGTGCGCTCGCCCAGCAACAGCGACGGCCGGGCAATGGTCAGTTGCGGCCAGTCCTGCGCCTTCAACGACTCCTCCATCTCCCCCTTGACCCGGCTGTAGAACACCTTGGATTTCGGGTTGGCATCAATCGCGCTGACCACGATCAGGTGCCGTGCGCCCATTTCCCGGGCGCGCTTGCCAAAGGCTACGACCATGTCATGGTCGATGGCGCGAAAGGCTTCCTCGGAACCGGCTAGCTTGATGGTGGTGCCGAGGCAGCAGATGGCCAGGTCGACACGGCCGCTCAGTTGCGGCAGGAATACCGCCGGGTCGCCGACCGGGTTTTCCAGGTGTGGATGTTCCGCCAGGGGCCGCCGCGACGGGGCGAGTACGCGGCTGACCGTGGGCTCGTTGAGCAGGCGGTCGAGTAGATGTTCACCGGTCAGGCCGGTGGCTCCAGCGAGCAGGATGTGCTGAGGCGTCAAGTACATAAAATATCTCCCTTGATACGAATCAGCTTAGTTGCTCTTGGCTTCCTTGCTGTCCAGCGAAGCGCTTTGCAACGCTTTTCGTGCTTGTTGCTTGCGTAGTTGCTGCCAATGGGCCAGCACGCCCTTGGGTGCCCAGATCTGGGGTTCCGAAGCCTCGAAGTTGTCTGCCTGTTCGCGGTCGGCAACATGGGCCTTGGCGAGGTTGAAAGCTTGCTGCAAATCGTCGGTCTGGTTCAGGGCCTGGGCGAACAGGGCGTCGCCGAAGTAGGTGAAATCCGCTTCCTCGGAGCAGCCGAAGGACACCCTATCAGCCCGCGAGGCGGTCATTATTAAAGTTCTTTCATCTTTCAGTGCGGGAATGAAACCACCGGAATAACAGGCCGAGATGACGATGACCTTGTCGCGGTTCTTCAGCGGGGCCAGGGCCGAGGCCATTTCATCCGCCGGCAGGTCGGCCAGTTCCAGGCGCGGCTGGTCCAGCACCAGTTCGTGCTCGTGGGTGCCGTGGCTGGTCAGGTAGATGAAGATCAGGTCTTCCGGGCCGCTACGGTCGGCCAGGGTCTGGGCGGCGCGGCGCAGGTTCTCGCGGGTGGCCATCGGACGGTCGATCAGATGGTCGCGGTGATTCACCAGGCTGATCTGGCCGTAGGCGCCAAAGCGCGTGGCGAGCATCTTGTTGACGTAGTCGGCTTCACGCAGGAACACGCTCTGCTTGCCATCGCCCGCCAGTACCAGGCTGTACAGCTCGATGGCCGGGGTGGAGGCAGGAACGGCGGCCAGGGCTTTTTCCAGCAGCGAGCCCTGGGCCAGCAGACCCAGCTCCAGGGCGTCCGGCAGCAGCTTGCCCTCGGCATCGCGAACCCGCTGGCCATTGGCCCAGACACCGCTCTGCACGCTGCCGTCGGCCAGGGTCAGGATGCCGCGGCCCTGATAGGTGTCGCCGGCGAACTCGCCGATATAGACGCTGCCATCACCGAGGCTCAGGTGGCCGAAGCCGGTAAAGCGCCATTCGCTGAATTCACCGCGATAGTGGCTGCCATCGACACCGATCAGCTCGCCCTTGCCACTGAGCACGCCGTCCTTGAACTCACCGATCCAGACATCGCCGTCGGCGTTTTCATAACGGCCCTTGCCGTTCAACTGGTTGTGCTTGAAGCCGCCGGCGTACTGGTCGCCTTCGGCGCTGTTGAAGGTCCCGATGCCTTCCAGCTGGCCGTTGACGAAACGCCCGGTGAACTGGTTGCCGCTCGAATCGCTGCGCTGGCCTTCGCCATTGGGTTTGCCATGGGCGAACTGGCCCTGGTACTGGCTGCCGTCTTCCAGCTCCAGGTGGCCGAGGCCGGAATACTGGTCGTCCTTGAATTCGCCGCGGTAGGTCATGCCGGCTTCTTTGAGGGTGCCTTCGCCGTTGCGGCGCCCCAGCTTGAACGCGCCGGTGTAGCTGCTGTCATGGGTGGTCAGGGTGCCCTGGCCGTGGAACAGGCCTTGCTGGAACTGGCCCTTGTAGACCTCGCCGTTGCTGCCGTGCCACTCGCCGTCGCCATGCCATTGGCCCTTGTCGAACTGACCCGCGTACCAGCTGCCGCTCGGGTAGTCGATGCGCCCCTGGCCTTGCAGCAGGCCATTGATCACTTCCCCACGATAACGACCGCCATCCGGCAGACGGGCGTCTGGCGGTAGTAGTGATTCGCCATCACCGCAGGCGGCGAGCAGCAGGGTCAGAGCAAGGGGCACAAGTGGGCGCATAACGGGATCCGGGCAATTAGGGGACCGAGTATGCCGTAGCATTATGTTGTGTCTAGGGGGGAGAGCACGAAACAGTCGTGTCACTGTTTCGTGCCAGCACTCGGGCGTTACCTCAGACGAAGCAGAGCGACAGAGGTTCAGCGATGTAGGCGGGTTTTTCCTGACCTTCGATTTCCAGGGTGGCGGTGGCCTTGAGCAGCCATTGGCCGGGCTTTTTCTCGGTGACCTCGGTCAGCTCGACCTTGAGGCGCACCCGCGAGTCGACCTTCACCGGCTGGATGAAGCGCACGCTGTCGAGGCCGTAGTTGACCACCATCTTCAGCCCTTCGGGCAGCACGAGGATGTCTTCCATCAGCTTGGGCATCAGCGACAGCGAGAGGAAACCATGGGCAATGGTGCTGCCGAACGGCGTTTGCGCGGCCTTGACCGGGTCGACGTGGATGAACTGATAATCGCCGGTGGCTTCCGCGAACAGGTTGATACGCTCCTGGTCGATGGTGAGCCATTCGGAACGTCCCAGTTCCTTGCCGACATAGTCGTTGAGTTGCGCTACGGGTACATAGGGCATTGAGCCTCTCCTTGGTTTATCCAGTTCTTTCTGGCCGGGGCCTTGCAGCCCTTGGCATCCACTGTAGATCATCACGGCACTTGTGCCCGGTCAAGCCACCATGGCTTTGGCGAATGCCGCCGTATCGGCGTGCTTATAATGGGCCGCGTTATCGGGGAAGAATCCAAGGGAGTGTCTGATGTTGCTACGCGGCCTGACCTGGCTGGTGCTGTTTCAGTTGCTTGGCACGGCGATCAATCATTTGTGTGTACCGATGTTGCCGGGGCCGATCATCGGCCTGCTGCTGTTGCTGGCGTTCCTGATGGTGCGTGGCGAAGTGGGCGCGCCGTTGAGCGAGGCGGCCTCCAGCCTGTTGCGCTACCTGCCGTTGCTGCTGGTGCCGCCGGCCGTGGGTGTGATGGTCTATGCCACGGAGATCGCGGCGAACTTCTGGGCGATCGCCGGCTCGCTGGTGCTCTCGGTGCTGATCTCCATGGCCTTGGCCGGCGTCCTGATGAACTGGCTGGTGCAACGCAAGGATCGGCGGGAGGGCAAGCCATGACGCTCGACTGGCAAGGCGCCTGGAGCGCGGTGATTCACCATCCGCTGTTCGGCATCGGCATTACCCTGGGCGCCTATCAGTTGGTGCTCGCCGGGTTCGAGAAAACCCGCTGGATCTTCCTGCAACCGGTGCTGGCGTCGATGGCACTGGTGGTCGGGGTCCTGCTGCTGTGCGACCTGGACTATGCCGAGTACCGCAAGAGCACGGAAATCCTCAGTATCCTGCTCGGTCCGGCGACCGTCGCGCTGGCGGTGCCGTTGTTCCTCAACCTGCGGCGGATCCGGCAGTTGTTCTGGCCGATTTTTACTACGCTGGTGATTGGCGGGGTGATCGCCACCGGGCTGTGTGTCCTGCTGGGTTGGCTGTTCGGCGCCGACCACCGGATGTTGATGACCATGGCACCGAAGTCGGTGACTTCGCCGATTGCCATGCTGGTGGCCGAGCAGATCGGTGGTGTGGCAGCCTTGGCGGCGGTCTTCGTGCTGATCACCGGCGTGATCGGCGCCATTGCCGGGCCGAACATGCTGACGCGCCTGGGTGTGCACCGTGCCGAGGCTCGTGGCATGGCGCTGGGCATGACGGCCCATGCGGTGGGCACCTCGGTGGCCTTGCAGGAAAGTGACGAATGCGGTGCCTTCGCGGCGCTGGCGATGAGTTTGATGGGCGTGGCCACGGCGGTGTTGTTGCCGCTGGTGGTGACATGGCTGGTTTAAGGAAACCTTTATGACCCTGGCGCTGTTTCCCCTGAACACCGTGCTGTTCCCCGGCTGCACCCTCGACCTGCAGATTTTCGAGGCGCGCTACCTGGACATGATCAGTCGCTGCATGAAGCAAGGCAGTGGCTTTGGCGTGGTGTGCATTCTCGAGGGCGAAGAGGTCGGTCGCGCCGCGGAAGGTTTTGCCCGGGTCGGCTGTGAAGCGCTGATCCGCGACTTCCAGCAGCAGGACAATGGCCTGCTGGGCATTCGCGTGGAAGGCGGGCGACGTTTCCGTGTGCTGGGCAGCGAGCTGCAGAAGGACAACCTGACCGTCGCCGACGTCGAATGGCTGGACGAAATTCCCGAGCAGCCATTGCAGGACGAGGACGAGGACCTGGTGGCCCTGCTCAAGGCCCTGGCCGAACACCCGATGGTGGCGGCGTTGAACATGGGCACCGAAGCCACCGGACAGCAGTCGCTGGCGAACCAGCTGGCTTATCTGCTGCCGTTTTCCGATCTGGACAAGATCGATCTGCTGGAACTCGACGATCCCCAGCAGCGGCTGGATGCGATCCAGGCCCTGCTCGACGAACTGCAGGGCGAACTATTCGCATGAACAGGGGGCGCGGTTCTCTCTAGTAGGCGTACCGCAGCACCTGGTGCTGCACATGCCATAACGCGTGGAATCCATACAGGGCCACGGCGGCCGGCAGGATCAGCCACCAGGCGCGTGGCGGCATGGCATTGAGCGGCATGTAGCGCTGGCTGAGGGTCAGGCTGGCCGCCAGCACGCCAATCGCCAGCAGTGCGCCGGCGAGGATGTCGGTCGGCCAATGCGCGCCGAGATACACCCGCGACAACGCCACCGCAAAGGCCGGCAGGCAGCCGAGCAGCAGCCAGGTCACGCGCATCCGTGGCGGCTGGTCGCGCCCGGCCAGCACGGCGAGCATCAGGAAGAGCGCGAACGATCCGGAGCTGTGGCCGCTGGGCATGCTGTAGCTGGTGATCGGATCGGTCAGCACCTCCGGGCGCATGCGCGCGAACAGGTGCTTGGTCACGGTGTTGCCGAGGGCGGTGACCGCCAGGGTGGCACCGAAAAACAGCGCGTGGCGCCATTGGCGGGCGAGGAACAGCAGGACCGTGAGCACCGCCGCGACGGTGAACTGGGTGCGGAAGTCGCCCAGGCGGGTGATGATCACCGCGACGAAATCAAGGCTGCTCTCGCGGTGCTCCTGCACCAGCGTCATCAGGCCCTGGTCGAAGGCCTTCAGGTGCGGGTAGCCGAAGAACAGGCCGCCCAGCAGTGCCAGGCTCAGGGCCGAGATCAGGATCGTCGCCTTCGGGTGGCGCTTGAGACTGCAATGAATGCACAGCCCGATCAGCGCCGCCAGGCCGGCCGCGACCACCGCGGTCTGCGGCCAGAAACCCTCAGGCAACGGCAGGCGAAAGGCCGCGCCGGTGGCCCAGCCCGGCAGCAGGTAGGCCACGGACCAGCCGGCGGCGGCAATCAGGCTGACACCGATAAACCGTGGCAGCGGCATGTCGCACATACCGGCGATCATCGGCAACATCGGCCGTAGCGGGCCGATAAAGCGCCCGACCAGCAGGCTGGCGATCCCGTAGCGCTGGAAATAGGATTCGGCGCCGCTCATCCACTCCGGATGCTGGCGCAGGCCCGGCAAGCGCCGGATGTTCTGGTGAAAGCGCCGGCCGAGGGCGTAGGACAACCCGTCACCGAGCAAGCCGCCGAGGAACCCCAGCAGCAGGGTTTCGCCCAGGGTCAGGGCGCCGCTGCCGGCCAGGACGGCAATGGCGAACAGCAGCACGGTGCCCGGCACGATGATGCCGGCAATGGCCAGGCATTCGACACAGGCAATGATGAATACGGCCAGGCCGAGCCATTGCGGATTAGCCGTCAACCAGCCGGTGATGCTATCGAGCCATGGGCCCATGGAGGATTTCCTTATGCAGGCCAGACAACCGTCGGCATTGCGCTTGTTACTGCAGGAGCCGGGCTCCTACAGGTTTGGTGAAAGAATGTGGTAATCGCGACCTTCGACCTGTCCGCGTCGCAATGGGTTGCGCGTGCAATGCGGGGCATAGGCGGCGTCGACGAAGCGGTACATCAGGTGCTCGTCCCGACCCAGGGGAATGCCCAGGCGGGTGGTCTGGATGATCTGCGCCGGCCGGTTGCCGACATCCTCGACAAACAGCCGCTGCAGGTCGAAGCGCTTGGCGTCCCAGGCCGGTACCTTGAGGCCCAGGGCCTTGCACAGCAGCGTCTGCCCGGCACACAGCTTCTGTGATGGCCGCGCCGCACCGTTGGCGTCGGGATTGTTGAGGAGCATCTGCGCCAGGCTGGCCGGGCCCGACAGGTCGTCGACCCAGGGATAGGCGGATTTGATCAGCACCGCGTTTCCCGGCCCATGGGCGCTGAAGTTCAGCGAGTCGCCACCCCGGGAGTAGTACATATAGATGTGTCCGCCATCCAGAAACAAAGCCTTACGCTTTTCTGTATAGCCGAGGGAGGCGTGGCTGCCTTTTTCCTCGAAGTAATAGGCTTCGGTCTCTATGATGCGCGCCGCGAGCCACAGATCGCCGACGCGATGGCGTATGACTTTTCCCAGCAGTTCGCGGGCAAGCAGTTGCGCGTCGCGGTCGAAAAAGGCATCGGGCAGGGCGTTCGGCAGGGGCGGGGGTGTCAGGTTGGACATCGTTCCTGAGAGGCATTCAAGGCTGGTCGGAGGCCAATCATACCGATTTTGCCCTTAATCCAAGCTGAATGGCGGCTATTTGTGCCCGATTTCGACCATCCGCCCGGCACCGCTGTGCGTGAGGCGGCGCGACAGCTATAATCGGCCGCTTTCCTATTTGCCAAGTCCCCCTTAGACCATGACTGAGTCCGTTCTTGACTACATGACCCGCCTGGGTCGCGCAGCCCGCGAGGCTTCCCGCGTGATCGGCCGTGCCAGCACCGCGCAGAAGAATCGCGCGTTGCATGCCGCCGCCGCCGCGCTGGATGCGGCCCGCGACGAGCTGGGCGCGGCCAACGAGCTCGACCTGGCCGCTGCCCGCGCCAATGGTCTGGAGCCGGCGCTGGTCGAACGTCTGGCACTGACCCCGGCGCGGATCGACAGCATGATTATCGGCCTGCGCCAGGTGGCAAGCCTGCCGGACCCGGTCGGGGCGATCCGGGACATGAGCTACCGGCCGTCGGGTATCCAGGTCGGCAAGATGCGCGTACCGCTGGGTGTCGTGGGGATCATCTACGAGTCGCGTCCGAACGTGACCATCGATGCCGCCAGCCTGTGCCTGAAGTCCGGCAATGCCACCATCCTGCGTGGCGGCTCCGAGGCGATCCACTCCAATCGCGCCATCGCCACCTGCATCCAGCGTGGCCTGGACGAGGCCGGCCTGCCGGCCGCCGTGGTGCAGGTGGTGGAAGTCACCGACCGTGCCGCCGTCGGCGCGCTGATCAGCATGCCCGAGTACGTCGACGTGATCGTTCCCCGCGGCGGCAAGGGCCTGATCGAGCGGGTCAGCCGTGATGCGCGGGTGCCGGTGATCAAGCACCTGGACGGCATCTGTCACGTCTACGTCAGTGCCCATGCCGACCTGGCCAAGGCCCGTCGTATCGCCTTCAACGCCAAGACCTACCGCTATGGCATCTGCGGCGCCATGGAAACCCTGTTGGTGGACCAGGCCGTTGCCGCCGAATTCCTCCCGGCCATGGCCGAGCAGTTCCGCGCCAAGGGTGTCGAGCTGCGGGGTTGCGAACGCACCCGGGCGATCATCGAGGCGCTGGCCGCGACGGAAGAAGACTGGAATACCGAATACCTGGCGCCGATCCTGTCGATCCGTGTCGTCGACGGGCTGGACATGGCCGTCGAGCACATCAACGGTTACGGTTCGCATCACACCGACTCGATCGTCACCGAAAACCTGGCCGAGTCCCGGCGTTTCATGGCCGAAGTCGACTCCAGCTCGGTGATGCTCAACACCCCGACCTGCTTCGCCGATGGCTTCGAGTACGGATTGGGTGCCGAGATCGGCATTTCTACTGATAAGCTGCACGCCCGCGGACCGGTAGGTCTGGAAGGCCTGACCTGCGAGAAGTACATCGTGGTCGGCGACGGGCAGTTGCGTGGTCAGGAGTCGGTCTGACTTGGTCGAGAAACGCCAGTCAGCCGCCGTGACCGCTCGCGAAGTTCCACCTCGGCGCATCGGTGTGCTCGGTGGAACCTTCGACCCGGTGCACATCGGCCATTTGCGCAGTGCCCTGGAAGTCGCGGAATTGATGGAGCTCGATGAGTTGCGCCTGACGCCCAGCGCCCGGCCGCCCCATCGGGATACGCCGCAGGTTTCGGCGATCGACCGTCTGGCGATGGTCGATTGCGCGGTGGCCGGCGTCTCGCCGCTGGTGGTCGATGATCGCGAGCTGCAACGGGACAAGCCGTCCTACACTATCGACACCCTGGAACTCATGCGGGCCGAGCTGGCCGCCGAGGACCAGTTGTTTCTGTTACTGGGCTGGGACGCGTTTTGCGGCCTGCCCACGTGGCATCGCTGGGAAGAGTTGCTCCAGCATTGCCATATCCTGGTGCTGCAACGCCCGGATGCCGACAGCGAACCGCCGGATGCCTTGCGCAACCTGCTGGCCGCGCGGTCGGTCAGCGACCCGAAGGCCCTGCCGGGGCCTGGCGGGCACATTACATTCGTCTGGCAGACACCCCTCGCGGTGTCGGCCACCCAGATCCGTCAACTGCTGGCCAGCGGTAAGTCGGTACGTTACCTGGTGCCTGACGCGGTCCTGGCCTATATCGATGCGCACGGGCTGTACCGTGCGTCGAACTGAAAAGGCGCGCTTGAAAGCACGGACAATCGTGTATTGAAGCGCCCGAACATACGAGCAAAACGAGTTTTATATGACGAACAACGACGTAAACAAAGCAAAGCGCAAAGGCACCTTCAAAAGTGCTCCGCTGCCTGAGAAAGTGATCAGCGGTGAGCCCCTCAAGGGCGATGAGCTGGTCAAGATCGCCGTGGCGGCCCTGGAAGACGTCAAGGCCCAGGACATCCTGGTGATCGACGTTCGCGAAAAGCAGAGCATCACCGACTACATGATCATCGCCACCGGTACCTCCAACCGCCAGATCGGCGCGATGCTGGACAAGGTCCGCGAAGCGGTCAAGGCCCTGGGCGTCAAGCCGCTGGGCGAAGAAGGCAAGGGCGACAGCGACTGGGTCCTGCTGGACATGGACGACGTGATCGTCCACATGATGACCGCCAGCGCCCGTCAGTTCTACGACCTGGAGCGTCTGTGGCAGGGTGCCGAGCAGAGCCGTTCGGCCAGCGCCGCACACCACAGCCCGGAAAACACCCATGAGCATTTCATCAAGCTCAACAAAGACCAGGAATAAGGTGCGGTTGTGCGCCTGCGCCTGATTGCTGTCGGTTCCCGCATGCCCAAGTGGGTGGAAGAAGGCTGGCATGAATATGCCAAGCGCCTGCCATCCGAACTGGCGCTGGAACTGGTGGAAATACCGCTCAATACCCGGGGCAAGAATGCCGACGTGGCGCGCTTTATCCGTCAGGAAGGCGAGGCCATGCTGGCCAAGGTCGGTCCCAACGAGCGCGTCGTCACGCTGGAAGTCCATGGCAAGCCATGGAGCACCGAGCAGTTGGCGGTCGAGCTGGATCGCTGGCGGCTGGATTCGCGCACGGTCAACTTCATGGTCGGCGGCCCCGAGGGGCTGGCGCCGGAAGTCTGTGCGCGGGCCGATCAGCGCTGGTCGCTGTCGCCGCTGACCCTGCCGCACCCGCTGGTGCGGATCCTGATCGGTGAACAGCTGTATCGCGCCTGGACCGTGCTGTCCGGGCACCCTTACCACAAATAAGCCTGCCGAATGACCCAGCCGATCCGCCTCAAGGACCACGAGAAAGACGCCCGTCTGGTGCGTAACCGTGTCGTGGTCGGTGCAGTCGTGGTCGTGCTGCTTATTGCGGTACTGATCGCCCGCCTGTATTTCCTGCAGGTGATCCAGTACGACTACCACTCGACCCTGTCGGAAAACAATCGCGTCCATGTGCAGTCGATCCCGCCGCCTCGCGGCCTGATCTATGACCGCAATGGCGTGGTGGTGGCCGATAACCGGCCCAGCTTCAGCCTGAGCATGACCCGCGAGCGTTCCGGCGACTGGCAACAGGTCCTCGATGTGATCGTCGAAGTCCTGCAACTGACCCCCGAGGACCGCGTGCTCTTCGAGAAGCGCATGCGCCAGGGGCGTCGGCCGTTCGAGCCGGTGCCGATCCTGTTCGAGCTGACCGAAGAGCAGATCGCCCGGGTGGCGGTGAACCAGTTCCGCCTGCCGGGCGTCGAGGTGGTGGCGCAACTGGTTCGCCACTATCCACAGGGGGCGCATTTCGCGCATTCGGTGGGCTACATGGGGCGTATCAACGAGAAAGAGGCGAAAGTCCTCGACTCGGTGAACTACAGCGGCACCCACCATATCGGCAAGACCGGCATCGAGCGCTTCTACGAGGCGGAGTTGCACGGCCAGGTCGGTTACGAGGAAGTCGAGACCAACGCCCGCGGGCGCATCCTGCGGGTGCTCAAGCGCACCGATCCGGTGCCGGGCAAGGACATTGTCCTGAGCCTGGACATCAAGCTGCAGGAAGCCGCCGAAGAAGCCCTCGGTGGCCGTCGTGGCGCGGTGGTGGCGCTGGACCCGAATACTGGCGAGGTGCTGGCGATGGTTAGCCAGCCGAGCTTCGACCCGAACCTGTTCGTCACCGGCATCAGCTTCAAGGCCTACGCCGAACTGCGCGACTCCATCGACCGCCCGCTGTTCAACCGGGTCTTGCGCGGCCTGTATCCGCCGGGTTCGACCATCAAGCCGGCGGTGGCGATTGCCGGCCTGGACAGCGGTGTGGTCAATGCCTCGACGCGGGTCTTCGACCCCGGTTACTACGAACTGCCGAACTACGACCACAAGTACCGCAACTGGAACCGCACCGGTGACGGTTGGGTCGACCTGGACACGGCGATCATGCGTTCCAACGATACCTACTTCTATGACCTGGCCCACAAGCTGGGGATCGACCGGTTGTCGTCCTACATGAACAAGTTCGGCCTGGGCCAGAAGGTCTCCCTGGACATGTTCGAAGAGTCGCCGGGGCTGATGCCGTCGCGCGAGTGGAAGCGCACCACGCGCCGCCAGGCCTGGTTCCCCGGCGAGACGCTGATCCTCGGCATCGGCCAGGGCTACATGCAGGCGACGCCGCTGCAACTGGCCCAGGCCACGGCGCTGGTGGCGAACAAGGGCGTGTGGAACCGTCCGCACCTGGCGAAGACCATCGAAGGCCAGAAGCCGCTGGATGAGAACCCGATGGCGGATATCGTCCTGCGCAACCCTTCCGACTGGGACAAGGTCAGCCACGGCATGCAGCAGGTGATGCACGGCGCCCGGGGGACCGCGCGCAAGGCGGCGATCGGTTCGCAGTACCTGATCGCCGGCAAGAGTGGTACGGCCCAGGTCGTGGCGATCAAGCAGGGCGAGAAGTACGATCGCTCGAAAGTCCAGGAGCGTCATCGTGACCACGCCCTGTTCGTCGGCTTTGCGCCGGCCAACAATCCGAAGATTGCCGTGGCGGTGATGGTCGAGAACGGTGAGTCCGGTTCCGGCGTCGCGGCGCCGGTGGTCCGCCAGGTGATGGACGCCTGGCTGCTGGGCCCGGATGGCCGGATCAAACCTGAATATGCAGGCACCACTACCGCGGAGGCTACGCCTTGATCGCCAATTTCGATCGCATCCTCTCCAGTGAGGATGTGATGCGCCGCCGGGCCACGTTGTTGCAGCGCATGCACATCGACGGGCCGCTGCTGGTCCTGCTGCTGACCCTGGCGGCCGGCAGCCTGTTCGTCCTGTATTCGGCCAGCGGCAAAAGCTGGGACCTGCTGATCAAGCAGGCGACTTCCTTCGGTATCGGCCTGGTGTCGATGTTTGTCATCGCCCAGCTCGAACCGCGGTTCATGGCCCGCTGGGTGCCGCTGGCCTACGTGCTGGGGGTGATGCTGCTGGTGGTGGTGGATGTCATGGGCCACAACGCCATGGGCGCCACGCGCTGGATCAACATTCCCGGGGTGATCCGCTTCCAGCCGTCGGAATTCATGAAGATCCTGATGCCGGCGACCATCGCCTGGTACCTGTCCAAGCGCACGTTGCCGCCGCAGCTCAAGCACGTGGGCATCAGCCTGATGCTCATCGGCGTGCCGTTTATCCTGATCGTGCGCCAACCCGACCTCGGTACCTCGCTGCTGGTCCTGGCCGGCGGCGCCTTCGTGCTGTTCATGGGCGGCCTGCGCTGGCGCTGGATCCTCAGCGTGCTGGCGGCGGCGGTGCCGGTGGCGGTCGGCATGTGGTTCTTCATCATGCACGACTACCAGAAGCAGCGGATCCTGACCTTCCTCGACCCGGAAAGCGATCCGCTGGGCACCGGCTGGAACATCATCCAGTCCAAGGCCGCCATCGGTTCCGGTGGCGTGTTCGGCAAGGGCTGGCTGCTGGGTACCCAGTCGCACCTGGACTTCCTGCCGGAGAGCCACACCGACTTCATCATCGCGGTCATGGGCGAAGAGTTCGGCCTGGTGGGCATCTGTGCCCTGCTGCTGATCTACCTGCTGCTGATCGGCCGGGGGCTGGTGATCACCGCCCAGGCCCAGACCCTGTTCGGCAAGCTGCTCGCGGGCAGCCTGACCATGACATTTTTTGTTTATGTTTTCGTCAACATCGGTATGGTCAGTGGCCTGTTGCCGGTGGTGGGCGTGCCGTTGCCATTCATTAGCTATGGCGGAACTTCGCTGGTGACGCTGCTGTCAGCGTTTGGGGTTTTGATGTCGATCCATACCCACCGCAAGTGGATCGCACAGGTTTGATTAAGGTGAAGAATTCAATGCAAGTGATGCGCGGCTGGGCGGCTCGATGCGCTCCATGGATGAGCCTTGTGGGCTGCCTGGGGGCGGCGCAGAGTGCGCTGGCCGGTGATTACGAAGGATCACCGCAAGTGGCCGAGTTCGTCGGTGAAATGACCCGCGACTACGGTTTCGCCGGCGAACAGCTGATGGAAGTGTTCCGCCAGGCCGAGCGCAAGCAGAGCATTCTCGATGCGATTTCCCGCCCGGCCGAGCGGGTCAAGCCGTGGAAGGAATACCGGCCGATGTTCCTCACCGATGCCCGGGTTGCCCGCGGTGTCGACTTCTGGCGCCAGCATGAGGCGGCCCTGGCCCGCGCCGAGCAGGAATACGGTGTGCCGGCCCAGGTGATCGTGTCCATCATCGGCGTGGAAACCTTCTTTGGTCGCAACACCGGCAACTACCGGGTGATCGATGCCTTGTCGACCCTGGGGTTCGATTATCCGCCCCGCGCCGAGTTTTTCCGCAAGGAGCTGCGCGAGTTCCTCCTGCTGGCCCGCGAGGAACAGCTCGATCCGCTCAGTCTCAAGGGGTCCTACGCTGGCGCCATGGGCCTGCCGCAGTTCATGCCGAGCAGTTTCCGCGCCTATGCGGTGGACTTCGACGGCACCGGCCATATCAATATCTGGACCAACGCCGACGATGCCATCGGCAGCGTTGCCAGCTACTTCAAGCGTCATGGCTGGGTGGCCGGCGAGCCGGTGGTGAGTCGCGCCGACGTGCGGGGCGATCTGGTCGACCAGGGTTTGAGCCCGGGTATCGACCCGGTGAAGACCGTTGGGGAGTTGCGGGCGCTGGGCTGGTCGAGTCATGATGCGCTGCGCGATGATATGCCGGTCACGGCATTTCGCCTGGAAGGCGACAATGGCCCTGAATACTGGATGGGCCTGAAGAATTTTTATGCGATCACGCGCTATAACCGCAGCGTAATGTACGCCATGGCCGTGCATCAGCTGTCTGACCTGTTGGTCCAAGCACGGGGCGTCAAGTAATGCAGGCTTTGCCGATTCAAAAACCACTGAAACTGCTGGCTTACACCGCGTTGGCGGTGCTGGTGGTCAGTTGTTCGACCAGCCGCTCGCCTTACCAGTCGTCGTCTTCCAATGCCATCCGCGCCAAGCCGGGGCTGGATATCAACCGGGCCCACAAGGACGGCGCGCCGTGGTGGGACGTGGATGTGTCGCGGATTCCCGACGCCACGCCGACCCTGCATACCGGCGCCTACAAGGCCAACCCCTACACCGTGCTGGGCAAGACCTACTTCCCGCTGCCGGACTCGAAGAACTATGTCGCCCAGGGCACGGCCTCGTGGTACGGCACCAAGTTCCATGGCCAGAACACCGCCAACGGCGAGGTCTACGACCTCTACGGTATGAGTGCCGCGCACAAGACCCTGCCGCTGCCCAGCTATGTGCGGGTGACCAACCTGGACAACAATCGCAGCGTGATCCTGCGGGTGAACGACCGCGGGCCGTTCTATTCGGACCGGATCATCGACCTGTCCTACGCCGCCGCCAAGAAGCTCGGCTACGCCGAGATCGGCACCGCACGGGTCAAGGTCGAAGGTATCGATCCGCAGCAATGGTGGGCCCAGCGCGGTCGCCCGGCGCCGCTGATGCTCAATGAGCCGCAAGTGGCGCAGGCTCCTGCACCGGCCCTGACCGCGTCCACCGGGACCATCGAGCAATGGACTCCGCCGCCGCAACAACACGCGACCGACGTTGTCCCTGTACAGGCCGATGCAAAAAAAAACGGTTCTGTACCAGCCTCTGGCCAGTATCTCCAGGTGGGCGCCTTCGCGAACCCGGACGCTGCCGAACTGCTGCGATCGAAGCTAAGCTCGATGGTCAAGGCGCCGGTGTTCGTCAGTTCGATCGTGCGCAACCAGCAGACGCTGCATCGGGTCCGGATGGGGCCGATCGGCACGCCGGATGAAGTGCAGCAGGTACAGAACAGCGTCCGCCTGGCCAATCTCGGCTCGCCGAGTCTGGTGACGTCGGAATAACACAGGCACAATTGTGGATTCGGCCGCATCCGAAGGGCCGGGTCCTGGTTGTTGGTTCGTCTGATAATAAAAGCCTCAAGGGCGCTTGAAAACGTAGCGAGCGAAGGCAAGACAAGGCAAAGCACGCGAGGAAGCGCAGTTTACTGCTGTAAATGAGCATTCCGGGCCTGCTTTTAACGCCGTATTACCGAGCGCAGTAGTTTTCATGCGCCCTGATAAAAGGGTGGTGGAGCGAGCAACCTAACACGGGGCAGCCGTTGGCTGTCTGATTAGTTTTGTCCGCAAGGGCAAGTTTCCATTAGCGATTTCGAGAGACGGATGAACATCACCACCTTTGCCAAACGTTTGTGCCTGCTTGTGCCGTTGATCATTGCGCCCGCTGCCTGGGCCGCCGATGACATGGCCTTGCCGGCTTCGCCGCAACTCGCCGCCAAAGCCTATGTGCTCATGGATGCCGCCAGCGGCAACGTGCTGGTCGAGAACAACGGCGACCAGCGCCTGCCACCGGCCAGCCTGACCAAGCTGATGACCGCCTACATCGCGACCCTGGAAATCCGTCGTGGCCAGATCGGCGAAAACGATCCGGTGACGGTCAGCGAGAACGCCTGGCGTACCGGCGGTTCGCGGATGTTCATCAAGGTCGGCTCGCAGGTCACCGTCAGCGATCTGCTGCACGGGATCATCATCCAGTCCGGCAACGACGCCAGCGTCGCGCTGTCCGAGCACATCGCCGGCAGCGAAGACGCCTTTGCCGACATGATGAACAAGACCGCTGGCGACCTGGGCATGAGCAACAGCCACTTCATGAACCCGACCGGCCTGCCGAACCCGGAGCACTACTCGTCGGCTCACGACATGGCGCTGCTGGCCCGCGCGATCATCCGCGTCGACCCGGTGCACTACGCGATCTACTCGCAGAAGGAATTCTTCTGGAACGGCATCAAGCAGCCGAACCGCAACCTGCTGCTGTGGCGTGACAAGACCGTCGACGGTCTGAAAACCGGTCACACCGAAGAAGCCGGCTACTGCATGGTGTCCTCGGCGGTCCGTGACGGCCAGCGCCTGATCGCGGTGGTGTTCGGTACCAACAGTGAATCGGCCCGTGCGGCCGAGACCCAGAAGCTGCTGACCTACGGTTTCCGCTTCTTCGAAACCCAGACCTTCTACCAGAAGGGCACCGAACTGGCCCAGGCCCCGGTCTGGAAAGGCACCACCCACCAGATCAAGGCCGGCCTGGCCGAAGACCTGACCATGACCATGCCTAAAGGCCAGCTGAAGAAGCTTGCCGCCAGCATGACCATCAACCCGAAACTGGTCGCTCCTATCGCCAAGGGTGACGTGATCGGTAAAGTGGAAGTCAAACTGGATGACAAGGTCGTTCACAGTGCCGATCTGATCGCGCTGGAAGCGGTCGAGGAAGGTGGTATCTTCCGTCGCCTGTGGGATAGCATCCGCATGTTCTTCTACGGCATGTTCAACTGAAGCACCTTGAACGGCGGCAGTTTGAACACGTAGCAATTTGAACCAATAGTGTCGATTTACGTACCTCGCGCCTGACCCGGGCGCGAGGTATGTCCGTTGCCTGGGCTTACGAGGCCGTTATTGTCATGACAGACACTGAAGTAAAAGCGCCGAAAATCGAATTCCCCGTCACCGACTATCCGGTCAAGGTGATCAGTGACACGGGTGTGGGCAACAAGGACAAGATCGTCGAGATCGTCAGGAAACACGCGACGATCAACGACAACCGCGTGGACGAACGCCAGAGCACCAACGGCAAGTACACCACGATCCAGCTGCACATCGTGGCCACCGACCAGGACCAGCTGTACAACATCAACAGCGAGTTGCGGGCCACCGGCTTCGTACACATGGTGCTGTGATGGCTGGCGTGTTGGGCTTTCGCGAGCTCGGCCAGACCCCTTACGAGCCGGTCTGGCATGCCATGCAGCGATTCACCGACGGACGCAAGTCCGCGGAATTTCCTGATGAAGTCTGGCTGGTGCAGCACCCGTCGGTCTTCACCCAGGGCCAGGCCGGCAAGGCCGAGCATCTGCTGCTGCCGGGCGATATTCCGGTGGTCAAGGTCGATCGCGGCGGCCAAGTGACATATCATGGGCCTGGCCAACTGGTGGCCTATCTGTTGCTGGACGTTCGCCGCCTGGGTTTTGGCGTGCGCGAACTGGTCAGCCGGATGGAGCGCTGCCTGATCGAATTGCTGGCCAGCTACGGTGTGGATGCCGAAGCCAGGGCCGACGCCCCCGGGGTGTATGTCAACGGCGCGAAAATCGCCTCCCTGGGCCTGCGGATTCGCAACGGCTGTTCCTTCCATGGCCTGGCGTTGAACGTCGACATGGACCTGGAGCCGTTTCGGCGGATTAACCCCTGCGGTTATGCTGGGCTGGCGATGACCCAGCTGCGTGACCACACAGGACCGATTGAATTTGCCGAGGTAAGTGCCCGGCTGCGCGCGCAGCTCGTCAAACACCTCGACTATGCTGAGCAGACGACCCTAACGGGCGGAATCGATTGATATGACTACTGCGCAAGACGCTGTGCAAACCCTGATCCCGGCGCTGGATGTTTCCGAGCGTCCGGCCCGTGCGAAAGTCGAAACCGGCGTCAAGCTGCGTGGCGCCGAGAAGGTGGCGCGGATTCCGGTGAAGATCATCCCGACCACCGAGCTGCCGAAGAAGCCGGACTGGATTCGCGTACGCATCCCGGTATCGCCGGAAGTCGACCGCATCAAGCAATTGCTGCGCAAGCACAAGCTGCACAGCGTCTGTGAAGAGGCTTCCTGCCCGAATCTGGGCGAGTGTTTCAGCGGCGGCACCGCGACCTTCATGATCATGGGCGATATCTGCACCCGTCGTTGCCCGTTCTGCGACGTCGGCCACGGTCGGCCGAAGCCCTTGGATGTCAACGAGCCGGAAAGCCTGGCCATCGCCATCGCCGACCTGCGCCTGAAGTATGTGGTCATCACCTCCGTGGACCGCGACGACCTGCGTGACGGCGGTGCCCAGCACTTCGCCGACTGCATCCGCGAGATCCGCAAGCTGTCGCCGAACGTGCAGCTCGAGACCCTGGTCCCGGACTACCGTGGACGCATGGACATCGCGCTGGAAATCACCGCCGCCGAGCCGCCGGATGTGTTCAACCACAATCTGGAAACCGTACCGCGCCTGTACAAGGCCGCGCGTCCGGGCTCCGACTACCAGTGGTCGCTGACCCTGCTGCAACGCTTCAAGCAGATGATGCCGCACATTCCGACCAAGTCCGGCCTGATGCTCGGCCTGGGCGAGACCGACGACGAAGTCATCGAAGTCATGAAGCGCATGCGCGAACACGACATCGACATGCTGACCCTCGGCCAGTACCTGCAACCGTCCCGCAGCCACCTGCCGGTGCAGCGTTTCGTGCACCCGGACACCTTCGCCTGGTTCGCCGAGGAAGGTTACAAGATGGGCTTCAAGAACGTTGCCTCGGGCCCGCTGGTACGTTCCTCGTACCACGCCGACGAGCAGGCCAAGCTGGTCAAGGCAGAGCTGATCGGAGCGTAACCTTGAACCGTCGTCGACCCGTGCAGGCTTCCTGTCAGGTCCAGAGCGCGGTGCCGGCGCTACGTCAGGGCGGGGTGATCGGTTTGATCGCCCCGGCCGGTCCGGCAGCCCTTGATCCGCTCAAGGCAAAGCAGTGGGCGCAGGCCCGTGGCTATGAGCTGCGGATATTTCCGGGTGTCTCGCAACGGGACGGTTACCTGGCCGGCAGCGATGAGGTCCGCTTGCGGGACTTGCACGATGCCTTTGCCGATCCCGAAATCGATGTGATCCTCTGCCTGCGTGGCGGCTACGGTTGCCCGCGTCTGCTGGACGCTATTGATTTCGAATTGCTCAAAAAACATCCAAAACCCTTGGTCGGCTACAGCGACATCACCGCGCTGCATCTGGCGATCGCCCGTTATGCGGGGTTCATGACCTTTCACGGGCCGCTGTTCAATGCGGATCTGCTCGGGGACAAACTGCCGCCGACCGAATCCTCGTTATTCAACCTGCTGACCGGGCAGGTGCGCGCCGGTAGCCTGTTCGAGCATCCCGCCGCGTTCCCGCTGACCACCGTTGTTCCGGGCGCCGCCTCGGGACGTCTGCAAGGCGGCAACCTGTCGTTGATCTGCGCCACGTTGGGCACGCCCTATGAAATCGACACCCATGGCTTGATCCTGCTGATCGAGGACGTCAACGAGCCGCTGTACCGGGTTGATCGGCTGCTGACCCACCTGCGCCTGGCCGGCAAGCTGGAAGGCCTCAGGGGCGTGCTGGTAGGGGATTTCGCCGGCGTCGACCGCGATGCGCTGGCGCGCCTGCTCACGCAGGAACTGGCGCCCTTGGGGATCCCGGTGCTGGCGGGGTGGCGCAGCGGACATTGCGACCCGAACCTGACGCTGCCGTTGGGGGCTCAGGTGCGCCTGGATGCCGATGCCCGGCAGCTTGTCCTGGAGCAGGACGTGGTGCTGATCGCGTAAGTCCGCTTGCCTGTTCAGCCGCCCGGCCCACTCCCACGGTGTTCGAGTGGTACCGGGTATTGCGGTCCTTGCAATACCTGTGGGAGGGGCTTGCCCCCGAAGCTTTTGGCGGTCTTGAGGGCCCCGGCGGATCTATCGGTTGCGCAAGCTCTCCAGCAGCTTGTGGGTCGGATACCCATCCGCAGGCCAGCCCAGCGACTGCTGTGCGCTGCGGATCGCCTTGCGGGTATTGGCTCCGATGATCCCATCGGGATTGCCCGCGTCGTGGCCATTGGCGCTGAGCACCGTCTGCAATTCCATCCGTTCGCTGCGACTCAGCGGCAGGTCGTCTTTCGGCCAGCTCCCGCGAATCACGCCACCGCTATTGAAACGCTGGGACAGCAGGCCGACGGCCAGGCCGTAGGACGATGAGTTGTTGTACTTGAGAATGGCGCGGAAGTTGTCGAGCACCAGGAAACCCGGTCCACGATAGCCTGCCGGCAGCAACAGCGAGGCCGACAGCGGCGCGGCGCCATAGGGCAGGGCGACCCCTGGAGGAAGCTGCACGCCCATCTGCAGCCACTCGCTCACCGGCTTGCGGATGGCACCGTCCGCCAGGGCGTAGTCGAAGCCGGTCGGCAGCGTGACTTCGAATCCCCAGGGCTGGCCTTTCTGCCAGCCGGAGCTTTGCAGGTAGTTAGCGGTCGAGGCCAGGGCATCGGCGGAGTCGTTCCAGATGTCGCGGCGACCATCCCCATCGAAGTCCACGGCATAGGTGTTGTAGGTGGTCGGGATAAACTGGGTCTGGCCCATGGCTCCGGCCCAGGAGCCGAGCATCTGCCCGGGCAGGATGTCGCCGTGCTGGATGATCTGCAGCGCCGCGAGCAACTGGCTCTGGGCGAAACCGGGGCGACGGCCTTCGTAGGCCAGGGTCGCCAGCGAGCGGATCACCGACTTGTCGCCCTGGAACTGGCCGAAATTGCTTTCCATGCCCCACACGGCGACCAGGGCTTCCCGGTCGACGCCGTAACGTTGTTCGATGCTTTGCAGCAGGGCGCTGTTCTGGACCAGCAGCGACTGGCCCTTGCGCACGCGCAGCGCCGAGAGTGCGCCGTCGAGGTATTCCCATACGGGGCGGGTGAATTCTGGCTGGCTGCGATCGGCCTTGATCACGCTCATGTCCGGGGTGACGCCGGCAAAGGCGGTGTCGAAGGTGCTCGCCGTGATACCGGCGCGCAAGGCTTCGGCGCGGAAGGCGGTTTGCCAGTCATCGAAACTCTGGGCGGGCTGGATGCTCAACTCGTCGCTGGCGGGCTGTGGCGCAGGGACGGGAGCAGGGGCCGCGGGCAAGGTCTGGAGCGGCTGGGCGTCGGCGGCGGTAGGCTTTTCCGCACAGGCGACGAGCAGGATGAAGCTGGTGGCGGCGAACAGTCGGCGCAACGGCCAACGGAGGGTGAGACTAAAGGGCATGCGCGGGTCCGGAGAATGCGAATCAGGTGCTGACCTTATCACGCCAGAGGGGTGCAGGTCGTGATGACACTTTTACGCGGCCAGAAAGTCAGAAGCCTCCCAGCTTTTAGACTGGAAGGCTTCGCGGCGGTAGCTGCCTTTGCCCTTGGCGGGTTGTTCCTGGCGGCTGCGGAACAGTGGCTGGGCGATGATCGATTTGGCCTTGTTGGGACGGCGCCGGGACGGCTTGCTCATGAGGGTGCGCTCTCGGGTTGGGTGAAGAGTGCGAATGATCGGGCAGATGGGGTTGCCTGTCCAGTGGGTAGGGTGATGCTCGCGGCGCGGGGTTATTCCGGCGGCAATGCCAGCCGTTGCCCACACATCAGCAGGCTGAGACGGCTCAGGCTGCTCCAGGGCGAACCGGCGGCCTGTCCCTTGATTTGCGCATCGACCCGCTGGGCGTCCATCAGCAGTTGGCTCCAGCGTTGCGCCGAATGCCGTTGCAGGGCCTTGCTCATCAGCGGCTTGCGTTTGTCCCAGACCGGTGGCCGGGCCTGGCTGAACGCCTTGTCCAGCGGCACGCCCTGGCTGTACTGCTGGGACAGGCTGGCGAGCAGCCGCAGTTCCCGGGCCAGGGCCCAGAGAATCACCGGCGGCTCGACCCCTTCGCCGCGCAAGCCTTCCAGCATGCGCAGGGCATGGGCCGATTCGCCATTGAGCACGGCATCGACCAGTCCGAACACGTCGAAACGGGCGCTGTCGGCCACTGCGGCCTGCACCGTTTCGACGGTGATCTGGCCGCCCTCGGCCATCAGTTTGAGCTTTTCGATTTCCTGGGCCGCCGCCAGCAGGTTGCCTTCGACCCGCGCGGCAATCAGCTCCACCGCATCCTGCTGCGCGGACAGCCCGGCTTGCGAGAGACGCTGGCGAATCCATTGCGGCAACTGGTTGGCGTCCACCGGCCAGATCTGGATGAACTGGGTCTGCTGGCCTTCGACCAGGGCTTTACCCCACTTGGTTTTCTGCGCGCTGCCATCGAGCTTGGGCAGGCTGATCAGCAGCAGGGTGTCCTCGGCCGGCCGGCCGCAATATTCCATCAGGGCGGCGGCACCCTTGTCGCCAGGCTTGCCCGAGGGCAGGCGCAGTTCCAGCAGGCGCTTTTGCGCGAACAACGACATGCTGGCACCGGCTTGCAGCAGCGTGCCCCAGTCGAAGTTGGCGTCGGCGCTGAACACCTGGCGTTCGTCGAAGCCTTGCTGGCGCGCGGCGGCGCGAATGGCGTCGGCGGCTTCCTGGCACAGCAACGGATCGTCGCCGCTGATGATGTAGACGGGCGCGAGGCTGCCTTGCAGGTGTTTGGCGAGTTGGGCGGGGGCGAGTTTCATAGGCGGATAGCGGCGGGGCGCCTGGGGCGCCCCGTCCGGCTTACTGCTGCGGCAGTTCCAGAGGTGATTGCTTCGGTATCGACTCTTCGTACTTGCGCGCGGCTTCCAGGGCGTCGGCATCTGCCTTGGCCTTGGCATCGGCGGTTTGCTGCAGGCCGTCGAGTTGTTCCGGGGTCAGCAGTTGCAGGCGGATGACCATCTGCTGTACCAGGTCACGACGCATTTCCTTGCGCAGCTGCTCGGCCTCGGCGTCGCCGCCGGTGATGTTGTTGCCGTCGTGCACGTAGTACTTCTGCACTTCCAGCTTGCCGCCCAGCAGTGTCAGGTCCTTGTCGCCATGGATTTCATAGGTCAGCACGGTGTTGAGTTCGTACTCGGCGGTACGGCCCGAGCCGCTGTAGCTGGCTGCCCGCTGGGTTTCCTGTTCACTGGTCAGGATCAGCTTGTAGGGCGCGCCGTTGTAGACCTTGACGCCGCTGTGCTCCAGGACCTGGGTCAACTGCTTGACCGTGTCACCGTAGGCGTTGCGGGCGCTGACCGACAGTTCCTTGATCGTCAGTTCGGTATTGCCGGTGCCGCGCAGCTGGAAGCCGCATGCGCTCAGCAGCACTGCAAGGCCCATTACCAGCAGATTGCGTTTGATCATCTTGTTGCTCCCCTTGAAACCGTGGGTCGACACTGCGACCCCGGAAGTCTTGTAAGGTGCTCGTCCGGGACGGGCACCTGGTCCAATTAGCTAGCGACGATATTGACCAGCTTGCCGGGCACGACGATCACTTTGCGGATCGTCAGGCCATCGATGAAGCGCAGTACGTTTTCGTTGACCCGCGCCGCCGCTTCGATTTCTTCGCGAGTGGCGCTGGCCGGCATTTCGATCTGGCCGCGCAGCTTGCCGTTGACCTGGATCACCAGCACCAGGCTGTCCTGCACCAGCGCGCTGTCATCCTGCACCGGCCAGCCGGCGTCGATCACCGGATCGGCGTGACCCAGGCGATTCCACAGCTCGTGGCAGATATGCGGAGTGATCGGCGCCAGCAGCAGGGTCACGGTTTCCAGGCCTTCCTGGATCAGGGCGCGATCCTGCGCGGTGCCTTGCGGGGCTTTTTCCAGCACGTTCATCAGCGTCATCACCTGGGCGATGGCGGTGTTGAATTTGTGGTTCTGGCCGACGTCGTGGCTGGCCTGCTTGATCGCCAGGTGGATCGAACGGCGAATGGCTTTCTGCTCGTCGTTCAGGCCGGCGATGTCCAGTTTGCCGGGCAGGCCCTGGGAAACGTGGGCCTGCGCCAGGCGCCAGACGCGCTTGAGGAAACGGTGCGAACCTTCGACGCCCGAGTCGGACCATTCCGCGCTCATGTCGGGTGGCGAGGCGAACATCATGAACAGGCGGCAGGTGTCCGCGCCGAACTGGTCGATCATCGACTGCGGGTCGACGCCGTTGTTCTTCGACTTGGCCATCTTCTCGGTGCCACCGATCTCCACCGGCAAACCGTCGGAGATCAGCCTGGCGCTGATGACCTTGGCCTTGCTGTCACGCTCGAGCTCCACGTCCGCCGGGTTGAACCAGGTGTAGGCACCATTGGCTTCGCGACGGTAGTAGGTCTCGGCGATCACCATGCCCTGAGTCAGCAGGTTCTTGAACGGCTCGTTGGAACTGACCAGGCCTTCGTCGCGCATCAGCTTGTGGAAGAAGCGCGCGTAGAGCAGGTGCAAGATCGCGTGTTCGATACCGCCGATGTACTGGTCCACCGGCAGCCAGTGGTCGGCGGCCTTCGGGTCGACCAGGCCACCCTCGTAGTGAGGCGAGGCGTAGCGGGCGTAGTACCAGGACGATTCGACGAAGGTGTCCATGGTGTCGGTTTCGCGCTTGGCCGGGGCGCCGCATTTCGGGCAGGTGCACTCGTAGAACTCGGGCATGCGCGCCAGCGGCGAACCGGCGCCATCCGGCACCACGTCTTCCGGCAGCACCACCGGCAGTTGGTCTTCCGGTACCGGAACGTCGCCGCAGGTGTCGCAATGGATGATCGGGATCGGGCAGCCCCAGTAGCGCTGGCGGCTGATGCCCCAGTCGCGCAGGCGGAACTGGGTGCGCGAGGCGCCGAGGTTTTTCTTGATCAGTGCGACTTCGATGGCGTCGAACGCACCGGCGAAGTCCAGGCCGTCGAATTCGCCGGAGTTGATCAGCGTGCCGTGCTCGCCATAAGCGTCCTGCCAGGGCGCCGGATTGGTGTCGCCCGAGCTGGTGCGCACCACCGACTTGACCGGCAGGTTGTATTTGGTGGCGAACTCGAAGTCCCGTTCGTCGTGAGCCGGAACCGCCATCACGGCACCGTCGCCGTAGTGCATCAGCACGTAGTTGGCGACCCACACCGGGAGTTTCTCACCGGTCAACGGGTGTTCGACGAACAGGCCGGTCGGCAGGCCTTTCTTTTCCTGGGTGGCGACGTCGGCTTCGGCCACGCTGCCGCCCTTGCATTCGGCGATGAAGGCCTGCAGTTCGGGGTTGTTGCGCGCGGCCTGGGTCGCCAGCGGGTGTTCGGCGGCAACGGCGACATAGGTCGCGCCCATCAGGGTGTCCGGACGGGTGGTGAAGACTTTCAGGGCGCCGGCTTCGCCAATGGAGGCGACATCGTACGGGAACTGCACTTCCATGCCACGGGACTTGCCGATCCAGTTGCGCTGCATGGTCTTGACCTGCTCGGGCCAGCCCGGCAGGTCGTCGAGGCTTTCCAGCAGCTCATCGGCGTAAGCGGTGATCTTGAAATAGTACATCGGGATTTCGCGCTTTTCGATCAGCGCGCCGGAACGCC
Organism: Pseudomonas sp. Ost2; assembly: GCF_018326065.1. Taxonomy (NCBI): domain Bacteria; kingdom Pseudomonadati; phylum Pseudomonadota; class Gammaproteobacteria; order Pseudomonadales; family Pseudomonadaceae; genus Pseudomonas; species Pseudomonas sp. Ost2. The sequence continues at coordinate 6,477,451 of NZ_AP021904.1, read as the reverse complement.
AGCCGCGGCCGTCGATCACTTGCTCGTTGGCCAGTACGGTCTGGTCCACCGGGTCCCAGTTGACGGTGCCGTTCTTACGGTAGATCACGCCTTTTTCGAACAGGCGGGTGAACAGCCATTGTTCCCAGCGGTAGTAGTCCGGCTTGCAGGTGGTCACTTCGCGGGACCAGTCCACCGCCAGGCCCAGGCTGCGCAGCTGGGTCTTCATGTAGGCGATGTTTTCGTAGGTCCACTTGGCCGGTGCGACGTTGTTCTTCATCGCGGCGTTTTCCGCCGGCATGCCGAAGGCGTCCCAACCCATCGGTTGCAGGACGTTCTTGCCCTGCATGCGCTGATAACGCGCGATCACGTCACCGATGGTGTAGTTGCGCACGTGCCCCATGTGTAGCTTGCCGCTGGGGTAAGGGAACATCGACAGGCAATAGTAAGTCTCCTTGCCTGGCTGTTCACTGACTTCAAAGGACTTTTGCTCATCCCAGAACGATTGGGCGGCGTTTTCGATTTCACGGGGCTGATAGTGTTCGTGCATGGCTACTTGTACTGGAAAGGGTGGCCTAATCCTCTTCAACGCACCGTCTGGGTGCTGCTGGAAGTGGAGTTACAGGAAGCGCCGTAGCATACATGACGCCGCTCTATCGAGGGAAACCCTGATTGCGCGACAAAAGCCGTTGGTCGCGGCGGCCAGCCGGTTGGCCGGGCACCGCTAAGCTCATAGAGGGGGAGTGATTCTTATCTTCAATGAGGTGAACGGATGGTGGAGTCGCAGCGAAATGTAACTAATCCCGAGTTGTACGAGCGTCTGATCACGCGTCTTGGGCTTGCCCTCGACGCTGCAAGGACGGCGGTCCGCCTGCGTGACGAGCGGCCTGCCGAGCTGGAGTTACGAGGCTTGAGTCGTGCCGAGTTCGAGCTGATCAGGGCCTACCTGGACCTGAGCGGTGGCGACGTGCCCGAGTCGGCCACAGCCGTGGCGCAACAGAAGGAAGGGGGGCGTTCGGCCGAGGTTGTCTGGCTGAAGGACAGGGCGCCCAGGCTCTATTCGGCGCGCTTCAAGTCACTGCGGATCAAGTGAGGATCTGCCCGGCTGCATCCTGTTGTCTGTCGTTGACCTGGCTTGTATTCGAAAGCCATGGATCTGGAATGTTGTTGATTGATCCTGATGCACTTAGGCTTCGAGCATCTTCTGGAGGTGCTCGATGCCTGTTCGCTTCATCCTGAAACAATTACTTCTGCCGCCCGGTCTGTTATTGCTGCTGCTGGCGCTTGCCTGGTGGTTTCGTCGCCGCCGGCCACGCCTGGCGGGGCTGTGTTTCGCCCTGGGACTGGGAGGGTTCTGGCTGATCAGCCTGCCGGTGGTGGTCGAATGGTCCGCGCGGGTGCTGGAAACCGTGCCGCCCCTGCAGCGCGATGAATGGGCGGGCCTGGCGCAGCGGGCCGATGCGATCGTGGTGCTGGGCTCGGGGCGGGAGCGGGGCGATCCGGCCTGGGGCAGCGACCAGCCCACCGGTATCGGCCTCGAGCGCCAGCGCTACGCGGCGCGCCTGGCCAAGGCCTCGGGCCTGCCGGTATTGACCAGTGGTGGTTTGCATTACGGTTCGCCACCCAGCGAGGCGGCGCTGATGGCGCAGTCGATGCTGGACGATTCCGGCGTGACTGTGCGCTGGCAGGAAGAGCGCAGCACCACCACCTGGGAAAATGCCCAGTTCAGTCATGAGCTGCTGGCGCCGCTGGGTATCCGGCGGGTGGTCGTGGTGACCCATGCGGCCCATATGCCGCGGGCGGTGTGGAGTTTTGAAAAGGCCGGCTTCAGTGTCGTGCCGGCACCGGTCGGCTTTCTCGGACGAGACAACGCCAGCCCGCTGGGCGGCTGGCTGCCGGAGTTCAAGGCGATCTGGCGCAGCGGGCAGTTGATCAATGAAGCGGTGGGGCAGGTCGGCTACCGGCTGTTTTACCGTTGAAATCACTCCCCGATCGTTCCCATGCTCCGCGTGGAAATGCGGCCCGTGACGCTCTGCGTCACAAATGCGGACGCAGAGCGTCCTGACAGGCGTTCCCACGCAGAGCGTGGGAACGATCGCCAACCTTGTAGGAGCCGGCTTGCTGGCGATGAGGCCCGTGAGTCTTGCGTTGCTCTCGCGGGCGCCATCGCCAGCAAGCCGGTTCCCACAATCGGTCAGGCTCAGACGGTCTTGGCGATCCGGCTGGCCAGCAGCGCCCAGCCGAACAGCAGGCCGCAGAGGATGATCAGCGGCCACGAGCGCCATTGCAGGTAAGGCGTCAGGTTATGCATCGGTACCACTTCACCGTAGAGGATGCCCCGTTCGAACTGGGGAATCTGCGCGGTGATCTGGCCGAACGGGTTGATCAGCGCGGTCACCCCGTTGTTGGTGCCGCGAATCATCCAGCGCCCGGCTTCCAGGGCGCGCATCTGCGCCATCTGCAGGTGTTGCAGCGGGCCGATCGAAGTGCCGAACCAGGTGTCGTTGCTGATGGTCAGCAGCAGGTCGCTGCGCGCCGACAGGCTGGCGGCAAACTCCGGGTACACCACTTCATAGCAGATGAACGGGGCGATCTGGTAGCCCTTGGCCTGCAGCAGCGCCTGGTCGGCCGGGCCGCGGGCGAAGTCGGACATCGGCAGGTCGAAGAAGGCGATCAGGCCGCGCAGTACATCCTGCAGCGGCACGTATTCGCCAAACGGCACCAGCTTCTGCTTGAGATAGATACCATCGCCTTCGCCTACGACTGTAATGCCGTTGAAGTAGCGTTTTTCGTTATGCACGACCTGGCGGATCGGCACGCCGGTGATCAGTGCCGTATGCCGGTCGGCGGCGAAGTTGCCCATCATCGACAGGTAGCCTTCGGCGGACTCCTTCAGTACCGGCACCGCGGTTTCCGGCCAGACCAGCAGGTCGACTCGCTTGGCCGTGAAACTCATGTCGCGGTACAAGGCCAGCTGCGCATTGAGCTGTTCGGGGTCCCACTTCATGCTTTGTTCGATATTGCCCTGGATTGCCGCCACGCTCAGCGGCTCGCCCGCCGGGCTGGTCCAGGCGTAGTGCTTGAGCGCCAGGCCGATGGCCCAGGGGCCGAGCAGCAACACCAGGCCAATGGCGATAAAGGCCTTGCGCCCGGTCTTGAACAGGCGCGGTGCGTTGTACAGCAGGGCAGCGGTGAGGGCCAGGGCAAAGGAAATCAGCCACACCCCGCCCAGCGGTGCCAGGCTCGAGAGTGGCCCGTCGAGCTGGCTGTAACCGGAGTAGAGCCAGGGAAAACCGGTGAGAAACCAGCCGCGGAAGGCCTCTTGCGCCACCCACAGGGCGGCAAAGGCCAGCGCGTCGGCCAGTGGTGCTTCATTGCGGCGAATCCAGCGTGCCCAGACCCAGGCGGGCAAGGCGAAAAACCAGGCAATGGCGGCCGTGAACAGCAGCATCAGCATGCTCGCCAACAGCACCGAGGCGCCGCCGAAGTGGTGAATGCTGTAGTAGATCCAACTGGTGCCCGCGCCGAACAGGCCGAAACCGAAGCACCAGCCGCGCCATAGCGCCTGGCGTGGCGAAAGCTCGCGCAGGCCGGCATAGAACAGACCGACCGCGAGCAGTGCCAGCGGCCAGATGTCGAACGGCGCCAGGGCCAGGGTGGTTAGTGCGCCAGCCACCACGGCCAGCAGATTACCGGGCCAGCCGGGACGGGTTAAGCGCAGCATGTGGATCCTTAGCGGCTGATGGGAGTCAGGCGAATCAAATGAATCCGACGGCTGTCGGCATTCAGGATGCGGAAACGATACGCGCCGATTTCGGTGATTTCATTACGCTTGGGCAGATGCCCGAACGCACTCATCACCAGCCCGCCGACAGTGTCGAACTCGTCATCGGAGAATTCGCTGTCGAAGAACTCATTGAAGTTCTCGATCGGCGTCAGCGCCTTGATCAGGAAGTCGCCGCTGGGCAATGGCTTGATGTAGCTGTCTTCCTCGACATCGTGCTCGTCTTCGATATCGCCGACGATCTGTTCCAGCACGTCCTCGATGGTCACCAGGCCCGCCACGCCGCCGTATTCGTCGATGACGATGGCCATGTGGTTGTGGTTGGCGCGGAACTCGCGCAGCAGGACGTTCAGGCGCTTGGACTCGGGGACGAAGGTCGCCGGCCGCAGCAGGTCCTTGATGTTGAAGCCGTCGCCGTTCTCCTGGAGGATCAGCGGCAGCAGGTCCTTGGCCAGCAGGACGCCCATGACGTCGTCGTGGCTTTCACCGATCACCGGATAGCGCGAGTGCGCCGCGTCGATCACGGCAGGGAGGAATTCCCGGGGTGTCTGGGTCGCCTTGATGCTGATCATCTGCGAACGCGGGACCATGATGTCCCGTACCTGCAGGTCGGCAACCTGGATGGCGCCCTCGACGATGGCCAGCGCTTCGCTGTCCAGCAACTTGTTCTGGTGGGCTTCGCGCAGCAGCTCCAGCAACTCCTGGCGGTTTTTCGGCTCATGGGCAAAAGCCTGGGTCAGTTTACCCAGCCAGGACTTCTGCCCGTTGCTCGATCGGTCTTCGCTCATAGCGATTTACTCGTTTCCCTTGGTTGTTGAGTGATCAGTTTTCGTCATCGATATACGGGTCGGGATGACCCAGTTCAGCAAGCAACTCTCGTTCCAGTGCTTCCATTTCCTCGGCTTCCTCGTCATCGATATGGTCGTAACCCAATAGATGCAGGCAGCCGTGAATGACCAGATGGGCCCAGTGCGCGTCCAGTGCCTTGCCTTGTTCGGCCGCCTCGCGGGCGACCACCGGTACGCAGATCACCAGGTCTCCCAGCAAGGGGATATCCAGCAGTTCGTCCGGCACATCGGCGGGGAAGGACAACACGTTGGTCGCGTAGTCCTTCTGTCGCCAGGTATGGTTGAGTTCGCGGCCTTCGGCTTCGTCCACCAGGCGGATGGTCAGTTCCGAGTCGGCGCTGCGCTGGCGCAGGGCCAGTTCGCACCAGGTACGGAAGTCCGCTTCGCTCGGGGCTGGTGCTTCACTGGCCAGTTGCAGGTCGAGTTCAAGCATCGCGACGGCTGTCCTTCGATGCAGACGGTTCGACCGGGCGATTCTCGAAGCGCTCGTAGGCTTCGACGATGCGCTGCACCAGCGGATGGCGGACCACGTCCTTGGGCTGGAAGTGGGTGAAGCTGATGCCCGGTACGTCTTTGAGCACTTCGATGACATGGGCCAGGCCGGACTTGGTGCCCTTGGGCAGGTCGACCTGGGTGATGTCACCGGTGATGACGGCGGTGGAGCCGAAGCCGATCCGGGTCAGGAACATCTTCATCTGTTCGACGGTGGTGTTCTGGCTTTCGTCGAGGATGATGAAGCTGTTGTTCAGCGTGCGCCCGCGCATATAGGCGAGCGGGGCGATCTCGATCACCTGGCGCTCGATCAGCTTGGCCACGTATTCGAAGCCGAGCATCTCGTACAGCGCATCGTAGAGCGGGCGCAGGTAGGGGTCGATCTTCTGGGCCAGGTCGCCGGGCAGGAAGCCGAGTTTTTCCCCGGCTTCGACCGCCGGGCGCACCAGCAGGATGCGTCGCACCTGCTCGCGCTCCAGGGCGTCCACCGCGCAGGCCACGGCCAGGTAGGTCTTGCCGGTGCCCGCCGGGCCGATACCGAAGTTGATATCGTTGGCCAGGACTTCCTTGACGTAGCGCTGCTGGTTGATGCCGCGGGGACGGATCATGCCTTTCTTAGTGCGCAGGGCCACGGCGGCTTCGGCCACCGGGTTGCTGTTCAGGTCTTCGACGGCCGACTCCTGCAGGAACAGGTGCACCATGTCCGGAGACAGCTCGGTCCCCTTGGTTTCCCGGTACAGGCGGCGCAGCAGGTTTTCTGCGGAAGTGGTGAGCTTGGGTTCGCCGATCAGTTCGAACTGATTGCCGCGGTTGCGGATCTCGATCGTCAGGCGCTGTTCGATCAAGCGCAAATGCTCGTCGAATTGCCCGCACAGATTGGCGAAGCGGCGAGCCTCGAAAGGCTCGAGAATGAAACGATGGGGTTCTATGGGTGCGTTCAAGGTTGTTTTTAGCCGCCCGACGGCAATGGATATGGATTCAAGGATAACGCTAGCAGCCTGGGGGTGAAAGCGCTCATTGCAGCATCGAGCCGCGGAGCGAATGTGGCTGGGCTGCGTCGATATGGACGTCGACGAACTGGCCGATCAGTTGCGGATTGTCGCAGCGGAAGTTGACGATACGGTTATTCTCGGTCCGCCCCTGCAGTTCGCCGGGGTCCTTTTTCGAGTAATCGGTCACCAGGATGCGCTGGGTCGAGCCGACCATTTGTCGGCTGATCTCGAAACCCTGCTGGTTCAGGCGGTGCTGCAGGGCATTGAGGCGCTGCTTTTTCAGCTCTTCCGGGGTGTCGTCCGGCAAGTCCGCGGCAGGGGTGCCCGGACGCTGGCTGTAGACGAACGAATAGGAGAAGTCGAAGCCGACGTCTTCGATCAGCTTCATGGTCTGCTGGAAGTCCTTCTCGGTTTCGCCCGGGAAACCGACGATAAAGTCCGAACTGATGCAGATTCCCGGCACCGCGGCCCGCAGCTTGCGCAGCTTGGACTTGTATTCCAGCGCGGTGTGGTTGCGTTTCATCGCCGCGAGAATCCGGTCCGAGCCCGATTGCACCGGCAGATGCAGGTGCTTGACCAGCTCGGGCACCTCGGCATGGGCCTGGATCAGGCTGTCGGAGAACTCCAGCGGGTGCGAGGTGGTGTAGCGGATGCGCTCGATGCCCTCGACGGCGGCGACCACCCGGATCAGTTCCGCCAGGTCGGCCAGGCGCCCGTCGTGGGTGCTGCCGCGATAGCCGTTGACGTTCTGTCCCAGCAGGGTCACTTCACGCACACCGTTCTCGGCCAGGTGGATGATTTCGGCGATCACGTCGTCGAACGGCCGGCTGACCTCTTCACCGCGGGTGTAGGGCACCACGCAGAAGGTGCAGTACTTGCTGCAGCCTTCCATGACTGACACATAGGCACTGGGGCCATCGATGCGTGGCTCGGGCAGATGGTCGAACTTTTCGATTTCCGGGAACGAGACATCCACCTGCGGCAGTCTGGTCAGGCGCGCGGCATCGATCATTTCCGGCAGGCGGTGCAGGGTCTGCGGGCCGAAGACCACGTCGACATAGGGCGCGCGGTCGCGGATCGCCGCGCCTTCCTGGCTGGCGACGCAGCCGCCGACGGCGATCACCATCTCCGGGTTCGCCAGTTTCAGCTCGCGCCAGCGGCCCAGCTGGGAGTAGACCCGGTCCTGGGCGCGCTCGCGGATCGAGCAGGTGTTGAGCAGGATGACGTCCGCGTCTTCGGCGCGGGCGGTGACTTCCAGGGCCTGATGTTCGCCCAGCAGATCGACCATGCGCGAGCTGTCGTACTCGTTCATCTGGCAACCGTGGGTTTCGATATAAAGCTTCTTGGCCATGGGGTTTCATCAAGTGATTCAAAGAACCGCGCATTATAAGGGTCATCGCGGTCGCTTCCTAGCATTGTGCGTCCGGCGGCTATGCTATAGTTCGCGCCCTCTTTTATATCCCCGATGTGTTGCCCGCCCACCATGACCAAACGTGAAGCCCCGATCTACAAGGTGATTTTCCTCAACCAGGGCCAGGTGTTCGAAATGTACGCCAAGCAGATCTATCAGAGCGATCTGTGGGGCTTCCTGGAAGTCGAAGAGTTCGTCTTCGGCGAGCGTACGCAACTGGTGGTCGACCCGGGCGAAGAAAAACTCAAGGCCCAGTTCGAAGGCGTGGTGCGCAGTTTCGTGCCGATGCATTCGATCGTGCGGATCGACGAGGTCGAGCGCCTGGGCACGCCAAAGATCAGCGAGGCGAGGGGCATGAGCAATGTCATGCCGTTTCCGATGCCGATGCCCGAGAAATAACCCATTTCCTGCACCGATATCGATATCTGTAGGAGCCGGCTTGCCGGCGATTGCGGTCTATCAGCCTGCATCGTTGTCGACTGACACACCGCCATCGCCAGCAAGCCGGCTCCTACAGGGGAATGGATTCAGGGAAGCGGTGAGAAGGGCGTGCGCCCGTCAGCCGTCTGCAGTTCCAGCAGGTACTTGCGGAAAATCTGTCCCAGTACCTGGGTCGCCATCTCCAGCTCGTCCCGCGGCATCTGCGCGGCGACTTCGTCCGCGGTGTCCAGCGCGTCTTCGGCGCCATTGACCGCCGCCATCTTCAGCACGATATAAGCCTGGACATTGTTGGCCGGCACGCCTTCGCCCTTGTAGAACATGGTGCCGAGCTGGAATTGCGCCTGGGCGTGGCCTTGCAGCGAAGCCTGTTCGAAGAGGTTCAGGGCCTTGTTGAGGTCGCGCGGCGCATTCTTGCCGTCGTAATAGAACTCGCCCAACTCGTATTGCGCCTCCGCATCACCACCCTTGGCCGCCTGTTCGCAGGCTGTCAGGGCCTCGGCGAGATCCTGCGGCTGGGTATTGAGGGTGCAGCGACCCATCGCCGGGATCAACAACGAGTTACCGCCTGCATGTGCCAGCAGCGGCTGAAGGAGCAACAGGCAGCCCAGTGAAAGGGCGCGGCCGGTGCGGTTCATGGGAATCGACGTACCTCTGAAGGGCGGGCGTACCCGGCCAGGGGATGTATATGGCGCGCATTATGAAATAAGCGGGGGCCACCTTACAAAGTCTTTACTCGTTTTTCTGCTGCGCGGGCGTTATATCGCCTTGTTTTGCAAGTAATGGGTTAGATGACGGGAAGAAACGAAGGAAGTTTAGGTGGGAAAAGCGACGCCGGCTGAAACCGGCGTCGGATCTGTCACTTGTTTCAGGGTTTATTTCAGTGCGGCGAAGGCGCGTTCAGCGGCATCCAGGGTCAGTTTCAGTTCGGTTTCGCCGTGGGCGATCGAGGTGAAACCGGCTTCGAAGGCACTGGGCGCCAGGTAGACGCCGCCGTCGAGCATCAGGTGGAAGAAGCGCTTGAAGCGCTCCGCATCGCTGGCCATCACGTCGTCGAAGGTGACGATGTCGTCGGCACCGCTGAAATACAGGCCGAACATGCCACCGGCCTGGGTGGTGACGAACGGGATACCGGCCGCGTCGGCGCGCTGTTGCAGGCCATCGAGCAGGCGCGTGGTGTAGTCGGTCAGTTCGGCATGGAAGCCCGGACGGCTGATCAGGCGCAGGGTGGTCAGGCCGGCGGCCATGGCCAGCGGGTTGCCGGACAGGGTGCCGGCCTGGTAGACCGGGCCCAGCGGCGCGATGCAGGACATGATCTCGCGCTTGCCGCCGAAGCAGCCGACGGGCATGCCGCCACCAATGATCTTGCCGAAAGTGCTCAGGTCCGGGGTCACGCCGTAATGGGCCTGGGCACCGCCGAGGGCGACGCGGAAGCCGGTCATCACTTCGTCGAAGATCAGCACCACGCCGTGCTGGTCGCACAGGCTGCGCAGGCCTTCGAGAAAGCCCGGGGCCGGCGGTACGCAGTTCATGTTGCCGGCCACCGGCTCGACGATGATGCAGGCCACTTCCTGGCCGACTTCGCCGAGCATCTTCGCCACGGCATCGATGTCGTTGAACGGCAGTGTCAGGGTGTGTTTGGCGAAAGCCGCCGGCACGCCGGCCGAGCTCGGTACGCCCTGGGTCAGGGCGCCGGAGCCGGCCTTGACCAGCAGGCTGTCGGAGTGACCGTGGTAGCAGCCTTCGAACTTGATGATGCTGTCGCGGCCGGTAAAACCACGGGCCAGGCGGATGGCGCTCATGGTCGCCTCGGTGCCTGAGCTGACCATGCGGACCATTTCCATCGACGGTACGATCGAGCAGACCAGATCGGCCATCTCGGTTTCCATGGCGGTCGGCGCGCCGTAGGACAAGCCGTGCTCAAGCTGCCGGCGCACCGCATCCAGCACGTCCGGATGGCTGTGGCCGAGAATCATCGGGCCCCACGAGCCGACGTAGTCGACATAACGCTTGTCGTCTTCGTCGGTGACATAGGCCCCTTCGGCATGCTTGAAGAACAGCGGGGTGCCGCCGACGCTCTTGAACGCGCGAACGGGCGAGTTCACGCCACCGGGGATATGTTTCTGGGCATTGGCAAACAGCGTTTCGGAACGAGACATGGTCGGGCTCTCAAAAATCATGAAGTGAAGAGGGCATTGAAGGCGCGGGCGCGGCGCGTCACTTCCTGGGCGTTGTCGGCGCCGAACAGGCCGTGGATTACCGCCAGCAGGTCGGCGCCGTGGGCGACCAGCGGCGCGGCGTTGTCCAGCGTGATACCACCGATCACGCAGATCGGCAGGTGCAGCGCCGGGCGGGCCCGTTCGAGCAGGGCGATATCCGCTGCCGGGGCGCCGGGCTTGGTGTTCGAATTGAAGAAGCGTCCGAAGGCGACGTAGCTGGCACCTTCCCTGGCGGCCTGCTCGGCCAGCTCCAGCTGCGCGTGGCAGGTGGAGCCGATGATGGCCTTGCTGCCGAGCAAGGCGCGGGCGGGCGTCAGCGGGCCGTCGGTCTGGCCCAGGTGGACGCCCACCCCGAGGCGTGCGGCGAGTTCGGCGTCATCGTTGATGATCAGCCGGGTCTTGTAGCGCTCGCAGAGTTTCAGCAACGCCTCGGCTTCGCGCAGGCGGCGGGCGTCGTCGGCGCTCTTGTCGCGGTACTGCAGCAGGGTCACGCCACCTTCCAGCGCGGCTTCCACGTAGGACAGGAACTTGCCGGCCAGCAACTGGCTATCGGTGATGGCGTACAGGCCACGTAGTTTCATCGGTTCGGCCTCGAAGCGTTACGAACACAGGGTTTCCAGCACGGGTTTCCCGGTACTGGAAGTTGCCCGCGGTTACGAGCAGAAATCCAGCGGCAGACGGCGTGGCACAAATTGTCCCTGGCCCAGCTGTTCGGCGTCGCGCAGGGTGCGCCATGTGTAATTCAACGCCGATTGCACCGCGCTGACCAGGTTTTCACCGAGGGCCAGACGGCCGGCGAGGGCGCTCGCCAGGGTGCAGCCGGAGCCGTGGTAATTGCCGGGCAGGCGCTGGCACTTGAAGGTCTGGCGGGTGCCGTCGCGGCTGTACAGGCGGTTGTGGATTTCTTCTTCATCGCCGTGGCCGCCGGTGATCAGCAGGTGTTGGCAGAACGGCAGGAGTTTTTCCGCGCATTCGTCGGCGGTGCCTTCGGGCAATTCGGCCAGGATGCGCGCTTCGGGAAGGTTGGGGGTGGCGATCGTCGCCAGTGGCAGCAGCTGTTCGCGCATGGCGTAGCCGACCTCGTCCTTGCCCAGGCGGCCACCGCCGCCAGCGCGCAGGACCGGGTCGCAGACCAGCGGCAGGTGCGGGTGCGCCTTGAGCAGTTCGACCACGGTGTCGACCATTTCCAGGGACCCGAGCATGCCCAGCTTGACCGCCGCGACCGTCGAATCCTCGAATACGGCGTTGGCCTGGGCCAGTACCCACTCGCGATCGAGCACGCGGAAATCGCGGACATTGACCGTATTCTGCACGGTCAGCGCGGTGACAGCGGGAGCTGCATGACAGCCCTGGGCGAGCAGGGCTTCGATATCTGCCTGGAGGCCGGCGCCACCACTGGGATCATGGCCGGAGAGACAGAGGACAACGGGACGAGAGCTGTAGATATTCATGGTGCGCGAGCTTACCACCAAACGCCTTTTTCGGAATCTTCCGCGCAACGGGCTGTTCGATTCCTGAAGCTTTGTCCGTTGCGGCCGATAGATGCTACTCACGAATGCGATTCGATCGCTGAAAAGCCCGTTCTAGAGCCTTTGGATAAAATGTTTCAATGGTGTGCTTTAGCCATTATTGGCTATGCTAGAGTGGATCCAAACGAATAACAGGTCATGCGGTTTCACGTCGTCTCAAAGGGAAGGGGGGCTCCTGACGCGACCAGACTGGCCATGCTGGGGCTGTATGCGCTATTTGCTGATGATGTTGTTGAGCTGTCTGCCGCTGATGGCGAGCGCAGTCGAGTTTGATGAATCCACTCAGAGCCTGCCCCTGGGCCGGATCATGCAGGTGTTCGAGGACGTGAGCGGCCAGGCCGATATCGCGGATATCAGCGCGCCTGCCAAGGCCGGCCAGTTCCGTCGCCATGACAAGGATGCGCTCAACGCGGGCTATTCGCGATCGGCGTTCTGGCTCAAGGTCGACCTGACCTACCAACCGAAAAATCCCGACGCACGGCGCACCTGGCTGCTGGAAATGGCCTATCCGCCGATGGACCACATCGACCTTTATCTGCCGGACGCCAGCGGTGAGTACCGCCTGGCCCAGCGTACGGGCGATGAGTTGCCTTTCGCCAGCCGACCGATCAGGCAGAACAACTACCTGTTCGAACTCGACTTTGCCCCCGGCGAAAGCAAGACCGTCTACCTGCGGCTGCAAACCGAGGGCTCGGTCCAGGCGCCGCTGAGCCTGTGGTCGAGCCAGGCCTACCTGGAAGAACAGCCGGTGCGCCTGTATGTGCTCGGGCTGATCTATGGCGTGCTGCTGGGGATGCTGGTCTACAACCTGTTCATCTATCTCAGCGTGCGCGACACCAGCTACCTGTACTACATCTTCTATATCGCCTCGTTCGGCTTTTACCAATTGTCGGTCAACGGTGCGGCGGTACAGTATTTCTGGCCGAACAATCCCTGGTGGGCCAACGCCGCGACACCCTTCCTGATCGGTTCCGCGGGGTTCTTCGGCTGCCAGTTCGCCCGCAGCTTCCTGCACACGGCGGCCCACAGCCGCTGGCTGGACCGCCTGCTGTTGCTGCTGATGGCCTTCGGTGCGGTGGTCATGGCCCTGTCGCTGATGACCAGCTATGCCCTGGCCTTGCGCCTGGCGACCGCCCTGGCCCTGGCATTCACCGTGACCATCTTCTACGCCGGGATCAGTGCCTGGTATTGCGGCCAGCGGGTGGCGCGCTACTTCATCATCGCCTGGTCGGCGTTCCTCCTGGGCGGGCTGGTCAACACCCTGATGGTGCTCGGCTACCTGCCGAACATGTTCCTGACCATGTACGCCAGCCAGATCGGTTCGGCCCTGGAGGTCGGCCTGCTGTCCCTGGCCCTGGCCGACCGGATCAATGCCATGCGCGAGCAGCAGGCCCAGACCTTGCTGGAGTCCGGGCAGAAGCTGGAAGTGCTGAACCAGGAACTGGCCAACAGCAACCGCCTGAAGGACGAGTTCCTGGCCACCGTCACCCATGAGCTGCGCACGCCGATGAACGGTGTGATCGGCTCGCTGGAACTGATGCAGACCGTGGCGCTGGACCCCGAGCTGGAGCAGTACCAGCAGACCGCCGCCGGTTCGGCGCGGGACATGATGCGCATGGTCAACGGCATCCTTACCCTGACCGAGTTGCAGGCCGGGCGTCTCAAGGTCTACCCGCAGACTTTCAGCCTGCGCGGGCTGCTGGAGGGATTGCAGGAGCAGTTCGCCGGCAATGTACTGAACAAGGGGCTGCACTTTGCCGTCGAGGTGGCCGACGAGTTGCCCGACAGCCTCCACGGCGACGCGACGAAGATCGCCCAATGCCTGGAATGCCTGGTGGACAACGCCATCAAGTTCACCCGTGAAGGCGGGCTGGTGCTGCGGGTGATCGGCCATTCGCCGCAGCCCGGGCAATTGACCCTGTCCTTCGCCGTGATCGACAGCGGCATCGGCTTTACCGACCTGGACGAGGCCACGCTGTACCAGCGTTTCTTCCAGCTCGACGGCTCTATGACCCGCGAATACGGCGGTCTGGGCATCGGCCTGGCGATCTGCCGGCAGTTGATCGAATTGCTCGGCGGGCGCCTGACCCATCAATCGGAACCGGGAATGGGCAGCCGTTTCCAGATCGAGGTCGATGTCGAGGTGCTGAGCCCACGCGTCAACCGGTCCGCCACCTCGACACCACGCAGTCCGCATGACTGCACCGTGTTGCTGGTGGACGGCAACGATATCAGCCAGTTGGTCGTGCGCGGGATGCTGCTCAAGCTCGGCTATCGCGTGCTGACGGCCAACAATCCGCGGGCGGCGATCGACAGGCTGCGGGCCGAGACAGTGGATGCCTTGCTGCTCGATTGTTCCGCCGACCAGGCGGGCGAGACGATTCTGTGCGGTCAGTTGCGCAGCCTGCCCGGCTGCGCGGAGTTGCCGATCCTGGCCCTGACCAGTCTGCTCAATGGCGTGGAGCGCGAGCGCTGCCTGGCCGCCGGGATTACCGACTACCTGCACAAACCGGTACGTTTCGAAGAGTTGCAAAGCCTGCTGGCGCGTCGTTTGCTGATTCAGGCAGAGGGTGAAAGCGCCGATATTTAGGCGTATATGTCACTTTTTTCCCGGAGGTGTGCGTGATTCACTGGGGTTCCTGGCAACTTCCCATAGGAGCCCGACAGCATGAACCTCCATCAGTACGCCGAAACCCACGAAGTCACCAACCAGCCGCCGTCGCTGGATGGCACCAATCTCTACCGCATCGACCTGCCGCTGCAGGAGTGGTCGCAACGGTTCGGCGCCGGCTGGGCGCAGGCGCGCATCGACCGCTACGGTGCGCTGGCCGGCGGGCCGCTGATGGAGGCGGGGTTCCTGGCCAACCAGAACAAACCGGTGTTTGTCAGCCATGACCGCTATGGCCATCGCCAGGACCTGGTGGAATTTCACCCGGCCTACCATGAGCTGATGCGTACCGCGATCGAGCATGGCTTGCCGTCATTGCCCTGGACCGATCCCCGGGACGGCGCCCATGTCGCCCGTGCCGCCATGACCTACCTACACAGCCAGGCCGAAGCCGGTACCGGTTGCCCGCTGACCATGACCTTCGCCTGCGTGCCGGCGCTGAAACTGCAGGCGGATCTCGCCGGACAGTGGCTGCCGAGCATCCTCAGCACCGAATACGATCCGCGCAATATAGGCATCGCTCACAAGCGCGGTGCCACCATTGGCATGGCGATGACCGAGAAACAGGGCGGCACCGACGTCCGCGCCAACACCACCAGGGCCTATCCGGTGGGGGCTGGCGGTCCCGGCCAGGCCTATGAACTGGTGGGCCACAAATGGTTCTGCTCGGCGCCGATGTGTGATGCCTTCCTGACACTGGCCCAGACCGACAAGGGCCTGACCTGCTTCCTGCTGCCCCGGCACCGTCCCGATGACAGTCGCAACCAGTTCTATATCCAACGCCTGAAAAACAAACTGGGCAACTGCTCCAATGCTTCGAGCGAAGTGGAGTTTCGCGGCGCCCTGGCCTGGATGATCGGCGAAGAGGGACGCGGCGTGCCGACCATCATCGAGATGGTGGCGATGACCCGCTTCGATTGCATGGTCGGTTCCAGCGCCTTGATGCGCCAGGCGCTGACCCAGGCCAGCCATCATTGCGCCCACCGCCTGGTGGGCGGGCGGGTGCTCGGCGAACAACCGTTGATGCAGAATGTGCTGGCGGATCTGGCGCTGGAGAGCGAGGCCGCCCTGGCCTTGAGCCTGCGCATGGGCCGGGCGCTGGATCGGCTGGGGGACGAGCATGAAGCCAAGTTCGCCCGGCTGGTCACGGCCGTGGGCAAATACTGGATCTGCAAGCGTGCGCCGGCGATGATCAACGAGGCGGCCGAATGCATGGGCGGTGCCGGTTATGTGGAAGACAGCATCCTGCCGCGGCTGTACCGCGAAGCACCGGTCAACTCGACCTGGGAAGGTTCGGGCAATGTGCAGTGCCTGGATGTGCTGCGGTCGCTGTCGAAAGAACCGGGCGTGCTGGAAGTGCTGTTCAGCGAGTTGGGCGACGGCCACGGCGACAAGCACCTGGCCCGGCATATCGAGCACCTGAAGCTGGCGTTTACCGACACCCATGACATCCAGTACCGCGCCCGCCAGTTGACCGAGGACATTGCCCTGGCCCTGCAGGCCAAGCTGCTGCTGGAAGCGGGCAACTCGGCGGTCAGCGACGGCTTTATCGCCAGTCGTCTGGGCACCGGCGGGCGGGTCTACGGCACTTTGCCACGTGGGGTGAATGTCGAGGCCATCGTCGCTCGTTCGACGCCGCAGGGGTTCTGAGAACGCCACAAGGTTGTGGTAGTGAGCGCAAAGCCACTGTTTCCGTCCGACGATGTTGCAGGCAAGATGAAGGTCTGCAACATCAGAAGACAGGATGCTCTCCGTGACCGAAGCTTTTATTGTCGTGCAATCCCCCGAACAGGCCGTAGACCGCCTGGCCGAACTCCATGAGCGTGCTACCTCGGCCCTGAGCCAGGCGCTCAAGCGTTACCTCAAGGACCGCGTCGAGCCCGATGCCGAAGAGCGCGCCTTGTTTCGCTACCCCGAATTGCGCCTGACCTACACCTACCAGGGCGAAGTTCCGGCGACCACCCGTGCCTACGCCAAGGTCCAGTTGCCGGGCACCTACAGTGTCACCGTCACCCATCCGGCCGCGTTTCGCAAATACCTGCTGGAACAGCTGGTGCCACTGATGCGCGATTTCACCGTTACGGTGGAAGTCGGCGTCAGCGAACAGAACATCCCTTATCCCTACGTCGTCGAGCAGGGCGATGAACTGGCCGGTTCCGGCGTGACCGCCGCGGCCCTGGCGCGGGTCTTCCCGAGCACCGACCTGTCCGCCGCCACCGATGGCATAGCCGATGGCCTGCATGATTGGGAAAACACCTCGCCGTTGCCCCTGGCCCTGTTCGACGCCGCCCGTGTCGATTTCTCCCTGCGCCGCCTGGTGCACTACACCGGCAGCGACTGGCGCCATGTGCAGCCGTGGATCCTGCTGACCAACTACCATCGTTATGTCGACCAGTTCATCCTCCATGGCCTGGAGCAACTGCGCGACGACCCGCGCTTCGTGCGCATGGTCTTGCCGGGCAACGTGATCATCGACAAGGGCATGGACTACACCGATGCCCAGGCCATTGCCGCCGCGGTGGTCTGGCATCGCTACCAGATGCCGGCCTATCACCTGCAGGCCAACGATGGTCATGGCGTGACCCTGGTGAATATCGGCGTCGGCCCGTCCAACGCGAAGAACATCACTGACCACCTGGCGGTGTTGCGCCCCCATTGCTGGCTGATGATCGGCCACTGCGGTGGCCTGCGCCAATCCCAGACCATCGGCGACTATGTGCTGGCCCACGCCTACATGCGGCGTGACGGGATTCTCGACCGGGTGGTACCACCGAATATCCCGATCCCCGCCCTGGCCGAAGTGCAGATGGCCTTGCAACAGGCCGCGGCCAACGTCACCGGGGAGAAGGGCGACGATCTCAAGAAACGCCTGCGCACCGGCACCGTGCTGACCTACGACGACCGCAACTGGGAGCTGCGCTGGGCCCAGGAACGTCCGCTGATCAACCTGTCCCGCGCGGTGGCCGTGGATATGGAAAGCGGCACCATCGCCGCCCAGGGTTATCGCCTGCGCGTGCCTTATGGCACCTTGCTTTGTGTCTCGGACAAGCCGCTGCACAGCGAAATCAAGCTGCCGGGCTCGGCGAACGCGTTCTACGAGCGTGCCGTCAGCCAGCATCTGAAGATCGGCATCGCCGCGGTGGACCTGCTGCGTACCGAACTGCACTCGCTGCATTCGCGCAAGCTGCGCAGCTTTGACGAGCCGCCGTTCCGTTAAGGGCGATTCACCCCGTCGGTGGGGTGAAATCCGCTTGCTGTGGGAGCCGGCTTGCCGGCGATGAGGCCCTGAAGCTTTGCTGCGCTGCGCAGGACGCCATCGCCGGCAAGCCGGCTCCCACGGAACCGCGTCTGGAAAAAAAAGCCGGTACGCCCTAGCATGACGGCTCCTGATCTGCAGATATCTCCGTCGCCATGTCCCGACCACCCCGTCCCGTCGTACGCCGTTCGGCTGCGAAAAGCCCCGTTGCGCCGCGTCGGGTCGCCAAGGCGCCGCCTGTCGAACCCAAGCTGATCCTGTTCAACAAACCCTTCGATGTGCTGACCCAGTTCAGCGACGGTGAGGGGCGCGCGACCCTCAAGGATTTCATCGACGTGGCGGGTGTCTACCCGGCCGGGCGCCTGGACCGCGACAGTGAAGGCCTGCTGCTGCTGACCAATGATGGCCAGCTTCAGGCACGCATCGCCGACCCGAAGCACAAGCTGGCGAAAACCTACTGGGTGCAGGTCGAAGGTGTGCCCACGGCGGAGCAGATCGAGCGCTTGTGCAAGGGCGTCGAGCTGAACGACGGCATGACCCTGCCGGCCCAGGCCCGGGCACTGGAAACGCCGGAACTGTGGCCGCGCAACCCGCCCGTGCGCTTTCGCCAGAGCATTCCCACCAGTTGGCTGGAACTGATCATTCGTGAAGGTCGCAACCGTCAGGTGCGGCGGATGACGGCGGCGGTCGGTTTGCCGACCTTGCGCCTGGTACGGGTGCGTATTGGAGACTGGACCCTCGAAGGACTCGATCAGGGCCAGTGGAAGGAAGTCCCGGCGAGCTTATAGGGAACCGGACTCGATCAGGCCGATCACCACGCTCTTGATCACGAACGCGGCGATACCCAGGCCCAGCACGAAGAACAGGATAAAGGTGCCGAAGCGCCCGGCCTTGGATTTTTTCGCCAGGTCCCAGACGATGAAGCCCATGAAAATGATCAGGATGCTGACCAGGCCGGTCATCATCCACTCTTCGAAAACGGCAGGATCCATCGAATCTCTCCAGCGCGAGCGGGGTAAAAAGCCGGCCGATTATACGCCAGGGGGAACCCGGGGACATTGACCTGCGTCGGTTTGACTCAGGCCCCGTGCTTCAGTTGCGCAGGTGGGTCAATGGCAGTTCGGTGCTGTTGAGCACCTGGTTCAGCACAAAGCTGGAGCGCACGCTGGTCACGCCTTCGATACGGGTCAGGTGCCCCAGCAGCAGCTTCTGGTAGTGGTCCATGTCCGGCACCACGACTTTCAACTGGTAGTCGGCATCCATTCCCGTCACCAGGCTGCACTCCAGGACCTGGGGCAGGGTGCGGATCGCCGCTTCGAAGTTCTCGAAGCGTTCCGGCGTATGCCGGTCCATGCCGATCAGCACATAGGCGGTCAGGCTCAGGCCGAGCATCTTGCGGTCGAGCAGGGCGACCTGGCGCGAGATGTAGCCGTCGTCTTCCAGTTGCTTGACCCGTCGCGAGCATGGCGACGGCGACAGACCGATGCGTTCGGCCAGTTCCTGGTTGGAGATGCGGGCATCGCGCTGCAATTCCGCCAGAATGCTCAGGTCGTATCGGTCGAGTTTGCTCATCATTCAAGCCTTTCTCATAACTATTGCGCTGAATTATCTATCTGAAGCGAATTATTGCGCAAGTCATGTTTATCTGAGCAATGTTCGCAATCCTCTGTCGTCGCGTCAGGCCTATTCTTATCACCAGAATCACTGCAACAGAATCACTGCCCGGACATAGAGTCCACAGCGGCCCGCCGAATCAGGCGCGCCGCGGCCGACAATCCTACAGGGTTGCCCCGGCCCCCGGGCTGCACACGGTCCAGAAGACGGTGTGAGGTGAGCCGGCGTCAAAAGCGCCGAGCACGGACGAAATTCTCCAAAGGGAGGCCGACGGGCCTCCCTTTTTTATTGCGCGAAATAAGTTGCGCGACTGATAAAGTGTTGCAGAACCGGAATCCGCTTTCCCAGTCTTATGGGTATGCCCTGAACCGCAGTGAGGAACCGCATGAAATCGCGCATCTGGCGTTTGGCAGGTGTTGGCTTGCTCTGTATGAGTGTCGGTGCGCAAGCGCTGGCTGAAGACCGGGGTGACGATAATCAGCAACATCCACATCCCAACGGCGGCCAGCGGGGCCCCGAAGGACGGCCTGGCGGTAACGAGGGACGTCCGGCGAACAATCAGCCACGGACGGAAAACAATCAGCCACGTCCACAGGCTCCGCAACCACGGCCGCAAGCGTCGGAAGTTCGCCCGCAGCCACAGGTGCGGCCGGAGGTGAATCAGGTTCGTCCGGAAAACAACCAGCGTTTCGAACGCCACGAGCAAAACCCCGGCGGCCAGTGGCAGGCCCGCCCGCCACAGAACGACCCGAACCAGCAGGCGCGTCCGGCACCGCCACCGCCGCAGAACAACCTGCCGATCCAGGGCCGGCCCGACACCGTGCGCCAGACCCAGGAACCGCTGCGCGGCAACTACTCGGACATTCCCCGGCGCAATGGCTACAACCCCAATCCGGGGTGGCAGCCGGGCAACAACAACGGCCGCCCCGGCGGTAGCTTCGATCATCCCAACGATCATCGCTGGGCCGGGCGTCCGTCCGGTCATGGCAATGGCTGGGGCCCGGGGCCGCAATATCGTCCGGGTTATGTGGTCGACCGCTTCCCCGACCGCAACTGGCGTGTGCCGTACCGTGGCCAGGACTACTTCTTCTCCGGCGGCTACTGGTACCGCCCGCAGGGGCCGCGCTATGTCGTGGTCGCGCCGCCGCGGGGGATCCGGGTCAGCTACCTGCCCGATTACGCGCGGGAAGTCTGGGTCGGCAGTTCACTGTTTTTCCTCGCGGCGGGTGCCTACTACCTCTATCAGGAAGACACCCAGGACTACGTGGTCGTCGATCCACCCACCGCCGCGCCGCAGGTGGCTCCCGCGCCGTCGGGCAATGGTTATGACGTGGTGGCGTATCCGGCCAATGGCCAGAGCCCGCAGCAGGTGCAGCAGGACGGCGAGGACTGTTATCGCTGGGCCGTGCAGCAAAGCGGTTTCGATCCGGCCAATGTCACCTATGCACCGGATCCGGCGGTGGTGCAGACCTACCGCCAGGCCCAGGGCAACTGCCTGAGCAGTCGCGGCTACCAGGTCAATTACTGATCAGTCGCGGCGTTTCACCACTTCCCTGGGGTCGGCGTGCACCAGCACCTCGGCCTTCGGGTAGGCGGCATGGATCGCGTCGGCCGCCTGGTCGCTGAGGCCGTGGGCCACCGACAAGGTCAACTCTCCCGGCAACTCCAGGTGCAACTGCACGAACCAGTGGTTGCCGGAAACCCGCGTGCGCAAGTCATGGGCGCCGAGTACCCCCGGCACGCCCTTGGCGAGTTCGAGCATGTGCTGGCTGATCTGCGGTGACAGCTCTTCATCCATCAGCACGGCAAAGCTTTCACGGCCGATCTGGATAGCGCTCCACAGGATATAGACCGAGATCCCCAGGCCGAACCAGGCGTCGACCTGGGCGAAGCCGAAGCTGGCCAGGACCAGGGCCAGCAGGATGCTGCCGTTGAGCATCATGTCCGAACGGTAGTGCAGCGAGTCGGCGCGCACGGCGGTGGAGCCGGTTTCGCGAATGACCCGGTGCTGCAGCACCAGCAGGGCGGCGGTGAGCGCCAGTGACAGTACGATCACACCGATGCTGATCCACGGCGCGCCCACCGGTTCCGGATGCTTGATCCGCTCCACCGCCTGCACCGCGATCAACACCGCGCTACCGGCAATGAACAGCGCCTGGGCCATGCCCGACAGCGACTCGGCCTTGCCGTGGCCATAACGGTGGTCATCGTCCGCCGGGCGCAGGGCATAGTGCACCGCCAGCAGGTTGAGGAATGACGTCACGCCATCGAGCAGCGAGTCGGTCAATCCGGCGAGCATGCTCACCGAGCCGCTCAACCACCAGGCGATGGCCTTGGTCACGATCAGGATACAGGCGACCGACACCGAGGCCCGGGTGGCCAGGCGTAACAGGCGTGCGTGTTCCGGGCTGCTGCTCATGGGTGAGGCGATCCTTCTTCTCGGGTATCGGGGCGGTCAGGCATCAGGGGTGGTCAGGGCTCAGGCGGACGGCCGCAGGCCATACATGGCCAGCTGTTGCAGGCTGCCCTTGTGCTGGATCAGGCGGGGGTCGTTGAGTGGCAGGGTCTGGCCCAGCTCGGCCTGGATGATGGCCTGCAGCTTGGTGTTGTCGACCTGGCCGTCGGCGCCGATGGCTTCGTGGAGTTTCTGCGGGGCGATCTGCGCGGTGGTGCCGCCAGGCAGGTAGATGGCGCCGGTGGCGAAGTCGATGCCGAAGGCGATCAGGCCGGGCAGTACATAGAACAGGATACCGATGGCGTCGAGCCCGGCCACCAGCGGGTCGATCTTGCCTTCGATCTGGCCGCGGCGATCCGGGAAGAAAATCGAGCCACAGGCGGTCAGCTGGGTCAGCAAGGTGGCGACCAGCACACCACCGATAACGCGTGAAGGAATACGCATGCAAAGATCTCCTGGAGGAAAGCCGAAACTATACAAGGGTCAACGCTTGAGACCCTGATTAATGCCGTGCAGTTCGCCGTTATACTCGGCAGTCAGTTTTGGAGCCACCATGATTTCCTTGCCGATTGATGAAGTTTTGCCTGCATTGCGCCAGGCCCTGGGCGAACGCCACGAAACCGTGCTCGAGGCCCCGCCCGGCGCGGGCAAGACCACCCGGGTGCCGCTGGCCCTGTTGCACGAGCCATGGCTGGCCGGGCAGACCATCCTGATGCTCGAACCGCGTCGCCTGGCGGCCCGCGCGGCGGCCGAGCGGCTGGCCAGCGAGCTGGGGGAAAAGGTCGGTGAAACCGTTGGCTATCGCATCCGCCTGGACAGCAAGGTCGGTCCGAACACGCGGATCGAAGTGGTCACCGAAGGTATTCTCACCCGCCGGCTGCAGGACGATCCAGCGCTGGAGGGCGTCGGGCTGCTGATCTTCGATGAATTTCATGAGCGCAGCCTGGATGCCGACCTGGCGCTGGCCCTGAGCCTCAATGGTCGCGAAATGTTTCGCGATGAGCAGCCGCTGAAGATTCTGCTGATGTCCGCGACCCTGGAAGGCGAACGCCTGGCCAGCCTGCTGGACGAAGCGCCGGTGGTGCGCAGCGAGGGCCGCATGTTCCCGGTGACGACCCGCTGGGGGAGGGCCTTCCAGCCCGGCGAATTCATCGAGCCGCGGGTGGTGCAGACGGTACTCGAAGCGATCGATGATGAGAGTGGCAGCCTGTTGGTGTTCCTCCCCGGGCAGGCGGAGATTCGTCGCGTCTACCAGCAACTGGAAGAGTCCCTGGGTGGGCGCGCGGATATCCTCTTGTGCCCGTTGCATGGCGAGCTGGACCTGTCGGCCCAGCGTGCCGCCATCGAGCCGGCTCCGGCGGGCAAACGCAAGGTGGTACTGGCGACCAATATCGCCGAGACCAGCCTGACCATCGATGGCGTGCGGGTGGTGATCGATGCGGGGCTGGCGCGGGTGCCGCGTTTCGATCCGGGCAGCGGCATGACCCGCCTCGACACCCAGCGGATTTCCCGCGCCAGTGCCACTCAGCGTGCCGGCCGGGCCGGGCGCCTGGAGCCCGGCGTGTGTTATCGGCTGTGGTCCGAGGCCCAGCACGAGCAACTGGCGGCCTACGGCAGCGCCGAGATCCTCCAGGCCGACCTCGCCGGGCTGGCCTTGCAACTGGCGCGCTGGGGCGTGACCCCGACCCAACTGGTCTGGCTGGATATACCGCCGGCCGCCGCTTATGCCCAGGCCCAGGACCTGCTCCAGCGCCTCGGGGCGTTGACGGCCAAGCCGGGCGAAGACTGGACCCTCACCCGCCACGGGCAGGCCATGGCCGAACTGCCGGCCCACCCGCGTATCGCCCACCTGCTGCTGCGCGGGCAGGCGCTGGGCCTGGCGCACATGGCCTGCGATGTCGCCGCGCTGCTGGGCGAACGGGATATCCAGCGCGGTGGCGGCGCCGACTTGCACACCCGTCTGGCCTTGCTGGCCGGCGAGGAGCGGGTGGCGCGTGGCGGCCAGGGCGGCGTGCAGCGCGCCCGGCAGTTGGCGCGACAATACCGTGGTTATCTGCGTGGCAAGGCCAGCGAACCGGTGGCCGATCCCGAGCATCCACGCTGGTTGGGCGCGCTGCTGGCACTGGCCTATCCGGACCGGGTCGCCCAGCAACGCCGGGCGGGTGGCGCCGAATATCGCCTGGCCAACGGCCGCGCGGCGCTGTTCAGCGAAACCGACAGCCTGATGAAACAGCCCTGGCTGGTGATCGCCGACCTGGGCAGTCGCCAGGGCCAGCGCGAAGAGCGGATCTACCTGGCCGCGGAATTCGATCCGGCGCTGTTCGACACGGTGCTGGCCGAACAGGTGAGCGACGTCGATCAACTCGATTGGGACGAGCGCGAGGGCGTATTGCGGGCCGAACGCCAGCGCAAGGTCGGCGAACTGGTCCTCAGTCGCGAACCCCTGACCGGCCTGGATGAGGCGGCGCGCAGCCAGGCGCTGGTCAACCTGGTGCGGCGCAAGGGCCTGGAACTGCTGCCCTGGACGCCGGAACTGCGCCAATGGCAGGCGCGGGTGGCGTTGTTGCGCCAGCTGGACCTGGCGGACAAGGGCCAGAGCGAATGGCCGGATGTCAGCGACAAGGCGTTGCTGGCGACCCTGGAACACTGGCTGCTGCCGTACCTGGGCCGGGTTTCACGGCTCAGTCATTTCGCCAACCTGGAGCTGGCCAATATTGTCCACAACCTGTTGCCCTGGCCGTTGCCCCAGCGTCTCGACGAGCTGGCGCCGCATCATCTGAGCGTGCCGTCGGGGTCGTCGATCCGCCTGGACTACAGCGAACAGCCGCCGATCCTGGCGGTGCGCCTGCAAGAGTTGTTCGGGCTGGCCGAGACGCCGCGGGTGGCCGGCGGCCGCCAGGTGGTGAAGCTGCATCTGTTGTCACCGGCACGGCGCCCGGTGCAGGTGACCCAGGACCTGGCGAACTTCTGGCGCAGCACCTACGCCGAAGTGAAGAAAGACCTCAAGGGCCGTTACCCCAAGCACTACTGGCCGGACGACCCGCTGGTGGCGGAGGCGACGGCGCGGATCAAGCCGCGCAAGTAAGGATCGTGTGGGAGCGGGCTTGCCCGCGAAGGAGGCGGCGCGGTGTTTCAGGGGCGGCGCGTTATCGTTCTTCGCGGGCAAGCCCGCTCCCACAAGGCAGTCCGCACGAACTCCCGCCCACATGGGCCCGCCCTCGCAGCGCCTCGGGGGTGTTTATCGCGCCGGCGGCAGCAGGAAGCGCGCAATCACCGGCAGGTGGTCGGAGATCTTCAGGGTGTCGTCCTGGCGGACCTGCGCCTCGACCCGCCTCATCTTGGCGCTGTAGAAGAAGTAGTCCAGGGTGCGGTCCGGGCCACTGACCCCGGGATCGTTGGGGTAATGGGTCAGCCATTGCTCGCGGTCGATGCCGCTGGCTTCGCTGTTGCTCGGGATCATCGGGTACTTGTCCCACAGGACATGCAGCTCGCTGTCCGCCGAGTAGCCGCCGCGCAGCCTTGGTGGCAGGCGCAGGTACTGGCCCAGGGGTAGCAGGTTGAAATCGCCACCGATCAGCCATGGCGTGCCCTGGCCTTCGAGTTTATCCAGCAGGCGGGTGGTCGCCTGCACCTGGCGCAACTGGGTGTCGTTCTGGGCAAAGGGCGCCAGCTGGGTGTTGATCACCGCCAGTTGCCCGCCATCGCTCAGCGGCAGGTAATTGAGCAGGAGTGCCTGGCGGTGCTGGAACTGGCGCTGGATCAGGTTGGCCGGGGCCAGGGGCAGTTGCAGGCGTTCGGCATGCTCGATCTGGTAGCGGCTCAGGGTCGCCAGCTTGCGCCCGACGCTGCCGAAGATATGCCAGTCGGGCACGAAGTCCGCCTTCCAGTCGAAGGCTTGCGAGCTGCACGGATACAGGTCGGCGACACGCTCCTGGAGCAGCTTGAGCTGGTCCTGGTAGGCGCTGGCCTTGGCGTTCTCATCGACCTCCTGCAGCAGCACGATATCCGGCTGCTCGTCGCGGATGACCCGCGACACTTCGTCAAGGCTGAAGGCCATGTCTTCGCTGGTCGGGCGCTCGTCCTTGCCGCTGCCGTCGGCCATGTCGTACCAGAACACATAGCGCTTGCCCGCCAGGTACTGGATGTTCCAGGTCATCACCTTGAGGGCCTGGCCGGCGACCAGAACGGGCGCCTGGGCGCTACAACTGACCGGCAGCGTTTCCTTGCTGTCGGGGTGCCAGCTCAGGGTGTAGATGAAAAGGCCCAGCAGGCCGGCGACCAGGGCCATGCTCAAGAGCGTGTAACGTAATAGACGGGTCATGGGCTCGGCTTATGACGTTGCAATGGAGGGAGCATAACCGACCGCCTTGTCACCGCCTAACCCTCTATTGTGAGGGATTGTCCCGTTAGCCCCTGTCAGATTTTTCGCTGATCAGCATGTACAGCCGGAAGAGTACGACGCTGGTGAACAGTTGCAGGAAGCTGTGGGCGCTGTCGATGACCAGTGTCAGCAGCGGATTCTGTGGCTCGGGATAGGCACTGGCGCTCAGGCCCTTGAGCAGCCACAGCGGTCCCATGACACAGAGGATGCAGGTGAAGGTCCGCCAGAAATGCCCGCGGCTGAGGTTGAAACTCTCCTTCATCGCCCGTAGCGGTTCCCGGCCGCGCAATACCAGCTGGTATTCGGCAAAGGCCAGCACCACGGTCAGCCAGATGCCGGGAATGAAGTACAACGACAGCCCGAGCACGATGGCCACGGTATTCACCGCCGACAGCAGCGCCATGCGCGGCCACAGGCGCAGGGACATGGCCAGCAGGTCGCGATTGAGCGGGGTTTCGCCGCGGGTCCGGGCATCGAGAAACAGGATCAGCGCCGCGGTGTACAGCGGGTACACCAGCAGTCCGGCCAGCAGGTCGTAGGCGGGCGAGGCATCGGGGCCGATGGCGTTGTCCAGCAGTTGCTGGAGGACGGCCTCGAAGATCACCAGCGGCAGGCAGAGGCGGGCGATCTGGCCCAGGTTGCGCCGGAAGAAATACAGGGAGTCGCGCAATATGGTGAGCGGGTTCATGGGCTCGCTATCGAAGGTCAAAGCAAAGCGACACTTTAACCGATGAGGCGGGCCGACACTCAAATGTAAACGTTACGTAAGGATCATTGAAACTTCCTGTAACAGCCCCATAACTGATGTACGCCCGGGCCGTATCGGCCAGGGCGACCGATTTCTACCCGGCAATCTGATGAGGTCGCCATGAACAGCGAAGAGCAAACCCTGATCGATGGACTGTTTTCACGGTTGCAACAAGCCGAAAAGGATTCAGCCCCGCGTGACGCCCTGGCCGAGGCGCGGATCAAGGAGCATCTGGCGCGCCAACCGGCTGCGGCGTACTACATGACTCAGTCGATCCTGGTGCAAGAACACGCGATCAAGAGTCTCGACGAGCAGAACAAGCAACTCCAGGCCCAATTGCAGCAGGCCCAGGCCGACCTGCAACAGGCTCGCGCCCAGAGTGCCGCACCGGCGCCGAGCAGCGGTGGTTTCCTGTCGAGCATCTTTGGTGGTGGCAGTCGCGATCCGGCACCGGCTCCGGCTCCTGGCAACTCCGGTGGCGGCTGGCGTGAGCCGGCGCGCCCGGCATTCAATGCCCCGCCACAGCAGAACTACAACCCGCCACCCCAGAACTATGCGCCGCAGCAGGCCGCTCCGGCCGCCCCGATGGGCAGCGGTTTCCTTGGCGGTGCACTGAAGACCGCAGCCGGTGTGGCGGGTGGCGTGATGCTGGCCGAAGGTATCAGCAGCCTGTTCCATCACAACCAGCAGCAGCCGCAGATCATCGAGGAAATCATCGAGCCGAGCCCGATGAGCAACAACAACGGCGGCGGTTGGGGCGATGACCAGCGCATGGCCAACAACGACTCCTGGGGCAACAACGACCAGGGCGGCTTCCTCGACAGCGACTACAGCGACGACAGTTCCTCTTCTTTCTCTGACGACGATTCCTACGTCTGATCCTCTCCGGTCCGGGGCGCCTTGGCGCTCCGGACTGCGTTTGCATGGCTGATTGTTCGCTGAATATTGCCTCGGGCTGGCATACTGCGCGTCTACTCGCTTTCGAGTGTCCGTCACCCCCGCCAGTGCGCGTCTGCGCCATGAGGATTCACGGTGAAGAAAATCGCAGTGTTCGCCGACGTTCAGAACCTCTATTACACCGTGCGCCAGGCTTACGGTTGTCACTTCAACTACGCCGCCCTGTGGGCTGATATCAGCCAGCGCGGGCAGATCGTCGAAGCCTATGCCTATGCGATCGACCGCGGCGACAGCAAGCAGCAGCAGTTCCAGCAGATCCTGCGCAACCTGGGTTTCACGGTGAAACTCAAGCCGTACATCCAGCGCAGCGACGGTTCGGCCAAGGGTGACTGGGACGTGGGGATCACCATCGATATCATGGATGCCGCGCCGAACGTCGACGAGGTGGTGCTGGCGTCCGGTGATGGCGATTTCGACCTGCTGCTCGAGCGCATCATCGGCAAGCATGGGGTCGAGGCGGTGGCCTATGGCGTGCCGGGGTTGACGGCCAACTCGCTGATCCGCGCGGCGAGCCGCTACGTGCCCATCGAAGGCGCACTGTTGTTGAAAAACTGATGGGCCTGATCGTTCCCACGCTCCGTGTGGTAACGCAGTCCTGGACGCTCCGCGTCCATTTCTGAAGCAACGCGTATTCCCTGTCGCGCCGGGGGAGCGATCAACGGACTATTTGAAAGGGCTGGATTTTGGAACGTATTGCCGTCATCGACTTTGAAACCACCGGGATCTCGCCGAGCAGTGCCTGCCGGGCGACGGAAATCGCCGTGGTCATCCTGGAAGAGGGGCGCATCGTCGACCGTTACCAGAGCCTGATGAACGCCGGGGTGCGGGTGCCGGCCTTTATCGAACAACTGACCGGCATCAGCAACGCCATGTTGCGCACGGCGCCCTCGGCGGAGCGGGTGATGAACGAGGTCAACGAATTCGTCGGTATCACGCCGCTGCTGGCCCACAACGCCGCGTTCGACCAGAAGTTCTGGGACTTCGAGATGGGTCGCATCAAGCGCACGCGCCTGCAGAATTTCGCCTGCTCGCTGTTGCTGGCGCGACGTCTGATGCCGGCGGCACCGAACCACAAGCTGGGCACCCTGACCGCCTACGCGCGGCTGCCGCACACCGGCCAGGCGCACCGGGCCATGGCCGACGCCGAGATGGCCGCGAACCTGCTGGCGCACCTGGCCGGCGAGCTGCGCGAAAAGCACGGGCTGCGCGAGCTGTCTCACGACCTGCTGTGCAAATTGCAGAAAGTACCGGCGGCGAAGGTGGGGGAGCATTTGAGGCGGTATCGGGTGGCCTGAGGCAAGCCCGCCCGCCACAAGCCCGTGCTCTGCTTCAGGCTCCCTGGCTGGCCGGAGCTACCTCTCAAGGAGCGCTTTTGTCCCGCATTTTTTAGGAAATGTCGTACTTCCTGTGGCGATCCGTGCTGTCTTTCCGGGATGAGCTGGCAACGCTAGCCTTTTCCGGTCATCGCCAAATCGGTGACAGGGCGTAGGAACCCTTGCAATTGACTCTTTCGATACTGAGCATCCACCATACTCGCCGGTTTTTTAGCCAGCGTGCCCCTTATGGTGGCCGTGCGCGGGCACGTTGATTCGTGGCCGAGTGTCCGAGAGAGCTCGGTTCCTACCCCGCGTACGGCTGCCACCCAAGTCCGTAGGAAGGCTTTATATGGCAGCTCCTTGAATCTCTCGGAGTATTCCAAAATGGGAAAAGTCATTCTCGAAAGTCTCGCTGAAACCATACAAAACCTTCTTGATAACGGTAGTGCTTATGACGTGTCAGAGCAGCTTGGTCTTGCCGTTAACGTTGCTTTCGAACCGCAAATATTTACTCGTCACCACCGCAAACTCCGCGCCTTGCTCCTGCATGACGAAGCCTGGTTCTGCGCCGGTGATATCGGGCACCTGATGGGCATCGAGTGGCACGAGCGCAAAGCGATCAAGCTTGATTCGGATCAGCGTCGCCTGCTGAGCTTGCAGGGGAATGGCGGAGCAGAAGAACACCTGATGCTCAGCGAGTCGGGCGTCTACGCCATGCTGGTCTATCACTACCTGCCGGAGAACCGGCATCTGCGCCAGTGGCTGACGCACCAGGTGTTGCCCATGCTGCGCGACCAGCCGCAACTGGCCCTGACCCAGGCCCCAAGCCTGGGCTTGCTGGAATGGAACGGGGGAGCGCTGAGCCTGCTGCATTGGCGCAAGGAGCCCTGGATCCGCCTGCGTGATATGCCACAGGTGGTGCCCGTCAGCGGTTGTGGCAGTGTCTGGTAGATAGCTATCGCGAGCAAGCTTGCTCCTACAGGACGGTGATGTACTCGAAGCCTGTGTACGAAGCCAATCCTGAGAGGCGGGGGGTATCGGAACGCTGCGCAGAAGTCCTCGATGCCGATAAAAGCTTCGCTGGCAAGCCAGGCTCCCACGGGATTTGTGTTTGCTCCGGCCTGTGCAGGGAGGGGCGCCGGGATCTTGTGGAGCAGCCCTCCAGGCCGCTAAAAGCCTGCTGGCATGCAGGGTTTGTGGCGTACACATGGCCCGTGCACGACGCGGTCCTGTAGGAGCAAGCTTGCTCGCGATGGGGTGCGAAGCGCCCCCAAAACCGGCAAACACGCACGTTCAGACGCAATGCAGGCTCTTCACCTTGCCATTCGTGTCCAGATGCCCCAACGGCACCCGCGGTTCGACGGCGCTCGACAGCACGATCGAGGTCTTGCTGAAACCGAACTGGGCAATCCGGTTGATCAATTCTTCCAGCTCTCCCATCGAGCCCACCGCCGCCTGCATGATCACGCAGGGATCGCCGGTCACCCGATGGCATTCGGTGATCTGCGGGATCTGCGCCAGATCGTCATAGACTTGTTGCCTGCCGTGCTGGTTGAGCCGCAACTCGATCACGCACTGGATCGGCAGGCCGATCTTGGCCATGTCCACCTTGGCCTGGTAGCCGGTGATCACGCCGCTGCTCTCCAGCTTGGCCACCCGCTCGGCCACCGCCGGGGCGGAAAGGTTGACCTTGCGCGCCAGTTCGGCGAAGGAGGCGCGGCCGTTTTCCAGCAGGGCACCGAGGATCAAACGGTCGTACTTGTCCATCTACAAGACCTCTGGATCGCGAGCTTTCGAAAGCACGGTTTATACCCGTGATATCCATGTTTTAGAAAGTGTACCGGCCTGATAACGCGGTTTTGTAACTTATTATTTGTCGATGGCCTTTCTAGAATAACGCTCCCTTGTCCTGCCCTGAGCCGTCCATGCCTGCCCCACGCCGTTTTCCGTTACCGCTGATCGGTGCCTTCTTCGCGTTGTATTTCATCTGGGGTTCGACCTACCTGGGCATTCGTATCGGCGTGGAGTCCTGGCCGCCGCTGATGATGGGCGGCATTCGCTTCGTGATCGCCGGCAGTCTGCTGTACGCCTATCAGCGCTGGCGCGGCGTGCCGGCGCCGACCTGGCGGCAATGGAAAGCCGCGGGTGCCATCGGCGTGCTGCTGCTCAGTTTTGGCAACGGCGCGGTGACCCTGGCCGAACACACAGGCGTGGCTTCCGGTGTCGCCGCGCTGACGGTGGCCACGGTGCCGCTGTTCACCCTGCTCTGCGGCTATTTCTGGGGCGCGCGCAATACCGGCCTGGAATGGGCGGGGATCGTGCTGGGCCTGATCGGCATCGCCCTGCTGAACATGGGCTCCAACCTGCAAAGCAGTCCGTTTGGCGCGGTCCTGTTGTTGCTGGCCGCGGCGACCTGGGCCTTCGGTTCGGTGTGGAGCAAGCATCTGCCGCTGCCCCCGGCGGCATGGCCAGTGCGGCGGAAATGCTGGTGGGTGGCGTGGTCCTGCTGCTGGCCAGCTTTGTCAGGGGGGAGCGCATGACTCAGATGCCCTCGACCGAAGGCTGGCTCGCGCTGCTCTACCTGATCGTCTTCGGTTCCATCATCGCCTTCAACGCCTACATGTACCTGTTGAAGCATGTGCGCCCGGCGGCGGCCACCAGCTATGCCTACGTCAACCCGGCCGTGGCGGTGTTGCTGGGTATCCTGTTCGCCGACGAACACATCGGCTGGCACGAGTGTATCGCCATGGGCGTGATCATCAGCGCCGTGGTGCTGATCGGTTTGCCGCAGTGGCGCAAGCCGAAAGAGGCCTGACAGGGTAAACTGCCGCGCATTGCTTCACTGCGCTGACACTTTCTCTATGGTACCTGCATGACATTCGCTACTCTCGGCCTGATCGAACCCCTGACCCGGGCCCTGGACACCCTCGGCTACAAGACGCCGACGCCGGTCCAGGCCCAGGCCATTCCCGCCGTGCTGGCCGGCCGCGACCTGATGGCCGCGGCCCAGACCGGCACCGGCAAGACCGCCGGTTTCGCCCTGCCGCTGTTGCAGTTGCTGACCATGGAAGGACCGAAGGTCGCCGCCAACTCGGTCCGCTCGCTGATCCTGGTCCCGACCCGCGAACTGGCCGAGCAGGTGCATGAAAGCGTGCGCCAGTACGCCGAGCACCTGCCGCTGAGTACTTATGCGGTGTATGGCGGGGTCAGCATCAACCCGCAGATGATGAAGCTGCGCAAGGGCGTCGACCTGCTGGTGGCCACGCCGGGGCGCCTGCTCGACCTGTTCCGCCAGAACGCGCTCAAGTTCAACCAGTTGCAGACCCTGGTGCTCGACGAAGCCGACCGCATGCTCGACCTCGGTTTCCAGGAAGAGCTGGGCAATATCTACAAGGCCCTGCCGAAAAAGCGCCAGACCCTGTTGTTCTCCGCGACGTTCTCCGATGCGATCCGCCTGCTGGCCGGGCAGATGCTCAATGATCCGCTGAGTATCGAAGTCAGCCCCCGCAACGTGGCGGCCAACACCGTCAAGCAGTGGGTGGTGACGGTCGACAAGAAGCGCAAGCCGGAACTCTTCGTGCACCTGTTGCGCAAGCACAAGTGGAAGCAGGTGCTGGTGTTCGCCAAGACCCGCAACGGTGTCGACCAGTTGGTGGAAAAACTCCAGGGCCTGAGTGTGAACGCCGACGGTATCCATGGCGACAAGCCCCAGGCAACCCGTCAACGGGCGCTGGACCGCTTCAAGGCCAGCGAGATCCAGATCCTCGTGGCCACCGATGTCGCGGCTCGTGGCCTGGATATCGAAGACCTGCCGCTGGTGGTCAACTTCGATCTGCCGATCGTCGCCGAGGACTACATTCACCGTATCGGTCGTACCGGCCGGGCCGGTGCCACCGGTGAGGCGATTTCCCTGGTGTGTGCCGATGAGGTGAACCTGCTGTCGGCCATCGAGACCCTGACGCGCCAGACGCTGAGCCGCCGTGAAGAACAGGATTTCGAGCCTGAGCACCGTGTGCCGGAAACCGATGCGTCCGGGCAGGTGGTCAAGAAGCCGAAGAAACCGAAAAAGCCCAAGGCTGCCGGTGGTGGTGGCAAGCGCAACCTGGGCAAGTGGGTGGACAGCGGCGAGAAACCGGAAGACGTGGCGCCGCCGGTCAAGCCGGTGCGCAAGGTGCCGGTATTCAACACCGGGCCGCGTAAACGCAAGCCTTGAGGCGAGCGCCCTTGTGGGAGCCGGCTTGCCGGCGATTGCGATCTGAAGGTTGATCGTTCCCACGCTCCGCGTGGGAATGCCTCTCCGGACGCTCTGCGTCCGCTGCGAATATGTGACGCGGAGCGTCACGAGCTGCATTCCCACGCGGAGCGTGGGAACGATCAGTGAAAGGCCGCTGCTTCAGGCCTGCCGCCGCAACCACTCCAGCATCCCTTTCCCCGCCACCCGTCCGCTGGCAAAGCAGGCGGTCAGCAGGTAGCCGCCGGTCGGCGCTTCCCAATCCAGCATCTCGCCGGCACAGAACACGCCCGGCAACGCCTTGAGCATCAACTGTTCGTCCATGGCTTCGAAAGGAACGCCGCCGGCGCTGCTGATGGCTTCATCCAGCGGGCGGGTGGCGACCAGTTTCAGCGGCAGGGCCTTGATCGCAGCGGCCAGTCGAGCGGCGTCGGCGAAGCAGGCGGCATCCGTCAGCTCACGCAGCAACGCCGCCTTGACCCCGTCGATGCCGACCTGGCTGTGCAGGTGCTTGGCCATGGAGCGTGAACCCCGCGGTTTCGACAGAGCGGCCTGGATCTGTCCCTGGGTCTTGCCCGGCAGCAGGTCGATTTCGATGATCGCCGAGCCGCTCTGGTTGATCTGCTCGCGAATCGGCGCGGACAAGGCGTAGATCAGGCTGCCCTCGATGCCGCTGGCGGTGATCACGCATTCGCCCAGGCGTGGCACGCTATGTTGCAGGCCGATGGCGACGTTTTTCAGCGGGGCTCCGGCAAATTTGTCGCGCAGCAGCTCGCTCCAGGCCTCGACTTCAAATCCACAATTGCTCGGCTGCAGCGGGGCGACGGACACGCCTTGTTGTGCCAGCCACGGCAACCAGGCGCCATCGGAGCCCAGGCGCGCCCAACTGCCACCGCCCAGGGCCAGCAGGGTGGCGTCGGCCTGGACCATGGTTTCACCGTCCGGGCTGTGGATAACCAGCGTGCCCTCCTGCCAGCCCGTCCAGCGATGGCGGGTGTGGATAACTACCCCGGCATCGCGCAGGCGCTTGAGCCAGGCGCGCAGCAGCGGGGCGGCCTTCATGTCGCTGGGAAAGACCCGGCCGGAACTGCCGACAAACGTAGTTATCCCCAGGCCGTGAATCCACTCGCACAGCTCGTCGGCGCCAAAGGCCCGCAGCATCGGGGCGATCTGCGGGGCGCGCTCGGCATACCGCGAGAGAAACGCCGGGTAGGGCTCGGAATGAGTGATGTTCATGCCGCCGACGCCGGCCAGCAGGAACTTGCGTCCCACCGACGGCATGCCGTCGTAGAGGTCGACCCGGACGCCCGCCTGGCTCAGGACTTCAGCGGCCATCAGGCCGGCGGGGCCGCCACCGATAATGGCGACGCGGGGAGAGGGGGAGGAGGCTGTACGGGTCATGGCGGGCTGCGAAGTGGCGTGATAGGCGGGCATTCTACGTTTTCTTGTGGGAGTGGGCTTGCCCACGAAAAACGAAAACGCGGTATGTCGATAAAACCGCGGTGGGACTTTCGTCGGCAAGCCCACTCCCACAGGGGAACTGCCGGGCTCATCAGGAGGGCTGTACGAAAAACATACAGCCATCTGTAGCCCTTTCTTTACGCGGGCTGTAGCGCATTTCACTCAGGTTATCCACAGGCGGTTCCACAGGCATTGTGGGTAAGCGAGCAGGCTTCAGTGACAACCTGATGACGTCCAGACCCGCTGCGCACTGTGGTGCAGGATGCCGTGGCGCCGCGCCAGGGCCTGGCGGTCCTTGCTGTAGCCGCCGCCGATCACGCCGACCACCGGGATATCCCGGCCCAGGCAATGGCGCAGGACCCGTTCATCGCGGGCCGCCACCCCTTCGTCGGTCAGTTTCAAGTAGCCCAGGGCATCGTCCTTGTGCACATCCACTCCGGCGTCGTACAGCACCAGGTCCGGCTGGTAGAGCGGCAGCAGGTAATTCAGGGCGTCATCCACCACCTTGAGGTAGTCGGCATCGCCCATGCCCATGGGCAGGGGAATGTCCCAATCGCTGCGGGCCTTGCGCGCCGGGAAGTTTTTCTCGCAATGCAGGGAAACCGTGATGGCTTCGGGAGTGTCTTCAAGGATACGGGCAGTGCCGTCGCCCTGGTGCACGTCGCAGTCGAAGATCAGCACCCGGTCGACACGCCCGCTGGCCAGCAGGTAGTGGCTGATCACTGCCAGGTCGTTGAAGATGCAGAAGCCCGCCGGGTGATCGTAGTGGGCGTGGTGGGTGCCGCCGGCCAGGTGGCAGGCCAGGCCATGTTCCAGTGCCTGTTCGGCGGCCAGCAGCGAACCGCCGACCGCGCGCACGGTACGCCGGGCCAGGGCTTCGTTCCAGGGCAGGCCGAGGCGGCGCTGGTCCTCGCGGGACAGCTCGC
This sequence comes from Pseudomonas sp. Ost2, assembly GCF_018326065.1. Classification (NCBI taxonomy): domain Bacteria; kingdom Pseudomonadati; phylum Pseudomonadota; class Gammaproteobacteria; order Pseudomonadales; family Pseudomonadaceae; genus Pseudomonas; species Pseudomonas sp. Ost2. The sequence goes on along the minus strand of NZ_AP021904.1, from coordinate 6,441,746 downwards.
CGGCCATGTAGCGCTCGATATAGCCGCGGTCATGGGCCAGGGCGAGGATATCCACGGGACAGATCTGCGGGCGCAGCAGCTCCGGGTCGCGGGTCAGGCCGCTGTCCACCAGGTGATCGCGCAGCAGGCGGAACTTGTCCATGGGGAAACGATGCTCCGGTGGAAACTCCGGGCTGTAGTCATCGTGGTAGATCAAAGGCAACGGCATGGCGAATTCATGTAGGAATGAGTGAAGGATCTTATCAGCGCGATACACTTGCGAGCAGGGAAACAGCTTTACAAGGAATCCTGAGGGGGATTGATGGAGCCGATACTGGAACTCGAGAGCGCGCGCCTGTTGCTGCGTCAGTGGCGCGATGACGACCTGCCGGAATTTGCCCGGATGTGCGCCGATCCTCAAGTGATGCGCTATTTTCCGGTCGCGCTGAGTCGCCTGGAGAGTGCCGCGCTGATCGGTCGGATCCGCGGGCATTTCGCCGAACATGGTTTTGGCCTTTGGGCCCTGGAGCGCAAGGACAATGGCGCCTTTATCGGCCTGACCGGCCTGGCCCATGTCAACTTCGACGCGGCCTTCACCCCGGCGGTGGAAATGGGCTGGCGCCTGGCGCGCGAGCACTGGGGCCTGGGCTATGCCAGCGAGGCCGCATGGACTTCCCTGCGCTGCGGTTTCGATCGCCTGGCGCTGGAAGAAGTGGTGGCCTTCACCACCGAGACCAACACCCCTTCGCAGAAGGTCATGCAGGCCATCGGCATGCACCATGACCCCCTGGGTGACTTCGAACACCCCAGGCTGGCCGCCGATCATCCGTTGCGCAAGCATGTGCTGTACCGCATCAGCCGCGACCAGTGGCTGGAAACCCTGCACGGATAACCCCGGGGTTGGCCGATCCGCTGCACCGCCGCTGATGGCAAACGCGGTATCATTCAAGGCCTGTGGCGAGTTGTTCAAGGCTCGGCCATTACAAGCACGGATGGCTTGATATCGTCTTTAAGTGAACTGTATTGCCCTGTGTGAGGAGCGTTTGAATGAGCCAAGTGCTGGAAGACCTGGTCGACTTGCTGACCCTGGAACCCATCGAGGAAAACCTCTTTCGCGGGCGCAGCCAGGACCTGGGGTTTCGCCAGCTGTTTGGCGGCCAGGTGCTGGGCCAGTCGCTGTCGGCGGCGAGCCAGACCGTCGAGGAAGCGCGCCATGTGCATTCGCTGCACGGCTATTTCCTGCGTCCCGGGGATGCCGGCCTGCCGGTGGTGTATTCGGTTGACCGCGTACGCGATGGCGGCAGCTTCAGTACCCGGCGGGTGACGGCGATCCAGAAGGGCCACCCGATCTTTACCTGCAGTGCCTCGTTCCAGTACGACGAAGAGGGTTTCGAGCACCAGAGCAGCATGCCGCAGGTGGTGGGGCCGGAGAACCTGCCGTCGGAGCTGGAAATCACCCAGCAACGCGCCCACCTGATCCCCGAGCACATGCGTGACAAGCTGCTGTGCCCGAAGCCGATCGAAGTGCGCCCGGTGACCGAGAAGGACCCCTACAACCCGCAGCCGTCGGACCCGGTCAAGTACGTCTGGTTCCGCGCCGACGGTGCCCTGGCCGACTCGCCGGCGCTGCACAAGTACCTGCTCGCCTATGCGTCGGACTTCGGCCTGCTGACCACCTCGCTGCTGCCCCATGGCAAGTCGGTGTGGCAGAAGGATATGCAGGTCGCCAGTCTCGACCATGCCCTGTGGTTCCACGCCGACCTGCGCGCCGACGACTGGCTGTTGTATGCGATGGACAGTCCCTGGGCCGGCAATTCCCGTGGTTTCTCCCGCGGTAGCGTGTACAACCGCGCCGGTGTGCTGGTGGCGTCGGTGACCCAGGAAGGTCTGATCCGGCATCGCAAGGATTGGTCATGAGTTTGTCCGAGGTTCGTCACTGGGTGTTCGACATGGATGGCACCCTGACCGTTGCCGTGCATGATTTCGCCGCCATTCGCGTGGCCCTGTCGATTCCTCCGGAAGACGACATCCTGACCCACCTGGCAGCGCTGCCGGCCGACGAGGCGGCGGCCAAGCATGCCTGGTTGCTGGAGCATGAGCGGGATCTGGCCCTGGGCTCGCAAGCGGCGGTCGGTGCGGTGGAGCTGGTACGCGAGCTGGCCGGACGGGGTTATCGCCTGGGGATCCTGACGCGCAATGCTCGCGAACTGGCCCATGTGACGCTGCAGGCCATCGGTCTGGCCGACTGCTTTGCCGAAGCCGATGTGCTGGGCCGCGATGACGCACCGCCCAAGCCGCATCCGGGTGGTTTGCTGAAACTGGCCGAGGCCTGGGACGTCGCGCCGGCCGAGATGGTGATGGTCGGCGATTACCGCTTCGACCTGGACTGCGGACGGGCGGCGGGGGCACGGACGGTGTTGGTCAACCTGCCGGATAACCCGTGGCCGGAGCTCACGGACTGGCATGCCGAGGATTGTGTGGCGTTGCGGGAGATGCTGTCGGCTTGAGGGCCGCATCGCTGGCAAGCCAGCTCCCACATGGGATCGCATTGTGGCGCCTTGCGCGATCCACCGTGGGAGCTGGCTTGTCGGGGCGCCGCATCGCGGCGAAGGGGCCGGTCCAGGCAGCACATCCCCCGCCCTTTAACGCTGGAACAACGCCTTCTGCCCCTGTGGCGAAGTGAACATGCCGTCGCCGTTATGCCCGACCCCGGGCACCTCGACCAGAGTCTGCGCCAGCCCTTGCGGGTGACGTTGCTGCAGGTAGGCGAAATAGTTGTGTCCGCGAATCAGCCGATACGGGCCCTGGGCTTCCGCTCCGCAGCTCTTGTCCAGCGCCGGATGGTTCGGGTCGGTGTCCTGCTGGCCCAACAGGTAGGTGATAGAGCGTTGCACATAAGCCTGTTCCAGCTGCGCCGGCGATTGTCCCATGGCGTAGCTCGGCAGGTTCTGCAGGCCGTACTTCCAGTCGTTGAAGCCCGGGCAGGACGATGGATTGAATCCCGCCACCGGTCGCTGGGCACTGAACCAGGCATAGGACGACGGGTTGGCGATCACATACCGCAGCTTGATGCCGCTCCCGGCCAGTTGCGCGTCGCCGTGTCCCACCAGCGCATAACGCTGCACCACCTGGCCGCCGCCGGAGTGCCCGGCAATCACGACTTCACGCAGGGCCGGAAACTTTTTCCGATTGCCCAGGCGTTGCAGGACTTCATCCAGCGCGGCATAGGAACTCATTGGCGAAGGGCCGGTGGACGCCTCGCCGGCCATCCAGTCATTGCCCTGCCAGCGCAGCAGGTTGTCCGGCAGGTGATTGCGTCGTACATCGCTTTCGTTGAGGAACTGCGGCGCGATGATCAGCGTGTTGCTGTCCTGGCCGGCCTGGCTCGCGGCGGTCTCGGCGCTGTTGAGGTAGGTCATGGCATTGCGCAGCCGCCCGTGGACGATGATCAGCACCCGCTGCACATCGGGCATCGGCCCTTGCCAGTCGCGATTGAGGCCGACGCTCAACTCGCCGGCCGACAGCTTCAGATGATTGGGGCTGACTTCCTTGACCCCGTGTTCAGCGGCCTGGACCTGGCCACCGATGACGCACATACCCCACAACAATGATCCCAGCAGTGTTTTGTTCATTCACAGACTCTTGGCGGCGAAGGTATCGCATTGGTTGAGTTGCCCCTGGGCGAAGCCGGTCTTGAACCAGCGCACCCGTTGAGCAGAGGTGCCGTGAGTGAAGGAGTCCGGCACCACGCGTCCCTGACCCTGCTGCTGGAGGCGATCATCACCGATTGCGTTGGCGGCATTCAAGGCTTCTTCGATATCGCCGGGCTCGAGCCAGTTCAGGCGTTTCTGCGCGTGCCAGGCCCAGACGCCGGCCAGGCAGTCGGCCTGCAATTCCTGGCGTACCAGCAGGCCGCCGTCGCCTTCCATCTTGCGCCCCTGCTGGCGGGCGGCCTGCATCTTGGCGGAGACCCCGAGCAGGGTCTGCACGTGATGGCCGACTTCATGGGCGATCACGTAGGCCTGGGCAAAGTCCCCGGCAGCCTTGAAGCGCTGGGACATCTCGCGGAAGAAGTCCAGGTCGAGGTAAACCCGCTGGTCCGCCGGGCAATAGAACGGCCCGGTGGCCGAGGAGGCCAGGCCACAGGCGGAACTGACCTGGCCGCGGAACAGCACCAGGGTCGGCTCCTTGTATTGACGTCCGGCCTGCTGGAAGATCTGGCCCCAGGTGTCTTCGGTATCGCCGAGAATGGCCCGGACAAAATCCGCCTGCTCATCGTTGGCCGGAGGTGACTGCCGGGTTTGCGGGCTGATGGGCGCCGATTGCTGCTGGGTCAGTTGTCCGCTGAGTTGTCCGAGAATCTGCATCGGGTCCTGGCCCGTGAGCAAGCCGATGCCGACAATCAGCACCACGGCTGTCAGGCTCAAGCCCTTGCCGCCGCCGAAACGCAGTCCGCCACCTCCAGCATTGTTGTCATCACGAGCATCCACCACGTTGTCGCTGCGCCTTCCTTTTTTCCAAAGCATGTGGGAATCCTCTGTTTGTTGTGCAGATGAGTGTTGCTGCTGGGTGAGATAGCCGCCAGTCCGGTCGTCAGGCCATGCAGATAGAGGTCAGCCAGGGGATTTGGTTCAGAAGCCGCCGCTGACGACTAATATCGGACACAATTGTGTCTGTCCTGACCTGCATGTCCCGACCGCAGCGGAGCCGCACCCCTCGTGAATATCGACACCCGTATCAAATTCCGCCACCTCGTGTGTTTTCTCGAAATGGCCCGCCAGGGCAGCCTGGCGCGGGCGGCGGATGTCCTGGCGGTGAGCCAGCCGGCGATGTCGAAGACCCTCAAGGAACTCGAGACGCTGCTGGAGACCAGCCTGTTCGTGCGCAGCAAAAGCGGCATCAGCCTGACCGAGGCCGGGGTGGCCTTCCTGCGTTACGCCGGGCCTTCGGTGCAGACCCTGCGCGAAGGCGTGCAGGCCCTGCGCGAGGGCGAGTACGCCGCTGGCGTGGTGCGGCTCGGCGTGCTGTCGACGGTGGAAAGCCTGTTGATGCCGGAGGTGGTGCGGCGCCTGCACGAACTGCATCCGGCGCTGGTGGTCAGTGTGGTGACCGGGCCCAGCGCCTACCTGCTCTCGCAATTGCGGGTCGGCGATGTCGACCTGGTGGTAGGCCGCATGACTGACAGCCCGGAGATCCAGGGGTTGACCTTCGAGCACCTGTACAGTGAATCCATGACCCTGGTGGCGCGGCCCGATCATCCGCTGTCGAGCGGTGCGCCGGATCGCGCCAGCGTGGAAAACTTCCCGTTGGTCCTGCCGCTGGCGGGCACCACCATCCGCAAGTTTGCCGACAGCCTGTTCGTGCAGTGCGGCATCCGCCAGTCGCGGCAGCGCCTGGAAACCCTGTCGGTGGCCTTGAGCCGGCGTTACGTGCTGTCCAGCGAGGCGCTGTGGATCGCGCCGCTGGATGCGGTGCGCCTGGACCTGGCGCGTGGCGAGTTGTGCGAGATCGACCTCGGCCAGCGCGAGCCGGGTGGTTCCGTGGGCATTTCGAGCAATGCCAGCCTGCCGCTGTCGCTGGCGGCGCAATGGTCGGTGGAGATGCTGCGGGAAGTGGGGCAGGCGTATCGCGAAGGTCGTTATCCATAACCATTTGGTTATGGTTGTGCCCCGGCTTTTCAATATCCGCCGGTTCCCTGTTGGGGCACGCTGCAAGCGCGTGATTCATTCCTTGTAGCTTGCCGCTGCGTTTCCCCATAAAAACAACAGGAGATCGACATGTCTGAAGCAGACAGCAGTCGTTTTGTCATCCGTGACCGTAATTGGCACCCCAAAGCCCTGACCCCCGATTACAAGACGTCCATTGCCCGTTCCCCGCGCCAGGCGCTGGTGAGCATTCCGCAATCGCCCAGTGAAAGCACCGGTCCGGATTTTTCCCATCTGAAATTCGGTCGTTTCGATAACGACCTGCTGCTCAATTTCAACAATGGCGGCTTGCCCGTGGGCGAGCGCATCATCCTGGCCGGTCGGGTTTGCGATCAATACGGCCAGCCGGTTCCCCACACCCTGGTGGAAATCTGGCAGGCCAATGCCGGCGGGCGTTATCGGCACAAGAACGACCGCTACCTGGCGCCCCTGGACCCGAATTTCGGCGGCGTCGGCCGGGCGCTGACCGACCGTGACGGCTACTACAGCTTCCGCACCGTCAAGCCCGGGCCCTATCCATGGCGCAATGGCCCGAACGACTGGCGTCCGGCACATATCCATGTGTCCATCAGCGGCCCGTCGATTGCCACGCGATTGATCACCCAGCTGTATTTCGAAGGCGATCCGTTGATCCCGATGTGCCCCATCGTCAAGTCGATTGCCAATGCCGAAGCGGTGCAGAGCCTGATCGCCCGGCTCGACATGGGCAACGCCAATCCGATGGACTGCCTGGCGTATCGCTTTGACATCGTGCTGCGCGGCCAGCGCAAGACCCACTTCGAAAACTGCTGAGGAGACCGACCATGCCTGTTCAATTGCTCGCCGAAACCCCGTCACAGACCGCCGGTCCCTATGTGCATATCGGCCTGGCGCTGGCGGCTGCCGGCAATCCGCCGCGTCCGGAGGAAATCTGGAATGAAATGGCCAAGCCGGGAGCGCCCGGCGAACATATCCTGTTGCTCGGCAATGTCTATGACGGCAATGGCCACCTGGTGCGCGATTCCTTCCTGGAGTTCTGGCAGGCCAACCACGAGGGGGTCTACGACACGGCCTTCGATTCCGAGAAAACCTTCAACAGCTTCGGCCGCACGGCCACCACCTTCGATGCGGGAGAGTGGACGCTGGCGACCATCAAGCCGGGCGTGGTGAACAATGCTGCCGGCGTGCCGATGGCACCGCATATCAACGTCTCGCTGTTTGCCCGGGGGATCAATATCCACCTGCAGACCCGCCTGTACTTTTCCGACGAGGCCGAGGCCAACGCGAAATGCCCGGTGATCAACCTGATCGAGCAACCGCAGCGTCGGGAGACCCTGATTGCCCAGCGCTGCGAAGTGAACGGCAAGACGGCCTACCGTTTCGATATTCGTATCCAGGGTGAAGGCGAGACGGTGTTTTTCGATTTCTAACGTCGATGGTCGTTCCCACGCTCTGCGTGGGAATGCCTCTCTGGACGCTCCGCGTCCGCTGTTGTGACGCAGAGCGTCACGGGCTGCATTCCCACGCGGAGCGTGGGAACGATCAGGGACGGGCTTGCCGGCGAACAGGCCAGCAAGCCTTGCCCAACCTTCGCCACGGCGAGATCAATCGACCAGCTTCGGAATCTTGCGCGGCGCCATGAAGTACATCCAGGTCAACGCCAGGAAATACATCGCCGGGATCAGCGTGAACAGTACCGCGTAGTTGTTGTTCGTGGTGGTCAGGATATAGCCGACCAACTGGGTCATGAACATGCCGCCGATGGCCGCGCACATCCCGCCGAAACCGAACACCGTGCTCATCATGTGCTTGGGGGTGTAGTCCATCACCAGGCTCCAGATGTTCGCGGTCCAGGCCTGGTGCGCGCCGATGGCCAGGGAGATCGCCCCCACGGCGACCCACAGGTGGCTGGAACCGGCGGCCAGTATCACGCCGACGATGCAGCAGGCGAACAGCAGCATCGACAGCAGGCGGGCGCGGATCGGGTTGATCCCGCGACCGATCAGGAACGACGAGAGGATGCCGCCGCCGACGCTGCCGAAGTCGGCGGTCAGGTAGATGATGATCAACGGAATGCCCATCTGCGTCACGCTGATGCCCAGGTTGTACTGCTGGTTGAGGAAGGGTGGCAGCCAGTACAGGTAGAACCAGAACACCGGCGCGGTCAGCGAGTAGGCCAGGGCAAAGGCCCAGGTGCCGCGCATGCGCAGGATCCGCGAGAAGGGCACGGCGGGCTGTTCCGGTTCGACTTCCTTCTGGATATACGCCAGCTCAGCCGGTTTCACCGATGGATGATCTTCCGGGTTGAAATACTTCAGGCCCCAGAACAGCAGCCAGATGCCGCCCAGCGCCGCCATGCACAGGAACGCCGCCTGCCAGCCCCAGACCTGCAGGACCAGGGGCAACAGCATCGGCGTGAACATCGCGCCGACGTTGGTCCCGGCATTGAAGATGCCGGTGGCCACCGCCCGCTCGCCGGCGGGAAACCACAGCCGGGTGGTCTTCACGCAGGCCGGGTAGTTGGCGGCTTCGGTCAGGCCGAGGATGAACCGGCAGATCATGAAGCCCACCGCCGAGGTCGCCAGGCCGTGGGCGCCGGTCGCCAGGCTCCACAGCAGCACGGCGAAGAAGAACACGCGCTTCACGCCGATCTTGTCGATCAACCGCCCCTGCAGGACGAAACCGACGGCGTAACCGACCTGGAACCAGAAGTTGATGTTGGCGTAGTCCATCGCCGTCCAGCTCATTTCCTTGGCGAGGATGGGCTGCATGACGCCGAGGGCGGCGCGGTCGATGTAGTTCAGGGTGGTGGCGAAGAACACCAGGGCCAGCATGCCCCAGCGGGTCGTGCCGACGGCCATGGCGCCGCGGATCTTGTCGGCGATACCGCCGCGAGTGCCGCCCTGGGTGGCAGGGGAGCTTTGTGAAGTCGAGAGCATGAGCGATTACCCGTTTCTTGGAATTGTCTGGGTGGGTTTCTGCAGTTTGAAGCAATGCCTTGGCCTGGTTGATGGTGCGCAGTGAGCAAAAAACCGTCAATTCGCCGTGGGCCATTGTGGTCGATAATCGCACACAAAACTAACCAGTTCGTACACTTTGATTGATGTCCGGCTTGCCCTGCCCCAATAATCAATCCGGTTGCCGGAGGGCGATGGGATTTCTCTGTGGGAGCGGGCTTGCCCGCGCAGCTTCCAGCGATCCCAGGGGCCCTTCGCGGGCAAGCCCGCTCCCACAACTGCCCCGGCGTCTTTTGCCGGGGCTGGAGCGGTATCCAACAAAAACACCACCGCCAGGAGTCTACTTATGCAGCGTTCCATTGCCACCGTTTCCCTGAGCGGCACCTTGCCGGAAAAACTCGAGGCCATTGCCGCCGCCGGGTTCGATGGCGTGGAAATCTTTGAAAACGATCTGCTGTACTACGACGGCAGCCCCCGGGAAATCCGCCAGATGTGCGCGGACCTGGGGATCGCCATCACCCTGTTCCAGCCCTTTCGCGACTTCGAAGGCTGCCGCCGCGACCGCCTGGCGCGCAACCTGGAGCGTGCCGAGCGCAAGTTCGACCTGATGCAGGAACTGGGCACCGACCTGGTGCTGGTGTGCAGCAATGCGTCGGCCGACAGCCTGGGCGAGCGGCAGATCCTGGTCGACGACCTGCGCCTGCTGGCCGAACGCGCCGGCGCCCGTGGGTTGCGTATCGGCTACGAGGCGCTGGCCTGGGGCCGGCACGTCAACACCTATCAGCAGGTCTGGGATATCGTCCGCCAGGCCGACCACCCGAGCCTCGGTGTGCTGCTCGACAGCTTCCATACCCTGGCGCTCAAGGGCGATCCGGACGCCATCGCGCAGATTCCCGGCGACAAGATCTTCTTCGTGCAGATGGCCGACGCGCCTATCCTGGCGATGGATGTCCTGGAATGGAGCCGGCATTTTCGCTGCTTCCCGGGGCAGGGCGAATTCGACCTGCCGGGCTTTCTCGCGCCGATCATCAAGAGTGGTTACACCGGGCCGCTGTCCCTGGAGATCTTCAACGACGGTTTCCGCGCCGCCCCGCCCCGGGCGAATGCCGCCGATGGCCTGCGTTCGCTGTTGTACCTGGAAGAGAAAACCCGCGAGCGCCTGCTCCGGGAGGCTGGACCGAGCGCCACTCTCGATCCTCTGTTCGCGCCGCCGCCGGTCAGCGAAAACGAGGGTATCGAGTTCCTCGAGTTCGCCGTGGACGAAACCCTCGGTGCCCGGCTGACCCAGTGGCTGGAGCGCCTGGGCTTTGTCCACGCCGGTCAGCATCGCTCGAAAAACGTCAGCCTGTTGCGCCAGGGCGATATCAACCTGATCCTCAATGGCGAACCCTATTCCTTCGCCCACAACTTCTTCGAGGCCCACGGCCCGTCCCTGTGCGCCACGGCGATCCGGGTCAACGACAGTGCCAGTGCGCTGTCCCGGGCGATAGCCTACAAGGGCCAGCCTTATCGCGGCCTGGTCGGTCCCAACGAGCTGGAGCTGGCGGCGGTGCGGGCGCCGGATGGCAGCCTGATCTATCTGGTGGACAAGGAGGCTGCCGGGCAGAAACTCTATGCCACCGATTTCAACCTGTTGCCCGTCGCACCGACGCGGGCCGGTCTCAAGCGGATCGATCACATGGCCATGGCGCTGCCCGCCGACAGCCTCGACAGTTGGGTGCTGTTCTACAAGAGCCTGCTGGATTTCGAAGCCGACGACGAGGTGGTGCTGCCGGATCCCTATGGCCTGGTGAAGAGTCGGGCACTGCGCAGTCGCTGCAGTTCGATCCGCCTGCCGCTGAACATTTCCGAGAACCGCAACACGGCGATTTCCCATGCGCTGTCGAGCTATCGTGGTTCCGGCGTGCACCATATCGCCTTTGACTGCGACGATATTTTCGCCGAGGTCAGCCGGGCGAAAGAGGCGGGCGTGGCGTTGCTGGATATCCCCCTCAACTATTACGACGACCTGGCGGCGCGCTTCGATTTCGACGACGAATTCCTCAGCGAACTGGCCTACTACAACGTGCTGTACGACCGCGATGCCCAGGGTGGCGAGCTGTTCCACGTCTATACCGAGCCGTTCGAAGGGCGGTTCTTCTTCGAGATCCTGCAACGTAAGGGCGGTTACGCCGGCTATGGCGCGGCGAATGTCGCGGTGCGCCTGGCGGCGATGGCCAAATCCCGTAGCGGTGCCGTGCGCCAGGCCCGGCTTTAGCGCTCTGGGGCGAGGGAGAGGGGAATTGACCTGTCTCCCCGCTTCCTTCGCTGGGGGACGCAGCCCATAATCGCCAGCATCTGCCGAGAAGGCCGTGAGCCCAGAATGACCATGACTTCAGAACTTCCCGCCGCGCCTGACGTGTCCCTGCCCGCCGCCGTGCCGCGCAAGAGTCGCAAGAACAATCCCGAGAAGACCCGCGAGAACATCCTCCAGGAAGCGATTGTCGAGTTCGTCCAGCAGGGCCTTTCCGGTGCGCGGGTCGATGCGATCGCCGAGCGGACCCACACCTCGAAGCGGATGATCTATTACTACTTCGGCAGCAAGGAACAGCTCTACGTCGAGGTTCTGGAGAAGCTCTACGGCGAGATCCGCAGCACCGAGAGCCGCCTGCACCTGACGGAACTGGAACCGCGTGAAGCGATTCGGCGGATGGTCGAGTTCACCTTTGACCACCATGACCGCAACGTCGATTTCGTACGGATCGTCAGCATCGAGAACATCCACAAGGGGGAGTACGTCAAGCAGTCCCGGGCGATCCGCTCGATGAACGTCACCATCCTCGGCGCGCTGGGCGAGATCCTGCAACGGGGCGCGCAGCAGGGACTGTTCCGCAGCGGCCTGGACCCGCTGGACGTGCACCTGCTGGTGAGTTCGTTCTGTTTCTACCGGGTCTCGAACCGCCACACCATCGGTGAGATCTTCCAGATCGACCTGCCGGACGAGCAGATCAAGGCGCGGCATCGGGAGATGATCTGCGAATCGGTGTTGAGGTACCTGCAGGCTTGATCGATAGTCCGGGGACGGGCGCTGCTCCTGCGGCTATCGCATGCGTGCGGCGCTCGTCGCCTCCTGCGCCATCTGCAACTCTGCCCCTTGCAGCCACCTGCCGTAGTATTCCTTAAGTTCCTGCTCCCAGCCGATCACTTCATCCAGCACCTGCTCGGCCTGTTCTCGGGCAAGCGCGAAGTGCTCATGATGGCTGAGCAGGTTGCGGCGGCTGATCTGGGTTCCTTCACGACCGACAGCCATGGCCAGCGTCTGGGCGGGGCCTTCATCGAGAATGGGCAGTACGTCGTACATCGGCGAGAGACGCCATTGGCCTGCGGTCCAGATAATGGCGTGGTTGCGCGGGTGGTCGTCGCTGTTGCCGACCAGTGCGTTGTAGCACATGCGCTTGAACAGCTCCTGCAGATCTTTGTCGGGAACGCCACGGCGGCGCATCTCATCGGCGACACCCGCATAGCGCCAGTCATGCTGGGTCATCCACTCGGCGTCGAGCAAGGTGAGCGCGCTGAGCATGGGGAGGCGACTGCCGCCCTCGGCCAGCGGTGTCCGATCGAAGCGTTCCACCAAGAGCGTGGACGGGGTTTCGGCGTGCAGGGCCGTGCGGGCGACATTCAGGCCCTTGGAGGCGGCAAAGGTCATGCACGCGTATTCGACAGCCGGCAGGTCGTACTGATCAAAGCGGTCGCGGGGTTTGGCCAGGATCAGCATACCGTGATCCTGCAGGGTACGCTTCGGGCGGGCGCCGCCCAGTGAAGAACGCTGTTGGCGCAGGTTCAGTATCGAGACCGACTCCTGATCCAGTTGGCTGTCATAGACCGCTTCGCATGCCTCGACGAATTTTGCCAGGCCTCTTAATGTCGGCGCGGGCTCAGAGCCGAGACCTGGCGCTGGAGAGGCGGATCGCCCGACCATCAGGTTGCCAATACGGTCGTTGTTCGGTGACTTGAGCAGGAAGTCGAGGGTGGTCAGTTCCTGGCCATAGGCACGGTGAAGCAGACGCTCGCCCCAGCCGTCCGGCATGGCATCGTTGATAAAACCCGGGATGCCGCGATTCTTGGTGATGCCGGTATAGGCTTCGGCGCGCAGCGGATAGTTGATGGGGTCGGGGACCCAGCCATTGCTGGCCACGTAGTCGGGGGCATATAGAAATTCGCCGACCTTGCCCTGGAGCGTCAGTCGACCCAGGGTGACGACTTCACCTGTCTGCGGGTGTTCCATATAGATATAGGCGCGGGACATCAGAAATCCTCCGCCTTGGGTTTGGACAGGCGAACACGTCTCGAGGCCAGGCTCGCATGATTGTCCTCGTCCGTGACGTATCGTGTGATTTGCGAGGTGCCTTCGATCCCCTCCAGTGAACCGAAAATCATCTCGTTGATGCCCAGGCGCCAGAGCACCAGCATAAAGGACCTGAGGTCCACCAACTCCGAGCCATTCTCGATCTTGCGCAGCGTATGCTCGGAGATCCCGAGGCTGGATCTGAAGTCTGACTGGCGCAGGCCCAGATCCAGGCGTCTGGCTTTCACCAGTAGCCCGATTTTACTGAGGGTATCGCTACAGCCGACCGGAAAGAATGCCTTCATAACACTTACCAGAATGAGCCTTACCGTTGATAAGACTCACTGTAGCACGTCTTATGAGAAAGACATTTTATTATAAGGCTCAATTTTGTGAGTCTTATGAAGGGTAAAGCTCATCAGGGCGAGCCTTATAGACGCTGAAAGTGCTCCACCATCCGCTGCGCATCCGGCGTCAGGCCACTGAACAGTTCGAACGCCTTCACCGCCTGGAACACGGCCATGGTGCCGCCATCGAGCGTGCGGCAACCCAGGGCGCGGGCGTTGCGCAGCAGTTCGGTTTCCAGGGGGAAGTAGACGATCTCCGCCACCCACAGTGCCGCCCGCAGCAGTTCCAGCGGGACCGGCATGCCGGGCAGCTTGACCATGCCCATGGGGGTGGTATTCACCAGGCCGTCGGCACGGGCCATGGCGGCGGCCAGGTCGCTTCCGGCCCTGGCCCGGCTGCCATCGAAATGCTGGTTGAGGTTGTCCGCCAGGCTTCGCGCACGGTCGCTGTCGACATCGAATATCGTCAGTTGCCGCACACCTTCGGCGAGCAACGCATGAGCCACCGCCGCCCCCGCGCCGCCGGCACCCATCTGCACCACGTGTTCCACCGCGACGCCCTTGAGCCCGCGCCGAAAGCCTTCGGCGAAGCCCAGGCAGTCGGTGTTGTGGCCCACCCGCTTGCCGTCCTTGAGCACCACGGTATTCACCGCGCCAATCCCTCGTGCCTCGGGGGACAATTCGTCGAGCAACGGAATGATCGCCTGCTTGCAGGGAAAGGTGATGTTCAGGCCGGTGAATGCCATGCGCTCGGCGGCCAGCAGCAGGTCGGGCAGGGCATCGATGCCCAGTTGCAGCTGATCCAGGTCGATCAGCCGATACAGGTAACGCAAGCCCTGGGCATCGCCTTCGTGCTCATGCAGGGCGGGCGTGCGCGAACCCTGGATACCGGCGCCGATCAGTCCGGCCAGGATGCTTGTGCTGTTGTTCGGGTACATCGCGCTCACCCCTTCAATGTCTGGCTGAAATAGTCCAGCGCCAGGCGATAACCGTGGCTGCCGAAGCCGCACATCACCGCCTTGGCGATGGATGAGACGAACGAGTGATGGCGGAACGGTTCGCGGGCATGGACGTTGGACAGGTGCACTTCGATCACCGGCAACTCGCTGGCCACCAGTGCATCGCGGATCGCCACCGAGGTGTGGGTCCAGGCGGCCGGGTTGATGATGATCCCGGCGCAACGCCCGCGCGCCGCGTGGATCCAGTCCAGTAGTTCGCCTTCATGGTTGGTCTGGCGAAATTCCACGGTCAGGCCCAACTCGGTGGCGGTACGACCGCACAAGGCGGAAATGTCCGCCAGGGTTTCATGGCCGTAGGTGGCCGGCTCGCGGGTTCCGAGCAGGTTCAGGTTGGGGCCGTTGAGCACCAGCACGATAGGCGGCATCAGGGGAGTCTCCGTTGTTGTTCTTGGCGTCGACCGCAAGGCATCCGGGTCTGTCTGGATAAAATGTACTAACTGGTTAATCCAAGTCAAATGTCAGCAATCAACCCGGCGCAAACCGCGTGCTTTAGTGTTCGATCAACGAACAGTGTCGGGTTTGGGAGGGCAAAGGCATGGGGCGATGGCGACCAGTGATCGGTCTGTGACTTGACGCTGTCTCGTTCAAGGAGAATACTCGGGAAAAATTCATATAGATGACTGGATAACTACAAAAATGAACACACTTTCCAGCGACGAACGTCTTCCGCTCTATCAACGCCTGCGCGACGAGCTGGCCCGGCAGATTGCCAACAACCGCTGGCGTCCGGGCGAAGCGATTCCCACCGAAGCCGTACTGGCCGGCGAGTACCAGCTGTCCATCGGCACCGTGCGCAAGGCCATCGACAAGCTGGTGGAGGAAGGCATCCTCGAACGCCAGCAGGGTCGCGGCACCTTTATCCGCCGCCCGCAGTTCCAGTCTTCGCTGTTCCGCTTTTTCCGCTTCCAGAGCCTGGCCGGTGAACGGCAGATGCCGGAAAGCCGGATCCTCACCGTCGATTCCCTGCCCGCACCTTCCGCCGTCAGCCAGGCACTGGGGCTGCCGCCCGAGGCCGAAGTGATCCGTCTGGTCCGCCTGCGGTTGCTGGAAGGCACACCGCTGCTGGCCGAGGAAATCTGGCTGCCGCAAGCGCCGTTCCAGGCCCTGCTGACGGTCGACCTGGATCGCCAGGGGCCGCTGCTTTATCCGATCTACGAAGCGCTGTGCGGCCAGGTGGTCGCCTGTGCCGAAGAGACCCTCACTGCCGAAGCCGTGGGCGAGGTGCATGCGCGACTGTTGCAGATCGAGCCCGACAGCCCGGTGGTGGTGATCGAGCGACTGGCCCGTGACTACGCCGGCCGACCGCTGGAGTGGCGACGTTCCCGTGGCCATGCCAGCCACTTCCGCTACAGCGTCGAGATCCGCTGAGCCCCGACCGGCTTCCTGTTCACCTATAAGGATAAGAAATCATGTTCAGTTGGTATCGCGACATCACTTCGCGGGAGCGCAAGACGTTCTGGGCCTGCTTTGGCGGCTGGTCCCTGGATGCCCTGGAAGTGCAGATGTTCGGCCTGGCAATCCCGGCGCTGATCGCCGCCTTCGCCCTGAGCAAGGGCGACGCCGGGCTGGTCAGCGGCGTGACCCTGATCACCTCGGCCATCGGCGGCTGGCTCGGCGGCACGCTGTCCGACCGCTACGGCCGGGTACGCACCCTGCAATGGATGATCCTCTGGTTCTCGCTGTTCACCTTTCTCTCGGCCTTTGTCACCGGGTTCAACCAGTTGCTGGTGGTCAAGGCATTGCAGGGCTTCGGTATCGGTGGCGAGTGGGCGGCGGGCGCGGTGCTGATGGCGGAAACCATCCAGGCCCGCTATCGCGGCAAGGTCATGGGCGCGGTGCAGAGTGCCTGGGCGATCGGCTGGGGCGCGGCGGTCGGGGTCTTCACCCTGATCTACACCTTCGTACCCGAGGCCATGGCCTGGCGCGTGATGTTCCTGGTGGGACTGCTGCCGGCGCTGCTGGTGATCTATGTGCGCCGCAGCGTGGTCGAGCCGGACGGCACGCAACGCCAGGCCAAGGCCGAAGGGCGCGGCCTGCTGGCGTCGATGGCGGGGATCTTCCGTCCCGAGCTGCTGCGGGTCACGCTGCTGGGCGGCATCCTCGGCCTGGGCGCCCACGGCGGTTACCACGCGGTGATGACCTGGTTGCCGACCTTTCTCAAGACCGAACGCAACCTCTCGGTACTCAGCTCCGGCGGCTACCTGGCGGTGATCATCGTCGCGTTCTGGTTCGGCTGTATCGTCAGTGGCCTGTTGCTGGATCGTATCGGCCGGCGCAAGAACATCATCCTCTTTGCCTTCTGTTGCGTGGTCACGGTGCAGTGCTACCTGTTCCTGCCGCTGAGCAATACCCAGATGCTGTTCCTCGGCTTCCCCCTGGGCTTCTTCGCCGCCGGGATTCCGGCCAGCCTCGGCTCCTTCTTCAATGAGCTGTACCCGGCCGATGTGCGCGGCGCGGGCGTGGGCTTCTGCTACAACTTCGGCCGGGTGCTGTCGGCGGTGTTCCCGTTCATGGTCGGGCATATGAGCGAGTCGATGTCCCTGGGTTCGGCCATCGGCATCGACGCCGGGATCGCCTATGGCGTCGCGGTGCTCGCGGCGCTGGCCTTGCCGGAAACCAAAGGCCGCAACTTGCAGGGGGCCGCGCCGGATGCGCCACCGATCAGGCGCGCTGATGCCCGCCAGTTATCCTGAGAGCGTCACGAAACCTTGTGGGAGCGGCCGGTCGACGCTCGATTGCCTGCGATGAGGGCCGTGAGCCTTGCATCGCCTGATCGGCCACCACCGACGGCAAGCCGGCTCCCACAGGGCCTGTATTCACCTTTCCATAGATGAGTTCCATGTCCGAGATTTGCCCATTGCCGATTAGCGGCATCGATGCCCATGCCCATGTTTTCGAGCGCGGCCTGGGGTTGGCGGCCGCGCGCCGTTATGCGCCGGACTACGACGCCACCCTGGCCGACTACCTGGCGCGCTTGCAGGAAAACGGCCTGAGCCACGGCGTGCTGGTGCAGCCGAGTTTCCTCGGGACCGACAACCGCTATCTGCTGGCGGCGCTGCAGCAGGCGCCCGAGCGGTTGCGGGGGGTAGTGGTGGTCGAGCGCGACATTGCCTTCGAGGAACTGCGGCGCATGGCCGGACTCGGTGTTGCGGGCGTGCGCCTGAACCTGATGGGGCAGCCGCTGCCGGACTTTGCCGAGGCGTCGTGGCAGGTGTTTTTTCAGCACTTGCGCCGCCTGGACTGGCATGTCGAAGTGCATCGTCAACTGGAAGACCTGCCGGCGTTGATCCAGCCGTTGCTGGCGCACGGTTGCCGGGTGGTGGTCGATCATTTCGGCCGTCCCGATTCGCGGCTCGGGGTCGAGCAGCCGGCCTTTGCCCGCCTGCTGGCGCTGGGGGAAAGCGGGCGGTTGTGGATCAAGGTCTCGGCGATCTATCGGCTGGGTGGCACACCGATGGAAAACCTGCATTTCGCCGAGAAGGCCTTGTCGCAGATGTTGCAGAGCGTAGGGCCGGACCGGTTGCTGTGGGGCAGCGACTGGCCCCATACCCAGCATGAGCAGGACGTGAATTTCGCCTCCGAATTCGACCGCCTGCGCCGCCTGGCCTGCGCCGCGCCGCTGCGCCAGCATCTGCTGTGCGACACGGCGGCGCAGCTGTTCGGGTTTGTGACGGACTGAGTGGCGGTTGGCGCCCGCGAAGGACGCCACGCGGTGTATCAGGTCTTGCGCGCCGGCGTTCTTCGCGGGCAAGCCCGCTCCCACACAGGCTTGTCTGTTGCGCGGTTTCAGCGGCGGGTCAGCAGGACCCCGGATTCCATATGGTGGGTCCAGGGGAACTGATCGAACAGCGCACAGCGTTCGATGCGGTGGGTGTCGTGCAGTTGCGCGATATTCGCCGCCAGGGTCTCGGGGTTGCAGGAGATGTACAGGATATTGTCGAAGCGCCGGGTCAGTTCGCAGGTGTCCGGGTCCATGCCGGCGCGCGGCGGGTCGACGAACACGCTGCCGAACTCGTAGCTCTTCAGGTCGATACCATGCAAGCGGCGGAATGGCCGCACTTCATTCAAGGCCTCGGTCAGTTCCTCGGCGGACAGGCGCACCAGGGTGACGGTGTCCACGGCGTTCTCGTCGAGGTTGCTCAGGGCGGCATTGACCGAGGTCTTGCTGATCTCGGTCGCCAGCACCTTGCGTACCCGTGTCGCCAGCGGCAGGGTGAAGTTGCCGTTGCCGCAGTACAGCTCCAGCAGGTCGTCGGTGCGCTCGCCCAGGGCCTCATAGGCCCAGTTGAGCATTTTCTGGTTCACCGTGCCGTTGGGCTGGGTAAAGGCACCTTCCGGTTGCCGGTAGCTGAAGGTGCGACCGGCAATCTCGAATTTCTCCACCACGTAGTCATGACCGATCACCACGCGCTTGCCCTTGGAGCGCCCGATGATGCTCACGCCCAGATCGGCGGCCAGCTGCTCGGCGGCGGTCTGCCAGTGCGCGTCCAGCGGACGGTGATAGCACAGGGTGATCATCGCGTCGCCGGCCAGGGTGGTCAGGAACTCCACCTGGAACAGCTTGTGGCTCAGCGGCGCGCTGGCTTGCCAGGCGGCCTTGAGCCGGGGCATCAGTTCATTGATGCGCAAGCTGGCGATGGGGAAGTCTTCGATCAGGATCGGTGTGCGCTTGTCATCCTGGGAAAACATCGCGTAGTGGCGCTCGCCCGCTTCGCGCCACAGGCGGAACTCGGCCCGCAGGCGGAAGTGCTGCAGCGGCGAGTCGAACACTTGCGGCTCGGGTGCAGCGAACGGCGCCAGCAGGTCGCGCAGGCGCGCGACCTTGTCGTTGAGCTGGACGGCGTAGGTCGAGGAATCAAAAGTCATGCGTTGAACCAACCCAACTTGATCACAAACAGAATCGACAGAATCACCAGCGCCGGGTTCAGCTCGCGTGCGCGGCCGGACAGCAGCTTGATCGCGGTCCAGGCAATGAAGCCGAACGCGATGCCGTTGGCGATGGAATAGGTGAACGGCATGGCCAGGGCGGTGATCACCACCGGTGCCGCCTCGGTGACGTCATCCCAGTTGATTTCCGCCAGGCCCGAAGCCATCAGCACGGCCACGAACAGCAGCGCCGGTGCGGTGGCGAAGGCCGGGACACTGCCGGCCAGCGGGGCGAAGAACAGCGCCAGGAGGAACAGCACGGCAACCACCACGGCGGTCAGGCCGGTGCGGCCGCCGGCGCTGACGCCCGCCGCCGACTCGATGTAGCTGGTGGTGGTCGAGGTCCCCAGCAGCGAACCGGCCATGGCGGCGGTGCTGTCGGCGATCAGGGCGCGGCCCATTTTCGGCATGTGGCCGTCCTTGCCCATCAGCCCGGCGCGCTTGGCGACGCCGATCAGGGTGCCGGAGTTATCGAACAGGTCGACGAACAGGAAGGCGAAGATCACGCTGACCAGGCCGATATCCAGTGCGCCCCTGATGTCCAGTTGCATGAAGGTCGGCGCCAGCGACGGCGGTGCCGAGATGATGCCGCCGAACGGGCTGAACCCCATCAGGATCGAGACGATGGTCACGCCAAGGATGCCGATCAGCACCGCGCCACGGACTTTCAGGGCGTCCAGGGCGACGATGACGGCAAAGCCCAGGGTGGCGAGGATCGGCGCCGGCTGCTTGAGGTCGCCGAGGCCGACCATGGTCGCCGGGTTGCTGACCACGATACCGGCGTTGTGCAGGGCGATCAGCGCCAGGAACAGGCCGATACCGGCGGCAATCGCCGAGCGCAGCGGCAGCGGGATGCTGTTGATGATCCATTCGCGGATACGGAAGATCGACAGCAGGAAGAAGCACACCGCCGAGATGAACACCGCCCCCAGCGCCACTTGCCAGGTGTGGCCCATGTGCAGGACCACGGTGTAGGTGAAGAAGGCGTTCAGGCCCATGCCCGGGGCGAGGGCGATCGGGTAGTTGGCGATCAGGCCCATCACGGTCGAGCCGATAGCGGCGGCCAGGCAGGTCGCGACGAAGACCGCGCCCTTGTCCATGCCGGTTTCGCCGAGGATGCTCGGGTTGACGAACAGGATGTAGGCCATGGCCAGGAAGGTCGTGACGCCCGCGAGAATCTCGGTGCGCACGTTGGTATTGTGTGCCTTGAGTTGAAACAGCCTTTCCAGCATCTCTGCTCCCCAATGGCGCGTTCGGCGCCCTGAATGAATCGGTCCCAACAGCAAAGCACAGACTCTGGTGGCCTGATGAAATTCGTCTGCGGGAAAAAGCCGCGCATCATACCAGCCGATGGCGGGAATGGGGGCGGGGTGGTGACTCCATCGCGCGACCGCCTTGCCCGAACTACTGCGAAATCCGTGCCTGAGGCATACTCTGCGGCAGACGAGGGGGCGGCTTTATGAAACCAGTGATGAAACACGTGAGCAATCGCCTGGCGCTGTGCGCCGGCGCACTGCTGTTGTTGGCCGGCGGCCAGGCTTCAGCGGCACCGGCGGCACCGCTGAAGGGCGTGGCAATCTATACGGTGGCGTCGGCGGGGGTGGTCGAGGACGTTTCCGACGGCCGCCGGCGCACGCAAATCGCCCATCGCGGGCCGAACATCACGGTAACGGTGGTCGAACTGGGCTATGGGCGCGCACCGGGTGCGACGTTCAACGGTACTCCGATCAACTACAGCCAGCGCAATTCCCTGTGCGAGTTCAGCAAGCCGTTCGTGCCCTGCAACGGCGGCGCGGTGGTCGGCTACAGCTATATCTACGACCTGCAGGACCAGCAGCAGGGCACCTTCAGCTTCAGTAACCGCTCGCTGACGATGCCGGTACAGACGATGACGGCGACCATAGATATCAACTAGGTCGGCATCAACCGGCCGCCGGTGCGGTCTCGCGCTTTTCGGCGTGCATGCGGTCGCGGTTGGCCAGGGTCGGGAACAGCTTCATCCAGGTCCCGGTGATCACCAGGGTGCCGACCCCGCCGAGGACCACGGCCGGCACGGTGCCGAACCAGTGGGCGGTCAGCCCGGATTCGAACTCGCCCAACTGGTTGGAAGCGCCGATGAACAGGCCGTTCACCGCGCTGACGCGGCCGCGCATCTCATCCGGGGTTTCCAGTTGCACGAACGATGAGCGGATCACCATGCTGATCATGTCCGCCGCGCCGAGTACCACCAGCACAGCCAGGGAAAACCAGAACGAGGTCGACAGGCCGAAGGCGATGGTCGCCACGCCGAATACCCCGACGGCGGTGAACATGACCCGGCCGACCCTGCGTTCCATCGGAAAGCGCGCCAGCCACAGTGACATCAGCAGCGCCCCGACCGCCGGTGCCGAACGCAGCAGGCCCAGGCCCCAGGCGCCGGTCAGCAGGATGTCCTTGGCGAACACCGGCAGCAGGGCGGTCGCGCCACCCAGCAGCACCGCGAACAGGTCCAGGGAGATGGCCCCGAGAATGTCCGGGCGGCTGCGAATGAAACGGATCCCTGCCAATAGCGAGTCGAGGGTCGCCTTGCCCTTGTTCAGGGGTGTCTGGCGTGCCGGCAGGTTGAGCATCAGCAGGCAGGCGATGACATACAGGGCGACGGTCGGACCGTAGACCCAGACACTGCCAAAGGCGTACAGCAGGCCACCGAGGGCCGGGGCGACGATGGTCGCCAGTTGCTGCGCCGACTGTGCCGCCGCCACCGCACGGGGGAACAGCGCCGCCGGCACGATGGA
Source organism: Pseudomonas sp. Ost2 (assembly GCF_018326065.1). Lineage (NCBI taxonomy): Bacteria > Pseudomonadati > Pseudomonadota > Gammaproteobacteria > Pseudomonadales > Pseudomonadaceae > Pseudomonas > Pseudomonas sp. Ost2. Next base: position 6,419,736 of record NZ_AP021904.1, on the reverse strand, counting down.
CGGCAACAGCGCCTGGGTGGTGGGCATCTCGAAAGAGCGCGCGGCGCCGAGCAGGAACGCCAGGATAAAGATCATCTCCCGGGTCACCTGGTTCGTCGCGCCGCCGATGGCCAGGCTCAGGGCGATCAGGGCCTGCAGGGTCTGGCACAGCGCCGCGACCTTGCGCCGGTCATAACGATCCGCGACATGCCCGGTGTGCAGCATGAACAGTACGCGTGGGGCGAACTCCACCAGCCCTACCAGGCCCAGGTCGAGCACGTTGCCGGTCAATTGATAGAGGTTCCAGCCAATGGCCACGGTGAGCATCTGGAAGCTGCTGGCGGTAAAGATCCGGGCCAGCCAGAAAGCGAGGAAAGGGCGGTGATGGCGCAGCAACAACGGCGTCTCGGTGGGCATCGGGGACTCGCCTGGGCAGGGGGTAGGGCAGATTATCATCCCCATGTAACAAAAAGTTGCTGAGCTGTCGGTGTTTTTCCCTTCGCCCGTTTTTTGCGGATCAGATGAAATCTGCACCTGAGGCAACCTGTCACGCGGCAAAAGACCACATAACCCGGTCGTCGGAATGGGACTACTCTTTTATCGTTGATTGATCCAGGTCACTTCCCTTTGCGGCGCCGATCTGGATCCGACTCCCTGCGTCGCGATGGTTTAAAAGAACGAATTCGAATTCGCCACACTCCATATCCGTGGGGGCAGTGGGTGCAGGCCTCCAGGTCGGCAGCCGGTATTACCTGACAGAGGAAGACTTATGTTCGGTTTGGAGGCACTTGATCTCGCCCGAATCCAGTTCGCGTTCACCATTTCATTCCATATCCTGTTCCCGGCCATCACCATTGGCCTGGCGAGCTACCTGGCGGTGCTCGAAGGGTTGTGGCTGAAGACGCGCAACGATACGTACCGCGATCTGTATCATTTCTGGTCGAAGATCTTTGCCGTCAACTTCGGCATGGGGGTGGTTTCCGGCCTGGTGATGGCGTACCAGTTCGGCACCAACTGGAGTCGTTTCTCGGACTTCGCCGGTGCGGTCACCGGACCGCTGCTGACCTACGAGGTGCTGACGGCATTCTTCCTCGAGGCCGGTTTCCTTGGCGTCATGCTGTTTGGCTGGAACAAGGTCGGCCGCGGGCTGCACTTCTTCTCCACGGTGATGGTGGCGATCGGCACCCTGATCTCGACTTTCTGGATCCTGTCGTCCAACAGCTGGATGCAGACGCCCCAGGGCTATGAAATCATCGATGGCCGGGTGATCCCGGTGGATTGGCTGGCGGTGGTGTTCAACCCGTCCTTCCCCTACCGCCTGATGCACATGGCCACCGCCGCGTTTGTCGCGACGGCGTTCTTCGTCGGTTCCTCGGCGGCCTGGCACCTGCTGCGCGGCCGGGACAACCCGGCGATCCGCACCATGCTGTCGATGGCCATGTGGATGGCGCTGATCGTGGCGCCGATCCAGGCGGTGATCGGTGACTTCCACGGCCTCAACACCCTCAAGCACCAGCCGGCGAAAATCGCCGCCATCGAAGGTCACTGGGAAAACGTCGGCAACGAACCGACCCCGTTGATTCTGTTCGGCTGGCCGGACATGAAGGCCGAGAAAACCCGGTTCGCGGTGGAAATTCCCTACCTGGGCAGCCTGATCCTGACCCACTCGCTGGACAAGCAGGTGCCGGCGCTCAAGGAATTCCCGCCGGAGGACCGGCCGAATTCGACCATTGTGTTCTGGTCGTTCCGGGTCATGGTCGGCCTCGGCTTCCTGATGATCTTCACCGGCCTGTGGAGCCTGTGGCTGCGCAAGCGCGACCGTCTCTACGAGAACCGCCTGTTCCTGCACCTGGCCTTGTGGATGGGCCCGTCCGGCCTGATCGCGATCCTGGCGGGCTGGTTCACCACGGAAATCGGCCGCCAACCCTGGGTGGTCTACGGGCTGATGCGCACGGCGGATGCGTCCTCCGGGCATAGCCTGGTGCAGATGAGCATCACGCTCGCCCTGTTTGTCGTGGTCTATTTCTCGCTGTTCGGCGTGGGCCTGGGCTACATGATGCGCCTGGTCCGCAAAGGGCCGAAGATCAACGAAGGTGCCGAACCGAGCCACGGTGGGCCCGGTCAGCAACGCACACCGGCCCGTCCGCTTTCCGCCGCCGATGAAGGCAGTGAAAACGGCCATGGCGACAGCCTGAACAAGGGGAACTGAATCATGGGTATTGATCTTCCGCTGATCTGGGCCGTGATCATCATCTTCGGCATCATGATGTACGTGGTCATGGATGGTTTCGACCTGGGGATCGGCATTCTCTTTCCCTTTATCAAGGGCGATCGTGACCGCGACGTGATGATGAACACCGTGGCACCGGTCTGGGACGGCAACGAGACCTGGCTGGTACTCGGCGGCGCGGCGCTGTTCGGCGCCTTCCCGCTGGCGTATTCGGTGGTGCTGTCGGCGTTGTACCTGCCGCTGATTTTCATGCTTGTCGGCCTGATCTTCCGCGGCGTGGCCTTCGAGTTCCGTTTCAAGGCCAAGGACGACAAGCGGCATATCTGGGACAAGGCCTTCATTGGCGGTTCACTGGCGGCGACCTTTTTCCAGGGCGTGGCCCTGGGCGCCTTCATCGACGGGATCCCGGTGGTCAACCGGCAGTTCGCCGGCGGTTCGCTGGACTGGTTGACGCCGTTCACGCTGTTCTGCGGCGTGGCCCTGGTGGTGGCCTATGCCTTGCTCGGCTGCACCTGGCTGATCATGAAGACCGAAGGCAAGTTGCAGGAGCAGATGCATGACCTGGCGCGGCCGCTGGCGTTTGTCCTGCTGGCGGTGATCGGCATCGTCAGCATCTGGACGCCCCTGGCCCATGCCGAGATCGCCGCACGCTGGTTCACCCTGCCGAACCTGTTCTGGTTCCTGCCGGTGCCGATCCTGGTGCTCGTGACCTTGTACGGCCTGATCCGCGCGGTGGCGCGCAACGCCCACTACACGCCGTTCCTGCTGACCCTGGTGTTGATCTTCCTCGGCTACAGCGGCCTCGGTATCAGCCTGTGGCCGAATATCGTGCCGCCGTCGATCTCGATCTGGGATGCCGCCGCACCGCCGCAGAGCCAGGGCTTCATGTTGGTGGGCACGCTGTTCATCATCCCGTTCATCCTCGGCTACACCTTCTGGAGTTACTACGTGTTCCGCGGCAAGGTGACCCACGAGGATGGCTATCACTAGGTGATGGCCGATGGCTCGCGATGGCGTCCTTCAGGGCGCCGTCCTTATGACGACGAGGACCCCGAGATGACAGGTAAACATTCGTTGCACGAGATCGAACAGGCCGAGAAGAAACCGCTCTGGCAGCGCCTGGGCTGGCTGGCGATGATCTGGACAGGCAGTGTGCTGGCGTTGTTTGTGGTCGCCAGCCTGATGCGCCTGTTCATGAACGCCGCGGGGCTGACGACTCACTGATCACCCGGCAGGCACCTCATCGCGCCTACTTGCGGGCCTTGAGAATGACGAACTTGGGTGTCGCCGCCACTTGCTCGACGCCCCGGAACAGGCGGGCCAGCTTGCTGTGATAGCCCAGGTGGCGGTTGCCGACGATGTACAGCGCGCCACCGACCACCAGTGCTTCCCGGGCCTGCTGGAACATCCGCCAGGCGAGGAAGTCGCCGACGACCTGCTGCTGGTGGAAGGGCGGGTTGCACAGCACCACATCCAGTGATTGCGCCGCCTGGCCGGCGAGGCCGTCATCGGCGCGCACGGTCACTTCCCGGTCACCGAGTATCGCCTGCCAGTTTTCCCGAGCCGATTGCACGGCCATGAACGACTCGTCCACCAGCGTGTAGTGGGCCTGCGGGTTTTGCAGCGCGCTGGCGATGGCCAGCACGCCGTTGCCGCAGCCGAGGTCGGCGACCCGGGCATTGCCCAGGTTGTCGGGCAGGTGGGGAAGGAAGGCCCGGGTACCGATATCCAGGCCTTCGCGACAGAAGACGTTGGCATGGTTGAGCAGCTCGATCGCCGGTTGATCGAGGGTGTAGCGCGTCGGGTAGGGTGAGCCGATAGCGGCTCTGGCTTCGGGTGTCGCGATCAGCAGGCGGGCTTTCTTCACCGCCAATGAGGCCTGTACCGGGCCGACGTAACGCTCCAGCAGGTCTCCCGCGGCCCTGGGCAAATGCTTGACCATGGCCGCGGCGACCACCTGCGCGCCCGGCGCCAGTTGACCCTGCAGGCGGATCAGTTGTTCTTCCAGCAGCGCCAGGGTCTTGGGCACGCGGATCAGGACCCGGTCGAACGGGCCGCTCAGGGCCTCGCTGGCCGGTACATGACGCACGGCATCGAAGGCCTTGCCATTGCGCACCAGGTTTTTTTCCAACGCCAGGGCCGCCAGGAACGAGTCGCCGCTGCTGGTGAGCTGCACATGGCCTTCCAGGCTGGCGGCCAGTGCGCCGAAACTGTCGTTGAGCACCAGTACCCGGGTGTCGCGCGGGACCGCCTGCGCGGCCAGGTGGTCGAGCAGGTATTGATCGGCCGCGTCGAACGCCTGCAGCGGTTCGTTCTGCTGTTCAGGCTGGCGGATCAGATCGAGTTGGGCGAACGGGCTTTCTAGCAGGGGCATGGGGTACAGGCTCTGGAGGACGGTTTGCGGCTGTCTTGAGTCGGCGCTTGGAGCAAGCGTGGTCTGCAACGGTAGGCAAGAGCGGGGATTTTACGTGGGTTTCGAAGATATTGCCTGTGGCACGTGTGGATGGCAGGTCCTTCTGCCGGGTAGATGGGGATGCCGGGTCAGTACAGCAATCCGGACTTGGCGGCGCGCAGTACTGCCGAGGCCTTGTTGCTGACCCCCAGTTTTCTCATGATCGTGCTCATGTGAAAGCCTACGGTGCGTGCCGTCAGGTTGAGGATGTTGGCGATTTCCGCAGCGGTCTTGCCTTCAGCCGTCCACTTCAGGATCTCGGTTTCCCGAGGCGAGAGCGGATGGTAGTTTTGCGGCTGACAGGAGTTGACCAGCTTTTCCGCCATGTACGAATGCAGCCAATTGCATAGCCACAGGATATGGCCCGTCTTCGAGTAGAACTCGCTGGACGTGATGGGCTCGTAGGTCCTGGCCAGGCTCAGGGTGCTGACGATACCGCGAATGTCGTGCACCGACTGCGACCACCCGTGGTTGAGGCCATGGGTCTGCATGTCGCGCCAGAGTGTCGGTGTCGCTCTGAAGGTTTCCGGTACCCAGAGTATGGGAAACACTGAACTGTGACAGTGAGCGATCAGCGGATCAATCGTGATGTAATTGTTGCGCTGGTAACACGAGTTCCATTCGGATGGATAGTTGTTGAAAGATGTACTGTTTGGTTGGACGCCTCCTAACAAGGTGCTGACTCTGAACGATACATAGGTAAAGCGTATTTGCCCTGCCAGATTGAAAACTGCGTTGAAGACTGCCTGTTCTTCTTTTTCACTCATGAGCTGGTGCAGTTGAGTATCCTGCCAGTTCTCCATTGAGGTTCCCTTCCTTGAAGCTTGGTGCGGTTCTTTTGGACCGAATGTGCCTGAAGTAGTGTAGGAAAATTCCTGGTTTCGGTGGGGTTTTTTTATATGCTGATGATATTTTTATTGTCTTTAAAGGAAGGGTGTTATCGCGTCAAGTATTGTCCGGGGGGGTAAATGATAGATGTCATTTTGATATGTTTTGCTTTTTCGGGGGTGTAATTTTTTTGTGAAAAAAATGTGAAATGCGGAATTTCATTTATAAGCTTTTGTTTTTTCATGGTGCTGTACTTTATCTATATATTTGTACATGTTTCGGGGTGAAACTTATACCACTACAAACCACCGGTGTTTCTCGGGTCGGCTTTGCGCGACACTGACCCTCCAGTCCCGATGGAGCGCACCATGACCGCCAGCGCAGAAAAATTTACCCGGCAGACCCTGCTCGATGTCCGTCCCCAGACCTCCAGTCTGTTTACCCTGCGTACCACGCGGGATGTCGGGTTTCGTTTTCGTGCCGGGCAATTTGCCCGCCTGGGCGTGACCAAGGCGGATGGCAGCGTGGTGTGGCGGGCCTACTCGATGGTTTCGTCGCCCTATGACGAGTTTCTCGAGTTCTTTTCCATCGTCGTGCCGGGTGGCGAGTTCACCAGTGAGTTGAGTCGCCTGGAAGTGGGCGATTCGCTATTGATCGAACGCCAGGCCGTGGGCTACCTGACCCTCGACCGCTTCGTCGACGGGCGCGATCTCTGGCTGCTGGCCACGGGTACCGGGGTGGCGCCGTTCCTGTCGATCCTGCAGGACTTCGAGGTGTGGGAGCGATTCGAGCGGATTCTGCTGGTCTACAGTGCCCGCCATGAGCGCGAGCTGGCGTACCGGGAACTGATCGCCGGCCTGGGCGAACGCGACTACCTGGCCGAGTATGCCCACAAGCTGCGCTTCGTTCCCACCATCACCCGCGAGGCGGTGCCGGGGGTATTGCAGGGACGGATTCCCCAACTGATCGTCAGTGGCGAGCTGGAGCGCGCGGCCGGTGTGGCCCTGAGCGCCGAGCACTCGCGAGTGATGATCTGCGGCAACCCGCAGATGATCGACGATACCCGCCAGGTGCTGAAGCAGCGTGATATGCAACTGAGCCTGAGTCGTCGCCCCGGTCAGGTCGCGGTGGAAAACTACTGGTAGGGGCGGGCGTGCGCAAACGGTCGGGACGTTTGAAATGCCGTTTCTGGATAGCGCAAACCTGTAGGAGCCCGGCTTGCCGGTGATGGCGTGCGTTAGATCGCTATCACCGGCAGGCCGGGCTCCTGCAAGGGGTTGTGTCGTGGCTGTCAGGGCCGGTTGTTCTGGGCCTTGAGCAGGTCGCGGATCTCTCCCAGCAATTCTTCTTCCTTGGTCGGCACCGGTGGCAGGCTCGGGGCCACGGCCTCTTCGCGCTTCAGGCGGTTGATCGCCTTGACGCCCATGAAGATGGCGAAGGCCACGATAAGGAAGTCGATGCAGGTCTGGATGAACTTGCCATAGGCCAGGACCACCGCAGGCACATTGCCGTCAGCGGCCTTCAAGGTGACCGCCAGGGCACTGAAATCCACCCCACCAATAAGCAAGCCGATCGGTGGCATCACCACGTCGCCGACGAACGACGACACGATCTTGCCGAAGGCCGCGCCGATAATGATACCGACGGCCATGTCGACCACATTGCCTTTGACCGCGAAGGCCTTGAACTCACTTAGCACGCCCATAGGTTATTCCTTGTTACAGATGAGTTGAGTGAGCGCAGTGTAATTCAGCCGTGGGCATCTTGCTCGATGCCCGGGTTGCCTGCGCCCGCCTTAATCGACCTATTGTCCGGCGATAAGTTTGCAAAGTGCCACCAATCGCGCGAAATACTCGCCCCTGGCGGTCCTGACTTGTGGATTTTCTCAATCGGCCTCTTCGGGCATTTCTATTTAGAGAATGGTGCGGCGATCACTAGCCTCTGGTGAGCGCATCGGGATGCGCACTAAAAAAATCCAGAGGAATCCTCCATGAACATCACTCCTGTGCCGGGGAGTTTGCCCACGCGACGCGTGCTGGGCATCTTGACCGCCAGCCTGTTATCCCTGTCCGTCCAAGCCGCCACCCTGACCCGCGACAACGGCGCGGCCGTGGGCGATAACCAGAACTCGCAGACCGCCGGCAGCAACGGGCCGGTATTGCTTCAGGACGTGCAACTGATCCAGAAGCTGCAGCGTTTCGACCGCGAACGCATTCCGGAACGCGTGGTACACGCCCGTGGTACCGGTGCCCATGGCACGTTCACGGTCACCAATGACCTGAGCGACCTGAGCAAGGCCAAGGTTTTCGCTGCCGGTGAGAGCACGCCGGTATTCGTGCGTTTCTCGGCAGTGGTGCATGGCAACCACTCTCCGGAAACACTGCGCGATCCGCGGGGGTTCGCCACCAAGTTCTATACCGCCGAAGGCAACTGGGATCTGGTGGGTAACAACTTCCCGACCTTCTTCATTCGCGATGCCATCAAGTTTCCGGACATGGTGCACGCGTTCAAGCCCGACCCGCGCACCAACCTGGATGACGATTCGCGTCGCTTCGACTTCTTCTCCCATGTTCCCGAGTCCACGCGGACCCTGACCGAGTTGTACTCGGACTCCGGTACCCCGGCCAGTTATCGGGAGATGGACGGTAACGGTGTACATGCCTACAAGTTGATCAATGCCAAGGGTGAAGTGCACTACGTCAAGTTCCACTGGAAGAGTCTGCAGGGGATTCGCAACCTGGATCCAAAAGGCGTCGTCGAAGTGCAGGGCCGCGACTACAGCCATATGACCAATGATCTGGTGCGCCATATCAACAAGGGCGACTTTCCCAAGTGGGACCTGTATGTCCAGGTACTTGCCCCGCAGGACTTGAGCAAGTTCGATTTCGACCCGCTGGATGCCACCAAGATCTGGCCCGGCGTTCCCGAGCGCAAGGTCGGGCAGATGGTCCTTGACCGTAATCCGGCCAACGTCTTCCAGGAAACCGAGCAGGTGGCCATGGCCCCGGCGAACCTGGTGCCGGGGATCGAACCGTCGGAAGACCGCCTGTTGCAGGGGCGCGTGTTCTCCTACGCCGACACGCAGATGTACCGCCTGGGTCCCAATGCGCTGCAATTGCCGATCAACGCGCCGCGGGTCGCCGTCAACAACGGCAACCAGGATGGCGCGATGAACAGCGGGCACAGCAGCACTGGCGTGAATTACCAGCCGAGTCGCCTGCTGCCCCGTGACGAGCCACCCGCTGCCCGCTACAGCCAGTCGGCCCTGTCGGGCACGACCCAGCAGGCGAAGATCCAGCGCGAGCAGAACTTCAAGCAGGCGGGGGATCTGTATCGCTCCTACAGCAAGAAGGAAAAGCAGGACCTGATCGAGAACTTCGGTGGTTCGCTGGCGACGACCGATGACGAGAGCAAGCACATCATCCTGTCGTTCCTCTACAAGGCCGATCCGGAGTACGGCGCGGGGGTGACCCAGGTGGCCAAGGGCGACCTGGCGCGGGTCAAGGCGCTGGCGGCGAAGCTGTCGGATTGAGCCGAACCTGAAAACACCATGCAACCTGTAGGAGCCTGGCTTGCCAGCGATGGGGTCGAGTGCGTCGCGGCAAGGCTCTAGGGCCTCTTCGCCGGCAAGCCGGGCTCCTGCAGGCCCCTGAGCCACATTGCCGTGATGTGTTGCCAGGGGGCGTCGCCACGCTTGCGGTGACGTGAATTCTGTAGGAGTACCCGCCATGCGTATTTATGCTTTCCTGCTTCTGCTGACCTGTGCCTTCGCCGTTTCGGCCGAGGAGCCGCCTGTTCCGGCGGATCCGGCCGCGCTCCAGGCGCAGCTCAAGGATTACTACTTCGATGCCGCCCGCCGTGGCGACGTCGAGATGCTCGACACCTTTATCGACGCCGGCTACAGCCTCGATACCCGGGACGAGCAGGGCTACACCGCGCTGATCCTGGCGGCCTACCACGGCCAGGGGCCGGCGGTGGAGCGACTGCTGGCCGCCGGTGCCAATGCCTGTGCCCAGGACAAGCGCGGCAACACCGCGCTGATGGGGGCGATCTTCAAGGGCGAAGTGAAGATCGCCCAGCGCCTGCTGAATGCCGACTGCAACCCCGACCAGCGTAACGCCGCCGGACAGACCGCCGCCATGTATGCCGGCCTGTTCAAACGCACCGGCCTGCTGGACGCCCTGGCGGCCAAAGGCGCCAACCTGGATGCCGAGGATCCTCTGGGCAACAGCGCGGCCCGTCTGGCGGATGGAGAAATCCGTACACCGGCGACGCGCTGATCGCTTCCGGCTGAGCTATCATCGCGGTTTTTCCATGGGGGTTGAGATGGCCAAGGCCAAGCGCATGTACGGCTGCACCGAGTGCGGCGCGACCTTTCCCAAATGGGCCGGCCAGTGCGGCGAATGTGGTGCCTGGAATACCCTGACCGAGACCCTGGTGGAAAGCGGCGGCGCGGCGGCGCCCAGCGGCCGTACCGGTTGGGCCGGACAGCAGGCGCAGATCAAGACCCTGGCGGAAGTCAGCGTCGAGGAAATTCCCCGTTTCTCCACCGCCTCCGGTGAGCTGGACCGCGTGCTCGGCGGCGGCCTGGTGGATGGCTCGGTGGTGTTGATCGGCGGCGACCCTGGCATCGGCAAGTCGACCATTCTCCTGCAGACCCTGTGCAACCTCGCCACGCGCATGCCGGCGCTGTACGTCACCGGCGAAGAATCGCAACAACAGGTGGCGATGCGCGCGCGTCGGCTGGGGCTGCCCCAGGACCAGTTGCGGGTGATGACCGAAACCTGCATCGAGACCATCATCGCCACCGCCCGGGTGGAAAAGCCCAAGGTCATGGTGATCGACTCGATCCAGACGATTTTCACCGAACAACTGCAATCGGCGCCGGGAGGCGTTTCCCAGGTGCGCGAAAGTGCGGCCTTGCTGGTGCGTTACGCCAAGCAGAGCGGCACGGCGATCTTCCTGGTCGGCCATGTGACCAAGGAGGGCGCGCTGGCCGGTCCGCGGGTCCTCGAACATATGGTCGACACGGTGCTGTACTTCGAAGGTGAGTCCGACGGTCGCCTGCGTCTGTTGCGGGCGGTGAAAAACCGTTTCGGCGCGGTGAACGAGCTGGGGGTGTTCGGCATGACCGACCGGGGGCTGAAGGAAGTCTCCAATCCGTCGGCGATTTTTCTCACCCGGGCCCAGGAAGAAGTACCGGGCAGTGTGGTCATGGCCACCTGGGAGGGGACCCGGCCGATGCTGGTAGAAGTCCAGGCCCTGGTCGACGACAGCCATATGGCCAATCCACGGCGGGTGACCCTCGGGCTGGATCAGAACCGCCTGGCGATGCTGTTGGCGGTCCTGCACCGTCACGGCGGTATTCCGACCCATGACCAGGATGTCTTCCTCAACGTCGTGGGTGGCGTCAAGGTACTGGAGACCGCCTCCGACCTGGCGCTGATGGCGGCGGTCATGTCCAGCCTGCGCAATCGGCCGCTGCCCCATGACCTGCTGGTGTTCGGCGAGGTCGGTCTGTCCGGCGAGGTGCGTCCGGTGCCCAGTGGCCAGGAGCGCCTGAAGGAAGCGGCCAAGCACGGTTTCAAGCGCGCCATCGTGCCCAAGGGCAACGCGCCGAAAGAGGCGCCGCCGGGGTTGAAAATCATTGCCGTCACGCGCCTGGAGCAGGCGTTGGACGCGTTGTTCGAATAACGGGATGGAAGGAGTCGGCGGGATGCGTTTTATCGGTGCGGCGATGTGTTTGGCGGGATGGATGGTCTGGGCCGGTGCTGCCGGCGCGGCAACGGCCGCGGTGCCGGAAGGGTATCGGTTGGCCCAGGAGATGCCGACGGGAGATGGCGGTGCGCTGGAGTTGCTGGAAGATGCGCGGATCACCTCCGACTTGCATCAATCCCTGTGGGGCAACGGCAGCACCTTCGATGAGGATGCCTTTGACGACGACGCGCTGGCGAAGGATGTCGCGCGCACGCCCATCGTCGAGGCGCGGGTCCGGCTGATCTCGGCGGCCGGCGAGGAAGTGGAGAGTGTCGGCCTGGCCTACCCGCTGGCAACCCTGGAAAAAGCGCCGATGGACGGCATGCCGGCACCGACGTTTTTCCTGACGGTCGACCAGACCGCCCCCATGGGCAGCACCAGCGGCCCCGCGACCCAGGTGCTGATGCCGGCCCAGCGCAAGCTGCAGCCGATGCAGTACCAGACGGCGGACGGCAAGCTCAAGCCGCTGTTCCTCGCCCAGACCGGCAAGGCGGCCTGGCAGGCCGGGGATTCGGCTCCGGAGATCCTGCAGGTGTCTTCGAGCGCGGCAGATGAGGAGGGCGAGGAGTTCGTCACCACCTACCAGACCTATCGTCTGAAAGACGGCGTCTGGCAGCTGACGGCCCGGGACGAGGCCGGCTACTGGGATTCGGAAAGCGATTTCCCCCAGCGTTCGGCCTTTCCCTGACCGGGTGAGAGTGGGCGCTGCCGTGGTGGGCGGCGCCGTGCCGTTCAATCGTCGAAGAGGGCGTCCAGTTCCCGCTCCAGCTCCGCTTCGTCGCCCAGGTTCAATTCGATCAGGCGACGCAGGTGCTGGATCGACTCCAGGCCGATATGCAGGCATTTGAAGCCCAGCTGGCCGTGATCGTCATGGACCAGTCGGGCGTCCATTTCCACGTGGGCGTCTTTGCCCAGGCGAATGTCGATCAGGAAGGTGCCGTGCGCCCCCTCATGCCAGTTGCCCGGCCGCTGGACCAGCAACCCCTTGAGCGAAAGGTCCACCAGTTGTGCCGACCAGACCGTGGCCCCCTGACTGAGGGTGGTGACGGCATCGAAGGCGATGCGCTTGAAACGGCGGCGATTGATCGGGTGGCGTCTCATGTTCAGGTCTCTGTGCAGATTCGCTGACTATAGACCGCATGCCGGGCCAGGCAAGCGCCAGGGCGGGCCGTCGCGTGGTTCTGCCATGGCGGCGATGACAGGTTGATGTCCGCGGCGACAATAAAAGACCGCTCTATACCAATGTCGGTATAGCCATTGGTCGCTTTGGCGCTAAACTCAAGGTGGCTGTCTTTCTGTCCATCTGGCTGGAATATAAAAATGAAAAATAATAATAGCCCGCTGCGCCATCTACCCTGGCTGGTGCTGGCAATCGTGGGAGCGTGCGCCCTGGGCGTAGTGGCCTTGCGCCGCGGCGAGGCGATCAACGCCTTGTGGATCGTGGTCGCCGCCGTGGCGATCTATCTGGTTGCCTATCGTTACTACAGTCTGTTCATCGCCAACAACGTCATGCAGCTCGATGGCAATCGGGCGACACCGGCGGTGTTGAACAACGATGGTCTGGACTATGTGCCGACCAACAAACACATTCTTTTCGGTCACCATTTCGCGGCGATTGCCGGTGCAGGCCCGCTGGTCGGCCCGGTGCTGGCGGCGCAGATGGGCTACCTGCCCGGTACGCTCTGGCTGATTGCCGGGGTGGTGCTGGCCGGCGCGGTCCAGGACTTCATGGTGCTGTTCCTGTCCACCCGCCGCAACGGTCGCTCTCTGGGCGACATGGTGCGCGAGGAAATGGGCCGCATTCCCGGGACCATCGCCCTGTTCGGCTGCTTCCTGATCATGATCATCATCCTCGCGGTGCTGGCGCTGATCGTGGTCAAGGCCCTGGCCGAGAGCCCATGGGGCATCTTCACGGTGATGGCGACCATCCCGATCGCGATGTTCATGGGCATCTACATGCGCTACATCCGTCCGGGCCGCATCGGTGAGATCTCGCTTGTCGGCGTGCTCCTGCTGCTCGGCTCGATCTGGCTGGGAGGCCAGATCGCGGCGGATCCGGTCTGGGCCAAGGCCTTCACCTTCACCGGCGTACAGATCACCTGGATGCTCATCGGCTACGGTTTCGTCGCCGCGGTGCTGCCGGTGTGGCTGATCCTGGCGCCACGGGACTACCTGTCGACCTTCCTCAAGATCGGTACCATCATCGCCCTGGCGATCGGCATCCTGATCACCATGCCCGAGCTGAAAATGCCCGCGCTGACCCAGTTCACCGACGGCACCGGCCCGGTCTGGAAAGGCGGCCTGTTCCCGTTCCTGTTCATCACCATCGCCTGTGGCGCGGTGTCCGGCTTCCATGCGCTGATCTCTTCCGGGACCACGCCGAAGCTGCTGGACAACGAAACCAACGCCCGCTACATCGGCTACGGCGGCATGCTGATGGAGTCCTTCGTGGCGATCATGGCGATGGTCGCCGCTTCGGTGATCGAGCCGGGTGTGTACTTCGCCATGAACAGCCCGGCGGCGATCGTCGGCGGTGATGTGGTGGCCGTGGCGCAGACCGTCAGCAGCTGGGGCTTTGCCATTACCCCGGATGCGCTCCAGGCGGTGGCCAAGGACATCGGTGAAACCACCATCCTTGCCCGTGCCGGCGGCGCGCCGACCCTGGCAGTCGGTATCGCGCAGATCCTCCACCATGTCCTGCCGGGTGAAAACACCATGGCGTTCTGGTACCACTTCGCGATCCTGTTCGAAGCCCTGTTCATCCTGACGGCCGTCGATGCGGGCACCCGTGCCGGTCGCTTCATGCTGCAGGACCTGCTGGGTTCCTTCGTGCCATCGCTCAAGCGCACCGAGTCCTGGACCGCCAACCTGATCGCCACCGCCGGTTGCGTGGCGCTCTGGGGCTACCTGCTGTACCAGGGCGTGATCGATCCGCTGGGCGGCATCAACACGCTGTGGCCGCTGTTCGGTATCTCCAACCAGATGCTGGCCGGTATCGCCCTGATGCTCGGTACCGTCGTGCTGATCAAGATGAAACGCCAGCGCTACATCTGGGTGACCTTGCTGCCGGCGGTATGGCTGCTGGTCTGCACCACCACCGCGGGCTTCATCAAGCTGTTCGATGCCAACCCGGCCATCGGTTTCCTCGCCCTGGCGAAGAAATACAGCGCCGCGCTGGACGCCGGGCAAGTACTTGCCCCGGCCAAGGACATCGCGCAGATGCAGCACGTGATCTTCAACGCCTACACCAACGCGACGCTGACGGCGTTGTTCCTGTTCGTGGTCTTCAGCATCCTGTTCTACGCCCTCAAGGTCGGTGTCGCGGCCTGGGGCAACAAGGAGCGCACGGACAAGGAAACACCGTTCCAGGCCGTGCCTGAAGCCTGACAGGGGAATACTGCAATGTTCAATGACCTGAGTCGCCTCGGCAAATACCTCGGTCAGGCCGCGCGCCTGATGGTCGGCATGCCCGACTACGACACCTACGTGGAACATATGCAGAACAAGCACCCGGACAAGCCGGTGATGACGTACGAGGCGTTCTTCCGGGAACGCCAGGAAGCCCGTTATGGCGGCAAGGGCGGGCCGAAGTGCTGTTGATCCGAGGACGCCCTGTCTTACAAGGCTGAACACCGTCACTGTGGGAGCCCGGCTTGCCGGCGATGGCGATCTTGCGGACGCCATCGTCGGCAAGCCGGGCTCTTGCAGTTTTTTACCTAGGGGAGATTCTGGTTTGTCAGTTCCTATTCCTGTTACCGTCCTGAGTGGCTTTCTCGGTGCCGGCAAGACCACCTTGCTGCGCCATCTGCTCAAGGTCGAGCACGGTCTGAAAATCGCCGTGATCGAGAACGAATTCAGCGACGCCGGTATCGATACCCAATTGCTGGGGGCCGAGCCGGTGCAAGTGATGACGCTGTCCAATGGCTGCGTCTGCTGCACCATCCACACCGATTTGACCAAGGCCCTGTACCTGTTGCTCGAACGCCTGGACAGTGGCGAAATCGCCTTCGACCGGCTGGTGATCGAGTGCACCGGGCTGGCTGATCCGGCGCCCGTGGCCCAGACCTTTTTCATCGACGAGGAATTGCGCGAGCGCTATATCCTCGACGGCATCATCACCCTGGTGGACGCCGCCCATGCCGAGCACCACCTGACCCAGACCATCGCCCAGGCGCAGATCGGCTTTGCCGACCGCCTGCTGGTGAGCAAGCGCGACCTGGTGGACGAGGCGACCTTCAACGCCTTGAGCGAGCGCCTGACGCGGATCAACCGGCGGGCACCGATCCGTATCGTCGAGCATGGCCGGATTGATCTGGCCGAATTGTTGGATGTGCGCGGCTTCAACCTGAATGCCGACTTGGGCGGCGGCCTGAGTCTGCGCCCGGTGAGCAAGGCGCCCTCTATCGATCGCATTTCCAGCCTGGTATTGCGCAGCGACCAGCCGCTGGATCTCGACCGGCTCAGCGAGTTCATGAACGAGCTACTGGAGGATCATGGCAAACAGCTGTTGCGCTACAAGGGCGTGCTGAATATCGCCGGAGAACCGCGCCGCATGGTGTTCCAGGGCGTGCTCAAACTCTATGGTTTCGACTGGGACACCGAGTGGGAAGACGGCGAGGCCCGGGAAAGCGTGATTGTGTTCATCGCCGATGACCTGCCGGAAGAGAAGATCCGCGCAGGTTTTGCCCGGATGACTGGCGACTGAGGGAATCAGTTGCAGGAGATGGCTTGCCGGCGCTGGTGCCTGCAAGAGCGATGCAAGACTTGCCGGACTCATCGCCGGCAAGCCGGCTCCCACGGGATCAGGACAATCCGGACAGCTGATCCAGATGATCCACCAGCCGCTCGATGGCCGCCCTCGGATTCCCGTTCTCCAGCTCATGGAGAATGGCTTCACGGACCGGCCAATCCTCGCGGTGTGTCGACTGCTGTGCCTGCGCCAGTCCGGTCAGAGGCACCAGCCCGCCGAGAAAATGTGCCAGGGGCGCGTTGCCGGCCATCCTGGCCAGCTCCAGATGAAACTCGCCACCCAGCCTGATTGCCGCGCTTTGTCGGTGGTCTTCAACGCTTCGGCGTTCGCGCGCGACCAGCGCATGCAATGCATCGAAGCGCAGTCCGCCAGCGTTGCCGCAGAGCAGCTGGATCACGCTGGTTTCAGCCAGTCGCCGGGCCTGCAGGGTCTGTTGCAGCTGTTCCGCACCCGGTTCGGCGACCCGCGCCCGCTGGTTGGGGCGAGTGAGGATGACCTGCTGTCGCGCCAGGCGGCCGAGCACCCGCCGCACCTGGCTACGACCCGCGCCGTAGGCCTGCATCACGGTTTCTTCGCTCAGGCCCGTGGCGAACCGGCGGTCGAGAATGTCTTCGAATACCCGGGCATAAAGCGTCTCGGCGCAGCAGGCCGGCCCTCGTGGCTGGACGAAAGCGCGCGTGGCGGTGAAGGGCAGGGGTGTCGCTACGCTGTTCATGTCCGGTCTCCCTCGGCGGGTGGTTATTGCTCGGTGCTGCCCAGATGGTCGTCCGGGATGGTCAGTTCGATACCCATGCGCAGCCCCTCCTGGAGGATGTGCCGGCGCATTTGCGCGCTGGCCAGGGCGCTGTTCTTGTTGCGGATGGCGCGCACCACGGCTTCGTTTTCCTGCAGGCGCTCGGCCAGGTGCTCGGGTGAATTGCGCAGGACCCCGGCGCTCTGCTTGAGAGCATTGGCGGTCTGCTGCACCACGTTCTGGAAAATCGGGTTGGAGGTCAGGGCGAACAGCTCTTCATGGAAGGCGATATAGGCATTCATCCCGGCTTCGCTGTCGTTGGCCTCCAGGGCTTCGCGCATGTCCATCAGGGTCAGGCGCAACTGGCCGATTTCCTTGCTGCTGATGGACTGCGCCACCAGGCCGACGATAAACGGCTCCAGGGTGTAGCGCAGTTGCAGGATGTCTTCGAGGCTGGCATCGGCGACGCCGCTGTGGACGGCCGTGGTCTCGTCGGGGGCGGCATCGAGTACCACCACGCCCTTGCCCGGCATCGAACGCACCAGGCCGAGGGTTTCCAGGACGGTCACCGCCTCGCGCAGGCTTGGCCGGCTGATGCCCAGTTGTTCGGCCAGTTCGCGCTGGCCCGGGAGCATTTCGCCGGAGCGCCACTGGCCGCGGGCGAGGGCGGCGCGCAGTTTTGCTACCACTGAATTGACGACGGTCGATGAGCTGATCACGGTTTACCCCCTGTTGAAACGGTCTGGCCGCGACCCGGGCCGGCGCGGTTTTCGCCAGCCCCGGGTGCGGGGTAAGCGCCCGTCCCTGGACGCGGCACCTCAGAACTCCTGCTGATGGGCCGGCGCCGCCGGCTTTCTTGGTTGAAACCCATAGCCTTGCTGGCCATCGAGGACCTTGTGGGCCCGCTGCACATCGATGTCCTTTTCCCAGCGGGCGATGGCCACGGTCGCCACGCAATTGCCGATCAGGTTGGTCATGGCCCGGCCGATGCCCATGAACCAGTCGACCGCCAGCACCAGCACCAGACCGACCACCGGGATCGCCGGAATGGCCGTCAGGGTGGCCGCGAGGATCACCAGGGCCGAGCCGGGAATCCCATGGGCGCCCTTGGAGGTGATCAGCGACACCAGCAGGATGGTCAGCAGGTCGGTCAGCGCCAGCGGCGTACCGGTGGCATTGGCGATAAACACGATGGCCAGGGTCAGGTAGATCGAGAAACCGTCCAGGTTGAACGAGTACCCCGTGGGGATGACCAGACCGACCGTCGAACTGCCGATGCCCAGGTGTTCGAGCTTGCGCATCACCTGCGGCAGCACTGCATCCGACGAGGCCGTGCCCATCACGATCAGCAACTCTTCGCGCAGGTATTTGAGGAAGGGCAGGATCCGCAGGCCGGACACGCGCATCACCAGGCCGAGGATCAGCAGCACGAAGGCCAGGCAGGTGACATAGAACAGGGCCACCAGGCTGCCCAGTTGCCGTAGCGATTCCAGGCCGTAGGTGCTGGTGGTGAAGGCGATGGCGCCGAACACGCCGATCGGCGCCAGGCGCACGATCATGCCCATGATGCGGAAGATCACATGGCTGAGTTCGTTGATCAGGCGGGAGATGCCCGACGCGGACTCGCCCACCAGGTTCAGGGCGCTGCCGAACAGCACGGAGAACAGCAGTACCTGGAGAATGTTGTTGTCGGCAAAGGCTCCGAGCACCGAGTTGGGAATCAGCTCCATCAGGAACTGCGTGGTCCCGCGCAGATGCTGGCCGCGATCGGCGAGATCGCCCATGGCCGCGGTGGACAGTTGCTCCAGGTGAATGTTGGCGCCGCTGCCGATGCCGGTGGAGTAGGCCAGGATCAGCCCGATCAGCAGAGCGATGGTGGTCAGGACTTCGAAATAGATCACCGACTTGAGGCCGATCCGCCCGACTTTCTTCAAGTCGCCGGCGCCGGAGATGCCGCTGACCACCACGCAGAAGACGATCAGTCCGATCAGCATCTTGATCAGCTTGATAAAGCCGTCGCCGAGGGGTTTGAGCTGGGTGGAGAATTCGGGAAGGGCGAGTCCGCAGATGATGCCGAGCATCAACCCAAGGACAACCTGGAGGAAAATCGAACGCGAGCACCATCTGAGCATGAGGAGGATCCTGGTCGGCGTTCCGTTATCCGGGCCTGGGCCGCAGCTTCGGAACTTAATTGTTGTGGTCTTACCGGTATGTCCAGTGCGAGGTCAGTCTACGCCCGGTTTTTTCGCAGGCACAAGGGTTTTTTCGCGAAATTGGTAGGACTGGTCTGACCAGTAATGCTGGTCCTGTAGGAGCTGGCTTGCCGGCGATGAGGCCCGCGAGAGCGATGCAAGCCTCAAGACCGCCATCGCCAGCAAGCCGGCTCCCACAGGATGGTGCTCCGCCATCGCCAGCAAGCCGGCTCCCACAGGATGGTGCTCCGCCATCGCCAGCAAGCCGGCTCCCACAGGATGGTGCTTCGCCATCGCCAGCAAGCCGGCTCCCACAGGATGGTGCTTCGCCATCGCCAGCAAGCCGGCTCCCACAAGAGGGTGCTCCGCCGCAAAGGCGCTGCTCTGCTACGAAGGGGCGACGGACGGCGAGTTTTCTCCATGTCTAGTCCTGAAATAGGTTGACACCTATTTCACTCAAAACGCCCGATGCACCGCATTGGGCGTTTTGTATTTCAGGGACAAATGCGGCCGCTCTCCGTTGTAGATCAGGACCGATTCATCCACCATTTTCTTCGCCTCTGCCAAGTCCCTTGGGCGATGCAACAGGAACTCGGTCTTCAAAATTCCGTTTATGCGCTCGGCCAGAGCGTTCTGATAGCAGTCATAACCATCCGTCATCGAGCAGATAATGCCGTGCCTGATGTGCAGTCGTTGATAAAGATCAGAACAGTACTGGGCACCACGGTCCGAGTGATGTATCAACGTCTGCTTGGTTTTGCGCTCTGCAACGGCATTCTTCAACGCCCTGATGACTGACTCTGTATGCAGGCTTTCATGCACATGATGGCCCACTATTTTTCGCGAGTAAGCGTCAGTTACCAAGCTCAGGTAAGCCACGCTTTCTTGGGTGGGCAGATAGGTTATATCCGCAACCCATACCTGTTCAGGCCCATTGGCAACGACTTGATCCGGACCTGCTTTGAGCAGATTGGGATGGCGTCGAAAGCGATGATGGCTATGAGTCGTTTTGTGATAAGCCCGCTTGCGCGGGACCAGTTCGCGCACCTCTCGCAAGATTGCAAACAAGCGGTCCCGCCCTACCTGCAGCACCGTTTCTGCTTCGCTCTGCAGTAAATGGTGCAGCTTACGTGTTCCAAGTCTTGGCTGACGCCGCCGCTTTTCCAAGACAAAATCCACTATCCGTTGATTGTGGCTGAGCCGTGCATCATAAGCCCGATTGCGCTTGTAATAGGCCTGACGAGAAATCCCCATGAACAGGCAAGCCCTGGTGATGCTCAGGTCTTCGATTTGCCCTTGTGAGAGGACTTGCCGGGTCGCTTTTTTACGACGGAAATACCGTAGTCGTTTTTCAGAACATTCACGACGGCTTCGAAAAACTGAGCTTTCTGGTTACTCAGCGCCAGCTGTTCTTCAAGCTCTTTGATTCGCTGCTCGGGTGTCAGCGGTAGAGTTGGCTCGGTCATGGACCTGGTCCTCAACACTCGAATAGACGCGCCTTGGCTCCAATCCTGCCGACCATGCTTGCGTAGCCACACCAACACCGTAGACCGGCCCTGGATACCATAGCGCCGTTGAGCTTCTTTATAACTCAACTCGCCTTTTTCAACCTGATCGATGACCGACAATTTAAAAGCCAGTGTGTAATCTCGCTGACTGCGCCTTTTGCCTGAATCCATTGCGTCCTCCTGAAAAAAGGTCAGAAGGTGTAAACCTTATTCAGGACGGGACACCAGGCGAAAAAAAGCCCGGTCATCGCTGACCGGGCTTTTTCAATGTTGCGTCAAGCGGGGTTTATCAAGCGCCGTAGACCGGCAGCTTCTTGCAGATGGCCTTGACCTTCTCGCGAACGGCGTCGATCACCGCTTCGTTGTTCAGGTCGGCCAGGATGTCGCAGATCCAGCCGGCCAGCTCGCGGCATTCGGTTTCCTTGAAACCACGGGTGGTGACTGCCGGGGTGCCGAAACGCAGGCCGGAGGTGACGAACGGGGAGCGTGGGTCGTTCGGTACCGAGTTCTTGTTCACGGTGATGAACGCCTTGCCCAGGGCGGCGTCGGCGTCTTTGCCGGAGATGTCCTGCTTGATCAGCGACAGCAGGAACAGGTGGTTCTTGGTCCCGCCGGAAACCACGTCGAAACCGCGCTCGATGAACACTTCGGCCATGGCCTGGGCGTTCTTCACCACTTGCTCCTGGTAGGCCTTGAACTCAGGCTGCAGGGCTTCCTTGAAGCAGATCGCCTTGGCGGCGATGACGTGCTCCAGCGGGCCGCCCTGGGCGCCCGGGAATACCGCGGAGTTCAGCTTCTTCTCGATGTCGGCGTTGGCGCGAGCGAGGATCAGGCCGCCACGTGGACCGCGCAGGGTCTTGTGGGTGGTGGTGGTGACGACGTCGGCGAACGGCACCGGGTTCGGGTAGACGCCAGCGGCGACCAGGCCGGCCACGTGGGCCATGTCGACGAACAGGTAGGCGCCGACTTTGTCAGCGATTGCGCGGAAGCGTGGGAAGTCGAGGATCTGCGAGTAGGCGGAGAAACCGGCCACGATCATTTTCGGCTTGTGCTCGACCGCCAGGCGCTCGACTTCGTCGTAGTCGATCAGGCCGTTGGCGTCGATGCCGTACTGCACGGCGTTGTACAGCTTGCCGGAGGAGGAAACGCTGGCGCCGTGGGTCAGGTGGCCGCCGTGGGCCAGGCTCATGCCCAGGATGGTGTCGCCGCCTTGCAGCAGGGCCAGGTAGACGGCAGCGTTGGCCTGGGAGCCGGCGTGTGGCTGGACGTTGGCGTAATCGGCGCCGAACAGTTCCTTGGCGCGGTCGATGGCCAGTTGCTCAACCACGTCGACGTATTCGCAGCCGCCGTAGTAACGCTTGCCCGGATAGCCTTCGGCGTACTTGTTGGTCAGGACCGAGCCCTGGGCTTCCATCACCGCGGGGCTGGTGTAGTTTTCCGAGGCGATCAGCTCGATGTGCTCTTCCTGGCGCTGAGCTTCTTGCTCCATGGCGGCAAAGAGATCGGCGTCGTACTTGGCAATAGTCAAATCACGGCTGAACATGGCGGTCCTCAAGGATCGGGGGCAGAAAAGGAAGGCATTCTAACCCAATGGGTTTTATCTGGCATATGAAAGGGCATCATGTCGCAGATAAGCGGTGTTCAGGTTTGCCGGCGGCACCTGCCAGGGCCTCTTCCCGGGCAAGGCCGGTTCCTGCGACTTTGCATCATGTGCAAAACCCGTGGTCGCCCCCATACTGGTGGGAGCCGGGCTTGCCCGCGAAAGCGTCGGTCCCGGCGCCACGGGCCTGTCAGTCGAACATGAACAGCGCATCGTTACTGAATTGTGCCTCGAAGCGATTGGCGGCCATCGGCCTGCCGAACAGGTAGCCCTGCACTTCGTCGCAACCGTGCTCGCGCAGGAAGTCCAGCTGCTCGTGGGTTTCCACACCTTCGGCGATCACCGCGAGGTTGAGACTGTGGGCCATGGCGATGATGGCCCGGGCGATCTGCGCATCCTGTTCGCCCGACGGCAGGCCGTCGACGAAGGTGCGGTCGATCTTCAGGACGTCGATGGGGAACTGCTTGAGGTAGTTGAGCGACGAGTAACCGGTGCCGAAGTCGTCCACGGCGATGCTCAGGCCGAGGTTCTTCAGGCCGGCGAGGATCAGCATCGCCTCGCTGACTTCGCGCATCAGGATACTTTCGGTCAGCTCCAGCTCCAGGCACGCCGGCGGCAGGCCGGTGTCCCGCAGGATGGTGGCGATCCGCGTGCCCAGTTGTCCGTCGGAGAACTGCCGGGCGGAAATGTTCACCGAGACCTTCGGCACCCGGACCTTGTTCTGGTGCCAGGTCTTGAGTTGGCGGCAGGCCTCGGACAGCACCCAGTCACCGACATCCACCACCAGCCCGAGCTCTTCCAGGACCGGGATGAAGTCGCCCGGCGGTACCAGCCCGCGTCGTGGATGGCGCCAGCGCAGCAAGGCTTCGGCACCGGTCAGGCGCTTGCCGTCGCCGCTGAACTGCGGCTGGTAGTAGAGCACGAACTCGTTCTGTTCCAGGGCGTGGCGCAGGTCGCTTTCCAGTTCCAGGCGCTCCAGGGCGCTGGCGTTCATGTCGGCCTGGTAGAACTGGAAGTTGTTCTTGCCGCGCTCCTTGGCGTGGTACATCGCGGTGTCGGCGTTTTTCATCAACTGGCTGAGTTCGCTGCCGTCCTGCGGGCTCAGGGCGATACCGATACTGGCGGTGACGAAAAACTCCCGTCCTTCGAGGACAAAAGGCGTCACCAGGCTCGAAAGGATCTGCTCGGCGACGTGGATCGCCCGGTTCAAGGCCATTTCGCGGGTGACCCGTGGCTGCAGGAGCAAGGTGAACTCGTCGCCGCCCATGCGCGCCACGGTGTCGTCCTCGGCGACGCAGGCCAGCAGGCGCGTGGCCATTTCCTTGAGCATGCGGTCGCCGGCGGCATGGCCGAGGGAGTCGTTGATCGGCTTGAAACGGTCGAGGTCGAGGAACATCAGCACCACCCAGGACTTCTGCCGCTCGGCCTGTTGCAGCGCGGTGTGCAGACGGTCCTGGAACAGCGTGCGGTTGGGCAGGTGGGTCAGGGCGTCGTAGTAGGCGAGGCGATGGATCCGCTGCTCGCTGGCCTTGCGCTCGCTGATGTCGCTGAAGAAGCATACGTAGCTGGCGAGGTCGCCTTCGTCGTCGAGCACGGCGGTGATGCCGACCCAGGCCGGATAGTGCTCGCCACTGCGGCGCTTGAGCCAGACTTCGCCTTCCCAGGTGTTGTGCTGTTGCAGTTGCTTGAGCACATAACGCAGGTGGGCTTCCTGCTGGTCGTCGACCGTCAGCATGTTGGGCAACTGGTCGAGGACATCGGACACGGCATAACCGCTGACGCGGCTGAAAGCCTCGTTGGCCTGGACGATATAGCCGGCCGGATCGGTAATCAGGATCGCCGAGGTCGAGTGCTCGAATACCGTGGCGGCCATGCGCAGGTCTTTTTCCGCGCGGCGCTGCTGGCTGATATCGCGACCGACACCGAGAATCCCTTCGAAGGCGCCGTGCTCGTCCCAGACCAGCACCAGGCGCAGTTCGATCGGGATCTTGCGGCCATCGGCCCGCAGGCAGTCGAACAGGAACAGCTGGGTCTGTACCTGGCTGCGCAGCTCGGCCAGTTGTTCGGGCTTGTCCAGGGCTTTGCTGACCCGCTCCATCAATTGGTAGATGCCGGTCAGTTGCGTCGGGTTGGCGATGGTCGAATGCCAGCCGTTCTTGAATACCCAGTCGACTTCATAACCGAGCACGGCATGCACCGACGGGCTGACGTAGTTCAGGTGCAGCTTGCTGTCGGTGGAGAAGATCACATCGCTGATGCTTTCGGCGAGCATCCGGTAGCGCTGTTCGCTGTCGCGCAGGGATTCGCTGGCTTCGATCTGGTCGGTGATGTCCTTGGCGACGCCGATGATCCGCGTGACCTGGTCGTATTTGTCCCGGGCCAGTGCCTGTTCGCGGATCTCGAAGCGCCGCCACTGGTTGTCGCGGTGGCGGAAGCGCAACTGGCACTGCAACAGCTGGCTGTAGCCGGCGTGGCGCTGCTGGTGGCGCAGGCGGTGGTAGTGTTCGGCGTCTTCTGGGTGCAGCAGGATTTCCCAGAAGTACTCGCCCATCTGGTGCAGTTCGCTCTTGTTGTAGCCGAGCGTCTGGCCCAGGTGGTGGTTGCTGAAGATCATCCGCTGGCTGATCACGTCCTGGACGTAGAGGTGATCCGGCACGGTGCGCACGACATCCGACCAGAACCCTTCGCGCTCCAGCAGCGACAGTTCGATCAGCTTGCGGCTGGTGATATCGGTGATGCTGAGGATGACCGCCGGGTAGTCGCCGGGATCTTCCGGCAGGCGCAGCACCAGCCACAGGTGTTGGTCCTGGCCGTGGGCATCGGTGAGCTTGATCTCCAGTTCCAGTTGGCTCTGGTGGTTGATCAGCGCTTCCACCAGCGGGTAGCCGATACCGGTGATCTGGGTCGGGCAACCGTCTATCAGGCACTTCCAGGCGGTCTCGCAGGAGTCGACATTGAGCAGGCGCAGCGCGACCAGGTTGACTTCGGTGATGCGCAATTCTTCCAGCAGCAGGCGACGGTGTTCGGGATCATGGGCGATCCAGCGCTTGAGGCTTTCGCTGTCGGTCAGGTGGTTGTCGGCGAGAAAGGCCGGCAGCCCCGACAGGTCGAGGACGCACAGCGCCACGCCGGTGCCTTCGAAGATGTCCTGGTAGCGGCGGCGCCCTTCATGGACCTGGCGCTGGCGCCGGCGCATATTGATCAGGGCCAGCACCGGCAGCATCGACAGCCCCAGTCCCAGCAGGCACTTGCCGATCAGCGCCGGGAGCAGTTCCTCGAGGACCTTGCGCTGGTCGAACAGGCCGCGCAGCTGCCAGTCGCTGTTGGACAGCGGGACGATCAGCACGCTGTTGGCTTCGTCATCCGGTTGCAGCACCGAAGGCCGTGGGGTGATGTCGTTGTCACGGCTGATGACGCGATGGTTCAGGCGGTTCTCGATGACCCAGGTCGGCTGGAATTTCTGCTCGGACTGACGGGTGAGGCTCTGGAACAGCGTCGGTGCCAGGCGCAACGCCCAGTAGCCGTTGGTCTCGCCGCTGGCCTGGCGCAGCAGCAGGTGCACCATCGAGCCGTCGTCGTCATTGGTGAAGTAATAGGTCTGGGTGCGACTGCTGCGCCGGACCAGTTCGGCGAGGTAGTCGGCATCGTGGCTGTCGACGGCGCTGTCGCTGATGATGTTGCCCTTGGCGTCGAGCAGGGCAATGCTCTGGATGTCCGGCAGGGACAGGCGCAGCTTGCCGAGCAATTGCTGTTGCTGCTCGCGGTTCTCGGGCTTCTCGAAGATCGGCAGCAGGTTGGCCGCGATCTGCGCATTGAGCTTCATGTTCAGGCTGACGTGATCGGCCAGTTCGGCACTGTAGTCGATGCTGTATTGGCGCTGGATCTTGCGGGTGTGCTGGAACTGATCGATCAGTTGCCAGAACAGCAGGGCGAGCAGGAACAACACCAGTATCGCCAGTACGCCTTTGATTGTGCCGCGCAGGGGTGTGCCGGACACATGACGGGATGCGCGCGCGGGCGATGGCGGGTTGGCGTTGGTCAAACTGTGATCCTGCGGTTGGGCTGGATTGGCGCGACGTGCACTATAAGCCGGACGCCCGAAGGGCGGCTAGCATGCCTTGACTTGTGGCAAAGTGCCAGCCCCGTTCGACCGAGCGGTTTGCCCTGTTTCACGCATTCAGGTAGCTTTGCCGGTTACGCGGGAGTTTTGCGCTCCTCTTTGAGGCCGGGATCGGCGTTGCGTTTGACAAGCATGATGCATGCCGCACTATCCCGCCTTGTCCGAGCTACGCTCGCGCCTTTATTCATCAGTCACTGACGCTAGGTTCTCCATGGCTCAATACGTCTTCACCATGCATCGGCTGAGCAAAGTTGTTCCGCCGAAGCGGGAAATCCTGAAAAACATCTCCCTGTCGTTTTTCCCGGGCGCCAAGATCGGCGTTCTTGGCCTGAACGGTTCGGGCAAGTCCACCCTGTTGAAAATCATGGCTGGCGTCGACACCGAGTTCGACGGTGAGGCGCGGCCGATGCCGGAGCTGAATGTCGGCTACCTGCCGCAGGAACCGCAACTGGATCCGACCAAGACCGTGCGTGAAGTGGTCGAGGAAGCGGTCAGCGTGATCAAGGACGCCCAGGCGCGCCTGGACGAGGTCTACGCTGCCTACGCCGACCCGGACGCCGACTTCGACAAGCTGGCCGCCGAACAGGCCAAGCTCGAAGCCATCCTGCAGGCCAGCGATGGTCACAACCTGGAGCGCCAGCTGGAAGTCGCCGCCGATGCGCTGCGCCTGCCGGCCTGGGACGCGAAGGTCGAACACCTGTCCGGCGGTGAAAAGCGCCGCGTGGCCCTGTGCCGCCTGCTGCTGTCGGCTCCCGACATGCTGCTGCTCGACGAACCGACCAACCACCTGGACGCCGACTCCGTCGCCTGGCTGGAGCACTTCCTGCACGACTTCCCGGGCACCGTGGTCGCGATCACGCACGACCGTTACTTCCTCGACAACGTTGCCGGCTGGATCCTCGAACTCGACCGCGGCGCGGGTATTCCGTACGAAGGCAACTACTCGGGCTGGCTGGAAGCCAAGTCCGATCGTCTGGCCCAGGAATCCAAGCAGCAGTCGGCCCATGAAAAGGCCATGAAGGAAGAACTGGAGTGGGTGCGCAAAGGCGCCAAGGCCCGCCAGTCGAAATCCAAGGCCCGCCTGCAGCGCTTCGAGGAAATGCAATCGCAGGAATTCCAGAAGCGCAGCGAGACCAACGAGATCTACATCCCGGCCGGTCCGCGCCTGGGCGACAAGGTCATCGAGTTCAAGAACGTCAGCAAGGGCTATGGCGACCGCGTGTTGATCGACAACCTGTCGTTCAGCATGCCCAAGGGCGCGATTGTCGGCGTGATCGGCGGTAACGGTGCCGGTAAGTCGACCCTGTTCCGCATGCTGATGGGCAAGGAAACCCCGGATTCGGGCAGCATCGAGATCGGTGAGACCGTGCAACTGGCCTGCGTCGACCAGAGCCGCGACGACCTCGACGGCAGCAAGACGGTGTTCCAGCAGATCTCCGACGGTTCCGACCAGATCCGCATCGGCAACTACGAAATCCCTTCGCGTACCTACGTCGGTCGCTTCAACTTCAAGGGCGGCGACCAGCAGAAGTTCGTCAAGGACCTGTCCGGTGGTGAGCGTGGCCGCCTGCATCTGGCCCTGACCCTGAAGGAGGGCGGCAACGTCCTGCTGCTCGACGAACCGTCCAACGACCTCGACGTGGAAACCCTGCGTTCCCTGGAAGAAGCCCTGCTGGACTTCCCGGGCGCGGCCATCGTGATCTCCCACGATCGGTGGTTCCTGGACCGTGTGGCGACGCACATCCTGGCTTACGAAGACGACTCGCAAGCGGTGTTCTTCGAAGGCAACTACACCGAATACGAAGCGGATCGCAAGAAACGCCTCGGTGACGCAGCGGCCCAGCCGCACCGCGTACGGCACAAGAAACTGGCCTGATCAGGTCGGTGGTCGAGAAAACGGAGCCTTCGGGCTCCGTTTTTTTTTGCCTGTCGTTCCCAGGTGCAACCCGGGTAGCTGATAGCCTTTTTATGGTGCGTTTTGCGCCCTGAACTCGGAATATTTATATAAATTGCACCATTTAAATTCATAACTGCGACATTTTGCACTGTCGTAGTGCTCTTTCAATTGCTACAGTCCGGGTCAATCTCCTGATAACGACAACTCATTGACGAGACTTTTCCATGATCGAATCCGTTGACCACTTCCTCGCCCGCCTGAAAAAACGCGATCCGGACCAACCGGAATTCCATCAGGCGGTGGAGGAGGTCCTGCGCAGTCTCTGGCCGTTTCTGGAGAGTCATCCGCACTACCTGGCCTCGGGCATTCTTGAGCGTCTGTGCGAGCCGGAGCGGGCCGTGGTGTTTCGCGTGTCGTGGGTCGACGACCAGGGCAAGGTCCAGGTCAATCGTGGTTTCCGTATCCAGATGAACAGCGCCATCGGCCCCTACAAGGGCGGCCTGCGTTTCCACCCGTCGGTGAATCTCGGTGTGTTGAAGTTCCTCGCCTTCGAGCAGACCTTCAAGAACGCCCTGACCTCGCTGCCGATGGGCGGCGGCAAGGGCGGCTCGGACTTCGATCCCAAGGGCAAGAGTGACGCGGAGGTCATGCGTTTCTGCCAGGCGTTCATGAGCGAGCTGTACCGGCATATCGGTGCCGACGTAGACGTCCCGGCCGGTGATATCGGAGTCGGCGCCCGGGAGATCGGCTTCCTGTTCGGTCAGTACAAGCGCCTGGCCAACCAGTTCACCTCGGTACTGACCGGCAAGGGCATGACCTACGGCGGCAGCCTGATCCGTCCGGAAGCCACTGGCTTTGGCTGTGTGTATTTCGCCGAGGAAATGCTCAAGCGCAAGGGCGATGGGGTCGAGGGCAAGCGCGTGGCGATCTCCGGTTCCGGCAACGTTGCACAGTACGCCGCGCGCAAGGTCATGGACCTGGGCGGCAAGGTGATTTCGCTGTCCGACTCCGAAGGCACGCTGTATTGCGAGGCCGGCCTGACCGACGAACAGTGGCAGGCGCTGCTGGAGTTGAAGAACGTCCAGCGCGGGCGGATCAGCGAGCTGGCGCAATGCTTTGGCCTGGAGTTCCTCGCCGGCCAGCATCCGTGGACCCTGAGCTGCGATATCGCGCTGCCCTGTGCGACGCAGAACGAACTGGACGCCGAGGCGGCCCGGACCCTGTTGCGCAATGGCTGCCTGTGCGTGGCCGAGGGTGCGAACATGCCGACCACCTTGGAGGCTGTGGATATCTTTATCGAGGCGGGCATCCTGTTCGCCCCGGGCAAGGCTTCGAATGCCGGTGGCGTGGCGGTCAGTGGCCTGGAGATGTCACAGAATGCCATGCGCCTGTTGTGGACCGCCGGCGAGGTCGACAGCAAGCTGCACGGCATCATGCAATCGATCCATCATGCCTGCGTGCATTACGGCGAGGAAAACGGCCGGGTCAACTACGTCAAGGGCGCGAACATCGCCGGCTTCGTCAAGGTCGCCGAGGCCATGCTCGCCCAGGGTGTGGTTTAAGCCGGGTCGATGCGCAGGATCTCGATCAACTGGTCCCCGGCCGGTCGTTTCCACAGCACTTCATCGCCGGGGTGCGCGCCGAGCAGCGCCCGTCCCAGCGGCGAGCCCCAGTTGATCAGGCCGCTGGCGTAGTCGGCCTGGTCTTCGCCGACGAGCTGGACCTGTTGTTCCTCGTCCTGTTCGTTGGCGAAGGTGACGCGGCTGCCGATCTGCACCACTTCGCTGGAGGTCGCCGGAGCGGCCAGCATGGCGCTGGACAGGCGCTGGTTGAAATAGCGCAGGTCTCGTTCGATATCGGCCTGGCGCTGTTTGTCGGCCTGTTCACCGAGGGCACTCTGCCGGCTGTATTCGGCCTGCAACCCGGCAACGCGTTCCTGCAACTGGGCCAGGCCCGTCGCGGTGACGTAGTTGGGCTGCGTGCTGACCTGGCGCTCCACCGGCTGGCTGGCCTGGGCGGCGGCGCTGTCTTCGTTGACGAAGGCACGACTCATGGCATTCTCCCGTGCATGGCATATGGACCATGCTCGCAGGATTCGGTGCCGGGGAATTGTCCGAAAGCGACCTATTGCGAACGGTAGGCCCGTGCGGCGTCACGGTCTTTCTCCTGTTGCCAGGCGCGTTCGCGCTCGTCCCAGTGGCGGTTCTTGTAGGTGTCGCGGTCCTGATTCTCGAGCATGGCCTGGCATTGCCGGAAGCCGTCATCCCAGCCCGTGGCGTATTCACGTTCCTGGAGATAGCGGGAAACGTTCTTGCGGAATTCGCCGGTGATCGCACCGGCGGCTTGCCGGCCACTGCCGCAGCCGTCGTCGAAGCCATCGGCGAACGCCGGTGGATAACCCTGGGCGAGCAGGTGATCGTGGGTCGATTCACAGCCCGCCAATCCCATCATTGCTGCCAGCAACAGCCAACGCCACATCGTGATACCCGTACAGATCGACCCCTATGGAGTTGAGTGTAGAAGGTCGCGCGTGAGCGCAGCGTCAAGAGGTTGTGATGAACCTGTTGGGCCTGTTCGCGCTCCTGTGACGTCGGGCAATGAGCGGTTTGTGCGTCTGGGCAGTAAACTTTTCCGACCCGGGTCGTTATCTTTCTGTTCAGGTTAAAGCAGTACCGGGCGCTCTGTGCCAGGTGTTTCAGTCCCGCGCCAGGGCGTGGGGACAATCGCAGTCGAAAGAAAGAGAGTCGTGTATGAGTTGCTTCAAACCCCATGGCGTGGGTGTCGGCCTGACCCTGTCCGCCTGTGTTGCCGTGGGTGATCCCTTGCCGGCGAGCTTTCTGGTGGAGCGGTATGGCCTGTTGCCTATTCCCACTCAGGCAGTGGCATCGCCAGCACCTGACGAGAAGTCTCCCCGCCGGTTTCATTTGCAGCCCGAAGCCCCGCCGGTGGTTCTCCGCTTTGGCGGACGGACTACATCGGGTGATGTGGGCAATATCACCATCGACAATATGGCCCGGCGCGATTACCAGCATTGCCGGCGTTTACGGGGCGAGTTTCTGGAGCGCAAGTTCGGCCGGACGGCGGTGCAGTCCGTACAGTTGAACTTTCAGTGTGAATAGCCCTGTCTGTGGTCTGCGTCGAATACAAAATACCGTCTGGGCATGGCTCCTGTAGGCGTTGGCCAGGAATGGCGATGTCAAATTCACCGCCGTCATCGCCAGCAAGCCGGCTCCTACAAGTCTATGTTTCGGCACAAGTCTATCGACATACCGGGCTCCTTGTAGGAGCCGGCTTGCTGGCGATGGCGTCCGAGCAGGCGCCGCTCAATAGTGATACCACTTCAGTTCCAGCATGACCTCGTTTTCCGCCGAGGCCAGTTTGCTGAACTCGCGCTGGGCGCTCAGGCGCAGGCCCAGGTTGCGCGACAGCTCCCATTGCTGGTTGAGGCTCAGGCTGCGGCGTACTTCGCCATTGGTGAAGTAGTCGCCCTTGGCTTCCACGCTGAGATTGCCCAGCGGGTTTTTCCACAGCAGCCCGGTATCGAACCCGGCGGCCGGTGAGACGAACGCGGCGAAATCGGCATTGTGTTCCACGCGCACGGTGCCGAGGGCGAATCCGAGCAGCTCATCGTTCAATTGCCAGGTACCGCCGGCCCCGCCATTGACGTGGCTGACCAGGGTCTGGTCATCGTGCTTGCCCGGCACCCGCTCCA
Source organism: Pseudomonas sp. Ost2 (assembly GCF_018326065.1). Taxonomy (NCBI): domain Bacteria; kingdom Pseudomonadati; phylum Pseudomonadota; class Gammaproteobacteria; order Pseudomonadales; family Pseudomonadaceae; genus Pseudomonas; species Pseudomonas sp. Ost2. Next base: position 6,387,978 of record NZ_AP021904.1, on the reverse strand, counting down.
GGCCGCCGGTCACTTGCCAGGACCAGGGTTGCAGCAGCGCGTTGCGCGGTGTCAGCGAGCGAATGGTGGCCAGGTCCAGTTGCTGCAATTGCCAGTGGTTGCCTTCGTACTGGCGCAGTTTCATCTGCAGGATTTCGATCTGGGCGCCGAGAGGGAAGCCCTCGGCGTTGTCGTTCAGGTCGTGATAGGCCATGCGCAGGCCGTACTCGCCGAAGGCCTTGTCGCCGCGGGTGCCGATCCCGGCCTGCCAGGTGCGCGACTCATGGCCGTTTTCCGGCAGTCCGGGCGGCGTGATCTGCAACTCCGGCGCGGGGTTCTGGTTGATCGCCCGGAGCAGTTCGAAGCTGCGTTGCGAGCGCACCGGGTCGCGCTCCAGGCCGTTGGCCCGATAACGTTCGAGGCGATAGGCGGCATCGACGATCAGCGCCTGGCGGGCCCTGGGCTGGGCCTTGAACAGCGGGTCCTGGAGGACTTTCTGGTCGGCGCTGACTTTCAGGACCCAGGCCTGCTCATCGTCCGTCAGGGGCTTGGCCCGTTCCAGCAGTTCGCGTTCGCGGGACGGGCGATAGTCGATCCTTTCCACCAGGCCTGCCTCCTTGACCGCCTTCACCGTGTCGGTGGGGATGGCGGTCAGCGGGAACTGCCCGGTCAGGCGCAGGCTCGGGCGGGCAACCTGCAGCAGTTCCAGCAGGCGATAGGAGCAGTTTTCGTCGAAGAAGAAGTAGTCGAACTGGATCTGCTTGAGTTCCCAGACGTGCTCGACCATGCGTTGGGTTTCTTCAGGCGTGAGGTTCAGCCGGTATTCCCACAGGTCGCGGTTTTCCAGGCTGCGGTATTCGGAGAGTTTTTCCTGGTAGGGCACCAGGGCGAACAAGCCGGGGTAGCCGCCCATCAGGCCTTTCCAGGCATACAGAATGCTGTTGTCCGAGCCTTCGATATAGGCCCCGAAGTTGATCGCGTAGCTGAGCAGCGCGGTCTGGTCGCGCTGGACATCTTCCTGGTCGATACGCAGCAGGGTGTGGCCGAACATCGACGAGGGGCTGTTCAGGTAGGCCGCCGGAAAGATCATCACCGTGCTGTGGGGCGAGACGTCCTTGAACCACTGGTTGAAGTCGGAGCAGTCCGGGGCCGGCAGATCGGTCAGTTGCAGTTGCGCCTTGAGCCAGCGGCTGCGGGCCGGGTAGACGCACTGGGCATGCTGGTTGCCGGCGCTGGCCGGGGCATACAGCGCGGCGACGGTGGCTTTCAGTTCCGCATCCGGGTGATGGGCGCCGTCGGCGGCGAGGAAGAATTTCTTGTCGCTCACATAGCTGCGCCAGCCGCCCAGCTTGGCGCTTTCGTAATGGCCCAGGGAGATCCAGAAGGGATCGTTGGCCAGTTGTTGCAAACGTTGATCATCGATGTGCGAAGCGGCTTGGAGCGGGGCGCAGACACAGAGCGCCAGGTAGGCAAGGCGTTTGAGCATGATGGGCAACTGTTGTCCGGCGAAAGAGGGTCGGGCAGGGGTTGCCCGCTCCGGAAGGAGCGGGCGGGGCTCGGTCAAGCCTGGGTCGCGTACTTGGCCAGGCGTGGATCGCTCTTGAGTACGGCCAGGGTGTTGGTATGCACGTCGTCTGCGGTCACGTCAGCCTTGCTGAAGATCTGCTGGAAGTGCTCGTGGGTCACGGCGGCGAAATGGGCGCGGTCTTCCGGTGCGACCCCCAGGACCACGGCGTAGGTGGTCAGCGCTTCGCCCTGACCCTTGGCCATGTCTTCCGACAGCTCGTTCATCATGCCATTCATGGCAATCCAGGATTTGCCACCGTAGGTCAGTGCGTCTTTGGTGGTGCAGCCGTTGGTGCCGGACGTCATCCCGAAGGTGGCGTTGCCGGAGGTGCCGTTGGTGGTGGAGGCCAGGAAGTGTGCGGGGGTGCCACGTTGACCTTTGAACAGCATGTTGCCCCAACCGCAATCCGGGCCGCCTGGCGCCTGCGCCAAGGCCTGGAAGGAGACAACGGTGAAGAGAGTACCGAGAAGAATCCGTTTCATAGCTTTGTTCTCTTTATGTGCATACCAATGGACAAGGGTGTCCGGCCTGTGAGAGCACCGGTGGGCCGGTTATCAGTCCAGCCGCGCATGTTGGAGTTTAGGCACGATCCAAGGGTTCCGTGGTTTTTTCCCTTTATGAATAAGATATACACCTTCTTGTAGTCCGGCTCCCGGGGCTTTTGTCCCGCTGCGAGGATTCACCTGCCACTTGCCTTGCCAGCCGGGTACGGCCAGCGCCAGAATGCCTTCATCTGCCCCGCCTGATGTAAGGAAGCCCGATGCCTGATTCTGTTGCTGCCAGCCTGCGTCTAGCGCCCGAAGCGCTGACTCGCCCTTTCTCCGCTGAACAGTTCAGCTTCTCTACCACCAATGATCTGGAGCCCTTTCGCGGTGTGCTTGGCCAGGAACGCGCGGTCGAAGCATTGCAGTTCGGTGTGGCGATGCCACGCCCCGGTTACAACGTATTTGTCATGGGAGAGCCCGGCACCGGGCGTTTTTCCTTCGTCAAACGCTACCTGAAGGCGGAAGGCAAGCGCCTGCAGACCCCCTCGGACTGGGTCTACGTCAATAATTTCGATGAGCCGCGCGAGCCTCGGGCGCTGGAGTTGCCCGCGGGCGAGGCCGGCGCGTTCATCAGCGATATCAACGGTCTGATCGACAATCTGCTGGCGACGTTTCCGGCGGTGTTCGAACATCCGTCCTATCAGCAGAAGAAAAGTGCCATCGACCGTGCGTTCAACCAGCGTTATGACCGCGCCCTGGATGTGATCGAGCGCCTGGCGCTGGAAAAGGAAGTCGCCCTGTATCGCGACAGCACCAATATCGCCTTTACCCCGATGAGCGACGGCAAGGCCCTCGACGAGGCGGAGTTCGCCCAGTTGCCGGAGGCCGAGCGCGAGCGTTTCCATACCGATATCGCCGATCTCGAAGAGCGTCTCAACGAGGAACTCGCCAGCCTGCCGCAGTGGAAGCGCGAGTCGAGCAACCAGTTGCGCCAGTTGAACGAAGAGACCATTACCCTGGCCTTGCAGCCTCTGCTCGCCCCGCTGTCGGAGAAGTACGCCGAGAACGCGGCAGTCTGTGGTTATCTGCAAGCGATGCAGGTCTACCTGCTCAAGACCGTGGTCGAGCAACTGGTGGACGACAGCAAGACCGACGCGGTTGCCCGCAAGTTGCTGGAAGAACAGTACGCGCCGAGCCTGGTGGTCGGGCATCCGGCCAGTGGCGGGGCGCCGGTGGTGTTCGAGCCGCACCCGACCTACGACAATCTGTTCGGCCGGATCGAATACAGCACCGACCAGGGTGCGCTGTACACCACCTACCGGCAATTGCGCCCGGGGGCGCTGCATCGCGCCAACGGTGGTTTCCTGATCCTCGAAGCGGAGAAGATGCTCAGCGAGCCCTTCGTCTGGGACGCGCTCAAGCGCGCCTTGCAATCGCGCAAGCTGAAGATGGAGTCGCCCCTGGGCGAACTGGGTCGCCTGGCGACCGTGACCCTGACGCCGCAGATGATCCCGCTGCAGGTCAAGGTCATCATCATCGGCGCGCGCCAGTTGTACTACACCCTGCAGGACCTGGATCCGGACTTCCAGGAGATGTTCCGGGTGCTGGTGGACTTCGACGAAGACATCCCGATGGTCGACGAAAGTCTGGAGCAGTTCGCCCAGTTGCTCAAGACCCGCACCTCGGAAGAGGGCATGGCGCCGCTGACCGCCGATGCGGTGGCGCGCCTGGCGACCTACAGTGCGCGCCTGGCCGAGCACCAGGGGCGTCTGTCGGCGCGGATCGGCGATCTGTTCCAGCTGGTCAGCGAGGCGGATTTCATCCGTCACCTGGCCGGTGACGAACGCACCGATGCCGGCCATATCGAACGGGCGCTCAAGGCCAAGGCCACGCGAACCGGCCGGGTCTCCGCGCGCATCCTCGACGATATGCTGGCGGGGATCATCCTGATCGATACCGCCGGCGCCGCGGTGGGCAAGTGCAACGGCCTGACGGTGCTGGAGGTCGGCGATTCGGCGTTCGGCGTGCCAGCGCGGATTTCCGCCACGGTCTATCCGGGCGGCAGCGGTATCGTCGATATCGAGCGCGAGGTCAATCTCGGGCAGCCGATCCACTCCAAGGGCGTGATGATCCTCACCGGCTACCTGGGCAGCCGTTATGCCCAGGAATTTCCCCTGGCGATCTCCGCGAGCATCGCCCTGGAGCAGTCCTATGGTTATGTCGATGGCGACAGTGCTTCCCTGGGTGAGGCCTGCACGCTGATTTCGGCCTTGTCGAAGACCCCGCTCAAGCAATGTTTCGCCATTACCGGTTCGATCAACCAGTTCGGCGAGGTGCAGGCGGTCGGTGGGGTCAACGAGAAGATCGAGGGCTTCTTCCGGCTCTGCGAGGCCCGTGGCCTGACCGGCGAACAGGGTGCGATCATCCCGCAGGCCAACGTCGCCACGCTGATGCTCGACGAGAAAGTCCTGCAGGCCGTCCGGGCCGGGCAGTTCCATGTGTATGCGGTGCGTCAGGCCGACGAGGCCCTCAGCCTGCTGGTGGGCGAACCCGCCGGCGAGCCGGATGCCGACGGCCAGTTCCCGGAAGGCAGCGTCAATGCACGGGTGGTGGAGCGCCTGCGGGTGATCGCCGAAATGATCAGCGAGGATGACCTCAAGGAGGCCGAGAGAGAGGCCGCCGAGCAGGCGCTGGCGGAGGTCAAGCCCTCCTGACGGCGCGCATGGACTGTGGGAGTGGGCTTGTTGTAGGAGCGGGCTTGCCCGCGAAGCTCTTGGCGTTCTCAAGGGCCTCTTCGCTGGCAAGCCAGCTCCCACATTGGGTCTACGCCTCGGCGCAGGTATCGCGGCAACCGCATGGACTGTGGGAGTGGGCTTGTTGTGGGAGCGGGCTTGCCCGCGAAGCTTCTGGCGTTCTCAAGGGCTGCTTCGCTGGCAAGCCAGCTCCCACATTGGATCGACGCCCCGGCACAGGTATCGCGGCGACCGCATGGACTGTGGGAGTGGGCTTGTTGTGGGAGCGGGCTTGCCCGCGAAGCTTCTGGTGCTCTCAAGGGCCTCTTCGCTGGCAAGCCAGCTCCCACAAGTTCCGCAAGGGCGGGGGTCAAGGCTTTGGCGCCCGTTCCCCTGGCGCCCGTTGGTCCTCCAGGTCCTTGCGCCCGGTGGATTTATTCTATTCTCTGGGCAAGGACATCCACTGTAGTCACTGGAACGATGCAGCCTTCACGTCGGAGGCTGAAGACAGGACCTACCGAGGGTCGCCGCCATGTCGCGCAGCCTTTGTCTTACCCGCCAATGCCTGGGCCTGGTCACCCGTATCGAATGCGTCATTCGCCCGCTCGCCGGGGATAACGGGATGTGGACCCTCTTGTTCGCCGCCGGAATGGCCGGTGAGCAACCCTCCGCAATCAAATCCCAGGGCCCTTTCCACGGCCCCTTCGTCGCCGAATCGATCCTCGACTCGATTGTCGAAAGCCTGACCCTGCACGGCTACGAACTGGCCGAGGAACCGCAGATCTGGCGCCTGCACCTGCAGGCCCAGCTACGGCAGATCAACGGCGAGCGCGGTCGACATCCGGGTGGCTACGAGCTGCACTGAGGATTACTCGGCGGGCTCGTTGCTCTGGACCTTGTCGAGCTTGACCTCGAAGCCGTACTCGACGGTCTGCAGGTCGGTGCGCTGGTAGCTTTCCAGTTGCGTCGGTTGCCCGTAGAAATAGTGCACGTCATAGAGCGGCGGTGAGTCGGCTTTCTCGTTGTGGCTGGTGGCGAGGATTTCCTTCAGGTAGTTGCCGCTGTCGTCCTTGGCGTAGAAGCGCCAGGACTCGGCCGGGAACAGTTTCTGGTCGACCACCAGGGCATTGCCCTTGAGTTCCAGGCCCTTGGGCAACTGCCGGGCGTCCAGGGTGTTTTTCTGGATATCGGCGAGAAACAGCGGTATCGAGCCGATGGCATAGGCCGGCGTTTCCGGGAACAGGTTGAGGTCGTAGGTGATGGTGCCTTCCAGCGGGTTGACCTCGAACGCTTCCTTGGGCAGCTCCAGCGGTTCGCCGCGTTTTCCCTGTTCGTCTTCGGCAAAGAACGTCACCGGGCTGTCGCCAGGGTTGAAGGATGAGCCGAGCAGTTCGTCGTTGAACGTCTTCGGATGGTCGAACTCGATGCGCGCGGCGCTGGCGTCGTCCACGGACTGGCTGATGCTGACACTCTTTTTCAACTGCTCGGCGTCGAGGTCGGCGTCCTTGAGGTAGTGGGGCGCCTGGTCGTCGTAGACCACCACCGGCATCGGCAGCGGCTGGATGTCCTTGCTGGTGGTGTCATCGAACTGGCGTATCGGGAGGTCCAGTTCCTTGCGGTTGACGGTGGCATCGGAGAAATCCAGCACGCTGATTTCCAGCTTGTCGATCATGCCGTTGAAGTACACGCGGGTGTAATGGCTGCTCTGCCTGGCCTCGAAGGCTTTCTGCTCATCGTCGAGTTTCTTCTCGAACGCGTCGCTCCAGCTCTTCTGCTTGAGCATCTCATCCAGTTGCTGCTGGTAGAAGGCGATCTGCGCGGCGTTTTCGTTGATCGACCCCGAGCGCGAGAGGAACTGGCCGGTGCTGTCCCTGGCCTGGGCGATCAGCGGGTTCAGCGCCGTATCGCCGACCTGCGCCGCCTGGGGCGCGCTGTTGCTCAGTTCTATCTCGGCATTGTTCTTGTCGAGCGAGACCAGGGTCAGACTGATGTTTTCGCTGGTCTGCCGCTTGCCGATGTCCTTGCGGGTCAGGTCGAAGGTAAAGACCTTGCGCGGGGCGATCACCTCGACCTTGCCGTGCAGGGTCAGGGGTTGGGGCTGGTTGCGGTTCTCGACTTCCACCCCGTCGACGTACGGGTAGGTCACCGTCAGGTCGTCGGGATTGGTCATGTTGGCGCTGGACGGGCTCAACTGGATGCCGGGATCGGTCTCCGACCATTCGGGCTGGAAGGGTACGACCTGCTTGTTGCTCAGGGTCACCGACTGCCATTCCAGGGCATGGGGGAAGGGAAACTCGGTCGGATAGTTGAAGCTGAACGGGAAAATCGGCTGCAGGTCGGTCAGGTAATCGGAGCTGGAGGCCTTGCGCAGCACGAACAGCCCGTTGATGTAGGTGTCGGCCAGGGCCTGCGGGGTCGGGTAGTGCTTGAGCAGCGCCAGGGCATTGTCGCTGTACTCGGTCTCGATCGGCTTGTCCCGCAGGCGCAGGCGGGCGCGTTCGAGCAGCAGCAATGAGCCGCCGAGGTCCGCGACGGCGTCCTTGAGCTTGGGATCCTGGATCGTGTCGAGGGTCTTTTCGAATTCTGCGGTTCTTTCCTCGAGGCTGGTCTGTTGTTGCTTGTCATTGGGGGAGCAGCCGCTCATCAGCAGAGCTACCGAGAGTCCGAGGCAACCCAGGGGGCGTCGCAAATCCATTGTTCAGTTTTCCTGTCCACAGTGCATGCGCGATGTCGTTGATGCCGACACTAGCAGAAAATCGCTTTTGCAGAGCTGTCCCTGTGTTGAACGAGGCGTCTGGCGGGAGCTTTTTCCCTCGGGTTTCACGGCTGGTATACTCGCCGCCATTTCAGGCGATATGTGAGATTCATGGAACGTTTTATCGAAAATGCAATGTATGCCTCGCGCTGGCTCCTGGCGCCGATCTACTTCGGGCTGTCCCTGGGGTTGCTGGCATTGGCGCTGAAGTTCTTCCAGGAAGTGTTTCACGTCATCCCCAACGTGTTTGCCATGGCCGAGGCCGACCTGATCCTGGTGCTGCTGTCGCTGATCGACATGGCGCTGGTGGGCGGGCTGCTGGTGATGGTGATGATTTCCGGCTACGAGAACTTCGTTTCCCAGCTGGATATCGATGAAGAGAAGGAAAAGCTCAGCTGGCTGGGCAAGATGGACTCCACCTCGTTGAAGATGAAGGTGGCGGCTTCCATCGTGGCGATCTCTTCGATTCACCTGCTGCGGGTGTTCATGGACGCCAAGAACGTCGATCCGGTGCACTTGCAGTGGTATGTGATCATCCACATGACCTTTGTGATCTCGGCCTTCGCCATGGGTTACCTGGACAAGCTGACCAAGCACTGATCGTCACGCTCCGTGGCCGTGTTCGCGCCGCCCGTCCGTTGTGAAACGGACGGGCGGCGTGGTTTTCGCCTTGTGCTTTTGTCGGGTCAGGCATATGCCTGTCTATAGCCCAGTCCGAAAAGTCGAGGTGCGCCCATGAACCTGCAAGAGCTGAACAGTTTCGCCCTCGCCGGGCGGATCGACGAGTTGAACCTGATCTCCCTCGAAGGTGGCATCTATCTGCTGGAAGCACGGATGCACGGCGCGGCCTACCCGCTCAACGACGATCATGGGCAGACCCTGCACCTGCGTTCGGTGGAGCATGCCAGGGAGGTGCTGGAACGAATGCCGAAGCTGCCGTTCCACCTGATCCATACCTCGGTGCACGACGAAATGTGCGGGATGCCGGCCAGTGCCGAGGACAGCCTGAAGGTGCCCATCGCCTTCCATTCTGGCTGGTGAGGCTGCTGACAGCGGACGCTTCTGTGCTAGTCTGCTCGCCCTTTTTGGTTCCGGGCGCGAGGGGAAATGCCGTATTCCAGGGTGTTTTCCAGAGCAGACCCATAGCGGAGCAGTGTTATGTCCGAAGTAAATCTGTCCACCGACGAAACCCGCGTCAGCTACGGCATCGGCCGTCAGCTGGGCGACCAACTGCGTGACAACCCGCCACCGGGCGTGAGCCTGGACGCGATCCTAGCCGGTCTGACCGACGCGTTTGGCGGCAAGCCAAGCCGTGTGGGCCAGGACGAACTGTCCGCCAGCTTCAAGGTCATCCGCGAAATCATGCAGGCCGAAGCGGCCGCCAAGGCTGAAGCCGCGGCAGGTGCCGGCCTGGCATTCCTGGCTGAAAACGCCAAGCGTGACGGCATCACCACCCTGGCATCGGGCCTGCAGTTCGAAGTGCTGACTCAAGGTGAAGGCGCCAAGCCATCCCGTGAGGACACCGTGCGTACTCACTACCACGGCACTCTGATCGACGGCACCGTGTTCGACAGCTCCTACGAGCGTGGCCAGCCAGCCGAATTCCCGGTAGGTGGCGTGATCGCCGGCTGGACCGAAGCCCTGCAACTGATGAATGCCGGCAGCAAATGGCGCCTGTATGTGCCGAGCGAACTGGCCTACGGCGCTCAAGGCGTTGGCAGCATCCCGCCGCACAGCGTTCTGGTGTTCGACGTCGAGCTGCTCGACGTTCTGTAACTCGCCGCACCCGCCTCTCCATGGGGGCGGTCCTTGTGTGGGAGCAGGTTTGCCGGGATGTCGGACCGCCGCGAAGGCGGTCTTACTGCCACAAGCAATGTGGCGGATGTACCTGCCTCTTCGCGGGCAAGCCCGCTCCCACAGACACCGTTGTCATACCTGCAGCTTGCTGTTCAGGTCCCCCGTCGGGCGCAAGGCCCGGGCATAGCAGAACAGAAACAGGTTGCGCACCAGTTCCTTGAGCACCAGCGGTTCACTGGAGCTCAGGCCGCTGACATCCAGGTCACCCTGGTCCTGCAGTTCATTCAGGGCTTCTTCTTCCAGTACCGCACAGACTTCACCCGTTTCCCGATGCAGGATGCGCAGGTAAGGGTGTGGGCGGTCCAGCCAGGCATCGATCAAATAAGTCATGGTCTCATCTCCTTGATGGGTTTCAATGAGAATAATTCTTATTCAAAGAATAGCAAGTGCCTATTGGCGGATTCCTGGTTTTTCTGTGGGGGAATTGTCGGGCGTCAAGCGCAAGGAGGGGATTGATCGTTCCCATACTCCAGCGTGGGAATGCCTTGCTGGATGCTCTGCAGGCGCCGCGGAGCGTCACGGGATGCGTTCCCACGCAGAGCATGGGAACGATCGAGTTGGCGTTTGTTCAGACCTTTCTGACGAACTCGGACTTGAGTTTCATCGGGCCGATGCCATCGATCTTGCAGTCGATATCATGATCGCCGTCGCACAGGCGGATGTTCTTGACCTTGGTACCGACCTTGACCACCAGGGAGGTGCCCTTGACCTTCAGGTCCTTGATCACGGTGATGGTGTCGCCGTCCTGCAGGACGTTGCCCACGGAATCCTTTTTCACGCTGTCGTCGGACGCGGTCTCGGCTTCGCCGGTGGCGGACCACTCATGGGCGCATTCCGGGCAGACCAGTTGGGTACCGTCTTCGTAGGTGAATTCGGAATTGCATTTCGGGCAGGGTGGCAACGTGCTCACTAAGGCTCCTCGGGTTCGGGAAGGCTAAAAGCGCACATTATATAGGGTTTTTAGCGAAGAGGGGGGCGCGGCAACGCAGGGCGGGTTGACGCAGGACTTTGCAGGAGCCCGGCTTGCCGGCGATGACGTGCGCAAGAGCTGCGCATCGTTCAAGGACCTCATCGCCGGCAAGCCGGCTCCTACGGTAGGCCGCTATTGGCCTCAGTGAGTGCGGGCGACCGCGAACTCGCTCAGTTCCACCAGTGCATCGCGATACTCGCTGGCCGGCAGGGCCTCCAGGCAGGCGATCGCCCGGGCGACGTAGTCACGGGCCAGTTGCGCGGTGTATTCCAGCGAGCCCGAGGCTTCGACGGCGGCGCGGATGCTTTCCAGGTCCTCGATCCCGCCCTTCTGGATTGCCTGGCGTACCAGGGCCGCCTGCTCCGGCGTTCCTTCACGCATGGTGTAGATCAGCGGCAGGGTTGGCTTGCCTTCGGCCAGATCGTCACCGACGTTCTTGCCCAGGGTCTCGGCATCGCCCTTGTAGTCCAGCAGGTCGTCGACCAGTTGGAAGGCCACGCCGAGGTGGTCACCGAAGGTACGCAGGGCTTCGGCCTGTTCCGGCGTCGCCTGGCACAGGGCGGCGGCGCTGTGGGTGGAGGCTTCGAAGAGCATCGCGGTCTTGCCGCGGATGACTTCCATGTAGGTTTCCTCGGTGGTGCTGGCGTCGCGCACCTTGGACAACTGCAGCACTTCGCCCTCAGCGATGATGCGCGTGGCCTGGGAGAGGATCTTCATGACCGGCATCGAACCCAGTTCGACCATCATCTCGAAGGAGCGCGAGTACAGGAAGTCGCCGACCAGCACGCTGGGAGCGTTGCCCCACATGGCGTTGGCGGTGGAGCGGCCACGGCGCATGCCGGACATGTCGACCACGTCGTCGTGCAGCAGGGTCGCGGTGTGCAGGAACTCGATGGTCGCCGCCAGCAGGCGCAGGTCATCGCCTTCGCGCCCCAGGGCCTTGCCGCACAGCAACACCAATAAAGGACGCAGGCGCTTGCCCCCGGCCGAGGTGATGTAGTCGCCGATTTTCGAGACGAGCGGCACCCGGGAAGTCAGCTGCTTCTTGATGATGCCGTCGACGGCGCTAAAATCGTCCGCCACCGCGCGGTAGAATGCTTGGGGTTGCATCAGCGAGAGTCGCTCCAGAAGGGTTGCGCGGCATGCTAGGGCGGGGGTTCCGGCCTGTCAAGGCAGGATACCGGGCCACTTGCAAGGATCAGGCGGCTTGCGTACAATCGCGCACCCTGAACTTCCTGGGCAGCACCTGCCTTACGCAATTGCACTTGGGCCGTTCCAGCCCCATGCAGCCATGCCAGCCAATACCTTTACCTATAAAGCGCTGGGTGAGCAGGATTATCGGAGAAATACCATGTCTTACGCAGTAATCGTTACCGGCGGCAAGCAGTACAAAGTCGCTCCAGGTGAATACCTGAAGATCGAAAAACTGGAAATCGCCACTGGCGAATCCGTTACCTTTGATCGCGTTCTGTTGGTCGCCAATGGCGATGACGTGAACATCGGCGCTCCAGTTGTTGCTGGCGCTACCGTTGTGGCTGAAGTGATCTCCCAAGGTCGTCACGATAAAGTCCGCATCATCAAGTTCCGTCGTCGTAAGCACCACATGAAGCGTATGGGCCACCGTCAGTGGTACACCGAGATCAAAATCACCGGTATTCAGGCTTAATTTCAGCCTAATCCCCTTTTTGGAGAATTGAACTCATGGCACACAAAAAAGCTGGTGGTAGTACCCGTAACGGTCGCGACTCAGAAGCCAAACGCCTTGGCGTGAAGATGTATGGCGGCCAGGCTATCAAAGCGGGCAACATCATCGTGCGTCAGCGCGGTACCCAGTTCCACGCCGGTTACGGCGTTGGCATGGGCAAGGATCACACTCTCTTCGCTAAAGTCGAAGGCGTGATCAAGTTTGAAGTAAAAGGCGCTTTCAACCGCCGTTACGTGAGCATCGTCGCGGCTTAATCGCGAGAATGCTGGAGAAGCCCCGTCTTGCGACGGGGCTTTTTCGTTTGTGGGGTGAGTCTCTTGCAAAGCTGTTTGTATGGGCTGCCGGCGCTGGATTTTTCGGTCGTTGATTGAGGTCGCCGCGCTCATCTTTGCAAGGGTCTTATACTTGATGTTTGTGGTTATTCGGCTCGTCCCGGTGGCGAGAGGCGTGTGTTATGAAGTTCGTTGATGAAGTATCGATTCGCGTAAAGGCTGGTGACGGCGGCAACGGTTGCATGAGCTTCCGTCGGGAAAAATTCATCGAAAACGGTGGTCCCAACGGGGGTGATGGGGGTGATGGCGGTTCGATCTACATGGTCGCCGACGAAAACCTCAACACCCTGGTGGATTACCGCTACACCCGGCACTTCGATGCCGAGCGTGGTTCCAATGGTGGCAGCACCGACTGCACCGGCAAGAAGGGCGAGGATCTGGAGCTGCGTGTGCCGGTCGGCACCACGGTGATCGATTCCGCCACCCAGGAAGTCATCGGCGACCTGGTCAAGGCCGGCCAGCGCCTGCTGGTGGCCCATGGCGGCTGGCACGGTCTGGGCAACACCCGCTTCAAATCCAGTACCAACCGGGCGCCGCGTCAGACCACACCGGGCAAGCCGGGCGAGCAGCGCGACCTCAAGCTGGAAATGAAGGTGCTGGCTGACGTCGGTCTGCTGGGCTTGCCGAATGCTGGCAAGAGTACCTTTATCCGCTCGGTCTCGGCCGCCAAGCCGAAAGTGGCGGACTACCCGTTCACCACGCTGGTGCCGAACCTGGGCGTGGTCAGTGTCGACCGCTGGAAAAGCTTCGTTGTCGCGGATATCCCGGGCCTGATCGAAGGTGCCTCGGAAGGTGCCGGCCTGGGGATTCGCTTCCTCAAACATCTGGCGCGTACCCGTCTGTTGCTGCACCTCGTCGACATGGCGCCGCTGGATGACAGCAGTGCGCCGGATGCCGCTGAAGTGATCGTCAACGAACTGGCCCGCTTCAGCCCGTCCCTGGCGGAGCGTGATCGCTGGCTGGTGCTGAACAAGTGCGACCAGATCCTCGAGGAAGAGCATGAGGAGCGGGTCAAGGAAGTTGTCGACCGTCTGCAGTGGACCGGTCCGGTCTATGTGATCTCGGCGATTGCGAAGGAAGGGACCGAGCGTCTGACTCGCGACATCATGCGCTACCTGGAAGATCGTCTCGATCGCCTGGCCAACGATCCGGCCTACGCCGATGAGCTGCGTGATCTCGACCAGCGTATCGAGGATGAGGCGCGTGCTCAGTTGCAGGCACTGGATGACCAGCGGGCCCTGCGCCGCAGCGGCGTCAAGAGCGTCCATGACATCGGTGACGATGACTGGGATGAAGAAGATGTCGATGACGAAGATGGTCCGGAAATCATTTACGTCCGCGACTGATTCATTGGTTAAACTACTACGCCGCTCACTGAAGCGGCGTTTTAGTCTCTGTAAAACGTAAATCACATAATCGCGTGGATGGTGCTCGGTCGTGCCATTCGCTGGCTAAGGTTGGAAGATCATGCGGAGCAAGGTGACAGGTGCGCAGCGTTGGGTCGTGAAGATCGGCAGCGCACTGCTGACGGCGGACGGCAAGGGTCTGGATCGCGCGGCAATGGGTGTCTGGGTTGAGCAGATGGTGGCCTTGCACGAGGCTGGCGTGGAGCTGGTGCTGGTGTCTTCGGGTGCCGTGGCGGCGGGCATGAGCCGGCTGGGCTGGACGGTGCGACCGAGTGCCATGCACGAGTTGCAGGCGGCGGCGGCCATTGGCCAGATGGGCCTGGTGCAGGCCTGGGAGTCGAGCTTTGCCGAGCATGGTCGTCATACCGCGCAGATCCTGCTGACCCATGATGACTTGTCCGACCGCAAGCGTTACCTCAATGCGCGCAGCACCCTGCGGGCCCTGGTGGAGCTCAAGGTGATCCCGGTGATCAACGAGAACGACACCGTGGTTACCGATGAAATCCGTTTCGGCGACAACGACACCCTGGCGGCGCTGGTCGCCAACCTGGTGGAAGCGGACCTGCTGGTGATCCTGACGGATCGCGACGGCATGTTCGATGCCGACCCGCGCAACAATCCCGATGCCCAGCTGATCCATGAGGCGCGTGCCGATGATCCGGCGCTGGACGCGGTGGCGGGCGGTACCGGCGGCGCCCTCGGGCGTGGTGGCATGCAGACCAAGCTGCGCGCGGCGCGACTGGCGGCACGCTCCGGCGCGCATACCATTATCGTCGGCGGTCGTCTGGAGCGGGTCCTGGATCGCCTCAAGGCGGGCGAGCGCATCGGTACCTTGCTGTCGCCCGAGCGCGGCATGCTCGCGGCGCGCAAGCAGTGGCTGGCCGGGCATCTGCAGACCCGTGGCACGCTGGTGCTGGATGACGGTGCGGTCAACGCCCTGGCGCGTGATCACAAGAGCCTGCTACCGGTGGGGGTGAAGCTGGTGCAGGGTAGCTTCCGTCGTGGCGAAATGGTCGTGTGCGTGGCTGCGGATGGTCGTGAGATTGCCCGCGGGCTCGCCAACTACAGCGCTCTTGAGGCGCAGAAGATCATTGGTCAGTCGTCGGATGCGATTGTCGGCTTGCTGGGTTACATGGCGGAGCCGGAACTGGTTCATCGCGATAACCTTATTCTGGTGTGATGGGTTCGAGGGAGAAGGGCATGGGGTTGGCAAAAGGATTGTTGGGGTTGTTCCTGGCGATGCCGTTGTTGGCATCGGCCGAGGAAATCGGCCAGGTGTCCACGGTGTTCAAGTTCGTCGGGCCGAATGACCGGATCGTGGTCGAGGCGTTCGATGATCCGAAGGTCGAGGGCGTGACCTGCTATCTGTCACGTGCCAAGACCGGCGGCCTGAAAGGTGGCCTGGGTCTGGCGGAGGATCGTGCCGAGGCGTCGATCGCCTGTCGCCAGGTCGGGCCGATTCGCTTCAGTGGTGAGCTGAAGGATGGTGACGAGGTGTTCAAGGAGCGCACGTCGCTGGTCTTCAAGACCATGCAGGTGGTGCGTTTCCTCGACAAGAAGCGCAATACGCTGGTGTACCTGGTCTATAGCGATCGGTTGATCGAGGGCAGCCCGCAGAATGCGGTGACGGCTATTCCGATTCTGCCTTGGCCGAATCAGTGAGAATCAAGGGTTGCCCGCTGCTATTGGTTGTCGCGAACCTGTAGGAGGCAGGCCTTGCTCTTGTGGAGTTGATAGATCGTTCCCACGCTCCGCGTGGGAATGCCGCCCGTGACGCTCCGCGTCACAAGTCACAGGCAATAAAAAACCGACCCTGGGGTCGGTTTTTTAACAAGCGTGTCGCTTAGGCTGCAGCAGCAAGGTTCAGAGCCTTGATGTGGCCATTCAGACGACCTTTATGGCGAGCAGCCTTGTTCTTGTGGATGATGCCTTTATCGGCCATACGGTCGATAACAGGAACAGCCAGAACATAGGCAGCTTGCGCTTTAGCAGCGTCTTTTGCGTCGATGGCTTTCACTACGTTCTTGATGTAGGTACGAACCATGGAACGCAGGCTGGCGTTGTGGCTGCGACGCTTCTCAGCCTGTTTTGCACGTTTTTTGGCGGAAGGTGAGTTGGCCACCGTCGAGCTCCTCGAAAGACTTTTTAGGAAATAGCAAACAAAATAGGCCGCGAATCATGCCGATGAGTTGAAGTCTTGTCAAGGGCAGGCGATGCGTTCCGCTGAGTGGTATATGTGGGACACCGGGATATTTCTTTCCGGCGTACGACCTGTAAACTCGCGAGCTTTGGCTCTGTGCTGTTGCGGCGCGGAGTATCGCATAGCTGGGCGTTTTATTCGCCTGTTCTTTACCCAAAGGCACACAATCCTTCAATGAATCTGCTCAAGTCGTTGGCCGCCGTCAGCTCTATCACGATGATTTCCCGGGTCCTGGGGTTTGTTCGCGACACCATCATCGCGCGCGCCTTCGGCGCCGGAATGGCCACCGATGCCTTCTTCATTGCCTTCAAGTTGCCCAACCTGCTGCGCCGGATCTTTGCCGAAGGGGCCTTTTCCCAGGCGTTCGTGCCGATCCTGGCAGAGTACAAGAGCCAGCAGGGCGAGGAGGCGACCCGCACCTTCATTGCCTATGTGAGCGGCATGCTGACCCTGGTCCTGGCCCTCGTCACGGTGCTCGGAATGGTGGCCGCGCCCTGGGTGATCTGGGTCACCGCGCCCGGCTTCACCGATACGCCGGAGAAGTTCAAGCTGACCGCCGATCTGTTGCGGGTGACTTTTCCTTATATATTGCTGATCTCGCTGTCGTCCCTGGCCGGCGCGATCCTCAATACCTGGAACCGCTTCTCGGTCCCGGCCTTCGTGCCGACCCTGCTGAATGTCAGCATGATCATCTTTGCCCTGTTCCTGACGCCGTATTTCGACCCGCCGGTGATGGCGCTGGGTTGGGCGGTCCTGGCGGGCGGCCTGGCGCAACTGCTCTACCAACTGCCGCACCTGAAGAAGATCGGCATGCTCGTGCTGCCACGCCTGAACCTGCGCGACAGCGGTGTCTGGCGGGTCATGAAGCAGATGCTGCCGGCGATTCTCGGGGTCTCGGTGAGCCAGATCTCGTTGATCATCAACACCATTTTCGCCTCGTTCCTGGTGGCCGGCTCGGTGTCCTGGATGTATTACGCCGACCGCCTGATGGAGCTGCCCTCCGGCGTGCTGGGCGTGGCCCTGGGCACCATCCTGCTGCCGATCCTGTCCAAGACCTATGCCAGCAAGGATCGCCACGAGTACTCGCGCATCCTCGACTGGGGGCTGCGCCTGTGTTTCCTGCTGGTGCTGCCGTGCTCCCTGGCATTGGCGATTCTCTCCGAGCCCCTGACCGTTTCACTGTTCCAGTACGGCCAGTTCAGTGCCTTCGATGCCTCCATGACCCAGCGGGCGCTGATCGCCTACTCGGTCGGCCTGCTCGGGATCATCATGATCAAGGTGCTGGCGCCGGGCTTTTACGCGCAGCAGAACATTCGCACGCCGGTGAAAATCGCGATTTTCACCCTGGTGGTCACCCAGTTGCTCAACCTGGTCTTTATCGGGCCGCTGGCCCATGCCGGGCTGGCCTTGGCCATCAGCGGCGGCGCCTGCATCAATGCCGGCCTGTTGTTCTGGCAGTTGCGCAAGCAGAAGCTGTTCATCCCGCAGCCGGGCTGGAGTCTGTATCTGCTGAAGCTGCTGGTCGCTGTCGGCATGATGTCGGCGGTATTGCTGGGCTTGATGCACTGGATGCCTGCCTGGGACCAGGGGCACATGCTCGAACGCTTCCTGCGCCTGGGGGCACTGGTGGTTGCCGGGGTGCTGGCCTACTTTGGAATGCTGTTGCTGCTGGGCTTGCGCCTGCGCCATTTCAATCGCAAGTCGTTGATGTGAGGGAGCGCCGCGTTTCTGTGGGAACCGGGCTTGCCCGCGAAGCTTTTAGCGCTCCCGGGGCCCTGTTCGCCGGCAAGCCGGGCTCCTGCGGGGGCATGTGTCGACGCGTGACAGGTATTAAGCCGGGCCCGGTATGGTTATAATCGACCACTTTATGAGCAAGAAGCGCGTTATGCAGCTGGTTCGAGGCCTCCACAACCTGCGTCCCCGGCATCGGGGCTGTGTCGCCACTATTGGCAACTTTGACGGTGTTCATCGTGGTCACCAGGCCATCCTGGCCCGACTGCGCGAGCGTGCGCTGGAGTTGGGCGTGCCCAGCTGCGTGGTGATTTTCGAGCCGCAGCCCCGGGAGTTCTTCGCTCCGGAGACCGCGCCGGCCCGCCTGGCGCGCTTGCGCGACAAGCTGCAACTGCTGGCCGCCGAGGGCGTGGACCGGGTGCTGTGCCTGGCGTTCAACCAGCGCCTGAGCAAACTCAGTGCCGCCGAGTTCGTCGATACGATCCTGGTGGACGGGCTGGGTGTGCAGCATCTGGAGGTCGGTGACGACTTCCGTTTCGGCTGCGACCGGGCCGGCGATTTCGATTTTCTGCTGCAGGCGGGTAACGTCCGCGGCTTTACCGTCGAGGCGGCGCAGACCGTCGAACTCGATGGCTTGCGGGTCAGCAGCACCCAGGTGCGTAACGCCCTGGCGGCAGCCGACTTTGCCCTGGCCGAGCGTCTGCTCGGCCGTCCGTTCCGGATTGCCGGACGGGTGTTGCACGGACAGAAGCTGGCGCGCCAATTGGGTACGCCAACGGCCAACGTGCAGCTCAAGCGCCGTCGGGTGCCGTTGACCGGGGTCTACCTGGTCAGCGTCGAGATCGACGGCCAGCCGTGGCCGGGCGTCGCCAATATCGGCGTGCGACCCACGGTTTCAGGTGATGGCAGCGCTCACCTGGAAGTGCACCTGCTGGATTTTGCCGGTGATCTGTATGACCGGCGTTTGACCGTGGTTTTCCACCACAAGCTGCGCGATGAGCAGCGATTCGCCTCCCTCGAGGCGCTCAAGACGGCGATCAATGCGGACGTCGCCGCCGCCCGTGCCCACTGGCAGGGTTCACCGCTTAAAAAGAGCCTGAAATGACCGACTACAAAGCCACGCTTAACCTCCCGGACACCGCCTTCCCGATGAAGGCCGGCCTGCCACAGCGCGAACCGCAGATCCTGCAGCGCTGGGACAGCATTGGCCTGTACGGGAAGTTGCGCGAGATTGGCAAGGATCGTCCGAAGTTCGTTCTTCACGACGGTCCTCCATACGCCAACGGCACGATTCACATCGGTCATGCGTTGAACAAGATTCTCAAGGACATGATCATCCGTTCCAAGACCCTGGCCGGCTTCGATGCGCCGTATGTGCCGGGTTGGGACTGCCATGGCCTGCCGATCGAACACAAGGTCGAAGTGACCCACGGCAAGAACCTGGGCGCGGACAAGACCCGCGAACTGTGCCGTGCCTACGCCACCGAGCAGATCGAAGGGCAGAAGTCCGAGTTCATCCGCCTGGGCGTGCTAGGCGACTTCGCCAACCCCTACAAGACCATGGACTTCAAGAACGAGGCCGGTGAAATCCGTGCCCTGGCCGAAATCGTCAGGGGCGGTTTCGTGTTCAAGGGCCTCAAGCCGGTGAACTGGTGCTTCGATTGCGGCTCGGCGCTGGCCGAAGCCGAAGTCGAGTACCAGGACAAGAAGTCCTCGACCATCGACGTCGCGTTCCCGATTGCCGATGAGTCCAAGCTGGCCGCCGCGTTCGGCCTGTCGTCGCTGACCAAGCCGGCCTCGATCGTGATCTGGACCACCACCCCGTGGACCATCCCGGCCAACCAGGCGCTGAACGTCCATCCGGAGTTCACCTACGCCCTGGTCGATGTCGGCGACAAGTTGCTGCTGCTGGCCGAGGAACTGGTGGAGTCCTGCCTGTCCCGCTACGGCCTGGAAGGTGCGGTGATCGCCACCGCCAAGGGCGAAGCTCTGGACCTGATCAACTTCCGCCACCCGTTCTACGATCGCCTGTCGCCGGTCTACCTGGCCGACTACGTCGAGCTGGGCGCCGGTACCGGCGTGGTTCACTCCGCCCCGGCCTACGGCGAGGACGACTTCAAGACCTGCAAGCACTACGGCATGGTCAATGACGACATCCTCACACCGGTACAGAGCAATGGCGTGTACGTCGACTCCCTGGAGTTCTTCGGCGGCCAGTTCATCTGGAAGGCCAACCCGAACATCGTCGACAAGCTCAGCGAAGTCGGTGCCCTGCTGCACACCGAGACCATCAGCCACAGCTACATGCACTGCTGGCGCCACAAGACCCCGCTGATCTACCGCGCCACCGCGCAGTGGTTCATCGGCATGGACAAGGCGCCCGTGGCTGGCGATACCCTGCGCGAGCGGGCGCTCAAGGCCATCGAGGACACCCAGTTCGTGCCGGCCTGGGGCCAGGCCCGCCTGCACTCGATGATCGCCAACCGTCCCGACTGGTGCATCTCCCGCCAGCGCAACTGGGGCGTGCCGATTCCGTTCTTCCTCGACAAGGAAAGCGGTGAGCTGCACCCGCGTACCGTCGAGCTGATGGAGCAGGTGGCCCAGCGTGTCGAGAAAGAAGGCATCGAGGCCTGGTTCAAGCTGGATGCCGCCGAACTGCTGGGTGACGAAGCGCCGCGGTACGACAAGATCAGCGACACCCTCGACGTCTGGTTCGACTCCGGCACCACCCACTGGCACGTGCTGCGTGGCTCGCACCCGGTAGGCCACGAGAGCGGCCCGCGCGCCGACCTGTACCTGGAAGGTTCGGACCAGCATCGCGGCTGGTTCCATTCTTCCCTGCTGACCGGTTGCGCCATCGACAACCATGCGCCGTATCGCGAACTGCTGACCCACGGTTTTACCGTCGACGAAGCCGGCCGCAAGATGTCCAAGTCCCTGGGCAACGTGATCGCGCCGCAGAAAGTCAACGACACCCTGGGCGCCGACATCATGCGCCTGTGGGTCGCCTCGACCGACTATTCGGGCGAAATGGCGGTGTCCGACCAGATCCTGCAGCGTAGCGCCGACGCCTACCGGCGTATCCGCAACACCGCGCGTTTCCTGCTCTCCAACCTGAGCGGCTTCAATCCGGCCACCGATATCCTGCCGGCGGACGAAATGCTCGCCCTGGATCGCTGGGCGGTGGACCGTGCACTGTTGCTGCAACGCGAACTGGAACTGCACTACGGCGAGTACCGTTTCTGGAACGTCTACTCCAAGGTGCACAACTTCTGCGTGCAGGAACTGGGCGGTTTCTACCTCGACATCATCAAGGACCGCCAGTACACCACCGGGGCCAACAGCAAGGCGCGGCGCTCCTGCCAGACCGCACTGTTCCACATCTCCGAGGCGCTGGTGCGCTGGATCGCGCCGATCCTGGCCTTCACCGCCGACGAGCTGTGGCAGTACCTGCCGGGCGAGCGCAACGAATCGGTGATGCTCAATACCTGGTACGAAGGCCTCAGCGAACTGCCGGAAGGCTTCGAGCTGGATCGCGCCTACTGGGAGCGGATCATGGCGGTCAAGGTCGCGGTCAACAAGGAAATGGAGAACCTGCGGGCAGCCAAGGCCATTGGCGGCAACCTGCAGGCGGAAGTCACCCTGTTCGCCGAAGAGGCACTGGTCACCGACCTGAACAAACTGAGCAACGAACTGCGCTTCGTGCTGATCACCTCCACCGCGACCGTGGCGCCTTTGGCGCTGGCGCCGGCGGATGCCGTGGTCACCGAGGTGCCGGGCCTGAAGCTCAAGGTGGTCAAGTCCGGCCACGCCAAGTGTGCCCGTTGCTGGCACTGCCGCGAGGATGTCGGGGTGAACCCGGAACATCCGGAAATCTGCGGTCGCTGCGTCGACAACATCAGCGGCGAAGGCGAGGTGCGTCACTATGCCTAATGCCGGTGCCGGCCGTTTCGGCCGCCTGGGCTGGTTGTGGTTGAGCGTGCTGGTCCTGGTCATCGACCAGGTCAGCAAGCTCCACTTCGAAAGCTCGCTGACCATGTACCAGCAGATCGTGATCATTCCCGACTACTTCAGCTGGACCCTGGCCTATAACACCGGCGCGGCCTTCAGCTTCCTGGCTGACAGCTCCGGCTGGCAGCGCTGGCTGTTCGCCCTGATCGCGGTCGTGGTCAGTGCGGTGCTGGTGGTCTGGCTCAAGCGCCTGGGGCGCAACGAAACCTGGCTGGCCATCGCCCTGGCACTGGTGCTGGGTGGGGCGCTGGGCAACCTGTACGACCGCATCGCCCTGGGTCATGTGATCGACTTTATCCTGGTGCACTGGCAGAACCGCTGGTACTTCCCGGCGTTCAACTTTGCCGACAGCGCCATTACGGTGGGCGCGGTGATGCTGGCGCTGGACATGTTCAAAAGCAAAAAGTCCGGAGAAACCGTTCATGACTGAACACGCAGTGGCTGAGCAACGGATCGGTCAGAACACCCAGGTCACCTTGCACTTCGCCTTGCACCTGGAAAATGGCGACACGGTCGACAGTACCTTCGACAAGACCCCGGCGACCTTCAAGGTTGGCGACGGTAGCTTGCTGCCGGGCTTCGAAGCGGCCTTGTTCGGCTTCAAGGCCGGTGACAAGCGCAGCCTGACCATCCCGGCGGAAAATGCCTTTGGCCAGCCCAACCCGCAGAATGTGCAGATCATCCCGCGTTCGCAGTTCCAGGGCATGGAGCTGTCGGAAGGCTTGCTGGTGATCTTCAACGACGCGGCCAATACCGAGCTGCCTGGTGTGGTCAAGGCCTTCGATGACGTCGAAGTGACCGTCGACTTCAACCATCCTCTGGCCGGCAAGACCCTGACCTTCGATGTGGAAATCTTCGAGGTCAAGGCGCTGTAGGAGCCGGCTGGCTGGCGATAGACCGCGCAAGCGGTCAAACTGATCTGAAACCCGCGCGCAAGACACGAGGCACAGCATGCAAATCAAACTCGCCAACCCCCGTGGCTTCTGCGCCGGCGTGGACCGGGCGATTGAAATCGTCAACCGGGCCCTGGAAGTCTTTGGACCGCCGATCTACGTGCGTCACGAAGTGGTGCACAACAAATTTGTCGTCGAAGACCTGCGCGCCCGCGGCGCCATCTTTGTCGAGGAGCTGGACCAGGTGCCGGACGACGTCATCGTCATCTTCAGTGCCCACGGCGTTTCCCAGGCCGTGCGCAGCGAGGCGGCCGGTCGCGGGCTGAAGGTGTTCGATGCCACCTGTCCGCTGGTCACCAAGGTGCATATCGAAGTCGCGCGCTACAGTCGCGATGGTCGTGAATGCATCCTGATCGGCCACGCCGGGCACCCGGAAGTGGAAGGCACCATGGGGCAATACGACGGCAGCAACGGTGGCGCCATCTACCTGGTGGAGGACGAGAAAGACGTCGCCGCCTTGCAGGTGCGCAATCCCGACAGGCTGGCCTTCGTGACCCAGACCACCTTGTCGATGGACGACACCAGCCGTGTCATCGACGCCCTGCGGTCTCGGTTCCCGGCCATTGGCGGGCCACGCAAGGATGACATCTGCTACGCCACGCAAAACCGCCAGGACGCGGTCAAGCAACTGGCGGACGAATGCGATGTGGTGCTGGTGGTCGGCAGCCCGAACAGCTCCAACTCCAACCGCCTGCGTGAGCTGGCCGAGCGCATGGCGACCCCGGCCTACCTGATCGACGGAGCCGAAGACATGCAACGCAGCTGGTTCGACGGCGTCGAGCGCATCGGCATCACCGCCGGCGCCTCGGCACCGGAAGTACTGGTGCGCGGGGTGATCCAGCAGCTCCAGGCCTGGGGCGCCACCGGTGCCGATGAACTGGCCGGTCGCGAGGAGAACATCACGTTCTCCATGCCCAAGGAACTACGCGTTCGCTCGTTGCTCTGAGCCTGCAGTCTGACAGAGCGCCTCCGGGCGCTCTCGTGTATCGATCCGCGCTCTGCCGGTCGAGGCCAGTACCACCCGCAGGTGGCTGATGGCTTGCTCCCTCGCGCAGACATGCAGCGTGCCTCCCCTCGATGAGCCGTTCTCGTAGCGCAGTTCGCCCAGGCTGGTGAAGCGGATAAAGCTGCGCATGGTGGTATTGCCCCTGATGGGGGTTCTGCCATCTCCGCGTCGCTCACTCAGGACCGGGTTGTCCGGGTCCTCATGGCCATTTCCGTTCTGGTCGATCACGATCCTCCAGCCACGGCTCCAGTCGCCTTCCAGCGGGTGAATGATCACGCTTCGCTGGCGCAGGATCGCTTCGGTGCGGGCCGTGCGCAGGCCGGTGGCGAGTTCATCGGCCGAGACTCTTCGGTGCTGGGAGTCCATGAGGTCCCTGAACGACGGAAAGGCCAGATGGGCCAGTAGGGCGATCAGGGCCAGCCCGACCAGCAGTTCGATCAGTGTGAAGCCTCGCGGTGACATATCGGCCGACTCCCTGTTTATTTTGATGACAGTGCTTCCGTGCACTGGTCCATCCAAAACAACCGTATATCCTGTCGTCGGTTGTCTGGAGGACAGGGCTAGTTATAGTCCAGAGCAGGCGGGGTGGGGAGTACGCATATGTTTCAACGTACCAGAGGTTTCACGCTGGTCGAGCTGATGGTCGCGGTGGCGGTGCTGGCGATTCTGGTCACGGTCGCGGCACCGGTGTTCACCAGCAGCATCCAGAAGACCCGAGCCGATTCCGAGGCCAGCGACCTGATGCGCGCGTTGAATTATACCCGTCTCGAGGCGATCAACCGGGGGGTGAATGTGCGCATTGCGCCCACGGCGGTCGGAGGCTCCTGGACCCAGGAACTGACCACTCGGCTGAGCCCGGCGGGGAACGTGCTGCGGGTGACTCCGGCCATGTCGACGGCGGCGACGGTGGCGAGCAATAACGTGGCGTTCATCGAGTTCAACAACCTCGGTGGGCTGGCCAGCCCGGCGGCCAATACCACCCTGACCTTTGTCGAGGGGGCCTACACCAATGCGGTCACCGTGTGCCTGACAGGGCGGATCGTCCTCAATGGAGTGTGCCAATGATGCGTAGCGATCAACGGGGCACAACCCTGGTGGAAGTGCTGGTGGCCATGCTGGTCATGGCGATCGGTCTGCTCGGTGCGGCGGCCTTGCAACTCAATGCCCTGAAGAGTACCGACAGCTCGACCATCGGCACCCAGGTCAGTTTCATCACCTACGACATACTGGATCGCATTCGAGCCAACCCTTGTTCGAATTCCACGCTCAATCCCTGCGTCAATCCCGGGGCTGACTATCAGTTGGGAAGCCTTACGGCTCCCAGCAGCATTTCGACGATACGGGACCAGGATCTGTCCGACTTCGTCACCAACCTGAACAATATCGCCGGTGCGGCGAACGTTACCGGCACCATCTCGGTCGCGTCCGGTGTCGTCACTATCACGATCAACTGGAATGACGCACGCGCCGCGAACGCTGCCGCCACTTCGACCTTCTCCCTGGTCAGCCAGGTTTCAACCGTGTGGAACGGCCTATGAAAAAGCTTTCCGGGGGATTCGGCCTGGTCGAGATCATGGTTGCGCTGGTGCTGGGCCTGGTGGTGGTCCTGGGCGTTACACAGATATTCGTCGCGGCCAAGAACACCTACACGAGCCAGACCGCCGCTGCCGGGATTCAGGAGGATGCTCGCTTCGTGCTGAGCAAGATCCAGCAGGAAGTCCGCATGGTGGGGATGTTCGGGTGTGTCGGCACCGTGGCGGACTCCAGTGACAACAGCGCCTTCACCGCGGCCTACAATGCGCCGATTACCTGGGACAACGCCAATCAGGCGCTGACTCTGGTCACCGCGGACGTCGGCAATAACGGTACGGTGCCGGCCTGGACGATTCTCTCCGATTGCCTGGTGCAATCCACGGCCTATACCGGCGCCCGGGCGGCGGGCAGTGGGCAGATCGCCTTGCCGGTCAGGCAACTGGTCTACTCCTTCGCCAACAACCAACTCTATATCGGCCCGCTGAACAATCGCCAGCCACTGATCAGCAATGTGCAGGCTTTTTCGGTGTCGTTCGGGATGGCCCGGACGGTGCTCGACAGCACGGCGTTCAGTTACTCCGCCAACCCCTCCAACGCAGCCCTGATTCGCAGTGTGCGCCTGACCCTGACGCTGAGGGACCCGACCAACAAGGTCAGCAATCGCACATTCAACGTCGTGGCGTCCGTGCGTAACCGGCTCAGATAAGGAGGGCATGCATGTGAAGACTTTTGCCCGTGGGGCTCATCGATTCAATCCGCGATCCCAGCGCGGCATGGCATTGCTGGTCAGCCTGGTGTTTTTGCTGTTGCTGACGCTGATCGGTATTTCGTCGATGCAGAACGCCAACCTGCAGGAAAAGATGTCCGGCAGCGTCAAGGTGCGCAACGAGTCGTTCCAGTTTGCCGAGAGCGCGCTACGTGTGGGGGAAAGCATTGTGCAGGCGTCGACATACGATTTGGCGGTTTGCTCAAGCACCACGCGCTGTGCACCGCCCGCCGAGGCGACCAACAATGCCGTGGCGCTGACCGCGGGCGCCAATGCCACTTCGGGAGTCACCTGGGTGGCGGTCACCAATGGTTTCTATGGCATCCAGAAGCTGGGCACCACCAAGGACCCGGTCAATGTGAACCAGGCGGGCATGGAAGACAGTCTTTCCTGGACCACCTACAGGATTACCGGCGTGGGTAATCAGGGTGCGTCGCGCACCGTGCTGGAGAGCATCTATGTCAAGAAGTAAGCGGTCGGGCAGCGGGCTTTCGCGACTCGCCAAACTGATAGGCGGGGGGCTTCTCGGGCTCTACCTCAGTGCTCCGGCCTATGCCTTCACGCCCTCTGACTCGCCCTTGTTGAGCGCCGGTTCGGTGACACCGAACGTGATGCTGCTGGTGGATAACTCGGGGAGTATGAACAACCTGATTCGTACGGCGGACTTCAATCAGGCGACGACGACTCCCCAGGTCTACAACTGCGCTTCGAATACCAGTTGCAGTACCAACATCAATGGCCTGGTCACGCTCGATATGACCAATGAGAATCAGTTCATCAGTGATTTCAACCAGGGTGGCTGCAGCAGTGGCTACGATGGTTTCAGAATCGCTACCAGTGTCAGTAACAATGCGCCTACCAATGTTCTTTACTGCATCAAGTTCCCCGATCCCGTCGGTGGTGGCAATACCCGGATTTCCAACCGGTATGTGGCTTATCTCATCGCCAGGATGATCACCGCCGGGCTGGTCAAAAAGGACTACTCCACCGACAGTACGATCCCCAATGACTATCGGATCAACGTCGCACGTAACGTGTCCTCGTCACTGGTCACCAGCAACCGCAACCTGCGTATCGGGCTGGCGACCTTCAATTCGCCTCGCAGCGGTGATAATGGTCCGGGCGGTAATATCGCCCGGGGGATCAGCGATCTGTCGCCGGTGAGCGGGTCGACCACCCAAGCCCAGGCGGACACCAACTACAACGCGCTGATTTCCTCTATCGGTGGTCTGTCGGCGGTTGCCAACACGCCATTGGCTGAAACGTATTACGAGATCACTCGCTATTTCCGTGGGATGGCGCCGTACTACAACTCGACACCGAGTACCTATACCAGCCCGATCCAGTACCGCTGCCAGAAGAACTACGGGGTGGTGATCACGGATGGCCTGCCGACCTATGACCGCACGTTCCCGAGCAACGACCCTCTGGGCGGCAGCAACCTGCCGAACTGGGACGGGATCAATAATGACGGCGACAACCTGAGTGGCGACGGCGAAGGCGACACGCTCTATCTGGACGATATCGCCAAGTTCGCCTATGACATCGACATGCGCTCCGCGGGTAACGATGCTGCCGGCAAGAGTTGGGACGCTGCGGACTTCCCGAAACAGAATATGTTTACCTACTCCGTGGGGTTTACGGCTGACAACCAGATGTTGGCCGATACCGCGCGGTATGGACACGGTAACTACTATCAGGCGACCGACAGTGCGGGGTTGAACGCGGCGCTGTCGGCGGCACTCAATGACATCACCTCCAAGGCGGGATCCGGCGGTGGTGGCGCAGCGAGTTCATCGAGCCTGCGCGCCAATACCTTGTTCTATACCTCGCAGTACGACCCCACCGATTGGCGCGGCACCATCCGGGCCTTTGCGTTCAATACCGACGGATCGCTCAGTTCCACGGCCAACTGGACGAGCGACACGACCATCTCTCCCAGCGGTACGGCCACTCCAAGTTTTCAGTCGTGGAATACCCTGACCAGCGCGGCTATCACTCTCGCCTATGGCAACTTCGCCCCGCTTCAGCAGGTCGCCCTGGGATTGAGCCTGCCCCTGGGTGTTACCGGCAACGATCTGGTGGAGTGGAGCAAGGGCACCAACAGGACCGGTCTGAAAACCCGCAGCGTGTACCTGGGGGATGTCGTCAACTCGCGACTGGTTTATGCGTCGCCGACCGATCGCACGGCATCGGACAGTCTTGGCGACACCACTTACACCACCTACCTGGACGGCAAGAGTACCGGGATGACGGCTCGCCTGGTGGTCAACGCCAACGATGGATTCTTCAACGTCATCGACCCGGTGGTTGGCAACCGCCTTTATGCCTACATGCCGTCGAGTGTGATCAACAACCTGCACTATGTCGCCGATCCGAACTACATCAATGGCACCAGCCACAAGTTCCTCAACGATGGCCAGATCACCGTGGCCGATGCCAAGCTCAACAGCACCTGGAACACTGTCGCGGTAGGCGGTGTCGGTGCCGGTGGCAAGGCGTTCTTCGCGATCCGGCTCTACGGGGCGTCGACCTCCAACACCATCAGCGCCCTGTGGGAAATCAAGGCGCCGGATGTCGCCAATACGCTCAACGTCTTCAATGACCTGGGTTATGCCTATGCCAAGCCGGAAGTCGCACGCCTGGCCGATGGTCGCTGGGCGGCGTTCATCGGCAACGGCTACGGCAGTACCTCCGGTGTGGCGGCGTTGTATGTGGTGGACATGCGCGACGGGTCGCTGATCACCAAGATCACCGCCGACAACACCGGGAACAACGGCCTCAGTTCGGTGAAACTGCGAGTCAATGCTCAAAGTGTCGTGCAGTATGCGTACGGCGGTGACCTGAAAGGGCAGATGTGGAAGTTCAACCTGACCGATTCCACACCTTCGAACTGGGGAGTGGCATTTGGTGGCGCACCGCTGTTTACCGCTTCGGGTGGTTCGGCCCAGCCGATTACCGCGCAACCGGTCGTCGGCAACCTGCCCGGGCAAGGCAAGCTGGTTTATTTCGGTACCGGCAAACTCAGTGAAACGGCGGACAAGACCACCACGGCACGCCAGGCGTTCTACGCCGTCCTGGATAATGACGGGACCAGCGCCAGCTATACCGAGAGCAATCTGGTGGCCCAGACGATCAATGCTCCCGCGACGGGAACGTCGTTTTTCACCTCCAGTCAGAATTCGGTCGATTACACGACCAAGAAAGGGTTCTACTTCTCCCTGGTTCTCAACAACATCCTGACCGGGGAGCGGGTCATTTACCCGGCGCTCCTGACCTTTGGTCGATTGATCTTCACGACGGCCATCGTTGACACCAGCGACCCGTGTTCGAGCTCGGGATCGGGCCGACTGATGGATGTCGATGCGGTGACCGGGGCCATGCTGACGTACCCGGTGCTGGACTCCAACAACGATCGGCGAGTCAATGCCAGCGACCAGATATTCAGTGGTATCAACTACAGTGGTGGCGTGCCGAACATCGGTGGCCTGGTCAGCAATCCTGATGGGTCCCAGATCATTACAGGGCCGCAAGGCTCGCCGATCGAACTGGGTGGCGTGAACAACCGACGCATCATGTGGCGACAATTACAGTGAGTGAGGGAATCAATGCGTAGAGCCAGTAAAGGTTTCACCCTGATCGAGTTGATGATTGCCGTGGCGGTTGTCGGGATTCTTGCCGCTATCGCCTATCCAAACTACACCGCCTACGTGCAGCGCACTCATCGCTACGAAATTGCCGAATTGCTCTACGAGCAGGCGCAGGCGCTGGAGCGTTTCTACTCGCGCAGCGCCACCGCGGCCAACCCGGTGGCTACCTACGCCGGGGCGACGGTGAGTGGCGGTAACACGTACTACACGATTGCCTCGAACCTTGCCGCGACGGGGTTCACCTTGACGGCAACCCCGATACCGGGTTCGATGATGGCCAATGATGCCTGTGGTACCTATACATTGAGCAACACCAACGCTCGAACCAACTCCGGAGCGGGCATGAGCCTCAAGGATTGCTGGGGTCGCTGAATCTGTCAGGGATGTTGTGTCGGTTTCTTTTCTGTCTGGATCAATAAATGAGTACCCAGCAACACGTAGTCATTGTCGGCGGCGGTGTGATTGGCCTTTTGACCGCATTCAACCTGGCCGGGCAGGTCGCCCGGGTAACCCTGCTTGATCGTTCCGGCCTGGGCCAGGAGTCCTCCTGGGCCGGCGGCGGGATCGTCTCGCCGTTGTACCCATGGCGCTACAGTTCGGCCGTCACGGCCCTGGCCCACTGGTCCCAGGATTTTTATCCACAACTGGGTGAGCGACTTTTCGCCAGCACCGGTGTGGATCCCGAGGTGCACACCACCGGGCTCTACTGGCTCGACCTGGATGACGAGGCCGAGGCCCTGGCCTGGGCCGAACGCGAGCAGCGCCCGTTGAGTCCTGTGGATATCTCGGCGGTCCATGACGCCGTGCCCGTCATGGGCGGGGGCTACTCCCGGGCGATCTACATGGCCAATGTCGCCAATGTGCGCAATCCGCGTCTGGTGAAATCACTCAAGGCGGCCTTGCAGGCATTGCCCAATGTCACCCTTCACGAACAGTGCGAAGTCAGCGACTTTATCCGCGAGGGCGGGAAGGTGGTCGGCGTGCAGACTGCCACAGGTGGCATTCGGGCCGACCAGGTGGTGCTGGCTGCCGGTGCCTGGAGTGGTGAACTGTTGAAGAAGCTGGGCCTGGAGCTGCCGGTCGAGCCGGTCAAGGGCCAGATGATTCTGTACAAGTGCGCGGCGGATTTTCTGCCCAGCATGATCCTCGCCAAAGGGCGTTATGCTATCCCGCGACGCGACGGCCATATCCTGATCGGCAGCACCCTGGAGCACGAGGGGTTCGACAAGACGCCGACCCTGTCTGCCCTGGAAAGCCTCAAGGCATCGGCGGTGGAGCTGATCCCGGCGCTGGCGGGCGTCGAGCCCGTTGCCCACTGGGCGGGATTGCGCCCCGGCTCGCCGGCGGGCATCCCGTTCATTGGTCGGGTCCCCGGTTTTGACGGGCTCTGGCTCAACTGCGGGCACTACCGCAACGGCCTGGTGCTGGCGCCAGCGTCCTGCCAGCTGTTTGCCGATCTGTTGCTGGGACACGAACCGATCATCGACCCGGCACCTTATGCGCCCGAGGGCCGGCTCTGAAGCTTCCCCGGTGATCCTGGAAACCCAACCCTGTAGGAGCCTGGCTTGCCAGCGATAAAGCCAGTGGGAGCTGCATCGATCTTGCGGCCGCCATCGCCGGCAAGCCGGCTCCCACGGGATTCGGGCTGGGCGTGGAGTCCGTGTCCGAGCACAAACAATGTAGGAGCCTGGCTTGCCAGCGATGAGGCCGGTGGGAACTGCATTGATCTTGCGGCCGCCATCGCCGGCAAGCCGGCTCCCGCAGTAGCTGTGTCAATCAATGAGCGTTTAATCCAGCCCCAGTTTCTTGAGGCGATATCGCATCGAGCGGAATGACAGATTCAGTCGCTGGGCCGCCGCGGTGCGGTTCCAGCGGGTTTCCTCCAGGGCCTGGAGGATCAGCTTGCGCTCGATGCTTTCCAGGTAGTCTTCCAGGTTATCGATCTGCGCCAGGCTCGGCTCCCCGGGCTCGGCGTTATTGCCCTCGGCTTGCGCCAGTCGCAGGTCGCTGGCTTCGATCTGCTCGTTCTCGCACAGGGTGTAGGCTCGTTCGAGCATATTCTCCAGTTCGCGCACGTTACCGGGAAAGCGATAACCCTTGAGGGTATCCAGGGCATGGGGGTGCAGCCTGGCGGCAGGTTGCCCGCTGCCCGAGGCCAGGCGCTTGAGCACATTGGTCGCCAGTGGCTCGATATCGTCGCGGCGTTCGCGCAGCGAGGGCACCCGCAGCTCGATGACGTTCAGCCGGTAATACAGGTCCTGGCGAAAGCGTCCGGCGCTGACTTCGCCGTTCAGGTCCTTGTGGGTGGCGCACAGGATCCGCACATCCACCACTTCCTCCTGCTGACCGCCGACACTGCGCACGGCCTTCTCCTGGATCGCCCGCAGCAGCTTGACCTGCATGGCCAGGGGCAGGTCGGCGACCTCATCGAGAAACAGGGTGCCGCCGTTGGCGGCCTGGAACAATCCGGGCTTGTCTTCGACGGCACCGCTGAAGCTGCCTTTGCGATGGCCGAAAAACTCGCTTTCCATCAGCTCCGAAGGAATCGCCCCGCAGTTGACCGGCACGAACGGGCGCTCGGCGCGGGGCCCTTGCTCGTGGATCAGGCGTGCCACCAGTTCCTTGCCGCTGCCTGATTCGCCACTGATATACACCGGCGCCTGACTGCGGGCCAGCTTGTCGATCTGCTTGCGCAGGGCGCGCATAGGCAGCGAATCGCCCAGCAGGCGGTTATCGATGGACGGTGGTTTTTCACCGGCCAGCGGCAGGCGCAAGGCACTGGCGACCAGCTCCCGCAAGCGGGCGAGATCCACCGGCTTGGTCAGGAAGTCGAAGGCGCCGGACTTGAGTGCGTTGATCGCGGTGTCCAGGCTGCCGTAGGCGGTGATCATCGCCACGGGCACCTGGGGGTGGCGCTGCTGGATGTGCTGGACCAGTTCCAGCCCCGTACCGTCCGGCAGGCGCATGTCGGTCAGGCACAGGTCGAAGCTGTCCCGGGCCAGTTTTTCCCGGGCTTCGCCGACGTTGCGGGCGCTCTGGGTATCGAGTTTCATCCGGCCCAGAGTGATTTCCAGGAGTTCGCGGATATCCGGCTCATCATCGACGATCAGGATCTTTTGCCGTGGGCTCATGTTCAACTCTGTTTGCGTGCGTGAGCGAAGGTGATGCGAAAGCAACTGCCGCCTTGGCGCCTGGAGTAGTCCAGGCGGGCCTGGTTGCTTTCGCATAACTCGCGGGACAGGTACAGGCCCAGGCCCGTGCCCTGGCTTTCGGTGGTGAAGAACGGCTCGAACAGGTGCTGCAGCTGTTCGGGGGCGACGCCGGGGCCATTATCCAGTACTTCCAGGGTCGGCAGTTCATTCTTCTGTTCCAGCGACAGCTTCAGCCAGACCTCGGCCTGATCATGCAACTGGGCACTGTAGCGCAGGCCGTTTTCCAGCAGGTTGTTCAATACCTGTGTCAACTGTAGCGGGTCGGCGCGGGTTTGCAGCCAGGCACTGCCGATCTCCAGGTGGAGTTGCTGGTTCGGTCGGGCCCGTTCGCGCCATTCGCTGACAAAGGTCTCCAGCCAGGTGCCCAGGTCGAGCAACTGCGGTTCGGCGGGTCGCCGACGGGACAGCTGGAGTACATTCTCGATCACCAGATTCATGCGCTTGGACTGATCCTGGATTATTTGCGTGAGACGCCGGTCAGGACCTTGCAGTTCCTCCGACTCCTGCAGCAGCTGGGCGGCGTGGCTGACGGCACCCAGGGGGTTGCGGATTTCGTGGGCGATACCGGCGGTCAGGCGGCCCAGGGCGGCGAGCTTGAGTTGCTGGGCCTGTTGGGCGATCTGCGACAGGTCCTCGAGGAAAACCAGCGTTTGCTGTTGCTCACCACGCTGCAGTGCGATGAACGCGGGCTGCAGCACGGCGCTGCCACCGGCGATTTTCAGGCTTTGCGGGCGCAACGTGGGATTGCTTTGCCACAGGCGCAGGCGGGCGATCAGCTCTGGCGAGCAGCTTTCGATCGATTGCCCGATGACATCGGTCTGGCCCAGCAGTGCGAGGACGCTGGGGTTGGCCAGTTGGGCGCGGTACTCGGCATCGAGTACCAGGATGCCGGTGCGCATGCGTTGCAGGATCAGTGCATTGAGCGCTTCGAGGTTGGTCACGTCACTGGCGCGCTGTTCGGCCAGGGTATCGCTCACGATCAGCAGGCGGGTCAGGCCCTGGACGAGCAGCGCCGCGGCAAAGCACAGGGCGCCGAGCAGCCCGGCCTGTACGTAGTAGTTGGCGGCTGCCGGGCGGCTGAAGCTCAGGTAGAAGGTCAGGTAGATAATGCCGATGGCCGATACGGCGGCAATCAACAGGCCGATACGACCACGCAGCAGCACGTTGCTGATCGCCACCGAGGCGATCAGCAGGTTGCCGATCCCGCTGGGTGTGCCGCCGGCGGCATAGAACAGGCCGGAGAGCATGATGGCGTCGGCCAGCGCCAGGCTGAAGACCTGGGCCTGGCGCTTGGGGTTTTCCAGCAGCACCACTACCAGGATATTCAGGATCAGGTAGATCCAGCTGCCGGTGCGAAACAGCTCGCCGTCGGCCAGCTCCAGCAACTTGTCGTCCATCTTGCTGGAAATCAGCAGGACCAGGGCCACGCCGATGCTCAGGCGATACAGGTGATAGAGCCGCAGCAGGCGTTGTGCCTGGGAGCCTTCGAGACTGAGGGTCTCAGCGGTCACGAGCGCCCGGGCCTTGCTCGAGATGGGCCTGGCTGCAATACCACTGCTGTTGCTGGCTCAGGGCGCGGTCGCGAGGCAGGTGCACGCCGCAGTGCGCGCAACGCACCATGGGCGGGGCATTCAGCTCGTCGGAGGGGCGGGCGGCGGTTTCGGCCCGTTTGAATTTGCGCCAGAACCATACGGCGGCAGCGATCAGAGCAATCCAGAACAGTAAACGAACCATGGCGACCAGCTATTCGGCGAGTGATCCGGCAGTTTAGCCAAGCTCATGACGGGCGCACAGAGCAATTACCGCGGGCCGGGCCAAAGATAAAAAAAAGAGCCCATAAGGGCTCTCTTTTGAACAGATGTCGCTGTTTGCGCGAGGATAGCGGTGAATGTCACACCGCTATCGCCAGCAAGCCGGCTCCCACGACTCAGTCGAACACACCGAAGGTCATGTAGCTGAACCACGAACGGTTGCTGTTGCTGCCCTCGGCTTCATGCTGTTCTTCTTCAACGGCATCGCCTTCGGTCGGCTTCAGGTCTGACGGGATCGCATCCTTGGCATCCTGGAACTGTTTCAGCACGTCCTGGTTGGCGCGGGTTTCTCCCGGTGGCAGCGGCGGACGGGATTCGATCAGGCCCAGGGTGGCCTTGCTCAGCCAGGAGCGGTTGTCCGCCTCGGCGACGCGTGGCACGAACTGGCCGTCGACCAGGCTCGGGTGATTCGGGTAGTTGGCCTTCAGGACTTCCAGGCTGCTGGCAGCCAGTTCATCCAGGTGCAGGCGCTGGTAGGACTCGACCATCACCGCCAGGCCGTCACCGACCGAAGGGGTTTCCTGGAAGTTCTCCACCACGTAGCGACCGCGGTTGGCCGCGGCGACGTAGGCCTGGCGAGTCAGGTAGTAGTCGGCCACGTGGATCTCGTAGGACGCCAGCAGGTTGCGCAGGTAGATCATGCGCTGCTTGGCGTCCGGCGCGTAGCGGCTGTTCGGGTAGCGGCTGGTGAGCTGGGCGAACTCGTTGTAGGAGTCGCGGGCGGCACCCGGGTCACGCTTGGTCATGTCCAGCGGCAGGAAGCGCGCCAGCAGGCCCACGTCCTGGTCGAAAGAGGTCAGGCCCTTGAGGTAGTAGGCATAATCCACGTTCGGGTGCTGCGGGTGCAGGCGGATAAAACGCTCTGCCGCGGACTTGGCCGCTTCCGGCTCGGCGTTCTTGTAGTTGGCGTAGATCAGTTCGAGCTGGGCCTGGTCGGCGTAGCGGCCGAATGGATAGCGCGACTCCAGGGCCTTGAGCTTGGCGGTGGCGCTGGTATAGCTGTGGTTGTCCAGGTCGGCCTGCGCCTGCTGGTACAGCTCGACTTCGCTCAGGTTTTCGTCAACGACTTCCTTCGATGAGCAAGCAGCGGTCAGTGCGAGGATGGCGATCAGCAGCAGGTGTTTCACTTGCATGGCGGCTTGCGTCCCTATGACGGCCGCTGTCTTGGGCGGGGCCGTCCTGTTATGATGAGTGCCCCGTTGAAAGCCTCGGGGCAAAAGACGCCGTATTTAACCACAAGCGCGCAGCCGAAACCAAAGGCTGTGCCGACGCCTAGTCCGAGCATGTCCGATAAAATTGAACTTCGCGCAGAGGTGCCGTCCGAACTGGGCGGCCAACGCCTCGATCAAGTCGCCGCACAACTATTCGCCGAGCACTCGCGCTCGCGCCTTTCCGCCTGGATCAAAGACGGCCGCCTGACTGTGGATGGAGCGGTCATCCGCCCGCGAGACATCGTCCATGGCGGCGCCATCCTCGAGCTGACCGCCGAGCAGGAGGCCCAGGGCGAATGGATCGCCCAGGACATCGAGCTCGATATCGTCTATGAAGACGACGATATCCTGGTCATCAACAAGCCCGCGGGCCTGGTGGTGCACCCGGCTGCCGGGCATGCCGATGGCACCCTGCTCAATGCCTTGCTGCACCACGTGCCGGATATCATCAATGTGCCGCGCGCGGGCATCGTGCATCGCCTGGACAAGGACACCACCGGCCTGATGGTCGTGGCCAAGACCATCCAGGCGCA
This sequence comes from Pseudomonas sp. Ost2, assembly GCF_018326065.1. Taxonomy (NCBI): domain Bacteria; kingdom Pseudomonadati; phylum Pseudomonadota; class Gammaproteobacteria; order Pseudomonadales; family Pseudomonadaceae; genus Pseudomonas; species Pseudomonas sp. Ost2. The sequence goes on along the minus strand of NZ_AP021904.1, from coordinate 6,351,573 downwards.
GACGCAGCTCGTCACGCAATTGCAGAGCCGCAGCGTCAGCCGCATCTATGAGTGCATCGTGATCGGTGTGGTGACGGCGGGTGGCAAGATCAACGCGCCGATCGGCCGGCACGGCCAGCAGCGCCAGCGCATGGCGGTGATGGAAGGCGGCAAGCAGGCGGTGAGTCACTATCGCGTGCTCGAGCGTTTCCGCTCCCATACCCACGTCCGGGTGAAGCTGGAAACCGGGCGTACCCACCAGATCCGTGTGCACATGGCTCACATCAACTTCCCGTTGGTCGGTGATCCGGCCTACGGCGGACGTTTCCGCATCCCGCCGGCCGCAAGCATGACCATGGTCGAGTCGTTGAAGAACTTCCCGCGCCAGGCCTTGCACGCACGCTTCCTGGAACTGGACCATCCGACGACCGGTCAGCGCATGAGCTGGGAATCGCCGCTGCCGGACGACTTCGTCTGGTTGCTGTCGCTGCTCAAGCAGGATCGCGAGGCGTTCATCGGGTGAGTGACTTCCTGATTCCCGACTGGCCTGCGCCGGCAAGGGTCAGGTCCTGTGTCACTACCCGGGCGGGCGGTGTCAGCCTGGCACCGTTCGATAGCCTGAATCTCGGCGATCATGTCGACGACGATCCGCTGGCGGTCGCGGAAAACCGTCGACGTCTCAATAGCGCCTTCGATATCCGTCTGGCCTGGTTGCGCCAGGTGCATGGGGTGGTGGTGGTCGAGGCCGATCCGGCGGTGACCGCCGAGGCCGATGGCAGCTGGACTGCGACACCAGGGGTTGCCTGCACGGCGATGACCGCTGATTGTCTGCCGGCCCTGTTCTGTGATCGTGCCGGTACCCGTGTGGCGGCGGCCCATGCCGGTTGGCGCGGCTTGGCGGCGGGAGTGCTGGAAGCGACCGCCGATAGCCTCGACGTGCCCGCCTCGGAGATTCTGGTCTGGCTTGGTCCGGCCATCGGCCCAGAGGCCTTCGAAGTGGGGGCCGAGGTCCGCGAAGCCTTTGTCTCGGGCCATCCCCAAGCCAGCGATGCCTTTGTTCCCAGCCGCAACGCCGGGCGCTTCATGGCGGACATCTATGCCCTGGCCCGCCTCCGTCTGGCGGCACGGGGGATCACGGCAGTCCATGGCGGCGGCTTCTGCACGGTTTCCGATCCGCGCTTCTATTCCTATCGGCGCAGTCCGCGCACCGGTCGTTTTGCTTCCCTGATCTGGCTCGAAGGCTAGACTCTCCTGATCTGCGTCAATTGTCCGACGCTTGAAACTCCCAGAATCGACCGCATCTATAGGGACATCTGGCAGGTTTCTTCATTCAGGTGTGTCCATCGCTCCGGCCTGCTCAAAAGGAAGGTGAAAAATGCGTATAGACCGATTGACCAGCAAATTGCAGTTGGCATTGTCCGATGCCCAGTCCCTGGCCGTAGGCCTCGATCATCCGGCCATCGAGCCCGCTCACTTGATGCAGGCGTTGCTGGAGCAGCAGGGTGGTTCGATCAAACCCCTGCTGATGCAGGTAGGCTTCGAGGTCAACAGCCTGCGCAAGGAGTTGAGCAAGGAGCTCGACCAGTTGCCGAAAATCCAGAATCCCACCGGCGACGTGAACATGTCGCAGGATCTCGCGCGGCTGTTGAACCAGGCTGACCGGCTGGCCCAGCAGAAGGGCGATCAATTCATCTCCAGCGAACTGGTGCTGCTCGCCGCCATGGACGAGAACAGCAAGCTTGGCAAGTTACTGCTGGGTCAGGGCGTCAGCAAGAAGGCCCTGGAGAACGCGATCACCAACCTGCGCGGTGGCGCGGCAGTCAATGACGCCAACGTCGAGGAGTCGCGCCAGGCCCTGGACAAGTACACCGTCGACCTGACCAAGCGTGCCGAAGAGGGCAAGCTCGATCCGGTGATCGGTCGTGACGACGAAATCCGTCGCACGATCCAGGTGCTGCAACGGCGGACCAAGAACAACCCGGTGTTGATCGGCGAGCCCGGCGTGGGCAAGACCGCGATCGCCGAAGGCCTGGCCCAGCGCATCATCAATGGCGAAGTGCCCGACGGCCTGAAGGGCAAGCGCCTGCTGTCGCTGGACATGGGGGCGCTGATTGCCGGGGCGAAGTACCGGGGCGAGTTCGAAGAGCGCCTGAAGTCGCTGCTCAATGAGCTGTCGAAGCAGGAAGGGCAGATCATTCTGTTCATCGACGAATTGCACACCATGGTCGGCGCCGGCAAGGGCGAAGGCTCGATGGATGCAGGCAACATGCTCAAGCCGGCGCTGGCCCGCGGCGAGCTGCACTGCGTCGGGGCGACCACGCTCAACGAGTATCGCCAGTATATAGAGAAGGACGCGGCCCTCGAGCGGCGCTTCCAGAAGGTCCTGGTGGACGAGCCGAGCGAGGAAGACACCATTGCCATCCTGCGCGGCCTGAAGGAACGCTATGAGGTTCACCACAAGGTGGCGATCACCGATGGCGCAATCATTGCCGCGGCCAAGCTCAGTCATCGCTACATCACCGATCGCCAGTTGCCGGACAAGGCCATCGACCTGATCGATGAGGCCGCCAGCCGCATCCGCATGGAAATCGATTCCAAGCCGGAAGTGCTGGACCGCCTGGAGCGTCGCCTGATTCAGCTCAAGGTCGAATCCCAGGCGCTGAAGAAGGAAGACGATGAGGCGGCGATCAAGCGCCTGGAAAAACTCCAGGAAGAAATTGTCCGTCTGGAGCGCGAGTACGCCGACCTGGAAGAAATCTGGACTTCGGAAAAAGCCGAAGTGCAGGGTTCTGCGCAGATCCAGCAGAAAATCGAGCAGTCGCGCCAGGAGTTGGAAGCCGCCCGCCGCAAGGGTGACCTCAATCGCATGGCCGAACTTCAGTACGGGGTGATCCCGGACCTCGAGCGCAGCCTGCAGATGGTCGACCAGCATGGCCAGAGCGAAAACCAGTTGCTGCGCAGCAAGGTGACCGAGGAAGAAATTGCCGAGGTCGTTTCCAAGTGGACCGGTATTCCGGTGTCGAAGATGCTCGAAGGCGAGCGCGACAAGCTGCTGAAGATGGAAAGCCTGCTGCACCAGCGCGTTATCGGTCAAGAGGAAGCGGTAGTGGCTGTCGCCAATGCGGTACGGCGTTCCCGTGCCGGGTTGTCCGACCCGAACCGGCCGAGCGGCTCGTTCATGTTCCTCGGCCCGACCGGCGTGGGCAAGACCGAGCTGTGCAAAGCCCTGGCCGAATTCCTGTTCGACACCGAAGAGGCGATGGTGCGGATCGATATGTCCGAGTTCATGGAGAAACACTCCGTGGCTCGCCTGATCGGTGCGCCACCGGGCTATGTGGGCTATGAAGAGGGCGGTTATCTGACCGAGGCGGTACGCCGCAAGCCTTACTCCGTGATCCTGCTGGACGAGGTCGAGAAGGCCCATCCCGATGTGTTCAACATTTTGCTGCAGGTGCTGGAAGACGGTCGCCTGACGGACAGCCATGGTCGTACCGTGGATTTCCGCAACACGGTCATCGTGATGACTTCCAACCTGGGCTCGGTACAGATCCAGGAGCTGGTGGGCGATCGTGAGGCGCAGCGGGCAGCGGTGATGGATGCGCTGGGTAGTCATTTCCGGCCGGAGTTCATCAACCGGGTCGACGAAGTGGTGATCTTCGAGCCGTTGGCGCGGGATCAGATCGCCGGTATCACCGAGATCCAGTTGGGCCGCCTGCGTGGACGCCTGGCCGAGCGCGAGCTGAAGCTGGAGTTGAGCGCCGAGGCCATGGACAAGCTGATCGCCGTCGGTTACGACCCGGTCTATGGTGCGCGGCCGCTCAAACGGGCCATCCAGCGCTGGATCGAGAACCCGTTGGCACAGTTGATCCTGTCGGGGCGCTTTGTCCCCGGGGCAAGCGTTACGGGTACGGTGGAAAACGATGAGATCGTCTTTGCCTGAGGTCCGCGATCACTTGTAGGAACTGGCTTGCCGGCGATGGCGTGCGCAAGGACGATGCAGGGCTCATGGGCCCTATCGCTGGCAAGCGGGCTCCCACAGGATTTCGGAAAGCTTTTTTTCGGTAGGGCGTTGAACTCAAAGAAAAAGGCTTGTAAAGTGCGCCCCGCAGTACGGTCACCCCGGATTTCCCTCCCCAGGGGAATTCCTGAAAAAAGATTGCAAATCATTGTCTTGAAAGCAATTTAGGGGGTTGACAGGGTGGTTTAAGGTTGTAGAATAGCGCGCCTCAGACACACGAACGCAGCGCAGCGATGCGAACGAGTCGAAGAGTAAGCTTCCAGCGATGGGAGTGAGCGTTGGATGTAAGAGTTGTAACTTGAAATATGTAGTTCCGTGATAGCTCAGTCGGTAGAGCAAATGACTGTTAATCATTGGGTCCCAGGTTCGAGTCCTGGTCACGGAGCCAATTTCAAACCGGGGTATAGCGCAGTCCGGTAGCGCGCCTGCTTTGGGAGCAGGATGTCAGGAGTTCGAATCCCCTTACCCCGACCATTTTTGGGTCGTTAGCTCAGTTGGTAGAGCAGTTGGCTTTTAACCAATTGGTCGTAGGTTCGAATCCCACACGACCCACCATTTTTGAAACCGGTTAGCGCTGGAATCAAATCTTAAGATCAGAGGCCAAAAGCGCTGATCGAAGAAGGCGCCTTTTAATTTCAAACTAAAAGGTGCCTTTTTTTTACCGGGGTATAGCGCAGTCCGGTAGCGCGCCTGCTTTGGGAGCAGGATGTCAGGAGTTCGAATCCCCTTACCCCGACCATATTCAGAAAAAAAGCACCCGCAAGGGTGCTTTTTTTTTGCGGTCGAATTCAAGGAATGGGCCGGGGGGGGGCATTCTCGCCGCGCTCATGCTGCCTTTTGTTCTGGTCCTTGTAGAGCCTCGGGTGTTGAAGGGCGGAGGGCTGCGCTTCAGTCTGCGGTTCTCATCGAGTGGTTGGGCCGGCAATTACCTTAAAGCCATGCGGGCAGATAAATGGCATAATTTAGTTTTTTGATTATGGGCCTTAAGGGGTGTCATCCTGGGCCGCCATGGTGCCATGGCCCGCAGGCTGGCGTTTTCAGTGCAGACGGCTATTCGTATCGGGGCTGCCAGGATGAGCTTGTTGGTTTGTCGTTTGTATGCAGAAATGGCCTCCGGGGGGTTGATGCGATGTGTGGCAGGCACGGCGTGAGCGTGGCCAGGAAAATGCAGGACGGATATGCGAAGGAAAACATCAGCAACAGGTGATGAACCCCGGTTAGTTGAAGTTTGAATCGTTTCAAGAGTTGAATGGGAGTTTTACCTGATGTCGGGCATCAAGCACGCGAGTGTTGGCAAGTTCAAAAGCAGAGAAGCTCTAATTGGTATCGTCGGGCTAGGTTATGTCGGTCTGCCGCTGATGTTGCGTTACAACGCTATCGGGTTTCGTGTGCTGGGCATCGATATCGATGAAGCCAAGGTCTCTCGCCTGAATGCTGGGCAAAGCTATATCGAGCATATTCCCGCGGAAAAAATACACGCTGCTCGTCAAAGCGGTTTCGAGGCCACCACTGATTTTCAGCGGGCCAGCGAATGTGATGCATTGATTCTGTGTGTGCCAACCCCTCTGAACAAGTACCGTGAACCGGACATGAGCTTCGTGATCAACACCACCGAAGCCATAAAACCCTATTTGCGCGAGGGGCAGGTCGTCTCTCTGGAAAGCACCACTTATCCGGGGACTACGGAAGAAGAGCTGCTTCCGCGCGTCGAGGAAGGCGGGTTGAAAGTCGGTGAGAACATTTTCCTGGTCTATTCGCCCGAGCGTGAAGATCCAGGCAATCCGGACTTTGAGACTCGCACCATTCCCAAGGTGATCGGTGGACATACCCCAGCCTGCCTGGAGGTGGGGGTTGCCTTGTACGAGCAGGCGATTGATCGCGTGGTCTCCGTCAGTTCCACCAAGGCCGCGGAGATGACCAAGCTGCTTGAAAATATCCACCGTGCGGTGAATATCGGCCTGGTCAACGAGATGAAAGTGGTCGCCGATCGAATGGGGATCGATATCTTTGAGGTGGTCGACGCGGCTGCTACCAAGCCTTTCGGCTTCACTCCGTATTACCCTGGCCCGGGCCTGGGTGGGCACTGCATCCCGATTGATCCGTTTTACCTGACCTGGAAGGCCCGTGAGTACGGCTTGCACACGCGCTTCATCGAGCTCTCCGGCGAGGTCAACCAGGCCATGCCCGAGTATGTGGTCGGTAAACTGATGGATGGTCTCAACAACAGCAGCAAGGCCCTTAAGGGCAGCAAGGTGCTGGTACTCGGTATTGCCTACAAGAAAAACGTGGACGATATGCGCGAGTCGCCTTCCGTTGAAATCATGGAACTGCTTGAGGCCAAGGGGTGTGTGGTGGCTTATAGCGATCCACATGTCCCGGTTTTCCCCAAGATGCGTGAGCACCACTTCGACCTGTCCAGTGAAGCGCTGACAGTTGAAAACCTTGCCAGTTTCGATGCCGTTGTCCTGGCCACTGATCACGATAAATTCGACTATGAGCTGATTCGCCAGCACGCACGACTGCTGATCGATAGCCGCGGCAAGTACCGTGTCCCTGAAGCTCATATCATCAAAGCCTGATTGCTGGAGTGTTCCTCTTGAAACGTTTCGCCCTTATCGGCGCCGCCGGTTACATCGCTCCAAGGCACATGCGCGCAATCAAAGACACGGCCAACGAGTTGGTGTCGGCCTATGACATCAATGATTCCGTGGGGATCATTGACAGCCTGTCGCCACAGAGCGAGTTCTTTACCGAGTTCGAGCGTTTCATCGAGCACGCCTGGCAGCTCAAGCGTAATCCGGGTACTGCCTTGGACTACGTGTCGATCTGTTCGCCAAACTATCTGCACCATGCGCATATTGCAGCCGGCTTGCGCCTTGGCTGCGATGTGATTTGCGAGAAGCCGCTGGTACCCACTCCTGAAATACTGGATGAGCTTGCCCTGGTCGAGCGCGAGACAGGCAAGCGTGTGTACAACATCCTGCAACTGCGTCATCACCAGGCCATTCTCGATCTCAAGGAGAAGGTGGCGGGAGAGGCCCGCGACGGCAAATACGATGTGGAGCTTACCTACATCACCTCGCGCGGCAAGTGGTACATGGAGAGCTGGAAGGGCGATCCGCGCAAGTCCTATGGGGTCGCAACCAACATCGGTGTGCACTTCTACGACATGCTGCATTTCATCTTCGGCAAACTGCAGCGTAACGTTGTGCACTTCGCCAATGACTACAAGGCTGCGGGCTACCTGGAGTACGAAAAAGCGCGTGTGCGCTGGTTCCTGTCGATCGATGCCCAGGATTTGCCGGACTCGGTCAAGGGGCAGAAATCGACGTATCGATCCATCACGGTCGATGGTGAGGAGATGGAGTTCTCCGAGGGCTTTACCGACCTGCATACCACCAGCTACCGGGAAATTCTCGCCGGTCGTGGTTATGGTATTGAAGACGCGCGTCACTGCGTGGAGACGGTGAACACTATTCGTTCGTCTGCCATCGTTGCGCCGCAGAACGGAGAGGGCCACCCTTTCCTTGCAATCTTGAATCGCTGAGGCGGGCATGAATTATCAGGTTCATCCTTCAGCCATTGTCGATGAGGGGGCGCAGATTGGCGATGGCTCGCGGATTTGGCACTTCGTGCATGTCTGCGGTGGCGCGCGTATCGGCAGGGGGGTATCCCTTGGGCAGAACGTCTTCGTAGGCAACAAGGTGGTCATCGGGGATAACTGCAAGATCCAGAACAACGTTTCGGTCTACGACAACGTGACCCTGGAAGAAGGTGTGTTCTGTGGGCCGAGCATGGTGTTTACCAATGTCTATAACCCGCGCTCGTTGATCGAGCGTAAAAACGAGTACCGCGATACCTTGGTGAAGAAGGGAGCAACGCTGGGCGCCAACTGCACCATTGTCTGTGGTGTCACCATCAGTGAGTTTGCCTTCGTTGGCGCAGGTGCTGTGGTCAACAAGGATGTTCCTGCCTATGCCTTGATGGTTGGCGTGCCTGCTCGGCAGATCGGCTGGATGAGCGAGTTTGGTGAGCGGTTGGAGTTGCCCGTCGAGGGGGAGGGGGCGGTGCTGTGCGAGCATAGCGGCGCCCGTTACGTACTCAGTGGTAACAGATTGTCCAAGGAAACAGGCGCGTCGATGAGTTAGCAATCTGGCAGGTTGGCGGTATCGTTCGTGTCATGGCAGGTATTCATGATGGCAAATAGCCAATAACGAAGTGATTTATGGAATTTATCGATCTCAAAACCCAGTACCGCGAGCTCAAGGATACAATCCACGAACGCATCGAACGTGTACTCGAACATGGTCAGTACATCATGGGGCCCGAAGTAGGTGAGCTCGAGGCCCGCCTTGCCGAGTATGTGGGGGTCAAGCACTGCATCAGTGCCAGCAGCGGTACCTGTACGCTTTTGATTTCCATGATGGCGCTGGGAATTGAGAGGGGGGATGAAGTCGTCACGACACCTTTCACGTTCATTGCAACGGGTGAGATGATCGCTTTGCTGGGCGCCAAGCCGGTCTTTGTTGATGTCGAACCGCATACGGGCAACATTGATCCCGCGAAAATAGAAGCGGCCATAACCCCGCGTACCCGTGCGATTATGCCGGTCAGCCTGTATGGGCAGTGTGCGGACCTCGATGCGATCAATGCGATAGCTGACAAGTACGGGCTGCCGGTAATCGAAGATGCGGCTCAGTCATTCGGCTCTACCTACAAAGGGCGTCGTTCCTGTGGGTTGAGCACCATTGGCTCGACCAGTTTCTTTCCATCCAAACCGCTGGGTGCCTATGGTGACGGCGGCGCATTGTTCACTGATGACGATCAGTTGGCCCAAGTGATGCGTGAGATTCGTATACACGGGCAGGACAGGCGCTACCACCATCCACGTATCGGTCTGAACGGCCGCATGGATACCCTGCAGGCGGCCGTTCTTCTCGCCAAGCTTGAACGCTTCGACTGGGAGGTGGAGCGTCGGGCTCAGGTGGCGGCGCGTTACGACCGGCTGATCGCCGCATCCTGCCCGGGTATCATCACGCCCCGCGTTCTACCACACGGTAGCAGTGTGTATGCGCAGTACACTCTGCAGGTCGATGAGCGCGACGAGCTTTCCCGGGAGCTTAATGCGCTGGGGGTGCCGACGGCTGTGCATTATCCGGTACCGTTGCATCTGCAGCCAGCGTTTGCGCATCTGAACCAGAGCCAAGGTGCTTTTCCGGTTGCCGAGGCATGCAGTCGACGCGTGTTGAGTCTGCCCATGGGGCCGGACGTGACCGAGGAGCAGCAGGCGCAGGTGGTTGATGCATTGCAAGCAGCTTTGCGAAAAATTGTATGACGGCGTTGAGGCAGTTGCTGAACTCCACTGCGACTTACACGTTGGCAAATGTCATTAATAGCGCCATTCCTTTTTTCCTCCTGCCCGTTCTCACAAGGGTGTTGGCACCAACGGAATATGGTGTGGTGGCTATGTTCACTACTGTGATTGGGGTGCTTTCGGCTTTCACCGGGCTGAGTATTCATGGCTCGGTCAGCGTCCGTCATTTCGACAGTAATACTGATCATCCACGTTTTGTCGGTGCATGCCTTGGCGTCCTGGCTATGAGCACCAGTCTGGTGCTACTGGTGGTTTGGCTGATGGCCGGATCCCTTGTCCAGTCGACAGGAGTTCCTGAGGGCTGGTTGCTGGTCGCTGTGCTGGTTTCGGCAGCACAGGTCATCGTTCAGGTCCGTCTGGTGATCTGGCAGGTCAGAAACGAGGTGCTGCGATACGGGCTGTTCCAAATACTGCAGACCGCCTTGAACCTCTCGCTTTCCCTCGGTTTGATTTTTCTTTTCGGGCTGGGATGGGAGGGAAGGGCCCTGGGTATCACGGTGGCGGTATTTCTGTTTGCTGGCCTTGCGCTCTATGGTTTGCAGAGCCGACGACTGGTCCGCTGGAGCCTGGATCGCGATTACATCCGCGCAGTCCTGCGCTTCGGTGTGCCCCTGATTCCTCATGCGGTGGGCGCGATGATGATTGCCATGAGCGATCGTTTTATCATTACTCACCTGCTTGGTATCGGTGTGACGGGCGCTTATGCAGTCGGTGTGCAGATGGGGATGGTGGTCGGATTGCTGGCGGATGCCTTCGTCAAGGCTTTCGGTCCTCATCTGTTTTCCGAATTGAAAACCCGGGACTCGTCATCCGGCCTGCGCATGGTCCGTCAGTGCGCTGTTGTTTTTGCGGGTTTCCTGGCGCTTGCCGTCGGTTACGTGAGCGTTTTACCTTACCTTTATCCCTTTATCGTAGGTGAGCAGTACAGTACCTCTTTACCGGTCGCGCAATTGATCGGTTTCGGCAATGCTTTTATGGGTATGTATTACGTGGTGGCGGGATTCTTGTTCTTTTTTGAGCGGACCGTGCCTTTGGCAAAACTGACACTGACCGTCGGCTTGCTGAGCGTTGCGCTGACCTATTCACTGGTGACCTGGGTGGGTGTGATTGGCGCTGCGTGGGCGTATGTTCTTGTTCAATTTATGTTTTTTTTGGGAGCGTGGTACTTGGCGCAGAAGGTTTTTCCGCTGCCTTGGCGCTCCCTGCTAAGAGTGGGGAGTAACCCAATATGATGAGCATCGCGAACAGATTCCTGGTCCGCGTGCTGCTCGGCCTGAGTGCTCTTTATTGGCGAGTCATTTATTCTGCATTTCGTGCGCGTTATGGCGTGTCGCCAGGATTTCGCTTCAATGGTAAGAATATTTTGCTGTACGGCGACGGAAACATCTACCTTGGCGAGAGCAGCTATATCGGTGATAACTCCACCGTCCACGCCTCTTCCGGAAGCAGTGTGACAATTGGCGTTGGCTGCCATATTTCATCCAATGTACGGATATTCACTGAGTCTGTTCAGCCGGACAGTGATTTTCGCGTGAAACCGGTGCCTTCAAAAGCCGGTAATGTGATGATTGCCGATGCTTGTTGGATTGGGGCAAACGTTTTGGTCAATCCAGGTGTTTCGATTGGGGCAAATAGCGTCGTTGGTGCCAATAGTGTAGTGACACGAGATATCCCGCCGGATGAGATTTGGGGTGGGGTACCGGCGAAACTTATTAGGAAGAAGCGGCAGCTAGCTACCAGTTCGACTTCTAACCACAGTAAAAACATGTGATGCAGGGTTTATGATTCCATACGGTCGACAAAATATTAGTGAAGCCGATATCGCCGCGGTAGTCGAAGTGTTGCGGTCGGAGTGGCTTACCCAGGGCCCCGGTATCGCCAGCTTCGAGCAGGCCGTGGCCGAGGTCTGCCAGGCCCGGCATGCGGTGGCGGTCAGTAACGCCACGTCCGCTCTGCACATTGCTTGTCTGTCGCTGGATGTTGGGCCGGGAGATCTGGTCTGGACCAGTCCCAATACCTTCGTTGCCAGCGCCAATTGTGCGCTTTATTGCGGTGCCGATATTGACTTCGTCGATATCGATCCGCAAACGCTTAACCTGAGTGTAGAGCGGCTGGCGGAAAAGCTAGCTGCTGCGCGGCAGGCTGGCAGGCTGCCCAAGGTGGTTGTTCCTGTGCATTTTTCCGGGCGCAGTTGCGACATGCAGGCCATTGCGGCGCTGGGTAAGGAGTACGGCTTCCGGATCATTGAGGATGCCTCGCACGCGGTCGGTGCTGAACACCAAGGCATGCCGGTCGGTGCTTGCCAGTACAGCGATATTACCGTTTTCAGTTTCCATCCGGTGAAGATTATCACCACCGGTGAAGGCGGCATGCTAACGACCAATGACCCGGCGTTGGCGAAGCGTCTGGTTCGGTTGCGTACGCATGGTATTGCGCAGTGTAGCGACGAGTTGGTCAGTGTTCCGCAGGGGCCTTGGGAGTATCAGCAGATCGAACTGGGCTATAACTTCCGGATGACCAACCTGCAGGCCGCATTGGGCTCTAGCCAACTGAAGCGTCTCCCTCAGTTTATTACTCGTCGTCGCCAATTGGTGCGACAGTACCATGCGCTTCTGGCTGATCTGCCCATCGTCCTGCCGCAAGCCAGTGAGGAGTCGGCTTGGCATTTGTACCCGATCCGGGTGCCGGCGGAGCGTCGCCGCGAGGTGTTTTCCAGATTGCGTGCTGCGGATGTCTGGGTTCAGGTACATTACATTCCGGTGCATACCCAGCCCTATTACCGCAACCTGGGGTTCAAACCTGGCGACTTTCCCGAAGCTGAGCGCTATTTCGCCGAAGCATTCAGTCTGCCGCTATTCTATGACCTGACCGATGAAGAGCAGCAGAGTGTGGTTGACTTGCTTCGCGAGGCCTTGTCTTGAATGTAGCTGTGATCCCGGCGCGGGGTGGCAGCAAGCGCATCCCACGCAAGAATATCAAGATGTTCTGTGGTCGACCGATGATCGCTTGGTCGATCCTGGCTGCCCGGCAGAGTGGTCTGTTCGAGCGTATAATCGTCTCGACTGACGATGAGGAAATTGCCGAAATGGCGCGTACCTGGGGGGCAGAAACACCCTTTGTGCGGCCACCCGAATTGTCCGATGACTACGCCGGGACCACCGAGGTGATTGCCCATGCCACGCGTTGGTTGCAAGATCAGGGTGTGCCTGTCACGGCGGTATGCTGCATTTATGCGACTGCGCCTCTGATTAGGGCTGAGGATCTGGTGCATGGTCTGAAGGTTTTGCAATCGGGAGACTGGGCCTACGCGTTCTCGGTTGCCGAGTTTTCTCCTTCGGTATATCGCGCCTTTCAAGCGTCTGCGCAAGGCGGTCTTTCCATGCTGTTTCCAGAGTTTTTTTCAACGCGCTCCCAGGATTTGCCAGTCGCCTTGCACGATGCGGGTCAGTTCTACTGGGGGCGCGCCGATGCTTGGGTTCAAGGGCTGAGAGTCTTCGATCGTCACTCAATGCCGGTTTGTATTCCGCGTTGGAGGGTTCAGGATATTGACGATATGGACGATTGGATTCGTGCTGAAATGATTTTCAAACAATTGATGAGTGACCAGAGACAATGAGTGCATCGGATTTTGTGACACCGCAGGAAGAGTTCTGGGCGGGTGGCTTCGGGTCCGAGTACATCGGCCGCAACGACAGTCAGCAACTGCTGGCCTCCAACCTGAATTTCTTCACCAAGGCACTCAAGCAGGCTGGGCGGATTTCTTCGGGTATCGAGTTTGGTGCCAACATCGGGATGAACCTGCGGGCATTGCAGCTGCTTTATCCGGGCATGGAGCTACGTGGCGTCGAAATCAACCCTGACGCGGCGGCGCAGTTACGAGCGCATATCGGTCAGGAGAATGTCTACGAAGGCTCGATCTTCAACTATCCGGTGAACGAGCAAGTCGATTTGTCGCTGATCAAGGGCGTGCTCATCCATATCAATCCGGACATGCTGCCGGTCGTCTACGAGAAACTCTATAACGCCTCTCGGCGTTTCGTGCTTGTGTGTGAGTACTATAACCCTTCACCTGTCACCATTTCCTATCGTGGTCATGCCGATCGCCTGTTCAAGCGCGATTTCGCTGGGGAGATGATGGATAAGTACCCGGATCTGAAATTGGTTGATTATGGTTTTGCGTACCGCCGCGATCCGGCGTTCCCGCAGGACGACATCACTTGGTTCCTGATGGAAAAGGGGATTTGAGATGTTGAAGTACTGTGTTCGCTGTGTGATGCCGCACACCAAACCGGATCTGCATATAGACGAGGAGGGTGTCTGCAATGCCTGCCGCTCTTTTGAGAAACGTAAGGAAGTCGATTGGGATCAGCGTAAGAGCGAGCTTCTGACGCTGCTTGAAAAATATCGACGTCATGGAAGCAATTGGGATTGCATTGTTCCGGTAAGCGGTGGCAAGGACAGTACCTATCAGGTCATTCGGATGTTGCAGTTGGGTTTGAACCCTCTGTGCGTCACCTCGACGACTTGTGACCAGAGTGAGAACGGTCGGCGCAATATCCAGAACCTTCAGCGCCTGGGGGTGGATCATGTCCAGTTTTCACCCAATCCACTGGTGCGTGCCAAACTCAATCGCATCGGTTTGGCCGAGGTCGGTGATATTTCCTGGCCTGAGCACGTGGGTATCTTTACCATCCCGGTGCGGGCGGCTGTGCAATACAATGTGCCTCTGATCGTTTGGGGTGAAAACTCGCAGAATGAATACGGCGGACCTGCGGCAGCCACCGAAAACAACACCCTCACCCGTCGTTGGTTGGAAGAGTTTGGCGGGTTGCTGGGGTTACGCGTGTCTGATCTTTCCGAGACCTATGGGATCGAAGCACGCCATCTCCTGCCTTACCAGTACCCTTCGGATGAGGATCTGCAGCGAGTCGGTGTAACCGGCCTGTTCCTCGGGCACTATCTGCCATGGGACGGTCTTTCCAATACCCTGATTGCCCAAGCCCATGGTTTCGTTACCCACGATCAGCCGGTTGAGGGATCGATGGTCAACTACGAGAACCTGGATAACCACCAGACCGGTATTCATGACTACTTCAAGTACCTGAAGTTCGGCTTTTCTCGCGCCACTGATATCGCCTGTCTGCATGTACGGCGTGGGCGTATTACGCGGCAGGACGCCATCGAAATCGTCAAGGCGCGTGATGGCAAGTTTCCATGGACCTATCTGGGTAAACCGCTCGCAGAGATTCTTGAACCGTTGGAAATGACCACGGACGAGTTCATCAAGATTTGTGACCGGTTTACCAACAAGAAAATCTTCAAGCGTGATGCGGCTGGTGTGCTGATCAAGGATCGACACGGCAACCTCGTGAAGCTGAATCACGACAACGTATGAAAGTAGCCATCATCAATTATGGGGTGGGCAACCTGGGCTCGGTACGCCGGGCTTTCGAGGAGTTGGGGGCCGAGCCGATAATCGCCAATCACCCGTCCGCACTGTACGACGTGAACCGTATCGTGCTGCCGGGTGTCGGGGCGTTCAAAGAAGGTATGGCTCACCTCGATCATGGTGGCTGGAGCGAAGCGCTACGGGAAGTAGTGGGCGAACAGGGCAAGCCATTGCTGGGTATCTGTCTGGGCATGCAACTGCTAGCCAGCGAGGGTCATGAGAATGGCGTCACGCCTGGGCTCGGATTGATTCCCGGTCATGTGCGTCGCCTGGACGAGCTGGGCTGCACGTTGCGGATTCCGCATGTGGGGTGGAATGAAGCGTGCCACGATGGTAGCGACGTTCTTTTCGAAGGTATCCCCGATAAGTCCGACTTCTACTTTGTGCACAGCTATGCCTTTGTTACCGAGGCAGAAGAGCACAGGTTGGCGAGCGTTCCCTACGGCGTCGACCTGACTGCGGCTGTGCGCAGGGGGCATGTCTTTGGTTGTCAGTTCCATCCGGAGAAAAGCTCCAAGGCGGGCCGACGTCTACTTCGTAACTTCCTGAGTTATTCGCCATGTTGAAGGTTCGTGTCATCCCCACTTTGCTCTGGAAGGGGTTGGGGCTGGTGAAAGGTGCCGGCTTCGATAGTTGGCGGCGGGTTGGGCCTGTGCTACCCGCGATCAAGGTCTACAACGCGCGCGATGTGGACGAATTGATTCTGTTGGATATCACGGCAACCCAGGAAGGCGAATTGCCGGACCATGATTCGGTCAATGACTATTCCGAGGAGTGTGCGGTGCCTCTGACGGTAGGTGGTGGTATCACTAGCGTAGAGCAGGTATTAGCGCTGCTGCACAGTGGTGCCGACAAAATCGCCATCAATAGCGCAGCCTATGTCAATCCCGGGTTGATTGAGGCGGCAGCCGCGCGATTTGGCGCTCAATGTGTGGTTGCGAGCATTGATGCCCGGCGCATGGATGACGGTAGCTATCGCTGTTTTAGCCATGCCGGCACCCGGGATACCGGGCGTGAGGTGGAGGAATGGGCTCGAGAGCTGGCCGCGCGTGGAGCAGGCGAGATCCTGCTGACGTCCATCGACCGTGACGGCACCATGGAAGGCTATGATCTGCCACTGGTGGAAAGAATTGCCCGGGCGGTGGATATTCCCCTGATCGCTTCCGGAGGTGCCGGCAGCTATCAGCACATGATTGATGCTGTACAGCAGGCGGGAGCTTCGGCCGTGGCTGCCGCCAGTATCTTCCACTTTACCGAGCTGACACCTGCTGGCGCCAAGTCGGCTATGCAGGCTGCCGGCATTCCGGTGAGACGCAACTTCGTGGGTGAGGCGAGGTCTTGAACATCGTTCTACGTGTTGATGCCGCTCAGAGAATGGGGACCGGGCATTTCATGCGTTGTCTTACCCTGGCCGACACCCTCACGCAGCGTGGCGCGCAGTGCGTTTTCCTTTGTCGCCAGTTGCCCTCGCATCTTGCGCAGTTGCTCGAGCAGCGCGGGCATGGGTTGTACAGCCTGCCGGCACGTGAGAGTGACACAGCCGATACCGATCTGGCACATGCTGCTTGGCTGGGTACCACCCAGGCCACTGATGCTGCGGATAGTCTGGAAGCGCTTCAGGGGCGAGCATGGGACTGGTTGGTTGTCGATCACTATGCTCTCGACTGGCGCTGGGAGTTTCGCTTGCGGCAAGCCGTGCGCAGGATGCTGGTGATTGATGATTTGGCTGATCGTCGGCATGAATGTGACCTGCTCTTGGATCAGAATCTGTATCACGACATGCACGCACGTTATGATGGCAAGGTGCCCCAGACCTCGCAGTTACTTCTAGGACCACGCTTTGCGTTATTGCGAGACGAATTTCGACACCTGCGCAGGGGCCTCCGTCCGCGTGAGGGGGATGTGAGGCGGGTGCTGGTGTTTTTTGGCGGCGTCGATGAGCACAATTTCACCGGCCAGGCGTTGTCGGTCTTATCAGGCTTAGCCCAGGCAGGCGTTGAAGTCGATGTAGTGCTCGGAGCGCTGCATCCGCAGCGTGCTGCCATCGAGACCCTGTGCCAGCGCCAGGGCTACCGTTGTCATGTGCAGACCACGCGAATGGCTGAGTTGATGGCTAGCGCTGATCTGGCGATTGGCGCTGGCGGTACGGCAACTTGGGAACGATGCAGCCTTGGGCTGCCGACATTGGCGTTGAGCACTGCGGATAATCAGGCTCGACAGTTGGCCGACGCGGCAAGCCGAGGCCTGGTCTATACCTTTCTTGTGGGTGAAAACTTTCAGACGGATCTCGCACTACACCTGAAAGTCCTACAGCAGAATTCCGCGTTGCGCACGTTGATTTCGAATCAGGGCATGGCGATGGTGGATGGCTTGGGTGTACAGCGCCTGGCTGCGCACATGGGGTGCACTGGCGTAGAAATGCGCGTTGCACAGCCACAGGACTCGATCGCCCTGTATCGTTGGCGTAATCACCCCTTGATTCGTGCGGTTTCTCGAAATACCGAAGAAATTGCCTGGGAGGATCACTGCCGCTGGCTCACGTCAGTACTTGCAGATCCGCGACGCAAGCTGCTGATCGGCGAACAGGGCGGCGATCCGGCAGGGGTTGTGCGTTTTGACCTGGAAGAAGATGGCCTAGCCGAGGTTTCTATTTATCTGGTGCCCGATGCGACCTCGCATTGCCGCGGTAGTGATCTGCTTCAAAGTGCAGAAGACTGGATTGTCCGGCATTGCACCGACGTACGCTGGCTTCACGCGCACGTCAAGGGCTCCAACAAACGCTCCAATGGGTTGTTCATAGCCGCAGGCTATGGCATCGACAACACTCGATTCTCAAAGAAGTTGCATGAGCTATGACTGAATCATTCAAAATTGCAAATCGTCACATAGGCCCTGGTCATGCGCCTTTCATTATCGCTGAAATGTCAGGCAACCATAACCAGTCCCTCGAGCGGGCTCTCGAAATCGTCGAGGCTGCGGCGAGTAGTGGTGCCCATGCCCTGAAAATTCAGACCTACACCGCGGATTCAATGACGTTGGATCTGGATGAAGGCGAGTTCCATATTAGCGACCCTAAGAGCCTGTGGGCCGGTACTTCGCTGTATAAGCTCTATGGCGAGGCGTTTACTCCGTGGGAATGGCACAAGCCGATCTTTGACCGGGCGCGGGAGTTGGGCATGATCCCTTTCAGCACCCCGTTCGATGACAAGGCGGTCGACTTTCTCGAGGCTCTGGACGTTCCCTGCTACAAGATCGCCTCCTTCGAGAATACCGACCTGCCACTGATTCGCCGTGTGGCAGCTACGGGCAAGCCATTGATCATTTCCACCGGCATGGCCACCGTGGCGGAACTTGATGAAAGCGTGCGTGCGGCGCGACAGGCCGGTTGCAAGGATCTGGTCTTGCTCAAGTGCACCAGCACCTATCCGGCGACGCCACAGAACACCAATGTCTTGACGATCCCGCATCTGCGCGAATTGTTTGGCTGCGAAGTTGGATTGTCCGACCACACAATGGGGATCGGTGTGTCGGTAGCCAGTGTGGCGCTGGGCGCAACCGTGGTCGAGAAGCACTTCACGCTGTCCCGTGCCGACGGCGGTGTCGACAGCGCATTTTCGATGGAGCCTGCCGAAATGGCGCAACTGGTCATTGAAACCGAACGCGCCTGGCAGTCCCTGGGACGTGTCAGCTATGGCGCCACTGCTGCCGAAGAAAAGAGCCGGGTTTTCCGCCGCTCAATCTATGCCAGCGAGGACATTTCAGAAGGTGAGCTGCTATCACCTGCCAATGTTCGCATCATCCGGCCGGGCCTGGGGTTGCCCCCTAAGTACTTCGAGCAGGTGATCGGCAAGCGTGCGAAGCAAGCCATCAAACGCGGGACGCCGATCAGCTGGAATCTTGTCTAGTGCGGCAGCCAAGCTTTGCGCAATTACTCGAGATTGAAAACGATCCCGCTTTTCTGACGTTTCGCTGTCACCGCAGCGGAGCGTTGATTTGGCCTTTGGTGCGTAACCAGTTTTATCGTCAGCTTATTTCCGACCTCTATTATAAAGAGGCGCCATTGATCGTTGCAGTACCTGCCTTACCGCGTCGGCAGGCGTTTGCATCGCTTTCCCGTGTAGTTCGACACAATCTAGGGCAAAGGCGCTTGAGTGGCGATGTTCTGGTTATCGGGACAGGGGCGGGCAGCTTTCTGCGTGAAGGGCTCTGGTTCAATCGGATTACCGACTACCTGGTGGAGGCATCACCCGCGGACACTGTAACCGTCGAAGGTCTGATGGACTGGAATGTACCCAGACCTCGCTGGAATCAGCGGGTTTCCTACTGGCTGCCGTGGCAAGGCGCCATTACCATGGCCGGGCGGTTGCTGCAACGAGATTCGCATGTTGCGATCGCGCGCGAGGTCTTGATATACGCCAGGCAAAGGGCACATGATCTGCTCGATTTGAGTATCTCCCGGACACAGATGGACATGCTGGTCGGAATGCTGGCTCGCAAGCTGGCCCGCTTGCCGGTTGTCCATTATGCCTATCGGCGCTTGTTTGAAAAGGTTCGGCCGCATTTGATTCTGCTGGAGCAGGCCTGCTATGGCGATTTTTCGCCGATCAACCAGATTGCTCGGGAAATGGGTGTACGCGTCGCCGAGCCGCAGCACGGCATGGTATCCGCTGGTCACGATGCCTATTGTTATGCGCCACTCCTGCGTGACAGTGCCGAATACAAGGCGTGTCTACCGCACGATTTTCTGGGTTATGGCTCGTGGTGGAACGAACAGATCAATGTGCCGGTCGAGAAATGGGTTATCGGGCATCCCCATTACAGCGAGCAGCGACGCGGTATGCCACTGGCCCAGGGGACGCAGAACGATATTCTTCTGCTGGGCGATGGTATTGAGTTTGCGCTTTACGTAACGTTAGCCACTGAGCTGGCTGATTTGTTGCAGGGGCAGTACCGTATCGTATTGCGTCCGCATCCACTGGAACGTGCCGAGGTCCTGCGTCGATATTCTGACGGTAAGATCGGGGATGTCTTCATCGATACCAATCGCGACATCTACAGCTCTTTTACCAGCGCATACGCTGTGGCAGGCGAAGTTTCTACCGGGTTGTTCGAAGCGCTTGGAATCGCCGGTAAGGTTTTATTGTGGGAAACGCCGAAAGCTAAATTCAGTTATCCCAACCATCCTTTCACCGGTTTCACGGATGCGAAGGGATTTGTCGAAGAGTTGCTCACGCCTAAGTGGCCCGGGTCATCTGTTGCTGGTGAGGAAATCTGGGCAAAGGATTGGGTGGGCAACTACAGAAATTATCTTGGTCACGTACTTGCCAGTGCGGGCTGAAGGTTTCTGAATAGAGCGAGCCAGCGTTCATGGTTTCGCTGGCCGGCAAAATGGATCAGAACAAGGTATCCTATTTCGTTTTGAGCGGGCCTGATGCAGGGCGGTACTGGCCTGAAAGCGAAGCAACCTCATTCGATAGTGAATACTGGCCGTGCAAAAAATTTCTGTGATCGATTATGGCTGCGGCAATCTGGCCTCGGTGGTCAACATGATTCAGCACGTCGGGGCAGAGGCGCAGATCATTCGCTCGCCTGAGCAATTGGCCGATGCTGGCAAGCTCATTCTGCCCGGCGTAGGAGCTTTCGATCATTGTATGGGTAACTTGCGTGATGCCGGTTGGGTCGACCCGCTGAAGCAGGCTGTCTTCGAGCACTATGTGCCCATCATGGGGATTTGCTTGGGCATGCAACTGCTGACACGTGGCAGTGAGGAGGGGCAATTGCCCGGACTCGGTTGGATCGATGCTACAGCTCGCCGGTTCCGACCGGAGGGTGCAGTGCTCAAAGTGCCACACATGGGCTGGAACGAAGTACATCAGGTACGCGCTGATATTCTGTTGCCGCCTTCGGAGAACCCTCGACGTTTCTACTTCGTGCACTCCTACCGTGTTGAATGCTCTGATCCTGCTGATGTTCTGCTGCAATGCGAATATGGTGAAACATTCGTTGCGGCGTTCCGGCGGGCGAATATCTGGGGCTTCCAGTTCCATCCGGAAAAGAGCCACAGGTTTGGCATGGAGCTTTTCCGACATTTTCTCGAGGTGTAACGTGCTCAAGCATCGTGTGATACCCGCGTTGCTGCTGCGCGAGGGGGGGCTGGTCAAGACCCGGAAGTTCGGTAAGCACAAATACGTCGGTGATCCGGTCAATGCCATTCGCATCTTCAATGAGAAGGAAGTGGACGAACTGGTGGTGCTTGACATCGATGCCAGCCGTCGGGGGCGCGCGCCCGACTATACGCTGATCGAGAGTATTGCCGCCGAGTGTTTCATGCCATTGGGCTACGGCGGTGGTATCTCCACGATCGAGCAGGCGAGGCGGATTTTTTCCTCCGGCGTGGAAAAAGTTGTCCTGCAGACCTCTGTATTGAGCAACCCGAAGCTGGTTACCGAGATCGCCGAGCGTTTTGGCAGCCAGAGCGTCGTGGTGTCTGTTGATATCAAGCGGGACTGGCTCGGTCGCTATCGCTTGTGGTCGTCTTCGGCACGTCGCTCAATCGGAGATGATTGGGTGGCGGCTCTAAAAGAGTTGGTCGCAGCAGGTGCCGGAGAGGTGCTGTTGAATTCGGTTGACCGTGATGGCATGCAGCAAGGGTATGATCTGCGTTTGATTCAAAGTGCCGCGCAGGCTGTGGATGTTCCCTTGATTGCGCTGGGCGGAGCGGCCGGATTGCAGGACTTTGTAGAAGCCACCAAGGCCGGCGCTTCTGCCGTTGCTGCAGGCAGCCTCTTTGTCCTTCAGGGGCCACACCGTGCGGTGCTTATCAGTTATCCAAAATATTCAGAGCTCGAGTCGCTTTTCAGGGGTAAAGATGTTTCCTAAAGAACACAGGGTCTGTACCCGTTGCGTAATGGATGACAGTGCATCCGGTATTTCTTTTGATGAACAGGGCATCTGCAATTTTTGCACGTATTTCCAACTACGCGTCAACAGCGTTGTTTTCGCTCCGGAAGTCGAACGTGCGCAGCGGCGCAAGGCTTTCGTCGAGCAGGTGAAAAAAGCCGGTGAAGGTAAGAAGTATGATTGCATCATCGGACTTTCAGGTGGCGTGGACAGCTCCTATGTTATCCATCTGGCGTTGGCCGAGGGTCTTCGCCCCCTGGCCGTGCACATGGACAACAACTGGAACTCCGAACTGGCGGTCAACAACATCAAGAATCTGGTGACCAACCTGGGCGTCGACCTGTATACCCATGTGATCGATTGGCCTGAATACAAGGGGTTGATGCAGTCATTCTTCGATGCCGATGTGATTGACGTGGAACTGCTCTACGACAACGCCATGCTGGCAGTGAACTACGAACAGGCCAGGCGCTATGGCATCAAGTACATCCTTTCTGGAAGCAACTCGGCAACCGAAGGCATGCCGATGCCCGAGGGCTGGAACTGGCGCAAGTGGGATAAACGCAATATCAAGGCGATAGCCCGACGTAACGCGGTGCGTATCAGGACTTTCCCGATCATGGGAACTTTGGGCTACATCTACAATCGTGTAGTGCGCGGTATCAAGTGGGTGCCGTTCCTCGATTTCTATGATTATCAAAAAGACGCAGCTCTCGACCTGCTTGAACAAAAATATGCCTACAAACGTTACCCGTACAAGCACTATGAATCGGTGTTCACGCGCTTCTATCAAGGTTATATCCTGCCGCAGAAGTTTGATGTGGATAAGCGCAAGCTGCATCTGTCGACCTTGGTAATGAGTGGGCAGATGACCCGCGCACAGGCACTGTCGCACCTTGAGCAATCGCCTTACGCCTCGCCTGAAGAACTTGATCGTGATCGCAAGTACTTCCTGAAGAAGATGGGGTGGACCGAGAGTCAGCTGGAAGCTTACCTGCACAGGGCTGCCAAGCCGCACGATGCCTATCCCAGTGAGCGCTTTGCCTGGGATTTTATCCGCAAGCTATATCAGATGAAGCGTTCTTCCTGAGTCTGTTCGATAAGGCCTCTCGGCTCTGATCTGTTAAGGGTTTTCTCTTGAAAGTTTTGTTTTTGCACGGCACGGCAGCGTTTGGCGGTGCCTCAAAAAGCCTTATCGAGCTGTATGCCATGTTGCGAGGCGAGGGGGTGCACGGCACCGTGTTGACGCCCGCTGGACCTGTGTGCCCCTCCTTTGCCGAGGCAGGGTTGCAGGTAAGAGCGATCAGGGGGCTGAGTCAGTTCGATAATACTCGCTACGGTTACTACCGTAAGGTGCGCTGGATCATTCTGCTACGCGAATTGTTCTTGTTGCCGTTCTCGCTGCTCGGCTTATGGCGCTTGCGTTATGAGCCCTTCGATCTGATCCACATCAACGATGTCACCCTCTTGCCTCTGGGGGTTATTGCCAAGTGGATGTTGCGCGTGCCACTGGTGGTGCATGTGCGCTCATTGCAGCGCAAGCCGGGCACCGGCTTGCGTACTCGATGGATGAACGCTTTATTGCGTCGTTATGCCGGTGCTGTAGTGGCGATCGACCATACGGTCGCCGCTACGCTTGAGCCGAATTTACCGCTCAGCATCATCCATAACGGGCTCAAGGTCGCCGGGCAGGTTCCGGCGCCACAACCCAGGAGTGACGGTGAGGTAGTCAGAGTCGGTTTCCTGGGCGTGTTGATTCCTCTCAAAGGTATCTTCGAACTGGTCGAAGCGATGCGTATTCTCAAGGGGCGAGGTGTCCGCATCGAGTGTTTGGTCGCTGGCGAGAACGCGCGTCAACTCTCTGGCTTCAAAGCCTGGGTGCTCGGGAAGTTTGGCTTCGCGCGGGATATGTATGCCGAGCTTGAGACGTTGATCCGGCGCGAGAACCTGGAGGAACAGGTCAAGCTGCTTGGCTTCGTGAGTGATGTCCGCACGCTCTACCCGCAACTGGATATCCTTTGCTTCCCTTCGCACCTGGATGCAGCTGGCCGGCCGGTTTTCGAAGCAGCTTTCTATTCCGTTCCAAGTGTCGTGGCGGTGACCAATCCGGTGCCGGACGCCCTGGTGCATGAAGTCACTGGGCTGGCGGTGCCGACGCCAGATCCGACGCTGATCGCCGATGCGCTGCAGCGGATGGCCGAGTCTCCACTCTGGCGCCGCCAGTTGGGTATGCAAGCCAAAAGCTGGGCGGAGCATACATTCTCGATCGAGGCCAATGCTGCGCGCATGCTTGATCTGTACCGGCAGATTCTTTCATCACAGGCAAATCGTTGAGTCATGCGTATCCTGATGCTGTCCCAATACTTCTGGCCAGAAAGTTTCATCATCAACGATATCGTGCGGACCCTTGTCGAGCAGGGGCACGACGTCGTGGTTGCCACCGGCAAGCCCAACTATCCGGATGGTAACGTATTTGAAGGTTATTGCGCGGCAGGTACTCAGCGGGAGCGCTACGAGGGACATATCGACGTGCTGCGTGTGCCGCTGTGGCCGCGAGGAAAAGGAGGGGCGAAGAATCTGATTCTCAACTACCTCTCTTTTGTTTTCACTGGGTTGCTTTACCTGCCCTGGATGTTGCGCAAGCGCGAATTCGATACGGTCCTGGTTTTCGCGCCCTCGCCCGTTACCCAGGCGATTCCGGCGATTCTCCTCAAATGGCTAAAGAAGGCGCGTCTGGCACTCTGGGTGCAGGATCTGTGGCCGGAGAGCTTGTCTGCCACCGGATTCGTTCGCAATGAGCATTTGCTCAAGGTGGTGGGATGGATGGTCAAAGTGATTTATCGCCATTGCGATACACTGCTGGTGCAGTCCCGGGCTTTCGTCGAGCCGGTGGCCCGTTATGCTGCACGCGAGAAAATCCACTATTACCCAAATTCGATGAATGCGCGCGTGCGGTCGGTAGTTGCACTACCTCCGGAGCTGGATGCGCTACTTCAGCAAAAGTTTTGCGTGGTGTTTGCCGGTAATCTGGGCACTGCCCAAGCCCTCGATACAGTGGTGCAGGCGGCGGTGGAGTTGCGCGATGATCCGGATATCCGCCTTGTGCTGGTCGGCAGCGGGAGCCGGCTGGACTGGCTCAAATCACAGCAGCGGGAGTTGAGACTGGACAATCTGGTGTTGCCAGGGCGTTTTCCGATGGAGGCAATGCCGGCGATTTTCGAGCGTTCATCAGCACTGCTGGTGTCGCTCAATGACGAGGAAGCCTTCGCCCAGACTATTCCAAGCAAGATCCAAGCGTATCTCGCTGCGGGGCGACCAATCATCGCCTGTATGAACGGTGAGGGGGCTAGGGTGGTCTGTGAAGCGGGCGCGGGTCTGGCTTCGCCTGCCGAGCAGGTGTTGCCGTTGGTTGCCAACATTCGATGTATGAAGGCGCTGGGAACGGCCGAACGAGTGGTCATGGGAAGAGCGGGCAGGGCCTACTTCGATACCCATTTCGAGATGGATAGCCAAGTGATCCGTTTGGTTGAACTGTTGCAGCGCTGACGATGCAGGATGAGCCTGCCCGCCTAAGGAATCGATGATGCGTGTGGTGGTCTTTCCGGTTGCCTTCATGGCAAACACCTTCTCTATGATGGTGGTCATGATCGGCCTGAGTCTATTCGGAAAGCCCGCATTGGCAGCGGATCTCGGACTGATTCACGGCGCCACGGTGGCACTCTTCTACTCGTTTTCTGGCAATGCGCGCAGCCTGATTCTTTCCGAGTCCGGTACGGTCGATGCTCCCGGAATCCTTCGGCTGCGCTTGATCATGCTGCTGCCGTTGGGCGCGCTGGCGTGGATGTTGTGTGCCGGGGTTGTGGATAGTAGTTGGTTGGTGGTTCTTCTTCTGGTAGCTCGTCGCGCCACTGAATGGTTGGCGGAGATATTTCTCAGTGAGCAGGAGTTGCGTCATCAGGAGCGGGCAGCAATAAGCTTTCTGTTTATCCAGGGTGGCCTTACCCTGGCGCTGCTGCTTGTGTTGCTTAACGATGGCCCCCTGTCTACGCCCATGATTTTGCTTTGGGCTCTGTCACCATTGCTTGGATGCATGAGTTCCGGGCTTCGGATATGCACGTGGGGTAATGGCGTATCCCTGTTTTCGAGTATTCGTTTTTTATTGCCGCATTTCGGTTCGACAGCGGTTATCGGCGTGTCGGTATACGTGTTCCGCCTGTTCATCTTGCTGGTGGCGGGCAAGCAGGTGGCTGGCGATCTTTTTTCTGCCTTTGCCTTGGGAGGCATTCTCGGTGCGGTTTTCTCTCAGGCGTTGGGACCGACCATGGTTAGGCAGGAGCAACGCAAGGCGAGCCCGGGCCGCCTGCTCAAGATCTTCAACCTGATCCTTGTCGTCATGTTGCTGGTCGGTGTGGTAACGGTTGCCTGCGTGTGGAGCGTTCCGGATCTGCTGGACTGGACCCACAAGGATCGCCTGTTCTGGCTCGCTGTGGGCTGCTCCTTGGTGGGAGGCGTGGTGATGGTGCTGGCGCAGCGCATTCGACTGCGCATCATTCAGGATGAGGTCGGAGGTGACGTGTTCGGTTCGGACATGTTGTCGAATATTCTGCTGATATCGTGCATTCCCTTTCTGTTTTACGGGATTGGCATCAACGCATTGGTGCTGCTGTATTTGCTGGGTGCGCTTCTGTCCTGGGTGTTCTATGCCAGCGAACGTCATGGCCTGCTTTCCTGGCCCAATTCGGGCTTTTTCACGCAGAAAAATTTGCTGCTGCTGATCGCATTGGTAATATTTCTCCCGATATTTTTTCAGCTCCAAGGCGGCATTTTCGATGATCCTTCCAATAGCTTCAGCAGTGGCGGGGTTCTGACTTTGCTGCCGATCCCCCTCTCGGTACTGGTCTGTTACCCGGGAATGGTGTTGCTGGGGCGTTACTCGCGCGCACGCCTGGCGTTGTTGATTCTGTTTTTTGTCTTCATCGGCATGCTATTGAGCAGTCTTTTGCTTGGGCTGGATAACACCGGAGGCGGGAGGCAAAAGCTGATACTGCTGATCCAGTACGTCCTGCCGATGTTCGCTCTGGTCCTTGGACAGCAATTTGGTGTTCGCGAAGACGCACTGACGCAGGTTGCGAAGGGCGCGCTGCTCATCCTGCTGACGGTGCTGCCCCTGCAGTTGCTTGCGACTATGTCCTCGGGTGATGTGGTACTTTCGCCTTCTGTCTATTTCTTCAGTATCTATCAGCATCTGCAGTATGCTTCCGTATTGTTCGTTGCAGCGTTCGTGCTTGCGCTGTTTACGCTTTGGGGGCGTGCAGGTTTTGCAGGTTGGCTGCGCGCCTTGACCCTGCTGATGGGCTGCTACGTGGTTTTGTCCTGGTCATTGCTTGCAATGCTACTCTTCGTGCTGGGGATGTTCTGCTTCGTCGCGCAGCAATTTATGCGAAGACGACGCTTCGCATCCCTGCTGCTCGTACCGTTTTTGGCGGTGGCTGGGGCGTTGCTGGCGGTTTTGTATATTCGCTACGTGTCGCAGGTGGAAATTCTGGCGCCGCTGTCGGAGACGGCCAATCTTTCTATGCGGGTGCTAGAGGGGCAGGTCGGTTATCTGGAGCGCTGGATGTTTTATATTGACGGAATTGGTGCGAGTTGGACCAGTGTTCTGTTTGGGCATGCAGCGTCGCCCGATAGGGGGCTTTATCCGAGCGCACTGAACTACTACCTCGACTTTGCCTACAATTTTGGTGTGCTGGGGCTGTTGCCACTAATTGTGCTGGCGCTGTACAGCCTGGTGGCGGTGTGCCGACGATGGCGGGATTTTTGGATACACAGCCCGTATATGGGCTTGGTGTTGGTGGTCGTCTTTATGTTGGTGGTCGATAGTACATTCAAAGTTGGTCTGCGCCAGCCATACTCTGGTGTAATCATGTTTTTCTTATGGGGGTGTTGTTGGCGGTGATTTCTCTGCCTCGCGCGCGTTTTTCATCGATTAATGGACATGTTGTCTGAGGGGTTATGCGCTGGAATATTCTGATTAAAGGAGCGTGGTTGCTAATATTTGCAGGAATTTCGATTGTCGGAGCCTATGCATTGAGTAAATATCAGGGGAGTGCCTGGATCTATTTGCTTTTCACGGGGCTTTCCACTGTGGTGTTGTACTTTGGATTTGGTCGGGGTGTGATTTTTTTTGATTCTTTCATTGGTGTTTTGCTGTGGCTAGGTTTCTGGCTGAAATTTAGTGTGCATACGGCTTTTTCTCAAGGTCATTTCAATATTTCGGTGGGGGGCTTCAATGGGAGTGCTGACTCTTTGGATCAGGTGTTGTTGGTGGTTAGTTGCGCGTTAGCGGCAGTTTTGTTTGCGCGCTTTATTCGTCAGCGCTTCTTTTTTAGTTATCCTGATACGTTGCCTGATATCTCTTATACGGGCTTGTATGTCTTCTATCGGAAATATCGAGTCGCTCTACTGATAGCCTTTGTTCTGATGGTACTGGCCGTCTGTATTTCCAATGCATGGTTTGGTATTTATCAGCGGGGCTTGGTTGAACGGGTAAAACTGCCCTTTGGGCTCAACGGCGCTTATGCGTGGCTGTTGATGTTTGGTATGGCCTCTATTTCTGCAGTTATCTTGCGTTTCGAATTCGAGTTGAATAGAGAACGTTATTGGGTTGCTGTCGTCATCGCGCTCTCTGAAGTGGCAATGTCCAATGTCTCCTTGTGGAGCCGGGGCATGATTCTCAACGGATCTGCCTTGATGTATGGCGCTCTGGTACAATTTCGAAAACGAGAACCACGTTTACGCTTAAGGTTGGCGGGATTTTCGGTCGTGGTGTTCGGGCTTTTGTTTGTCGCGTCAGTGTTGTCTGTCAATTACTTCCGGGCCAATACCTTTTATGCCGGTTATACCCAATCCCAGCGTAATGGGGAGGTGATAGGACAGACCTCGACCCTGTTTCTTGATCGCTGGGTTGGTGTGGAAGGTGTGATGGCTGTGGTAGGGGCACCAGATAAAGGTTGGACGTTATTCAAGGAGGCGCTTTCGGAAAAGTTCGAAAAAAATGCCAACTCTTTCTATGACAAGAATTTTGTGGTGTCTTCCTACGACAACTCCCGCGGTGATGGGACACATTTCGTTTCTTTGCCGGGCTACATCGCATTTCTGTTCTATCCCGGGTCCTACCTTTTCTTGTTTTGCGCAGTATTGGCATTCTCGATGGTCGCTGCTTTTTTTGAGTATTTTGTGTACCGATTAGGTGGGAAAAATCTGGTGCTCTGTGCGTTGATCGCTCAGGTTATTGCTTTTCGTTATACCAGCTTTGGTTATGTGCCGTTGCAGAGCTATATGCTGTTCGGATCCATATTGTTGAATGTTTTGATTCTATTTTTGCTTGATAGATTTTTGCGTTTGTCCTACAAGACTTGAAACTTTTAAGAAGGTTTGCGATTCATGGTGCGGGTTTTGGTTCTTGGTGTTACCGGAATGCTCGGCAATGCTGTATTTCGTGTGTTTTCTGCCGATCCAGGCTATGAGGCCTGGGGCACGTTACGCAGTGCTGCAGCGATCCGGAGTTTTCCTGCTCCGGTGTCCGGGCGTCTGCTGAAAGGCATTGATGTGCTAGATCAGGATGCACTCGCGACGGTATTTTCCCGGGTCCGGCCAGACGTGGTGATCAACTGTGTCGGGCTGATCAAGCATTTGGCGGACGCAAAGGATCCGCTCACTGCTCTGCCGATCAATGCCATGCTGCCACACCGGTTGGCCCGGCTGTGTGAGTTGAGCGGTGCGCGTCTCATCCATGTAAGCACCGACTGCGTGTTTTCTGGACGAAAAGGTGGCTACCTGGAGTCCGATCCATCGGATGCTGAGGATCTGTATGGCAAGTCCAAGTACATTGGGGAGCTGCATGACTTGCCACATGCGATTACTCTGCGTACCTCGATCATTGGGCATGAACTGGACTCGAACCATGCGTTGGTTGATTGGTTCCTCTCCGAGCATGGCTCCGTAAAGGGATTTACCAAGGCAATCTTCTCTGGATTGCCCACGGTTGAGCTGGCGCGAGTTATGAAAGACTTCGTCATTCCGCACTCATCTCTCAGTGGCCTGTATCATGTCGCTGCCGAGCCGATCGCCAAGTTCGACTTGCTGGGGTTGATTGCCGCTGAGTACGGTAAGCAGATCGATATTCGACCTGATGATGCGCTGGTCATCGATCGCTCGCTGGACGGTTCTCGTTTTCGCCAAGCGACTGGCTACGTGGCACCGGCTTGGCCTGAGTTGATTCACGCCATGAGTGCGGATCGTTGAATATTGCGGGTTTGGGCTGCCGCTGGTGCCACCGCTAGACGTATTGTGTTTTTAATGGCCGACGGGCTGGATGGCCTTATCTTAAACTGTGCTTCATTGCGAAGCCCTATGATTCAGAAGGTTCTATGTTCGACGACAAGGTATTGATGATCACCGGTGGTACCGGTTCTTTCGGCCATACGGTCCTCAAGCGTTTTCTCAATACCGCTGTGCGCGAGATTCGCATCTTCAGTCGCGATGAGAAGAAGCAGGAAGACATGCGTATCGCGCTGGCCAATGACAAGGTCAAGTTCTACATCGGCGATGTACGCGATTACGACAGCCTGTCCCAGGCGATGGTCGGTGTGGATTACATCTTCCACGCCGCCGCCCTGAAGCAGGTCCCCTCCTGCGAGTTCTACCCGATGGAAGCGGTCCGTACCAACGTACTGGGCACCGAGAATGTGCTGAATGCCGCCATCGCCAGCGGGGTGCAGCGAGTAGTGGTGCTGAGCACCGACAAGGCGGTCTACCCGATCAATGCCATGGGTATTTCCAAGGCGATGGCCGAGAAGCTGATGGTTGCAAAGTCGCGCATGATCCCGGCCAAGGGGCCTGTTATCTGCGCTACTCGTTATGGCAACGTCATGGCCTCGCGGGGGTCGGTGATTCCATTGTTCGTCGATCAACTTCGCTCAGGTGAAGTGCTGACGGTCACCGATCCGGAAATGACTCGTTTCCTCATGTCTCTCGAAGACTCGGTCGATCTGGTTCTCCACGCTTTCGAACACGGCCAGCAGGGGGATCTGTTTGTCCAGAAAGCCCCAGCCTCCACTGTCGGCGACCTGGCCGAAGCGCTCAAGCAACTGTTCGGCAAGCGTAATGAGGTCAAGGTGATTGGTACTCGCCACGGTGAGAAACTCTATGAGTCGCTGGTTTCCCGTGAGGAAATGGCCAAGGCCGAGGACATGGGGCGCTACTATCGGATTCCGGCGGATAACCGTGACCTGAACTACAAGAAATACTTTGTCGAGGGTGAGCAGCGTATTTCCGAGCTGGACGACTACACCTCGCACAATACCGTTCGCCTGGACGTCCCGGGAATCAAGGAACTGTTGCTCAAGCTTGATTACATCAAGGAGCAACTCGATGCTTAAGGTCATGACGCTGGTCGGCACGCGTCCCGAACTGATCAAGATGAGCCGGGTCATCGCCGAGCTGGATCGCCAGGTCAATCACGTGCTGGTGCACTCCGGGCAGAATTACGACTACGAACTCAACCAGGTCTTTTTCGATGACCTGGATATCCGCAAGCCGGATCATTTCCTCGGTGCGGCCGGCGATACCGCTGCCAAAACCATCGCCGAAGTCATCGCCAAGTCCGATGAAATCTTCGAGCTGGAAAAACCCGATGCGTTGCTGTTGTACGGTGACACCAATACCTGCCTGGCGGTGATCGCCGCCAAGCGTCGCAAGATCCCGGTGTTCCATATGGAGGCGGGGAACCGCTGCTTCGACCAGCGAGTGCCTGAGGAACTGAACCGCAAGGTGCTGGATCACCTCAGCGATATCAACATGGTGCTGACCGAACATGCGCGTCGTTACCTGATCGCCGAGGGTATTCGTCCTGAAACCATCATCAAGACCGGCTCGCACATGCAGGAAGTCCTCGACTACTACATGCCCAAGATCAAGCAGTCCGATGTCCTGGCCCGCAGCGGCCTGGAGCAGGACAAGTTCTTCATTGTCAGCGCTCACCGCGAGGAGAACGTCGACACCCCGGATAATCTTCGGGACTTGCTGGACACCCTGCGGGCCCTGGCCGATCACTATGGCTTCCCGTTGATCGTTTCGACGCACCCGCGCACGCGCAAGCGCCTGGAGGCCTTGGGCGAATCGCTCGATCATCCGTTGATCCGCTTTGTCAAACCGTTCGGCCTGCTGGATTACATCAAGCTGCAGATGTCGGCATTCTGCGTGCTGTCCGACAGCGGTACGATTACCGAAGAGGCTTCGTTGCTGAACCTGCCGGCTGTCACGTTGCGCAATGCCCATGAGCGCCCTGAAGGCATGGATGAAGGTACGCTGATCATGAGCGGCTTGAAGCGTGATTCGGTGATGGACGCGGTGCGCGTGGTCACCAGTCAGCATTCCCGCGACGAACGCAAGGTGCCGTTGGTGCCGGATTATCAAGGTGGCCCGGTTTCCCTGCAGGTTGTCCGGGTGGTGCTGAGTTATACCGACTACATCAATCGCACCGTCTGGAACAAAGCCTGAACACACTATGACGCGAATCCTTCTGACAGGCGCCAGCGGTTTTGTTGGCGCGGCGGTCCAGGCCCGTCTGCTGGGTGACCCGTCCTTCACGCTGCGCTCTGCCTACCGGAAGTTGCCGGCGCAGCCGGTAGCGGGTGCTCACGTGTGCGAGGTTGCGGGCCTGGCCCCGGATACCGATTGGCAAGCGGCCCTGGAAGGCATCGAGGTGGTTGTTCACTGCGCCGCCCGCGTACATGTCATGAATGAGCTTGAGGCTGATCCGCTGGCTGCTTTCCGGAGAGCGAACGTGGAGGGGACCTTGCGTCTCGCAGAGCAGGCGGCAGAGGCAGGGGCCCGACGCTTCGTCTATCTGAGCTCCATCAAGGTCAACGGTGAAGGTACGTTGCCGCAGCGGCCTTATACGGCAGGTGACCAGCCGGCCCCGCAGGATCCCTACGGTGTTTCCAAATGGGAAGCCGAGCAGGGCTTGCAAGCCCTGGCGGCGCTTACCGGAATGGAGGTCGTGATCATTCGGCCCGTACTGGTCTATGGACCGGGGGTGAAGGCGAACTTCCGCAATATGATGAGCTGGTTGAGCAAGGGGATCCCCCTGCCGTTGGGCGCGATCAGCAACAAGCGCAGCCTGGTTGCCATAGACAACCTGGTCGATCTGATTGTGACGTGCATCCATCATCCGGCGGCTGCCGGCCAGGTTTTCCTGGTGAGCGACAATGAGGATCTGTCCACCAGCCAGCTGTTGCGGCGCATGGCGCAGGCACTGGGCCGCGGTGCCTGTCTGCTGCCGGTACCGATGTGGCTGTTGAGCGGTGTTGCGCGACTGCTTGGAAAAAAGGCTCTGTCCCAGCGCTTGTGTGGATCACTGGCGGTCGATATCGAGAAAACCAGGACACTGCTTGGGTGGTCGCCGCCACTCGGCGTGGATGCGGCTTTGGCGAAGGCCGCGAAAGACTTTCTGGCGCATCGAAAGTGATGGCCCTGGGGCTGTGATCGAGGTTCTGTGCCCCCACTCTGTTCGTGGGGGCACAGAGTCTGTCAGTGCAGTTTCAACCGCGGATCCGTCCCACGCCCGATCCGGCTCCCCAGCATCAGCATCAGGGTGCGGAAGGTGCCGTACAGTGCCATCTGGTGCATGCGGTACAACGACACGTAGAACATCCGCGCCAGCCAGCCCTCCAGCATCACGCTCCCCGTCAGGTTACCCATCAGGTTGCCGACGGCGGAGAATTTCGACAGCGAAATCAGCGAGCCGTAGTCGGTATAACGATACTCCGGCAAGGTCTTGCCTTCGATTCGCAGCTTCAGCGATTTGGCCAGCAATGACGCCTGTTGGTGCGCGGCCTGTGCCCGCGGCGGCACATTGCGGTCGCTACCGGGCTGCGGGCAGGCCGCGCAGTCGCCAAAGGCGAAGATGTTTTCGTCGCGGGTGGTCTGCAGGGTCGGCAGCACCTGGAGCTGGTTGATGCGGTTGGTCTCCAGGCCGTCGATATCCTTGAGGAAGCCTGGCGCGCGGATCCCGGCCGCCCAGACCTTGAGGCTCGCCGGAATGATCTGACCATCCGCGGTGACCAGGCTTTCGGCGGTCACTTCGCTGACCGAGGCGTTGGTCATGACCCGGACGCCGAGTTTCTCCAGGGTTTTATGCACAGGTCCGCCGATCCGCTCCGGCAGGGCGGGCAACACCCGTGGTCCGGCTTCGATCAGGGTGATATGCATGTTTTCCGGCTTGATCCGGTCCAGGCCATAGGCCGCCAGCTCATGGGCCGCGTTGTGCAGTTCGGCGGCGAGTTCCACGCCAGTGGCGCCGGCGCCGACGATGGCCACGCTGATCATCTGCTCGGGCGCATCGATGTTCCCGGCATGGGCGCGCAGGTAGTGATTGAGCAGTTGCTGGTGGAAGCGCTCGGCCTGCTTGCGGGTGTCGAGGAACAGGCAATGCTGGGCGGCGCCCTGGGTGCCGAAGTCGTTGGTGGTGCTGCCGACGGAGATCACCAGCGAGTCATAGGCCAGTTCGCGGGCCGGTAGCAGTTCCACGCCGTTTTCATCATAGGTCGCGGCCAGCTGAATTTTTTTTCCGGCGCGATCGAGCCCACTCATGCGCCCGAGCTGGAACTCGAAGTGGTTCCACTTCGCCTGGGCGACATAATTGAGTTCGTCTTCCGAAGAGTTCAGGGAACCGGCGGCTACTTCATGCAGCAACGGTTTCCAGATGTGCGTCAGGTTCGCGTCGACCAGCACGATGCTGGCCGTGCCGCGCTTACCCAGGGTCTTGCCCAGGCGGGTCGCCAACTCCAGGCCGCCGGCGCCGCCGCCAACGATCACGATACGATGGTTCATGGGGATATCTCGCAAGGCTAAAGGAAATCTGTGCTTGCGTTATCCGGGCGAGCGCGAGGCAGCTCATAGCGCCAGATAACTCAGGAGGCGGCTCAACAGACCCAGGCCGATCACCACGACCAGCACCACCACCAGGAGCATCCACGGCCGGAAGGGCCGGCGCTCGACTTGGTGCTGGGAAAGCTGCAGGTACTGTTCGACATGCTTCTGGTCGTCCGGGTTCAGGCGGCTGCTCATGAAAGGCCTCGTCAGGTAGACGTAACTGGATAGGTAAACGCTACAGGATAGGAGCTTACACCATGGCTCACAGACTGATGCCGACATCGAAGACAATACTGCGTCCCAGGTTGCCGCGCAGGAAGTCCGGGGCGTCGGGATGGGCGAACAGAACCCGGGCGAAAGTCGGGCCCACCAGCGACAGCGAACGCCAGCCCTGGCGCAGGTATTCGGTGGGTGGTGGGAAGTGGCTGTTGAGGTCCAGCACTTCGCGTTTCAGGCTGGCGAAGGCGATGATGTCCAGCTCGCCGAGGTCCAGGCCGCGCTCCTTGTAGTTGTGGGCTTTCTTGCGCAGGGTCGGTGCCAGGCGTTGCAGCAGCTCCGAGGCGGGGATGCGCTTGGGCCTGGCCTCGCGGCGTACCAGTTGGCTCAGGGAAAACGCGCTGCGTCGGCGCTGCAGTTCTTCGCGCCATTCATCGTTGAGGCGGCGGCCTTCGTCGAGGACGAAAAACACTTCGAAGCACGCATCGCGAAACAGCACGTCCGGTGGTTCCTGGCCGGCGGGGTGGAAGTCTTCGTTACGGTAAGGCACGTTCAGCCCTTGCAGGAGGCGCTGGCAGACCCAACGCTCACGCTCCCATTTGCGGGCATTGGAAAGAAACGTGTTGGCTTGCTCGGCCTGGATGGTCAGCAAGCGTAAGAAGTCTGAGTCGTCCATGGCCCAAGCTTAGCGTCGAAACCATGACCGCTGGAAGTGGTGTACGGATTTTGTCGGGGCGGGCTGTCGCGAGGCTCGGTGTAGACTGTAGGACCTATGCGGACAGGGAGTTCCGGGTGTGACGGAGAGGTCCTTATGATCGGCGCGCAATTGCTGTCGCCCGAGAGCCTGATCATCGGCTGGCTGGTTTATCTGCCGGTGCTGCTGTGGGCGATCTGGCGTTCGCCCTGGGTCGAGTTGTTTACCGACAGTCGGCGCCAGCACCTGCTGTTCGGCACGGTATTCGCGTTGTTCCTGCTCT
Source organism: Pseudomonas sp. Ost2 (assembly GCF_018326065.1). NCBI lineage: Bacteria > Pseudomonadati > Pseudomonadota > Gammaproteobacteria > Pseudomonadales > Pseudomonadaceae > Pseudomonas > Pseudomonas sp. Ost2. The sequence goes on along the minus strand of NZ_AP021904.1, from coordinate 6,315,724 downwards.
GGCTGGTGCGACGGGATTTCGATACGGGAGTGTCCTACCACTTTATCGGCCTGACCGCGGTCACCCTGTTGCTGGACTGGCCGCTGGCGATCGTCGGTGGGTTGGTGGCGCAACTCGGCCTGGTGCTGCTCGGACGCCAGGACCTCGCCGCGTTGGGAGTCAATGGCGCGCTGCTGATCCTGCTGCCGGTGCTGGTGACCGAGGTGTGCGCGATGGTCGTGGAGCGCGCACAACCGAAAAATCCCTTTGTGTATATCTTCTGCTCCGGGTTTTTCGCCGCCGCCCTGGCGGCACTCCTGTGTCTGCTGGCGAGTCTGGCGCTGTTGTGGTTCGACGGGCGTTTTGCGATGCCGGAGTGGCTGGAGGATTTTATTGGCTACCTCTGGCTGATCATTTTTCCCGAGGCGTTTATCAACGGCATGGTGATCAGTGCGTTGGTGGTGTTCTGTCCTGAATGGCTGGAAACCTTCAACCGCACACGTTATCTGTCGGCGCCCTGGAAGGACAACGAACCGCCCGGTGGCTCTCGTTGACCGGCAGCGTTGACCTGCATCAAATACCGGTATCCGGCTCACCGCCATGCTTCGTGAAAACAACCGGAGGTGGTCGGCATGAGTGTGTACGAATGGGCGCGTCAGGAAGTACGGGCCAGCCTGGAGGCTGCGCACACGGCGGGTTTCGAGCCTGGGCTGGGATTGCGCGCCTTGCTCAGCGCGGTGGTGCAGCAGAGCAAGGCGGTGCGCAGTGCCGAGGATCTGGCCGACGAGTTGCAGTTTCTCGCCGAGAACCTCGATGAAGGACTGGACTACAGCTTTATGCGGCCTTGATCAGTTCAGTGGGCACGCGGTGGCAGATCGTCGGAGAACAGGTCGTCCTCGGCATCCGGGCTGACGGGAATCTTGTGCTCCTCCGAGGCCCAGGCACCCAGGTCGATCAGCTTGCAGCGATCGGAGCAGAAGGGCCGGTTGGTATTGGTCGCGCTCCATTCCACGGGGGCGCCGCAGGTCGGGCATTCGACGGTCAGGGATTGGCTCATGATTGGCCTCCACGCAAAGTAAGGTAAAAGGTGTGCAGGCGTTCGACTTCGCTGTGCAGCCAGGCGAGGTCGCGGTCGTTGACCAGCACATCGTCGGCCAGTTTCAGACGTTCTTCGCGGCTGGCCTGAGCCTTGAGGATCGCCTGCACCTGTTCTTCGCTGGTCTGGTCACGCAGCAGTGTGCGCTGGACTTGCAGTGCCTGCGGCGCGTCGATGACCAGCACGCGCTGGGTCGTTGCATATTGGCCCGATTCGATCAGCAAGGGTGAAACCAGGATCGCATAAGGCGATTGTGCGCGGGTCAGGTGGCTGGCGATCTCCTCGGCAATCAGCGGATGCAGCAGGGCTTCCAGCCAGCGCCGTTGTCCGGCGTCTGCGAAAATCAGCTTGCGCAGGGCACCGCGGTCCAGCTGGCCGTCGGCTTGCAGCACGCCAGGGCCGAAGTGTTCGGCGATCTTCAGCAACGCCGGGCGACCGGGCTCCACCACCCAGCGCGCTGCGTGATCGGCATCCACGGCATGGATGCCGAGGTCGATAAAGTGCTGGGCCGCCGCGCTCTTGCCGCTACCGATACCGCCGGTAAGACCGAGAATCCAGGGTTTTGAAGCAGCTTTGGTCATTTGAAACCGGCAAATTGCAGATAAGAAGTGGTTATTTGACCACCCCAGAGCAATGCAATCCACCCGGCAATCGCCAGATAGGGACCAAAGGGGATTGGCGTCGAGGTCTGGGCATTGCGCAGGCGCAGCAGAATCAGCCCCAGGATCGCACCCACCAGGGATGACAGCAGGATGGTCAGCGGCAGGATCTGCCAGCCGCCCCAGGCGCCGAGCATCGCCAGCAGCTTGAAGTCGCCGTGGCCCATGCCTTCCTTGCCGGTCAGCAGCTTGAACAGCCAGTACACCGACCATAGGCTCATATAGCCGGCGACAGCGCCCCAGAGGGCGTCGCCCAGGGAGGTGAAGACCGCGAAGTGGTTGGCGATCAGGCCCAGCCACAGCAGCGGCAGGACCAGGGCGTCAGGCAGCAGTTGGTGGTCGGCGTCGATCAGGCTCATCGCCAGCAGGCCCCAGGTCAGCACCAGCATCAGGCCGGCGGGCCAGCCGAAACCGAAATGCCAGGCGACAAAGGCCGAGAGCAGGCCGCAGGCCAGTTCGGTCAACGGGTAGCGCTTGCTGATGGGCGCCTTGCAGTTGGAGCATTTGCCGCGCAGCAGGGCATAGCTGATCAGTGGCAGGTTTTCCCAGGCGCGGATCGGGTGGTTGCAGCGCGGGCAATGGGAGTGGGGCAGGAGCAGGTTGTAGGTCGCAGCGGGCTCGGGTTGCGGCAGACCGAGGACCTCATGGGCCTGCGCGCGCCAATCGCGCTCGAGCATCTTTGGCAGGCGCCAGACGATGACGTTGAGGAAGCTGCCGACGATCAGGCCGAGGATGAGCGTGAATAAAACAAAGGCCAGCGGGTGGCTGGCCAGGAAGTCGGGTAAGGGCATGTTCAGACTACTGAGCCAAGCTTGAAGATGGGCAGGTACATGGCAATGACCAGGCCGCCGACGATTACGCCGAGCACGCTCATGATGATGGGCTCCATCAGGCTGGTCAGGCTATCGACCATATTGTCGACTTCGGCTTCGTAGTAGGTCGCGACCTTGTCGAGCATATCGTCCAGGGAGCCGGACTCCTCACCAATGGCGGTCATCTGGAGCGCCATGCTGGGAAAAACGCCGGTAGATCGCATCGAGAAGTTCAGTTGCATGCCTGTGGAGACATCCTGTTTGACGCGGTTGACGGCATTTTTGAAGACGATGTTACCTGTAGCACCCGAGACGGAGTCCAAGGCTTCCACCAGCGGCACACCGGCGGCGAAGGTGGTCGATAGTGTCCGTGCAAATCGGGCTACGGCAGATTTGTAGAGCAATGGACCGATAATCGGCATCTTCAAGAGCATTCGGTCCAGCCGGTTGCGGAAGCGCTCGGAGGTCTTGTGTGCGCGTCTGAACGCATAGATCCCACCTACCAGTGCAAGGATCACAATCCACCACCAGTCTTGGAGTATCTGCGAAAGGCCGATCACCATCAGAGTGAAGGCAGGCAGTTGGGCGCCGAAGCCAGCAAAGATCGCCTGGAACTGTGGCACTACCTTGATCAGCAGGATACCGGACACGATAATTGCCACGAGTATTACCGCAATTGGGTAGTTCATGGCTTTTTTGATCTTGGCTTTGAGGGCTTCGGTTTTTTCCTTATAGGTGGCTACCCGGTCCAGCAGGCTTTCCAAGGCGCCAGCCTGTTCGCCAGCGTCCACCAGGTTGCAATACAACTCATCGAAATACTCGGGTTTCTTGCGCAGAGAGGTAGCAAAGCTGTTGCCGGCAGCGACCTCCTGCTTGATGTCGTCCACCAGCTTGCGCATATTCGGGTTATCGAACCCCTCGGCAATGATGTCGAAAGACTGTAGCAAGGGGACGCCGGCCTTCATCATGGTCGCCATCTGGCGGGTAAACAGCGCGATATCCATGGGCTTGATACGCTTGCCCTTGCTGAAGATCGACGCGCTTTTCTTGCGCACCTTGCCCGGATTGATGCCCTGTTTGCGCAGTTGTGCCTTGACCAGTGCCGGGTTGTGACCCGTGAGTTCGCCACTCATCTTGGTACCTTTCTTGTCGGTACCCTCCCATGCATACACGCTGATCTTTACTGCTTTCGTCGCCATGGCTTAGTCCTTGGTGACCCGGTTGACTTCTTCCAGGCTGGTCAGGCCTTGCATGGCTTTGCGCAGCCCAGAGGTTCGAAGGTCATTGAAGCCGTCCTTGCGCATCTGGGTGGCGATCTCGATCGAGTTGCCTTCGGCCATGATCAGTCGCTGCAGATCGGACGTATTCTTGACCACCTCATAGATCCCGACGCGACCTTTGTAACCAGCGTTGCATTGGTCGCAGCCGACGGGCTCATAGATCTTGAACTTGCCAATCTGGTCTGCCGGGAAGCCTTCCTTGAGCAAGGCTTCTTCAGGAATATCGATTTCCCTTTTGCAATGCGTGCACAGTTTGCGAGCCAGGCGCTGGGCGATGATCAGGTTGACCGAGGTGGCGATGTTGAAACCGGGGATGCCCATGTTATGCAGGCGCGTCAGGGTTTCCGCAGCACTGTTGGTGTGTAGGGTCGACAACACCATATGGCCGGTCTGGGCCGCCTTGATCGCGATCTCTGCGGTTTCCAGGTCGCGGATCTCACCGACCATGATCACATCCGGGTCCTGACGCAGGAACGAGCGCAATGCCTGGGCGAAGTCCAGCCCCTGTTTCGGGTTGACGTTGACCTGGTTGATGCCTTCCATGTTGATCTCCACCGGATCTTCGGCGGTGGAGATATTGATATCCACGGTGTTGAGGATATTCAAGCCGGTGTACAGCGAAACGGTCTTACCCGAACCGGTGGGGCCGGTGACCAGAATCATGCCTTGTGGCTGCTTCAGCGCGGCCATATAGAGGTCTTTCTGATCCGGTTCGTAGCCCAGCGCATCGATGCCCATCTGGGCGCTGGACGGATCAAGGATCCGCATCACGATCTTCTCGCCCCACAGCGTCGGCAGGGTATTGACCCGGAAGTCGATGGCCTTGGTCTTCGAGATACGCATCTTGATCCGGCCGTCCTGGGGTTTGCGGCGCTCGGAAATATCCAGGCTGGCCATAACCTTCAGGCGGGCGGCGATCCGGCCGGCAAGATGGATGGGAGGCTTGGCAACCTCCCGCAGGATACCATCGGTACGTAGGCGTACGCGGTAGACCTTCTCATACGGTTCGAAGTGCAAGTCCGAGGAGCCACCCTTAATGGCATCCAGCAGCATCTTGTTGACGAAGCGCACCACGGGGGCATCATCGGCATCCTGGCCGGCGATCTGATCATGTTTCTTGTCGTCGACCGATTCGATATCCAGCCCTTCGAGGTCAACGTCCGCCATGTCTTCAAGGCCGCTGGCATTACTGTCGAAGAACTTGTCGATGGCATCGGCAAGCTTGTCGTCTTCTACCAGGATCGCTTCGGTGGTGAGGCCGGTACTGAACTGAATATCAGTGATCGCCTGATGATTGCTTGGATCGGAGATGCCGACAAAGAGCTTGTTGCCGCGCCGCCATAAAGGCAGGACATGGTGCTGGCGGATCAGCTTTTCACTGACCAGCCCCTTGGGCTGGCTTTCCTTGTCGAGGGTACTGAGGTCAAGCAGGGCAACGCCGAAATGCTCCGAGGCAATTTCCGCAACCTGTCGGCTTTTCACCAGTTTGTTCTGGACCAGATAGCTGACCAGTGAGATGCGGTTGCGTTGGGCTTGCTGATACGCCTGCTGAGCGTTCTTGTCGGTAATCAGCTCGGCCGCCACCAATTGCTTGGCCAGACCGGAAAGGGCGATATCGTTCATTTGGACACCAAACACAAACAGTCGGAGACTTATAGCGTAGTCGGGCGATGGTGCCAAATCGGGGAGAAGGGGGTGACAAAAAATGTCAGGTTCTGTTGTTCTGAAGCAGTCTTTCGGGGGTGAAAAGCTTTTGTAAGAGGCGTTCGCTGTTGCCATGGGGAATGGCACGGGCTGTGCTTTGAGGTAAACGAGCCATACGGCCTTTTCATGTCTGGAGACGAAATATGAATGCTCAGAAGGGTTTCACCTTGATCGAACTGATGATCGTTGTGGCGATCATCGGTATCTTGGCGGCGATTGCATTGCCGGCCTATAACACCTATACGCAAAAGGCCCGCTTTGCCGAGGTCGTTTCGATCGCGGATGGATACAAGACGGCTGTGGCAATTTGCATGTCAGAAAACAATCTGAGCGCCACTAACTGTAGTGCCGGCTCAAATGGTGTGCCAACGGTAACGGCGGCGACGAGCAGCCTGGCTTCCATGTCGGTTGTGAACGGTTTTATCTCAATGACTTCTACAGCTGCGGCAGGGAACACCACCTACACGCTTAATCCTAGTGTCACCGGTAATTCGATTACTTGGGCTGTTGGCGGGGGCTGTGTAGCTCTTGGTTTTTGCAGATAATTTTTTATGTTGTACATGAGGCCTAGAGGCTTGTAGTAAGATGAAAACGGCATTCCCCTCAAGGCATGCCGGTTTCTATAAGTTTTGAGCGTTTGAAATGCTGAGTGTAGGAATACCATGGTTTCACGGCGATTGGTTTTTGTATTACTGGCCGTTCTCTCTGCTGGCCTGTTATTGGTACTTTGTTTTCCCTTCCTGAATAATCCCCTGGTTTTTGACGATGAGCCCTTTTTTCGCGAAGGTGGGCCGGCGAGCTTGTTATCAATGGGGCTCAGCCTGACTCCGCGGTTGTGGGTATACGACTCCATGGCCGCCAGCATTGTCCATCTCAGTGACAAGATCATCTGGCTAAGACTGGGGAACCTGATTCTTCACGGTTGCACCGCCTTGGCTCTCTTCGGTTTTGTTCGCCAGATTCTCAACAGCCTGGAAAAACGTCCCTCTTTTTTTCTGAATACCGATACGGCGGCGTTTATCGTCGCTTTTTTATTCGCCATACACCCGCTGGCTATCCTGACTCAGGGTTATCTCATTCAGCGTACCATTGTATGTGCCACTCTTTTCGCTCTGCTGGGACTATGGACCTTCTGGCAGGGGCTTTGTGGGAAGCGCTGGGCTCTTTGGGCGTCCTGCCTGTTCATTCTGCTGTCCCTGTATGCCAAGGAGCATGCGGTGATGTTGCCCGCGTTGTGCTTGCTGTTGTGGGTATTGCATCGCCGTAGCCGACTCCCTGATTCATTCGGTACCCGGGAAATTTTTACAGTGGTGGCGATTCAGGGGATTTTCGCCTTGTCAGTCATACTCTGGGCCAAGGGCTTGATCGGCAATGCCTATGAGATCAAGAGCGAAGAAGTGCTTAGTGATGAGGCGTTCCAGCCGAATGGTTCTCTATATGTGCTGAGTGTGTTGAATCAGATGGGGCTTTTCTTTAAGTACCTATCGATTCTGATCTTGCCTCAGGGGAGTACCATGGGGCTTGATCTTCGAGTGCCTTTTCCTCTGGGGTATGGCGTTTGGTGGGCTTGGGCTGGCCTGGTGGCGTTTGTTATCTATGGTTTGGCTGCCTTCAGACTGCTGTTGCATGGGGCGAGTAAAGGTCTTCTGGGATTCGCACTACTGTTCCCGTGGGTTTTGTTTGCAACGGAGTTGGTGTCGGTCCGCTTGCAGGAACCTTTTGTACTGTATCGCAGCTATCTCTGGATTCCTGGATTGTTTATTGCCTTGGCGCTGGGACTGCGAAGGCTCAAGAAAATTTATCTGGTCACCTTGGCTCCTGCTTTTGCACTTTATCTGTTTGGGCTCTCCTATGACCGCCTGATGACGTTATCTGCACCTGTATTGGTGTGGAATGAAGCAGTGCAATATTATGAAAATCAGGGCGACAAACCAGGGCTTTTTGGAGGTTACCGGGTTTATTATAATCTGGGGATTAGCTACCTCGATGAGGGGTTTGTTGATTTGGCGTCGGGGAACATTGATAAAGCAGTTATGTTGAAGCCAAAATATGAATATGCCTATTACCAGCGGGGACAAATCCTTCTTTTACGTGGAAAGGCAGAGGAGGCCAAGTTGGAGTTCGAGCGCGCCATTAACCTCAGGCCCAGTTATACAAGGCCCTACATCGGTATGGCGGGTGCCTTGAAAAGCTTGGGGCAGCCTGACGAGGCTCAGCGCTACCTTGAACTTGGATGTAATCAAGGGAGTCAGCTTGCCTGCGACCGGGCGCACCCCAAAACGCCTTTGATGCTGCTTCCAAAAACCTGACGTCTGTACACTGCCTGAAATGGACATTCCGAGGTCGTAATGGATGCTGCCTGGACTGGGCGAACAAGGGGTTGGTTGGTAATCACGCTGATAATTGCTGTTGTGGTGGTCTTTGGGCACGGCCTAGGTGGACATACCTTTCAGCGTCTCGGCCAGATCGTCGTTGCCAGTACGGCCCTTGTTTTTCTCCTTGGCTGTCGGAAACCATTTGCGCGCAGCTTTGTTGATCAGCCTACCGTTCTGGCCTGTGGACTGACTTTGCTGATGGGTATCGCCTCCTCCTTTTGTGCTCATCAGCCGCTGTGGGCATTCGTGGAGGTTGCACTGATCGCTGCCTCCTGTATCTGCGCCGAAGCCTTTGCACACGCGCGACGAACAAATGGAGTCTCTCTTGATCGGGTCCTGATCCTGTTTGTCATTTTTATCTGCGCCTTCAAGAGCTTCGACTTTCTGACAGTGGTGTTTCGCTCGTTCTCCGGCGGCAGGGTTGTGCTGGACGCAGACGTATTCCTGAGTGGTTTTTCCAACAAGCGCTTCTACGGTCAATTCCAGACCTTCACTCTGCCGCTGTTAACCCTCCCATTACTGCTGGTCACCACCAAACGCTCCAGCCAAATCTGCACGCTCTCCCTCTTGAGCCTCTGGTGGCTTATCGCAATAACCGGTGGCACACGCGGCACCTGGCTTGGAATGGGGGTAGCAGCCGGTGTATTGTTTATCGTCGGCCACTCCGGCAAGCGCTGGATTACCTGGCAGCTCTCTGCAGCCGCAGTTGGCATAGCGCTCTACTGGCTCCTGTTCGACGTTCTCACCAGTTACCTCGGTATAGAAGTCAGTAACTTCGCCAGCGACCGCCTCACCACCTCCCTCTCCGGCCGTGGCCCACTCTGGCAACAAGCCTGGGACATGATCCGCGAACGCCCCTGGCTCGGCTTCGGCCCCATGCACTTCGCCGATATCCACAACCCTATCGCCGCCCATCCGCACCAGGCCATTCTGCAATGGGCCAGCGAATGGGGCGTGCCTTCCACCTTGCTGGTGATGTGGCTGGTCGGGCGCGGGCTCTGGGCAACTTTCCGGCTGATCCGCGAACGCGCCGACTCCAGCGATCCGGTCGATCTGTTGCGTGTCTGTCTGTTCGCCAGCCTGATCGGTGCCCTGACCCAATCCATGGTCGACGGCGTGATCGTCATGCCGTACTCGCAGCTCTGGTTGTCCCTGGTGGTCGGCTGGCTGATGGGCATTCATGCCTGGAAAGGCGAGCCGGCGAAACCCAACGCTTTCATCCACTGGTCGTGGATGGGCATCAGTACCGCCGCCGTGCTGTTCCTGGTGTATGTCGTGATCCGCGACGTGCCCCATCTGGACGAGCGCAACAGGCTCTATCAGGAACAATACGGCGGCCACTTCCAGCCGCGTTTCTGGACCCAGGGCGTGATCGCGATCAAGCCGCGGTAGCTTGCCCCGTTCGTCGCCCGATGCTAGCGTTAGCGCCACGCCGGTGTAGCTCAGTCGGTAGAGCAGCGCACTCGTAACGCGAAGGTCGTAGGTTCGATTCCTATCTCCGGCACCAGCCAATAGGTTCATACAGTGCCAAGCAGTCGCATGAAACCCCTCAGAAGCCCGCCCAGTGCGGGCTTCCTGTTTCATGCAGTGCCATCCGATCCCATCCCAGCCCTTGCTATCTGAGTGCCCCTGCGAGTACCTTTGCGCTGTTCAATAATCTATGGGTACTCGCATGCCTTTGACAGCGCTGCAAGTGAAGAACGCTGCACCCCGTGAAAAGGACTTTGGCCTCTCTGACGGAGGTGGCTTATTCCTCTGGGTTCGAGCCGCCGGCGGCAAGTCTTGGCGCTTCCGATTCAGGCTGGACGGTAAGCAGTCACACATTTCTTTGGGCACTATCGACAACGTGACGTTGGCGCAGGCTCGCCAGCTTGCGTTTGATGCACGCCAGCTGGTTTCACAGGGGCGGCATCCAGGCCTTGAGAGAAAGGTCGCTCGGGCCCAGGCGGCAATTTCTCGTGCCAATACCTTCAAAAGTCTCGCACTGGAGTGGCATCAGCATAAGTCTGCACGCTGGTCAGAAGGTTATGCGACTGACGTCATCGAGGCTTTTGAGCTGGACATCTTTCCGCAGGTTGGAAGCTTGCCTCTGTCTAAGATCAAGCCTATGCAGTGGTTACAGGTCTTCCGCCGCATAGAGTCGCGTGGGGCTTTAGAAAAGCTACGCAAGGTTCGACAGCGCTGCCAAGAGGTGTACCGCTTTGCGATTGCCACCGGCAGGGTCGAGTACAACCCCATTGCAGATATCGGAGGGGCACTTCAAACGCCTACCTCGCGGCACTACCCCTTCCTTCCTATCGCGGAAATCCCGGATCTGATTCGAGGCTTCCAGGCGTGCCCAGGGCATGACGTGGTGAAAATTGCTACCCGTTTGCTGATTCTCACTGGTGTACGGACTGCTGAGCTCAGAGAGGCGCCGTGGTCTGAGTTTGACCTCGAAAATGCCCTTTGGACGATTCCGGCTCAGCGGATGAAAATGCGCCGGGCCCATCTAGTTCCTCTGCCGAAACAAGCTGTGTCTGCACTGCGTGAGCTAGAAAGCATCACCGGTGGCTACACGCTCGCATTTCCTGGTCGGAATGACCCCGCTAAGCCGATGAGCGAGGCCGCCATCAATCAGCTGCTGAAACGCTCGGGTTACGACGGCAGAGCCACAGGGCATGGATTCCGTCACACAATGTCCACCACCCTGCATGAGCAGGGGTACCGCAGCGAGTGGGTGGAAACCCAACTGGCGCATGTGGACAAGAACAGTATTCGAGGAACCTATAATCACGCTCAGTACCTTGAAGGGCGTCGTGAAATGCTTCAGTGGTATGCCAACCATTTAGATGCTTTGTCGTGTGGGGCTGCCGAGATTTCTATTAAAGGAAGAGAGTGTGCACAGTGAGTGATGATTTTATGCGCCTGTGTGATCTAGTGCCGAGATACGCTCGATTCCACAAAATTAGACCGCAAGAAGCTGCATACGCGCTGTATGAACTGATTGAGAGATTATATGTTGAGTACGGTGTAAATCGATTTCTTCCCAATTCGGTTAATGATGTTTTTTGGGTTGGTTGTTTTGGAAGTCATGACCGATCCTCCAGAACTCATGTGATCTATTTTCAGGAGTTGAGCAAGTATTTCTACGAGCTTTTTTGCTCGCCGAGCAAGGGTGATAAAAATAAACTGAGCTGCTATTGTGAGGAGGCGCAGCGGTCGATAGATGTTCCTGATAGTGTAGTTTATTTTTCAGGGTCCGTCTTAGTAGAGTGGATTTTGAATGCAGGGTTTGAAAGTCCAGATTTTCTGTCAAGTACTAATTTAGCTGAGAAAGCTAAGGGTAGGAGCGATGGCGGGATCAACGAGCAGGAGTTGGGTACTGTCATCAAGATTGTAAATGGTCTGGTTGATATAATAAAGGCAGTTGATAAGGCTCATCGCGAGTCGCCGATTAATTATGATGATAAGGTTAGCTCAAGTAATATCAAACGTTATGCCTGTACGCTCAGTAACCCGCCGCGTAAGAATTCTGATGTGAGCTCTACCTTGATAGCTCTCGCGGAGGAGGCTGGAGTTGACATGCCTTCATATCATGGAACCATGCGAAAATATATGGGTATCCAGTCCAAGTCCGATACAAAGGCGTGACTTATCCATAGCGAAAATCTTGAGGAACCCTATGAGAATTTGAGGTTCCTCATGACTCCTCTACTGAGGTGCCATTGAATGCCTAGCCATCCAATCCGGCCTCAGGAGGCCCTATAGATGGCTAACCAATCTGTTTCACCTTTGTTGCTTCGCCTGCCGGGAGTCTGTGCCCTAGTAGGGCTAAGCAAGTCTCAGATCTACCGTTTGATTCGAGCCGGCGAGTTTCCTCCTGGAATCTCTCTCGGAGCGAATTCTGTAGCATGGCCTGCCGAGCAGGTACAGGCTTGGGTAGCGGATAAAATCAGTTCCTCTGTTCGTTGACGATGGCTACAAATCCGCCACTTCCACCACGCGTAAATATCAAGATAGAGGAGCTTAGAAAGAGCTCTATTGCTAGGCGTAAAGAAAAAGATAAGCACGTTGAGGTCGAGCTTGAAGCCAAGCGAGAATCACTACCAAACTGGTCCGACTCAGTTAGGCGTGTACCTAATGTGGCTCTTAGATCGGCGTTGTTTGGGGCCATGAGGAAGGGGGCGCGTCCTTATGTTGAACAAATGGACGTCAATGCGCTAGGTAGTGTCAGTATCCTCTATACAGGTGCTCTCCTTGATCAAGGTGACTTGGACGTTTGGGCAGCAGTTCTACATTTGGCGCGAATGCAAGAGTTGGGAGTGGAGTGCAGAATTACTGCCTACCGCCTTTTAAAAGTTTTGGGGAAAACCGATTCGGGTAAAAATCGTCGTGTCTTGGACCTGAGCATCAGCCGCTTGAAAGCCACGGCTTTGCAGGTTAAGGTTGGTCGGTACGCATATGAAGGCAGCTTGATTCATGAGGTTTATCGCGATCATCATGAGCGTAGTGAACGAATTTATGTCGTACGATTAAATCCGAAGCTCGGAGTGTTCTTTCGTGAAGATCAATTCACCGATGTAGATTTGTCAATAAGGTATGCGCTGCGCGGTAAGCCGCTTGCACAGTGGCTACATGGATTTTATTCCAGTCACGCACGGCCATATGATCTTAAAGTCGAAACTTTGCATAGGTTGTGCAGAAGTCGTGCAAGCTCCTTGATTGATTTTAAAAAGGACTTGCTGAAGTCTCTTGAGGCAGTAAAGCAAGCAAGTGCCAATGTTGGTAGACCGTTTAGCTATCTTGTTGAAGCTCATTTGGTCCAAGTTAAGACGACTCCTAGCGCCTCTCAAAAGCGGCACCTAGATAAGAAACGTTGAGACCGTCCCAGTCCCGCTGGTACCGTTTCAGCACTCCTGCTCGTAACGTACCAGTCTTCTACTTATAAAGTTCCAGCACTCCTGCCGATGCCGTTCCAGCACCCCTGTCGATACCGTTCCAGCGCTCCTGCCGATACCGTTCCAGCGCTCCTGCCGATACCGTTCCAGCGCTCCTGTCGATACCGTTCCAGCACCCCTGCCGATACCGTTCCAGTGCTCCTGTCGATACCGTTCCAGCACCCCTGCCGATACCGTTCCAGCACTCCTGCCGATGCCGTTCCAGCACCCCTGAATACCGTTCTAGCACCCTTAGAATACCGTTCTGACACCCCCGCCATTACCGTTCCAGCACCCCTTGGACGATTTGAAAAATCGCGCTCCAGCCGAGTAGGAATAGGGTGTCGGCCGTACCACGGGAGGCTGCTAATCTCTTACTAATCAAATCTAATCGCTGCTTTGCAGTTGGGTTCTAGTAACTGACTATGAGAAGAGATTGCGATCCCTCTGGAGGGCTTGTTTCACGACTGCGGCCGTCGCATCGTCGCCAGTAGCCCATGTCTCCATCAGCACGTTTAGGTAAGCGATGCGGTCGTGCATCAACTTGACCTGTCTCTGATCGTCTGAGGCGGCCTTAATCGCGGCGTCTCGCTCTTGGTCTGCGATACCGAGAATCTGCATAAGGCTAGCTACCTCACGTCGATGATGCGTTGCAGTTGCAGCTAAGCGCTCAAGGTGCAGCTGTTCGAGAGCTTCAATTTCTTCGCCTTGTTCTCTGTGCAGAGCTAGCTGTCGCTGAGTGCTGGCATCCAGCAATGTTTCAGTTTGCGATATAGCTTTTTTGCTCTCGATAAGTAGGAGGAGGAGCACGACAATTAGAATGAGCGAAGCACCTAAAACGAAGAGAAGGCAGCTGTGAATCAGGGTTGGATCGACGGGGGGCTCAACGTAGATAGACCTCGGTAATCTCAGGGCGGAAGTGGCCCAGTTCCTGTGAGACCACCTCCAAGGCTTGTTTCCGTGGGAGATGACGTTGTAGTGAAGCCATTCGCTCTTGAGCGTACGTGTGCCGTAATCCATGTGCGCCATTTGACCAGCCGAGAGCTTCCTTCGAGGCAGTGCTGACGCTTTTGCTCCAAGGCTGGCCGCCGCCTATTGCATAGAATTGCTGGTAGTTGATGCCGCGATCCGTTACGACCCGTGGTGCCGCCAGCCGGGTCCTCTCTAATCGTTGAGCCAGCGGAATCGGGATACGCACCTCACGAACCAGTCCACCTTTGCCGTGAACGGTGTAGCTGATCGTGGTTTCCCGAATTCCCGTAAATTTCATCGCGTGCGTTGGACGTTCATCCGCTACACGGCGATGAGTTCTTTGGAGGCTCAGCAATTCATGAGCACGGAGACCCGCTGCGTATGCAATCTCTGTCGCGAGCGAGTTGTGAGGAGCTTGCCGAGAGGCGATCAGCGTCATCTGCTCGCGGTTATATGCTCGTGTTTGGTTGGCCAAACGGCGACCCAAAGTCGGGTGCTCTTTCGTGCTAGTACGAGCGGTCGCGCTGCTCTTGATTACTTCTAGAGTCTGGCCTAGCGGCAGTTTTAGGGTGACGTGCTGCATCATGGCCTGGAGAGCCTGACGCTCCATATCCAAGGTTTTCTGGCCCACGGTCGTCGCTCTTTGCTGCAGGTAGCTAATAGCGCGATCAGGAGTCATTTCACGAAGGCTGCCTAAGCGATGCTCCTGTAGGTAAGCGGTGATGCGTACCAACCGCTGCTCGTAGTTACGGACAGTGCCCACGGATCGAATGTGGGTGCCCTGGAGCTTTTTCATCACGGATGCAGCTTGCTTTGTAGGCTTGGCAAACTTAGCCACTCAGGCGATTCCGATGTAGCCATCGGTGCACTGTAGAGCGCTGAATCTTGATACCTTTTTCTGCTATCCAGCGTTGCAGTTCAGTGCCATTGCAGCCTGCGGAATCAAGCTGCAACAGCTCGTACTTATAGTTATCCAGCAATGAGCGACGTTGGGCATAGGTTCGGGGTTTTCTCCGAATCCTAGATTCGGCCTTGAGGCGTGCAGTAATGCTCTGCGCATCGAATTCGCTCATGGGATTCTCTCTATCAGGTGTAAGAACTCCTGACCGTTGCCGGTTCAGCGACACACCATCCGTAGATGGTTCGTTGTGTGCCTGTTCGCCCCCCTTAGCATGAGATGCAGGCGGGGACTGTTCACGCCTACTCGGATTCTCCGAGTGAGTTCCTGAGTGTCCGCTCAGGTTCGGCTGCCATTGGGTCTGGCTGACCATGTTGGGTTGTCTTCTCTCCTCAAGTGATTGGCCGTTGATGGCCCCGATATGTAGTCGGCGTTGGGCCGGGCACACACGCGATGACGCAAGTGTGGCCGATGGGCTAATGCCCGCGATGACGCAGGCCGAGCTCCCTGCCACTGTCCCAACCCATGAATCACATGGGTAACGAGACTGCCGGGCAGTGCGGTTTGGTTCGTGATCAGCTTACGAAAATGGGGGAGGGCAAACAACGCAACTGCGCTGCGTTGTATTTGTTGCGCGAAATCAAACCGTTCGATGGGGCCCGCTATGTGGCGCGACGTTTAGGAGCGTTACATAGCGGGCACGGGGCGCGAGCAGAACCAGTAGCAGTAACTACATAGGGTTCGGTAGAACCGCAGCCAGTGGATTCATAGGATCGATACGTATCCTTTATCACTGGAGTGATGTGACGATGAAAATCGCGATTTTCTTTGACTGGGTTCAGATGCGTATGCCATTCCTTACCAGGTGGGCGGGGCGGCTGGGATTGCTCCTAGGCCCCGTTCTTTGCGTTCTACATCTGATCGCCGCATCAATTTTTCCACCATATGGGAAACTCGTACTCGCCCAATATGATGCGGTCCAGCTCACCGGAAGCCTCCTAGCCGCTCCGACTGCGCAGTATTTCATTCTGTTGGGCGCGGTCTTCGGTGTCCTCTGGGTGTTCCTTTGGGCTGTCCGGTGTGGCTTGGCTCTGCGTAGTTGGATCATCTGTCGGCGGGCGGCCTGATGAGCATTGGCACGGCTGAGGATTTCGCCGGATTCAATTGGGTATTCGGGCTGTGGGAAAACGTTGCGTTGACGATCCTGACTGCCACCGAGCCGCTATTTGTCGCATTCAACGAAACCAGCAACGCGCTTATCGTTGCGGTTGGATTTGGATGGATGCTGCTCGTTGCATTGCGCGTGGGGCAAGGAGCTGCGCGTACGGTATTGTCAGGAATTATGATTTTCCTGGTTGTGGCGTACGGAATGAGACCCGTGACCGTGACTCTTCCAAGCGGAGCAACGGTCCGGCTGGTCGAAGCTCAGGCGGTGCCGCTCAGTTTCGTGATGACGATTCACAGAATCTACAGAGAGGCTTTTGATCAGGTCCTGAGTGATCAAACAGTGGCCGGGACAATCGTCCCTGCGCAGTCCGCGATTGACAACATGGTAGGTCGATCAGCCGAAGTGTTTGCCGGCAGTGATTTGGCCCGGCTGATTAGAGATTACAACGCCAGTTGTGCCCCGGCGCCGGCTGAGCTTGCCGGTCCCGAGCACGCGGCCAAAGTGGAAGCTTTGCAGGCTATCGGGTTGCTCGGCGGTGGTGGCTTGGGGATACCGGATGAAGAAGTCGGCGTGATAGCACAAGCACGCACGGCTATTGGCGGCGCGTGGACGTATGTTTTCGGTTCAGCCGAAGAAAATGGAGGTTGGGGAGCTTATCTGTTAGGCGGCGGGGCTGCCCGGACTAGTCTGGGTCAGGTGCTTGACCAGAGAGCTATCCAGTCGCGTCGTGAGGCCGGTATTCGTGCTCTTGAAGCTGCCGGGCCGTTCATGGGTGACCGCTATGCGCTGCCAACGCAAGCGCATTGGGCCGCCAAACTTGCAGGGGAATCTCAAGCCACGCCGTCTTACTTGTCGATCAGCACAGTGCCAGGGCAGGAGTCGGCTATCGTCGGCGACGCTCAAGGAATAATGTTTCAACCCACCAGCTGCATCGAGGCATACAAAATTGCCCAGATAGGCGCTGAGCAGGCGTATCAGGCGTTGCGCGAGTCGGGTGCGGTTATAGCAAGTGGGCAGCGAGTAAGCGCTGAGGTGGGGGCTGTAAGTACAGCGACAGCTTGGCAGCGATTCATGGCTGGTTCGTTGCAGAAAACGGCGGGCCTCTCTCGTGGGGATAGTGAGGTTGCTGGAAGCCTCTTAGCCGCGGCTCAGATGTGGAAGAACTTCAGCGGGTGGCTTGATCTGCAAACGCTGTTACCTGGTTATGTGATCATGTCAGCCTGGTTGTTTTGGATTGTGTTACTCCTCGCGCCGTTCTTTTTGATGCTCGCACCTCTCAGGGGCGGTAGGATGTTGACCAATTGGCTGTCGCTGCTGATGCTGCCGGTCATCTCCGTTATGACGGCACAGATGATCACTGTTGCGGTGTCCCAGACTGTGGCTGCTGTTGCGGTTGCCCAGGCGGGGGCTGCTAGTGGGTGGTCAGGCGTCGGGGCGGACTATGACGGTCTCCGTGGTTTGATGTCAGCTATTGCAGCTGTATCACTGGGCATTTCCACCTGGATCACCTCGAGTATGCTCGGTGTATCGCTGGGAGGTTTGGCTGGTAGCTTGTCCGGCGCTGTGGCAACCGCAAGCGATGTAGGACGCTTAGGTATGAAAGCAGTTGGCTTTGCCATGCTGGGCTCTCGAATTGCTAACATAGCTGGGGCGGCCTCTGCTGGGCGTGGCGGTGGCTCTAAAGCTCTGCCGGGTAAAGAAACCCCTCCATCCATGCCACCTTCAGCCAACCCGGTTGGGCCTAGCTCGATTCCGACATTTCGGCCTGGTAGCCGTGGTGTAAGATCGCTAAACCCACCAAAAGCCAGACGTTAGAGTTTGGGCAAGGGGGGCGGCGCTGACCGTCCTGGTGCAGATGATGACGTCGCTATTTGCGGGGCTCATCTGCACAAGCCCTCCATTTCCGAAAGAATTCAACGGCTATATTCGCGGCGCCCTAACAAGTCATTTGGGGGCACCGCTTTTGCCTTGCCACAGCAGTGAGCCGCACAAGGTCGCAACAGCCGTACCAGTGAGTCACCTTTAAGGTTCCTCTGAGATGAGTCTCCGATACTGTGCCCGGCCACTGGCATGGCGTCGCCAGACTCAATCAAGCCTGCGCCATACCAGTGACTACCCAGCGAAAATCTCCAAAAAACCACTGAGAATCATCGGCGCACACTCTCGTGCTGTGGGGGACTGCTAATACACCCCGGCTTGCCTATGAAATCCGCCGAGAATTCCTCGATTCCCACTTGGGGTAGTGAGCATTTTTTTCCGCCGCCCGATGACACCATGCCAAGTGGTGTTTTGCTTCACCCTCTACTGAGAGTGGAGGTAAGCATGAAGACCTTTTTGATCACGGTTGTATGCGCTGGGGGAGGGTACTGGCTGGGAACGAATCGATTAGTACCTGCCTGGCTGGTAATCGGGTTGGCAATTTTGGGAGTGGGGTTATGGGCCATTGCCGAGTGGATTGAGCTCCGGGAAGGGAATGACGAGGGCAAGCCATGATGTATGCCGATATGAAGGATCTTGCCTTTCTATCTGCAGTGTTTCCTTCCTGGAGTTGGAGACTGGCGGTGAGACGACGGGTATTTGTGGCATCGGAAGGACCGGTCATCCGACTGTACTGGATGCCAGCCCTTTTGAGCCTGGACGAATTTCGTGCTCAGCTTTTTGTGAAGGAGCTCAATGCCTTAGGCGCGTCTGGTGGCTCAAGACAGGGGGAATGGCGATAATGGCAAGTTGCTATCAAGGAGTGTGCTGTGTGAAAAGATGGAAACTGGTGATGTTGGCCATGGCATCCGCCTCCCTTGCCGGGTGCTGGCAGAGCGATTACGCCTTTGAGGGGAAATACTTCGCTGCGGAGGGGGAAGAGTGCGCAACCCCGACTAGCGCCTCAGATCGCGAGCAATATCTTCTGGATATCACCAAGCAGGTCCACGACGGTAAAGCCTTGTACTCGGCAAGATTCCCGATCGCTGCGAAGCTGGGAGCTCCTCTCACCAGCGAACAGAACGTGGCTGCAACAGACGATAATGAGCTGACTTTCCGGTTCACTAAACCTGAGGTCTCCGGAGTGTTCTCAGGAAGTCCGGCATTGGAAATCGTTCTCACAGTCGTGCCGAACGAGAGCAGGAAAGATCATCTCTGGATGAAAAAAGCGACGTTCACCAGCGTTCGAGACGGGAAGGTCATCGAGCGAGATTTCTTAACAACTCTGAGAGCTGCAAGCAAGGTCGGGGAGTCCGGTGCTTGTTTGAGAAAAGATAGCGTAGCTCGCTGACAGGCTAAGTGTCGCGCTGCAGCAGGCAAAGGAGCATTCAAGGCATTGTAAAATGGGCCGGCTTGACTATGGATTGCCGCTCCCTTGTCGTGGCAGGATAAAGAAGTGCTAGACTCCTCGCGAGGCCTAGCACCCATAGCCTTGCACCACCACAGCCCTGACCAGTTAAGACTCGACCCTCAGCTGGTTCAGGGCTTTTCTTTCTGAGGGCACCGAGGTGGGTGGATTAGCACTCGATGCCCATGACTCTTCTCCTGGCGATCCGCATACGGCCTCCTTTTACAGGTCTTCGCCTTAGCCTTGCACCACCACAACCCCCACCGGTCAAGACTCGACCCTCAGCCGGTTCAGGGCTTTTCTTTCTGAGGGCATCGAGGTGGGTGGATTAGCACTCGATGCCCATGACTCTTCTCCTGGCGATCCGCATACGGCCTCCTTTTACAGGTCTTCGCCTTAGCCTTGCACCACCACAGCCCCCACCGGTCAAGACTCGACCCTCAGCCGGTTCGGGGCTTTCATTTTGAGGGCATCGAGGTGGGTGGATTAGCACTCGATGCCCATGACTCTTCTCCTGGCGATCCGCATACGGCCTCCCCTTGCAGGTCTTCACTGTAGCCTTGCACCACCACAGCACCAGCCGGTTAAGACTCGACCCTCAGCCGGTCCGGAGCTTCATTTTGAGGGCATCGAGGTGGGTGGATTAGCACCCGATGCCCATGACTCTCCTAAGCACTAGCCTTAGACCTCCCCGTACGTTTGGGCTTGGTGGATGGAGCTGGCGGCGCTGGAGGTGTCGCGGTTGCGTTCGACGCCTGCTTCGCAGCTTCCGCAGCGGCGGCCGCAGCTTTCTCTGCTTCCTTAAGAGCGGCCCAGTAGACGTGGAGCGCCTCGATATCGCCATAGGCACCGATCTCGGGAAGTCGCTCGATGAACCGGCTATACAGCCCGTCCTGAACTTTGCCGCTATGGCGCATCCACTCAACCGCAGCGTTTGGATTCGTGAGCATCACATAGTGGAATTCGCCCGAGGCACCTGGCTTGGCAACAATGAACTGCAGTTCTCGCAGCTTCTTCATACGCCGGCGCCAGGTATCCACAGCTCGCTCCCCGAGAAAGCCCGCTTCAGCAGCAAATGTGCTGGGATTCTCAATGGTGATGACCGGATGATCGGGCATACGCGCCCATAGACAAAACAACACGTGGCCGGCAGGCTGTCCTTTCGAATCGGCATCGATGACTTGCATGGCAATCGGCAGCGTCCGGGGAATCGTGCTAAAACCATCGTGGGTTTTGCGCATCCATTTCCACGCTTCAGGCATGTCGGGGAAGTGCACCTGCATTAATTGCTGGGCACGCTCCGCCATCGTTAAGCGGCGTTTAGCTGACTGTTTTGCGTTGGCCATTTTGCAGCCCTCATTCGATTTCTGTTGGGATCAGTTTCCCGACATCGGCTGATGATGGCAAACCGTCATTGAGCGCTAATATCACGCATCTCCAAGCACATGAATGAACGATACAAGCTACTCAAATGCATGATATGAGCCTAGCCCAGATAATCAAATTGCGCGATATCGCGCATAAAAAGCTTACAACCTACTGATTTTCATAATCTTATTTTTGCTTTTCGGTGCTCGGCGTGCTGAATGTACTCAGCGTGCTCAGTGTCCTCGCCGTGCTGCAGGGTGTAGGGTGTGGGAAGAGGGGCTTCACGAAATGGGTTCGACCTCGATTTTCTTGCTTATAGGTATACCTAGTAGCGCACTTTGAAGGTTGGGGAGTCTTCTGGCCGCTGCTGACGGCGGTCGTAGATCCGGGTAGTACTGATATTGGCATGGCCCAGCCAAGCCTGGACCTTAGCAATGTCGGCTTCATGCTCCAGGGCATTTGTGGCCGCGGTCGCACGCAGACCATGCACCCCCAAACCCGCGACCTCGATCCCGGCGCATTTCGCATATTTTCCTACCAAGGTGTAGATGCCATTGGCTGTAATGCCGGTGCCGGTCGAGCGTCCCCGCAGCGGTACAAACAGCGGCCCCTGGGGCTCGAGCAAGTGATGACCGGACTTTTCTAAATAGGCATGGATTCGCTCGGCGGCCACGGGATGCAGCGGCAAGAAACGCAGCTTTCCACCTTTGCCCAAAATCCGCAGGTGCTTGATACCTCTCCGCTCCTGCAGATCGCTCAGCTGCAGCTGCGCACATTCCTCACGACGCAGGCCGTGATACAGCAGAACAGCGAGAATGGCCCTATCGCGTAGCCCCTTGAGCGAGTCCGCCGATGGCGCATCCAGCAGCGCTTTCGCCTGGTGGTCCCCCAGAGCCGGTGTCTTCCCTTCATTCGTTTCAATCCTGGGCCGCTTGACCCCATGCACTGGATTGCCACCGGCGACAGCATTGCACTCCAGCAGGTGATCGAAAAGGCTGGCCAGCGCGGCTAGCTTGCGGCGGATGGTCGCTCCGGCCAGTCCACGCTGCTCGAGCTGAGCACGCCAGGCCAAGACATGCGCCCTGGTGACGACGCGGAACTCATCAGCTTCGGCTAAGCCAACGAAGCGGCAGAAGTCTGAAATATCACCCTGGTAGGCACGACGCGTGCGAGGATTGTCGATGTTGGCGAACCATTCGACCGCTGCCGGCACGGCGGCCAGGTGCTGGAATTCGGCCGCCGTGAGCCGGCGTTCACCCTGGATTACAAGTCCGGACATCTACGCACCTTTCCAGTTTTTCCGATGGATGTTGCGACAGCGTTGCACGACCTCCTCGACCTGAGGAGCGCGGGGTGTGTCGTTAAAAATCTCTTTTCCATAGAAGGGGAGAGCACCCAGGAAGGTTTCCAGCACGGCATCAACTTCAAGCGATAGCAGAACCAGTGTTTTGAAGGCGTTAGGTACCTGGTCTTTTTCAAAACTGGCCCACCGATCCGTCATCGCGCGTTCGGCCTTACCGGCTTTGTCCCACTCTTGGGATTTATGATGCACCAACGCATTTCGCGCTTTGATCAGCCCGTTCAGGCCATTGACGGCGGGGCCGTCCTCCCTGAGCGACCGACCGCAGATGAGTCGAGGCACAATCATCCACTTGCCCATTAGATCCATCTTGTCCAGGTAGTCCTTGGCGACCTTATCCCCCAGCTGGATGGCAGCCAGGTCAAAAACAGCCGCTTCGAGGGCCATCGCGGAGAAAACGATGGTTTTTATCCCTGCTACACCCTTTCTTCTTTCGTGTTCGTCGAAGGCGGTATGGTCGTCATCGATCCCGTCAGGACGAGGAACCGGGTTGGCCGTTTCAGACAGGAACTGAGCAAAAGCCTCCTCGGCAATTTCTGCGTAGGTATCGGCCATGGTATCGACACGGATGTAGGAATCGCGGATCTGAAAGGGTTCTGAGCGGCTCATGAGCATCCGGCTTTAAATATGGTGATAACGTATTTTATCACCAGTTTCGCTATCACAGGTTGTGCTGACCTTTCACAGCACAGCTTCGTCAAAAAATGCCTTGACTTATCCTTGTTCTGATATAAATTATATCTACACCCTCGGGTGCGATTCAGCATAGGTGTCGAGCTGTAGACCTATGCGCATTCCATGTGGAGTGCACGATTTTCTGGATTGCGGCGCCGCCGTAGTTCAAACAAGCAGGTGACCAAGCTGGGGAACGCTGATGGCTTACTCATATACTGAGAAAAAATTCAATATTATCAAAAGCTTACTAAGGTATTACCAATGGCCGAGGTATCGAAGTTAGTAGATTTTTGTGGCAGCAGCAAGAAAGATATTTCAGGTTTTCCTCTCGCAGT
This sequence comes from Pseudomonas sp. Ost2, assembly GCF_018326065.1. Classification (NCBI taxonomy): domain Bacteria; kingdom Pseudomonadati; phylum Pseudomonadota; class Gammaproteobacteria; order Pseudomonadales; family Pseudomonadaceae; genus Pseudomonas; species Pseudomonas sp. Ost2. The sequence goes on along the minus strand of NZ_AP021904.1, from coordinate 6,292,799 downwards.
CCGTGATCGGGTGATTTATCAGCTTGACCTACTGAAGCATGGAGACGATCCATCCAACTTCAAACCAGTCAAGACTGTAGGACCTGGCGTTTACGAGATCAAAATCCGAGCAAAGGAAGGGGCTTTTCGCGTGTTTTATGTGGTGAATCGAGCAGCCGTGATCTCGGTATTGCATGCGTTTCAAAAAACCACTGAAAAGACGGAAAAGCGTGACATTGATCTTGCAAAAAAGAGATTGAAGTCACTGGGCTAAAGCGGACTGGTATCCCCTTGTACGCGTTAGGGGTTAAGTATTAGGTGCACCACCATAGCCCGAACCCTATGAGGTATCTATAGAAAAGATTCATCACTAGAGGTAAACATGATGACAAACGAACGCCAAACCAATCTTTGGGGTGCGTTGGTTGAGTCGCCGGAAGAAGCCGCAAACCTACAAGTGCGTTCAACGCTGATGCGGGAAATTACTCGAAAAGTACGTTCTTGGGGGCTTGCTCAGAAGGACGCAGCGCAGAGATTGAACGTAACGCAACCTCGGCTGAACGATTTGCTGAAAGGGAAAATTGATAAATTTTCCCTGGATGCTCTGGTAAAGATGCTGCCTGGCGCAGGCCTTCAGATTGAAGTGATAGTGAAAGAGCAATCTGCAGCATAATACCCAGCTAGTGCCAAGTCTCACAGAGAGTTTTTGTCTGATTGAGAACTGGAAGATGACGACGAGAATGCGTGAGGGAAAAATTCAGCAGCAGGCGGTTAGCAAGTGTTCTCCTATTGAAGAGAAGGCTGCCACACAAGACTGAAATCCCCTGAATGCAGTCATTGGGCTAGCTATGCAGAGCCATGACCATGGTCTCGAAACCATAATGAGTGCGCATCGGCTAGGTTATCTTAATGCAAGGACTGAATCGAGCGAGCCTGGCCAGGTCACCGCGAAACCTATTACAAGGATCGATCATGAAGGCGTTTCTATCTCACTCAAGCGCTGACAAAAAGAGCTACGTTGGTATCGTCGCTTCGCGGCTTTCTGAAGAAGACATCGTCTATGATGAGATGTCGTTTGAGTCTGGCGAAGAAACCATGAATGAAATTATTCGTGGTTTAGATGAGAGTACAGTGTTTTGCTTGTTTATTTCTGATGAGTCGCTCAAGTCTCCTTGGGTTCGTGAGGAAATAGATGGTGCGTCTATCCGGCTTGCAAATGGCTCGCTCAAATATATTTATCCTGTGGTTATAGATCGTAGTGTGACCCATGATGATCCGCGCATACCCCAATGGCTTAAAGAAAATTATAATTTAAGATTGGTTACTCGTCCCGTTATTGCTGCGCGTCGCATCCAACAAAAATTGAGGCAGGCCAGTTGGGCAAAACATCCGAAGCTAAAGGAGCGTGAGCGTGCCTTTGTGGGGCGAAACAAGAATATTGAGTCATTCGAGCGCCGCTTCGATGACTATAGTCAACCTAAACCCGTGCTATCTGTGGTCGTTGGCCCTCCATCGATTGGTCGTCGTACGCTCATATCCAATGCTTTGCGTAAGCTTGCCCTTAACGGGCCAGATAAAGACTTTCCAGTTCTTCCGCTAGACCGCCATGCTAGTATCGAGGACTTCATTCTCAGACTTTTGGATCTTGGTGCTTCAGACGCAAGTTATGCCGAGTTGAATCTTGCCGAGCGTCCCATTGACGAGAAAGTGGCAATTACAGTGGGTTTGCTAAAAGACCTCGCGAAGCTTAAAGAGCGAGTGGTCGTGCTTGATGAAGGGTGCCTCGTAACCTACGAGCGGAAATTAGCCCCTTGGTTTGAGGCGATAGTAAGCCATACCGATCTGGTCGGTAAGCCCTTGCTTTTTGTTGCTTCGCGCTGGGCCCCAAATCCTAACTCAGTTCGTCAACTCTCTCGGGTGGTGTTTTCATGCACTCTGGGCGAACTGGATCCATCTGAGCGGCGCCGACTCTTTGCTCGGCTTCTAGAGATTGAGGAGATAGTACTCAGCACTGAAGATTTCGAAACCTTCGCGGCCCTCCTCAACGGATTCCCTGATGAAGTGTTCTTCGCTATTGATCTTTTGGCAAGACTCGGCGTCAGAGGCGCTATAGATCACTCTAATGAAATTGTCGAGTTTAATGGGGAAAAAGCGTCTATGCTGCTACGCCCCTTCCAAGATAACGAGGCTGTGCTCAACGTAATACGGCTTCTTGCCCAGTCTGAAGTTTTCAGTGTTGATTTTCTTTGTCAGATATTTAAGGAAGAGCAGCTCGTAAATATTATTGCTGATCTTGTTTCTGAGCATGTGTGCGAGCTGATTGGGGCGGAGGGTGAATTTTTAAGGTTGGTTGATTCGGTTCGTGATTATGTAAAGCGGAATGACTTGAGTTTGATTCCTGAACTTCGTGCTGCGGTGAATTCCGCGGTTGAACGCGATATTCAGCACGGTAACTGGAACGAGTACGACTCGTCTCGTGTTGCGTTTTTAGTAAAGAACGCACTTGCTTCGGGCGAAAGCCTAGAACCCCGGTTTATGATTCCCTCTCATATACTACGGACGATCAAAGAGCTTTATTATGATCGAGGTAAGCTGAGGCGTGCTGTCGACTTGGCGGACATTTTACTGGCTAAAGAGCGAAATCTCGATCCACAGCTGGTTCAGGATGTGCGCTATTACCTTTGCCTGGTTCTAGCCCGTCTCAGGGACACCCGCGTGCTGGAAGAAGCTCAGCGTATTCATGGAGATGAGCATGATTTTATTCTCGGATACTACTATCGTCTGGTAGGTCGCCAGCGTGATGCTATCGAGCGGCTCTCCCGCGTGGCCTCTGGAGCTTTTGTTGGGGTTAGAGCTAAACGAGAACTGGTTGAAGTACTGCTGCAAATGGAGCAGTACGATGATGCGAGGGAGTTAGCTCGAAAAAATTATGAGGAGAATCGTACCAATCAATTCCATATCCATGCTTACTTCCGTGCATTAGTGCTCGGGAGCAGCCCGGAAAGATATCTCACCGTGCTTGAGGCGCTTTGCTCTGAGCTTGAGGATGTGCGCAGTGATCGCTCTCGCCAAATGGCTATGATCGGGAGAGCCCTCATTGCCGCTCGATGCAAGCATGATCAGCGATCTCTCGATCTTATCGACGACGCAATCGCTTCGTTCCCTCGCATTATCTATCCTGTCCTGGCGAAGTTCGATATAGGTTTGAGCTTCCGCAATGAAGCTGCCATGCAGGACGCACTGACCCGCTTGGAGAGGCTAGCGAGTGACGGAGTGAATCTATCGACTAAAACCTTAGCTGTCCTTCGCGCCTATCTTGCCGCGGTGCGAGGAGACCTGGCCACGGCTCATAGTCGGGCGGCTGAAGTAGCTAGGCATTTTACTGATGAGGCGCGCACCAGATTTTTAGAAAAGCTGGAGGCCTTTGCATCGGGTGCGGTAGTAAACAGAGGGGGGGCTCGTTAGCGTAAGCTTGGGCTTGTCGCAACGGTTCATTTCCATCGGGCTTGGGGGCGTTCCAGGAGGTAATCACTTCGCGCCGTTCTCACGCAGGGGGAGCTTCCCCCGCGTTAGAAGCGATTGAAGTGTGAGCTCGAGTACCCTTTTGAGTACCTTTATATATTTTTTATTGACTTAATGCTCGTTTTTTCAAGGGCCTTGAGCTCGGAGTTCGATTCCTATCTCCGCACCACCTGACCGATAACAGTCCCCCCGGTCGCTCGGGAGGACTGTTGATCCCTAGTGCTCATCCAGCAACACCTCCAGTGGTACGCCGACGTCATCGGCAATCTTCCTGTACTCGTCCTTCACATGGTCGAACAGCTGGGTCAGTTGCAGCAGGTACTCTTCGTAATCTTCCACGTCGCCATCGAGGTTCGCATCGATCAGGCGCTTCTGGTTCGAGATGGCGTCACGCAGGGTCATTACCAGTATCGGTGCATGCAGGTCCGGGATTTCCATCAGAGATTTCCTTCTTTGATCGCGCTTTGCGCCAGGTCGGCCAGCAGGCGTTTATAGGTGGAGAGCAACATGCTCCGCACGGGAGCGATGGTGTAGTGGGTCGCTTCGAAGGACTCATTGTAGCCATCCTTGACGATGACCAGCCCGTCCGGGATTTTCGTCCCTTCCGGCAGGCGGTAGTAGTCCCAGCGCTTGCCCTTGAAGGTCTGGCTCCTGTCGAAAGTGCTGGTTCCCTCCGGCTTGGTGGGATGAATGATGACCCACTCCTTGTTCTCCACGGTTTCAACCGTGATGTCGGGCCGGCGGAACTGCCTGTTGTCCATCATGTAGCCCTTCTCGACCGGCGCGAGCAGGGGCAGGGGACTGTCCGAGCGCAGTGCCCGCCACAGGTTGGTGGGGATCTCGCCAAAAAAGAATCGATCAACCTGGTCTTTCGGGACCAGGATTGTCCTGTCCAGCTTTGATTCACTCATTGTTGCTTCCCTGCCGGTGGCGTTTGCTGATTCGCGGGTGCGTCGCCCCTCCATTCGACGTCGGGCGATGTATCGAGGGGCCGGAAAACAGGTATAGCCAAGATCCGGTTTTTTGCTTTATCGATGTCCGAAAATGGCGAGATCGATCACATTGCCGGTGCTAACCTGCGCCCATGAACATGACAACCGCTGTGCCGTTTCCCGCTGCCGATATCTGCGAAAAGGCTCGCCTGAGCCGTGATGCGCGGTTCGACGGGGTGTTTTTCACCGCTGTACTCAGTACTCGGATCTACTGTCGGCCGGTCTGTCCGGCGCGGCCACCCAAGGTCGAGAATGTGCAGTACTACCCCAGCGCCGCCGCCGCCGAAGCGCTAGGTTTCCGGCCCTGCCTGCGCTGTCGGCCGGAGCTCGCGCCGGGCAATAGCGTCTGGCTGCACGGCGAGCATCTGGTGGCGCGGGCCCTCAAGCTGATTCATGAAGGCTTTCTCGCCGAGCATTCTCTCGACGAACTGGCGGCACGGCTGGATGTCGGTGGGCGGCAATTGCGGCGCTTGTTTGTCCAGCACCTCGGCGCGCCGCCCATCGCGGTGCATTCGACCCAGCGCCTGCTGTTCGCCAGGCAACTGCTGAGCGAAACCGCGCTACCGATCACCGAGGTGGCGTTGGCTTCGGGATTCCAGAGCCTGCGCCGGTTCAATGCGGCCTTTGCCGAAGCCAACCATGTCGCGCCTCGGGAACTGCGCCGCAAGCCCGGGGCCGACGCCGGCAGCGCGCTCGTCCTGCGCCTTGGTTATCGGCCACCTTACGATTTCAAGGCGCTGCTGGCGTTTCTCGCCTGCCGTGCCTTGCCGGGGATCGAGGTGGTCGAGGCGGACAGCTATTGGCGGGTCTTCGGCGATGCCGGTTCGCCCAGCTGGCTGCGGGTCAGTCCGTGGTCCGCCGATGCTCATGCGCTTAAGCTGGAGCTCTTCAACGTCGCCCCTGCGCAGATGTTGCCGGTGGTGACGCGGATTCGCCGGATGTTCGACCTGGATGCCGACCCACAGGCCATCGCCGCCACGCTGCGAGCCAGCCCGGTGCTGGCACCCTGGGTCGAGCGTTATCCCGGCCAGCGCTTGCCGGGCGGTTGGGACGGTTTCGAGATATCGGTACGGGCGGTATTGGGTCAACAGGTCAGCGTCGCCGCGGCACGCACCCTTGCCGCGCGTCTGTTGACCCGCTTCGGCAGCGTGCTTGAAGTACCGCCGGCACCTGGCCTGGACCGGCTGTTTCCCACGCCCGAACAATTGCTCGACGCCGACCTGGTCTCGATCGGTGTGATCCGCACCCGCGCAGCCACTCTCCAGGGGATTGCCCGGGCCTTGCTCGACGGACGGGTGGACTTTCGCGCGGAGCAGCGCCTGGGCGACTTCGTCAGAAGCTGGACCGTGCTGCCGGGTATCGGCGAATGGACGGCCCATTACATCGCCATGCGCGTGCTCAATCATCCGGATGCGTTCCCCGCCGCGGACCTGATCCTGCGTCGGGAAGTCGTCGAGGACGGTCCGCCCTTGACCACCAGGGCCCTTGAAGGGCTGGCCGAGGCATGGCGGCCCTGGCGCGCCTACGCGGTGATGTACCTGTGGCGCGGGGCGGTGGAGTCCGAATTGATACGCCGGAGCCGGAAATGAACGCAAGCCTGGTCTATCAGGACGCGGCTCAGAGACTCAGGCGCATCGACAGGTCCACGGCCTTCACATCCTTGGTCATCGCGCCAATCGAGATGTAGTCGACGCCGGTCCCGGCAATCGGCCGCAGGGTGCTTTCATTGATGCCGCCACTGGCTTCGAGCTTGGCCTTGCCGGCGTTCAGGCGCACGGCTTCACGCATATCGTCCAGGCTCAGCTCGTCGAGCATGATGATATCGGCGCCCGCCGCCAGTGCTTCCTTCAGTTCTTCCAGGCTTTCCACTTCGATTTCCACCGGCTTGCCCGGTGCGATCTTGTGCGCGGCGCTGATGGCCTGGGCGATTCCGCCGCAGGCGGCGATATGGTTTTCCTTGATCAGGAAGGCGTCGTACAGGCCGATGCGGTGGTTATGGCAGCCGCCGCAGGTCACCGCGTACTTCTGCGCCAGGCGCAGGCCCGGCAGGGTCTTGCGGGTATCGAGCAGCTTCACCGCGGTGTCGGCCACCTGGTCGGCGTAATAGCGTGCGTGGGTGGCAACGCCGGAGAGCATCTGCAGGAAGTTCAGCGCGCAACGTTCGCCGCTGAGCAACGAGCGCGCCGGCCCCTCAAGGTGGAACAGCGCCTGGTTTGGCTGCACCCGTTCACCGTCGCGCACCTGCCAATGCACCGCAACCCGTGGATCAAGCTGGCGAAATACGGCGTCGACCCAGGCCGTTCCGGCAATCGTCGCCTCGTCACGGGTGATGATGGTGGCCTTGGCCAGCCGTTCGGCGGGGATCAGTTGCGCGGTGATGTCGCCGCTGCCGATGTCTTCGAGCAACGCGCGGCGCACGTTGGCTTCGATTTCGGCGGTCAGGTCGGCGAGACGTAGATTCGGCATAACGGGCTCCACAAACAAAGTCCCTCGATTATAGGGCCTTGGCGCCGGCTAACCCAAGGCGCGGCTGCCCGCGCGTTGCCCCGCGAACCTGCATTTGGTCGCCTCGGCTGAGCGTTTTTGCGTCTTTGACGGTCTATCTGACGACAAGGGCGAAAAGGAATTGCAGAGTTCGCTAGCAAAAGTGACATCTTTTGCAAGATAATATGCCTTGTAATTGACGTCATAGCTTTGACGTCTCTGTGATTCCCAGATTATCGATACCCCCGACGGGTGCCCGGGCGCTCGCCGTGAAGGGGTTGTGAGCGACGTGCCCATGACCCGCGCAGACCGATTGTTCACACAGAACCGAAGAACCGCAGCAGCAGGAGGCTTGGATGCACAATGACGGGAAGGTAGTGCCTTTGCACAAGGCCACCGATGAACGAGCGACGCCGTCGCCGCTCGCCCGTTTGCCCGTGGTTCTGCTGCAGGTTCGCGACAAGGCCGCGCAGCAGCTCAAGCAGGGCCTGCAAGTGCTGTTCGACAATGCCGATGACACCCTGTTCGAAATGGCCGACAAGGCCTTGAACAATGTCGACCAGAACACTTTCTTCGAAGCCATGCGCGACCTGCGCCTCAAGCGCAAAAGCATCGAGCGCGGCTTTCTCGAACGGTTTTTCGAGGCCTTTTTCGGCCTCTGTCAGTACGATATCAACGAGGTGACGCTGCCCGCGCCGATGTCCTACGACAAGCTGGCACTGGTTCCGAATGACGAACTGGAAAAGACCGTCGCCCTGGATGCGATGGTCGCCAAGGTCCTGAGCCGTGACGGTTTTGCTCTCGGCCAATTGACCACCCGCCTGAATGCCTTGATCACCCGGCGCCTCGAGGACCAGGACAATCCCATGGGCCCGGCGATGCTCTGCGAGTATTTCCTCGAGGCCGGGCGCGACCTGGGGGTGGAGATCAAGGTCAAGCTGATCATCCTCAAGCTGTTCGAGAAATATGTCCTCAGCGACGCGGACCAGTTGTACGCCGAAGCCAACCAGTTGCTGATCGCCACTGGCGTATTGCCAGAACTCAAGGTCGTCCCGTCCCGTCGTGCCTCCGATCGTCCGGCCGCCGCCGCGCGGGCCAGCCAGGATGAGGCGGGAGCGGCCAAGGCGGGCTCTTCATCCCTCGATGCCAGCGTCCAGGAAGTGTTCTCGGCCTTGCAGGAACTGTTGCTGCATGTGCGTGGCAGCGTGGCGCCCAGGCTGGATGCGGGCTCCGAGATCCAGCCGATTTCCACCCGCGATCTGTTGCGGCTGCTCTCGCATTTGCAGCAATACGTCCCGACGCAGACCGCTCCGGACGATTTCGACCTGCGCAATCAGCTGGAACAGCTGCTGACCCGGGTCAGCGTCAAGAGCGGCAAGTCGCGCGTGGTCGGGGTCATGGACGAAGACGTGATCAACCTGATCGCCATGCTCTTCGAATTCATTCTCGACGACCGCAACCTGCCGGACTCCCTGAAGGCATTGATCGGACGCCTGCAGATTCCGATGTTGAAAGTGGCGGTGCTGGACAAGAGCTTTTTCAGCCGGGGCAGTCATCCGGCCCGGCGCCTGCTCAACGAAATCGCCTCCGCGGCCATGGGCTGGGGCGCGCGCGACGACTATCAGCGCGATGCCTTGTACGTGCGCATCGAACAGATCGTGCAGCGCCTGCTGAATGACTTCGTCGACGACCCGGCGATCTTCTCCGAGTTGCTGGTGGATTTCCTCGCCTTCACCAGTGACGAACGTCGCCGCAGCGAGTTGCTCGAGCAGCGTACCCGTGACGCCGAAGAAGGCCGGGCCAAGGCCGAGCAGGCGCGCCAGCGGGTCCAGGAAGTATTGAACGAGCGGCTGCTGGGCAAGACCTTGCCCGAAGTCGTGGTGCGCTTGCTGCAGGAGGCCTGGAGCAAGGTGCTGCTGCTCACCTGTCTCAAGCACGGCGAGGCGTCCGCCGAATGGCAGGCTGGCCTGCAAACCATGGACGACCTGATCTGGAGCGTGGAGCCCAGCGGCCAGGCCGATGCCCGCCTGCGCCTGCTGGAACTGGTGCCCGGCCTGCTCAAAGCGTTGCGCGACGGCCTCACCAGCGCCGCCTTCGACCCGTTTGCCACCAGCGAATTCTTCAGCCAGTTGGAAAGCCTGCATGTCCAGGTTTTCCAGCGCCTGGCGAAACAACAGGCCGAGCCGGCTACCGTCGATGAGGCGCAACCGGCGATGGTCGCGGTGCTGGAGGAAATCGTCCTCGGTTCACCGGACGACGCGCCCGCCGAGGAGCGTCTGGTGGAACTGCCCGAAAATGACGCCGGGCTGCTGTGGGTCCGGCAGTTGCGGATCGGCAGTTGGGTCGAGATCCGCGAGGACGATGAAAACAGCCTGCGTTGCAAACTGACGGCGATCATCGAGTCGACCGGCAAGTACATCTTCGTTAACCGGACCGGCATGAAAGTGCTGGAACGCACGGTCCAGGGCCTGGCCGTCGAGTTTCGTCGCGGGGCGGTGCGGCTGCTGGACGACGCGCTGCTGTTCGACCGTGCCCTGGAGTCGGTCATCGGCAATCTGCGGCGGTTGAAGGCGCGCTGAGTTTTTTGCGCAGAGAGTGCTGCCCATGTCGGCCTCTATCGCGGCATACTGGGCCTGTCGCTTTTATCCTCGAAGGAACCTGTATGCAGCTGGATCCCGCCACGGGTTGGTGCCAGGACGTGGATCAATGCCCGTCGCCCAACTTCAACGAGCGCCCCGAAGGGGAAGTTTCCCTGCTGGTGATCCACAACATCAGTCTGCCACCCGGGCAATTCGCCACCGGGAAAGTCCAGGAATTTTTCCAGAATCGCCTGGATGTCACGGAACATCCCTACTTTGACGGCATTGCCCACCTACGGGTGTCTGCGCACTTTCTGATTGAACGTGACGGCAAGGTCACGCAGTTTGTCTCCTGTCTGGAACGGGCATGGCATGCCGGTGTGTCGAGTTTCGAGGGGCGCGAGACCTGTAACGATTTCTCCCTGGGCATCGAGCTCGAAGGCACCGATGATCTGCCTTTCACTGAAGCGCAGTATGCGTCGTTGATCGCCCTGACCCGGCAACTGCTGGACGCCTATCCGGCAATCACCCAGCAACGGATTTGCGGCCACAGCGACATTGCCCCCGGGCGCAAGACCGATCCGGGAGCGGGCTTTGACTGGGAGCGCTTTCGCGTCGCCCTGCAGGAAAAAGGAGAGTCACAATGAGTTTTCTGGTGCTGCTGCTAGCGGTATGGATCGAGAAGTTCTCGGCCCTGCGCCAGCGTGTCCAGCGTGATGGCGCCTGGTTGGGCGAACTGGCCAGGCTCGAGTCCAGCCCTCGTTGGGCGAAGCAGCCGTGGCTGGTACTGGTGCTGCTGGTGTTACTGCCGGTTGCCTTGCTCGGCCTGCTGCTGATGGTGCTGCAGCCGGTGGCCTATGGTCTGCTGGCGCTGCCGGTGCATCTGTTGGTGGTGATCTACAGCCTGGGACGCGGCGATCTGTTGGCGGCCCTGGGACCTTTCCGCGATGCCTGGCGGCGTGGTGACGTGCAGGCCGGGGTGCATGTTGCCCGGCGCGACATGAACGTGAAGTGCGCCGAGAACGGTGAGGAACTGCTGGAAAAGGTCCAGGGCTACCTGCTGTGGCAGGCCTACCAGAGTTTCTTCGCGGTGATCTTCTGGTATTTCCTGCTGGGGCCGGTGGCCGCCTTGAGCTATCGCCTGCTGGCCCTGGCCGCGGAGCACAGCCGCAATCCGGCCCTGGCCGAGCGCGCCACCTTGCTGCGCCATGCCTTCGACTGGCTGCCGGTACGCCTGCTGGCGGCGAGCCTGGCGCTGGTCGGCAATTTCGTCGCGGTCAGCCGGGTGATGCTGCACGAGTTGCTCAACTGGGACATTACCGCCGAGCAACTGGTGGAGAAAGTCGGGCGGGTGGCGGGAGAAGTGCCGGCCGCCGTCGTCGGTGCCGATGGCGTCACCAGCCTGGACAGCCTCTGGGAACTGCTGCTGCGGGCGGCGGTGCTCTGGTATGCCGGTTTTGCCCTGTGGACCGTGCTGATCTGATGCCTTGAGGGACACTAGCAGGGGCACGGCCGGCGCTCGATTGCCGACGCAATCATTGTAGGCGCCGGCTCCAACAGGTTTTCCAGCTATCGGTTAACCTTAAGTTACAAAACTCCTTTCCGAATTACGTTATACAAGCAGTAGCTGCGGATGCTGGCTTTATGCCTCGTCGTGCCTGCCACAATAAAAATAATAGGAAAGGGAGCGTTCTAGTGAAGAGCTTGCTATATCCCGCCGTCGCCCTGATGAATCGCCTGAGCTTCGGGATGAAGTTCAGTCTGATCAGCGTGCTGTTCTTCGTGCCGATGCTGGTGACCAACTTCTACCTGGTGCGTGACTCCTACCGTGAGTTCTCCGCGACCCAGGTCGAGCTGCAGAGCCTGGATCTGCTCGGCAGCAGCCTGACCCTGCGACGTGACCTGGAGACCCTGAACAATCAGGTGCAGATCAACGCGGTGCTGGGACAATCCGGCAAGGCCGGTGACCTGGAAAGCCGGATCAGCCAGTTGGAGCAGAGCGTCCTGGACCGGCTCCAGGGCCTGACCGCGGTGACCGGCGACCCTGAGCAGATGGCGGTATTCACCGCCAAGCGCGACGAAATGGTCAGTGCATTCAAGGCCCAGCAAGTCGAAAGCTCCCTGCAGAGCAAAAGCGCGCTGATCGAGAAGCTGCTGGGCAAGGCACAGATTTTCAGCAAGATCATCGCCAGCCAGTCCGGGCTCAGTCGCGACGGCCAGAGCGACCTGCGCCAGTTGAGCGAGCTGATCACCAGCGTCACACCGCAAGTCACCCAGACCCTCGGCGAAGGCCGCTCCATGGGCGCTTATTCCCTTGGTCAGGGGTTTCTCAATTCATCGTCCAGCACCCGCTTTGACGAGTTGTTGCAGCAGATCGAGAAGCTGCAGGCCGAATATGCCCTCAAGTTGCAGGACGCCCTGGGCAGCAGTCGCAACGCCCATCAGGCGCTGGATTCGTTGACCGCGACCAGCCAGGCCTCGCTGAAAAAGGCCAGCGAGGTGTTCGAGGAGCAGGTGGTGATGGCCGAGACCCTAGAAGCGCCCTGGCCGGCCTTCTACGATCAGGTCAGTGGCTTAATGGCCCAGACCTACAAGCTCAATGACGCGACCCTGGGATATATCGATCAGGAACTGCAACAGCGCCTGGCGCAGAATCGCCTGCATATGCTGTTGCTGGTGGTGGCGCTGGCGGTGGTGTTTCTCTCCATCGTCTACCTGTATGGCGGTTTCTACGCGTCGACCCGCACCACCTTGCGTCGCCTGGGCGAAATGATGAACAAGGTCGCCGCCGGGGACATGACTGTCAGTTTCATTGCCCACAGCCGCGATGAACTGGGTGAGCTGGGCGCGGTGTTCAATGGCACGGTGGCCAAGATCCATGACCTGATCGAGCGGGTCGGGCAGACCGTCGGCGAAGTCGAGCGTCAGGCCGGGCAGGTGGAGTCGGTATCGGCCCGGAGCAACCAGGCGGTGGCCGGCCAGCGCAGTCAGATCGAACAGGTGGCGACGGCGATGAACCAGATGTCGGCCACCGCCCAGGAAGTGGCGCGCAGCGCGGCGGCGGCGGTCAGCAGTGCCCATAGCGTCAATGATGAAACCCTCAGCGGCCGGGCCCTGGTCGAGTCGCAGCAGGGCAGCATTGCCCAGTTGGCCGGAGAGATCGACCAGTCGGTACAGGTGATCAACCAGTTGGCCATCGACAGCCAGTCCATCAGCCGGGTCCTGGATGTGATCAAGAGCATCGCCGAACAGACCAACCTGCTGGCGTTGAACGCCGCCATCGAAGCGGCGCGTGCCGGGGAGCAGGGGCGCGGCTTCGCGGTGGTGGCCGATGAGGTCCGCACCCTGGCCAAGCGCACCCAGCAATCGACCGAAGAGATCGAGCAGATGATCGGCAAGTTGCACGGCGGTGTCGGGGCGGCGGTCAAGGCCATGGGCGTCAGTCATCAGATGGCCGACGGTACCGTGAGCCAGTCGGAAAAGGTCCAGCAGGCCCTGGAAAACATCCTTGGCGCGGTCGGCATGATCGTCGACCAGAACCAGCAGATCGCGGCGGCCGTCGAACAGCAGACCGCGGTCGCCCATGATATCGACCAGAATATCGTCGAGATCAACCGGGCCGGAGAGCGCACGGCCGATGGTGCGCACCAGACCGAGAGTGCCAGCCGGCAACTGTCGGCGCAGGTGGTTGAACTCAAGCAGTTGATCGGCGCGTTCCGGGTGTGACGCGGGTCTTGGGCCTTGGAATAGTCTGTAGTACTTAAAATCTTGGCGTGTAGGCCAGATCCTGTTTTCTTTGCGGGCCGATCTTTCGGCTTACGGTGGGTGAAAACCCATCTATACCGGACTCATCGGTGAGCCGTTATCGCTCGGGAGGAACAGGTTTGAAGGATACGCTCATGGGCGTCAAGGGGATGTGCGCGCACTGCCGCGGCACATTTCCCCTCAGCGCCTGGCATTTGAACGCGATTGCCATCAACGAAAGCTTCGCCTGTCGCTGCTGCGACAAGGCGCTGCAGCTCAATTGCCCGAGGCAACTGAAGCGCTTCAGGTCGCTGGACGCATGGTCGCCGCTCAAGGCCAGCATGATGTTGTTGATCGGCTCCTCGTTGCTGGTTGCGCTGGTCTGCGAATGGGTCGGCCTGATCAGCGTGGTCGAGCAGCTCAACTTTTCCCTGCTGGCGCTGCTGCTGTACTTCGCCACCTTGCGTTACGCCCGCCACCGGCAGCAGATGACGTTGGTCCTGCAGGTCGCGGTCAGGCCGGATTCGCTGGCCAGTTGAACAGCGCGCACGCGTTGGCGCTGCTGGCGGCGGCCAATGCCTGCGGGCTGACGGCCATGAGTCCGGCGAGGGCGGCGCAGATGGCCGGCAGGTGCTCCGGACTGTTGCGCATGCCGGGATACATGACCGGTGCCATGTCCGGCGAATCGGTTTCCAGCACCACGGCGTCCAGGGGCAGGCCGGCAATGACCTTGCTCAGGCGCAAGGCCTGGGGCCAGGTGCCGGCGCCGCCCAGGCCGAGCTTGAAACCGAGCTTGAGGTATTCCCGGGCCTCTTCGCGACTGCCGGCAAAGGCGTGGATGATTCCGCCACGGCCCAGGCGAAAGCGCTTGAGTGTCGCGATGGTCGCCGCATGGCTGCGACGCACATGCAGCAGTGCCGGCAGGTCGAAGTCCGCGGCGAGTTGCAACTGGGCCTCGAACAGCACCTGCTGGCGCTCGCGATCGAGCTGCGGCAGAAAGTAGTCCAGGCCGAATTCACCCACCGCGCACAGTTGTGGATGGTGGGCCAGGCGACTGAGCCAGGCGCCCAGTTCGTCCAGGTCGGCCGGGCGATGATCTTCCAGGTACACCGGGTGCAGGCCGAACGCCGCATGCAGTTGCGGATCGCCCAGCACCAGGTCCCAGACCCGCTGCCAGTTCTGTCGATAGACCCCCAGCACCACCATCCGGCCAACCCCCAGGGCGCGACTGCGACCGAGCAGCGCGTCGCGATCTGCGTCGAAATCCGGAAAGTCGAGGTGGGTATGGGTATCGATCAACTCCATGCTCAGGACTCGCGGATACGCTGCTTGAAGGTCCGCGCTATCGCCTGGACGCCGGGTCGGTAGTCCTTGTCCTCGATGGCGGCCAGGGCCAGTTGCAGGGCCTTGTCGGCGATCAACGGGTGCTGCTGGGCCATGGCGTTGACGGGCAGGGGCAGGAAGTCCAGCAGTTGGGTATCACCGAAGGTGCCCAGGCGCAGCGGCTGTGGCTTGAGCGGATGGTCGTGCAAGGCATCGAATACGCCCTGCAGGAGTACATAGGAGGTGGTGACCAGCGCGTCGGGCAGATGGCCGAGGCGCTTGACCAGCGCATCCATCAGTTGCCGGCCGCAATCACGGCTGAACGCTTCGCCGTGTTCGATCAGCACCTCGCCCTTGAAACCGTCCAGCGCGTCCTGGAAACCGGCGGCCCGCTGCCGGCTGATGCTCAGCTCGGCGCGGGCGCCGATCAGGGCGATATGGCGTGGCATCGGTTGCAGCAGGCTGCGGGTCAGTTGCAGGCTGGCCTGATGGTCGTCACTGACCACCGAGCAGAAATGCGTCGGCTCCATTTCCCGGTCGATGGCGATGACCGGCATTCCCAGGTCCTGCAACTGGCGATAGCTGTCATCGTCGGCCGGCAGGCAACTGGCGACAAACAGGGCGTCGCAGCGACGGGCGCGGAACAGTTGCAGCAACTGGCGTTCGCTGTCCGGGTCATCGTCGGAACTGGCGATCAGCAACTGATAACCGCGGGCGCGGGCGCCTTGCTCCAGCAGCTTGGCGATACGTGCGTAACTGGGGTTTTCCAGGTCCGGCAGGATAAACCCGAGGGTGCGCGTCTTGCGGCTGCGCAGGCCGGCGGCCTGGGGATTGGGGGTGAAGCCATGCTGCTCGACCACGGCCCGGACCCGCTCCACGGTGCTGCTGCTGATACGCTGTTGCTCGGCCTTGCCGTTGATGACATAGCTGGCAGTGGTGACGGACACACCGGCCAGTTGGGCAATATCACTGAGTTTCAAGCGGATGATTCCTTGTTTGCTGTAGCTCACGGCTGCATTTTCTCTGATCGTATCCTATTCCGGCAGTCGACTGTGGAAGCGGGCGGGTGTGGGCACCGGACGGGTAGGGGAGCCCACTTGTGGGGAAGCGGGCTCGTGTGGGAGCGGCCTTGCCCGCGAACAGGCCCGCCAGATCACTGAAAAATGCGCGGCTCTTCCAGCAGATTCGCCGACAGCCAGTTGTCGACCAGCAGGGCTTCAACCCGGAACAATAATCGAGTAACGTGTCCTACACGCTAGATTAAACGTTTCAGCAAGCGTATTTTCCGGGGATTGCGTCCGGTGTCACGGTCCTGCCGAAAGACCATTTCGCTATGTTCTGGCACGCAAGCCCAGGCTGATTCATTCAAAACAATACCTAGCGTCCCGTTGTGGGCGCTGAATAGGAGAAAGGCATGCTCGAGCTCACCGTAGAGCAGATTTCCATGGGCCAGTCGGCCGTGGACAAGTCTGCTGCCCTGCAACTGCTTGCGGACAAGCTGGTGACCGACGGCCTGGTGGCCGAGGGCTACCTGGCCGGCTTGCAGGACCGTGAGGCGCAAGGCTCGACCTTTCTCGGCCAGGGCATCGCGATTCCCCATGGCACCCCGCAGACCCGCGACCAGGTATTCGCCACGGGTGTGCGCCTGCTGCAGTTTCCCGAAGGCGTGGATTGGGGCGATGGCCAGATCGTTTACCTGGCCATCGGTATCGCGGCGAAATCCGACGAGCACCTGCGCCTGCTGCAACTGCTCACCCGTGCCCTCGGCGAGACGGACCTGGGCCAGGCCCTGCGCCGTGCAAGCTCCGCCGAAGCCTTGCTGAAACTGCTGCAAGGCGCGCCGCAGGAACTGGCGCTGGATGCCCAGATGATCGGCCTCGGCGTGGCGGCCGACGATTTCGAAGAACTGGTCTGGCGTGGCGCCCGCCTGCTGCGCCAGGCCGACTGTGTGAGTAACGGTTTTGCCGCGGTCCTGCAGCAGGTCGAAGCGTTGCCGCTGGGCGATGGCCTGTGGTGGCTGCACAGTGAGCAGACGGTCAAGCGGCCGGGGTTGGCGTTTGTCACACCGGAAAAGCCGCTGCGCTACCTCGGCCAACCCTTGAGTGGGCTGTTCTGTCTCGCCAGTCTCGGCGAAGCTCATCAGGCCCTGCTCGAACGCCTGTGTGCGCTGCTGATCGAAGGCCGTGGCCATGAACTGGGGCGCGCCACCAGCAGCCGGGCGGTACTGGAGGTACTGGGCGGCGAATTGCCGGCCGACTGGCCGAGCGCGCGCATCGCCCTGGCCAATGCCCATGGCCTGCATGCCCGGCCGGCGAAGGTTCTCGCGCAACTGGCGAAGCGTTTCGACGGCGATATTCGTGTGCGCATAGTCGACGCCCTGGGCAGCGCAGTGTCGGTGAAAAGCCTGAGCAAGCTGCTCAGCCTCGGCGCGCGCCGGGCCCAGGTGCTGGAGTTCATTGCCGAACCGGGGATCGCCGCCGATGCCTTGCCGGCCTTGCTGGCGGCGGTGGCAGAAGGCCTCGGCGAGGAAGTCGAACCCTTGCCGGCGGTGAGCGCCGCCAGCGTGGTCGTGGACGAGGTGGTCGTAGCCTTGACGGCCCCGGTTGCCGGCAGCCAGGTCCAGGCGATTGCCGCCGCGCCGGGGATCGCCATCGGCCCCGCGCATATCCAGGTCCCGCAGACATTCGACTACCCGTTGCGTGGCCAGTCGGCCGCGCTCGAGCGCCAGCGCCTGCACAGCGCCTTGAGTGAGGTGCGCAAGGATATCGATGGTCTGATCCAGCGCAGCAAAGCCAAGGCCATTCGCGAGATTTTCATCACCCACCAGGAAATGCTCGACGACCCGGAACTGAGCGACGAGGTCGACACCCGGCTCAAGCAGGGTGAAAGCGCCGAAGCCGGCTGGATGGCAGTGATCGAGGCGGCCGCCCGGCAGCAGGAGTCCCTGCAGGATGCATTGCTGGCCGAGCGGGCGGCGGACCTGCGGGATATCGGCCGGCGCGTGCTGGCGCAGTTGTGTGGTGTCGAAACCCTGGCCGAGCCCGAGCAGCCCTATGTACTGGTGATGGACGAAGTCGGCCCGTCCGATGTGGCGCGCCTGGATCCGGCGCGGGTGGCGGGGATTCTCACCGCCCGCGGCGGAGCCACGGCGCACAGTGCGATCGTCGCCCGTGCCCTGGGCATCCCGGCACTGGTCGGGGCGGGCGCGGCGGTGCTGTTGCTGGCGCCGGGCACGACCTTGCTGCTCGATGGCCAGCGTGGCCGGCTGCATGTCTCGCCGGATGCCGTCGCCTTGCAGCGTGCCACCGAGGAGCGCGACAGCCGCGAACAGCGCCTGCGCCAGGCTGCCGAACAACGTCACCAGGCGGCGCTGACCCGTGACGGGCATGCGGTGGAAGTCTTTGCCAATATCGGTGAAAGCGCCGGAGTCGCCGGCGCGGTGGAACAGGGCGCCGAAGGCATCGGCCTGTTGCGCACCGAACTGATCTTCATGGCGCATCCACAGGCGCCGGACGAAGCCACCCAGGAAGCCGAATACCGGCGGGTGCTCGACGGCCTGGGCGGGCGACCGCTGGTGGTCCGGACCCTGGATGTCGGCGGCGACAAGCCGCTGCCTTACTGGCCGATCGCCAAGGAAGAAAACCCGTTCCTCGGCGTGCGCGGTATCCGCCTGACCCTGCAACGGCCGCAGATCATGGAAAGCCAGTTGCGCGCCCTGTTGCGGGCCGCCGACAACCGTCCCCTGCGGATCATGTTCCCGATGGTCGGTAGCGTGTCGGAGTGGCGCCAGGCCCGGGAAATGACCGAGCGCCTGCGCCTGGAAATTCCGGTGGCCGACCTGCAACTGGGAATCATGATCGAAGTGCCGTCGGCGGCCCTGCTGGCGCCGGTGCTGGCCCGAGAAGTGGACTTCTTCAGTGTTGGCACCAACGACCTGACGCAATACACCCTTGCCATCGACCGTGGTCACCCGACACTTTCGGCCCAGGCCGATGGCCTGCACCCGGCCGTGCTGCAACTGATCGACATCACTGTGCGCGCGGCTCATGCCCATGGCAAGTGGGTCGGTGTCTGCGGCGAACTGGCGGGCGACCCGTTGGCGGTACCGGTGCTCGTCGGGCTGGGGGTGGACGAATTGAGCGTTGCGGCCCGCAGCATTCCCGAGGTCAAGGCGCGGGTGCGCGAACTGACCCTGCCGGCCGCACAGGCCCTGGCCCGTGCGGCCCTGGCCGTGGGCAGCGCCGATGAAGTGCGCGCCCTCGTGGAGGCGGTGTAATGGCGCGGATTCTGACGCTGACCCTGAACCCGGCGCTGGACCTGACCGTGCAACTGGCACGGCTGGAGCCGGGCCAGGTCAATCGCAGCGAGGCCATGCAGACCCACGCGGCCGGCAAGGGCGTGAACGTCGCCCAGGTGCTGGCGGACCTCGGGCATCAACTGACCGTGAGTGGTTTTCTCGGCGAGGACAATCAACAAGCCTTCGAGACCCTGTTTGCCCGCCGTGGATTTGTCGATGCCTTTGTCCGCGTGCCGGGGGAGACCCGCAGCAATATCAAGCTGGCCGAGCACGACGGCCGCATCACCGACCTCAACGGTCCCGGTCCGCTGGTCAGTGCCGAGGCCCAGCAAGCCTTGCTGGACCGGCTGGAACAGATCGCCCCCGGTCATGATGCCGTGGTGGTCGCGGGCAGTCTGCCCCGGGGTGTCAGTCCACAATGGCTGCAAGCGCTGTTGCGGCGGTTGAAACAGCTGGGCCTGAAAGTCGCCCTGGACACCAGTGGCGCAGCCTTGCAGGCCGGACTGGCGGCGGGGCCCTGGTTGATCAAGCCCAATACCGATGAATTGGCCGAAGCGCTGGACAGCCCCGTGACCTCATTGCTCGCGCAATCCGCGGCAGCGACCCGGTTGCGTGCCCAGGGCATCGAGCACGTGGTGGTTTCCCACGGTGCCGAAGGGGTCAACTGGTTCTGCGCCGCACCGGCATTGCACGGGCTGCCGCCGACCGTCAGCGTGGCGAGCACCGTCGGTGCCGGCGACGCGTTGCTGGCCGGCATGCTTCATGGCCTGCTCAGCGGGCACGGCGCGGAGCAGACCCTGCGCACGGCCACGGCGATTGCCGCCCTGGCCGTGACCCAGATCGGTTTCGGCATCGGTGACAGGGAACGACTGGCGCAGCTTGAACGCGGCGTCAGCGTGCACGCCCTGACAGAACAATAAGAGGGATTGTGATGAAGTTAGCCATTGTTACCGCCTGCCCGAACGGCATGGTCACCAGCGTGTTGTGCGCTCGCCTGCTGGAAGCGGCGGCCCAGCGCCAGGGCTGGAGCACCAGTGTCGAAGTACACGACAGCCGGCACCCGGAGCGCCAGTTGTCGGCGGCGACCCTCTCGGCGGCG
Organism: Pseudomonas sp. Ost2; assembly: GCF_018326065.1. Taxonomy (NCBI): domain Bacteria; kingdom Pseudomonadati; phylum Pseudomonadota; class Gammaproteobacteria; order Pseudomonadales; family Pseudomonadaceae; genus Pseudomonas; species Pseudomonas sp. Ost2. Next base: position 6,272,780 of record NZ_AP021904.1, on the reverse strand, counting down.
GAATGGGTGCTGGTGGTCAGCAGCGCGCCTGTGGATATGTTGCGCTTTGTCGGCAAGCGGGTGTTCCAGACCACCCCGGCCCAGGCGTTGCAGGACGTCGAAGCGGTACTGCGACGCGGTGCCGAAGAAGCGAGTGTCTACATCGCCCCCGAGGCCGCGGTTGCGGCGCCGGTGGTGGCCCAGCGCGCACCGCGCCTGGTGGCGGTGACGGCCTGTCCGACCGGCGTCGCTCATACCTTCATGGCCGCCGAAGCCTTGCAACAGTCGGCCAGGCGCCTGGGCTACGAGCTGCAGGTGGAAACCCAGGGCTCGGTCGGTGCGCGCAACCCGTTGAGCGCGGCGGCGATTGCCGAAGCCGACGTGGTCTTGCTGGCGGCCGATATCGAAGTCGCCACCGAGCGTTTCGCCGGCAAGAACATCTACCGGTGTGGCACCGGCGTGGCCCTGAAACAACCGGACGCGACCTTGCGCAAGGCCTTGGCCGAAGGCACGCCGGAGAGTGCCGCGACAGGCGCTGGCGCGGCGCCGGCCAGGGAGGAAAAGGCCGGTGTCTACAAGCACCTGCTGACGGGGGTTTCATTCATGTTGCCGATGGTGGTGGCGGGCGGCCTGTTGATCGCGCTGTCCTTCGTCTTCGGTATCACCGCGTTCAAGGAGCCGGGCACGCTGGCCGCGGCGCTGATGCAGATCGGCGGGGAAAGCGCCTTCAAGCTGATGGTGCCGCTGTTGGCCGGCTATATCGCCTACTCGATTGCCGACCGTCCCGGGCTGGCCCCGGGGATGATCGGTGGCCTGCTGGCGAGCACCCTTGGCGCCGGGTTTATCGGCGGGATCGTTGCCGGTTTTCTCGCCGGCTACAGTGCCAGGGCGATCAATCGTCATGCGCGGTTGCCAGCCAGTCTGGAAGCCCTGAAGCCAATCCTGATCATTCCGTTGCTGGCGAGCCTGTTCACCGGCCTGGTGATGATCTATGTGGTCGGCAAACCGGTGGCGGGGATGCTGGAGGGGCTGACGCATTTCCTCGACAGCATGGGCACCACCAACGCGATCCTGCTGGGTGTGCTGCTCGGCGGGATGATGTGCGTCGACCTTGGCGGGCCCATCAACAAGGCGGCGTATGCCTTCTCGGTCGGGCTGCTGGCGTCGCAGAGCTATGCGCCGATGGCCGCGACCATGGCCGCCGGCATGGTGCCGCCAATCGGCCTGGGCATCGCCACCCTGATTGCCCGACGCAAATTTGCCCGGAGCGAGCGGGAGGCGGGCAAGGCTGCCTTCGTGCTGGGCCTGTGCTTTATCTCGGAAGGGGCGATTCCCTTTGCCGCCAAGGACCCGTTGCGGGTGATTCCGGCGAGCATCGCCGGTGGCGCGCTGACCGGTGCCCTGTCGATGTACTTCGGCTGCAAGCTGATGGCGCCCCATGGCGGGCTGTTCGTGATGCTGATTCCGAATGCGATCAACCACACGCTGCCGTATCTGCTGGCGATCATCGCCGGCAGCTTGCTGACGGCGGTGACCTATGCCGTGCTCAAGCGACCGGAAGCAGTCGAGTTGACCGTGGAGCCGGCCCAGGCGCAATGATCGTTCCCACGCTCCGCGTGGGAATGCCTCTCTGGACGCTCTGCGTCCGCTTTGTGACGCGGAGCGTCACGGGCTGCATTCCCACGCGGAGCGTGGGAACGATCGGTGAGTGAGCGGTGAGGGCAGGTCAGTAGACGTCCCGCCGATAGCGCCCTTGCTCGATCAGGCGCTCCACGGACTCGGCCCCGAGCAGTTCCACCAGGACCTGGTCGACACCCGATGCCATGCCCTGCAGGCTGCCGCAGATATAGATCGCGGCACCTTCGGCGAGCCAGCGGTGCAGCTCATCCGCCGTCTCCCGCAAGCGGTCCTGCACGTAGATCTTGTCCTGCTGGTCCCTGGAGAATGCCAGGTCCAGCCGGGCGAGATCGCCCGTCGCCAACCAGCCCTGCAACTCTTCCCGACAGTAGAAGTCGTGGGCGATGTTGCGTTCGCCGAACAGCAGCCAGTTGCGTGTCTGGCCATCGGCGATACGTGCCTTGAGCAGGCTGCGCAATCCGGCCAGCCCGGTACCGTTGCCCAACAGGATCAGCGGACGCGGTTCGCCGGGCAGATGGAAACCGCTGTTGCGCCGCAGGCGCAGGCTGATGGCCGCACCCACCGGCGCATGTTCGGTCAGCCAGCCGGAGCCGAGCCCGAGGCTGCCGTCCGCGTGCCGTTCCTGGCGGACCAGCAGTTCCAGCTGGCCGTCGCTGGCGATGGAGGCAATGGAGTATTCACGCAGGGCGAGGGGCACCAGCGCATCGACCAGGGCCTGGGCATGCAGGCCCACCAGGTGCCCGCGATTATCCGGTAACTGGCGACCGGCCAACGCCTGGGCCAGGGTTTCCTGCAGGCCGTCGAGTTGCACCGGGGTAGTGGCTTGCAGGCCGAGCCCGGCGAGGAAATGTTCGACTGTCGCGCCGTGGTGACGCGGCATGATTTCCACCAGGTCACCTGCTTGCCATGGGGTTGGCGTCGGAGCATCCAGGCCGATCAGGTAGACGCCGGAACCGCTGCTGCCCGGGTTGAGCAACACGCGTCGAGCCAGGGTCCAGTTGTCGAACCGTGGCGCCTGCCATGCCACCAGGGGCGCACTCCCGGTAATCTGGCTGAGCTGCTGCTGCCAGTAGCGCAGGGCATAGGGATCGCCGCTGTCGACTTCGATCGGCGCGAACAGGACGTTGCCGCCGCGGGCTTCGAGCCAGTGATGCAGGCGTCGGGCAAAGCCGCAGAAGTGCGGGTACTGGCGATCACCGAGGGCCAGCACCGAATAGTTCAGGCCATCGAGGGCCAATGCCTGACCCAGCACCTTGCGCTCGAAGCCACGGGCGCTGTCGGGTGCTTCGCCGTCACCAAAGGTGCTGACGACAAACAGGGCATGCTGCGATTCGCGCAGCTCCCGTTCGCCGACCTCGGCCAGGGGCTGGACCCGCACCGGCAGACCGGCGGCCTGCAACTGGCCGGCGGTCTGCCAGGCCAGTTGCTCGGCGAAACCGCTCTGGCTGGCGAAACCCACCAGCCAGGCGGGAGCGTTGCTGCTGTTCTGGCCGAGCCCGCCGCGGGCTTTTTTCACCGCTCGTTTCTTGCGGCGGCGATCGAGGTACAGCAGCCAGCCGGTAATGAAGAACAGCGGCATGGTCAGGCTGGAAATCGTCAGCAGGATGCGCCCGGTAAGGCCGAAGTAGCTGCCGACATGCAGCGCATAAATACTGGTCAGCAACTGTCCCTTGAGGCTTTTGTCGGCATAGCGGAAGTGCTCGCGGATGGCGCCTGTGGCCGGATCCAGCATGATCTGGTTGAGGGCGCGATCATGGGGTGAATCCTCGAGCAGGTAATACACGGTTGCCGGCTGGCCGGCCACGGGTGGCATGCGGATGTTATAGGCGCTGAGCTCGGGGCCCGCGGCACTCTTGATGCTGGTCCAGATCGCGTCGTAGTCGGCGGTGGGCGTCGGGCCGGTCGGGGCGGGGCCACGTCCGACCTTGCGCTGCTGGGCCACGGAGTCGGCGAACAGCTTGTTCAGGCCGTTGCTGTACCACTCATAGGACCAGGACAAACCGGTCAGGGCCGACAGCAGGTAGAACACCAGGCACCAGGTTCCGGCCACGGAGTGCAGGTCCCAGTTGAAGGCGCGGCCTTTTTTCGCCCAGTCGAGGGTCAGCCAGGCACGCCAGTCGAGGGCCTTGCGCGGCCAGCGCAGGTACAGGCCGGAGAGGCAGAAGAACACCAGCATCAGGGTGCAGGCGCCGGTGATCTGGCGACCGGTGTCGCCCATGGCCAGGTACCGGTGCAGTTGCAGCATCAGGTTGAAGAAGTCCAGGCCGACGACATCGCCCTGGTAGTCACCGGTGTAGGGATCGAAATAGCGCAGCTGCCCGCGTCGTTCACCTGGCGGCGCGGTGAAGAACACCCGGCCGGCGCTGTCGCCGTGGGGCTCGACCCACAGCATCGCGACGGTCTGGCCTTCTCTGGCTTCGAGCCTGCGCACCAGCTCGGCGGGCGGCAGGGCCTCGTGGTTCGGTGCCTCGACTTGCAGCACCGAGGGATTGAGCAGACGCAGCAGTTCGTCCTGAAAGGACACCGTGGCCCCGGTGATGCCCATGAACGCCAGCACCAGCCCGGCACTGATGCCGAACAGCCAATGCAACTGGAACAGTGTTTTCTTCAACACGGCGACCGCCTTGCTCAATCAAAGTCATGCTTCACGGCGCGCATTATGCCGTGTGTGCGAATGCGACGAATTCATATTTGTTAGCTTTTTACAAACAGACCGCTACATAACGCTACAGGCGCCAGGGCGGTCGGAAACGCAGATGTAAGGCGCTTATCGGTGCGTATCTTACCGCATCAATGGGAATCAGATACTATTGCGATTATTTCTCTTTAAGGTGTCGGCGTCATGCTGTTGTACAGGCGCGAAGAGGTGCTGGACGGCGATTCGCTCAAGGTCATGCTGGAAGAGAACCCGGCCCGCGCAGCCCAGGCGATCCTGCTGGCGGCGGCGGAAGGGGTCGTCGAGGCCCAGGCGTTGCTGGGGCAGATACTGCTGGACGGGCAGGGCATCGAACGCGACCAGGCCCTGGCGCTGCGCTGGTTTGAAATCGCCGCGAATGACGGTCACTTGATGGCGCGCAACATGCTCGGGCGTTGCCATGAGCACGGCTGGGGTTGCGCGCCCGATGAGCGGCTGGCGGCGCGGCATTACCACCTGGCGGCGCAGGGCGGGCTGGACTGGGGGTTGTACAACTACGCCAACCTGCTGGCGACCGGACGCGGGGTGCGGGAGGATCAGGCCCAGGCGCTGGCGCACTACCGGCGTGCCGCCGGGATGGGCCATGCCAGATCGATGAACCTGCTGGGGCGCTATCTGGAAGATGGGCGTTTCTGTCCCGCTGACCTTGTTGCCGCCTGCGAGTGGTATCGCCGGTCCGCCGAGGCCGGTGATTTTCGCGGGCAGTTCAGTTACGCGACGGTGCTGGCCGACCTGGGCCGGGTCGACCAGGCGCTGGAGTGGCTGCACAAGGCGCTGGCCGGCGGCAATCTGAAATTCCTGCGGATCAGCCGCCAGACCCTGCTGGCGGCCAGGGATCCGCGAATCCGTGCCATGGCGCTGGCCTACCACCAGCAGGCGGCTGCCCTGGGCGACGAGCAGGATCGCGCGGCACTGCACGGGTTGTTGGGCTGAGCCTTCAAGCGCCCTGGAGTACCTTCTGCGGACCCGGGCATCGATGGGTGTCAGCGGATAGCCCGGCAAAGTGACAATAAAAAAGGCCCGTGAGCAATCACGGGCCTTTCGGCTGCAGCGCAGGCGTGGAGGCTTACACGTAGAACGACTTCAGCGGCGGGAAGCCATTGAATTCAACCGCGCTGTAGCTGGTGGTGTAGGCACCGGTGGACAGCCAGTAGAGGCGGTCGCCGATGGCCAGGTTCAGGGGCAGGCCGTACTTGTAGTTTTCGTACATGATGTCGGCGCTGTCGCAGGTGGGCCCGGCGATGACCACTTCTTCCATCTCGCCTTTCTTCTCGGTCCAGATCGGGAACTTGATGGCTTCGTCCATGGTTTCGATCAGGCCGGAGAACTTGCCCACGTCGGTGTATACCCAACGTTCGACGGCGGTTCGCGATTTACGCGCCACCAGCACCACTTCGCTGACCAGGATACCGGCGTTGGCGATCAGCGAACGGCCTGGCTCGAGGATGATTTCCGGCAGGTCGTCGCCGAAGTCTTCCTTGAGGAAGCGGATGATTTCCTCGGCGTAGGTTTCCAGGCTGTTGGTGCGGGTGATGTAGTTGGCTGGGAAGCCGCCGCCCATGTTGATCAGCTTGAGGTGGATGTCGTCTTCTTCTTTCAGGCGCTCGAAGATCACCTTGACCTTGGCGATAGCCGCGTCCCAGACGCTGATATCGCGCTGTTGCGAGCCGACGTGGAAGGACACGCCGTAAGGCACCAGGCCCAGGTCGCGGGCGAGGATCAGCAGGTCCATGGCCATGTCGGTCTGGCAGCCGAACTTGCGCGACAACGGCCAGTCGGCGGTGGTCGAGCCTTCGGTGAGGATGCGTACGTAGACTTTCGAGCCCGGTGCGGCCTTGGCGATGTTGCGCAGGTCGGCTTCGGAGTCGGTGGAGTACAGGCGCACGCCCTTCTCGTAGAAGTAGCGGATGTCCTTGGATTTCTTGATGGTGTTGCCGTAGCTGATGCGATCCGGGCTGACGCCCTGGTTCAGCACTTTATCCAGCTCGTAGATCGAGGCGATGTCGAAGCTCGAGCCTTTCTTGTTCAGCAGGTCGATGATTTCGACGGCCGGGTTGGCCTTGACGGCGTAGTAGACCTTGGCGAATTCGAAACCTGCACGCAGGTCATCGTAGGCCTGGGAGATCATCTGGGTATCGATGACCACGAAAGGGGTTTCTTGCTTGTCGGCGAACGCCTTCATTTTCTCAAAGGTATCGCGCGCGAAATAGTCTTCGACCTGGATCGACATGCGGGGGGACTCCTAGTGGCAAACGTGAGTTATCAATGGGTGCAAATGAACGTCCTCCGTATCCCCACTTTGGTTCGCCTACTTCCCAAGGCATGTCGCCGAAAGCAAAAAGGCCATGGGATCAACCGCTTCCCTTGGCCTTGCTGTCTCGTCGTCAGTACTTGAGCCGGATGGATCGTTTCCAGCATGGACGTTCGGCGCGAACTTTAGGACTTGAGGGGCTTGAGATCAACTAAAAATGTCGCGTTTTTGCACGCGCTCGTCGCGTAACCCGGATCAGTCACTTATTTAACCGACCCGGATGACAGTCTGATGTTCCCTCGGGAAGGGGATTTTTGCGGGTTTTATGCCAATCCCCGTTGGCGCTGCCTGTGTCGGAGGGGCGGGTCTGGGAGCAGGCTGTTGTGGGAGCGGGCTTGCCCGCGAAGCTGTTGGCGGCTTCAGGGGCCTCATCGCTGGCAAGCCAGGCTCCTACAGGGGGCTCCATGCCGAATACGGGATCGGCGCTGGGCACGATCCCCTGTGGGAGCCGGCTTGCCGGCGATGGCGGCCTGTCAGACCGCGGCCATCTCGGCTGGTGACACGATGCTGGTCTTGGCCCCTCGGGAGCGCCCGGAACTCAGGTAGGCGGCAATCGACTCCTGGGTCACTTCGCCGAGGAACACCCGCTCTGCGTCCATCACCGGCAGCCACGAGCGGTTGAACTCGTACATCCGCGACAACAGAATGCGCAGATTCTCGTCGTAGGCTGCGGTCGCATTGAACTCGCGCAGGTACTGCCCACAGTTGCCCGCCTGGCGATGCAGGTCGCGGCGGCGGACATAACCCAGCGCCTTGTTCGCGGCATCGGTCACCACCACATAGCGGCGGTCGTGCTCGTCCATCAGCTCCAGGGCGTCGGCCACCGGCGTTTCCGGGCTCACCGACGGGGCGTTGTCTGCCGCGTCCTCGGCCTTGACCAGCAACAGGCGCTTGAGGGTGCTGTCCTGGCCGACGAAGTTGCTGACGAAATCATCCGCCGGATGCGCCAGCAGCGTGTCCGGATGGTCGATCTGGATCAGCTTGCCGCCGCGGAAGATGGCGATCTTGTCGCCCAGCTTGAGGGCTTCGTCGATGTCATGGCTGACCATGATCACGGTCTTGTTCAGTGCCCGCTGCATCTCGAAGAACTCGTTCTGGATCATCTCCCGGTTGATCGGGTCGACCGCGCCGAACGGCTCGTCCATCAGCAGCAGCGGAGCATCCGCCGCCAGGGCACGGATCACGCCGATGCGCTGCTGCTGGCCGCCGGACAGTTCCCGTGGATAACGGTGCAGGTACTGCTTGGGTTCGAGCTTGATCATGCTCATCAACTCGCGGGCCCGGTCATGGCATTTCTGTTTGTCCCAGCCGAGCAGGCGCGGCACCACGGTGATGTTTTCCTCGATGGTCATGTTCGGGAACAGGCCGATCTGCTGGATGACGTAGCCGATATTGCGGCGTAGCGTCACTTCGTCGAGCTGGGTGGTGTCTTCGCCGTTGATCAGGACCTGGCCCGAGGTCGGCACGATCAGCCGGTTGATCATCTTCAGCGTGGTGCTCTTGCCGCACCCCGAAGGGCCGAGAAAGACGCAGATCTCGCCTTCGTTGACGGTCAGGCTCACCGAGTCGACGGCCTTGACGGCCTTGCCGTTGCTTTGGAAGGTCTTGCTCAGATTCTGTAGTTCGATCATTTCAGGAGTCCTTTGGGAGTCAGCGAGCGTTGCAGCCATTGCAGGAGCAGGTCGGCGGCGATGGCCAGGACACTGACCAGCACGGCACCGACGATCAGCATCGACATGTCGCTGCGGCTGATGGCCGCGAGGATGAGTACGCCCAGGCCGCCGGCACCGATGGTGGCGGCGATGGTCATGACGCCGATGTTCATCACCACGGCGGTGCGCACGCCGGCGAGGATCACCGGCACCGCGATCGGCAGTTCGACCATGCGCAGGCGCTGGCCGAAGGTCATGCCGATGCCGCGGGCGGCTTCACGGATGCCCGGCTCGACGCCGGTCAGGGCCAGGTAGGTGTTGCGCATGATCGGCAGCAACGAGTAGAGGAACACGGCGGTGATCGCCGGCAGCGGTCCGAGGCCCTGGCCGAATTTCGAGTAGAACGGCAGCAGCAGGCCGAACAGGGCAATCGACGGCACGGTCAGCAGCACCGTGGCACTGGCTTGCAGGGGACCGGCCAGCGCCGGGAAACGGGTCATCAGTACGCCCAGGGGCACGCCGACGACAATCGCCAGGGTCACGGCAATGCCGACTAAAGTGATGTGTTGCCCGGTCAGGTGCAGGACCAGTGGCCAGTCCAGATGGGAAAAGGCGTTCAGGAATTCCATGTCTTCTCCTCAGTGGATGGGGTGTTGGCGCAGGAAGTCGGCGGCCACGGCGGACGGGCTTTGGTGATCGACGTCGACCCGGGCATTGAGCTGGCGCATGGTGTCGTCGTCGAACAGTTCGGCGAGCGGCTTGAGGTCGGCGGCCAGTTGCGGATGGGCGTCGAGGTAGGCCTGACGCACCACGGGGGCGGCGGTGTAGTCCGGGAAGTAGTGGCGGTCATCCTCCAGCAGCTTGAGCTTGAAGGCGTTCAGGCGACCGTCGGTGGTGTAGACCAGCCCCGCGAACACCTGGCCATTGCGCAGCGCGGTATAGACCAGGCCGGCATCCATCTGGCGAATGTTCTGGCGCGTCAGGTTCATGCCATACAGTTTCACCATGCCTTCCAGGCCGTCGGAACGGTTGGCGAACTCGGTGTCGAGGGCTACCAGGTGCCGCTCTTTCGCCTCGGCGGCGAGTACCGTGGTCAACTGGCTGATGGTGTTGATCTGCGGGTACTGTTGCGCGACCTTCTGCGGCAGGGCCAGGGCGTAGGTGTTGCTGAACTTCGACGGCGTGAGCCAGACCAGGCCCTTTTTCGCATCGAGTTCCTTGACCCGTGCGTAGGACTGTTCGCTGTCGAGTTTTTCCGTCACATGGTTGTAGGCCACCAGCGACACCCCGGTGTATTCCCAGAGCATGTCCAGTTGCCCGCTTTCGTGGGCGCTACGGGCCAGGTTGCTGCCCAGGCCGCCGGTGACCCGGGTGTCATAGCCCTTGGTCCGCAGGTACTGCGAGGTGATTTCCGCGAGCAGGGTTTGTTCGGTGAACACCCGGGCGCCGATGCGGATCACGGGCTTTTCGGCGGCCTGGGCCCATCCTGCGAACAGCAGGGCACAGCCTAGAAACAAGCAGAATCTTTTCATGGTTTTTCCTTTGCTCAGGCGGGCCGCAGGCCGCGTTCCAGCCAGAGGCGGCTGGCCAGTGTCACCAGGCCATCGAGCAGCAGCGCCAGCAGGGCGGTACACGCCGCGCCGAGGATCAATTGCGGCTGATTGTTCAGGGCGATGCCGGGGAAAATCAGGCTGCCCAGGCTGTTGGCGCCGATCAGGAAGGCCAGCGGCGCGGTACCGACGTTGATCGCCAGGGCCACCCGCACACCACCGACGATGATCGGCACGGCATTGGGCAGCTCGACCCGCCAGAGCACCTGGTGCGGGGTCATGCCGATGCCGACGGCGGCTTCCTTGAGGGATCCCTCGACGTTTTTCAGGCCTTCGTAGGTGTTGCGCACGATGGGCAGCAGGGAAGCGAGGAACAGGGCCAGGATCGCCGGACCCGCGCCGATGCCGAGGATCCCCAGGGCAATCGCCAGTACTGCCAGGGGGGGAACGGTGTTACCGATATTGAACACCTGCATGAAGCGTTCGGCGCGGCCCACCATGGTCGGTCGGCTGAGGAAGATGCCGGCGGGAATCCCGACGACAAGGGCGGCGAACATCGACGCCAGTACCAGGTAAAGGTGAGCTTGCAGGTAGAACCACAAGTCGTCTCGGTAGTGCTCGATAGTGCTGATGCCGATCCAGTGGATCAGCAGGGCCAGGAGGACGATGACGACCGCTCCTCCGATAAGCCCTTGGCCATAGCGATTAGCCACAGATGGACTCCTTTTTTTTAGTCGGCAGACAGTTTTCCGTGAGGCGAGGCCATGCCCGGCTTCTGGAAAAGTGTTCGCGAAAAGCAGCTGTCGCCATGCCGGAAACACAACATGGGAAAGCCATAAGCGCCGCCTTCGTCAGGCTAACTTGCTGATTTTTCTACACCTGACGAAAGGTCATGGCAGGGGAATGGACGCCTGTGCGCTTTAAAAGGTTCCCCAATTAATTGCATTTGGCCATCTCGTGGCCTGCCGGGCGGCAGGGCAGCGGTGGCCGCTGGGGTCGGCTTTGGTCTATAATCTGCGCCCTTTTTTGAATCACCTGTCAGGCGATTTCCCATGACCAACCAGGCCGCCGAAGTCGCGAAACGCCGCACCTTCGCCATTATTTCCCACCCGGATGCGGGTAAGACCACCATCACCGAAAAGCTGTTGCTGATGGGCAAGGCGATTGCGGTGGCGGGCACGGTGAAATCTCGCAAGTCCGATCGCCATGCCACCTCCGACTGGATGGAGATGGAGAAGCAGCGTGGTATCTCCATTACCACCTCGGTCATGCAGTTCCCCTACCGGGACCACATGGTCAACCTGCTCGATACCCCGGGTCACGAAGACTTCTCCGAAGACACCTATCGGACCCTGACCGCCGTGGACTCGGCGTTGATGGTGCTCGACGGCGGCAAGGGCGTCGAGCCACGGACCATCGCCCTGATGGATGTCTGCCGCCTGCGTGACACGCCGATCGTCAGCTTTATCAACAAGCTCGACCGCGATATCCGCGACCCGATCGAACTGCTCGACGAAATCGAGGCGGTGTTGAAGATCAAGGCCGCGCCGATCACCTGGCCGATCGGCTGCTACCGCGACTTCAAGGGCGTCTACCACCTCGCCGACGACTACATCATTGTCTACACCGCCGGTCATGGTCACGAGCGCACCGAGGTGAAGATCATCGAGAAGCTCGACTCGGACGAAGCCCGCGCCCACCTGGGTGACGAGTACGAGCGGTTTATCGAGCAGCTGGAACTGGTGCAGGGCGCCTGCCACGAATTCAACCAGCAGGAGTTCCTCGACGGCCAGCTGACCCCGGTGTTCTTCGGTACCGCACTGGGCAACTTCGGTGTCGACCATGTGCTCGACGCCGTGGTCGACTGGGCGCCCAAGCCGTTGGCCCGGGTGGCCAACGAGCGTACGGTCGAGCCGGTGGAAGAGAAGTTCTCCGGCTTCGTGTTCAAGATCCAGGCGAACATGGATCCCAAGCACCGCGACCGTATCGCCTTCATGCGCATCTGCTCCGGCAAGTACGACAAGGGCATGAAAATGCGCCATGTACGTACTGGCAAGGACGTGCGGATCGGCGATGCGCTGACCTTCTTCTCCTCCGAGCGTGAGCAGTTGGAAGAGGCCTACGCCGGCGACATCATCGGCCTGCACAACCACGGCACCATCCAGATCGGTGACACCTTCACCGAGGGCGAGGCCCTGGGTTTCACCGGTATCCCGCACTTCGCCCCGGAACTGTTCCGCCGCGTACGCCTGCGCGATCCGCTCAAGTCCAAGCAACTGCGCCAGGGCCTGCAGCAGTTGGCGGAAGAGGGCGCGACCCAGGTGTTCTTCCCGGAGCGCAGCAACGACATCATCCTCGGCGCCGTCGGTGTGCTGCAGTTCGATGTGGTCGCCAGCCGCCTGAAAGAGGAATACAAGGTCGAATGTTCCTACGAGCCGATCACCGTCTGGTCCGCGCGCTGGATCGAGTGCGGCGACAAGAAGAAGCTGGAGGAATTCCGCGTCAAGGCCGTGGAAAACCTGGCGCTGGACGGCGGCGGTCACCTGACCTACCTGGCGCCGACCCGGGTCAACCTGGCGCTGATGGAAGAGCGCTGGCCGGATGTGAAATTCCGCGCCACCCGTGAGCACCACTGATTCGTCACGGACGAACAACGGGCTCCACCGAAAACCCCGCTGCTCGGCAGCGGGGTTTTTTATGGGCGGTTGAAACGTGCCATAGGTTTTTCAGTTCTGCTCAATAGTCGGAATCGTTCTAAGAGGCGCCGGAAAGTTTCATGTAGCCAGCATGGAAAAAAATCGTCGACGGGGCTAGGTTCAGACAAAGCTGGCGCAGGTTCTGCGAGCCGGCGCTCAGGCACTCGCGACTTACCTACAGAAGGACTGGATCGACGATGAAAATCTTTCAACGCATTGTGTTGCTGCTCAAGGTGCTGGTGATGCTGTCACTCGGCACGACGGCAGCCTGGGCCAGCACGAGCCCGCCCCAGGCCCATGGCTTGTGGGGAGCGAACAGTGTCCAGGGCAGTGGTTTGATGGTCGCCAAGTCTGATGCCGAACCCGGTGACGAAGATCAGGGTGGCAGCAAGGGCGACGATGACTCCACCACCAAGGAACCTGATAGCGACGACGATGAAGATGGTGACAACGATACTTGATCGATCAGGACCAGAAATGAAAAAGCCCCTTCTGTCGGGTCGATGCGCAACCTGACAGAAAGGGCTGGGTTTCCAGCGCCCTCGCTTCTTCAGGAGGGCGCTTTTTTGTTGCCGGTCAGAGGAACTGTTCGGCGTAGTGGCAGGCAACCTGGCGGGTATCCACCTGGCGCAACTCCGGCAGTTCCGTGCTGCAACGCTCGGTCGCGTACGGGCAGCGCTTGTGGAACGCGCAGCCGCTTGGCGGGTTCAGCGGGTTGGGCAGCTCGCCGACGATCTTGATCTTCGGCTTCAGCGGGTCCGGGTGAATGGTCGGGGTCGCCGACAGCAGTGCCTGGGTGTACGGGTGCAGGGGACGGGTGTAGATGTCCTCCTTCGGGCCCATTTCCGCGGGCCGGCCGAGGTACATCACCAGCACCTGGTCCGCCACATGGCGCACGACCGCCAGGTTGTGGGAGATGAACACGTAGGCGGTGTTGAACTCCTGCTGCAGGTCCATGAACAGGTTCAGTACCTGGGCCTGGATCGAGACGTCGAGGGCCGAGGTCGGCTCGTCCGCCACCAATACCTTGGGCTGCAGCATCATCGCCCGGGCCAGGGCGATCCGCTGGCGCTGGCCGCCGGAGAACATGTGCGGGTAACGCTGGTAATGCTCAGGGCGCAAGCCGACCTGGCGCATCATGGCCTGCACTTTCTCGCGGCGCTCGGCAGCCGACAGGTTGGTGTTGATCAGCAGCGGCTCGCCGAGCTGGTCACCGATCTTCTGCCGTGGATTGAGCGACGCGTAGGGGCTCTGGAACACCATCTGCACGTCTTTGCGCAGTTGCTTGCGCTCGGCCTTGTTGGCGCCGTTGACTTCCTGGCCGGCAATCTTCAGCGAGCCGGAAGACGGCTCCTCGATCAGGGTCAGGGCACGGGCCAGGGTGGACTTGCCACACCCGGATTCGCCCACCACGGCCAGGGTCTTGCCGGCTTCCAGTTCGAACGACACGCCGTTGAGGGCGCGCACCAGCGCATGGCCCTTGAACAGGCCGCGGGAGACTTCGTAGTGACGGGTGAGGTCGCGGGCGGTGAGAACGACGGCCATTACGCCACCTCCTGGTTCAGCGGGTAGAAGCAACGGGCGAGACTATTGGTTTTCGGGTCCAGGCCCGGACGCTGCTGGCGGCAGCTCTCTTGCACGTACGGGCAGCGCGGCGACAGCAGGCAACCCTGCGGGCGGTCATAGCGGCCGGGAACGATGCCCGGCAGGGTCGACAGGCGCGCGGCGCCCAGGCTGTGTTCCGGAATCGCCTTGAGCAGCGCTTCGCTGTAGGGGTGCGCCGGGACCTCGAACAGGCCCGGGACCTGGCCGACTTCCACGGCCTGGCCGGCGTACATCACGCAGACCCGCTGGGCGGTTTCGGCGACGACCGCGAGGTCGTGGGTGATCAGCACCAGGCCCATGTTCTGCTCTTGTTGCAGGTTGAGCAGCAACTCCATGATCTGCGCCTGGATGGTCACGTCCAGGGCGGTGGTCGGCTCATCGGCGATCAGCAGTTTCGGCTCGCCGGCAATCGCCATGGCAATTGCCACGCGCTGGCTCATGCCGCCGGACAGCTGGTGCGGATAGGCATCCATCCGACTGGCCGCGCCCGGGATCTCGACCTTTTCCAGCAGCTCGATGGCACGCTTGCGGGCTTGTTTGCCGGACATCTTCAGGTGCAGGCGCAGGACTTCCTCGATCTGGAAACCCACGGTGTAGCTGGGGTTCAGCGCGGTCATCGGGTCCTGGAACACCATCGCCAGGTCCTTGCCGACGATCTGCCGGCGCTGGCGGGCGTTGAGCTTGAGCATGTCCTTGCCGTCGAAGCGCAGGGCATCGGCGGTGACGATGCCGGGATGCTCGATCAGGCCCATCAGCGCCATCATGGTCACGGATTTACCCGAACCCGACTCGCCAACGATGGCCAGGACTTCGCCCTTGTCCACGGCCAGGTCGAGGCCGTCGACCACCGGGACGGCGGTCTTGTCGCCGAAGCGGACATTGAGATTCTTGATTTCTAGCAGTGACATGGGAATCTCCTCAGGCGGCATTCTTGAGTTTCGGGTCCAGCGCATCGCGCAGGCCGTCGCCCATCAGGTTGATTGCCAGCACGCTGAGCAAAATGGTCAGGCCGGGCAGGCTGACGACCCACCAGGCGCGTTCGATGTAGTCACGGGCCGAGGCCAGCATGGTGCCCCACTCGGGGGTTGGCGGCTGGACGCCGAGGCCGAGGAAGCCCAGGGCGGCGGCATCGAGGATCGCCGAGGAGAAGCTCAGGGTGGCCTGGACGATCAGCGGTGCCATGCAGTTGGGCAACACGGTGATGAACATCAGGCGTGGCAGGCCGGCACCGGCGAGGCGGGCGGCAGTCACGTAGTCGCGGTTCAGTTCGCCCATGACCGCGGCGCGGGTCAGGCGCACATAGGACGGCAGCGAGACGATGGCAATGGCGATCACGGTGTTGATCAGGCCAGGGCCGAGGATGGCGACGATCGCCACGGCCAGCAGCAGCGAAGGCAGGGCGAGCATGATGTCCATCAGGCGCATGATGGTCGGCCCGAGGATCCGCGGGAAGAAGCCGGCCAGCAGGCCCATCAGGATTCCGGGAATCAGCGACATCACCACCGAGGACAGGCCGATCAGCAGCGACAGGCGCGAGCCCTGGATCAGTCGCGACAGCAGGTCGCGGCCCAGCTCATCGGTGCCCAGCAGGAACTGGGTCTGGCCGCCTTCAAGCCAGGACGGCGGGGTGAGCAGGAAGTCACGGAACTGTTCGCTCGGATCGTGCGGCGAAACCCACGGGGCGAAAATCGCGCAGAAGATCACCAGCAGCATGAACAGCAGGCCGGCGACGGCGCCCTTGTTCTTGGCGAAGGCCTGCCAGAATTCTTTGTACGGCGATGGATACAGCAGGCTTTGATCGACTGCTACAGAGGAAGTTGGAGTGCTCATGTATAGGATCTCAGCGCTGGTGACGGATACGTGGGTTGGCAAAGCCGTAGAGGATATCCACCACGAAGTTGACCAGGATCACGATGCAGGCAATCAACAGGATGCCGTTCTGCACCACCGGATAGTCCCGGGCGCCGATGGCTTCGATCAGCCATTTGCCGATGCCGGGCCAGGAGAAAATGGTCTCGGTGAGGACCGCGCCGGCCAGCAGTGTGCCGACCTGCAGGCCCATGACCGTCAGCACCGGGATCAGTGCGTTGCGCAGGCCGTGCACGAAGACCACGCGGGTCGGTGACAGGCCCTTGGCGCGGGCGGTACGGATATAGTCTTCGCGCAGGACTTCGAGCATCGAGGAGCGGGTCATCCGGGCGATCACCGCCAGCGGGATGGTGCCCAGCACGATGGACGGCAGGATCATGTGGTGCAACGCATCCCAGAACGCGTCCGGCTGGTCGCTGAGCAGGGTGTCGATCAGCATGAAGCCGGTTTTCGGCTCAATGTCGTAGAGCAGGTCGATGCGTCCGGAAACCGGGGTCCAGCCCAGGCTGACGGAGAAGAACATGATCAGGATCAGGCCCCACCAGAAGATCGGCATCGAGTACCCCGCCAGGGAGACACCCATGACCCCATGGTCGAACAGCGATCCCCGTTTGAGGGCCGCGATCACGCCGGCCAGCAGGCCGAAGACGCCGGCGAACAGCAGGGCGGCCATGGACAGTTCCAGGGTCGCCGGGAAGAGGGCGGAGAATTCGGTCCACACGCTGGTGCGTGTGCGCAGGGATTCACCGAGGTCGCCATGGGCGAGTTTGCCCACGTAGTCGATGTATTGCGCGTAAAGCGGCTTGTTCAGACCGAGGCGTTCCATCGCCTGGGCATGCATTTCCGGGTCGACCCGGCGCTCGCCCATCATGACTTCCACGGGGTCGCCAGGGATCATGCGAATCAACGCGAAGGTCAACAGTGTGATGCCGAAAAACGTGGGGATCAGCAACCCCAGTCGGCGGGCAATAAAACTAAACATCTTGTTGTGTACCTCATCAGCCGGTTAGGCGTGCCGGTCGCTGCCCGGGGTGCGGGCGGCGACCGGCGTATTTTTCTACTTCACCTGGGTCGTGGCGAAGTTATTGGTGGACAGCGGGTTAATGTGATAACCCTCTACGTTCTTGCGCATGGCGGTAAACATCTTGGGATGAGCCTGTTCGACCCACACCACTTGGTCGTGCAGGATTTCCAGGGCTTTCTCATAGAGTGCGGCGCGCTCGGCAGGATCAGTCTTGGCACGGGCCTGCTCGATCAGCGTCTGGAACTGCTGGTTGCACCAGCGGCTGTAGTTTTCGCCGTTTTTGGCGGCTTCGCAACTCATTAGCGGGGTCAGGAAGTTATCCGGGTCGCCGTTGTCGCCACTCCAGCCGGCCGAAACCAGGTCATGTTCGCCTTTTTTCGCCCGCTTGAGCATCTCGGCCCACTCCATGACGCGGATATCGATCTTGATGCCGACCTTGGCCAGGTCCGACTGGATCAACTGTGCGCCGAGTTGCGGGTTCGGGTTGGTCGGGCCACCGCCGTTGCGAGTGTACAGGGTGAAGACCGTGCCTTCAGGCACGCCGGCTTCCTTGAGCAGGGCGCGGGCCTTGTCCAGGTTCTGCGCCGGGTTCTTCAGCTTGTCGTTGTAGCCCAGCAGGGTCGGCGGGTAGGGGTTGACCGCCGCGATGGCGTTGCCCTTGCCGTACAGGGTGTCGACGTAGGTCTGCTTGTCCAGGGCCAGTTCGATGGCCTGGCGCACCCGCACATCGCTCAGGTATTTGTGCTCGGTATTGATGGCGGTGTAGCCGGTGGACATGGCCGCCATGCTGACGACCTGCAGGTTCGGGTCGGCCTGGATGCTCGGGACGTCATCCGGTTTCGGGTACAGCGCCACCTGGCACTCGTTGGCCTTGAGCTTCTGCAGGCGGGTGTTGTTGTCCGGGGTGATGGCGAATATCAGCGCTTCGGCCGGTGGCTTGCCACGGAAGTAGTCCGGGTTGGCCTTGTAGCGGACCTGCGCATCCTTGGCATAGCGCTGGAAGATGAACGGGCCGGTGCCGATCGGCTTGGCGTTGAGGTCATCCATCTTGCCGGCCTTGAGCAACTGGTTGGCGTATTCGGCGGAGTGGATCGAGGTGAACGCCATGCCCAGGTCGAGCAGGAACGGTGCTTCGGGCCGGGACAGGGTGAACCGCACGGTCAGGTCGTCGACTTTTTCGACGCTCTTGAGCAGGTTCTGGAAGTCCATGCTTTCAAAATATGGGAAGCCGACGGTGGATTGCTTGTGCCAGGGGTGATTCGGGTCCAGCTGGCGCTGGAAGCTCCAGAGCACGTCGTCGGCATTCAGCTCACGGGTCGGTTTGAAGTAATCGGTGCTGTGGAACTTGACGCCTTTGCGCAGGTGGAACGTGTACTGCAGGCCGTCGGGACTGATCTCCCAGCTTTCGGCCAGGGCCGGCTGGATCTCGGCCGTGCCCGGCTTGAAGTCCACCAGGCGGTTGAACAGGGTTTCAGCCGCGGCGTCGGAAGTGACGGCGGTGGTGTACAGAACCGGATCGAAACCTTCCGGACTGGCTTCGGTGCAGACCACCAAGGGTTTTGCCGAAACGCCGATGGCAGCAGTCAGCAAGGTGGCTGCGATAGCCGCTCGCAAGGGAAGCATCTTCATATAAACCCTCCGTAATCAAATGAGCCAGATTAGTCGCCAGGGCCGATTCGTCGAATCGACCCTGGCATCGTTACGTCTTAAAGAATCTTGAATGGAATGGTGGTGACCAGGCGGAACTCGTTGAGGTTGCCGTCAGCCTGTTGTGCGCTGGCGCGGTGAGTGGTGTAGGTCGCACGGATGGCGGTGGCCTTCAGCGGACCGCTTTGCACCGCGTAGGACGCGCCGATGCCGTATTCCTGGTGCTTCTCGCCGTCCATCAGGCGCAGGTCGCTGCGTTTGACGCCCGCTTCGCCATAGGCGGTGCCGGTGTAGTGGGTGCCGTCGATGCCCCAGCCGCGGGAGCTGTAGACGTTGAACTTGAGGCCCGGCACGCCGTATTCGGCCATGTTGATGCCATAGGCGATCTGGAAGGACTTCTCGTTCGGTCCGTTGAAGTCCGAGAGCAGGGAGTTGGCCAGGTAGATGCCGTTGGTTTCGTGCAGGTAGTCGAAGTACTCGTTACCGTTCACCTGCTGGTAGGAGAAGGTCAGGCTGTGGGCCTGGTGAGTCAGGCCGAGGGACAGCGAGTAGGTGTCGTTGTCGATTTCACCCATCTTCTTTTTGCCGGTGTCGACGGTTTTGTAGTAGTTGAAGCCGGTGGTCAGGCCCAGTACCGAAGTGTCGCCCAGGTCATGGGTGAAGCCCGCGTAGTACTGGTTCCAGAAGTCTTCGACCTTGGCGGCGTAGAGGCTGGTCTTCAGGCTCTTGAACGGCTGGTAGGTCATGCCGGCGGTGTTGACGTGGTCGGTTTCCTGGCCGTTGCCGTATTCGCTGCGGAATTTCGACAGGCTCTGCTCGGTCCGTGGCGAGACACGGTCGAAGGTGCCCAGGTCGAAGGCCATGTTGCTCAGTTCTTCACTGTGGATGCTCACACCTTCGAAGCTGGAAGGCAGGGCACGGTTGCCGATGTTATCGACGATCGGCGTGCTGAAGTTCTGGCGACCGGCGGTCAGGGTGGTGTTGGAGACGCGGGCCTGGACGTTGGCCAGGCCCAGCTTGCTCCACTGGCCGACGGCATCGCCGTCGCTGTGGGTCAGGGTACGGTTGGAGCCGCCAGCCATGTCCTTGCGGTCACGGTCCAGGGCGATGGCGTTGTAGGCCGCCACTTCGGTCTTGAAACCCACGGTGCCCTGGGTGAAACCCGAGCTGTAGTTGAGGATGGTGCCCTGGGCCCAGTTGATGCGGCGCGGAGTCGGCGTCGGGGTGGTGCCGCCTTTTTTGTAGGAGAAGCGGTCATCACGGCGCTTCAGTTCGTTGGCGTACCAGTTGCGGGTGGTGCCGCTCAGGCTCTGGCCATCGATAAAGCCCTTGGCTTCACTCTGGGCATTGCCGGTATTGATGCCGGTCGGAATGAAATCCTGGCTCTGGGATTCCGCATGGGCCATCAGGGTGGTGCTACTGATTGCTAAGGCTAACAACGCTTTTTGAGAGAGTTTCAACGTACCGCTCCTTTTTCTTTCTTTTTGAAATGCCGGTCTTTTTGGGTGATCCGGCTATTGTGGTGAACTCTGTTTTTTTGTTTCGCAAACGTTTGCTTGGCAGTGGTTCGCCGAGTTTCGGCTGCAAGATTGCGTGAGGACGAAATTCGTCCCCAACGCGCGGGTCACGGTTTTATTGTTCGATACTGACGCCCGAGAACGAATTGCGGCCAAACGGGCTGACTTTGAAGTCCTGGACTTTGGCGCTCAACGGCTGGTTGACCGTCGAATGGGCGATAGGGGTAATGGGCACCTGTTGCTTGAGCAACTGCTGGGCCTGTTTGTAGAGCACCGTCCGCTCGTCGCGATCGGTGACGACCTTGGCCTGCTTGATCAGCTTGTCGTACTGTGGGTCGCACCACATGGAGTAGTTGTTGCCGCCGATGGCGTCGCAACTGTAGAGGGTGCCGAGCCAGTTGTCCGGATCGCCGTTGTCGCCGGTCCAGCCAATCAGGCTGACGTCATGCTCGCCGTTCTTGGTGCGCTTGAGGTACTCGCCCCATTCGTAGCTGACGATCTTCACCTTGAGGCCGATCTTCGCCCAGTCGGCCTGGAGCATTTCGGCCATCAGCTTGGCGTTGGGGTTGTAAGGGCGCTGGACGGGCATGGCCCAGAGGGTGATCTCGGTGCCTTCCCTGACTCCAGCGGCCTTGAGCAATTCCCTGGCTTTTTCCGGATTGTAGGCGGTGTCCCTGATGGTTTCGTCGTAGGACCACTGGGTCGGTGGCATGGCGTTGACCGCCAGTTGGCCGGCGCCCTGGTAGACCGCATTGAGGATGCTCGACTTGTTCACCGCCATGTCCAGGGCCTGGCGCACCTGCAGTTGGTCGAAAGGCTTGTGGCGCACGTTGTAGGCGATGTAGCCGAGGTTGAAACCGGGCTTTTCGATCACCTGCAGCTTCGGGTCGCTCTTGAGCGCATCGACATCGGCGGGGCGTGGGTGCAGGGTGACCTGGCATTCATTGCGCTTGAGCTTCTGCACCCGTACCGAGGCATCGGTGTTGATCGCGAAGATCAACTGGTCGAGCTTGACCTTGGCCGGGTCCCAGTAGTGCTTGTTGGCGGCGTAACGGATCTGCGTATCTTTCTGGTAACGCTGGAGCACGTAGGGGCCGGTGCCGATCGGTTTCTGGTTGATGTCGCTGGGCTTGCCTTCCTTGAGCAACTGGTCGGCATACTCGGCGGACAGGATGGCGGCGAAGCTCATGGCGATATTCTGGATGAACGCGGCGTCGACGCTGTTGAGGGTCATGACCACGGTCAGCGGCCCGGTCTTTTCGACCTTGGCGATATTCTTGTTCAGGCTCATCCCGTTGAAGTAGGGGAACTCCGTGGGATACGCCTTGCGAAACGGCTGCTCGGGATCGAGCATGCGATTGAAGGTGAACAGCACATCGTCGGCGTTGAAATCGCGACTCGGCGTGAAGTACTTGGTGGTGTGGAACTTCACCCCTTCACGCAGGTGGAAGGTATACACCAGGCCATCCGGCGAGATATCCCAGCTCTTGGCCAGCGCCGGTGCGACGGTGGTCTCGCCCCGGACGAATTCCACCAGCCGGTTGTAGATCGGCTCGGCGGCGTCGTTGTCGGTGGCGGCGGTGTACTGCGCAGTGTCGAACCCGGCCGGGCTGCCCTCGGAGCAGAACACCAGGCTACCGGCAGCCTGGGCAAAAGAGGCACCGGCCAGCAGGGCCGTGCTGATAAAAGCGGATAAAACGAAGGTATGGCGCATGACGATCCCAATCCATTTTTATTGTCATCGATGAGCAATTGCCATGTGTTGAAACATGGAAACATCACCGACTGAGTCAGTAGGTACAGCAATGCCGCTCAAACGCCTATCAGCGATGTCTCGACGTTATGACGCCAAGTCCTTGCCGTAAATGCGTAGAGCCTTAGAGAGTTGTAGGAAAAAACTGCGCTTCTGACTCGTTCTGCTGGAACCGGGAGCGGTCAGGTAATGGGCAATTCCTGCAATTCTGGCGGGGCAGCGCAAAGGCGACGTCCTGCGACGCCGCCCTTGCGAAACCTTACTTGCTGACGCTGACGCCGTAGAAGGAGTTCAAGCCGAACGGGCTGATCTTGAAGTCCTTCACGGTGGCGCTCATGGGTTGGTACACCGTCGAGTGCGCGATAGGTGTATAGGGGACGTCATCCTTGAGGATGTGCTGGGCCTGCTTGTACAGCTCGGTGCGCTTGGCCTGGTCGGCAGTCGACTTGGCTTCTTTCATCAGGGCGTCGTACTTCGGTGTGCAGTACTTCGAGAAGTTGTTGCCGTTGAGGGCATCACAACCGAACAGTACGTTCAGCCAGTTGTCCGGGTCACCGTTGTCACCGCTCCAGCCAATGATCATGGCTTGTTGCTCGCCACCCTTGGCACGCTTGAGGTATTCACCCCACTCGTAGCTGACGATCTTCACGTTCAGGCCGATGTTCTTCCAGTCGGACTGGAGCATTTCGGCCATCAGCTTGGCGTTGGGGTTGTACGGACGCTGGACAGGCATGGCCCACAGCTTGATTTCCGTACCTTCCTTGATGCCGGCTTCCTTGAGCAGCTGTTTGGCTTTCTCAGGGTCGTACTTGGCATCCTTGATGGTGGTGTCATAGGACCACTGGGTCGGCGGCATGGCGTTGACGGCCAGCTGGCCGGCGCCCTGGTACACCGATTCGATGATCTGCGGCTTGTTCACGGCCATGTCCAGCGCCTGGCGAACACGCAGGTCGGCCAGCGGGTTGGCGGCGGTTTCGCCCTTGAGCACCGGCATGACGTTATAGGCGATATAGCCCAGGTTGAAACCGGCCTGGCTCGGCATCTGCAGTTTCGGGTCGGCCTTGAGCGGTGCAAGGTCGGCCGGACGCGGGTAGACGCTGACCTGGCATTCGTTTTTCTTCAGCTTCTGCATCCGCACCGAGGCGTCGGTGGTGATGGCGAAGATCAGGTTGTCGATCTTGACGTCTTCAGGCTTCCAGTAGTCCTTGTTCCCGGTGTAGCGGATGTTGGAGTCTTTCTGGTAGCTCTTGAACACGAACGGGCCGGTGCCGATCGGCTTCTGGTTGATGTCGCTGGCCTTGCCTTCCTTGAGCAGCTTGTCGGCGTACTCGGCGGATTGGATCGAGGCGAAGCTCATTGCCAGGTTCTGGATGAACGCGGCGTCAACGGTCTTCAGGGTGAACTTGACGGTATGCTCGTCGACCTTCTCCACCTTGGTGATGTTGCTGTCCATGCCCATGTCGGTGAAGTACGGGAATTCGGTCGGGTACGCCTTGCGGAACGGCATGTCCTTGTCGAGCATGCGGTTGAAGGTGAACAGCACGTCGTCGGCGTTGAAGTTGCGGGTCGGCTTGAAGTAGTCGGTGGTGTGGAACTTCACCCCATCGCGCAGATGGAAGGTGTAGGTCAGGCCGTCCGGCGAAATATCCCAGCTGGTCGCCAGGCCAGGAATCACGGCGGTGCCGCCGCGTTCAAACTGGCTGAGACGGTTGAAGACGGTTTCCGCGGAGGCGTCGAAGTCGGTTCCGGCGGTGTATTGGCCTGGGTCGAAACCGGCCGGGCTCCCTTCGGAGCAATACACCAGGTTTGTCGCTGCGAGGGCGAACGGTGCAGATGCCAGGAGGCCTGCGCCAACTAAAAACGGAATGACTGCTTTTTTAAGCATGGTGGCCTCATGATTTGTTGTCATTTTTGGTTGTGAGGACGACCTCGTGAGTCGACCTGCGGATACTTATGCAGGCCCCATACCCAATGCAAGATGCAGAGGCGCCGCAAGCCTTAAACTGTGGCACGAACGTACACGAATGTCGCAATTGTGTAAATTCTGACGCATTTAACCGTTTGCGCCCGGTTTTTCCGGTGCATACAGCGCACTGCAAGCAGGCAACCGGGGCGTCTGGCGCACCCGGTTGGGGCGTGCGTGTTACTTATCGAGACTCACGCCGTAGAAGGGCGTCAGGCCGAAAGGACTGATCTTGAAGTCACGGACTTCCTTGCGCAGCGGCTGGAATACCGTGGAGTTCGCGATAGGGGTGATGGGTACCTGTTCCTTGAGGATTTTCTGCGCCTGTTGATAGAGTTTCACCCGCTCGTCGCGGTTGCTCGCGAGCTTGGCCTTCTGCACCAGCCGGTCATAATCCGGATCGCACCACTTGGCGTAGTTGCTGCCTTTTACCGCGCCGCAGCTGTACAGCACGCCCAGCCAGTTGTCCGGATCGCCATTGTCTCCGGTCCAGCCATAGATCATGGCGTCATGTTCGCCATTCTTGGCGCGCTTGATGTACTCGCCCCATTCGTAGCTGACGATATTGGCCTTGATCCCGACCTTGGCCCAGTCCTGCTGGATCATCTGCGCCGACATCCGCGCATTGGGGTTCGAGGCGCGCTGCACGGTCATGGCCCACAGGTCGATGGTGGTACCGGGAGCGACCCCGGCCTCCTTCAGTAGCGCCTTGGCTTTGGTCGGATCGTAGGGCGCGTCCTTGATGTTCGGGTCGAACGACCATTGCGCCGGCGGCAGGGCGTTTTGCGCAAGCTGTCCGGCGCCCTGGTAGACCGCCTTGATGATCGCCGGCTTGTCGATGGCCATGTCCAGCGCCTGGCGTACCTTGAGTTGGTCCAGCGGCTTGTGGGTCACGTTGTAGGCCAGGAAGCCGAGGTTGAAGCCGGCCTGCTGGAGCACCCGCAGGTTCGGGTCCTGCTTCATGATCTCGATGTCCGCCGGACGCGGGTAGCCACTGACCTGGCATTCGCCGGCCTTGAGCTTCTGCAGGCGCGCGGCGGCATCCGGGGTGATGGCGAAGACCAGGTTGTCGAGCTTCACGTCCTCGGGTTTCCAGTACGCCTTGTTGGCCGCGTAGCGGATCTGCGAGTCCTTCTGGTAGCGCTTGAACACGAAGGGCCCGGTTCCCACCGGCTTCTGGTTGAGTTCCTCGGCCTTGCCTTCCTTGAGCAGCTTGTCGGCGTACTCGGCGGACTGGATGGAAGCGAAGCTCATGGCCAGGTTCTGGATAAAGGCCGCATCCACCGTGTTCAGGTTGAAACGCACCGTGTGTTCGTCGAGCTTCTCGACGTTCCTGATGGTGGTATTGAGGCCCATGTCGGTGAAGTACGGCGATTCCGAGGGGTAAGCCTTGCGGAACGGCTGGTTCGGGTCGAGCAGCCGGTTGAAGGTGAACAGCACATCGTCGGCGTTGAAGTCGCGGCTCGGGGTGAAATAGTCGGTGGTGTGGAATTTCACGCCGGGACGCAGGTGGAAGGTGTAGACGAGGCCATCGGCGGAGACTTCCCAACTCGTCGCCAGGCCGGGTTCGACCTCGGTGCCGCCGCGCTTGAACTGGGTCAGGCGGTTGAACACGGTTTCGGCCGACGCGTCGAAATCGGTGCCGCTGGTGTACTGGCTCGGGTCGAAGCCGGCCGGGCTGGCTTCGGAGCAGTAGACCAGGGTACTCGCGGCCTGGGCCAGCGGTGCACAGGCCAGCAGGCTGGCGGCAAGGAGCAGCGGTTTGAACACGGTTCTTTCCATGGAATCCCCTGAGAGTGCTTTTTCGGCAGCAAAAAAAACGGCGGTCACCGAGGTTACCGCCGTTCCGGCCTGCTTAGAAAGCTCTGGTCCGGGCCTTTATTGCAGGACTTCGATCTCACCGTCGGCGTTCATGCTGACCTGGCTGGTGCCGGCTTCCACTTCCGGTGTCGGGGCGGAGTCCATGGCCGGGGCCTTCATCATCATCGCGCCACGGGCGTAAGGCTGTGGATAACCGTTGCCGTTGAGGTTCAGGTTGATGATCTTGTAGCCCTTGCCGCCGAGGGCGTCGGTAGCCAGTTGGGCGCGGGCCTTGAAGGCGTTCACCGCCTCCTTGAGCAAGGCATCTTCGCTGGCCTTGCGGGTCGCCGTGGAGATGGAGAAGTCCATGCCTTCCATTTTCAGCGTCTGCATCAGGTCGCCGGTCAGCTTGGAGAGGGCGGCAAAGTCACCGCTTTCCAGGCGCAGCTCGGCGCGCTCACGCCAGCCGGTGATCTTCTGGGTCTTGTTGTCGTAGATCGGATAGCTGTTGCGGCTGCCCTGGCGCAGGGTCACGGCCTTCACTTCACGGGCCTCGCCGAGGGCCTTGTTCATGGTGGTGGTGATCTCGGCGGCCAGCTTGGCCGGATCGCTGTTCTGCGCCTCGGTATAGAGGGTGACGATCATCAGATCCCGCGCCACTTCCTGGCTGACTTCGGCGCGCAGGGAAATCCGGTTGTAATGAAGCTCGTCGGCAGCCATTGCCGGCAGGCTGGCCAGGGTGGCGATGCTGAGGGCGAGCAGGGTGGCGCTGCGAGTGAACCGTTGCATAAAAACTCCTTGGGATACGGGACGCGCTTATCGTCGGGCGATACCGCGTGAAACCATCAGACTCTAGCTGTTATCGGGCAGTTCACCCAGTTACAACTTCTATACATCTGTCACGAACTGTGGCTGTTTGCCGCAGTTCTGCCTGTCGGGCGTCCAGCTTGGTTATACTCGTGGCGATCCGCCTGGAGCGCTCATCAGGAGAGCTCATGCTCGCCCCCTTTCAATTGTTGTCCGCGACTCGCCAGAACCTGTGGCGCCTGACCTTTATCCGTATCCTGGTGCTGGCCGCCCAAGCCGGTTCGGTCGGTATCGCCTACTGGTTCGAACTGCTGCCGCTGCCCTGGCTGCAACTGTGGGTCACGCTGGGCTGCTCCATGGTGCTCTGCGCCTTCACGGTGGTGCGGCTACGGACCACCTGGCCGGTCACCGAGCTCGAATACGCGGTACAGCTGGCCTGCGATCTGTTTATCCACAGCGCCCTGCTGTATTTCTCCGGTGGCTCGACCAACCCGTTCGTCTCCTACTACCTGGTGCCGCTGACCATTGCCGCGGTGACCTTGCCCTGGCGTTTTTCGGTGGTCCTCTCCGGTGTGGCGCTGGTCCTGTACACCTTGCTGCTGGTGCAGTTCTACCCGCTGGAAACCTTCCCGATCTCCCGGGAAAAGCTGCAGATCTATGGCATGTGGCTGAGCTTTGCCCTGGCCGCCGCAGTCATCACCTTCTTCGCCGCGAAGATGGCCGAGGAGCTGCGCCGCCAGGAAGAGTTACGCGCGCTGCGGCGTGAAGAAGGCCTGCGCGACCAGCAGCTGCTGGCCGTGGCGACCCAGGCCGCCGGTGCCGCCCACGAGCTGGGCACGCCCCTGGCGACCATGAGCGTGCTGCTCAAGGAAATGCGCCAGGACCATCCGGACCCCTTGCTCCAGGACGACCTGAGCGTGCTCCAGGACCAGGTCAAGCTGTGCAAGGAAACCTTGCAGCAACTGGTGCGGGCGGCCGAGGCCAATCGCCGGCTGGCGGTGGAGATGCAGGACGTCACCCTCTGGCTCGACGAAGCGCTGAACCGCTGGCACCTGATGCGTCCCGAGGCCAGCTATCGCTTCCAGCGCCTGGGGCAGGGCGAAGTACCGCGCCTGGCGCCGCCGCCGGACCTGACCCAGGCCCTGCTCAACCTGCTGAACAACGCTGCCGATGCCTGCCCGGAGGGCCTGGAAGTAAGGCTCGATTGGGATGAGGAAAACCTCACCATCAGTATCCGCGACCACGGTGCCGGTGTACCGCTGGCCATCGCCGAGCAGATCGGCAAACCCTTTTTTACCACCAAGGGCAAAGGTTTCGGCCTGGGCCTGTTCTTGAGCAAGGCCAGCGTGACACGCGCCGGCGGCTCGGTGAAACTCTACAGTCATGAGGAAGGTGGCACGCTCACCGAGCTGCGCCTGCCCCGTGTCGCCCGAGGAGACGAAGCATGAATGACGAGATCCAGGTCGAAGGCGAAGAACTGCCGCATCTGTTGCTGGTGGACGACGACGCCACCTTTACCCGCGTGATGGCGCGGGCCATGAGCCGGCGCGGTTTTCGCGTCAGCACCGCCGGTTCCGCCGAAGAGGGCCTGATCCTGGCCCAGCAGGACCTGCCTGACTACGCCGCGCTGGACCTGAAGATGGACGGCGATTCCGGCCTGGTGCTGCTGCCCAAGCTGCTGGAGCTCGATCCGGAGATGCGCGTGCTGATCCTCACGGGCTACTCCAGCATCGCCACGGCGGTGGAGGCGATCAAGCGTGGCGCCTGCAACTATCTGTGCAAGCCGGCGGACGCCGACGATGTGCTGGCCGCCTTGCTCTCCGAGCACGCCGACCTCGATACCCTGGTGCCGGAGAACCCGATGTCGGTGGATCGCCTGCAGTGGGAGCATATCCAGCGGGTGCTGACCGAGCACGAGGGCAATATCTCCGCCACGGCCCGCGCCCTGGGCATGCATCGACGCACCTTGCAGCGCAAATTGCAGAAGCGGCCGGTGCGGCGCTGAACCGGCGCTGAACGAATCCTTCTCAGGCTGCGCTTTCGCGCGTGCGAATCATCTATGATCGGTTGGTGAATTTTCTTACGCTAACCGAGCCTGAAGAATGACTGAGAAGAACGCCGAGTATTCCGCGGTCAACGATGCCGTGCAGGGACAGTTTTTCCGCCGGGTCTGGCAAATGACGACGCCTTACTGGCGCAGTGAAGAGAAGGGCAAGGCCTGGCTTTTGTTGCTGGCGGTGATCGGCCTTTCGCTGTTCAGCGTGGCGATTTCGGTCTGGATCAACAGTTGGTACAAGGACTTCTACGACGCCTTGCAGCAGAAGGACGAAACGGCCTTCTGGCGGCTGATCCTGTACTTCGGTGGCATTGCCGCCGTGGCGATTCTCGGTGCGGTCTACCGGTTGTACCTGACCCAGATGCTGACGATCCGTTGGCGTAACTGGCTGACCGAACAACATTTCAAGCGCTGGCTCGGCCACAAGAACTACTACCAGCTGGAGCAGGGCGGCTACACCGACAACCCTGACCAGCGGATTTCCGAAGACCTCAATACCTTCACCTCCAACACCTTGAGCCTGGGACTGGGCCTGATCCGTACCGTGGTCAGCCTGGTTTCGTTCTCGATCATCCTGTGGGGCGTCTCAGGCAGTATCGAAGTCTTTGGCATCACCATTCCCGGCTACATGTTCTGGTGTGCCTTGCTCTATGCCGCGGTGGGCAGTTGGTTGACCCATCTGATCGGGCATCGCCTGATCGGCCTGAACAACCAGCAACAACGTTTCGAAGCCGATCTGCGTTTCTCCATGATCCGGGTTCGCGAGAACGCCGAAAGCATTGCCTTGTTCAATGGCGAGCCGAACGAGAATCAACGCTTGAGCGCCCGTTTCGGCAAGGTCTGGCACAACTTCTGGGACATCATGCGGGTTTCCAAGCGGCTGACGTTTTTCACCGCGGGCTATGGCCAGATCGCCATTATCTTTCCCTTTATCGTGGCCGCCCCGCGCTACTTCGCCGGCAAGATCCAGTTGGGCGAGCTGATGCAGATCAACTCTGCCTTTGGCAATGTGCAGGAAAACTTCAGTTGGTTCATCACCGCCTATTCGGATCTGGCGGCGTGGCGCGCGACTTGCGATCGTCTGTTGAGCTTCCGTCAGGCCATGAGCGACAACGAGGATCATGTCCGCACCATCGATGTTCAAAGCGTGGGCGAGGAACTGAAGGTACAGAACCTCAACCTGGACCTGAACAATGACCGCCATCTCCTGAGCGGTGCCGAGATGACCGTCGCGGCGGGCGAGCGTGTGATGCTGGCCGGTCGCTCTGGCAGCGGTAAAAGTACCCTGTTCCGCGCCATGGGCAATCTCTGGCTCGACGGCCACGGGAGCATTCGCCTACCCGCGCGGCGCTACCTGTTCTTGCCGCAGAAACCCTACCTGCCCATCGGCAGCCTGCGTGAGGCGCTGAGTTATCCACAGGCAGGCGATACCTATACGCAAGAGCGCTATGCCCATGTGCTGGAGACCTGCCGCCTGCAACACCTGATCCCGCGGCTGGACGAGAGCAATCACTGGCAGCGCATGTTGTCTCCGGGGGAGCAGCAGCGCCTGGCCTTCGCCCGTGCCCTGTTGTACGCGCCGCAATGGTTGTTCATGGATGAAGCGACCTCGGCCATGGACGAGGAAGACGAAGCGGACCTCTACGAGGCCCTGATCAGGCAGGTCCCGGGCATCGGGATCGTCAGCGTCGGTCATCGCAGCAGCCTGAACAAATTCCATACCCGGCATCTGCGCATAGAACGCGGACACCTGGTACCCCAGGAACCGGTCAGCGCATAGTCAACTGTGATCGTACAACCCGGTTGAGCTATGATGCAGGCTCAGCCGTTCAGCCGAGATAGATGTTCGTATGGAAAACCAGAGCGCCGCGCTCCGCGCACCTCGCAAGCGCCGCAGTCTTGCCCAGGAATTGGTCACGGTCCTGACCGAGCAGATCCGTGACGGTCAACTCAAGCGCGGCGACAAGCTGCCTACCGAGTCGGCGATCATGGATGCCCACGGGGTCAGCCGCACGGTGGTCCGTGAGGCGATTTCCCGCCTGCAGGCGGCGGGGCAGGTGGAAACCCGCCACGGGATCGGCACCTTTGTGCTGGATACGCCGAGCCCGAGCGGTTTCCGTATCGACCCGGCCACCGTGGTGACCTTGCGCGATGTGCTGGCGATCCTCGAGTTGCGCATCAGCCTGGAAGTCGAGTCGGCCGGGTTGGCGGCGCAGCGGCGTACGGCCGAACAATTGGCGGCGATGCGGGCGGCGCTGGATGCCCTGAATGAAAGCGCGGCCCATGCCAGTGATGCGGTGGCTTCCGATTTCCAGTTCCACCTGCAGATTGCCTTGTCCACCGGCAACCGCTATTTCACCGATATCATGACCCACCTGGGCACCAGCATCATTCCGCGTACGCGGTTGAATTCGGCGCGCCTGGCCCATGATGACCAGCAGCACTACATGAACCGGCTGGGACGCGAGCACGAAGAGATCTATGAGGCGATCGCCCGCCAGGACTCCGATGCGGCGCGGGCGGCGATGCGCCTGCACCTGACCAACAGCCGCGAGCGCTTGCGCCAGGCCCATGAGGAAGCCGAGGCGCAGCGCGGTTGAGATGAGTTTGCCCGATCTTCTGTGGCGAGCGGGCCAGCCTGCTCGCCACAGGTGTTCTATGCATCTTGCAGGATCGTGCGATCCACACGCACCGCCCATTTCGCGGCTTGTGCCTGCACATCGAAGATCACTTTCCCCTCGGCATCCGCCGTCGCGCGGGCAATCGCCACACCGTCGGCGAGCAGTTCCAGCGGCATATCCTTGAGTGACTGACCGGACGCCAGTTCGAGTTTTACGGTAAAGGTCATGGTTGCTTTCCCTGTCACTGGTGGTTGTCGATAAAGGTCGTGGCCTGGCTGTCCAGCGTACCGATCAATTCCGGCGAGCCGCCACGGAACTGCCGGAACACATTGCGTCCCCCGGCTCCCGCCGACGCATCCAGCGGCACCGTCAGGGTCGGCTGGAAGCGGTCGGTCAGTTCGGCATAGGCCGTCCACGGGCCGATATAGGATTCGTCCAGTCCATTGGTGTAGCTGAAGGCATAACGCACGGCATGACCCGGCAGCCAGTTGGGTTCGCTGGGTGTGCGGCTCTGCCAGCCGTCGGCCTTGATCGTCGGTGCCCCGCCCGGAGGGTTGAGGTAGCCGGCGGGTTTGTTCGGCTTGTAGTCCTGGAGCAGCAGGTAGGTGCTCCAGCCCCACCAGCTATCGCTCTGGCTGCGGTCGTTGAGGTTGTTGACGTCGTTGCGGCGCATCACCGCCTTGCCCTTGAGGGCGAACAGCGGGGCGAAGTTCAGGCTGTCCTGGCTGTTCTCCACCTTCGCCAGGTCCGGGACCGAACGCAGGGCGGCGTAGGCTTGCGGTGGTACGACGACACCGCTGAGAAACGTCGCGAACACTTCGTCCACC
Organism: Pseudomonas sp. Ost2; assembly: GCF_018326065.1. Classification (NCBI taxonomy): domain Bacteria; kingdom Pseudomonadati; phylum Pseudomonadota; class Gammaproteobacteria; order Pseudomonadales; family Pseudomonadaceae; genus Pseudomonas; species Pseudomonas sp. Ost2. Next base: position 6,240,770 of record NZ_AP021904.1, on the reverse strand, counting down.
GATTGCTGCACCGCCTGTTTGACCTGTAGTCGGTTGCTGTTGTCGAGGGTGTCGAAATAACGTTTGTCGCCATAGCAGTTCCAGCGCTCGCCCTTGGCGTTGCTGACTTTCAGGCCGTACTTGCTGTCCTCGTCGTGCATGAAGCGGGAAATCAACGAGCCCACGTCGCTGGGGGTGACGCTGTCGGCCAGTTGCTTGCGCGGTACACGCAAATGACCGGCGGAAAACAGGTCGGTGAGGAAGTGGTCGGCGAAGGCATTCATCGCATAGGCCAGTTCCAGGTCCTGGTCGCTGCCGCTCTGACGGGCGACAACAGCCTGTTGCAGGGCCACGGCATGACCGGCCTGGTAGGCCAGCAGGGCCCATTCGCCAAAATGGTCCCAGTTGCCGGCGGCCAGTTTCAGGTAGCGCCCCAGGGGAAACAGGGGGGAGGCAAAACTGCCGCCGCCGGTGATCTTGTTCCATTCGCCCGAGAGGGTATCGCCCAGTTCGTCGTAGGCTTCGTGCGGCTGCCGGCCATCCCGGATCGCCTGGTTGGCCGCGGTGATTTCGCTCTTCATGACCTGCAGGATCTTCTGTGCCTCTTCTCGCGAGGCGGGCAGTACCGCCAATGAGTTGAAGGCCGCGGTAAAGCGCGCCTGGCGTTCCGCCGGGGTGCCGCCATCGGCGATCGGGCGATCGGCGATGCCGTAGAAATCGCCGCCCAGGGCGATGACCTGGCCGTAGGTCAGGGCCAGGCCGTTGCTCAGGTGCAGTTCGACCTGCCAGGCCGGAATGGCCGGTGCGTCCTTGGCAAAACGCAGCAGGGTGCTGTCGCCGATGGCAGTGTGTTCGCCGCCTTCGAAGCGCGCCTGCGGCGAACCTTTGGCTGCGGCTCCCGGGGCCGTCGGCAGATGCTCAGGGCGATGGTACTTGAGGGTGTGATGTCCCTCGGCGAGCAGCACGATGGCCGTGCCATCGCCCGGAATCGCGATGCCCTGTTCGGTAAAAAGACTGTCCAGCCCGGCAATGAGCTTGCCGTCGTGCAGCAGGATTTCCTGTGGCGTACGTTCAATTCCTGACATTTCTAGCTCCTTGATATGTCGGATATTTCATCAATATAACTGTATGCATATACAGTTAATTCGAGCATAGATGAAAACTTTCCTACGTCAAGGATGGAAATGTCTGAGGGCTCTCTTGAGCGATACCTGTTGACCTTTGTTATTTAAGTTGTACGATGACGTACGACATCAGCAAGACTGACCCGTCTCTTTCATCACAACGTGCTTTCCAGGGTGTTCGAATAATGAATCCACAAGAACTGAAGTCCATCCTCTCTTCCGGCCTGCTGTCCTTTCCGGTGACCGATTTCAATGCCCAGGGCGATTTCCACCGCGCTGGTTATGTCAAACGCCTGGAGTGGCTGGCCCCATACGGCGCCACGGCGCTGTTCGCCGCCGGTGGCACCGGTGAGTTCTTCTCCCTGGCCGCCAGTGAATATTCCGAAGTGGTCAAGACCGCCGTCGACACCTGTGCCGGTAGCGTGCCGATCCTCGCCGGTGTCGGCGGCGCCACCCGCCAGGCCATCGAATACGCCCAGGAAGCCGAACGCCTGGGGGCCAAGGGCCTGCTGCTGCTGCCGCACTACCTGACCGAGGCGAGCCAGGAAGGGGTCGCGGCCCACGTTGAAGCCGTGTGCAAGTCGGTGAAGATCGGCGTCGTGGTCTACAACCGCAATGTCTGCCGCCTGACCGCTCCGTTGCTGGAGCGTCTGGCCGAGCGTTGCCCGAACCTGATCGGCTACAAGGACGGCCTGGGCGATATCGAGCTGATGGTGTCGATTCGTCGCCGCCTCGGCGATCGTTTCAGCTACCTGGGCGGCCTGCCGACCGCCGAAGTCTATGCCGCGGCCTACAAGGCCCTGGGTGTGCCGGTCTACTCCTCGGCGGTGTTCAACTTCATCCCGAAAACCGCGATGGACTTCTACAACGCCATCGCCCGTGAAGACCACGCCACCGTCGGCAAGATCATCGATGACTTCTTCCTGCCGTACCTGGATATCCGCAACCGTCGCGCCGGCTACGCCGTGAGCATCGTCAAGGCCGGGGCGAAGATCGTCGGCTACGACGCCGGCCCTGTGCGCACCCCGCTGACCGACCTGCTGCCGGACGAGTACGAAGCCCTGGCCGCGCTGATCGACAAGCAAGGCGCGCAATAACGACACATGCACCAGGCCGCTGAGCGATCAGCGGCTTTTTCGGTTCTGGAGGTTTTCCGTGGCACAAGCAAAGCGTTTCGATAATTACATCGGCGGTGAATGGGTCGCCGGTGCCGAGTATTCGGCCAATATCAACCCGTCCGATCTGTCCGATGTCATCGGCGAGTACGCCAAGGCCGACCTGGCCCAGGTCCAGGCGGCGATCGATGCCGCGCGCGCGGCGTTTCCCGCCTGGTCCACCTCGGGTATCCAGGCGCGCAGCGATGCCCTGGACAAGGTCGGTTCGGAGATCCTTGCCCGTCGCGAAGAGCTCGGCAACCTGCTGGCCCGGGAGGAGGGCAAGACCCTGCCGGAAGCCATCGGCGAAGTGTCCCGTGCCGGTAATATCTTCAAGTTCTTCGCCGGCGAATGCCTGCGCCTGTCGGGCGATTACCTGCCGTCGGTACGCCCCGGCGTGAATGTCGAAGTGACCCGCGAAGCCCTGGGCGTGGTCGGCCTGATCACACCGTGGAACTTCCCGATCGCGATTCCGGCGTGGAAGATCGCCCCGGCCCTGGCCTACGGCAACTGCGTGGTGCTCAAGCCCGCCGAACTGGTGCCGGGTTGTGCCTGGGCCCTGGCGGAAATCATCTCCCGCGCCGGCTTCCCGGCCGGTGTCTTCAACCTGGTGATGGGCAGCGGCCGCCTGGTCGGCGATGCCATGGTCAACAGCCCGAAGGTCGATGGCATCAGCTTCACCGGCTCCGTCGGCGTCGGCCGGCAGATCGCCGTCAACTGTGTGTCGCGCCAGGCCAAGGTACAACTGGAGATGGGCGGCAAGAACCCGCAGATCATCCTGGATGACGCCGACCTCAAGCAGGCCGTCGAGCTGGCGGTGCAGAGCGCGTTCTACTCCACCGGCCAGCGCTGCACGGCGTCCAGCCGCCTGATCGTCACTGCCGGGATCCACGACAGATTCGTCGAAGCCATGGCCGAGCGCATGCGTTCGATCAAGGTCGGTCACGCCCTCAAGAGCGGTACCGACATTGGTCCGGTGGTGTCCCAGGCACAACTGGAGCAGGATCTGAGCTACATCGGCATCGGCCAGTCCGAAGGGGCGCGGCTGGTAGCTGGTGGTGAACTGGTGACCTGCGATACCGAAGGCTACTTCCTGGCGCCGACCCTGTTCGCCGACAGCGAAGCCTCGATGCGCATCAGCCGCGAAGAGATCTTCGGCCCGGTGGCCAATATCGTCCGCGTGGCGGATTACGAAGCGGCGCTGGCGATGGCCAACGATACCGAGTTCGGGCTGTCCGCCGGTATCGCCACCACCTCGTTGAAGTATGCCAACCACTTCAAGCGCCACTCCCAGGCCGGGATGGTGATGGTCAACCTGCCGACGGCGGGCGTGGATTATCACGTGCCGTTCGGCGGCCGCAAGGGATCGTCCTATGGTTCTCGCGAGCAGGGCCGCTACGCGCAGGAGTTCTACACGGTCGTGAAGACCAGCTACATCGGTTCGTAACGCGCTTTACCCGCACGGAGCTCTTGCCTGAGGCTCCGTGCGGTACATCCCTGAATGTTTTACCCGCGTAAAAAAATAAAGAGTGGGAGTACATCTACATGCAAGCGACCAAGCAGACTCACGTCCGCTATTTGATCCTGCTCATGCTGTTTCTGGTGACCACGATCAACTACGCCGACCGGGCCACCATCGCCATTGCCGGCTCCAGCCTGCAGAAAAGCCTCGGCATCGACGCCGTCACCCTCGGTTATATCTTCTCCGCCTTCGGCTGGGCCTACGTGCTCGGGCAGATCCCCGGCGGCTGGCTGCTCGACCGCTTCGGCTCGAAGAAGGTCTATGCCCTGAGCATCTTCACCTGGTCACTGTTCACCGTGCTGCAAGGTTATGTCGGCGAATTCGGCGTCTCCACCGCCGTGGTTGCGCTGTTCATGCTGCGTTTCCTGGTGGGCCTGGCCGAGGCGCCGTCCTTTCCCGGCAACGCGCGCATCGTCGCCGCCTGGTTCCCGACCGCCGAACGCGGCACGGCCTCGGCCATCTTCAACTCGGCGCAATACTTCGCCACGGTGTTGTTCGCACCGCTGATGGGCTGGATCGTCTACACCTTCGGCTGGCAGCACGTGTTCGTGGTGATGGGCGGTGTCGGTATCGTGTTCTCGCTGATCTGGCTGAAAGTTATCCACAGCCCGCGCCAGCACCCGCTGATCAACCAGGCCGAGTTCGACCACATCGCTGAAAACGGCGGCATGGTCGACATGGACCAGGACAAGGGCAAGGGCGCCGGCAATGGTCCGAAATGGGACTACGTCCGCCAGTTGCTGACCAACCGCATGATGCTCGGTGTCTACCTGGGCCAGTACTGCATCAACGGCATCACCTACTTCTTCCTGACCTGGTTCCCGGTGTACCTGGTACAGGAGCGTGGCATGACCATCCTCAAGGCCGGCTTCATCGCCTCGTTGCCGGCGATCTGCGGCTTTATCGGCGGCGTGCTCGGCGGGATCATCTCCGACTACCTGTTGCGCAAGGGCCACTCCCTGACCTTCGCCCGCAAGGCACCGATCATCGGCGGGTTGCTGCTGTCGACCACGATCGTCGCCTGTAACTATGTCGACATCGAATGGATGGTCGTGGGCTTCATGGCCCTGGCGTTCTTCGGCAAGGGGGTCGGCGCACTGGGCTGGGCGGTGGTGTCCGATACTTCACCGAAACAGATCGCCGGTCTCAGCGGTGGCCTGTTCAATATGTTCGGTAACATTGCCTCCATCACCACGCCGATCGTGATCGGCTACATCATCAGTTCCACCGGTTCCTTCAAATGGGCACTGGTGTTCGTCGGCGCCAATGCGCTGGTGGCGGTGATCAGCTACCTGGTGATCGTCGGTGAAATCAAGCGTGTCGAATTGCGCGAGCCGCCCGCCGGCCCGAAGCATGATGCGCAACCCCAGCATCTGTCCCAAGCGCATTCCTGAGGAGCGGCTTCATGCAGTTGATTGAACATTCCGACTCGCCGCGCTCTATCCGCCTGCACCCGCGGGATAACGTGGTGATCGTGGTCAACGACCAGGGCGTGCCGGCTGGCACCGCTTTCGCGGATGGCCTGGTGACCGTCGAGCACATTCCCCAGAGTCACAAGGTGACCCTGGTGGATATCGCCGAAGGCGGCGAAGTGATTCGCTACGGCCAGACCATCGGCTATGCCCTGCAAGCGATCCCGCGCGGCAGTTGGGTCAAGGAAGACCAGTTGCGCATGCCGACCGCGCCGCCGCTGGACAGCCTGCCCTTGTCCACCGACGTGCCGCCGGCCCAGGCCCCCCTGGAGGGCTTTACCTTCGAGGGTTATCGCAACGCGGACGGTACGGTCGGCACGCGCAATATCCTCGGCATCACCACGACCGTGCAGTGCGTGACCGGTGTGCTGGACCATGCGGTCAAGCGCATCAAGGATGAATTGCTGCCCAAGTACCCCCATGTCGATGATGTGGTGGCGCTGACCCACAGCTACGGCTGCGGCGTGGCGATCACGGCGACCGATGCCTATATCCCGATCCGTACCGTGCGCAACCTGGCGCGCAATCCGAACCTGGGCGGTGAAGCCCTGGTGATCAGCCTGGGCTGCGAGAAGCTGCAGGCCGGGCAGGTGATGCATGAAGGCGACAGTTCGGTGGACCTGAGCGAGCCCTGGCTCTATCGCCTCCAGGATTCGAGCCATGGGTTCACCGAGATGATCGAGCAGATCATGGAACTGGCCGAAACCCGCCTGAAGAAGCTCGACCAGCGTCGCCGGGAAACCGTGCCGGCGTCGGAGCTGATCCTGGGCATGCAGTGCGGCGGCAGCGATGCGTTTTCCGGGATCACCGCCAACCCGGCATTGGGCTATGCGTCCGACCTGCTGCTGCGGGCCGGGGCGACGGTGATGTTTTCCGAAGTCACCGAAGTCCGTGATGCCATCTACCTGCTGACCTCACGAGCAGAGAGCCTGCCGGTGGCCGAGGCGCTGGTGCGCGAGATGGACTGGTACGACCGTTACCTGGCCAAGGGCGAGGCCGATCGCAGCGCCAACACCACGCCGGGCAACAAGAAGGGTGGCCTGTCGAATATCGTCGAGAAGTCCCTGGGGTCGATCGTCAAGTCCGGCAGCAGCGCGATCAATGGCGTGCTGGGCCCGGGCGAGCGCTTTACCCGCAAGGGCCTGATCTTCTGCGCGACACCGGCCAGCGACTTTGTCTGTGGCACCTTGCAGCTGGCGGCCGGGATGAACCTGCATGTGTTCACGACCGGGCGCGGTACGCCGTATGGGCTGGCGATGGCGCCGGTGGTCAAGGTCTCGACCCGGACCGAGCTGGCGCAGCGCTGGCCGGACCTGATCGATATCGATGCCGGGCGTATCGCCACCGGACGGGCGACCATCGAGGAACTGGGCTGGGAGTTGTTCCATTACTACCTGGATGTCGCCAGCGGCAAGCAGCAGACCTGGGCCGAGCGGCACAAGCTGCACAACGACATTACGTTGTTCAACCCCGCGCCGATTACCTGAGTCTTCGATTGATCGTTCCCACGCTCCGCGTGGGAACGATCATCCTGTGGGAGCCGGCTTGCTGGCGATAGCGGTGTATCAGGCGACAACAATGTCGACTGCCCGATCGCAATCGCCAGCAAGCCGGCTCCCACAGGGGGCTTCAGAACACCGACCAACCAATGCGCTGGCTCAGCAGTTCCAGCGCCGCCATGCCCACCAGCGAATTGCCAGCGGCGTTCAGTTCCGGCGCCCAGACGCACACGGTAAAGCGCCCCGGCACTACCGCGACAATCCCGCCACCCACTCCGCTCTTGCCCGGCAAACCGACCCGGTAGGCGAAGTTGCCGGCCTCGTCGTACAGCCCGCTGGTGGCCATGATCGAATTGACCTGCTGGGTCTGGCGTGGTGTCAGGATCTGCTCGCCGCTGTGCTTGCAGAAGCCATCGTTGGCCAGGAAGCAGAAGGCCCGGGCCAGGTCGATGCAGTTCATGCGCAGCGCGCAGTGGCTGAAATAGCTGCGCAGCACCGCTTCCACATCATTGTGAAAGTTGCCGAACGACTGCATCAGGTAGGCCATGGCCGCGTTACGCGCGCGGTGCTGGTATTCCGACTCGGCCACCTTGCCGTCGACCATCACCTGCATATTGCCGGACAGCCGCCGGACGAAGTCGCGCATCGACAGCGCCGGGGCGGCGAAACGCGACTGGTTGATGTCGCAGATCACCAGCGCGCCGGCGTTGATGAACGGATTGCGTGGCCGTCCGCGTTCGAATTCCAGCTGCACCAGCGAGTTGAACGGCTGCCCCGAGGGCTCATGGCCCAGGCGTTCCCAGATGGCCTCGCCGGAATGGTTGATCGCCTGGACCAGGCTGAACACCTTGGAAATACTCTGGATCGAAAAGGGCGTCTGCGCGTCGCCGGCGTAGAACACCTCGCCGTCGTTGCTGTACACGGCAACACCCAGTTGATTGCCCGGCACATCGGCCAGCGCCGGGATGTAATTGGCCACCTTGCCCTGGCCGATCAGGGGCCGGACTTCATCGAGGATCTCGTTCAACAGCGCTTGCATTCTCGGGCTCGCAGTCACTTCCCGCGGGGTCGCAGGACTACATGCTGCTAGACGCCGGGCAGCGGATCGGGAGCACAGTTTTTGTTGTCGAAGAAGCGTCGCGGGTCTCTGTGCTAGAGTGCCCGGCCATGCGTTCTGGAGCCTGTCATGACCCTTTCGATGCGTAGCGCCGTGACCTTGTTGATGCTCGCCGGCCTGCCCCTGGCGGCCGAAGCCGCGCCGGGCGCGCCCATGCACGGGCAGTATCTGCCGCCGGACGACCTGTCGCTGCGTGGCGAGGAGCCCGAGCAACAGCAACTGCTGCAAGTCACCGAGTATTCGGTGGTGGTCGGCAACCAGCGCCAGTCCAACCAGCAGCCGATTCCGGTCACCTCGCCATTGCTGTTGCGCCTCAAGGGCAAGCCCCTGAGCAAGGGGGCCACCATCAGCCAGGTGCTGATCAGCTTCGACGGCGAAAGCAAAAGCCTGAAAAAACCGATGTTCGACGAGCAGAGCAAGACCCTGAACCTGTATTACCCGCTGACCCAGTACCGGGTGGTCATGGACCTGCTGCGCAACGACACGGTGTATTGCCAGTTCCTCACCTACGCCAACGGGCACATCTGGGCCGACCTGCATACCGGATCAGTTCGTACTCGTTGAGAGCGGAGCAGATGCGGGGGTAAACTGCCCGCCCCGTGTAATGTCTGTGGCTGGAGCCGGTAATGCGCAAAGATAAGAAACAGGTGATTGGTGACGAGATCGGCGACGCGCAGATCAAGTTGTTCCTCGACTTCGAGCCGGTCGATGCGACTTCGCCGTCCCTGCACAAGCTGATCAAGGCCTATCGTGGCCTGCGGATCGACGATTTCGAGCGTTTCCTGGTGTTCTTCAAGGAGGCCGGTTATGACCTCGACGGCAAGGATGAGCATGGCCAGGACTTCGTCGCCCTGATCCAGGACCAGCGCAACGCCCCTGACTACATCGAGCTGATCAACAACGCCCGCGGCTGATAGCTGTTCTCCAGGCGCCACGCAATCTGTGGGAGCCTGGCTTGCCAGCGAAGCTTCTGGCGATCTTGCGGTCCCCTTCGCTGGCAAGCCAGGCTCCTACAGGCGCGTTCGCAGAATAGTGTCCAGCCAAAAAAACGCCCCGCTCTTCAATCGAAGAGCGGGGCGTTTTTCATGGGCGATGACCTCAGGCGTAGCTTTCGGTCTCGCTGCTTGGCTCCACCAGCTCGAGGCTGATGTTGTTCCGGCTGTTGATCTGGCGATACAGCGCCGCGTCGGTTTCGAGGACCTTTTCCCGGGCCGGGAAGATTTCCTGGAGCTTGGCAGCCCATTCACCCCTGGCTTTTTCCGGGAAGCAGCGCTCGATCAGTTCCAGCATGATCGACACGGTGACCGAAGCACCCGGCGAGGCGCCGAGCAGGGCAGCCAGCGAGCCGTCCTTGGCCGCGACCAGTTCGGTGCCGAACTGCAGCACGCCGCCTTTCTTCGGGTCTTTCTTGATGATCTGCACCCGTTGGCCGGCCACTTCCAGGCGCCAGTCCTCGGCTTTGGCTTCCGGGTAGAAGCGACGCAGGGATTCCAGGCGCTGCTCCATCGACTGCATCACTTCGCTGATCAGGTACTTGGTCAGGTCCATGTTGTCGCGGGCCACGGCCAGCATCGGGCCGATGTTGCCGGCGCGTACCGACAACGGCAGGTCCATCAGCGAGCCGTGCTTGAGGAACTTGGTGGTGAAACCGGCATAGGGGCCGAACAGCAGGGATTTCTTGCCATCCACCACCCGGGTGTCCAGGTGCGGCACGGACATCGGCGGCGAACCCACGGCGGCCTGGCTGTAGACCTTGGCCTGGTGGTGCTTGACCACTTCCGGGTTGTCGCAACGCAGCCACTGGCCGCTGACCGGGAAACCGCCGAAGCCCTTGCTTTCCTCGATGCCCGAAGCCTGCAGCAGGGGCAGGGCGGCACCGCCGGCGCCGAGGAAGACGAACTTCGCGTCGACTTCACGGCTGTTGCCGCTGTTCACGTCCTTGATGCTCACGGTCCAGCCGGCGCCGTTGCACTTGAGACCGGTCACGCGCTTGCAGTACTTGACCTGGGCATCCGGAGCGCTGGTCAGGTGCTTGAGCAACTGGTTGGTCAGGGCACCGAAGTTGACGTCGGTGCCTTTCATCACGCGGGTCGCGGCGATCGGCTCGTCGGCCGGGCGGCCCGGCATCATCAGCGGCATCCACTCGGCCATCTTCGCGCGGTCTTCGGTGTACTCCATCTCGGCGAAGGCATGGTGCTGGTGCAGCACTTCGAAGCGCTTCTTCAGGAAGGCAATGCCCTTGTCGCCCTGGACGAAGCTCAGGTGCGGCACCGGGCTGATGAACGACTTGCACGAACCGAAGGTGCCTTTCTGCGCCAGGTAGGCCCAGAACTGCTTCGACACCTCGAACTGGGTGTTGATGTGCACGGCTTTCTTGATGTCGACGGAACCGTCGGCGGCCTGTGGCGTGTAGTTCAACTCGCACAGCCCGGCGTGGCCGGTCCCGGCGTTGTTCCACGGGTTGGAACTCTCCGCGGCACCCGAATCCATCAGCTCAACGACTTCCAGCTTGATACCGGGGTCGAGCTCTTTGAGCAGCACCGCAAGGGTGGCACTCATGATGCCGGCCCCAACCAGGACCACATCGACTGCTTCGTTATGCGCCATTAACGCGTCTCCAAAATCTGCAGCACCACATTGACGGCATGGCCGCCAGGAATTGACCGGGCTCAAGCAGCCCGAGGTCACTCATGGCCAGGTTCGCCATGTCCGATTCTTCGCAATTTTTTGCAACTTCAGCGGACGCTGTCGGTGGGCTTGAGGTGCGTATGAACGCATTTCAGGCGACCTCCGGCAATTCGACTTATGGTCGAGAGCATCCGATCGTGCAACCAAATCCGTGAGCGGACAGGCTTCAGGCACCTGTCCGGGAATATCGGGTCCTGTGTGATTGAGTCGTTGAGGACGCTGATGGTGCATTTCCAGACGCAAAACTTTTCATTTGCTCGCCACACTCTCGTGAAGTAGTGAATACCCGTTTTTTCACGCTCTTTTGAAGACGTGAACCTCAAAAAAGGGCTGCCGCAGCCTGTCACCGGACCCGCGAAGCAAATGCCGGCCGGGAAACGAGGCTGGCGTACGGGCAAACAGCTCAGTGAACGAGCGCAAGGGCAGCTCTGGCAGATTCGGTAAAAACGGTGGTTTGCAGGTGTGACAGCAAGCCCGCCGACTTCACTCGATCTGTGTGGGCGGCTCTCTGTGGGCGGTGCGGGGGAGCTAATGCCGGGGCATTAACGATGCTGCGAGGCCCGATCAGGAGACGTCCTTATAATCGGGGGGAGATTGTAACTAAGAATCGCGCAGAAATGATCCTGTTAAATGACTTTTATTAGCCGTCCGGTCAGATGGTCAACGGCTGGGGGCGGCGCGAGTGTCGTACGCGCGGGCTGACACGGGCACTGGCGGGCAATGGCTGGTGCAGCCAGACCAGGCGGATTTCCTCGATTTCCACCCAGCCGTCGCCCATCGGCGGCAGCTCGCACTGCTTGAAGGCCTGGCAGCGACCGTCGGCTCCCAGCAGGGCGAAACTGCGATGGGGCTTGCGCGGGAAGAACAGATACCAGAGAAATTCCATGGCGGAGAGCCTTTGATGGAGAATTGTCACAAGCTTGATACGCAAGCATTACGTGCAAATGTAGTTCATATGAATACCTTGTGACATGAACGCTTCCTGAACGAAGGGCAAGTCGGTGGGGTGTCTGGTGGCTGGGCCGGGCGCACGGCTATACTGCTGACCTGATTGTGCCTAGTCCTTGGAGAGATGAGCATGTTGCAACGCCTGTTGTTCGGTTTGATCACTGTGACCAGTCTGACCTTGGTCGGCTGTGCCAACAGCCCCCAGCAGCTCAGCCCGCAACCCAAGCTCACCACCCAGCTGGCGCCGGTGGGCCATGGTCAGCAGGTGGTGGTGAGGGTCGTCGATGGCCGTCGTTCGCCGGTACTGGGAACCCGCGGTGGCCTGTACCCTGAAACCAGCGCCATCACCGTCCAGGGCGCCGATATCGTGCCCAAGCTCCAGGCCCAGGCCGAAGCCGCCGTGCGCCTGCTGGGCTATACCCCGACGCCCAACGCGGTAAACGCCCCGAGCCTGACCGTGACCCTGTCGGACCTGACTTATCAGTCGCCCAAGGACTCCACCTATGTGACCGAGGCGACCATCGGTGCCAACTTCCGCTCCGACGTGACCAACGCCAACCAGCGCTACAGCGGCCAGTACGGTGCGTCGCTGAACCAGCGTTTCGGCATGGCGCCCAATGAAGAAACCAACACCAAGCTGATCAGCGACGTGCTCAGCGATGCACTGACCCGGGTCTTCAAGGACCCGAGCATCGGTCGCTTGCTGGGCCAGTAATTCCCGGTCCGAATCCGACAAACGAAAAACCCGGCCTGCATGGCCGGTTTTTTTTATGCCCGCCTGAAGTCACGCGGCTTCGACGTAGAAGTCCAGCAGGCTCACGCCGGTCGTCAGGTCGGTTTCGGGCAGGTCGGCGTGCTGGTGGCCGCCGAGGGCGCAATACACCAGCCAGTGACGGTCCTGGACGTTGAACGACATGGCGTCCACCAGGGCTTCCTGCTCATCGCTGGGGGCGATCAGGTAAAGGCGATCCTGGTTCTCTGCGTGCAGCATGACAAGCTCCGTGGCGGTATCGAGGTGCGACAGACTGGCTTGTTAAGGTGACGTTCAGGTGACAGTGGCGATTAACCCGTAAATTGTACGGTACCGGACACAATAAATTGTCATGCGTGGGTGATTCGATACCCGGGCGTGTCGCGAACGGCCATCCGCCGCTTGCTTCGTGGTCCGAAAGGCGCTGGTTATCCGAGGGTTCATGATGTCGCTGCATTTGATCTTGAGCGGTTTTGCAGGTCATCCGGGCAAGTGGCTCAATCTGTTTGCCTTGTTGCTGGCCTGTCCGGGGGCGTGGTTGTTGCAGATTACCCGCCGCCGTGAGCAACGGGCCCTGGAAAACCTGGAGATGCAGAGCGAGGGGCGGTCGATCGAGCAGCCGATGCTGCTGCTCGATGCCCGGGTGCTGCGGGCGAACCGGTTTTTCTATCGGTTCGGCTTTGCCTGCCTGGGCGTGGCGCTGCTGCTGTCCTGGCTCAGCACCCGGCTCTGAGGGCCTGGCTGCCGGTCAGAGTGCCAGTCCGGCCTTTACCCGGTACTGATTGCGCACCGGCGTCGCGTACTGTTGCACCAGGTACGGACGATGTTCCGCCGGACAGGCATCCAGGCGGCTTTGCCACTCCGCCTGGGCCTTGGCCAACTCCTCGGCGGGAAACAGCGCAGCGGCCGCGGGTACCTGCAATTGCGGGTCGGCATCGTTCCATTGGGCATACGCCAGGTAATGCACCGGGAACAACCGATAGCCACCGAGGATCTGCCGGTCCATTTCCTGGGCCAGCACCTTGGTGTCCTCGAACGCCCCGGTCAACGGTGCGGCGAAGTTCACATGCACCCGGCCCTTGTAGCCGGTGATGCCCTTGGCAATGCTCACGTCATCCTCGCCCGGTGCCTTGCTGTAGGTGCCGGTAGTGGCGCGGATATACAGCTCGCGGGCCTTGGCCTGGTCGCAAGGGTCGTATTCGTAGCTGATCGAGACCGGTGTCAGGTTCAGCGAGCGGATGACTTCGGCGAAGGGTTCGTCCTTGCGACTCATATGGAACATTTTCAGGATCGCCGACTCGGTGCGGTCGTCACCGTCCTTGGCGCGACCTTCGGCCTGGGCGATCCAGATCGACTGGCAGTCGTTGCGGATCGAATGGTTGATATAGGCCGACAGCAGTTGATAGGCCGCCATCTTCTCGCGTCGCCCGGTGATCGAGCGGTGCACGATAAAACTCTTGTTCAGACGCATCAGGTCGCTGACGAACGGCTTCTGCAGCAGGTTGTCACCGATGGCGATACGCGGTGTCGGCAGGCCGGCGTGGTACACGGCATAGTTGACGAAGGCCGGATCCATCACGATGTCGCGGTGATTGGCCAGGAACAGGTAGGCGCTGCCGGACTTGAACTGCTCGACCCCGGTATAGGTCACCCCGTCGGTGGCCCGTTCGATGGTGTTGTCGACGTAGACCTCGATCTTGTCCTGCAGGGTCGCCACGCATTTCACATCGGCGAACTCACGACGCAGCCGATAGGCGATCAGGGGCCTGAGCAGCCAGCCGAAGGCCTCGGCCAGGCGTGGGAAGCGGAAGTGCGTGAGAATATCTAGAAACGCCTTGTCGCCGAGCAACCGGGCCAGCACGGCTGGCACCTCGGAGTCGTCGTAAGGTCGGATGGCATCGAATTCGCCCATCATGCTCTCTTGTTAGAAACGGCTAGGGTAAGTAGAGGTTTGAGTGATAAATAACAAAGCCCGATCTGAAAAATAAAGCCCAGACAAAAAATTAGCCCTGCAAATAGACCGGCGATTATACGCACAAGTCACTTCGGAGGCCGCGATGCTGGAAACTGAGTACTACTCATGCCCCTACTGTGGTGAAGAGGCCGAGGCCGTGCTGGATTTGTCCGGCGGGGACCAGACCTACATCGAGGATTGCCCGGTGTGCTGCCGGCCGATCGTTTTCAACCTGCAGACCGACGGCCAGGAATGGATGCTCGACGTTCACAGTGAGAACGAGTGATGAGGGCGCCCGGATGCAACGAATCTACGAGCCGGAAAACCTGATGGAGGGCGAGCTGCTGCAAGGCATGCTCGCCAGCGAAGGGGTACAGGCGCATCTGGTGGGGCGCGACCTGCTGGGCGGAGCCGGGGAGTTGCCGGTATTCGGCTTGCTGGCCCTGGCGGTGGAGAATGATCAGGCACAATACGCACGCGAGCTGATCGCCGCGTACAATGCCGCGCTGCCGCTGCCCGGCGATGAACCGGAGAGTTTTCCCGACGTGCTGCTCTGCTAGCCGCGTCTTTCCATGAAGAGTCGTTTTGCCCCATGTGTGGACGTTTTGCCCTGTTTCGCTGGAACCCCGCCTTCGCGGCCTTGCCCGGCTTCCCCGCCGACCAGCAGGCGCAGTGGAACATTTCGCCCAACGATTCGGTGCTGATCCTGCGGGCGCCGACCGGCCAGCGTGAACTGGCGCGCGCGCGCTGGGGCCTGACACCGCCGTGGCTGACCGACCTGTCGCGCACGCCGGCCCACGCCCGGGCCGAAACCGTGGCCGAACAACCGATGTTTCGCCAGGCGTTTCGCGAGCGCCGTTGCCTGTTGCCGGCCAATGGCTTCTATGAGTGGCGTGGAACACAGCGCAAGCGCCCCTACTGGCTGACGCCGGCGGAAGGTTCGAGCCTGTTCTTTGCGGCGATCTGGGAGGCCTACCCGGTGCAGGAGCAGGTCTGGCTGAGCACCGCGGTGGTGACACAGCCGGCGGCGAGCCAGCGGCGACCGCTGATTCTCGATGCCGAGGGGCAGGCAGCGTGGCTGGCGCCGGACACGCCGTTGCACGATCTGCAGGCCTTGCTGGCCAGCCCCCAGGCGCCGTTGCGCGAACGGCTGCTGGCCAACCTGGTGAATGATCCGAAGCTCAATGCGCCGGAGTGCCTGACGCCAGGCTGAGTGCGGGTAACGCATCCAGCCCCTGCAACTACACCTTGAACTGATTGATCAGGCGTCGCTGCTGTTCCGCCAGCTTGGTCAGTTGCGCACTGGCTGCGCTGGACTCATCGGCACCGCCCGCCACTTCATTGGCCACCTGGCCGATATTGATCACGTTGCGGTTGATATCGTCGGCCACCGCGCTCTGTTCCTCGGCAGCGCTGGCGATCTGGGTGTTCATGTCGTTGATCACCGACACCGCCTGGGTAATGGTTTCCAGGGCCTGGGCGGCCTTGGCCGCGTGTTGCACGCTTTCATCGGTCTTGTTCTGGCTGTCCTCCATGACCTTGACCACTTCGCGGGTGCCTTGCTGCAACTGCTGGATCATCGACTGGATTTCTTCGGTCGCCTGCTGGGTCTTCTGGGCGAGGTTGCGGACCTCGTCGGCCACCACGGCAAAGCCGCGACCCTGTTCCCCGGCCCGGGCCGCCTCGATCGCCGCGTTGAGCGCCAGCAGGTTGGTCTGTTCGGCAATCCCGCGGATGGCGATCAGGATCGCGTTGATGTTCTCGCTGTCCTTGGCCAGGGTCTGGACCACACCCACCGCGCGGCCGATTTCCACGGCGAGGGCGCCGATGGAGGTGGACGTGTCGCGCACGATGCGCATGCCGTCGCTGGCGGCCATGTCCGCATGGCTGGCTGCCTGGGCCGCCTGGGTCGCATTGCGGGCCACGTCCTGGGCGGTGGCGGTCATTTCCTGCACGGCGGTGGCGACCTGGTCGATCTCGGCCATCTGCTTGTGCACGCCCTGGTTGGTGCGGATCGCGATATCGGCGGTGTGCTCGGAGGAATCGCTGACGCTCTGCACCGACGTCACCACCTGGGTGATCATCGCCTGCAGCTTGATCAGGAACGTGTTGAAGCCCTTGGCGATGGAACCGAGTTCGTCGGCACGATCGCTGGTCAGGCGGCGGGTCAGGTCGCCTTCGCCCTGGGCGATATCGTCGAGCATGGCGACCATCTGCTTCAGCGGCCGGGCGATTCCGTGACCCACCAGCCAGATCACCAGCAGGCCCAGCCCGGCGATGACCAGCCCGACCACCGCCATGCCGAACACATCGGCCTTGCGCTGGTCGTTCAGGTCGCCCTGGAGTTTCTGCAGGTCGGCCATCACCGCGTTCAGCGGCAGTTGCATCATCAGGGTCCAGCGGGCATCGCTCTGGCCGATGCCGAAGGGCAGGTACAGCTCGATCAGGCCCTTGGCCTTGTCGACGTTATAAGTGACTTCGCCACGATTGAGCTTGCCCATGGTCGCGACTTTTTCGGCATCGAGGATATCGCTGACTTTCTCGCCGAACTTGCTCGGGTCCTTGGTATAGGCGACCAGGCGGCCGTTGGTGCCCACCAGGGCCATGTTGCCGGCACCGCCGTAGAGTTTCTGGTTGGCCGCCACCAGCATGTCCTGGATGAAGTTCACCGACAGGTCGGCACCGACGATGCCCTGGAACGCGCCATTGAGCATGATCGGCTCGATAAAGGACGCGAGCATCACCATCTTGTCGCCGACCTTGTACGGAGCCGGATCGATCACGCAGGTCTTGTGGGTTTCCTTGGAGCACAGGTAGTACTCGCTGGCGCGCACGCCGGTGGAGAGGACCTTCTGGTCATCGACATCCACCAGGGTCGAGAAGCCGAGGCTGCCGTCGTCGTTGCGGAACCACCAGGGCAGGAAGCGACCATCTTTCGCGGCCCCGGCCTTGGTGTTGTCGAGATAGGCGGCATCGTTGTGATCCAGGGCGTTCTTTTCCCAGCCGATATAAGCGCCGAGCACTTTCGGGTTCTGCTGCACGTTTTCCTTGATCAGGCTGATCAGTTGCTCACGGCTGACGCTCAGTACCGGTTTGCCGTCGGCGTCGTTGGTGCCGATCAACGCGTTGACGCGCACCAGGCCGCCGGCGATCAGCAGCGGCGCTTCGAGCTCACGCTGGATCTGGCTGACCTGGGTCCTGGCCAGGGCGTTGAGACGCTGTTCGATCACCTGCTCGAACTGTTCCTGGGTGCGCTGCTGCACCATGTCCTGGGTCTTGGCCCCGGATAACAAGGCATAGACCACGAGGGCGGCGACCACGCTGAGGACAATGGCCCCGGCCAGTGCGGCGACGGAAAACTGAATCGACTTGAATTTCATGAGGGCTCCGGACGCAAGGAATGACGTCTGCCATGCTGTATCGGCTGGGCGTTCGGCGGGCATTAGGGAGCCTGCGGGAAATGGCTGTTTTGGATGTGCCCATGTCGCAAATGGATATGTCGCCGGGCTCGACGGGCCGTGGGATGGCGTTGATCGTGAATTTTTTCCTACAGATGTTTGAGGTTCGTCTGAAATCCGGGACTACAGATGGTTTGTATCTGGCGTTGATACAAATCACCGCCTAGGATAGCCGGCAGTTTTCAGGGAGAGTGCTCATGGCTAGACGATTGGTTTTGTGTGCGCTGACGGCGGGCCTGCTGCTCGCCGGCTGCCAGGCGGTCAATACCACCAGCGGCGGTGCCGTCGGGGTTGAGCGCAAGCAGTATATGTTCAGCATGTTGTCGACCCAGGAAGTCGACCAGATGTACGCCCAGTCGTATCAGAAGACGCTGGGGGAGGCGAAAGGCCAGGGCGTGCTGGACAAGACCAGCGCCAATGCCAAGCGGGTCCAGGCGATCGCCAACCGGCTGATTGCCCAGGCCCCGACATTCCGTCCGGATTCCGCGCAATGGCAATGGGAGGTCAATCTGATCAAGAGCGACGAACTCAATGCCAACTGTGGCCCCGGCGGCAAGATCATCTTCTATAGCGGGCTGATCGATAAGCTCAAGCTGAGCGACGATGAGATCGCCGCGGTGATGGGCCATGAGATCGCCCATGCCCTGCGTGAGCACGGCCGGGAAGCGATGTCCAAGGCCTACGGGATCGAGATGGCGAAGCAGGGCGCCGGTGCCTTGTTCGGCCTGAGCCAGGACAGCCTGGCGCTGGCCGATACCGTGGCGAACTACGGCATGACCTTGCCCAATAGTCGCGCCAATGAGAACGAAGCGGACCTGATCGGCCTGGAGCTGGCCGCGCGGGCCGGTTACAACCCGAACGCGGCCATCAGCCTGTGGAACAAGATGAGCAAGGCGGCGGAAGGTTCGCCGCCGGAATTCATGAGTACCCACCCGGCGTCCACCAGTCGGATCGCTTCTCTGGAAGCGGCCATTCCGAAGGTGATGCCGTTGTATCAGCAGGCCCGCAAGTCCTGAGCTTGCAGTCCCGCCATACCGTTCGATCAAAGCCGGACCCTGTCCTTGTAGGAGCCGGCTTGCTGGCGATGGCGTCGGTGCGGCGCGCATCGTTATCGCTGGCAAGCCAGGCCCCTACGGGTTACCTGGTGTTTTTCAGGCTCCCGGCACGGGGAGGCTCAGAGCCAGCCGCTGCTTTGCATGGCCTTGTACACCGCGACGATCGCCAGGATGAAGAACGCCGAGGCGGCCAGGCGGCGGATCAGGGTCAGCGGCAGTTTCTCCGCGGCGAAGTTGCCCGCCAGCACCACCGGTACGTTGGCGATCAGCATGCCCAGGGTCGTACCGATGATCACCAGCCACAATTCCGGATATTGCGCGGCCAGCATCACCGTGGCGATCTGGGTCTTGTCGCCGATTTCCGCGAGGAAGAACGCGATCAGCGTGGTCAGGAACGGGCCGAACTTGCGTGAGGTACTGGCTTCGTCATCGTCCATCTTGTCCGGTACCAGGGTCCACAGCGCGGTGGCGGTGAAGCTGGCGGCGAGGATCCAGTGCAGTACCGCATCCGAGAAGAAACTGCCGAACCAGGCGCCTACGGCACCTGCCGCCGCGTGGTTGGCGAGGGTGGCGGCGACGATGCCGGCGATGATCGGCCAGGGCTTGCGAAAACGGGCTGCGAGGATGAGCGCGAGCAGTTGCGTCTTGTCGCCGATTTCGGCCAAGGCAACGATTGCGGTGGGAACGAGGAGAGAATCCAGCATCAGGTTTTCCTAAGGGGCGGGTCGACACGGCTATGACACGTACAGCCTTCCCGCCCCGGGTAAGGTGTTCGTGTCATAGGTCTTGTCAAACCCCGGGTTCGTCTGTGCGAACCGTGGGTCGCATGCGCCATGGTCTGAGGACCAAGTATGTTGACGCATGCCGGACGAGCGTGGCGCTCGTGGGAGACTACTCCCCTAGGACGGAGCGGATTCTGCCTAGGCAAAATCCATTGCGCAAGCGTTTATTTTTCAGCCGCGCCTGGCACTGTAGATTCGAAAACCCTGTCCCTCGGCCTTGGTCACACAGGCCCCGAGATGCTCCTCGATCAGTGGCTGGTAGCGCAGGAAACTATTGGCAACAAGCCGGAGTTCGCCGCCGTTTTTCAGATGTTTGGCTGCTTTTCGCAGCAGGTTTTCCGTTGCCAGGTAGTCGGTATGGACCCCGACATGGAACGGTGGATTGCTCAGGATCGCACTCAAACCCATGGGCGCGGCGTCGATTCCGTCCCCCGTCAGTACCTCGGCCTCCAGACCATTGGCCGCCAGGGTCAGGCGACTGCTGGCGGTGGCGAAGGCGTCGACGTCGAGCATGATCACGTTGTTGTGCGGGTAGCGCCGCTTGACGGCCGCCCCGAGCACGCCGGCACCGCAACCGAAGTCCAGCAACTGGCCGCTGGGCAGTTTGTCCAGGTGATCGAGGAGCAGGGCGCTGCCCCGATCCAGCCGGCCATGGCTGAAGACACCGGGCAGGCTGACCACCTTCAACGGACCTTCGGTCAGATCCAGTTGGTAGTGCCGGGCCAGGCTTTCCAGCGGCTTGGCCGCCGGCGCCTCGCCCACGGTGACTTGCCATAGCTGGCAGTGCCGGGCGCTGTCGAGCTTGCGCGGCTTGCCGAAGGGGTTGAGCTGTTTGGCCGCGCCTTCGATCCCGCTGCGTTTCTCACCGACGAGGAACACGTCGCCGCCGGGCAGGCGCGAGGCGACGGCATTGAGCAGGTAGTCGGTCAGGTCCTTGGACTTGGGCAGGAACACCACGGCGCTGTCGAACGGGACCTCGGGGATGTTCACGCCAAAATGGCTGCGGCCTTCGAAGCGTGCCTCGAGTGCCGCCTGATCGCCGGCGTGCCAGCACCAGCCGTGGGCATTGGGCAGGCGCCCGAGCAGATCGTCGGCGGGCAAGCCTGCCAGCAGCAGCTTGCCCTGGAAATATTCAGCCTGACGAAGCAGTACTTCACTGCGCGGATCCATGGTCTGCTCCCTGAAAAAAAGTGCGGCAGTTTATCAACTGACGACCCGCAGCGCTGCACCACTGAAGAAGCCCCGGGCATTTTCCGCGAGTTGGCCGACGATGCGTTGCCTGGCTTCGCGACTGCCCCAGGCGTTGTGCGGGGTGACGATCAGGCGCGGGATATCGCCGGCCAGCAGGGGATTGCCGGCACTCGGCGGCTCGACGCTCAGTACATCGGTCGCGGCGCCACCGAGGTGACCGTTGCGCAACGCATCGGCCAGGGCCTGTTCGTCGATCAGTCCGCCGCGCGCGGTGTTGACGACAAATGCCCCGGGCTTGAGCTGGCTCAGTTCGGCGGCACCGATGAAGTGGCGGGTGTGTTCGTTCAAGGGGCAATGCAGGGTCAGGGCGTCGACCTGTGGTAGCAGTTCGGCCAGCGGAACACGATCTGCCCGCGCCGGCCGACCGGGAATCTGCCCCAGCAGCACGCGCATGCCGAAGGCCTCGGCCAGCCGCGCCACGGCACCGCCCAGTTCGCCGTGGCCGAGCAGGCCGAGGGTCTTGCCCTCCAGTTCGACGATGGGGAAATCCAGCAGGCAGAACTGTTGGGCCTGCTGCCAGCGGCCTTCACCGACGGCTTTCTGGTAGTCGCTCAGGCGGGTCGCCAGGGCCAGCAGCAACATCAGCGTGTGCTGGGCCACCGAAGGCGTGCCATAGCCCTGGCAGTTGCTCACGGTGATACCCCGCGCCCGGGCGGCCGCCAGGTCGACGTTGTTGGTGCCGGTGGCGGAAATCAGGATCAGCTTCAGGTCGGGGCAGGCGGCCAGGGTTTCGGCGTTCAACGGGATCTTGTTGCTGATGGCGACGGTGGCGCCAGCCAGGTGCTCCCGCACGTTCTCTGGCGTGGTCCGGGCGCACAGGCGCAGTTCGTCGAAGCAGGCGCGCAGAGGTTCGAGGTCGAGATCGCCGAGGTCCAGGGAAGGGTGATCGAGAAATACCGCGCGGCGAGGGTGGCTCATCAACTGTACCTTTTGTGCTGTCGAATGAAGGCGTAAGGTAGCCAGCCTACCAGATGACATATTTAGTTACCGAGGAGCCCACGGACGTGTCCATGTACCTGACTGAATTCTTGACCGTTGCGCTGATCCACCTGCTGGCGGTGGCCAGTCCCGGCCCGGACTTTGCCGTGGTGGTACGCGAAAGCGTGACCCACGGTCGTCGCGCCGGCACCTGGACCGCGTTGGGGGTCGGTACCGCGATCTTCCTGCATGTGGGCTATTCGCTGCTGGGCATCGGCCTGATCGTGTCGCAGTCGATCGTGCTGTTCAATGCCCTGAAATGGTTGGCGGCGGCGTACCTGTTGTATATCGGCTTCAAGGCGATCCGCGCCAAGCCGGCCAAGCCCGCAACGGATGACCTGGCGTTGCAGGTGGGCGAGCGCACGGCGCGTGGTGCCTTTACCTCGGGCTTCGTGACCAATGGCCTGAATCCCAAGGCGACCTTGTTTTTCCTGTCGTTGTTCACCGTGGTGATCAACCCGCATACCCCGCTGCTGGTCCAGGCCGGCTACGGCGTGTACCTGGCGGCGGCGACCGCGCTGTGGTTCTGCCTGGTGGCGATGCTCTTCAGCCAGCAGCGGGTGCGTGCCGGTTTCGCCCGCATGGGCCACTGGTTCGACCGGACCATGGGGGCGGTACTGATCGCCATCGGCGTGAAGCTGGCCTTTACCGAGATGCATTGATCCCGCTGAACTGGTTCAGATTGACGACATATTCCCGCGGGCTCTCGCCGAGCAGGCGCTGGAACATGGCACTGAACGCCCGGGCACTGCCATAGCCCAACACCTTCGCCACGTGCTGCACGCTTTCGCCGGCCAGCAGCCGTGGCAAGGCTTCCATCAGGCGCAATTGCTGGCGCCAGGCATTGAAATTCATCTGTACCTGCTGCTGGAACAGCCGGGCCAGGGTCCGGGTGCTGGCGCCGACCTGCAGCGCCCAGTCTTCCAGGGTGTTGGGATGATCCGGGGTCTGCAGCAGTGCCAGGCAGATCCGTTGCAGGCGCCGGTCGGTCGGCATCGGGATATGCAGCGGCAGATTCTCCAGTGACGCCAGTTCCTCCAGCATCAGTTGCTGAATCAGCGGATTCTTCGCCTGTTTCGGGCCCTGTACCGCCCGCACGATCAGTTCGCGCAACAGCGGTGTGACGGCGAGCACGCAGCAGCCTTGCAGGTTGGCCGGCGAATGCTCGGCGGCGATAAACAGCGAGCGCATGCGCACCTCGCCACTCATGAAGATCTCATGCTCCACCAGCGGTGGAATCCACACCGCCCGGGTTGGGGGAATGACCCAGGCGCCCTGGTTCGTGACCAGGCGCATCACCCCGCATACCGCATACAGCAACTGTGCTTCCTCGTGGCGGTGCAATTCCTGGTGGGCGCCGTCCGCATAGTCGCGGGGATGAGCGCTGACGGGGCCGTGCAGGAAGTGACTGATCAACATGTCCGCTTCTTCCAGTCTGTCTGGTTTGATGAGTTATATGGCAGAAATGCACTTTATGGCCAACTTAGCATAAGGCACCGATAACTTTCCTGAAGCGTGCCGTGATGAATCAACCCAGAAACGTAATCCGCTACATCAATGCCGCCCATGTGATCGATCACATGTTCATGCTGATCTTCCCCGCGGCCGTGCTCGGCATGGGCCAGACCTTCGGCCTGGATTTCGCCGGGATGATCGGCCTGTCCCTGGGCGGCTTCATTGCCTTCGGCGCCTGTTCGCTACCGGCGGGCTGGCTGGGGGATCGCTGGAGTCGTCGCAGCATGATGCTGCTGTTCTTTTTCGGCATCGGCGCGGCCTCGGTGTTTACCGGGCTGAGCAGCACCGCCCCGATGCTGACCCTGGGCCTGACCCTGATCGGTGTGTTTGCCGCGATCTATCACCCGGTGGGCACCGCGATGCTGGTCAGTTACGCGCAGAACCGCGGCCGGGAAATCGGTATCAATGGCATGTGGGGCAACCTCGGGGTGGCGTTTTCCGCCTTGATCACCGGACTGCTGGTGGCGCATTTCGGCTGGCGCTCGGCGTTTATCATTCCAGGGGCCATCTCGCTCCTGCTGGGCGTGCTGTTTGCCTTGCAGGTGCGTGAGGAGCCGATTCCCGTGCGCCCTCATGTGAAGCTCAAGGGCGCCAATGGCCAGCAGATTTCCATGGTCATGGTGTTTACCGTGCTGGCGCTGGTGACCGCCACGGGCGGTGTGGTGTTCAACGCCACCACCATGACTTACCCGAAACTGTTCCAGGAGCGCCTGCATGAGTTGTTCGCGTCGCCGCAGACCCTGGGGCTGATCGTCAGCCTGGCCTATGCCTTCGGGGCTGTCGCACAGTTGAGCATCGGCCGGGTGATCGACCGTGTCAGCCTGAAGTGGCCGTTCGTGCTTCTGACCCTGTGCCAGGCCCCGTTGCTGTTCGGCCTGGCCCAGGTTGATGGCCTGGCGGTGATGGTCCTGGGGGCGGCGTTGATGTTCGTGGTGTTCGGCCAGGTAACAGTGAATGACGCGATGGTCGCCAACTTCGTGGCCCCGCAATGGCAATCACGGGTATTCGCCCTGCGTTACTGCCTGTCGTTCGGCGCCAGCGCCACGGCGATTCCTCTCATCGCCTATGTCGAGCCGCGCCAGGGTTTTGCCGGGCTGTACCTGATCCTGGCAGGGTTCGGCGCCTTGACCTTCATCGCCGCGCTGGTGTTTCCAAGAACCCCGGCCCAGCAGCCTGCCGGGCAGGTCGCCTGAAATATGACGGTTTCAGTGTGGATGCTGGCTTAAAGCTAGCATTCACGTCTGTCTGCAAATCATTCCTTTGGGTGATTTAGCGCGTGCGCGACGGCTCTAGAGTGCCTATCTTTAGCCACGACCGTGCAGTCAGACAAAGGGACGTCCATGTTGCAGACCCGCGTAATTCCACCCGCCGAAGGTGCGTATCAATACCCGCTCTTGATCAAGCGGTTGCTGATGTCCGGCAGCCGTTACGAGAAGACCCGCGAAATCATCTACCGCGACAAGGTGCGCTACAGCTATCCGACCCTCAGTGAGCGTGTCGCCCGGCTGGCCAACGTGCTGACGGCGGCCGGGGTCAAGGCCGGTGACACGGTGGCGGTGATGGACTGGGACAGCCATCGCTACCTGGAATGCATGTTCGCCATTCCGATGATCGGTGCGGTGATCCACACCATCAACGTGCGCCTGTCGCCGGAGCAGATCCTCTACACCATGAACCACGCGGTCGACCGCTTCGTGCTGGTCAACAGCGAGTTCGTCGGGCTCTACCAGGCGATTGCCGGGAACCTGACCACGGTGGAGAAGACCCTGCTGCTGACCGATACCGACGCCACCACGGCCGACCTGCCGAACCTGGTCGGCGAGTACGAGCAGTTGCTGGCGGCGGCGAGCCCGGTCTACGACTTCCAGGATTTCGACGAGAACTCGGTCGCCACCACGTTCTACACCACCGGTACCACCGGCAATCCGAAAGGCGTGTATTTCAGCCATCGGCAACTGGTGCTGCATACCATGGGCGTGGCGACGATCATGGGCAGTGTCGACAGCGTGCGCCTGCTGGGCACCAATGACGTGTACATGCCGATCACGCCGATGTTCCACGTGCATGCCTGGGGCCTGCCGTATGTGGCGACCATGCTCGGGCTCAAGCAGGTCTACCCGGGTCGCTACGATCCGGAGTTCCTGGTGGAGCTGTGGCACAAGGAGAAGGTCACGTTCTCCCACTGCGTGCCGACCATCCTGCAGATGGTGCTCAATGCCAAGGCGGCCCAGGGCACTGACTTCAAGGGCTGGAAGATGGTGATCGGCGGCAGCGCGCTGAACCGCACGCTGTACGAAGCCGCCAAGGCTCGCGGCATCCAGTTGACCGCGGCCTACGGCATGTCGGAAACCGGCCCGCTGGTCTCCTGCGCCCACCTCAACGAGGAGTTGATGGCGGGCACCGAGGACGAACGCACCACCTACCGGATCAAGGCCGGCGTGCCGGGGCCCCTGGTGGAAGCGGCGATCATGGACGCCGAGGGCAACTTCCTGCCGGCCGACGGGGAAAGCCAGGGTGAACTGGTGCTGCGGGCGCCCTGGCTGAGCGAGGGGTATTTCAACGAACCGCAGAAGGGCGCGGAGCTCTGGGCCGGGGGTTGGCAGCACACCGGCGATGTCGCGACGCTCGACAGCATGGGGGTGATCGACATCCGCGACCGGATCAAGGATGTGATCAAGACCGGAGGCGAGTGGGTCTCATCCCTGGCCCTCGAAGACCTGGTCAGCCGCCATCCGGCGGTACGCGAAGTAGCAGTGGTGGGGATCGCCGATCCGCAATGGGGCGAGCGCCCGTTTGCCCTGCTGGTGCTGCGCGAGGGCCATGAGATCGGCGCCCGGGAACTCAAGGAGCACCTCAAGCCGTTCGTTGAGCAGGGCCATCTGAGCAAGTGGGCGATCCCGAGCCAGATCGCCCTTGTTACTGAAATTCCCAAGACCAGCGTCGGCAAGCTCGACAAGAAGCGCATCCGTCTCGACATCGTCGAATGGCAGGCGAGCAACAGTACCTTCCTCTCGACTCTTTGAGTCCTCCTTGCCACGCCCGAAAGGGCGTGGCAGCCCCACCAAGCAAGCGCTTGCCTTGCTAAATCGGTTTTTTCAGCCATTCTTGCCGAGCCGGTATCGGCGAGCTTGGCGAAAGGGCTGTTCCAGAGTGGTTGGTGACTGCAAATCACACTTTAGAGGGATCAAGCAGTACTACCTGCTGGCTATAGTCCGCTCAAGGATTTTCAGGAACGGAGCAGGCGCGCGATACAGCGATGCCGCCCTGGGTGAGTGGGGAGTGATGGTTGCTGTTTGCCCCGGGCGTTTCTGGATATCTGCCATAACAATAAAGCACATGGAGTAGCGTCGATGATCTCAGTAAACCAGTTCTGGCGCCGGGCGAAGCTGCCCCTGGCCGTCAGCCTCGCCTCTACGCTCGCCGGCCCTGCATTCGGCGTCAGTTTCAATATCGGGGAAATCGAGGGGAGTTTCGACTCGTCCCTGTCCCTGGGCGCCAGTTGGTCGACGCAGAATCCGAACAAGGATCTGATCGGTGCCAACAACGGCGGCAAGGGCCTGTCGCAGACCTCCGATGACGGACACCTGAACTTCAAGGCCGGGCAGACTTTCTCGAAGATCTTCAAGGGCATCCATGACCTGGAACTGAAATACGGTGATACCGGCGTGTTCGTGCGCGGCAAGTACTGGTACGACTTCAAGCTGCAGGATGAAGACCTGGACTTCAAGAACGTCAGCAACGACAACCGCAAGGAAGGCGCCAAGTCGTCCGGCGGGCAGATTCTCGACGCCTTCGTGTACCACAACTACTCCATCGCCGATCAGCCGGGTTCCGTGCGTTTCGGCAAGCAGGTGGTGAGCTGGGGTGAAAGCACCTTTATCGGTGGCGGCATCAACTCCATCAACCCGATCGACGTGTCGGCATTCCGCCGTCCGGGTGCCGAGATCAAGGAAGGCCTGATCCCGGTCAACATGTTCTATGTGTCCCAGACCCTGACCGACAACCTGTCGGCCGAGGCGTTCTATCAGTTGGAATGGGACCAGACGGTAACGGATAACTGCGGCACGTTCTTCTCGCAGCCGGACATCGTATCCGATGGTTGCAAAGACAATCTGCGCGTGCTGAACAAACGCTCCACTATCAACCCTGCGGCATTTCCGACGCTTAATGCCTTTGGTGTAGACGTCAATAACGAGGGTGTTCTGGTTCGACGTGGTGGTGATCGTGACGCACGGGACAGCGGTCAATTCGGTGTTGCCTTTCACTACAATTTCGAACCGTTGGATACCGAGTTCGGTGCCTATTTCATGAACTACCATAGCCGTGCACCGATTTTCAGTGCGACGGGCGCACCTCAGTCGGTTTACAACGTGCCTTTGGGGCCGCTGGCGGCCTTGCGACCACTGATCGTTGCCGGTAACTCGAAATATTTCATCGAATACCCAGAAGACATTCGCCTTTACGGTTTGAGTTTCTCCACAACCTTGCCCACCGGCACCGCGTGGAGCGGTGAGCTGAGCTATCGGCCCAATGCTCCGGTGCAGTTGAACTCTACCGACATTCTTTATGCTGGCGTGCGCCCTATTGGCGGCCCGGTATTAGGCAATGCTTCGCTGCTCACCGGTGTCCCCGGTCAGGACTTGAATGGGTATCGCCGCAAGGAAATCACCCAGTTCCAGACAACGTTTACCCATTTCTTCGATCAGGTCATGGGGGCTAACCGCCTGACACTGGTAGGTGAAGTCGGTGTGACTCATGTGGGCGGCCTGGAGAGCAAGTCGGACGTGCGGTACGGTCGTGATCCCGTCTTCGGTCCTGGCACGCTGCCCAACGGTGCTTGTGCGGCCTTGAACACATCCACCGCTCAAGGTGCCGGTCTGGCCAACAGCAACGGCCTGAATACCAACTGCAACAACGACGGCTTCACCACGGCAACCTCCTGGGGCTATCGCGCCCGGGCCATCTGGGAATACCCGGATGTCTTCGCCGGAGTGAACCTCAAGCCGAACGTGGCCTGGTCCCACGACGTGAAGGGTTATTCGCCAGGCCCTGGCGGCAACTTCGAGGAAGGCCGCAAGGCCGTCAGCCTGGGCCTCGATGCCGAATACCAGAACACCTACACCGCGAGCCTGGCGTACACCAACTTCTTCGGTGGCGACTACAGCACGGTGGATGACCGTGACTTCGTGGCGCTGAGCGTCGGTGTGAACTTCTAAGTACGCTGAATTTCAGGAAGAACAAGAACATGAAGATAACCAAGAATCTGTTGCAGGTCGGCGTACTCGGATTGTCGTTGCTGGCGACCGGCGTGATGGCGGCGGTGTCCGCCGATGAAGCGGCGAAGCTGGGCACCACCCTGACCCCGATGGGCGCGGAAAAGGCCGGTAACGCGGCAGGTACGATTCCGGCCTGGGCGCCGATGGCGAAGAACATTGGCACGGTGGACAGCAAGGGTTTCCTGTCCGACCCGTATGCCAGTGAAAAACCGCTGTTCACCATCACCGCGCAGAACGTCGAGCAATACAAGAACCAGCTGGCACCGGGCCAATACGCGATGTTCAAGCGTTACCCGGACACCTTCAAGATGCCGGTCTACCCGTCCCATCGTGGCGCCACCGTGCCGGATGACGTGTTCGCCGCCATCAAGGAAAACGCCACCAAGACCAATCTGGTCAGCGGCGGCAACGGCCTGGAAAACTTCAAGACCGCCGTGCCGTTCCCGATCCCGAAAAGCGGTGTGGAAGTGATCTGGAACCACATCACCCGCTATCGTGGCGGCAGCGTGACCCGCCTGGTGACCCAGGCCACGCCGCAGGCCAACGGTTCGTTCAGCCTGGTGTACTTCCAGGACCAGTTCGTCTTCCGCGACAAGATGAAGGACTACGATCCGGCCAACCCGGGCAATATCCTGTTCTACTTCAAGCAGAAAGTGACCGCGCCGGCGCGTCTGGCCGGTGGCGTGCTGCTGGTCCATGAAACCCTCGACCAGGTCAAGGAGCCGCGTTCGGCATGGGTCTACAACGCCGGCCAGCGTCGTGTGCGTCGTGCCCCGCAAGTCTCCTATGACGGTCCGGGTACCGCCGCCGACGGCCTGCGCACTTCCGACAACCTGGATATGTACAACGGTGCGCCGGATCGCTACGACTGGAAGCTCGAAGGCAAGAAAGAGATGTACATCGCCTCCGACAGCTACAAGCTCGACGATCCGAAACTCAAGTACGCCGACATCATCAAGGCCGGTCACATCAACCAGGACCTGGCACGCTACGAGCTGCGCCGTGTCTGGCATGTGGTCGCGACCCTGAAGGAAGGCCAGCGTCACATCTACGCCAAGCGTGACTTCTACATCGACGAAGACACCTGGCAGGCGGCGGTGATCGACCATTACGACGGTCGTGGTCAACTGTGGCGCGTGGCCGAGGCCCATGCCGAGAACTACTACGACAAGCAAGTGCCGTGGTATGCCCTGGAAACCCTCTACGACCTGCAGTCCGGCCGCTACCTGGCGCTGGGCATGAAGAACGAAGAGAAGCAGGCGTATGACTTCGGCTTCACCGCCACCACCAGCGACTTCACCCCGGCGGCCCTGCGCCAGGACGGCGTTCGCTGATACCCGTTGCAGGGCAGAGGCGCATCCTCTGCTGAAAACGCCCCGACCGGTTCGGGGCGTTTTTTTGTCCGGCGGGAAACTGTGGCGAGATATTTCCGGATAAAGGCATTTCGACACATTTACGATAAAAAGCCTTCAGTGCGGCGACGTTTACCGCTAGTCTGCGCTGATGCGCCCCGCCGATAACAGCGTTCAACAAGAGCCGGCCATGACTGATCTGTCCCGTATGCAAGGTCCCATGGGGCCTGCCATACCTGCACTCGAAGGACGTTTCTACCGACCGCCATTGCCCGAGGGTTATGTGTTGCGGCCGCGCCTGTGCGAGCGCTTGAGTGCCGGGCTGGAAGGTCGTCTGCTGCTGGTCAGTGCCCCGGCCGGTTTTGGCAAGAGTTCGCTGGCGGTGGAGTTTTGCCAGAGCCTGCCCGGGCACTGGCAGAGCCTGTGGCTGGGGCTCAGTTCACGGGACAGTGATCCCGGACGTTTTCTCGAACGCCTGCTCGATGGCCTCCAGCAGTACTTCCCGCACCTTGGCGGCCAGGCACTGGGTCTGTTGAAAATGCGCCAGCGGCACCAGCCGTTTGCCTTCGAAGAGTGGCTGGATGGGCTGCTCGACGAGCTGGCCGTGCATCTGTCGGCCAGCTCGCCGTTGCTGCTGGTGCTGGATGATTATCATCTGGCCCAGGGCCCGGTGCTGGATCGTTGCCTGCAGTTTTTCCTCAATCACCTGCCCGCCGGATTGCTGGTGCTGGTCACCAGCCGGCAACGCCCCGAGTGGCACCTGGCGCGCCTGCGCCTGTCGCGGCAACTGCTCGAGTTGAACGAGCAGGACCTGCGGTTGACCCTCGGCGAATCCATGGCCCTGTTCGACCGCCACAGCAGCTCGTTGCGTGGCGAAGCCCTGCAGACCCTGATCGAGCGCAGCGAAGGCTGGGTCGCCGGGTTGCGTTTCTGGTTGCTGGCGGCGGCGCAGGCCACTGACGACAACACCTTGCCCCAGGTCCTGCACGGCGGTGAAGGGCTGATTCGCGACTATCTGCTGGAAGAGGTGATCGACTTCCTGCCGGCGCATGTCCAGGCGTTCCTCTACGACACCGCCCCCCAGGAGCGGTTTTGCAGCGAGCTGTGCGACGCCATCCGCGAATCCCACGACAGTGCGCAGATCCTCGACTACCTGCAATCCCATCAGGTGTTCCTGGTGCCGCTGGACGAGCACGGCCGCTGGTTTCGCTATCACCACCTGTTTTCCGACCTGCTGCGCACCCGTCCCGCGACCAATACCCTGGTCCCTACCGCCAGCCTGCATTTGCGCGCCTGCCGCTGGTTCAGTGCCCAGGGCCTGCTGGATGAAGCGGTGGAGCAGGCGTTGCGCGCCGGTCACCTGGATGTGGCGGCCAACCTGGTGCAGAACCTGTCCGAAGAACAACTGCTGGCCGAGCAGAATGTCGGCATGCTGCTGCGCTGGAAGATGGACCTGCCCGACAGCCTGCTGATCAGCTCGCCACGCTTGATCGTCCTGTATGCCTGGGCGTTGGGCCTGGCCTGCCAGTTGGATGCGGCGCAGGAACTGGCCAGTCACCTGAGCAACTTCCTGCCGGCGCCCTCGGCCACGGCGCAGAAATCCATGCTGGCCCAGTGGCTGGCCTTGAGCGGCATCATTGCCCGGGGGCGCGGCGACCGTGAACTGACCCTGGCCTATTGCGGCGAAGCCTTGCTCAGCCTGCCCCACAAGCGCTACGGCCAGCGTCTGGTATGCCTGTCGACATTGTCCAACCTGGCGATTGCCGAGGGTGACCTGTGGCGTGCACGGGCGCTGAACCGTGAGTCGCTGGAGCTGGCCCAGCGGGTCGGCAACCCGCTGTTCGAGGCGTTGGCCCATTACGATCGGGCACGGGTGCTGCAGGCGCGCGGCGAAGTGCTGCGGGCGCTGGATGAAGTCCGCCAGGGCTTGCAGCGCCTGGAGGGCCTGCCCGCGCAACGCCTGTATGCGGCGCGGGCACGTCTGACCTTGTACGAAGGTTATCTGCTGAACCTGCGCCTGCAACCTGAAGCCGGGCGCCAGCGCCTGCTGGCCGGGTTGCATGAAGCGCGGGCCTGCCGCGATATCAGTGTCCTGGTGGGGCACTGTGTGATCGCCAACCAGGAGGGCCGTAACGGCGAGTTCGCCAAGGCCTTTGCCGAGCTCGCCGAAGCCGAACGGCTGATGCATATCTGGGATGTCCCGCCGATCTATTACCTGGCGATGATCACCCTGGTGAAATGCGAGCTGTGGCTGGCACAGGGGCGGGTCGACCTGGCCGAAGCCTGGCTCGGGCGACTGGGGCAGACCTACAACGGCGAGCAGGCGGCCGCCGCCCCCGAGTTCCATCCGCAACTGCCGGCACATATCGAGTTGCAACAGGCACAGCTCGAGGCGCTCCAGGGCAAGCCCGAGGCGGCCCGGCAACGCTTGCTCAAACTGGTGGAGCAGGGCCAGGCCAGCGGCGGGCAACTGCTGAGCATGCTGGCCTGGAACCAGCTGGTGATGCTGGAGTTGGCCGGGTCAAGGGAGGCTCGGGCCCGTTCGCTGTTTGCCCGTGCCGTGGAAGCGACCACCGGTGGCGCCCTGCTGCCGTTCCAGGCCTTGGCCACGGCCCATCCGGACTGGATGCGCGAGCAACTGTTGCTGGGGCCCGATACGCCCCTGCGCCAGAGCCTGCTGGAACTGCTGCCGGCGCAAACCGTGCGCGAGCCGGTGGAAAGCCTGCCGCACAGTGAGCATCTGAGTACCCGCGAACTGGCCGTCCTGCACTTGATTGCCCAGGGTTGCTCGAACCAGGAAATCAGCGACCAGCTGTTTATTTCCCTGCACACCGTGAAAACCCACGCCAGCCATATCAACAGCAAGCTGGGGGTGGAGCGCCGTACCCAGGCCGTGGCGCGGGCGCAGGAGCTGGGGCTGCTGGGCGAGCCGCGCTGACAGTCTGCGTGACACCTGCGGTCCGGCTGGCAGACGGGTGAAGAATCCCTCCGGCAGGGGTGGCTATATGCCTTGTCTGCGCTATAACCAATACACGCCTGAGCTTTCTTGCTGTGCCTTGAGTACGCGGCATGTCCTGTGTCGGCTTGAGGGTAGGGGGCCTATCAGTGCTCTTTGGTCGCGAATCACAAGGGAATTGCCTGGGAGCAAGGAATGCGCGAGATCACCTTCAGCCCCGCTCCGGTCGTCTTGATCGTCGATGACCAGAAGACGGATGCGCTCATTCTCAGCGAGTCGGTGCGGGACCTGGCGCAGGTGTATGTTGCTACGAGCGGCGAAGAAGCCTTGCGCGTGGCCCGTCAGTGTCGCCCGGATGTGGTCCTGCTCGATATCGAGATGCCCGGCATGAACGGCTTCGAGGTCTGCAAGGAACTCAAGGCCGACCCCAAGCTGTCCGACGCCGCGGTGATTTTCGTCACCTCCCATGCCCAGGCCGACTATGAGCTCCAGGCCCTGGGCTACGGGGGGATCGACTTTATCCAGAAACCCCTGAACCTGCCGGTGGCCAGGGCCCATATCAATGCCCATATCACCCTGCGCAACGAAGCCAAGCGCCTGGCCAATCATGACGCCCTGACCGGCCTGCCCAACCGCATGCTGCTGCAGGACCGGGCCGAGCAGGCCCTGAAAATGGCCCGGCGCAATCATGGGCGGCTGGCGATGCTGTTGCTGGACCTGGACAACTTCAAGGCCATCAACGACTCCATGGGGCACTCGGTCGGCGACCAGATGCTCAAGTATGTCGCCACGCGCCTGTCGATGATCCTGCGCGGCATGGATACGCTGAGCCGGCAGGGCGGCGACGAGTTCATCATCCTGCTGTCGGAGGTGGACGGTTTCGAGGCCGTGGGCGATTTCGCCGAACAGGTGCTGACCACCATCTCCAGCCCGTTTTCGCTGCAGGGCAATCGCTATGACCTGAGCGCGAGCATCGGCATCGGGGTCTTCCCGGAGGACAGCGACGACCTGGAGTCACTGTACCGTCACGCCGATGCCGCGATGTACCAGGCCAAGCAGGCCGGGCGTAACTGCTACCAGTTCTTTTCCCCGGCCATCGAAAGTGGCATGCGCGCCCGGCACCTGCTTGAGCGGCATATGCGCGAGGCCATCGAAGACGGGGTGTTCGAGGTCTTCTACCAGGCCAAGGTCGATGCCCGCGAGCACCGCGTGGTCGGCATGGAGGCGCTGATCCGCTGGCACGACGGCAATGGCAACCTGGTGCCGCCGGCGGACTTCATTCCCCTGGCCGAGGAAACCGGGCTGATCATTCCCATCGGCAAGTACGTGCTGCTCCAGGCCTGCAAGGACACCCGCAAACTCCACGAACTGGGCCACCCGATCTGCGTCAGTGTGAACATCAGCGTTGTGCAGTTTCGCGAAGAGTCGTTCCTCGGCATGGTCAAGGGCATCCTGCTCGACTCCGGCCTGGCGCCGCAGTGGCTGGAACTGGAGATCACCGAGGGGGTGCTGGCCCGGGATATCGACAACGCCCGCGAAACCCTGGTGGCACTCAAGGCCCTGGGTGTGCACGTGGCGATCGACGATTTCGGCACGGGTTATTCGAGCCTGGCCTATCTCAAGCGCTTTCCCATCGATGTCCTGAAGATCGACCAGAGCTTTGTGCGCGACATGCTCACCGACAAGAGCGACCTGGCCATCGTCGAGGCGATCATCAAGCTGGGGCAGGCCCTTGGCCTGGAACTCGTCGCCGAAGGCGTGGAGACCCGGGAGCAGGCTGACCTGCTGCTGGAACACGGTTGCCGGATCATGCAGGGCTATCTCTACTGCCGGCCGGTCCCGTTTGCCCGGATCTGCGACGTGTTGTCCGCCTGGCCGCAAACGCCATGAGCGTACGGGCCGCGATTGTCGATCAGCGATATCCCGGCCTTCGGGATAACCGTAGTCACCAAGGGAGCCTGCGTTGAAACGAGCCAGCCTGTATGCCCTGAATGGACGTGTCGTGTTGCTCCTGGCCCTCGGGCTGGTGGCGACTATCGTGGGCTGCCTGATCCTGCAGCACAGTAACGAGCAGCGCACCCGCGAGGCCCTCGGTGCCGCCGCCGAAAGCGCGGTGCAGTCGGTGGCCAGCCGGCTGCAGTTGTACCAGTACGGCCTGCGCGGCACCCGCGGCGCGGTTGTCACCGCCGGCGAGGACGGCATTACCCGCGAGACGTTCCATCGCTACAGCCTGATGCGCGACGTGCCGCGGGAGTTTCCCGGTGCCCGCGGATTCGGTTTTATCCGCCTGGTGCGGGTGCAGGACCTCGATGAATTCCTGCGACGCGCCCGTGCCGACGGCGCCCCGGATTTCAGCATTCGTCAGTTCGCGCCACACGAGGGCGACCTGTATGTCATCCAGTACCTGGAACCCGGCAGCGGGCAGGCACCGGCGTTCGGCCTGGATATCGCCTCGCAGCCTGACCGGGCCGAGGCGGCGCGGATGGCCGCGCGGACCGGGGAGGTGCGCCTCACCTCGCCGATCACCCTGGTACAGGCAGTGGGCAAGCCACAACAATCCTTCCTGATCCTGCTGCCGATCTATAAAAGTGGTGTCGTGCCGCAAAACGAGGCCGAGAGGGCGGCCGCGCTTGTCGGCTGGAGCTATGCGCCGTTGCTGATCGAGAGCGTCCTGGCCGGTCTGATCCCGGAAAGCGAGGCGGTGAACCTGCGGCTCAGGGACATCACCGGGCCAGGGCCGGCGGTGCAGTTCTACCAGACGCTTCACGAGGCGGACGTGCAGCCGACCGGGCTGCTTACCCACACCGTGGAGCGGGAGGTCTATGGGCGGCGCTGGCAGATCGAACTGGAGGCCCTGCCTCTGTTCGTGCAGCGCCTGCATCTGCTATCGCCGACGATGGTGTTTGCCCTCGGCGTGCTGGCAACCCTGCTGGTGGCGGCGCTGGCCGCCATTGCCGGGGTCAGTTCCCAGCGCCGCCTGCAGGTGATCGCCGAACAGGGGCGCCTGGCCTCGATCGTCGAGAGTTCGGCCGACGCGATCATCGGTACGACCCTGCAGGGCGTGGTGACCAGCTGGAACCGCGGTGCGCAGACGCTGTTGGGGTATACCGCCGCGGAGGCGGTGGGGCGGCCGCTGGTGGAACTGATCGTACCGTCCGAACTGGCTTCGGAAGAGGTCGAGATCCTGGCGCGTATCGCCCGGGGCGAGACGATCACCAACTTCGATACCCTGCGGCGCTGCAAGGACGATCGTCGCGTCAATGTCTCGGTGAATGTTTCGCCTATCTGCGATGCCGCTGGCCGGGTGAGCGGTGTCTCGAAGATCCTGCGCGATATCACCGCGCAGAAGGCCGCCGAGGCGCGGATTCTCGAACTCAACTCCAGCCTGGAAGAGCAGGTGGCGACGCGGACCGCGGAGTTGCGGCGGATCAACCTGCTGTTCAGCAGCGTGCTGCGTTCGGCCTCCGAGGTGTCGATCATCGCCACCGACCTGGACGGAGTGATCAGTGTATTCAACGAAGGTGCCGAGCACATGCTCGGCTATCGCGCCGAGGAAGTGCTGGGCAAGACCACCCCGGCGATTCTTCACGTGGCCCAGGAAGTGATCGACCGTGGGGCCGAGCTCAGTGTGGAGTATGCGCAGGTCATCGAAGGTTTCAGGGTCTTTGCCCACAAGCCGGAATTCGAACACTCGGAAACCCGCGAGTGGACCTATGTGC
This sequence comes from Pseudomonas sp. Ost2, assembly GCF_018326065.1. Taxonomy (NCBI): domain Bacteria; kingdom Pseudomonadati; phylum Pseudomonadota; class Gammaproteobacteria; order Pseudomonadales; family Pseudomonadaceae; genus Pseudomonas; species Pseudomonas sp. Ost2. The sequence goes on along the minus strand of NZ_AP021904.1, from coordinate 6,204,220 downwards.
GCAAGGATGGCTCCCATGTCCCGGTGACCCTGGTGGTGACTTCCCTGCGCGACGACGAGGGGCAACTGACCGGCTACCTGGGCATCGCTGTCGATATCACCCAGCGCAAGGCGGCCGAGCACCAGTTGGAACTGAGCCTGCAGGCGACCCGGGTGATTCGCGACCAGTTGCTGATGGCCGCCGATGTCGCCGAACTGGGTATCTGGACCTGGACGCTGGCGGACAACACGCTGCAGTGGAACGACCGCATGTTCGAGTTCTACAGCCAGCCGACGAGCTTGCGTGACAACGGGCTGAACTATGCCCACTGGTACGAGCGGGTCCATCCGGCGGACGTCGAGGCCGTGGCCGCGCAGTTGGCGGCGGCGGTGGCCGGGGAACGGGTCTATGACCCGATCTTCCGGCTGCAGGGGCCTGACGGTCGCATACGCTTTATCCAGGCCGGTGCGCAGATCGAGCGTGATGAACAGGGGCGGGCGTTGCGGGTCACTGGTATCAACCGGGATATCACCACCCAGCGCGAGCTGGAGTCGCACCTGCTGCGGGCCAAGGACCGGGCCGACAGCGCCAGTGCGGCCAAGTCGTTCTTCCTGGCGAATATGAGCCATGAGATCCGCACACCGATGAACGCGGTGCTGGGGATGCTGCAACTGGTGCAGCACACTGACCTCAATGCCCGTCAGCGTGACTACGTGGTCAAGGCCCAGACGGCGGCCAAGTCATTGCTGGGCCTGCTCAACGATATCCTCGACTACTCGAAGATCGAGGCCGGCAAACTGCGCCTGGATCCGCATCATTTCGAACTCGAACCGCTGATGCGCGACCTGGCGGTGGTCTTGGCGGGCAACCAGGGCAGCAAGGAGGTCGAGGTCATGTTCGACCTCGATTCCGACCTGCCCGGCAGTCTGGTGGGCGACAGCCTGCGCCTGCAACAAGTGTTGATCAACCTGGCGGGCAATGCCCTGAAGTTCACCCAGCAGGGGCAGGTGGTGGTCAGTGTCCGGCAACTGAAACGGTTCGAGGACATGGTGAAGTTGCGGATCGAAGTGTGCGATACCGGCATCGGGATCAGCACCGAGCAGCTGCAGCGCATCTTCGACGGTTTCACCCAGGCCGAAGCCTCGACCACCCGCCGGTTCGGCGGCACCGGGCTGGGCCTGGTGATCTGCAAGCGGCTGGTAGGCCTGATGGGCGGCGAGTTGCAGGTCGAGAGTGAAGTGGGCGTCGGCAGCCGGTTCTGGTTCGATATCAGCCTGGAGGTGGCCCGTGAGGAACCGCTGCGGTTGTCGTGCCCCGGTGTCGATTCGGCGATGCGCCTGCTGGTGGCCGACGACAACTCGATGGCCTGTGAACTGTTGCTGCGTACCGTGCGCTCCCTGGGCTGGACGGCGGACACGGTGAGTGGCGGCACACTGGCGGTCGAAGGCGTGCGCAAGGCGCAACTGCGCGGCGAACCCTACGACGTGGTGCTGATGGACTGGCGCATGCCGGACATGGACGGCCTCAGCGCCGCCCGGCTGATCAGTCTGCAGGAGCAGGCCGTGCCGCCGCCGATGGTGATCATGATCACCGCCTATGGGCGTGAAGTCCTGGCGGATGTGCACCATGAGGGCGATGCCCCCTTCGTGGGCTTCCTCACCAAGCCGGTGACGCCCCGGCAGTTGGCCGATGCGGTCCAGCGTGCCTTCAGCGTGAGTGAACCGCCTGTGCAGGACTTGCCGGTAGCCCGCTCCCGGCGCCTGGCCGACATGCGCCTGCTGGTGGTGGAGGACAACGCCCTCAATCGCCAGGTCGCCGATGAGCTGCTGAGAGGCGAGGGGGCCCAGGTCAGCCTGGCGGAAGGCGGGCTGGAGGGGGTGAGCATGGTCCTCTCGGCCTCGACGCCGTTCGATGCGGTGCTGATGGATATCCAGATGCCGGATATCGATGGCATGGAGGCCACGCGACACATCCGCCGGCACCCGCAGTTCGCCCTGTTGCCGATCCTGGCGATGACCGCCAACGCGTCCAACAGCGACCGCGAAGCCTGCCTGGCGGCGGGGATGAACGACCATGTGAGCAAGCCTATCGATCTGGAAGAACTGGTGCTGGCCTTGCGCATCCAGACCGGACGCGAAGCGCCCCGGCCGCTGACGATGAGCGAGGCGCCGGAGGCTTCGACGGAGACGGTGATCGAACCGCGTCAGTCGATCATGAGCCGCTTCGGCGGCAACTTCGAGCTGATCTGCACCGTGTTGTACAGCTTTGGCACGGAGCTGGAAAAACAGTTGGCGTTGCTCCCCGCTCATCTGCAGGACCGTGACGGGCCGGCGGTGGCAGCCGTGTTGCACGCGATCAAGGGCAGTTCCGGGACCATGGGGGCCCAGGCGCTGTCGGTGCGTGCCGGTGCCCTGGAGCGCGAGCTGTTGTATGGCGATGCGGCTGCCGTTGCCCGGGTGCTGGGCGATCCGCAATGGCTGCCCGAACTCAAGGAACTGCTGACGCGCAGTGTCGAGCAGTTGCAGGCGGCATTTGGCGCGGGAGGGCGTGGCGACGCGTCCCGGGACGTGGCGGCCGGGCCGTTTTCTTGATGGGGCCGGGAGCGGCCCTTATACTTTTCGCGATGCGGCCCTTGTCGGTCCGGATGCTTCGGCGCCTGGACCGCTCAGGGGTTTTTTATTGCCTGACCCGCTTATTGCAGGAACTCCTCATGGACCTCGCAAAACCCGCGCTGATCCGCGAAACCTTCCCTGTCGGCCCGTTGCAATGCAACTGCACGATCATCGGCGACCCGATCACGAAAAAGGCCATCGTCGTCGATCCGGGGGGCAATCACGAATTGATCCTGGCCCGGCTCGAGGCCCTGGGCCTGAAGGTCGTCAGCATCATCCACACCCATGCGCACCTGGATCATTTCCTGGCCTCCGGACAACTGAAGGAGAAGACCGGCGCCACCCTGCACCTGCACAAGGACGACCAGTTCCTCTGGGACAACCTGGAGATGCAATGCAGCCTGTTCGGCGTGCCCTACACGCCGGTGCCGTCGCCGGACCGATGGCTGGCCGATGACGAGGAACTGGCCTGTGGCTGTGGCGTGGCCCTGCATACGCCGGGACATACGCCCGGTTCCATGAGCTTCTGGTTTTCCGAGGCTAGACTGTTGATTGCCGGCGACACCCTGTTCCGTCGTGGTGTCGGGCGCACGGACCTGTGGGGTGGTGACCAGGCGACCATCGTGCGTTCGATCAAGCAGCGCCTGTATACGCTGGACGAGGAGGCGACGGTGGTGACCGGACATGGTCCCGATACCCGGTTGGGTGACGAGATGCGTGAAAATCCGTTTGTTCGCGCCTGACAGGTTTCATGGAATTTTTACCGTCTGTCGTGTTCCAACGCCAGCAACGGTCTATCGCCAACGGCCTTTGCACCCCAAATGAGTAGGAGCTAGATCCATGTTCACCTCGCGTCGTTTGATTATCGTCGCTACCGCCGTTGCCATGCTGTCCGGCTGTGCATCGCAAAACCCGTATGACAACCAGGGACAGGCGGAGCAAGGCTCCTCGGGTATGAGTAAAACTGCCAAGTACGGCGGGCTTGGAGCCTTGGCCGGTGCCGTCGCGGGCGCCGCCATCGATCACAACAACCGTGGCAAGGGTGCGCTGATCGGGGCCCTGGTCGGTGGCGCGGGTGCCGCCGGCTATGGCTACTACGCCGACAAGCAGGAAGCCAAGCTGCGTGCGAGCATGGCCAACACCGGCGTGCAGGTGCAGCGCCAGGGCGATCAGATCAAGCTGATCATGCCTGGCAACATCACGTTCGCGACCAACTCCGATGCGATCGCCAGCAGCTTCTATCAGCCGTTGAACAACCTGGCCAACTCCCTCAAGGAGTTCAACCAGAACCAGATCGAGATCGTCGGCTACACCGACAGCACCGGCAGCCGCCAGCTGAACATGGACCTGTCCCAGCGCCGCGCCCAGAGCGTTGCCAACTACCTGACCTCCCAGGGCGTGAGCGGGGCCAACCTGTCGGCCCGTGGTGCCGGTCCGGATAATCCGGTTGCGAGCAACGCCGATGTCAACGGCCGCGCGCAGAACCGCCGCGTGGAAGTCAACCTGCGGGCCATTCCTGGCCAGAATTACGGCCAGCAAGGTCAGCAGCCACAAGGTCAGTATCAGCAACAGGGCCAGCCGCAGTACCAGCAGGGTCAGCAGTACGGCCAGCCGGTCCAGCAGTACCCATGACACCTGACTGAATTCAGGGTGTAAAAAAAGCCCGCCCGATCAATGATCGGGCGGGCTTTTTTGTGGCGCTTGAAGCCGGGTTACTTCTTCAGGCCGTAATGCTCGTCGAGCATGCCGGGGGCGTTCGGCGCTTTCGGGGCATAGTCGCGCGGCGGTTCCTGGTTGCCGCGAGGCGGTGTCAGGCGTTCCCGTGGTGTCTGTGCAGCATCGGCGTGCAGGGCGGCGAGCAGGCGTTGGCGAGTCTGCTCGTCCAGGGCCAGGCGGTTGGCACCCTCGGCGAGGTGGTCTTGCACTTCCTGGTAGCTCTGGGTGAGTTTCTTGACCAGTGCCGCGGTGCTGTTGAAGTGGGTGACCACCTCGTTCTGGTAACTGTCGAAACGTTCCTGGATATCGTCCAGCTGACGCTGTGTGCTGCTGGGCGCAGCACTCGGCACCAGACGGGCGACCAGGAAACCAATGGCGACACCGGCAACCAGGGCAAGAGTCGGCAACAACCAAACTAAGAGCGAGTGTTCCACGAGTCCTTCCTCTATAAACGGCTTTGCTTTACGTTAACGGCTCGGACCTGCGCTGTATACCGCGATCTTAAGGTCGCAATGATGTCAGGCAGAGACTTTTAGCTAGACGAGTCGACCCCTTGAGAGGTCACGGAGTTCATTCCTTGCTTATGCGCGAAACCCCTTTGTTCATCGATGGCCCGGTCGGCCAACTGGAAGCCTTGTACCTGGATACCCCCGAGCCCCGCGGGCTGGCGCTGATCTGCCACCCCAACCCGGTGCAGGGCGGGACCATGCTCAATAAAGTCGTTTCGACCCTGCAGCGCACCGCCCGCGATGCCGGATTGATCACCCTGCGTTTCAACTATCGGGGTGTCGGCGCCAGTGCCGGGAGCCATGACATGGGCACCGGTGAAGTCGATGATGCCGAAGCCGTCGCGCAATGGTTGCTGGAGAAACACCCGGAACTGCCGCTGACGCTGTTCGGGTTCTCCTTCGGCGGCTTTGTCGCGGCCACCCTCGGCGGCCGCCTGGAAGCCCGTGGTCAGACGCTCAAGCACCTGTTCCTGGTGGCTGCCGCGGTGATGCGCCTGCGTGCCGTGGACCGCTTGCCGGAAGGCTGCCCGCTGACCCTGATCCAGCCGGAAACCGACGAAGTGATCGATCCACAACTGGTCTACGACTGGTCCGATGCCCTTGAGCGTCCCCATGAGCTGCTGAAAGTGGCAGAATGCGGACACTTTTTTCATGGCAAGTTGACCGATCTGAAGGATCTGATCCTGCCGCGCCTCCTGAATTGACAGCAGTCTGACTAAGCGATTACCCATGACGACTCGTACACGTATCCTCACCGGCATCACCACCACGGGCACCCCGCACCTGGGCAACTACGCTGGCGCCATCCGCCCGGCGATCCTTGCCAGCCGTGACAGCAATGCCGATTCCTTCTACTTCCTGGCCGACTATCACGCGCTGATCAAGTGCGATGACCCGTTGCGCATCCAGCGCTCGCGCCTGGAAATCGCCGCGACCTGGCTGGCCGGTGGCCTGGATGTGGAGCGCGTGACTTTCTATCGTCAGTCGGACATCCCGGAAATCCCCGAGCTGACCTGGTTGCTCACCTGTGTCGCGGCCAAGGGCCTGCTCAACCGTGCCCACGCCTACAAGGCCTCGGTGGACAAGAACGTCGAGTCGGGTGAAGACCCGGACGCCGGCATCACCATGGGTCTCTACAGCTACCCGGTGCTGATGGCGGCGGACATCCTGATGTTCAACGCGCACAAGGTGCCGGTCGGCCGCGACCAGATCCAGCACGTGGAAATGGCCCGGGATATCGGCCAGCGCTTCAACCACCTGTTCGGCCAGGGCAAGGAGTTCTTTGCCATGCCCGAAGCGCTGATCGAAGAAAGCGTCGCCACGCTGCCGGGCCTCGACGGCCGGAAAATGTCCAAGAGCTATGACAACACCATCCCGTTGTTCACCAGCGCCAAGGACATGAAGGACGCGATCTCGCGGATCGTCACCGACTCCCGCGCGCCGGGCGAAGCCAAGGACCCGGACAACTCGCACCTGTTCACCCTGTTCCAGGCGTTCTCCACCGCCGCGCAAGCCGACGAGTTCCGCCATGAGCTGCTGGGCGGCCTGGGTTGGGGCGAGGCGAAGAACCGCCTGTTCCAGTTGCTCGACGGCGAGTTGAGCGAGAAGCGCGAGCGTTACCACGAACTGATTTCCCGCCCATCGGACCTGGAAGACATCCTCCAGGCCGGCGCGAAGAAAGCCCGTAGTGTTGCCACGCCGTTCCTCGCCCAGTTGCGCGAGGCGGTCGGCCTGCGGTCCTTCGTCAACCAGGTGCAGGTCGCCGAGACCGGCAAGAAGAAAGCCGCCAAGGCCGCGCGTTTTGTCAGCTTCCGGGAAGACGACAGTTTCCGTTTCCGTCTGCTGGCGGCCGATGGCGAGCAGTTGTTGCTGTCGTGCAACTTTGCCGACGGCAAGACGGCGGGTGGGGTGACCAAGCAATTGCAATCGGGCCAGGCACTGGATATCCGCACCGAGGCCAATAGCTTCAGCGTGTGGCTGGAAGGCGAGTGCGTGGCGGACAGCCCGATCTTCGCCGACGAAGCGGCCCGTGATGCGGCCATCGAGGCTTTGCGGGTTGCCCTGACCCCGGTTCAGGACTAATCGAACGTCGGCCCGACCAAGGGCCGATTGCCATTCCCACGGGCCGTCGCTAAAGTGACCGCCCGTTTTTGTTACCTTGCTAACGAAATTATGACGCCCCTAGAACGATATCAAGCTGATCTGAAACGCCCCGAGTTCTTTCACGACGCGGCCCAGGAAACGGCAGTGCGCCATTTGCAGCGCCTGTACGACGATCTGGTCACGGCTTCGCAGAACAAGCCGGGCCTGCTCGGCAAACTGTTCGGCAAGAAAGACCAGGCACCGGTCAAGGGCCTGTATTTCTGGGGCGGCGTCGGCCGTGGCAAGACCTACCTGGTCGATACCTTCTTCGAAGCGTTGCCGTTCAAGGAAAAGACCCGCACGCACTTCCACCGCTTCATGAAGCGGGTGCACGAGGAAATGAAGACCCTGCACGGTGAGAAAAACCCGCTGACGCTCATCGCCAAGCGTTTTGCCGCCGAGACCCGGGTCATCTGTTTCGACGAGTTCTTCGTCTCCGATATCACCGATGCGATGATTCTCGGCACCTTGATGGAAGAGTTGTTCAAGAACGGCGTGACCCTGGTGGCGACCTCGAACATCGTGCCGGACGGCCTGTACAAGGACGGCCTGCAGCGCGCGCGTTTCCTCCCGGCGATTGCGCTGATCAAGCAGAACACCGAGATCGTCAACGTCGACAGTGGCGTCGACTATCGCCTGCGTCATCTGGAGCAGGCCGAACTGTTCCACTTCCCGCTCAACGAAGCCGCTCACGAGAGCCTGCGTAAAAGCTTCCGTGCCTTGACGCCGGAGTGCACCCAGGCGGTCGAGAACGATGTGCTGATGATCGAGAATCGCGAGATCCGGGCGATCCGTACCTGTGACGATGTGGCCTGGTTCGACTTCCGCGAGCTGTGCGACGGCCCGCGCAGCCAGAACGACTACATCGAGCTGGGCAAGATCTTCCATGCCGTGTTGCTCAGCGGTGTCGAGCAGATGAGCGTCACCACCGACGATATCGCCCGGCGCTTTATCAACATGGTCGACGAGTTCTACGACCGCAACGTCAAGCTGATCATCTCCGCGGAAGTCGAGCTCAAGGACCTGTACACCGGTGGTCGCCTGAACTTCGAATTCCAGCGGACCCTCAGCCGCCTGCTGGAAATGCAGTCCCACGAGTTCCTCTCGCGGGCGCACAAGCCGTAAGACCGTGTTCGTGGCGCCTGCCGGCGCCACGTCTGAGCAGAACCTTCCTGTTCCCGACGAAACCACGGGACGCCGTTGCCCTCGGGCCGGCGTCCGGCTTCAGGCTGCCTGCTGGAACTGTTGCCGGTACTGGTTCGGTGACAGCTCCGTGTGCTGGCGGAACAGCCGGGCAAAGAAGCTGGCGTCGTCGTAGCCGACTTCGTAGCTGATGGTCTTGATGCTCTTGCGGGTGCCGGATAGCAGGCCCTTGGCCGTCTCGATGCGCAAGCGCTGCAGATAGTGCAATGGCTTGTCACCGGTAGCGGTCTGGAAGCGGCGCATGAAGTTGCGGATGCTCATGCCGTGTTCGCGGGCGACATCCTCGAAGCGGAACTTGTCGGCGAAGTGCTCCTCCAGCCATTGCTGGATCTGCAGGATGATCACGTCCTGGTGCAGCTTCTGGCCGCCGAAGCCGATGCGTCCCGGCGCGTAGCTGCGCTGCACTTCATAAAGGATGTCGCGGGCCACGGCCTGGGCGACGTTGGCCCCGCAGAAGCGCTCGATCAGGTAGATGTAGAGATCGCAGGCCGAGGTGGTGCCGCCGGCGCAGTACAGGTTGTCGGCGTCGGTCAGGTGCTTGTCCTGGTTCAGGTAGACGTTGGGAAAACGTTCGCTGAAGGCGTTGAAGAACCGCCAGTAGGTGGTGGCTTCCTTGCCGTCGAGCAGGCCGGCTTCGGCGAGCCAGAAGACACCGGTGGCTTCGCCGCAGAGCACGGCGCCGCGGGCGTGTTGCTCACGTAGCCAGGGCAGGACCTGCGGGTAGCGCTGGCAGAGTGTGTCGAAGTCGTCCCAGAAGGCCGGCAGAACGATCACATCGGCGTTTTCCAGGCCGCCGTCCACGGGCAGGATGACGTCGCTGAAGCTGCGCACGGACTGGCCGTCGGGGCTGACCAGGCGTGTCTCGAAGACCGGGGTGAGGCCCTGGCCCAGCTGCTTGCCGTAGCGCAGGCTGGCGAGATGGAAAAAATCCTTGGCCTGCATGAGGGTCGAGGCGAATACCCGATCGATAGCCAGGATGCTGACGCGCCGCAAGGGCGTCGAGAGTGGATTAGCCATAATTCCATTATTCTTATTAGTGGAAAGTTCTTATAGGGGAAAGTGGTCAACAGACGGCTGGATCGTCTTATTTTTTGTCGTATGTGTCCAGTGGTTCAAGGTAAAACACTGGCATAGGCTCAACGGGCCAATCCCGGCTTCCACGTGTTTGCAAGGTACCCGCATGATTCCCAGAACCCTGTTCAGTTCCGAGCACGAGCTTTTTCGCAGCAGCGTGCGCAAGTTTCTCGAGCAGGAGGCGCAGCCTTTCCATGCTCAGTGGGAGAAACGCGGGTACATCGACCGTGAGCTGTGGAACAAGGCGGGGGAGGCGGGGATGCTCTGTTCCCATCTGCCGGAAGCCTACGGCGGCATGGCGGCGGACTTTCTCTACAGCGCGGTGGTGATCGAGGAGATCAGCCGCCTGGGTTTGAGCGGGATCGGTTTCTCGCTGCACTCGGATATTGTCGCGCCCTACATCCTGCATTACGGCAGTGAAGCGCTGAAGCTCAAGTACCTGCCGCGACTGGTCAGCGGCGAGATGGTCACGGCCATTGCGATGACCGAGCCGGGTGCCGGTTCCGACCTGCAGGGGGTGAAGACCACGGCGGTGCTGGATGGCGACGAATACGTCCTCAATGGTTCGAAGACCTTTATTACCAACGGCTTTCTCGCCGACCTGGTGATCGTGGTCGCCAAGACCGATCCGAAGGCAGGGGCCAAGGGCACCAGTCTGTTTCTGGTGGAGGCCGATACACCGGGCTTCGCCAAGGGCAAGCGTCTGGAGAAGGTCGGGATGAAGGCCCAGGACACCTCGGAGCTGTTTTTCCAGGATGTCCGGGTGCCGAAAGAGAACCTGCTGGGCCAGGCCGGCATGGGCTTTGCCTACCTGATGCAGGAGTTGCCACAGGAGCGCCTGACGGTGGCCGTGGGTGGCCTGGCGTCGGCCGAGGCGGCGTTGCAGTGGACATTGGAATACACCCGCGAGCGCAAGGCCTTCGGCAAGTCCATCGCGGATTTCCAGAACACCCGCTTCAAGCTGGCGGAAATGGCCACCGAGATCCAGATCGGCCGGGTATTCGTCGACCGCTGCCTGGAGCTGCATCTGCAAGGCAAGCTCGATGTGCCGACGGCGGCCATGGCCAAGTACTGGGGCACGGACCTGCAATGCAAGGTGCTCGACGAATGCGTGCAGTTGCATGGCGGCTACGGCTTCATGTGGGAATATCCGGTGGCCCGGGCCTGGGCGGACGCGCGGGTGCAGCGGATCTATGCGGGGACCAACGAGATCATGAAGGAGATCATTGCCCGTTCGCTGTGACAGGTGGAGGGCGCAATCCCTGTAGGAGCGAGCTTGCTCGCGAAGAGGTCCTTGAGAGCGACAGGCGCTTCGGGGGCAAGCCCCCTCCCACAGTCATCTGGCATCGGTGGGAGGGGGCCTGCCCCGAGCGGCACGGGCGGTCGCTTACGGCGCGGGGTTCGGATGATCCTTGTGGATCGCCTCGATCCCGGCCAGCACTTCCTCGGACAGTTTCAGCTCGGCGCTGGCGATGTTGCTGTCCAGCTGTTCGAGCGTGGTCGCGCCGATGATGTTGCTGGTCACGAATGGTTGCCGGGTCACGAACGCCAGGGCCATTTGCGCCGGGTCCAGGCCGTGTTCACGGGCCAGGGCGACATAACGGCTGCACGCGGCTTCCGACTGCGGGTTGAAATAACGGCTGAAGCGGCTGTACAGGCTCAGGCGAGCCTTGTCCGGGCGCGCGCCGCCTTCGTACTTGCCCGACAGGAAGCCGAACGCCATCGGCGAATAGGCCAGCAGGCCGCACTGTTCGCGCAGGGCGACTTCCGCCAGGCCGACTTCGAAGCTGCGGTTGAGCAGGTTGTAGGGGTTCTGGATCGACACCGCCCGCGGCCAGCCGCGACGTTCGGCTTCGAGCAGGAACTTCATGGTGCCCCATGGCGTTTCGTTGGACAGGCCGATATGGCGGATCTTGCCGGCCCTGACCTGCTCGTCCAGCGCTTCGAGGGTTTCCTCGATCGGCGTGAAGTCCTCGTCGGCCTTGTGCTTGTAGCCCAGTTGCCCGAAGAAGTTGGTGCTGCGCTCCGGCCAGTGCAACTGGTACAGGTCGATCCAGTCGGTCTGCAAGCGCTTGAGGCTGGCATCGAGGGCCTGGACGATATGCTGGCGGTTGTGCTTGAGGCTGCCGTCGCGGATGTAGCCGATGCCGTTGCCCGGACCGGCGATCTTGCTCGCCAGGATCCAGTCGGCGCGATCGCCGCGCTGCCTGAACCAGTTGCCGATCATGCGTTCGGTGCTGGCGTAGGTTTCAGCCTTGGGCGGCACCGGGTACATCTCGGCGGTGTCCATGAAGTTGATGCCGGCGGCCTTGGCGCGCTCGATCTGGGCAAAGGCCTCGGACTCGGTGTTCTGCTCGCCCCAGGTCATGGTCCCCAGGCAAATTGCACTCACGTTCAGATCGGTCCGGCCTAGCTGACGGTATTCCATTGGCTGCTCCTGTGGGAAAACGACCATAAAAGCAGGTTGAAATTTTTTTCGCAATCTGCATAATTACGCACCTCTTTATGCAGTGGAAGTGATGCGCCGCCGCCAAAGAATCTTGCCGTTGAACGGACGCGCCGACCCGAGCCCCCGAAAGCGTCTGTATCCGGCTGCCTTTGACCTTGTCAAAGTACGCACTATTCAGTAAGATCCGCCGTCTTATTTACAGGCGGCCCCTGAGGCTATAAAGAATGAAAACTTTTACTGCTAAACCGGAAACAGTTAAGCGCGACTGGTTTATCGTCGACGCTGCTGGTCAGACCCTGGGTCGTCTGGCCACCGAAATCGCGAGCCGCCTGCGTGGCAAGCACAAAGCCGAATACACTCCGCACGTCGACACCGGTGACTACATCGTTGTCATCAATGCTGAGCAAGTTCGTGTTACCGGTGCCAAAACCACCGATAAAATGTACTACTCCCACTCCGGTTTCCCGGGCGGCATCAAGTCGATCAACTTCGAAAAGCTGATCGCCAAGGCGCCAGAGCGCGTGATCGAGACCGCGGTCAAGGGCATGCTGCCCAAGAATCCGCTGGGTCGCGACATGTACCGTAAGCTGAAAGTCTATGCGGGCGCTGTGCACCCTCATACCGCTCAGCAGCCTCAAGAACTGAAGATTTAACGGAGTAGTTCAATATGTCGGCGACTCAAAATTACGGTACTGGCCGTCGCAAGACCGCAACTGCGCGCGTCTTCCTGCGTCCGGGTACTGGTAACATCTCCATCAACAACCGCACCCTGGACACCTTCTTCGGTCGCGAAACTGCCCGCATGGTAGTTCGCCAGCCGCTGGAACTGACCGAGACCGTCGAGAAATTCGACATCTACGTCACCGTCATCGGTGGTGGTGTGAGTGGTCAGGCTGGCGCAATCCGCCACGGTATCACTCGTGCCCTGATGGACTACGACGAGACTCTGCGCGGTGCACTGCGTAAAGCCGGCTTCGTAACTCGCGATGCCCGTGAAGTTGAGCGTAAGAAAGTCGGTCTGCGTAAAGCGCGTAAGCGTCCGCAGTACTCGAAGCGTTAATTCGCTCTCGGCTTCAGAAAAAGCCCGGTTCCCTTGTGGAACCGGGCTTTTTTTATGGGCGAAATATTTGCTGTGACAACTTGCCACATCCGTAGACCCCCTATACTACAAGGCTTGGGGCAGTGTGGGCCCGGTAATTACCTTGTCAGGGGTGGGGCTTTTCATTACCATTCGGCAAAATTTTTATAAGTACAAAGTTTTTACTTAGTAGACGCCTGATTTAACAGGCCACAAAGCTGATGGGAGAGGACTGAATGAGCAATGACGGCGTGAATGCAGGCCGACGTCGCTTCCTCGTAGCAGCCACGTCCGTGGTAGGGGCTGCAGGAGCGGTGGGGGCTGCGGTCCCGTTCGTGGGGTCATGGTTTCCCAGTGCCAAGGCGAAAGCCGCAGGCGCACCGGTGAAAGTGAATGTCAGCAAGATCGAGCCAGGACAGCAGATGATTGCTGAATGGCGTGGCCAGCCGGTATTCATCGTTCGCCGCACCCCGGAAATCATGGGTAATCTGAAGAAGATCGAAGATCAACTTTCCGATCCCCAGTCCAAGAACTCGACACAACCAACCTACGTTGATCCAGAGACGCGTTCGATCAAGCCGGAAATCCTCCTGCTGATCGGTATCTGTACGCACCTGGGTTGTTCGCCGACATTCCGTCCGGAAGTGGCACCTGCCGATCTGGGGCCCAAGTGGGTAGGGGGCTATTTCTGCCCTTGCCACGGCTCCCACTACGATCTGGCGGGGCGCGTCTACAAGTCCCAGCCCGCGCCCTTGAACCTCCCGGTTCCGCCGCATTCCTATGAGACCGACGAACTTATCGTCATCGGCGTCGACAAGGAGAACGCTCAATGAGCAAGTTCATGGATTGGGTGGATGCCCGCTTCCCCGCGACCAAGATGTGGGAAGACCATCTCAGCAAGTATTACGCGCCGAAAAACTTCAACTTCTTCTACTTCTTCGGCTCCCTGGCCCTGCTCGTCCTGGTCAACCAGATCGTCACCGGTGTCTGGCTGACCATGAGCTACACCCCTTCGGCGGAAGAGGCGTTCGCCTCCGTCGAATACATCATGCGTGACGTCGAGTACGGCTCGATCCTGCGCCTGCTGCACTCCACAGGCGCTTCGGCGTTCTTTATCGTGGTCTACCTGCACATGTTCCGTGGCCTGCTCTACGGTTCGTACCAGAAGCCGCGCGAGCTGGTGTGGCTGTTCGGCATGCTGATCTACCTGGCGCTGATGGCCGAGGCCTTCATGGGCTACCTGCTGCCGTGGGGGCAGATGTCCTACTGGGGCGCCCAGGTGATCATCTCGCTGTTCGGTGCGATCCCGGTCATCGGCAACGACCTGACCCAGTGGATCCGTGGTGACTACCTGATTTCCGGGATCACCCTGAACCGCTTCTTCGCCCTGCACGTGGTGGCCCTGCCGATCGTGATTCTCGGCCTGGTGGTGTTGCACGTACTGGCGCTGCACGAAGTCGGTTCGAACAACCCCGACGGCGTCGACATCAAGAAGCACAAGGACGAGAACGGCGTACCGCTGGACGGCATCGCCTTCCATCCGTACTACACCGTGAAGGATATCGTCGGCGTGGTGGTGTTCCTGTTCATCTTCTGTTCCATCGTGTTCTTCTTCCCGGAAATGGGGGGTATTTCCTCGAAAAACCGAACTTCGAACAGGCCAACGCCTTCAAGACGCCGGAGCATATCGCCCCTGTCTGGTACTTCACGCCGTTCTACGCGATCCTGCGGGCGATTCCCGACAAGCTCATGGGCGTGATCGCCATGGGTGCCGCGATTGCCGTGCTGTTCGTCCTGCCATGGCTCGATCGCAGTCCGGTCAAGTCCATGCGCTACAAGGGCTGGATGAGCAAGATCTGGCTGGTGGTGTTCTGTATTTCGTTCGTGATCCTGGGCGTGCTGGGCGTTCTGGCGCCGACCCCCGAGCGTACGTTGCTGTCGCAGGTCTGTACCTTCCTGTACTTCGCCTACTTCATTCTGATGCCGTTCTATACCCGGCTCGAGAAGACCAAACCGGTTCCGGAAAGGGTGACTGGCTGATGAAAAAACTATTTGCTGTTTTGTTGCTTGCGGCGCTGCCGGTACTGTCTTTTGCCGCCGAACATGGTGGTCCGGAACTGGAAAAAGTCGATATCGACGTTTCCGACAAGGCTGCCATGCAGGACGGTGCGCGGACCTTCGCCAACTATTGCATGGGTTGCCACAGCGCCAAGTTCCAGCGTTATGAGCGTGTTGCCGACGACCTGGGGATTCCCCATGACCTGATGCTCAAGAACCTGGTGTTCACCGGCGCCAAGATCGGCGACCACATGAACATCGGCATGCAGCCGGCGGATGCCAAGGCCTGGTTCGGTGCGGCTCCGCCCGACCTGACCCTGGTGGCACGGGTGCGTGGGACCGACTGGCTGTATGGCTACCTGCGGTCCTTCTATGAAGATCCTGCGCGTCCATGGGGTGTGAACAACAAGGTCTTCCCGAATGTCGGCATGCCGAACGTGCTGGTGGGCCTGCAAGGTCGCCAGGTCGTCGGTTGCAAGCAGGTCCAGATCGTCGAGGACGGCAAGAAGCAGTATGATCCGCTGACCGGTACGCCATTGACCCATGAGGCGTGCGATCAGCTGACCATCGTGCCGAAAAGCGGCAGCCTGACCGAAGAGCAGTTCGATGAGAAGGTCAAGAACCTGGTGACCTTCCTGGCCTACTCGGCCAACCCAGTGAAGCTGGAGCATCAGCGCATCGGTACCTACGTCTTGCTGTACCTGGCCTTCTTCTTCGTGTTCGCTTATCTGCTCAAGCGCGAATACTGGAAGGATGTGCACTGATAACGTTGTAATATAGCTGTCAATCGTGCGCGCCCAAGGGTGCCTCTGAAGATGTAGCAAGTGGGACAGGCAGGATGAAGCCGGCAACGGTGTCATCCACCGCAGGTCCTGCCGCTACGGGAGGCTTCCCTTGGGCGCGCGCGTTTTCCGTTTCCGATAATTTCAACAAGCGAGGAGGACCGCCATGGGCGTGACCAACCGGTTGGCCTGTTACTCCGACCCCGCCGACCACTATTCCCATCGAGTGCGCATTGTGCTGGCGGAGAAGGGTGTCAGCGCCGAGATCATCAGTGTCGAGGCGGGTCGTCAGCCGCCGAAGCTGATCGAAGTGAACCCTTACGGCAGCCTGCCAACCCTGGTCGATCGTGACCTGGCGTTGTGGGAGTCGACGGTGGTGATGGAATATCTGGATGAGCGCTACCCGCATCCACCGCTGCTGCCGGTTTATCCTGTGGCGCGGGCCAACAGCCGGCTGCTGATGCACCGCATCCAGCGCGACTGGTGCGGATTGGTGGACCTGATCCTGGATTCGCGGACCAAGGAGCCGGCACGCGTGCAGGCTCGCAAGGAATTGCGCGAGAGCCTCACCGGGGTTTCTCCGCTGTTCGCCGACAAGCCATTCTTCCTCAGTGAGGAGCAAAGTCTGGTGGATTGCTGTCTATTACCGATACTCTGGCGTCTACCGATTCTGGGTATTGAATTGCCGCGGCCGGCCAAGCCGCTGCTCGATTATATGGAGCGCCAGTTTGCGCGTGAGGCTTTCCAGGCAAGTCTGTCTGGTGTCGAACGCGATATGCGCTAAGGAGCCGTTTGATGAACTCCAGTCGTCCTTATTTGGTTCGTGCCCTGTACGAATGGATAGTGGATAACGATTGCACCCCGCACATACTGGTCAATTCCGAGTACCCCTCGGTCCAGGTGCCGCAGGGTTTCGCCAGTGACGGGCAGATCGTGTTGAATGTTTCGCCGAGTGCCGTGCGCCACTTGCACATGGATAACGAAGCGGTCAGTTTCGAAGGGCGTTTCGGCGGTGTGCCGCATACGCTGTACGTGCCCATCGGGGCCATCCTGGGGATCTATGCCCGGGAGAATGGCCAGGGCATGGTGTTCGATCTCGAGTCGCCCCTGGAGGAGGACGAAGAAGTCGAGCCGGATGATGACGGTCCGCCGTCGGGGTCGGAGCCACCGCGTCCCAGCGGCCGGCCTAGCCTGAAGGTAGTGAAGTAATAAAAAAGGCGCCTCATCCGAGGCGCCTTTTTTACATCGTATTTCCGACCTGTCGCGATCCCCGTAGGAGCTGGCTTGCCAGCGATGAGGCCGGCAAGCCGGCTCCCACAGTGATGAGCCGGATCAGTCGATGTACTCGAAGAGCTTGACGATCTTCTGTACCCCGCCAACACCCTGCACCAGGTTGGTTGCGCGGGTCGCTTCCTGTTGTGTGACCAGGCCCAGCAGGTAGACGATGCCATTCTCGGTCACCACCTTGATGCGCGAGCCGGGGATGGTGTTGTCGGTCAGCATCTGTGCCTTGATCTTGCTGGTCAACCAGGTGTCGTTGCTGCGGGCGGCGAACGAGGAGGGCTGGAGGACCTGCAGCTCGTTGTTCACTTTCTTCACCCGTTGAACCGCGGCGGCGGCTTGCTCGGCCTTGGCCTTGAGCTCTTCGCTGGGCGTCTGGCCGGCCAGCAGGACGATGCCGTTGAAGCTGGTCACGACGATATGGGAAGACACTTCCAGGGCCGGGTCGGCCTTGGCTACGTTTACCTCGACCTTGGTCTGGATCAGTGAGTCGTCGATCTTGCTGCCGAAGGTGCGGGTGCCCCGATCGTCATTGATCGGCTCGTCGCGGGTTGCGGTCAGTACCGAGCTGCAACCACTGATGCCCAGGCACAGGGTCAAAGCCAGCAGGCTAAGGCGATTAACGGTCATTCTTCACTCCCGAACAGTTGGCTGTCGATCAGATCGCACAGGCAGTGGATCGCCAGCAGGTGGACTTCCTGGATACGTGCGGTGACGTTGGCGGGGACGCGGATTTCCACGTCCTCGGGCAGCAGCAGCGAAGCCATGCCGCCGCCGTCACGTCCCGTCAAGGCTACGACAACCATTTCGCGATCATGTGCGGCCTGGATTGCCTGAATAATGTTGGCGGAGTTGCCGCTGGTGGAAATCGCCAGCAGGACATCGCCGGGTTGGCCGAGCGCGCGGATCTGCTTGGAGAAGACTTCGTTGTAGCTGTAGTCGTTGGCGATCGAGGTGATGGTCGAGCTGTCGGTGGTCAGGGCGATGGCCGGCAGGCTCGGTCGCTCGCGTTCGAAGCGGTTGAGCAGTTCCGAGGAAAAGTGCTGGGCATCACCCGCCGAGCCGCCGTTGCCACAGGAAAGCATTTTGCCTTCGTTGAGCAGGGCGTTGACCATGATCTGGCTGGCTTGCTCGATGTGAGGTGCAAGAACGTCCATCGCCTGTTGCTTGGTGTCGATACTGGCCTGGAAAAGCTGGCGAATTCGGGATTGCATGTCCATCTAATTGTGACCTTAAGTAGGGCGGCTGCCAGGCAGCTTGAAAACTACTGCAGGCTCGGCGCCTTTAGCGTTACGCGCGCAATGCTGCGTTTTCAAGCTGCCTGGGCGGGCGCTGTCCGGGGTTTCCCGGAGGCTGCCCGGCACAAGAATGTGCAGCCCGCAAAGCAAAGAGCAAAATCGGTGAATGAAAAGTAACCGGCTCGACAACCAGGGGTCAGTTGTCGAAGGCATTCCGTAGCCAGTTCAGCTGGGGTGCTGCTTCCAGGTCGCCCTCTATGGCGATCACATCGAAACGGCAGGGGCGACTGGCCCAGCGTGACTCGCGTTGCAGGAAATACTGCGCCGCGAATATTAACTTCTTGCGCTTTCGGGCATCGATGCTGCCCGCGGCGCCACCCCACTGGGTGTTTTTTCTATAACGAACTTCGACGAATACTACTGTATCGCCGTCGAGCATGACCAGATCAAGCTCGCCGCGTTTACATAACCAGTTCTGCGCCAGCAGGCGCAGCCCTTGTTGTTCGAGATGCCGGAGCGCGAGGCTCTCGGCATCCTTGCCGCTTTTCAGGTGCAGGCCATCGGGCATCAGCGCGGTGTGTCCGGCAGGCGCTGGACCTGGCCGCTGACGAACTGGGCCCAGGGCAGCTGGCGTTCGACCCGTTGTCCCTGATCCATGCTCAGGCTGCCGGAGAGGCCTTCGATGCGGCTGTCCGGCAGGGCCTTGAGCTGACCCAGGCGCGGGGCCAGTCGGTAGGCATCGACGCCCATGGCATACAGGCGCCCCAGGCTGCCGCCGGCTTGTGGCCATTGGGCGGTGACCTGTTTGCGCAGTGGGTCGTTGGCATCCAGCAGCCATGGGGTTTCGCAGAAGCGAATGCCGTTCATGTCGTTGTACTGGTTGATATCGCCCGTGGCGCTGAACAGGTGCGAGGTGGCGTACACGGGCACGTCACCGGCGTACTGGAAGTTCAGGGTCGGCTTGATCTGCTGGGCCTGTTGCGGTGTCGCGGCGAGGAAAATGAACTCGATGTCCTGGCGGCGCGAAGGTTGGGCGGCGACCTGGCCGCCCACGGTGCTTTGCAGGCTCTTGGCGCGCCCTTCGCTCTGACGCAACTGGAACAGGTCGGCAATCTGCTGGGCCAGGGCCACCGGTTGATCGACGTGTTCGACACCGACCACGGTGCCGCCGTTGGCTTCCCAGTCCTGGCGGAAGGCTTTCAGTACGCGATCGCCCCATTCGCCTTTCGGCACCATGGCCGCGGCGCGGTGCAGGCCGTCGGCACGGGCCCGACGCGACACTTCACGGGCTTCGTCTTCGGCAGCCAGGCCGAACTGGAACAGTTGCGGCGGGTTTTGCGTGCTTTCGCTGTAGTTCAGCGCCAGGGTGGTGATCGGCAGTTGTGGGCGAGCGCTGAGTTGCTTGACCAGGGGTTTTTCCAGCGGGCCGATCACCAGTTGCACGCCGGCGGCCTGGGCCTTGCGATAGAAATCATCCAGGGAGCCCAGGCGCGAGCTGTCATAGAACTCGATGACCGGTGGTTTTTGTCCGGCCTGCTGGGCCTGGTAATGAGCGGCCATGAAGCCTTCACGCAGCGCCTTGCCGACGGAAGCCAGCGGGCCGTCGTTCGGCAGCAGCAGGGCGATCTTGTTCAGTGGCTGGCTGGCCAGTTCCTTGAGCTTGACCAGCGGTTGCGGCAATTGCAGGGCCGCCGGGTGCTTGGGGTTCTGCGCGCGCCAGGTGTCGATGGCGGCCTGCTGCTGTTCCAGGGTGCCGGAAGTCTTGACCGCCAGGGCCAGGCCGAGCCAGCCGCTGAGGTCGTCGCTGCCGGTCGGTTGCAGTTGATCGGTCGGCAGTGCCGCGATCAATGCCCAGATCGCCTCGTGGTTGACCCGGGCGGCGTCGCCGCTGAGCAGTGGCGCGATGAAGATGCGCTCGCGAGCCGCGGCCAGGGCCTGGCCATCCGCTTCGAGGGCGCGGGCACGGACGGTCTGGGTGCGGATCTGCTGGTCCACCGGCAGTTCGCCAAGGCGTTCCAGGCTCGGGTGGTTCAATGCCGCCAGGGCTGCCTTGGGCTGGTTGCGGGTCATCGCCAGTTCGGCGGCCAGGGTGCTGGCAAACACCTGCTGGGCCGGCTTGAGCTGGTCCAGCGGCACCTGGGCGAGTATCTGCGATGCACGACCGGTGTCTTTCTGGCGGTAGGCCAGATCAGCGGCGGTCAGTCGCAGCAACGCGGCCTTGTCCGGCGTTTTGCTGGTGGAGGCCTGTTCGAGCAGTTGCTCGATGGTGGCATCCGGGGTCCGTGGAAGTTCGCCAAGGCTGGAGGAGGGCGAGCTGGCGCATGCCGCCAACAAGGCAGCAAGGCAGAGGGCAGAGAACAGCCGCAGGCAAGCGATCATGTAAGTGTTCCTGATACTCGATCAAATTAGCGTGGAATTGTACCCAAGCACTGGCCGGGGCGCGATGTTGCTGGCGTGAAACCATCAAATTAGGTCGTACAAAGCATGTCCGTGACGGCAAATTCCCCGGTCGGACCAGTCGGGCTTGCGGTTGTGGAGCGTATCGGCAGGGCCTCTACGCGCTACAATGGGTTTTTCGTTCTTCTTGAGGTGTGCGCTTTGACTGCTCCAGG
Organism: Pseudomonas sp. Ost2; assembly: GCF_018326065.1. Taxonomy (NCBI): domain Bacteria; kingdom Pseudomonadati; phylum Pseudomonadota; class Gammaproteobacteria; order Pseudomonadales; family Pseudomonadaceae; genus Pseudomonas; species Pseudomonas sp. Ost2. Next base: position 6,183,487 of record NZ_AP021904.1, on the reverse strand, counting down.
TGCTTTGAATTCCGCGATGGGCTCGCTTTATGTGGTGGCGACACCCATCGGTAACCTGGATGACATCAGTGCGCGTGCCATGAAAGTACTGCGCGATGTGTCGCTGATCGCGGCGGAAGACACCCGGCACTCGTTGCGACTCTTGCAGCACTTCGGTATCGCCACGCCGCTGGCGGCCTGTCACGAGCACAACGAACGTGATGAGGGTAGCCGTTTTATCGCCAAGCTGTTGGCGGGCGAGGACGTTGCGCTGATCTCCGACGCCGGCACGCCGCTGATTTCCGATCCGGGTTATCACCTGGTGCGCCAGGCCCGGGCCGCGGGGATCAAGGTGGTGCCGGTGCCCGGTGCCTGTGCGCTTATTGCGGCGCTGTCGGCGGCCGGGTTGCCGTCCGATCGCTTTATCTTCGAAGGCTTCCTGCCAGCCAAGGCGGTCGGACGTCGCTCGCGCCTGGAACTGTTGAAGGAAGAGCCACGGACCCTGATCTTCTACGAGGCGCCGCACCGGATCCTCGAATGCCTGCAGGACATGGAGCTGGTGTTCGGCCCGGAACGCCCGGCGTTGCTGGGGCGCGAGCTGACCAAGACCTTCGAGACGCTCAAGGGCTTGCCGTTGGGCGAGTTGCGCGGCTTTGTCGAGGCCGACAGCAATCAGCAACGGGGCGAGTGCGTGGTCCTGGTTGCCGGTTGGACTGCGCCGGAAACCGACGATGCGGTCGGTGCCGAAGCCATGCGTATCCTCGATCTGCTGCTCAAGGAAATGCCACTCAAGCGTGCCGCGGCCCTGGCGGCGGAAATCACCGGTGTGCGCAAGAATGTGCTGTATCAGGTCGCGCTCGAGAAACAGAAAAACGACTGACTTATTTGGAGGTGGGATTGATCCATGGTTGGTGTCGGGTTTTTCCTGGGTAAAGTGACCGGAATCCCTGTGGCCGGGCTTATCGGGACAGTGGCGGCTTTAAAGCTTGTCCTTCGTGTCATGTGCCGGTAACCTTCGCGGCGGAGAGTCGATTGGACAGTCGCTGCCCTCTATGAAAATTAGAGGGGGGAGGAAAGTCCGGGCTCCATAGGGCGGAGTGCCAGGTAATGCCTGGGAGGCGCGAGCCTACGGAAAGTGCCACAGAAAATAACCGCCTAAGCATTTCGGTGCCGGTAAGGGTGAAAAGGTGCGGTAAGAGCGCACCGCACGTCTGGCAACAGTTCGTGGCTAGGTAAACCCCACTCGGAGCAAGACCAAATAGGGTTCCTAGGCGTGGCCCGCGCTGGAACCGGGTAGGTTGCTAAAGATGTCCAGTGATGGCCATCGTAGAGGAATGACTGTCCTCGACAGAACCCGGCTTACAGATCGACTCTCCACCTCTTTCCCTCCCTGCTCGCAATCGCTGGCAGAAGCGCATTTGTAATACCGAAAAAATCTTACTCTTAACAAATCACTTTAACTTCAGACCTCAAATTTTTGAGCTGCATGAAGTTTGTCTGGCAAAACCCTCTCCGAATTGTCCCAAAGTCTCCTTTTATGCTCCTAAATCTCCGTTCTGTAAGGCTTTTCCTTAGGACCGCGCCTTGACGGTGTGGTGGGCGCATTCCTATAGTGTGCACAAGTGGCGGAAAGTGGCATGAAGTGGGTTTTTTGAACGTAAAACGCTAATATTTGGAGAAACGCATCTGTGTTTCGCGGAGCTAACGCTATCAGTCTCGATGCAAAGGGCCGTCTCGCCATGCCGAGCCGGTACCGTGACGAGCTCGATTCGCGTAGTTCCGGACAATTGATCGTCACCATTGATGCGGTGGATCCCTGCTTGTGTGTGTACCCGCTCGATGAGTGGGAACTGATTGAAACCAAGTTGCGTGCGTTGCCGTCGCTGCGGGAAGAGAACCGCCGTCTGCAACGTCTGCTGATTGGTAATGCCGTCGATCTCGAACTCGACGGCAGCGGCCGTTTCCTGGTGCCGCCGCGCCTGCGCGAGTACGCGAAGCTGGACAAGCGCGCGATGCTGGTGGGCCAACTGAACAAGTTTCAACTGTGGGACGAGGACGCCTGGAATGCTGTATCTGCAGCTGACCTGGCGGCCATTCAACAACCGGGCGCGATGCCTGATGAACTGCGTGATCTGATCCTGTGACTATTGATAGCGGCTTCAACCACATCACCGTACTGCTTGACGAAGCCGTCGAGGCTCTCGCCGTACGTCCTGATGGCTGCTATCTGGACGGCACTTTCGGTCGTGGCGGGCATAGCCGGCTGATTCTCAGCAAGCTCGGGCCGGATGGCCGACTTCTCGGTTTCGACAAGGATCCACAGGCGATTGCCACCGGGCAAGCGCTAGCGGCCGAAGACGGCCGCTTTGTCGTTGTGCAGCGCAGCTTTGCCGAGCTGGGTTCGGAGATCGTCGAACGCAATATGGCGGGCAAGGTCAACGGCATCCTGCTCGACCTCGGGGTGTCCTCGCCGCAACTGGACGACCCGGAGCGCGGCTTCAGTTTCATGAACGACGGCCCGCTGGACATGCGCATGGATCCGTCGCGCGGGATCAGTGCCGCCGAGTTCATCGCCACGGCACCGGCAGAAGAAATCGCCCGTGTCTTCAAGGAATATGGCGAAGAGCGATTCTCCGGCCGCATGGCCCGGGCCGTGGTCGAGCGCCGTGCAATCAAGCCTTTCGAACGTACCGCCGACCTGGCCGAAGTGCTCAAGGTCGCCAATCCTGCCTGGGAAAAGGGCAAGAACCCGGCTACCCGGGCTTTCCAGGGGCTGCGCATCCACGTCAACAATGAACTGGGCGATCTTGAAACCGGCCTCGAAGCGGCGCTCGATGCCCTGGAAGTCGGTGGCCGCCTGGTGGTGATCAGTTTCCACTCGCTGGAAGACCGTATCGTCAAGCTGTTCATGCGACGCCTGGTCAAGGGCGAGGGTGACAATCTGCCGCGTAACCTGCCGGTACGTCATCAGGCGTTCGAGCCGCGTATCAAGGTACACGGCAAGGCGCAGTTCGCCTCCGAAGCCGAACTCAAGGCCAATCCACGCGCGCGCAGCGCCGTGATGCGGGTCGCGGAGAAGTTGCGGTGAGCAAGCTCTACGCCAAGCCACTTCCCGGCGGAAGCTTTTTCATGTTCCTGCTGTTTATCGCCGTGCTGGTCTCCGCCATCGGCGTGGCCTACAGCGCGCACTGGAATCGTCAATTGCTCAATTCGTTGTATGGCGAACTGAGTGTGCGTGACAAGGCCCAGGCCGAATGGGGCCGCCTGATCCTCGAGCAGAGCACCTGGACGGCCCATAGCCGGATCGAGACCCTGGCCACCGAACAACTGAAGATGCGCATCCCCAGCCCATCCGAAGTCAGGATGGTGGCGCCATGATGAAACTCGAGGGCGCACTCTATCCGTGGCGCTTCCGCGTGGTCCTCGGCGCGCTGGCGATCATGGTCGGCTATATCGGCTGGAAGATCGTCGACCTGCAGGTCATCGACCGCGCGTTCCTGATCGGCCAGGGCGATGCGCGCAGCATGCGGCATATCCCGATTCCCGCGCACCGTGGTCTGATCACCGACCGTAACGGCGAGCCCCTGGCGGTCAGTACGCCGGTGACCACGCTGTGGGCCAACGCCAAGGAAATGCAACTGGCCAAGGACCGCTGGCCGGCACTGGCCATGGCGCTCGGGCAGGACCCGAAGCTGCTGACCGAACGCCTGGAACAACAGGCCAACAAGGAATTCATCTACCTGGTTCGCGGCCTGACCCCGGAGCAGGGCCAGGCCGTGCTCGATCTTAAGGTTCCCGGTGTCTATGGCATCGAGGAATTCCGGCGTTTTTATCCGGCCGGCGAAGTGGCGGCCCACATGGTCGGCTTTACCGATATCGACGACCATGGTCGCGAAGGGGTGGAGCTGGCCTACGACGAGTGGCTGGCCGGGGTGCCGGGCAAGCGACAGGTGATCAAGGACCGGCGCGGCCGGCTGATCAAGGATGTCCAGGTCACCAAGAACGCCAAGGCCGGCAAGCCCTTGGCGTTGTCCATTGACCTGCGCCTGCAATACCTGGCCAACCGCGAACTGCGCAACGCCCTGGTGGAAAACGGCGCCAAGGCCGGCAGCCTGGTGATCATGGACGTGAAGACCGGCGAGATCCTCGCCATGGTCAACCAGCCGACCTACAACCCCAACAACCGTCGCAACCTGCAGCCGGCGATGATGCGCAACCGCGCGATGATCGACGTGTTCGAGCCGGGTTCGACCATGAAGCCGATCTCCATGAGTGCCGCCCTGGAAACCGGGCGCTGGAAGCCTTCCGACACGGTCGAGGTCTATCCGGGCACCCTGCAGTTGGGCAAGTACACCATTCGTGACGTATCCAAGACCGAAGGCCCGGTGCTCGACCTGACCGGCATCCTGATCAACTCCAGTAACGTGGGGATGAGCAAGGTCGCCTTCGATATCGGTGGCGAGGCGATTTTCCGCGTGATGCAGAAAGTCGGCCTGGGCCAGGACACCGGCCTCGGTTTCCCCGGCGAGCGTGTCGGCAACCTGCCGAACTACCGTGAGTGGCGCAAGGCCGAGACGGCGACCCTGTCCTATGGCTACGGCCTGTCGGTGACCGCCATCCAGCTGGTGCACGCGTTCTCGGCGCTGGCCAACAACGGCAAGATCGTCCCGCTGACCCTGATCAAGACCGACAAGATGCCCGAGGGCACCCAGGTCATCCCGGAAAATGTCGCCAAGACCATGCAAGGCATGCTGCAGCAGGTGATCGAGGCTCCGCGGGGTGTCTGGCGTGCCAAAGTCCCGGCCTACCATGTCGCCGGCAAGTCCGGTACCGCGCGCAAGACATCGGTCGGCACCAAGGGCTATGCCGAGAACTCCTACCGCTCGCTGTTCGCCGGTTTCGGTCCGATGAGCGATCCGCGCTACGCCATCGTGGTAGTGATCGACGAACCGAGCAAGGCCGGTTACTTCGGCGGCCTGGTCTCGGCTCCGGTCTTCAGCAAGGTGATGTCCGGCACCCTGCGGCTGATGAACGTCAGCCCGGATGACCTGTCGAGCATTCCGCAGCAGCAAGCCATTGCCGCACCCGTACCTGTAAAAGGAGGGCGTGGTTAATGTCCCTGAGCCTGAACAAGATCTTTCCTCACGCCGGCCGCGATCTGCTGATTCGCGAGTTGGCGCTCGACAGCCGCAAAGTGCGTGCCGGCGACCTGTTCCTGGCGGTGCCGGGCGGCAAGGTCGATGGCCGCAGCCATATTGCCGACGCCCTGCAGCGCGGCGCGGCGGCGGTTGCCTATGAAGTGGAAGGCGCCACTGTCCTGCCGATCACTGATATCCCGCTGATCCCGGTCAAGGGCCTGGCGGCACAGTTGTCGGATATCGCCGGGCGCTTCTATGGCGACCCGAGTCGTCAATTGAACCTGTTGGGTGTCACCGGGACCAACGGCAAGACCAGCGTCACCCAACTGGTTGCCCAGGCCCTGGACCTGCTCGGCCAGCACTGTGGGATCGTCGGCACCCTGGGTACCGGTTTTTATGGTGCCCTGCACAGCGGCCTGCATACGACGCCGGACCCGATTGCCGTCCAGGCGACCCTGGCTGACCTGAAGAAAGCCGGTGCCAAGGCGATTGCCATGGAAGTGTCTTCCCACGGCCTGCACCAGGGCCGCGTCAGCGCGCTGGCGTTCGACGTGGCGGTGCTGACCAACCTCTCCCGCGATCACCTCGATTACCACGGCACCATGGAAGCCTATGGGGCCGAGAAGGCCAAGTTGTTCGGCTGGACCGACCTGAGCTGCCGGGTGATCAATATCGATGACGATTTCGGTCGTCAGCTGGCAGCGCAGGAACACGAATCCCGGCTGATCACCTACAGCCTGGAAGACAGCGGCGCCTATCTGTATTGCCGCGATGCGCAGTTCGGCGACGAAGGTGTGCGCGCCACCCTGGTGACCCCGCAAGGTGAACACCACCTGCGCAGCACGCTGCTGGGGCGTTTCAACCTGAGCAACGTCCTGGCCGCAGTGGGCGCATTGCTGGGGCTGGATTACGCGCTGGATGAGATTCTCCGGGTGCTGCCACAGCTCGAAGGCCCGGCCGGTCGCATGCAGCGCCTGGGCGGCGGCGCCTGTCCCCTGGTGGTGGTGGATTACGCCCACACCCCGGACGCCCTGGAAAAAGTCCTGCTGGCCCTGCGCCCACATGCCAAGGGGCAGTTGCGCTGCCTGTTCGGCTGTGGCGGCGACCGTGATCGCGGCAAGCGTCCGTTGATGGCGGAAGTGGTCGAGCGCCTGGCCGACAGCGTGCTGGTCACCGACGACAACCCCCGGACCGAAGATCCCCTGCGGATTTTCGACGATATCCGCGCGGGTTTTGTCGCCGCCGATGCCGTCCGCTTCGTGGCCGGTCGTGGCCTGGCCATTGCCGAACTGATCGCCGCGGCCAAGGCCGACGATGTGATCGTCCTGGCTGGCAAGGGCCATGAGGATTACCAGGAAATCAATGGCGAACGCCATGCCTTCTCCGATCTGGTCGAGGCATCGAAGGCACTGCAAGCCTGGGAGGCCGCACATGCTTGAAGCCATGCAGTTGAGTGCCGTCGCCAATGACCTGTCGGGGCGTCTTGTCTCGGCGGACGCGAGTTTCTCCGGAGTGAGCATCGACAGCCGGGCCATCCAGCCGGGCCAGTTGTTTGTCGCCCTGACCGGTCCGCGTTTCGACGGGCACGATTACCTGAACGATGTGGCGGCCAAGGGCGCCGTCGCGGCGTTGGTCGAACGTGAAGTCCCGGGAACCGAACTGCCCCAGTTGCTGGTGCGCGATACCCGCCTGGCGCTCGGCCAACTGGGTGCCCTGAACCGTGCCCGGTTTACCCGGCCGGTGGCGGCGATCACCGGCTCCAGCGGCAAGACCACGGTCAAGGAGATGCTCGCGAGCATCCTGCGTACCCGAGGGCTGGTGCTGGCGACCCGCGGCAACCTGAACAACGAACTGGGTGTGCCGTTGACCCTGCTCGAACTGGCGCCGGAACACAGCGCTGCAGTGATTGAACTGGGCGCTTCGCGCATCGGCGAAATCGCCTACACCGTCGCCATGACCAAGCCTCATGTGGCCATCTTGAACAATGCCGGAACCGCCCATGTCGGCGAGTTCGGCGGCCCCGACAAGATCGTCGAGGCCAAGGGCGAGATCATCGAGGGCCTGCAGGCCGATGGTGTTGCCGTACTCAATCTGGACGACAAGGCCTTCGCCATCTGGAAAGCCCGTGCCGGTGCGCGCAAGGTGCTGAGCTTTGCCCTGGGCAACAGCGCCGCCGACTTCCATGGCAGCGATATTTCCCGCGATCCGCGCGGTTGCCCGCAGTTCGTACTGCACGGCCCCGACGGCAGCGCGCCCGTGCAACTGAATCTGTTGGGCAGCCACAACGTCGCCAACGCCCTGGCGGCGGCGGCGGCGGCCCATGCGCTGGGTATTTCCCTGCCGGGCATCGTTGCCGGGCTGGAAGCTGTCCAGCCGGTCAAGGGCCGGGCAGTCGCGCAACTGGCCAGCAACGGCGTGCGGGTCATCGATGACACTTACAACGCGAACCCCACCTCGATGTGCGCGGCCGTTGATATACTCGCCGGCTTTTCCGGCCGCACCGTTCTGGTGCTCGGGGATATCGGCGAGTTGGGCGAGTGGGCGGAGCAGGGACATCGTGAAGTAGGGGCCTATGCCGCCGGCAAGGTTTCAGCGCTGTATGCGGTGGGGCCGATGATGGTCCACGCCGTCAACGCATTCGGCCAGCAGGCTCGTCATTTCGCCACCCAGGCCGATCTGATCGAGGCGCTGGGCGCCGAACAAGACACCAATACCACCATTTTGATCAAGGGTTCGCGCAGCGCTGCGATGGAAAACATCGTCGCGGCTTTGTGCGGGCCTGCGCCTCATGTGCATAAGGGAGAGACGCATTAATGCTGCTGCTGCTAGCGGAGTATCTGCAACAGTTCTACAAAGGCTTCGCGGTCTTTCAGTACCTGACCCTGCGCGGGATTCTCGGGGTGCTGACCGCGTTGTCTCTGTCGCTGTTTCTCGGCCCGTGGATGATTCGTACCCTCCAGAGCCTGCAGATCGGCCAATCGGTTCGCAATGACGGCCCGCAATCGCACCTCTCCAAGTCCGGCACGCCGACCATGGGGGGCGCGCTGATCCTGTCGTCCATCGGTATCAGCACCCTGCTGTGGGCCGACCTGCACAACCGCTATGTCTGGGTGGTGCTGCTGGTCACCCTGCTGTTCGGGGCTGTCGGCTGGGTCGACGACTATCGCAAGGTGATCGAAAAGAACTCCCGTGGCCTGCCCAGCCGCTGGAAGTATTTCTGGCAGTCGGTGTTCGGCCTGGGCGCGGCGATTTTCCTGTTCATGACCGCACAGACTCCGGTGGAAACCACCCTGATCGTGCCCATGCTCAAGGACGTCAGCATCCCGCTGGGCGTGGGCTTCGTGATCCTGACCTACTTCGTGATCGTCGGTTCGAGCAACGCGGTCAACCTCACCGATGGCCTCGATGGCCTAGCGATCATGCCGACGGTGATGGTCGGCGGCGCGCTGGGGATCTTCTGCTACCTGTCGGGTAACGTGAAGTTCGCCGAATACCTGCTGATTCCCTATGTACCGGGCGCGGGCGAACTGATCGTGTTCTGTGGCGCGCTGATCGGTGCCGGCCTCGGTTTCCTCTGGTTCAACACCTATCCGGCCCAGGTTTTCATGGGCGACGTCGGCGCCCTGGCGCTGGGTGCCGCGCTGGGTACCATCGCGGTGATCGTCCGCCAGGAAATCGTCCTGTTCATCATGGGCGGCGTGTTCGTGATGGAAACCCTGTCGGTGGTGATCCAGGTCGCCTCTTTCAAACTGACCGGCCGCCGGGTTTTCCGTATGGCGCCGATTCACCACCACTTTGAACTCAAGGGCTGGCCCGAGCCGCGCGTGATTGTCCGTTTCTGGATCATCACCGTGATTCTCGTGTTGATCGGCCTTGCCACCCTGAAGCTGAGGTAGAACACGTGTCGCTGATCGCTTCTGACCACTTCCGCATCATTGTCGGCCTCGGCAAGAGCGGCATGTCCCTGGTTCGCTTCCTGGCGAACCGGGGCGTTGCCTTTGCGGTGGCCGACACGCGGGACAATCCACCGGAACTGGCCACGCTGCGTCGTGACTATCCGCAGGTGGAAGTGCGTTGTGGCGAGCTGGACGTGGAATTCCTCTGCCGCGCCGACGAGCTCTACGTGAGCCCCGGCCTGGCCCTGGCGACCCCGGCCCTGCAGGCGGCCGCGGCCCGTGGCGTGAAGCTGTCCGGCGATATCGAGCTGTTCGCGCGTAACGCGAAGGCGCCGATCGTCGCCATCAGCGGTTCCAACGCCAAGAGCACCGTGACCACCCTGGTCGGCGAAATGGCCGCGGCGGCCGGCAAGCGCGTGGCGGTCGGCGGCAATCTCGGGACCCCGGCGCTGGACCTGCTCAGCGACGATGTCGAGCTGTACGTGCTGGAACTGTCGAGCTTCCAGCTGGAAACCACCGATCAGTTGGGCGCCGAAGTGGCGACCGTGCTCAATGTCAGCGAAGACCACATGGACCGCTACAGCGGCCTGCCGGCTTATCACCTGGCCAAGCACCGGATTTTCCGAGGGGCGAAACAGGTGGTGGTCAACCGCCAGGATGCGCTGTCCCGTCCGCTGATGAGCGAAGGCCTGCCGTGCTGGACCTTCGGCCTCGGCAAGCCGGACTTCAAGGCCTTCGGCCTGCGTGAGGAAAATGGCGAGAAATACCTGGCTTTCGAATTCCAGAATCTGATGCCGGTGAGCGAACTGAAGATCCGTGGCGCCCACAACCAGTCCAATGCCCTCGCGGCGCTGGCACTCGGGCATGCCGTGGGATTGCCGTTCGACGCCATGCTGTCGAGCCTGCGGACATTCGCCGGTCTTGAGCACCGCTGCCAATGGGTGCGCGAACTGAAGGGCGTGAATTACTACAACGACTCCAAGGCCACCAACGTCGGTGCGGCCCTGGCCGCGATCGAAGGCCTGGGCGGCGACATTGCCGGCAAGCTGGTACTGATCGCCGGTGGCGATGGCAAGGGCGCCGATTTCAGCGGCCTGCGCGGCCCGGTCGCGGCCAACTGCCGGGCGGTGGTCCTGCTTGGCCGGGATAGCGAGCTGCTGGCCAAGGCCCTTGGCGATGACGTGCCGCTGGTCCGTGTGCAGAGCCTGGACGATGCCGTGCAACGCTGTGCCGAACTGGCCGAGCCGGGTGACGCGGTATTGCTGTCGCCGGCCTGCGCGAGCTTCGACATGTTCAAGAACTATGAAGAACGCGGACGCCTGTTCGCCCAGGCCGTGGAGGGGTTGGTATGAACTTCAATATCATCAAGCCTTATCCATCGCCGATCATTACCGGGCGTGGCGTCGACGTCGATTTCCCGATGCTCGCCGGTTGCCTGGCGTTGCTCGGCCTCGGGCTGGTGATGATCACCTCGGCTTCGTCCGAAGTGGCCGCCGTGCAGTCGGGCAACGCGCTGTATCACATGATTCGCCACCTCATCTACCTGGTCATCGGCCTGGGCGCCTGTATCGCCACGATGATGGTGCCGATCGCCACCTGGCAGCGCATGGGCTTCATGATGCTGGTGGGCGCCTTCGGCCTGTTGGTGATGGTGCTGCTGCCGGGCATCGGTCGTGAGGTGAACGGCTCGATGCGCTGGATCGGCTTCAGTTTCTTCAACGTGCAGCCTTCGGAAATCGCCAAGGTCTTCGTGGTGATCTATCTCGCCGGCTACCTGGTACGCCGGCAGAAGGAAGTACGGGAAAGCTGGATGGGCTTCTTCAAGCCGTTCATCGTGCTGCTGCCGATGGCCGGCCTGTTGTTGATGGAGCCGGACTTCGGCGCCACCGTGGTCATGATGGGCGCGGCGGCGGCAATGCTGTTCCTCGGCGGCGTCGGCTTGTTGCGCTTCGGCCTGATGGTCTTGCTGGCAGTGGTCGCGGTGGTGGTGCTGATCAAGGCGCAACCCTACCGGATGGCGCGCCTGACCACCTTTACCGATCCCTGGGCCGACCAGTTCGGTTCCGGCTATCAGTTGACCCAGGCGCTGATCGCCTTCGGTCGCGGCGAGTGGCTGGGGGTCGGCCTGGGCAACAGCGTGCAGAAGCAGTTCTACCTGCCGGAAGCCCACACCGACTTCGTGTTCTCCGTGCTGGCGGAAGAGCTGGGTGCCGTCGGCTCCCTGTGCACCGTCGCGCTGTTCGTGTTCGTCAGCGTGCGGGCGATGTACATCGGTCTGTGGGCCGAGAAGGCCAAGCAGTTCTTCGCCGCCTATATGGCTTACGGCCTGGCGTTCCTGTGGATTGGTCAGTTCCTGATCAATATCGGCGTGAACGTCGGTCTGCTGCCGACCAAGGGCCTGACCTTGCCGTTCCTCAGTTATGGCGGCAGCTCGCTGGTGATCTGCTGTGCCTGTCTCGGCCTGTTGCTGCGTATCGAGTGGGAGAGTCGAACCCACCTGGGCAGCGAAGAGATGGAATTCGATGAAAGCGACTTTGCGGAGGACACTCCCCATGGGCGCTAACGTATTGATCATGGCCGGCGGTACCGGTGGCCACGTGTTCCCGGCGCTGGCCTGTGCCCGCGAATTCCAGGCGCGGGGCTACACCGTGCATTGGCTGGGCACGCCACGGGGCATCGAAAACGAGTTGGTACCGGCTGCCGGATTGCCGCTGCACCTGATCAACGTCACGGGGCTGCGGGGCAAAGGCAAGCTGTCGCTGCTCAAGGCGCCGTTCGTCCTGCTCAAAGCCGTCTGGCAGGCGCGCAAGGTGATCCGCCAGTTGCAGCCGGTCTGCGTGCTGGGCTTCGGTGGTTATGTCACCGGCCCGGGTGGAGTTGCCGCGCGCATGGCCGGCGTACCGGTGATCGTGCATGAGCAGAATGCCGTGGCGGGTACCGCCAATCGGCTGCTGGTGCCCTTGGCGGCCCGGGTCTGCGAAGCTTTCCCGAACACCTTCGGCGCCTCTGGAAAACGTCGGACCACCGGTAATCCGGTACGCACCGAACTGTTCCTGGAAACCCCGCGCCAGACCCTCGCCGGTCGTCGCGCGCGCCTGCTGATCCTCGGCGGCAGCCTCGGTGCCGAGCCGTTGAACAAGTTGCTGCCGGAGGCCCTGGCCCAGGTGCCGGCCGAATACCGCCCGGAAGTTTTCCACCAGGCCGGCCGCAATCATGACGAAGTCACCGCCGAACGCTACAAGGCGGTCGGCGTCGAGGCGCAGGTGGCGCCGTTTATCAAAGACATGGCCCAAGCCTATGGCTGGGCCGACCTGGTGGTCTGTCGCGCAGGCGCCTTGACCGTCAGTGAACTGGCTGCGGCCGGTCTGCCCTCGTTGCTGGTGCCCTTGCCCCATGCGATCGACGACCACCAGACCCGCAATGCCGAATATTTGGCCGGGGAGGGCGCTGCCTTCCTGCTGCCGCAAAGAACGACTGGCGCCGCCGACCTGGCGGCACGCCTGACAGAGGTTTTGATGCAACCGGAACGACTGAACACCATGGCGAGCACCGCACGCCGCCTGGCCAAGCCCGATGCTACCCGCACCGTCGTCGAGATCTGCCTGGAGGTGGCCCATGGTTGAGAATCAGAAAGCCATGCCGCAACCGGAAATGCGCCGTATCCGCCGTATCCACTTCGTCGGTATCGGCGGCGTGGGGATGTGCGGGATCGCCGAAGTGCTGTTGAACCTGGGCTATGAAGTCTCCGGTTCCGACCTGAAAACCTCGCCGGTCACTGACCGGCTCGAGTCGTTCGGCGCGCAGATCTTTATCGGTCACCGTTCCGAGAACGCCGCCAGCGCCGATGTGCTGGTGGTTTCCAGTGCCGTGAACAAATCCAACCCGGAAGTCGCGACCGCCCTGGAGCGGCGTATCCCGGTGGTGCCACGGGCCGAGATGCTCGCCGAACTGATGCGCTATCGCCACGGGATTGCCGTTGCCGGTACCCACGGCAAGACCACCACCACCAGCCTGATCGCCTCGGTGTTCGCCGCCGGCGGCCTGGACCCGACCTTCGTCATCGGTGGCCGCCTGAATGCCGCGGGCACCAATGCCCAGCTCGGCACCAGCCGCTACCTGATCGCCGAAGCCGATGAGAGCGATGCCAGCTTCCTGCACCTGCAGCCGCTGGTCGCGGTGGTCACCAACATCGACGCCGACCACATGGACACCTACGAAGGTGACTTCAACAAACTGAAGAAGACCTTCGTCGAGTTCCTCCACAACCTGCCGTTCTACGGTCTGGCCGTGGTCTGCCTGGACGACCCGGTGGTGCGCGAGATTCTGCCGCAGATCGCCCGTCCGACCGTGACCTACGGGGTTCACGAAGACGCCGACGTGCGCGCTATCAATATCCGCCAGGCCGGCATGCAGACCCACTTCACCGTGCTGCGCCGTGACCGCGAACCGCTGAACGTCTCGGTGAACATGCCGGGCAACCACAACGTCCTGAACTCCCTGGCGACCATCGCCATCGCCACCGACGAGGGCATCAGCGACGAGGCCATCGTCCAGGGTCTGTCGGGCTTCCAGGGCGTGGGTCGGCGCTTCCAGGTCTACGGCGAATTGCCGGTGGACGGCGGCAGCGTGATGCTGGTCGACGACTACGGCCACCACCCGACCGAAGTCGCGGCGGTGATCAAGGCTGTACGCGGTGGCTGGCCGGAACGCCGCCTGGTGATGGTCTACCAGCCACACCGCTATACCCGTACCCGCGACCTGTACGACGATTTCGTCCAGGTGCTGGCCGACGCCAATGTGCTGTTGCTGATGGAAGTCTACCCGGCCGGTGAAGAGCCGATCCCGGGGGCGGACAGCCGCCAGCTGTGCCGCAGCATCCGTCAGCGCGGCCAGCTCGACCCGATCTATATCGAGCGTGGCGTGGAACTGGCCCCGCTGGTCAAGCCGTTGCTGCTGCCGGGCGACATCCTGCTGTGCCAGGGCGCCGGTGATATCGGCGGTCTCGCCCCGCAGTTGCTCAAGAGTTCGTTGTTCGCCGGCGCCGTTGCCGCAGTCAGCCCGGGGAAATCGAAATGACCGCTGCCTACGCCAACCTGTTCTCGACCCTCGAGCCGAAGACCTTCGGCCGTGTCGCCGTGCTGTTCGGTGGCAAGAGCGCCGAGCGCGAAGTCTCGCTGAAGTCCGGCAATGCGGTGCTCGAGGCCCTGCAGAGCGCTGGTGTCGATGCGTTCGGCATCGACGTGGGTGACGACTTCCTGCAGCGCCTGCTGCACGAGAAGATCGACCGTGCCTTCATCATTCTTCACGGCCGCGGCGGTGAAGACGGCAGCATGCAGGGGCTGCTGGAGTGCCTGGGCATTCCCTACACCGGCAGTGGCATTCTCGCTTCGGCCCTGGCCATGGACAAATTGCGTACCAAGCAGGTCTGGCACAGCCTGGGGATTCCGACGCCCCGTCATGCCGTGTTGAGCTCGGAGGCCGACTGTATTCGCGCCGGCGCGGAACTGGGTTTCCCTTTGATCGTCAAACCTGCCCATGAAGGCTCCAGTATTGGGATGGCCAAGGTGACCGGCGTCGATGAGTTGATCGTCGCCTGGAAAGCCGCCGCCGCCTACGATTCGCAAGTGTTGGTCGAACAATGGATCCAGGGTCCGGAGTTCACCATCGCCACCCTGCGTGGGCAGATCCTGCCACCGATCGCCCTCGGCACCCCGCATTCGTTCTACGACTACGACGCCAAGTACCTGGCTTCCGATACCCAGTACCGGATCCCGTGCGGCCTCGACAGTCACAAGGAAAAAGAACTGATGGACCTCACGGCGAAAGCCTGTGAGGCGCTCGGTATCGCCGGTTGGGCGCGTGCCGATGTGATGCAGGACGCCGACGGGCAGTTCTGGTTCCTGGAAGTCAACACCGCCCCGGGCATGACTGACCACAGTCTGGTGCCGATGGCGGCACGGGCGGCCGGTCTGGATTTCCAGCAACTGGTGCTGGCGATCCTGGCCGAGAGCGTTGCCGCTCATGCCGCCAGCCAATCAGAGCCGCGAGGTTAAACCATGCACGGCGCGCAGATTCGTCATCAGCCACCCGCTTCCGGCCGTAACAAGCCGGTGCCGCGGGGTGCCAGCCGAATGGTGGCTAAAGAGCCGATGTCAGTGCGCCTGCCAAAAGCCAATTTCGGCTTCCTGAAGCGCCTGATGTGGCCGGTGTTGCTGGTGGCCCTGGGCTTCGGCACCTACGAAGGCGCCCAGCGCCTGTTGCCCTATGCGGATCGGCCGATCAGCAAGATCAACGTCCAGGGCGACCTCAGCTACATCAGCCAGCAGGCGGTACAGCAGCGGATCGCTCCGTACGTCGCGGCGAGCTTCTTCACCATCGACCTGGCGAGCATGCGCGCCGAGCTGGAAACCATGCCGTGGATCGCCCACGCCGAGGTCCGGCGTGTGTGGCCGGACCAGGTGGTGATCCGCCTGGAAGAGCAATTGCCGGTCGCCCGCTGGGGCGACGAGGCGTTGTTGAACAACCAGGGCCAGGCGTTCGCGCCACGAGAACTGGCGAACTACGAACATCTGCCGCAGCTGTTCGGCCCGCAGCGGGCTCAGCAGCAGGTGATGCAGCAGTACCAGGTCCTGAGTCAGATGTTGCGCCCGCTGGGCTTCTCCATCGCCCGGCTGGAACTGCGTGAGCGGGGCAGCTGGTTCCTGACCACCGGTGCAGGAAGCGCGGGGCCGGGTATCCAGTTGTTGTTGGGCCGCGACCATCTGGTCGAGAAGATGCGCCGTTTCATTGCCATTTATGAAAAAACGTTGAAAGAACAGATTACGAACATTGCCAGCATCGATCTGCGTTACTCCAACGGCCTGGCCGTCGGATGGCGGGAACCTGTGGCGCCCGTGACGGCCAAACCCGCCGTTGCGAAGAATTAAGAAGAGGCAGGACCATGGCAAACGTGCAAAGCGGCAAAATGATCGTCGGACTGGATATCGGCACCTCCAAGGTGGTGGCGCTGGTGGGCGAGGTCGCGGCCGATGGCACGCTGGAAATCGTCGGTATCGGTACTCATCCTTCGCGTGGCCTGAAGAAGGGCGTGGTGGTGAATATCGAGTCCACCGTGCAGTCGATCCAGCGCGCGGTAGAAGAAGCGCAACTGATGGCCGGTTGCCGGATCCACTCGGCATTCGTCGGCGTGGCGGGCAATCACATCCGCAGCCTGAATTCCCACGGCATCGTCGCGATCCGTGATCGCGAAGTCAGTTCGGCGGATCTCGAGCGCGTCCTCGACGCGGCCCAGGCCGTGGCGATCCCGGCTGACCAGCGGGTCCTGCACACCCTGCCGCAGGACTACGTGATCGACAACCAGGAAGGCGTGCGCGAGCCCCTGGGCATGTCCGGCGTGCGCCTCGAAGCCAAGGTCCACGTGGTCACCTGCGCGGTGAACGCGGCCCAGAACATCGAGAAGTGCGTGCGCCGCTGCGGCCTCGAAATCGACGACATCATCCTCGAGCAACTGGCCTCCGCCTACTCGGTGCTGACCGACGACGAGAAAGAGCTGGGCGTCTGCCTGGTGGACATCGGCGGCGGTACCACCGACATCGCGATCTTCACCGAAGGCGCGATCCGCCACACCGCGGTGATCCCGATTGCCGGCGACCAGGTGACCAACGACATCGCCATGGCGCTGCGTACCCCGACCCAGTACGCCGAAGAGATCAAGATCCGCTACGCCTGCGCCCTGGCCAAGCTGGCCGGTGCCGGTGAAACCATCAAGGTCCCGAGCGTCGGCGATCGTCCACCGCGCGAGTTGTCCCGCCAGGCCTTGGCCGAGGTGGTCGAGCCGCGCTACGACGAACTGTTCACGCTGATCCAGGCCGAGCTGCGCCGCAGCGGCTACGAAGACCTGATCCCGGCCGGCATCGTGCTGACCGGTGGCACCTCGAAGATGGAAGGCGCGGTCGAGCTGGCCGAGGAAATCTTCCACATGCCGGTGCGCCTGGGCGTGCCGCACACGGTCAAGGGGCTGTCGGACGTGGTCCGCAACCCGATCTATTCAACTGGGGTGGGGCTGTTGCTGTACGGGCTGCAAAAGCAGTCGGACGGCATTTCCCTGTCCGGCTACAACGGCGGCAACAGAAACGACTATCGCGATGAAGAACAGAAAGCACCTGTGCTGGAGCGTTTGAAGCGCTGGGTCCAGGGCAACTTTTAAAGTTTCAAAGCAGTAGAAGTAGGCGAAAAAACTAGAGAATGAAAGGAGAGGGAACATGTTCGAACTCGTAGACAACGTCCCACAAAGTCCGGTAATCAAGGTTATCGGCGTCGGCGGTGGCGGCGGCAACGCTGTCAACCATATGGTCAAGAGCAACATTGAAGGCGTCGAGTTCATCTGCGCCAACACCGATGCCCAGGCGCTGAAGAACATCGGCGCGCGGACCATCCTGCAACTGGGCACCGGCGTGACCAAGGGCCTTGGCGCTGGCGCCAACCCGGAAGTCGGTCGTCAGGCCGCCCTGGAAGACCGCGAGCGTATCGCTGAAGTGCTGCAAGGCACCAACATGGTCTTCATCACCACCGGCATGGGTGGCGGTACCGGTACCGGTGCAGCCCCGATCATCGCCGAAGTGGCCAAGGAAATGGGCATCCTCACCGTTGCGGTGGTGACCCGTCCGTTCCCGTTCGAAGGCCGCAAGCGCATGCAGATCGCCGATGAAGGCATCCGCGCGCTGAGTGAAAGCGTCGACTCGTTGATCACCATTCCCAACGAGAAGCTGCTGACCATCCTGGGCAAGGACGCGAGCCTGCTGTCGGCATTCGCCAAGGCCGACGATGTACTGGCCGGTGCCGTTCGCGGTATCTCCGACATCATCAAGCGTCCGGGCATGATCAACGTCGACTTCGCCGACGTCCGTACCGTGATGAGCGAAATGGGCATGGCGATGATGGGCACCGGCTGCGCCAGCGGTCCGAACCGTGCTCGCGAAGCCACCGAGGCGGCGATCCGCAACCCGTTGCTCGAAGACGTGAACCTGCAAGGCGCACGTGGCATCCTGGTGAATATCACCGCCGGTCCTGACCTGTCCCTGGGTGAGTACTCCGACGTGGGTAGCATCATCGAAGCCTTCGCTTCCGAGCATGCGATGGTCAAGGTCGGTACCGTTATCGATCCGGACATGCGCGACGAGCTGCACGTGACCGTGGTCGCCACCGGCCTGGGCGCGAAAATCGAGAAGCCGGTCAAGGTGATCGACAATACCCTGCAGACCACCCAGTCCGCCGCCGCACCAGCACCTGCCCGTCAGGAACTGCCGTCGGTGAACTACCGTGACCTGGACCGTCCGACCGTCATGCGCAACCAGGCCCAGGCCGGTGCTGCGACTGCCGCGAAGATGAACCCGCAAGACGACCTGGACTATCTGGATATCCCGGCTTTCCTGCGTCGCCAGGCCGATTGATGGAATGTATCAGGAGTATTAGGGTGATTGGTGTTCAGCAAAGGCCTGGTCTGCTATCATCGCCAGCCTTTGTTGATACCTGTTCGCAATTTGCGCTGAAGCGGCCCATGCCATGATTAAACAACGCACCCTGAAAAATATTATCCGTGCTACAGGTGTCGGCCTGCACTCCGGCGAGAAGGTCTACCTGACCCTCAAGCCAGCGCCTGTGGACACCGGCATCGTGTTTTGCCGCGCCGACCTCGACCCTGTGGTACAGATTCCTGCGCGCGCGGAAAACGTTGGCGAAACCACCATGTCGACCACGTTGGTCAATGGTGACGTCAAGGTGGACACGGTGGAGCACCTGCTCTCGGCCATGGCCGGCCTGGGCATCGATAACGCCTACGTCGAGCTCTCCGCGTCCGAAGTCCCGATCATGGATGGTAGCGCCGGACCCTTCGTATTCCTGATTCAATCTGCCGGCCTGGAAGAACAGGACGCAGCCAAGAAGTTCATCCGCATCCTGCGTGAAGTCACAGTGGAAGACGGCGACAAGCGCGCCACTTTCGTGCCTTTCGAAGGTTTCAAGGTGAGCTTCGAGATCGATTTCGATCACCCGGTGTTCCGTGACCGCACCCAGAGTGCCAGCGTGGATTTTTCCAGCACTTCGTTCGTAAAAGAAGTCAGCCGCGCCCGGACCTTTGGTTTCATGAGTGATATCGAGTACCTGCGCAAGCACAACCTCGCACTCGGCGGTAGCGTGGAAAACGCCATCGTGGTCGATGCAGACGGTGTTCTGAACGAAGACGGCCTTCGTTATGAAGACGAATTCGTGAAGCACAAGATCCTGGACGCCATTGGTGACCTCTACCTGCTGGGCAATAGCCTGATTGGTGAGTTCAAGGGCTTCAAGTCGGGCCATGCACTGAACAACCAGCTCCTGCGCAAGTTGATTGAGCAGACCGATGCCTGGGAAGTCGTGACCTTCGAAGACGCCAGCACCGCGCCGATCTCTTACATGCGTCCTGTTGCGGCCGTGTAACGACTCTCTCCTTTTGTTGTTTTTAAAAGCCGCCTTCGGGCGGTTTTTTTTTAGCCGCCGACAGGGATATGCAACGCCCGGTCGCGCCCATCGTGCTTGGCCTGGTACAACGCCCGATCGGCTGTGTGCAGCAGCTGTTCCACGCTGCCTTCGCAAGGCTGGGAAGTGGTGCTGACGCCAATGCTGACGGTGATTGTCTGGCTGTCGTCCCCGAAGGGGGGGAGCGCGGCCATGGCTGTCCTGATCTTTTGCGCCTGGCTCAAGGCACCTTGCGCGTCGGTTTCAGGCAGGATCACGGAAAACTCTTCGCCGCCATAACGTGCCGCGATGTCGCCAGGACGGCGAATGCTGTCGCTGATCACCCTCGCCAGGCGTTTCAGCGCTTCATCACCGACCGGATGACCGTGGCGATCGTTGAAGGCCTTGAAATGGTCGGCATCGATCATCAGCAGCGACAACGGTTTACCCGAGCGTCGCGCCCTGGCCCATTCACGTAGCAGCGCATCATCCAGCGCCCGACGATTGGCCAGGCCGGTCAACGGGTCGGTCGTCGCCAGTTTGGCGAGTGCCTTTTCGGCGCGTCGGCGCAGGCGCAACTCCCGTGACAGCAGCCATGTCAGCCAGAGCAGGATGAAACAGAGAGTGCCTGTGGCGAGGCCGGTCAGGGAGGCGGTGTGTCTCCAGGCAGCGTAGACACCATCGGTGGAAAGCGCGACGACCACGATCAGCGGCAACTTGCCCACTTTGGCAAAGGTATAGAGCCGCTCGGTACCATCAAGGCTGGATATGCCGGTAAAACTGCCTTCGCCCTCTTTCATGATACGGAGAAAGTTGGGGCGTTTGCTGAAGTCCTTGCCGATCAGATCTTCGCCCATGTGTGGCTGCTGGGCGAGGAGAATACCTTGCGCGCTGATCAGGTTGACTGAACTACCCTTGTCGATGTCCAGCGACTTGAACAACTCGTCGAAATAACTGAGGCGCAACGCGGCAGTGGCAACGCCGAGAAATTCCCCGTCTGGCGTGGAGAGCCGGCGGCTGAAACCCAGGAGCCAGAAATGCGGTGCTCGACGGGCCTTGAAGGGGCCGGTGATCGTCAGTTTCGGGTCCGGATTGTCCTTGTGAATCTGGAAGTACTCACGGTCGGAGAAATTGGCGACCCTCGGCGTGACCGATAGCGAGTCGGCAATGACATCGCCCTGGCGATCGAGCAGCAGGACATCTCCTCTGTGGGAGGCGCTCGAGGCCCGGTCGAAAAGCGCGAGATGGCGGACCTCGGGGGGGATCCCCACCAGGTCCGGGCGTTGCGAAGCCGCGATCAGGCCCTGGACCGCCTGGTCGTAGAGTTCCACGTTGCGCAGCACATCGGCATCGATCAGTTGCACGATATTGCTCGCCGCCCGGGCGGCGGCCTGAGCGGCATCGGCGCGTTCCCGTACCAGCAGGTAGGTGACGATAGCCGTCATGGCAATGACCGTCAGCGTGCTACCCAGTATCAGCAACATCTGCGGGTTGGAGGGTTTTGCCGGGCGGTGATTGATGGTGGCGTTCTCGATTGCGAGGTTTATTGACGCATATACAGATCCCAGGCAAGAAAAAGGCCAGTTTCAGGGGGCTGGGGGCCGGCCCTCGGGATTTTCGGGGAGCATCGCTCAGGCCGGCAGGTAGATACCGAAGGTATTGCTGCCGTCGCCGCTGCGCACGAACACGTCGCCGCCATGCATCAGTGCGATTGCCTTGACGATGGCCAGGCCCAGGCCGTGGTTGGCGCCGCTGTTGCTGCGCGAGGCGTCGACGCGATAGAAGCGTTCGAAGAGGCGCGAGAGGTGTTCGCTGGCGATGGTTTCCCCGGGGTTGGATACGGCGATCGCCACCCGTCCGCCCTCCTGCTCGATGCGCACGGTGATCGCCTGGCCGGGCGCGGTGTGTTGCACTGCGTTGCTCAGCAGGTTGATCAGGGCCCGGCGCAGGTGGGCGATCTCGATCCGCACCTGGGCATCGCCGCTGACTTCGACCCGTACCTGAGCGTCCTCGAGAATGAAATCCAGGTAGTCCAGGGTCGTTGCGACCTCCGCCGCCAGCGAGGTGCTGATCAGCTTGGTGGCCTTGCTGCCCTGGTCGGCGCTGGCGAGGAAGAGCATGTCGTTGATGATCGAACGCAGGCGCTCCAGCTCTTCGAGGTTCGATTGCAGCACCTCGAAATAATGCTCGGCGGAACGCCCGCGGGTCAGGGCCACCTGGGTCTGGCCGATCAGGTTGGTCAGTGGCGAGCGCAGTTCGTGGGCCACATCGGCATTGAACGACTCCAGCCGCGAATAGGCCTGCTCCACCCGTTCCAGGGTCGAGTTGAAGGAGTTGACGAACTGGCTCAGTTCCGGCGGCAGCGGCGACAGTTGCAGGCGTCCGGTCAGCCGCGGCGGCGCCAGTTTGCGGGCTTCCTGGGACAGCTTGATCAGCGGCTTGAGGCCGATTCGTGCGACCCAGTAGCCCAGGGCCGAAGCCAGCAGCACGCCGACGATGGCCAGGCTGATCAGGGCGATCAGCAACTGATGCTGGGTCTGCCAGAACGTCTCGGTATCGATGGCGATCAGGAACTGCAGCGGCGGCCGCTGGTCCTTGGCCGGCATGGTGTTGAGCAGGACCTTGAACGGATAGGCGTGTCCCGGCAGGCGCAGGTCGCGCATGCCCTTGGGGCCGGCGGCGAAGGCGCGGATCTGCGCGTCGGGGTTGCCGTACTCATAGTTGGGATCGCTGCTGACCACCCAGAAGCGGATGCGCTTGTCTTCCTCGCCCAGTTGCTTGAGCTTGGCGTTGATCTTCACCCAGTGGTCCGGGGTGCCGAAGCGATTGAGCGAGGACTCGAGCACGCTGTAGCGCGCATCCAGTTCGGCCTCGGGCAGCAGGCCGAGGCCCTTGTCGACCTGCTGGTACAGGGCCCCGCCGATCAGCAGGAACACCAGCATCGCCACCAGGCTGAACATCCCGCTCAGGCGCAGGGCGATGGAGTTACTCGACACCACGGCTCTCCAGCACATAGCCCATGCCGCGGATGGTGTGCAGCAGTTTCTGTTCGAACGGCCCATCGAGCTTGGCGCGCAGGCGCTTGATCGCCACCTCGACGACATTCGCGTCGCTGTCGAAGTTGATGTCCCAGACCATCTCGGCAATCGCCGTCTTCGACAGGATTTCGCCCTGGCGCCGGGCCAGCACGCTGAGCAGCGAGAACTCCTTGGCGGTCAGGTCCAGGCGGGTGCCGGCACGGCTGGCCTTGCGGCTGATCAGGTCGACCCACAGGTCGGCGACGCTGATCTGTACCGGCTCGTGGCCGCCGCCGCTGCGTCGGGTCAGCGCCTGCAGGCGCGCTACCAGTTCGAGAAAGGAAAAGGGCTTGCCCAGGTAGTCGTCGGCGCCGTCGCGCAGGCCGCGGATGCGATCCTCGACGCGCTCGCGGGCGGTGAGCATGATCACCGGCGTCTGCTTGCGCGCCCGCAGCGCCTTGAGCACACCGAAGCCGTCCAGCTCCGGCAACATCACGTCGAGGATAATCACCGCGTAGTCGCTTTCCAGCGCCAGGTGCAGCCCACCGACACCGTCGCGCGCGAGGTCGACGGTGTAACCCTGTTCCGTCAGGCCACGATGCAGGTAGTCGGCGGTCTTCTCTTCATCTTCGATAATCAGGACACGCATGAACCAGCCTCAATGAGTGATCGCCGGCACGCTTGCCGGTTGGGGCCGATGGAATAGCCGCTCGAGCCACAAGTATATGACGGGTGTGGTGAACAGCGTCAGCGCCTGGCTCACCAGCAGGCCGCCGACCACGGCGATACCCAGGGGCTGGCGCAACTCGGCGCCGGTGCCGTGGCCGAGCATCAGCGGCAGGGCGCCGAGCAGGGCGGCCAGGGTGGTCATGATGATCGGGCGGAACCGGGTGATACAGGCCTTGTAGATCGCTTCCTCCGGTGTGAGCCCGCCACGCTGGGCTTCCAGGGCGAAGTCGATCATCAGGATGCCGTTCTTCTTCACGATACCGATCAGCAGCACCAGGCCGATCAGCGCCATGATCGAGAAGTCCTGGCCCAGCAGCCACAGCATGATCAGTGCACCGAGGCCGGCGGACGGCAGGGTGGAGATGATCGTCAGCGGGTGCACGAAGCTCTCGTAGAGCACCCCGAGGATGATGTAGACCGCCACCAGCGCGGCGAGGATCAGCCACGGCTGGCTGGCCAGGGAACTCTGGAAGGCCTGGGCCGCGCCCTGGAAACTGCCGCTGATGGACGCCGGCATGCCGATTTCGTTCTTCGCCTGGTTGAGCATCAGCACCGCGTCGCCCAGGGCCACGCCGGGTGACAGGTTGAACGACAGGTTGGCGGCCGGGAACATACCGTCATGGGCGATGGACAGCGGGCCGCTGGTGGGGACGTCGAAGCGCGCCAGGGCCGACAGCGGGACCATTTCGCCGGTCAGGGGCGAGCGCAGGTAGAAGTAGTTCAGGCTTTCGGCCTTGCCGCGCTGGGCGGCGTCCAGTTCGAGGATCACGTTGTACTGGTTGGTCTCGGTCTGGTACTCGTTGATCTGGCGCTGGCCGAAGGCGTCGTAGAGGGCTTCGTCGACATCGCTGGCGGTCAGGCCGAAACGCGCGGCGGCGCTGCGGTCGATGTTGATGTGGGTGATGCTGCCGCCCAGCTGCAGGTCGTTGGACAGGTCGCGAAACGCCGGATTGGCCCGCAGTTTCTCGGTCAGGCGCTGGGTCCAGGTGTTGAGCGTGTCACCGTCGTTGCTCTTGAGCACGTACTGGTACTGGGCCCGGCTCGGCCCGGAACTGAGGTTGATGTCCTGGCCCGCCCGCAGGTAGAGGACGATGCCGGGGATCTTCATCAGTTGCGGACGGATGCGATCGATAAAGGCACTGGCGGACACGTCCCGCTGGTCCTGTGGCTTGAGGGCGATCCAGAAACGGCCGTTGGCGATGGTCTGGTTGCTGCCCGAGACGCCCACCGAATGGGAGAACGCCTGCACCGCCGGGTCGGCCGCGACGATCTCGGCGAGCGCCTTGTGCTTGGCGACCATATCGGTGAAGGACACATCGGCGGCGGCCTCGGTGGTGCCGAGGACGAAGCCGGTGTCCTGGACCGGGAAGAAGCCCTTGGGAATGAACACATAACCGGCGATGGCCAGGCACAGGGTCACGCAGAACAGCCCGAACATGGTTTTCTGGCGTGCCAGGGCGCGGCGCAGGTTGCGCTCGTAGACGGCCAGCAGGCGTTCGCCGAAGGTCGCTTTCGAATGTTCGTGATGCACCGGGGCACGCATGAACAGCGCGGCTAGGGTGGGGGCCAGGGTCAGCGAAACCACCACCGAAATCAGGATGGTCGAGGTGGCGGTCAGGGCGAATTCCTTGAACAGCCGGCCGACCACGCCGCCCATGAACAGCAGCGGAATGAACGCGGCGATCAGCGAGAAGCTGATGGACACCACGGTAAAGCCGATCTCGCCGGCGCCCTTGATCGCCGCCTCGCGCATGCCGTCGCCGGCCTCGAGGTGCCGGTGGATGTTTTCCACGACGACGATGGCGTCGTCCACCACGAAGCCCACGGCGATGACGATCGCCACCAGGGTCAGGTTGTTCAGGCTGAAGCCCATCACGTACATCAGGGCGAAGCTGGCCACCAGCGAGACGCCGAGCACGGCGGAGACGATCAGGGTCGCCGACAGCTGGCGCAGGAACAGCGCCATCACCGCCACCACCAGCAGGATGGCGATCAGAAGGGTCATTTCCACTTCATGCAGCGAGGCGCGGATGGTCTGGGTGCGGTCGATCAGCACCTTGACCTGCACCGAGGCCGGGAGCATGGCTTCCAGGCCCGGCAGGGCGGCCTGGATGCGGTCTACGGTCTCGACGATGTTGGCCCCCGGCTGACGGGAAATCACCAGGTTCACGCCCGGCTCGTCGCCGGACCAGGCTTGCACATAGGCGTCCTCGGAACCTCGGATCACCCGGGCGACGTCCTTGAGCTGGACGGGCGCGCCGTTCTTGTAGGAGACGATCAGCTGGCCGTACTCCTCCGGCTGGAACAGCTGGTCGTTGGTCGACAGGGTGGAAATGCTCGATTTGCCGTAGAGCGCGCCCTTGGCCAGGTTGAGGCTGGTCTGCTGGATCGCCAGGCGGATGTCCGCCAGGGTCAGGCCGATGGCCGCCAGCTTGTCGGCCGAGGCCTGGACGCGAATCGCCGGGCGCTGCTGGCCGGTGATGTTGATCTGGCCGACGCCGTCGATCTGGCTGAGCTGGCGTGCCAGCAGGGTTTCGGCGTAGTCGCTCAGTTCGGTGCCGGGCATCCGGCTCGAGCTGATGCTGAGGATCAGCACCGGGCTGTCGGCCGGGTTGACCTTGCGCCAGGTCGGCAGCGTCGGCATGTCCTTGGGCAGCTTGCCCGAGGCGGTGTTGATCGCCGCCTGGACTTCCTGGGCGGCGGTATCGATGCTCTTGCTGAGGGTGAACTGCAGCGTCAGCGTGGTCGAGCCCAGGGCACTGCTGGAGGTCATCTGGGTCATGCCGGGGATGGCACTGAACTGCACTTCCAGCGGTGTCGCCACCGAGGACGCCATGGTTTGCGGGCTGGCACCGGGCAGTTGGGCGGAGACCTGGATGGTCGGGAATTCAGCTTCCGGCAAGGGCGCCAGGGGCAGGCGCGGGAAGGCGATCAGCCCGAGCAGGACCAGGGCGAAGGTGAGCAGGATGGTCGCCACCGGGTGATCGATGCACCAGGCGGAGACACCACGACTTTCCTTGATCATGGCTTGGGCTCCACCGCCACGGCCTGTTCAGCCAGCTTGGGTTCGCCGAGTATTTCGACCTGCGAGCTGGGCTTGAGTCGCGACTGGCCATCGCTGACCAATACATCGCCGGCCCGCACGCCCGTGATGATGTTCAGGTCGCTGTCCTGGTAGGGCATTTGCACCGGGACGATTTCCACGCCCTTGTCCTTGACCCGATAGACGAAGTAACCGTCCAGCCCGCGTTGCACCACCGACGGCGGCACGACCAGGGCGTCCTGGTCGAGGGCGGTCTGGATCTTGATATTCACCAGTTGGCCCGGCCAGAGCTTCTGGGTCGGGTTGCTGAATTCGGCCTTGGCCTTGATCGTGCCGGTGGTGGCCGCGACCTGGTTGTCGATCAGCGTCAGGTGACCGGCGCCGAGCAGGGTGCCGGTATGTCCGTCGTCACCCAGGTAGGCATCCACCGTGGCCGGTTTGGCGGCACCGAGCAGCCCTTGCAGGGTCGGCAGCATCTGCTGGGGGAGGGAGAACTCCACGGCGATCGGGTCGATCTGGGTCACGGAGAACAGGCCCTGGGCATCGCTCATGCGCAGGAAGTTGCCTTCGTCCACGGCACGGATACCGACCCGGCCGGTGACCGGCGAATGGATCTGGGTGTACGAGAGTTGCACCTGGGCGGCGGCAATCGCCGCCTGGTTGCCCTGGGCGGTGGCCCTGAGCTGATTGACCAGCGCCTGTTGCTGATCGTAGGTCTGTTTTGAAATACCGTTGTCGACGGTCAGCAGCTTATAGCGCTTGAGGTCGATTTCCGCCACCTGCAACTGCGCCTGGCTCTGCGCCAGTTGGGCCCTGGCCTGGGACAGGCTGGCCTGGATCGAACGATCGTCGAGGGTCGCCAGCAGGTCACCTTCCTTGACCAGTTGGCCTTCCTTGACCAGCAGCCGGGTCAGGATGCCGTCGATCTGTGGCCGGATCACCACGCTGTGCAGCGACAGCACCGTACCGATACCGCTGGCGTAGCGCGGCACATCCCGTTGCGCGACGTTGACCACCTTGACCGGTATCGCCACGTTGCCGGCCTGCTTGGTATGGGCGGGACGGGTCAGCGCCCAGGTCGCCCCGGCGGCCACCACCAGGATCACGACAAGGCCCAACACGGTTTTTTTCTGGATGTGCATGCTGTCAAAACGCCGGGACAAGGAATGGGAAGGTGAATGCTGGCAGAACAGTAGCCTCTTTATAACCCCGCGACCCGGTCAGCACGGTGACAGCTAACTGACAGGGCTGTCAGCCAGGGCCGGGGCGAGGCCAGAAACGAAAGGGCGGGGCGGCCATTAAAGGAACCGCCATAAGGGACGATAACCCGGTTAAGTACCACTGTTTGTTCAATGGCTTGTTTTTCAAAGATATGTGCTTTGCGCAGAAGTGCTATCAGGGTAGTGGCGTGTTTAATCGAATATAAAAATTCCTACGGATATTCCCCGTTTTTCAGTGGAATGCTTGTAAGTGGGCTTTACTTGATAAGGGGTTCCCCTGGTTTGGGAGTACTTGATATGAAATACACACTATCGGTGTTGGGTGTCTTGTTGTTGATGGGAGTTTGTTCCACTGTACAGGCGGCCACGCCCAACAGCGGGCAGATTCGTTTTACCGGGCAGATCGTCGAGGCCGCATGCGAAGTGTCGTCCGCGGGTTCGGCAAATGCCCGTGGTGCTTCACAACATATCCAGGTAGCGCCGGGTGTCGTGGTGTCGGTCGACACCGCTGACAATGCCTGCAGCGGTGGCGCCCGGCCCTTCAATGCAAGTTACCAACCCTTGTCGAACGGGGCTTCCAGCATCACCACAGTCTCGCCCAAGGGAATTGTGGTGATCACGTACCTGTAGAACTGTACGTGTGGCGAAGCATAAGCGCTGCCTGGACTGTATAGAGTCGGGCGGCGTCCCCTGAAATATCCGGCGTCAAGTTGACTCTGCGCCCCGGTGCTGGCGATCAGTACAAGCAACTGTTTGATCGATATAATTAAAATTTCCCTGGAAAGTTTCAGGGATTTGGCTTGCGAGTGTTTAAACTCGACGATTTTCATCTTTCTGTTTTTAATCTTAAACACTCTCCGGGTCATTTTTCTGTGTCCGTCGAATGACATGTTTCTCTGACAGAGGCAGATGTCCTGTTTTCGCGTTAAATCGGCACCCTGAATCAGGCTGGGTCTGATAGTTCGATTCACGATCGACGACTATATTGGCCGCCACCCAAGTGATGGGTACAAACGATTAACTCGAAGGATTGTGTTCGCATGAAAAAGATTTCCCTGACGTTGGCTTTATTGGGTGCCGCCCTGGGCGTGACTGGCTCCGCCCTCGCCGCCAACGGTGGCACGCTGAACTTTACCGGTGCACTGACCAATACCAGTTGCGATGTGTCGTCCGGCGGCGGGTCCGCTGACAACATTCCGGTCGACCTCGGGCGTGTTTCCTTCGCCGATATCGGCAACCGTACCGAATCCCGCCTGGGCACGGCCAAGGACATCGATCTGTTGGTGACCTGCCTGCAACCGGCGGCGGAAAACAGCGTGCACATGTCATTCCGTCCGGCCCAGGTCGATCAGAACGATCCTTACCTGCTGACCACGGCCGGTGCGGCCAAGGGCGTGGGCATCGGCCTGATACGCCGGGACAACGATAACTTCCTGAATATCCAGGACCCCACCGACACCATCGACGGCATTCTCCAGCCCAGCGGCAGCGGTTCCAGCGGCACCCTGTCCCTGCGGGCGGTGTTCGTGAAGAACGGCGTGGCGACGGTGCCAGGTGCGGCCACCGGTACAGTGCCCTTCGTACTGACCTACAACTGAGTGGTTGTCTCGAACGGAGCTGCAAAGCTCCGTTTTTTTATTGGCTATAGATGGGTCGCAACATGTGCAAGTTGATGACGTCGATGATCGGCATGGCCCTGGTCGTGTGGACAGGAGTCCATGCGCAGGCCGGGATCGTGCTTAATGCCACGCGGCTGGTGTACCCGGCGCAGCACAAGGAAGCCGTGCTCAGTGTCTTGAACAAGAACCGCTCGACGATCCTGTTGCAGTCCTGGCTGGAGGCCGAGGATCCCGCGGCGGGAGAGTTGCCCTTTGCCGTTGTCCCCCCCCTGGTGCCGCTGTCCGGAGGCGGGCGGCAAACGGTGCGGGTCATCCATTCGGGCGTCGAGATGCCCACCGACCGTGAATCGCTGTTCTGGTTGAATGTCCAGGAAATACCGCAGGCAAGCGAGCAGGAGAATGTGCTGCAGATCGGCATTCGCCAGCGGATCAAGGTGCTCTATCGCCCCCGCCAGCTGATGGCCGATCCGGAGCAGGCGCCCCGGCAATTGCGCTGGCGCCTGAAGCCCGACGGCACGCTGGCGGTGAGCAATCCCGGACCGTTCCATGTCAGCCTGGTGGATATCGAACTGTTCGGCGCCACGGCCCGCCTGCTGCACCGCAAGAACGCGATGCTGGCTCCCGGACAGGCGCAGGTGTTCGAACTACCCGCTCCCGTGACGGAGCAGCAGGCGCGACTGAGCTTCAAGAGCATCAATGACCATGGGGCCGTCGTGCCTTATCAGCTTTCCAGTCGCGACTGGAAAAGCGGCCAGGCCCTGTGGGTCGAGAATTAGCGCACTCGCACCGGGCATCTCTTTCAATTTCAAGTGCGTCGCACCCTCGCAAGAGCCCGTGCGCGCAGGCGTTCGCCTTTAACAAACATCTCGAGACATTGAGTGAAGGTTGCAAATGGACTGGCTTTATCGAAGAACAAAGGAAGTTCTGGTGTCATCGTGTCGTGGGAAAAGGGAGGCCGCGACACGCCCCCTGTTGCAGAGCGTGAATCGCCAGGCCGTCATACCTCTGGGCTTGTGCCTGCTGGTGCCGGACCTGGCTTTTGCGGATCCGGCCGTTGTGGAGTCGGCCGGCGAATCTGTCAGGTTCAATACCGCCTTTATCCATGGCGGCGAGCAGTCGGCGGATATCAAGGCGTTCCTGGAGGGCAACAGCGTCTTGCCCGGCCTCTACCGGGTGGACATCTACCTGAACCGCCGGGATGTGCGCTTCAGCCGCGATACGCTCAGCGGGCGCGTGGAACCCTGCCTGACCCTGGCCCTGCTGGAGGATCTGGGGCTCGACGCCGAGCGCCTCAAGGCCTTGGTCGAACTGCCCTCCCAGGCTGCCCCGAGCACTGTTTCGACCTCGGCAAACTGGACCAGGCCAGTGTCGACTACCAACCCAATACCCTGGCGCTCAACCTCAGCGTCCCGCAGATCGCACTGCGTCGCAGCGCCCGTGGTTACCTGTCGCCGGAGCTGTGGGACGAGGGGGTCAACAGCGGTTTCATCAGCTACAGCTTCAGCGGCAATCGCCGCGAACTCGATCGACAGAAAAGCGACAGCTATTACCTGGGCCTGCGCAATGGCCTGAACCTCGGCGCCTGGCGTTTGCGCAACGAGTCCTCGCTGGTGCACTCGGACCGGCAATCCTCGCATTTCACCAGCAACCAGACCTATGCCCAGCGCGACCTGACCGCCTGGAAAGGCCAACTGACCCTCGGCGAGACCTACAGCGACTCGCGGGTCTTCGACAGCATACGGTTTCGCGGTGCCCAGGTGGCCTCGGACGACGGCATGCTGCCCGACAGCGAGCGGGTCTATGCGCCGACCATCCGTGGCGTGGCGGAAAGCAATGCGACGGTGGAGATTCGCCAGAACGGCTACCTGCTGTACAGCTCGAACGTGCCACCCGGACCGTTCGAGATCAGTGACTTCTACCCCAGCGGTTCCAATGGCGACCTGCTGGTGACGGTGATCGAGGCGGACGGTCGCCGTCGCACCTTTATCCAGGCGTTCGCGTCGCTGCCCCTGATGCTGCCCAAGGGCACCTTCAGCTACAGCGTCGAGGCCGGGCAATATGACAGCAACGACGATCGGGACGAGAACCCGGGGTTTGCCAGCACCACGCTGATCTACGGGCTGAGCGAGCTGATCACCGGCTTCGGCGGCGTGCAACTGGCCGAGGATTTCCAGGCCAGCAACCTGGGCCTGGGGGTCAACACGGGACTGGGCGCGGTGTCGGCGGACCTGACCCACTCGGTCAGCCGCCAGGCCACTACCGATATCGGCGGGCAGAGCGTGCGCCTGCGTTATGCCAATACCCTGAATGCCACGCGGACGACCTTTGCCCTGGCCGGCTATCGCTACTCCAGCGAGCACTACCGCAGTTTCGACCAGCATGTGGACGAGCGCAGCCATCTGGCGCAGAACCAGATCGGCCGGGCCCGCGACCGTTTCGATATCACCCTCAGCCAGCCCGTGGCGAACGGTACCTTCAGCTTCACCGCCCTTGAACAGCGCTTCTGGAACCTGCCGGGCAAGTCCCGCCAGTTCAACGCGACCTATGGCGGCTACTGGCGCGACCTCAGCTACAGCCTCTCCGTGGATCGGACCCAGGCGATGGATATCAATGGCAAGGTCGACACCGATCATCAGTTCACCCTGACGCTGTCGCTGCCGCTGGGACGTCATGAAAGCTCGACCCGTGCCTCGCTGACGGCGGTACGCGACAACCAGGGCGATTCCAGCGTCATGGCCGGCCTGACCGGGCGCGTGCTGGAGCAGAATGCATTCTACTCGGTGCTGGCCGGCAATGACGGTTCCGGGGCCCGCGCCGGCTCCGCCAGTGTCAACGCGACGACCTCGGTTGGGCGCTTCGAGGCCGGCTACAGCCACGGCCAGGATTTCAACAGCTGGAACATCGGCGCCCGTGGCTCGCTGGTCGCCCATGGCGGTGGCGTGAACCTCGGGCAATCGCTGGGCGACACCTTCGCGCTGGTCGAGGTGCCGGGTGTGCGCGGCGCGCGGTTCAACAACTTCAGCGGCGTCGAGACCGCAGGCAATGGTTATGCGGTGCTGCCGTATGCCCAGCCTTACCGCGCCAACTGGATCAGCCTGGATACCCGTGACCTGGGCGCGGACGTCGAGGTCGAGAACGCCATCGCCCAGGTGGTGCCGCGTCGGGGTTCGTCGACCCTGGTGCGTTTCAACGCCAGTGCCGGTCGCCGGGTGCAGTTCGAGCTGAGCCTGGCCGATGGCAGCGCGTTGCCGCTGGGGGCCAGCGTCCAGGATGCCGAGGGCAAGTCGCTGGCGGTGGTCGACCCGACCAGCCGCGCATTGGTGCTCAGCGACCGGGAGGAGGGGACATTGCAGGTGAAATGGTCGGGGCAAGGCTGCCAGTTCCATTTCCGCCTGCCGCCACGGGATCCGCAACTGGCCTATGACCGGGTCAAGGGGGTCTGCCAATGAAACCTGTACAGGCGTTGCTCCTGGCGTTGAGCCTGGTTTCGGCGGCGCCGGCCCAGGCGACGGTGTCCCTGAGCGGTACGCGGCTGGTGTTCGACGGGCGCTTTACCGACGTGAGCATCGAGGCCCGCAACCGCGGGCGCCAGGAGGTGCTGCTGCAAGCCTGGCTGGAGTCGCGGGAAGACGCCGGTGGGGCGAAAGACCTGCCCTTTGTGCTGACCCCGCCGATTTCGCGGTTGGCGCCCGATGGTCGGCAAGCCTTGCGACTGATGTATGAAGGGCGCGGGATGCCGACGGAGCATGAGTCGCTGCTGCACCTCTATGTGATGGAAATCCCCCGGGTGCGTCCCGGCGACAGCCAGTTGAGCATTGCCATCCGCCAGCGGATCAATGTGCTGTTCCGGCCGCCGGGGCTGGCCGGCGATCCGGCGCTCACGCCGGAGCGGCTGCGCTGGGTCCTGGAACCGGATGCCAGCGGCGTGCCTCGGTTGAAAGTGGAGAACCCGACGGCCTTTCATGCCGCGCTGTTGAGCCTTGAACTGGCCGGCGAGCAAGGCACTCATCCGCTGGGCGACGACCTGCTGGTGCCGCCGGGAGAACACCGGGAAGTACTGCTGGCAACCCGTGCCATGGCCAGCCAGCAGCGCCTGCTGCGGTTCAACGCCCTGACCGACTACGGCGGCCAGCGCGCCTACAGCGCCCGCTTCGATGTCGGCATCCCTTTCAGTGCGTCGCTGCTGGGCGACGCTTCCTCCCTTGCAGAACGGACCTCCCCATGACCAAGACGCTTCATCTCACCTGGCCGCGTGCCTTGTTGCTGCTCGGGCTGCTGAGCCCGGCCAGCTGTTTTGCCCTCAGTTGTACCTTGCAAGGCAGCGGTTCGCTGGTGGCCAGTGCCGATCTCGGCAGCACTGTGGCGATTCCCGCGTCGGCGCCCAACGGCACGGTGGTCTGGCGTTCCGAGCCGGTCAACCTGGCGGTGGACTGTGCCAGGGGCGGCCAGCCGGGGCCCCAGGAGGAGATCTATATCCATCTGAACCCGGCCCATCAGGTGGTCGGCCAGGGGATTCGTGTCGGCCTGAGCCACGAAGGGGTCGATCATCGCCAGAGCAACGGGCGTATCGCCACCGGCCGCAGCGTGCCGGCCTGTGTCGACGCGCAGGCCTGTGGCGCCTTGAGTTTCAACCTGGGCTTTTCGGTGTTTATCGAGAAGTTCGGGCCGACGCCGCCGTCGGGAGTGGCCAGCCGCTTGCAGGATTACCGCCTGTTCCAGCTCGACGGCGGCAGCGGGCCGGGTCCCCTTGGCGACTCGCTCAACTATGTGATCAACAACCTCGGCGGCCTGCGCTTCGTGGCCTGTGACGCGCAATTGCAGGTGATCCCGGACACCGTCGATTTCGGGCGGATCGCCATCCAGAACGTGGTCGTGGGGCAGGTGGCCGAACGGCGACCGTTCGCCCTGCATACCAGTCGCACCTGCGACAGCGCCTTCAGCCTGGACGCACGGCTGAAGCCGGTGTCGGGCACCCTGGCCGGCGAGTTGCTGATCCCCAGCGGCAACGACGGTGTCGGCATCCGCATCGTCAGGGCGGGCGGCGGGGTGATTCCTTACAACCGCTCCTTCCACCTGGCCGAGCTGTTGGGCGACACCCAGGCCGCCATGACCCAGTTCGACGCCGAACTGTTGTGGCACAGCGCCCAGCCCAAGGCCGGGCCGTTCTCGGCCGGGGTGGTGGTCGATTTGTTCTATAAATGACCGCTGGCGGCGGCGCGGGCAGGGCGCTCGCAGGTATACTGCGGTCTTTCGGTTCGACCTGATCCGTCCCGCCTTTTCGGAGCTTCCATGACTTCCCCTGAACAACCGTCCGTTTCCACCCACCCGGATGAAGAGCCTGTGGTCGAGGCTGAGCTGGCGGTCAGCGACAAGCCGGTGATCCCGGCCTTCAGTTTTCCGTTCAAGCCCGCCGAGTTCGCCGCGGCGAAAAAGACCGGCCAGGCCTGGCACCAGAAAAACGGCAAGGACGGCCACCACGAGAGACCGGGTCGCGCACCCAACGGCACGCGTCGCTCCATGGGCAAGCGCTGAGTTCCCCGCCTGTCCTCCCTGTCAGCGTGTCCATCGGCTGACAGGGCCCCTCATCAGGTTCATGGCTAAATGCCAAGAACCTGAGCTGGATCAGTGTTTTGCTTTTCCGTGCGCTTAGAGTCGACGCGCTGCCGACTCCTCTCAACCCTCCGAGCGCGCTTCCATGAAGATCAATCTCCCGATTACCGGGCGAAATGTCGACGTCGCCTTTGATGCCAACATTCTTTCGACCACCGATCTGGACAGCACGATTACCTACGCCAATGCCGATTTCATCAGGATCAGCGGCTACAGCCGCGAGGAACTGCTGGGCTCGCCGCATAACCTGCTGCGTCATCCGGACATGCCTGGCGAGGCCTTCGCGCACATGTGGCAAACCCTCAAGGGTGGGCGCTCATGGATGGGCCTGGTGAAGAACCGCTGCAAGAATGGCGATCACTACTGGGTCAGTGCCTATGCCACGCCGGTGACCCGCGATGGTCAGACCGTCGAATACCAGTCGGTGAGAACCCGGCCCGACGCCGCGCAGGTCGAGGCCGCCGAGCGCTGGTACGGCTGGTTGCGTAGCGGGCGTCTGCCCTGGCGCCAGCGCCTGCCCGGCCTGCGCCTGCAGACCCGGCTCTGGGCGCAGGCCAGCGCCGCGTTTGCGCTGGTCCTGGCGCTGGGGCACGGGGCCGGTGGGCAGTCGCTGGAGGTTGAACTGGGACTCTGGGTGTTGGGGAGCGCGCTGGTCGGGGTGCTGACCCACCTGTCCTTGCGCCCGTTTTCCCGGCTGGCGGCACGCGGCCGGGAGATCGCCGACAACCCCTTGAGCCAGGCGATCTACACCGGCCGCAGCGATGAGATCGGCCAGATCGGTTTTGCCCTGAGCATGCTGGAGGCGCAGGTCGGGGCCGTGGTGGGGCGCATCGACGATGCCTCGCTGCGCCTGTCCGGGCATGCCCAGGCGCTGGCCCGGCATATCCAGAGCAGTCATGGCAGCACCCTGGATCAGCAGGCCGAGACCGACCAGGTGGCGGCCGCCATTCAGCAGATGAGCGCCAGCGTCGCCCAGGTCGCCAGCAATGCCCAGCAGGCCTCCGAGGCGGCCGACCAGGTCGGCAGCGAAACCCGCGAGGGGCATCAACTGGTGGGCGAAAGCCGCAGCGCGGTGCTGCGCCTGGCCAACGAGCTGGCACGCGCCACCGAGGTGATCCTGCACCTGGAAAGCCATAGCACCGAGATTTCCACGGTCCTGGAGGTGATCCGCGGGATTGCCGACCAGACCAACCTGCTGGCGCTCAACGCCGCCATCGAAGCCGCTCGCGCCGGGGAACAGGGCCGGGGCTTCGCGGTGGTGGCCGACGAAGTGCGCGGGCTGGCCCAGCGCACGCAGCAGTCGACCAACGAAATCCAGCGGATGATCAGCAATCTGCAGGACGGTGCGCGCAATGCGGTGGAAGTGATGCAACACAGCAGCCAGCAGGCCGAAGACAGTGTGCAGCAGGTCCAGCAGGCGGCCGATGCCCTGGCCGGGATCAGCCAGCGGGTCAGCCGGATTACCGCGATGAGTCAGCAGATCGCTTCGGCGGTGGAAGAACAGAGTTCCGTCAGCGAGGACATCAGTCGCAATATCGTCAGCATCCGCAATGCCTGCGAGGCGCTGGTCAGTGTCGGCCAGCAGAGCCATCTCAACTCGGGGGATGTGGCGGGGCTGGCGAACGACTTGCGCTCGCTGGCCCAGGAGTTCTGGCGCAAGCGTTGCTGACGGCTCAGGCCGCCTGCAAGGCGATGAACGCGTAGGTGGTTGCCGCTTCAGTCACCACCCGCGCCCCGGCCGCCTGCAACTGCTCGGTGATGGCCGGGCCGGAGACATGAAAGCTCCATTCGCTCGCCGCCGGCCAGGACGTCAGTTGCCGTACCTGGTCAATGGCGGCTGCGAATGCCGGCATGTGCGGGAGGTAGGCGGTGAAGCCGTCGCCCTTGAGCGCCGTGGTGCGGATGCCCAGCTGTTCGCAGATCAGCTCCTTGGCCTGGATATCCTCACGGTCGGCCTGGCGCGAGTCCTCGATCATCCGCGCCAGATCGGCGTCCACCAGTTGCCCGCCGCTGATCAGCAGCGGCTGGGCCGCCTGCCATGATTCCGGCGGACAGTCCTTGGCCTCGGGGCGCAACGGGATATGCGGATTGATTTCCATCGGGTAGATGCGGCACACCAGCGGTCGGCGCTCGTAGATCCGGCAGCGCTGCTCTTCGTCAAGATTCCGGCAGGGGCCGACGTTGTAGGCGGCGAAGGTGATCGCCACGCGGGCCTCGGTGC
The DNA here is from genome assembly GCF_018326065.1 of Pseudomonas sp. Ost2. Classification (NCBI taxonomy): domain Bacteria; kingdom Pseudomonadati; phylum Pseudomonadota; class Gammaproteobacteria; order Pseudomonadales; family Pseudomonadaceae; genus Pseudomonas; species Pseudomonas sp. Ost2. Next base: position 6,146,524 of record NZ_AP021904.1, on the reverse strand, counting down.
TGCCGCTGGGAACGCCCCAGGAACGGCGTTGCGCGTGTTCGCGCTGGGCCTGCGGCAAGCCGAGGCCGTTCGGCAGGAAGGCTTCCACCAGGACGATCACCTGGCCGCCGTCCGCCGCCCACTGGCGGGCTTCGGCCAAGGTCAGCGGGACATGGTGATCGGTGCAGCATTTGCCGCACCCTACGCAGGAAAAATGGGTGTTCATGGACCGACCGACGGCAAGGGAAAGGCTGGGGCGGTGACACAAATCCGGCACGCCGTCACCGCGTGAACCTGGGTCGAAGCAAGTTGTGCGCCAGTCCCTCAGTTGCTGCGCGCCGGCATCACCGAGTCCCACTCGGTCACGGCGGCGGTCTTGCTCTTCTTGTTGTACAGGCACAGCTCGGTGCCCGGCTGGTTTTTCATGTGGGCCTGCGGGTAGCGGCCATGCAGCAGCACAGCGGTGTAGCCGATCTTGTCATCGAATTGTGCCGGATTGCCCACCGGCTTCACGTTCTTGAGGCTGCTGGCCTTGGTGCAACTGGCCAGCACGGCCTTGTTGTAGGCAATCCAGGCGTCGGGGCTGGAGGCCTGGGCCTGGGTCGCCAACGCGGCGAGGCTGATGAAGATCAGGGTAGAGGCTTTCATGGCAGGTCTCCTGAAGGTGCATCCGGCAAAAACCGGATTATGCCTGAGCCGGGCTGACTTCATAGCGCTGGATAAAGCGCATGCCGGCGCTGTCGTACAGGCGCCGGGCGGGCAGGTTGTTTTCCATCACCTTGAGGTCGACGAAGGCTTCGCCCCGCGAAGCGAAGACCTGGAAGGCATGGCGCAGCAACGCCAGGCCCAGGCCCTGGCCACGGCGGCGTGGATGCACGACCAGGTCCTTGATATAGGCGCTGGTCCAGCATTGGGCGACACCGGCGAGACCCTGCTCGTCCATGGCGATCAGGCACAGCGTCGGATCGTACTCGGCATCCGTGGTGAAATGCTCGCGCCAGCTGGCGAAGTCCGCGACAGGCACGCTGCCGTCGCGGTAGCCCAGCACCAGCAGGTCGTGCACGGCCTGCATCAGTTCCGGTCGCAGCACGCCGAGGCGAATCCCGGACGGCCATTGCGGCACCTCCAGCAGGTCGTCGAGGTCCTTGCGCAGCAACAGGCAATGACGGTGGGGCATCTCAGATACCTTGGGCGGCCACGGTCCTGGCCGCCTGGATCAGGCATTTGGTCAGTTCCGGCGAAGAGAACTTGGTCAGCACCGCGTTGGCCCCGGCCAGGCGCGCCTTCTCGCTGTTCATGGCGCTGTCCAGGGAGGTGTGCAGGAGAATGTAGAGGTCCTGGAAATCCGGGGTCTCGCGAACGGTGCGGGTGAAGGCGTAGCCGTCCATTTCCGACATCTCGATATCCGAGACCACCACGTTGATCTGTTCGGCGGTGCCTTGCAGGTCCAGCAGGCAGCCGATGGCGTCCTTGGCGCTGCGCGCGGTATGGCAGGTCAGGCCGAGGTTGCGCAGCGTGTGCACCGATTGCTGCAGGGCCACCTGGCTGTCATCGACCACCAGGATGCGCGCGTGACCGAGGATTTCCGCTTCTTCCATGGTCAATTCGGTCGGGGCGACTTCGATCTGCGCCGGGGCGATGACATGGATGACCTTTTCGATATCGAGCACCTGCACCAGCGTGCCGTCGACCTGGGTCACCCCGGTGATGAAGGAACGTACCCCGCCGGAGCCGAAGGGCGGTGGGCGGATGTCGGTGGTCAGGCAATGGACGATCTTGCTCACGGCCTGGACATGCAGGCCCTGCTTGGACCGGCTGACATCGGTGACGATCAGGCAGCCGCCGTCGGGGTCCACCAGGGGACGCTCACCGATGGCCCGGCTCAGGTCGATCACCGACAGCGAGGCGCCGCGCAGGGTGGCGATGCCTTTGACGTGGGGGTGGGACTCCGGCAGCTTGGTCAGCGGCGGGCAGGGAATGATTTCGCTGACTTTCAGCAGGTTGATCGCCATCAGCTTGCCGCTGCGCAAGGTAAAGAGCAGAAGTGACAGTGAGTCTGCGCGGGCTTTGTTGGAAGACATAAAAACCTTCTGTGGGAAAAGCTGCTTCAGGGCAGGTTAGCCCGGAACAGGTATCGATGACGGGTTATCGACCTGAGCCGGGCGGGCTTTAGGTGAATATCTCATGGGAGCGGTGCTGGCTCGCGAAGAGGGCGGCGCGTTTTTTCAGGTCCGCCGCGTTATCGTTCTTCGCCGGCCAGTCCGGCTCCCGCGGGGGGGGCCGGGTTGCCGTGGTTCATTTCAAGCCCAGGCGCTTGGCCATCCGTCCCAGGTTCGCCCGGTCCAGGCCCAGCTCCCGGGCGGCACTGGCCCAGTTGTTCTGGTGTCTTTCCAGGCAGTTGCCGATCAGTTGCCGCTGGTAGTGCTCCGTGGCCTGGCGCAGGTCGACTCCGCTTTCCAGGCCCGGCGGGGCGATGGCAGGTGCCGTCGGGGCTTCGGCTGTCACCGCCGGCAGATCGAGATCGGCGGCGCCCAGGCTGAGGATCTTCGGCCGTTCGCGGCAATTGCCCAGGGCTTTCAGGGCACTGCGGCCGATCAGGTGTTCCAGCTCGCGGACATTGCCCGGCCAGTTGTAGGCCAGCAGCGCCGCCTGGGCGTCGGGGCTCAGGCGCAAGCTGCCCAGGCCCATGCGCGAGCGGTTCTGTTCGAGGAAAAAGCCGCTCAGCAGCAGGACGTCGCGCCCGCGCTCACGCAAGGCCGGTACTTGCAGCGGATAGACGCTCAGGCGGTGATAGAAGTCGGCCCGATAGCGTCCGCTGCGCACTTCTTCGGCCAGGTCGCGGTTGGTGGCGGCGATCAGCCGCACGTCCACCTGATGCTCGCGGTCCGAGCCCAGTCGCTGCAACTGGCCGCTTTGCAGCACTCGCAGCAGCTTGGCCTGGACGCTCAGCGACAGTTCGCCGACCTCGTCGAGAAACAGGGTGCCGCCATTGGCCAGCTCGAACTTGCCGCGCCGATCGTTGACCGCCCCGGTGAAGGCGCCGCGTACGTGACCGAACAGCTCACTCTCCACCAGGGTATCCGGCAGGGCGGCACAGTTGAGGCTGATAATGGGTTTTTCCGAACGCGGGGAGGCGGCATGGATCGCCTGGGCCACCAGTTCCTTGCCAACCCCGGTTTCACCGGTGATCAGCACCGTCAGGTCGCTGCCACCGACCAGATTGATCTCTTCCACCAGGCGCTTGTGGGCTTTGCTCTGGCCGATCATTTCGCGATTCTGCGGGTTACTGGCCTGGCGATAGAGTTCGGCGCGCTGATGTTCGTCCTCGGCGCGCAAGGCCAGGCGCTCGATGCGTTCGGCGGCACTGACCGTGGCCGCCGCCAGGCTGGCGAAGGCTTGCAGGGCATCCAGTTCGATCCGCTCGAAGCGTTCCGGGTCGAGGGCATCGAGGGTCAGCAGGCCCCAGGGGCGTTCGTCGATAAACAGCGGGCAACCCAGGCAGTCATGGACCTCCAGGTGCTCGGTCAGGCCATCCACCAGGCCGTCATAAGGGTCGGGCAATTCACTGTCGCTGTCGAAACGGGTTGGCCCATGGCTGCCGAGCAGGATCTGGAAGCGCGGATGCTCGCTGACCTTGAAGCGCCGGCCGAGGGTGTCGGTGCTCAGCCCGTCGACGGCCAGCGGCACCAGCCACTCGCCGTCCAGGCGCAGCAGCGCCGCGGCGTCACAAGGCAGCAGGGCGCGCATGGCTTCGAGCAGGCGCCGGTAACGTTCGCTTTCGGGCAGTTCCCGGGAAAGATCCGATACCAGCGGCAGCAGGGTGGTCAGCAGGGATTTTGCAGTCATATTGACTCCTGTGGTGTCAGACTGACTATAAGGTGGCTGTAGTCCTTGTGACTAATATTATTTTAATTAATTGATTTTAAAGGATTTTTATTCTGGCATGGTGTGTGAATAGTCAAGGTCAATTCAGGCGAAGCCTAAACTCCAGGAGTTGATCCCATGCTGAGCGTTCAAGACCGTGCCATCGTCAAGTCGACTGTCCCGCTGCTGGAAAGCGGCGGGGAAGCGCTGATCACCCACTTCTACCGGATGATGCTGTCCGAGTACCCGCAGGTGCGTCCGCTGTTCAACCAGGCCCACCAGTCCAGTGGCGACCAGCCGCGGGCACTGGCCAACGGTGTGTTGATGTACGCCCGGCATATCGACCAGCTCGACCAGTTGGGCGACCTGGTGGCGAAGATCATCAACAAGCATGTCGCGCTGCAGATTCTCCCGGAGCATTACCCGATCGTCGGCACCTGCCTGCTGCGGGCCATCCACGAAGTGCTGGGCGAGGAGATCGCCACCCCCGAGGTGATGAGTGCCTGGGGCGCAGCCTACAACCAGTTGGCCGATATCCTCATCGGTGCCGAGACCGCGATCTACGACGAAAAGGCCCAGGCGCCAGGCGGCTGGCGTGGTGCCCGGTCCTTCAAGGTGGCGGCCAGGGTCGAGGAGAGCGCGGAAATCACCTCGTTCTATTTCGAACCGGTGGATGGCCAGGCCATCCTCGCCTTCGAACCGGGGCAGTACATTGGCCTGAAGCTGGTCGTCGACGGCGAAGAGCTGCGCCGCAATTACTCCCTGTCGGCCCTGGCGAAGGCCGGGCAGTACCGCATCAGCGTCAAGCGCGAGGCCGGCGGCCGGGCCTCGAACTACCTGCACGATCAACTGGCGGTCGGCCAGACCCTGGACCTGTTCCCGCCCTCGGGCGAGTTCATCCTGACCGCCAGCGACAAGCCGCTGGTTCTGATCAGCGGCGGTGTCGGCATCACCCCGACCTTGCCGATGCTCGAAGCGGCACTGGCGACCGAGCGGCCGGTGCACTTCATCCACTGCGCGCGCAACGGTGGCGTGCATGCGTTCCGCGACTGGGTCGATGGCCTCGCCGAACGGCATCCGCAGCTCAAGCGCTTCTACTGCTACGCCGAAGATGACGGCGTGAGCCCGGCTGCGCACAAGGTCGGCCTGTTGAGCCAGGAGTTGCTGGCCGAATGGCTGCCGGAGCAGCGTGACCTGGATGCCTACTTCCTCGGGCCCAAGGGCTTCATGGGCGCGATCAAGCGCCACCTGAAGGCGCTGGGCGTACCGGAAACACAGAGCCGGTATGAGTTCTTCGGTCCGGCAGCGGCCCTGGAATAACGATGATGATCATTCCCACGCTCCAGCGTGGGAATACCTCTCGGGACGCTCTGCCTCCGTTCTTGTAACGCAGAGCGTCACGGCTGCATTTCTTTGCCGCGCGTGGGAGCCCTCACTCGACCGGCATTGTTTGCGCAATCCGAAAAATCCCTCAGCGGTTAATCCGCCTTTAATCAGCCTGTCGTTAATTCCCCAGGGCTGATTCCAACAACAGGTTCTGTGGCTTCCCGCACTTGCGGGAGCACTTTTCCACGTGCTCAATACATTCAAAGGTCATGACCTGCGTGTAGACTTCCGGGCCACGGAGATTGATCGGATCGACCACGTTCGGATGGCGCCCAGAGCGGCCTGTCGAAGACAACCTCGGCTTGATGCGGCCGCTGCCAGCGCTGCCTTCCGGCCGATCCAATAACGAGTCAAAGGAAAACGGGATGAATGACGAAATGATGCGGCTGGGACGGGAGCGGCGCTTTCTCGTCCTGCTCGGGGTGATCTGCCTGGCCTTGATCGGCGGTGCACTCTATATGCAGGTGGTACTGGGCGAGGCGCCTTGCCCGCTGTGTATCCTGCAGCGCTATGCCTTGCTGTTCATCGCCATCTTCGCCTTCATCGGCGCCGGCATGCGTACCCCGCGCAGTCTCACTGTGCTGGAAGTGCTGGCGTGGTTGAGCGCCGTCGCCGGTGTGGCCGTGGCAGGCCGGCATGTCTATATCCAGGCCTTTCCACAGGTCAGTTGCGGGATCGATGTGTTGCAGCCGATTGTCGACGGCTTGCCACTGGCGAAGCTCTTCCCGCTGGGGTTCCAGGTCGACGGCTTCTGCGAGACCCCGTACCCTCCGGTCCTGGGCTTGTCCCTGGCGCAATGGGCGCTGGTAGCCTTTGTCCTGACTGTCGTGCTGGTGCCGCTGGGCATTTATCGCAACCGTCGGCAAAACCGCTGATCCAGTCCGGGACGCCCCGGTCTTCCCGAGGGAGGCCGGGGCGTTTTTGTGTCCGTGGGGCTCGTGAAGAGGCGGTGATCGAGGGCAACGAAAGGCCCGGAAAAAGTGCGACATATTGTCACGTCGCAGGTGTCGCAGGGGGCGTTTGCGACGATGGTGCAGCCCTCCAATCGACAACAATTCTCAGGAAAGTTCCCTGGCCGGCTTTTTCGCCGGAGGCCACGAAGGGAGTACCTTGCAAGGGACCAAATACCTGCTATGGACCCCGTTTTACCGGGGGCAGACGTTCCTCGGGAGGCCGTCCGGCCGGCGCGGGGGGCATATCAGGTTGTCCGGTAGAAGCGCGTATCAGAGCTTTTTGTTGAGAATGAAAAGCGATACGATTAAGGATCATTGCAAAATCGGTGAATGATTGTTGCGCGGACGGATAAAAAATATTTCAGGATGAGACATGGTTTATAAAACGCGACATATCTACAATCGCCCGCACTGAATGTCCGGCGCTGCTCATCCCTGAGCGCACGAGGGCGATCGAGGGGCTGAAAGGTGCCATGCGATCCCGGGTGCTGGCAACCTCCAAGTATCCGCACCAAATGGAATTGGTCTGTAACAAGGCCTTTGACCGACAAAATCGAATAAGAACTCACTGCCAGCTCCAGATGTGCCGATCAGCGATTAGCGCGAAGGGCAGGCCCTTATTCAATTGAAGAAAAAATGCCAACCCTTGGCAGGGTGAAGTGTTGGCGATCAAAACCCAACTGCATTGCGCAAGCTGCTTTAGAGGTCGTGAGATGAGTAAAACAAGGTACCCCAGATTCCTAGGCTTATTGCCGCTGCTCGGCACGTTGTTGCTGGGAGGGTGCAACATGACCTTGCTCGACCCGAAGGGTCAGGTGGCACTGGACGAACGTAACCTGATCATCACTGCCACGCTGCTGATGCTGTTGGTCGTGGTGCCGGTCATCCTGATGACCTTTGCCTTCGCCTGGAAATACCGCGCGTCGAACAAGGACGCCACCTATGCGCCGAAGTGGAATCACTCGACCAAGATCGAAATCGTGGTCTGGGCCGTTCCGGCGATCATCATCCTGTTCCTGGGCATCGTGACCTACAAGTCGACCCACGCCCTGGACCCGTATCGTCCGCTGGAATCCGACGTCAAGCCGATTGAAGTACAAGTCGTCGCGCTGGACTGGAAGTGGCTGTTCATCTATCCGGAACAAGGCATCGCCACCGTCAACAAGCTGGTGTTCCCGGCCAAGACCCCGGTGAACTTCAAGATCACCTCCGACAGCGTGATGAACTCGTTCTTCATCCCGGGCCTGGGCGGTCAGATCTACGCGATGGCCGGCATGCAGACCAAGCTGCACCTGATCTCCAACGAGAATCATGAGTACGAAGGGATTTCCGCCAACTACAGCGGCGCCGGCTTCACCGGTATGAAATTCAAAGCGACCGCAACCAGCCAGGCGGATTTCGATGCCTGGGTAGCTGAGGTCAAGAAGGCACCTAAACAGCTTGAACAAGCTGAATACGCAGACCTTTCCAAGCCGAGCCAGGACAACCCGGTCGAGCTTTATTCCAGCGTTACGCCGAACCTGTTTCAGATCATCGTCGACAAGTACGAAGGTATGAAACCAGGCAAGCCGGTCGAGCACGAGAAGAAAGAAGTCGCCGCAACGGAAGGTTCGCATTCAGCTGCCGGGGCAGAGGAGTAAACGATGTTTGGTAAATTAAGTTGGGAAGCGGTCCCGTTCCACGAACCGATTGTCATGGTGACCCTTGCCATGATCGCGCTCGGTGGTCTGGCGTTGTTCGCGGCGATCACCTACTTCAAGAAGTGGACCTACCTGTGGACCGAGTGGCTGACTTCCGTCGACCACAAGAAAATCGGTGTCATGTACATCGTCGTGGCCATGGTCATGCTGCTGCGCGGCTTCTCCGACGCCATCATGATGCGTACCCAGCTGGCCATGGCCACCGAGGGTTCGCCTGGCTACCTGCCTCCCCATCACTATGACCAGATCTTCACCGCACACGGTGTGATCATGATCATCTTCATGGCAATGCCTTTCTTCACCGGCCTGATGAACATCGTCGTGCCGCTGCAGATCGGTGCGCGTGACGTTGCCTACCCGTTCCTGAACTCCCTGAGCTTCTGGCTGCTGGTATCCGGCGTGGTGCTGATCAACGTTTCCCTGGGTGTCGGCGAATTCGCCAAGACCGGTTGGGTTGCGTATCCGCCGCTGTCGGGACTGCAATACAGTCCGGGCGTGGGGGTCGACTACTATATCTGGGCGCTACAGCTATCAGGGTTGGGTACGACGCTGACCGGGGTGAACTTCCTGGCCACCGTGCTGAAAATGCGTACCCCTGGCATGAAGCTGATGGACATGCCGATCTTCACCTGGACCTGCACCTGGGCCAACGTGCTGATCGTTGCTTCGTTCCCGATCCTCACCGCCACACTCGCTTTGCTGACGCTTGACCGCTACATGGATTTCCACATTTTCACCAATGAACTGGGTGGAAATCCGATGATGTACGTCAACCTGTTCTGGGCCTGGGGTCACCCCGAGGTGTACATCCTGATCCTGCCGGCGTTCGGGGTTTTCTCCGAAGTCATCTCGACCTTCTCCGGCAAGAAACTGTTCGGCCACCACTCGATGATCTACGCCAGTGGCGCGATCTCGGTGCTGGGCTTCATGGTCTGGCTGCACCACTTCTTCACCATGGGCTCGGGTGCCAACGTCAACGCCTTCTTCGGCCTGGCGACCATGCTGATCTCGATCCCGACGGGGGTGAAGCTGTTCAACTGGCTGTTCACCATCTACCGCGGTCGCCTTCGCTTCACCAGCCAGGTCCTCTGGACCCTGGGCTTCATGGTGACCTTCGCCATCGGCGGCATGACCGGCGTACTGCTGGCCATCCCGGGTGCTGACTTCGTCCTGCACAACAGCCTGTTCGTGATCGCGCACTTCCACAACGTGATCATCGGCGGCGCGGTATTCGGCTACATCGCCGGCTTCAGCTTCTGGTTCCCGAAAGCGTTCGGCTTCAAGCTGCACGAAGGCTGGGGCAAGGCAGCGTTCTGGTTCTGGATCTCGGGCTTCTTCGTTGCGTTCATGCCGCTCTATGCACTGGGCTTCATGGGCATGACCCGTCGCCTGAACGCCAGCACCAACCCTGAGTGGGTACCGTACCTGTACGTCGCTCTGTTCGGTGCGGTCCTGATCGCCTTCGGTATCGCTTCGCAACTGATCCAGATCTACGTCAGCGTGCGTGATCGCAAGGAGAACCTGGACGTGACCGGCGACCCATGGAACGGCCATACCCTGGAATGGTCGACCTCTTCGCCACCACCGTTCTACAACTTCGCCGAACTGCCGAAAGCCGATGTGGTCGACGCATTCACCGAAGCCAAGGAAAACGGTACCGCGTACTCGGTTCCAAAGCGCTACCAGCCGATCCACATGCCGAACAACACCGCGACCGGCCTGGTCATGGGTGCTCTGCTGACCGTCTTCGGTTTCGCGATGATCTGGCACATCTGGTGGATGGCCATCTTCGGCCTGGCCGGTACCGTGATCTATTTCATCATCCATGCCGCCCGTGACGACCAGGGCTACATGGTGCCGGTAGAGACCATCGAACGCATCGAAGCCGAGCAGCACAAGGTGCTGGTAGAGGCCAAGGCGATTGCGGCCAATGCTCGTGTTGAAACCTCGTTGGAAAAGGCTTAAACCATGTCGAATGCAGTGACTCATGCTGGACACGCCCATGGTCATGACCATGGGCACGATGACCATCACCACGACTCGGGCGAGATGACCGTATTCGGTTTCTGGCTCTACCTGATGACCGACTGCATCCTTTTTGCGTCGATCTTCGCAGCGTACGCGGTACTGGTTAACAACGTAGCGGGTGGCCCGTCGGGCCACGACATCTTCGAACTGCCTTACGTGCTGGGCGAAACCGCCTGCCTGTTGCTCAGCTCGATCACCTACGGCTTCGCCATGCTGGCGTTGTTCAAGGGCAAGAAAAGCCAGGTACTGGGCTGGTTGGCGATCACCTTCCTGTTCGGCCTGGGCTTCATCGGCATGGAAATCAACGAATTCCACAAGCTGATCGAAGAAGGCTACGGTCCTAACCGCAGCGGCTTCCTGTCCGGGTTCTTCACCCTGGTCGGGACCCACGGTGTACACGTCACCAGCGGCCTGATCTGGATGGCCGTGATGATGTACCAGGTCTGGAAAAACGGCCTGACGCCGACCAACATCACTCGCCTGAGCTGCCTGAGCCTGTTCTGGCACTTCCTGGACGTCGTGTGGATCTGCGTATTCACCGTTGTTTACCTGATGGGGACTCTGTAAATGGCTAATGCACACCATTCCAGTGATGCCAACCACGGCAGCGTGAAGTCGTACATGATCGGCTTTGTCCTGTCGATCATCCTGACTGCCATCCCGTTCGGCCTGGTGATGTACCCGTCGCTGCCGAAGGCCGCGACCCTGTGGATCGTGTTGATCTTCGCCGTGATCCAGGTGCTGGTGCACCTGGTGTACTTCCTGCACCTGGACCGTTCCGCCGCGCAGCGCAACAACGTGGTTGCGTTTATCTTCGCGGCGCTGGTGATTGTCCTGCTGGTAGGTCTGTCACTGTGGATCATGTTCAGCATCCACGCCGTCATGATGGCGAAGTGAGGTAGACCCGATGTCGCTCAAGCACTTTATCCAAATCACCAAACCGGGGATCATTTTCGGTAACGTGCTTTCTGTGGCGGGTGGCTTCTTCCTGGCCTCCAAGGGGCATGTCGATCTGGCCATCTTCCTGGCGGCCATGATCGGCACCTCGCTGGTGGTGGCGTCCGGTTGCGTGTTCAACAACTGCATCGACCGCGACATCGACCTGAAGATGGAACGCACCAAGAACCGGGTGCTGGTCCAGGGGCTTATCTCCCTGAAACTGGCACTGGTCTACGCGACCGTCCTCGGCGTTGCCGGCGTGGCCTTGCTGTACCGCGTCGCCAACCCGTTGGCGGCGCTGTTCGCGGTGATCGGCTTCGTCATCTACGTCGGCTTCTACAGCCTGTACTTCAAGCGCAAGTCGGTTCACGGCACGCTGATCGGCAGTCTGTCGGGGGCGATGCCACCGGTGATCGGCTACGTGGCGGTGAGCAACAGCTTCGACATGGCGGCGCTGACGCTGCTGGTGATGTTCAGCCTGTGGCAGATGCCGCATTCCTACGCGATCGCGATCTTCCGCTTCAACGACTACCTGGCCGCATCGATTCCGGTGTTGCCGGTGAAGCGCGGGATCCTGGTGGCCAAGAAGCACATCCTGCTCTACATCCTGGCCTTCCTCGGCGCGACGTTGATGCTGACGTTCAGCGGTTATGCCGGCATGAGCTACCTCGCGGTGGCCGCGGCCATGGGCATGTACTGGTTGTACATGGCCTGGACCGGCTACAAGGCGGTGGATGACACGGTCTGGGCACGCAAGCTGTTCGTGTTCTCGATCTTCACCATTACCGCCCTGAGCGTGATGATGTCCCTGGACTTCAAGGTGCCGACCGAGTTGTTGCTGACTTACGCGCACTGAGTGACCCGCATGACGAAAAAAGCCCCGCCTTCGGAAGAAGCGCGGGGCTTTTTTTCGCCTAGCTGTCCAGCAGGCGCATGAACCGCTCCCGTACGCGCATGTCATCGCTATGGGCGACGTTGAAGCGCAGGAAGCTCACCGCGTCGTCGGCCGTGCTCAACAGGGTTCCCGGGGCCAGCACGATGTCATTCTCCAGGCCCTTGCGCGCCAGCGTCTCGGCGTTCATCCCGGCGGGCAGGCGGGTCCAGAGAAACAGCCCCTCTCCCGGACAGGATGACAACGCGCAGCCCGCTTCTGCCAGCCATTGCGCGACCCGGTCGTTCGACTCGTACAAACGGTCGACCAGCCGCCGCGCATGCTTGGTGTAGCTGCCGTCGCTGAGCATCCGGTAGGTCATCTGCTCGGCCAGCTCCGAAGTCACGCCGCCGCTCATCATCTTCAGGGCGATCATCCGCGCCGCCAGTTCCGGCGTCAGCACGGCATAACTGACCCGGCTGTTGGCGCTCAGGGTCTTGGTGAAACCCGAGACATAGCTGATGTTCTCCAGCCCGCCGGCCGCCGCCAGCCGGGGCGTGCGCTTCTGCTGGATATCGCAGTACAGGTCGTCTTCGACGATATGGAAGCCGTAGCGGTGGCTCAACTCCAGCAAGCGATACACCTGGGCCGGCGAGAACGAATGCCCGGTGGGGTTATGCAAGGTGGTGTTGGTCAGGTAGAGCACCGGCCGGTGGCTGTCGAGCAACTGTTCGAGCCGGGTGAAATCCACGCCATCGCAATCGCGGGCGATGCTGATCACCTTGGCGCCGTGGAGCAACAGGTTCGAACGCAGGTTGAAATAGCACGGATCGTCGAGCAGCACCGTATCGCCGGGCTTGATCAGCAGGCGCATGAGCATGTCGATGGCCTGCACGGTGTTGGCGGTGGTCACGATCTGCTCCACCGGGACCTCGATGCCGAAGGTCGCCAGTTTCACCCGCAGGGCCTGGCGCAACGGCAGATAGCCGGCGGGCACACCGGCCTCGCCCATGCGCAGGGTGGTGGAGCGCAGGGTGCCGCGGGCGGCCTTGAGCAGTTCTTCGCCGGGCAACCAGGAAGAGGGCAGGAAACCGCAGCCGGGCCGCAGGGCACCGTTGTCCAGCAGCAGGGCGCGACGCACCACGCTGAGGGTGTCCTGCGGCAGCAGATCGCGGCCGACACCGGCATGCGCCGCCGCGCTGAGGCGGGTGACATAGTGCCCCGAGCCCTGGCGCGAGGCGACCAGGCCCTTGGCCCGCAAACGGTCCAGGGCCTCGACCACGGTCGACTTGCCCACCCCCATCAGCTCCGACAGTTCACGGATCGGCGGCAGCTTGGCCCCGTGCTGCAGGCCACCCTGGCTGATGGCCGCGGTGAAGCGCTCGACGATCTGCTGTACCAGTGGCGCGCCGGGCTCGAACTCGATAGCGGCGATCACGGCTCTTTGCGCCTGCATTTTACTGGTCATCCGAGCAATAAAGTTCGGAGGATTCTAGTCCAACTTGCTCTGATCAAGAAGGACTTCGCTCACTAGTATCGACTTCATTGTCCTAGATGTCGTTCTGATCGAAGAGGTTCTCCATGAGTGTTGAAACAACTGCCGGTATCGCCAAGCCGGCCGTTAATGTCCGGCTGTTCGTCATCCGGATCATTACCGCCGTGTCGCTGTTCGCGGTCCTGGGCAAGGCCAACGTCTGGCTCGACACCGCCACCAACAGTATTCTCGCCCTGGGCTACCGCGCGTTGCTGCTGCTGCTGCCCCTGACGCTGCTGTTCCTCGGACGCCGCTCCCTCAGCGTCACGCTGCTGTGTGCCACGACCGGCCTGGTCCTGCTGGCCCTGACCAAGGACCAGGGCATCGTCATGTTCGGCGCGGCGCTGTTCGCCTACGGGATCGCCATCGCCGGTTACCTGATCAAGAGCGAGGCGGCGCAGACCAAGGAAGGCGCGGCCTACAACCGCGTGGCCATGAACATGGGCAGCCTGATCGCCGGCCTGATCCTGCTGTCGCCGCAACTGACCCCGACCCTGTTCTTCCTCGGCGCCGCCGGCTTTGTCCTGATGTGCCTGCCGGTCGCCATGGGCGCGACCCTGCAACTGCCGACCATTTCCTCGCCGTCGAAGGCCCAGGGCGGTTCCGGCTGGCTGGGCAAGCTGCCGTGGGTGATCGCCGGCATCATCATGGGCATCAAGCTGTTCGGGGTGTTCTCGATCCTGCCCCAGGCGATCCTGCGGGAAACCGGCGAGCTGCCGTCCTGGTACGGCCTGATGCTGATTCTCAACAGTGCCGTGGTGGTGTTCCTGCAAGTCCCGGTCATGCGCGTGATCGAAGTGACCGGCCGGTTCAAGGTGTTCACCGTGATCGGCATCATCTTCGCCGGATTCCTCGTCCTGTCCTCGCCGGCCGCCTTCCATGTGGAAACCCTGATCGGTGCGTTCATCTGGGTCACCCTGTTGTCCATCGCCGAATGCGCGTTCAGCTACCTCGACTACTTCTCCGTCAAGCAGAACAGCATGTTCGCCAAGGAAGTGTCCCTGGGCGTCGGTGCCGGTCTGACCGTGCTGCTCATGCGCGCGCTGCCCGACCCCTATAACGCCTATGTCCTGGCGCTGATCGGTGCCTTGGGGATCCTGGCCTGGTACTACCTCAATCGCAGACTCAACGCGCCGCTGCATGACTGAACCGTAGCAAGAGCCCGTAACAGGAAGGGGAGATCCGAAATGAGTGCAAAACCCTGTGTGATCGTGGTCGGCTACAACGGCAACCGCGTACGTGACATCGGCAAGCTGCGCGAGCTGTGCCGGTCGTTCTACCAGGCGACGCTGATCCTGCTGGTGGAAAAGGTCCAGCTGGAAGACTACGAGGTGGCGGACTACGTCTGGACCACCTCCTTGGCCATCGAAAACCTCGATGCGGCGCTGGACGCGGTGTCCAGTTGCCTGGCGGTCGATGAGTGGAATCTGCTCGGTGTCCTGCCGTTTTCCGACCGTGGGGTGTTGCTCGGTGCGGGTCTGGCGACGCGTCACGGTTTGCCGGGCATCACGCCCGAGCAGGCCCGGGCCGGCCTGGACAAGGAAATCTTCCGCCAGTTGGAGGCGGCGGCACCGACTTCCCCGGCGAGTTACCGACCCGTGTTTTCCTGCCGGGTCGCGGACCTCGACGAACTGCGCCAACGGGTCGCGGCACTCGGCGGCAAGGCCTTTATCAAGCCGGCCTGCGAAGGGGCCAGCCGGGGTTGCCGGGTGATCCACTCGCCCGCCGAGTGCGAGGAAGCCTGGGCGGCCCTGGAGCAGTACCGGGCGGGCGGAATCATCGTCGAAGAGCTGGTGCAGGAAGCCCGGGAATACAGCTGGGATTGTGTGGCGGGGCGTTCCTGGGTCACCGAGAAGACCACCACCGAAGGGGCTTATCGTGCCGAGATCCAGCAGGTGGTTCCCGCGCCATTGACGGGCGCGGCGCTGACCGCCATCGCCGCGGCTGGCGAGCACATGCGTCAGTTGGTCTCCGTGGACAATGGCGCCTATCACAACGAGGTTTTCTTCAGGCAGGACGGCACGACCTCGGCCGTGGAAACCAATATGCGCCCGGCGGGCATGCATATCTGGGACCTGGCCCGTAAAGCCTTTGCTGCCCTCGACGCATTCGACCCCTGGGAGAGTTGGGTGCGCTGGGCGGTCGAAGGACGCATGGCGCAGGCCGAGCCGGTCGCGCAAGGCTACTGCGGTATCCGCCTGGTGAGCGCGCCTGCCCACGGCACCCTGCAGCACCTTCCGGATATCCAGGCACTGGCCGCCAGCCTGGGGATCGAGGTGATCGAAGGCTGCTACAGCAAGGGCGTGGGTGACCGGGTTTCCTCCCTGGTGACCGACAACACCTCGTTCATCGGCCACGTCATTCTTTTCAATCCCGACTATCCGACGCTCAGCCGGCAGCTTCTGCAACTGACCCGGGCCATCGAGTCGGCGATCGTGGTGTCGCAGTCCGAACCGGTACGGCAACTCGAAGAGGCACTGCCGTGAACCGAGAACCCCCCTGGCCCGACGCCTCGATCCCGGTGCTTGCCCATCCACAGAAGGAAGTCATGTTGATGTCGTGTGATGAACGTTTTATCGCCATTGCCCAGGAACTGGGTTATGACATCTACGGTGAAAACACCGCCGGAGGTCATTACTCGCCGGTGATCCGCCTGCATGATCAGGTCTACGTCAGCGGCCTGGTGCCGATGATGAGCGGCCGCGTGGTCCTGCCCGGCCGCGTCGGCGCCAACCTGAGCCTGTCCGAGGGCCAGAAAGCCGCCCGCATCAGTGCCATGCGCGGGCTGGCGCTGATCCTTCAGACCATCGGTTCGCTGGATCGCATCAAGACCCTGGTGCGGGTGACGGTCTACGTCAAGTCGACGGAAGACTTCCCCGAACTCAGCGAAGTCGCCAATGGTGCCTCGGACGTTTTCCATCGGGTGCTGGGCGATGCCGGCCGGCATACCCGGACGACCATCGGCGTGTACCAATTGCCGAAGAATGCCGCCATCGAAGTCGATATCATTGCCGCGGTTAGCGAAGGGGCGTTGCGCCAGCTATAAATTCAATGTCTGTGCGGCGGGAACGATTCGCCGCACGAAAAAATGGAACGACACATGGATACCTTCAAGGGCAGCTTTTTCACCTATCAGGATTTCCGCGACAGCCTGCAAGGATCGTCACCTCGGCCCCAGGTCTGGAAGGGCACGGACCTGGCGAGCCTGCAACGCGACATGCAGCCCAGCGATACCGATATCGTCGCGCTGTCGAGCGAGTCGAGCATCGGCGGTTGCGAAATCCTGCCCGGCACCGTGATCTCGATGCAGTGGTTGAACCCGGGCACCACCCTCAATGGACACGCCCATACCTGGTGGCATCTGTTCATTATCCAGTCGGGCCGGGGCGAGCTGACCCTGGGCGATGCCGAGGCGGTCCCGGTCAGCAGCGGTGACGTGATCGTCGTGCCGGCGTGGAACAAGCACGGGTTTGTCAACGGCTCCGCGGACGAGCCGCTGGTGATGCTCAATATCAGCAACATGCCGCAGGTGGCGGCACTGTCGAATTTCGCCGATCAGAACGGGCGGATCGGCGTGGTGAAGTAACCCGTCGCGATTCCTCCCCGCCGCTGTTCCCGTCAGGGAGCCAACGTTCGTTGGCTCCCTGATTGCATTTGCGCGCCCGGCTTTTCTGCCCGGTACTCTGCCGCGCCCTCGCTACCCCTTGCCTTCGCTCCTTCCCCGGGTAATCGGCTGTCCGATCGTCCCGCTGCAGGCGTTTGTCCGTAGGCCATCTGTATCGATACAAACAGGCATTTTCTGTATCTATCGAAGGAGTCTCCAGTTATCTACGATCCTTATCCGTAGATAACACCTCTGAATCAATTTGAGTGATGGGCAAATCGGCGTATTACCGCGCGTTGTCCCGTTATCTATCTGTCAGGCAGTTTTTGCAGTCGAACAATTCGATTGAAACTATTCATGTATTTGAATCTGGAAGGGAGCGTCCTGTGGCTGATCAATCATTAACCCTGTATGTCGGTGCGGACTTTGTCAGTGCCTTTGCGTTGTCGGCATTTGTTGCCTTGAAAGAAAAGGAACTGCCGTTTGATATTGTCACCGTTGATCTCAAGCAACGGGACAATTACTTGCCGGCTTATCGCGATCTGTCGCTGACCTGCAAGGTGCCGACCCTGGTCCATGACGGTTTCGCCCTGACCGAGTCCTCGGCCATCGCCGAATACCTGGACGAGGCTTTTGCCCATGCCGGCCACAAGCAGGTTCTGCCCCGTGGGCTCAAGGAGCGCGCCCGGGCTCGTCAGTTGCAGGCCTGGCTGCGCAGCGACCTGCTGGTGATCCGCCAGGAACGCCCGGCCGACCTGATCTATTTCGGCAAGAAAGACCAGCCCCTGTCCGATGCGGCGAAGGCTGCCGTAGAGCGCCTGTATCGGGTCGCCAGCACCTTCCTCGGTGACAGTGGCGGGCACTTGTTCGGTGACTGGAGCATTGCCGACACGGACCTGGCAATCATGCTCAATCGCCTGCTGGCCAATGGCGACGAGATGCCCGAGCACCTGGCGGCCTATGTCCGTCGACAATGGGGCCGTGACAGCGTCCAGGCCTGGGTCAACCAGGAACGTGTGGCGCCGCTGCCAGCGAAGTGAGCACAGCCGCGATCGGTCCGTTGGGGACAATGATCGATTGACCGTGATGAATGATTGAAAAGATTCGAATAAGCACTGTATCGCTGTCAGTGGTTGATAACCGCTATTGAACAAGATCGAACTTGCCGCGTTGAACAAGCGTTAAAGGCAGCAGGCATCTGTTTGCCTGTAATTGCTGAATAGGCGGAGTTCGCAACGGTTCGATTAAAAGCGATATGCAAGGTGAACTCATAACAGAATCGTCAGGAGCGCTGTCATGCAGGGAATGTCCGAACCACAGAAATACAAGCCTTATAATTCACGCACTATTCGCGATACGGTGTATTGGCAGAAGTTGACCCCGGAGTTGCAGGAAGCAATGACGGTAGTGTCCAAGGTCATGCCGTTTCGTACCAATGATTATGTGCTCAGTACCTTGATCGACTGGAACAACATTCCGGACGATCCGATCTTCCGCATGACCTTCCCTCACCGCGACATGCTGCACCCGCATGAGTACGAGGCCCTGAAGGCGCTGATCGACGGCGATGACAGTGCGGCGGTCAAGCGCCAGGTCGAGCAGGTCTGGCAGCGGATGAACCCGCACCCGGCCGGCCAGTTGACCCACAACACCGTGACCCTGGATGGCAAGCCGCTGTCGGGTATCCAGCACAAGTACCGGGAGACCGTGCTGTTCTTTCCCGGCGCGGGCCAGACCTGTCATGCCTACTGCACCTTCTGCTTCCGCTGGGCCCAGTTCATCGGCGAGGAAGAACTCAAGTTCAACGCCCGTGAATCCCAGGAACTGGCGGCTTACCTGCGGGTACACACCGAAGTGACCGATGTGCTGATCACCGGCGGCGACCCGCTGATCATGAACACCCGTTCCCTGGCCGAGTACATCGAGCCCTTGCTGGCGCCGGACATGGCGCATATCAAGAGCATCCGCCTGGGGACCAAGTCGGTGGCGTACTGGCCGCAGCGCTTTGTCACGGACAAGGACGCCGATGCCCTGATCGACCTGTTCAGGCGTGTGGTGGCGACCGGCAAGAACCTCTCGGTGATGGGCCACTACAACCATCCGGTGGAGATCAAGCAGGACATGGCCCGTCAGGCGATCCAGCGGATCCGCTCGTCCGGGGCGACCTTGCGGATCCAGGCGCCGCTGATTCGCCACATCAACGAAGACCCGGCCGACTGGGCGGCGCTCTGGACCGAAGGCGTACGCCTCGGGGCCATCCCGTACTACTTCTTCGTCGAGCGCGATACCGGCCCCAGCCATTACTTCGCGATGCCGCTGCACCGTGCCTTCGAGATCTACCAGTCGGCCTATCGCACGGTCTCCGGGCTGGCGCGCACGGTACGCGGGCCGTCGATGAGTACTTTCTACGGCAAGGTGGTGATCAACGGCATCGAGACCGTCGCTGGCGAGAAAGTCTTCGTCCTGCAGTTTCTCCAGGCCCGCGATCCGCAGTGGGTATTGCGCACCTTCTACGCCAAGTTCGACCCGCAGGCGACCTGGTTCGACGAGTTGGTCCCGGCCTTTGGCGAGGAGTTTTTCTTCTTCCAGAACGAAAGCGTCGCGCCGCCGAAACTGATTCCGGTCGTGCTGGAAGCCGTTTGATCCCAACCTAATTCGATGGAATGAACACCATGCTCTATCTGAATCCGCACACCGCTCGCCAGGTCTGCGCGCAGGCGGTCAAACGCCGTGGCGTGTCGACCGAACACGCCCACTGGTTCGCCAACGCCCTGGTCGACACCTCGCTGATGGGCGTCGACACCCATGGTCTGCGCCTGCTGCCGCTGTACCTGCGGGAACTGGATGAAGGCCGCAGCCATGCGATGCCGGACATCAATGTGCAGCGCCGCAACGGCAACGTGATTATCCTCGACGCCGACCAGGCACTCGGCACCGTGGCCGGCATGTATGCGGCCAAGCTGGCGGTGCAGGAAGCCCGCAACAGTGGCATCGCCGCGGTCGGGGTCGGCAACTCCAACCACTTCGGCGCGGCCTCGGTGTATGGCCTGGAAATCGCCAACAGCGGCATGATCGGCATCGTCACCACCAGCGCCGCGGCGCGCATGGCGCCGTTCAAGGGCAAGCAGCCGATGTTCGGGACCAACCCGATCTGCTTCACCGCTCCGGCGGACGAACAACCCTTCGTGCTCGACATGGCGACCAGCCAGATCTCCTATTCCCAGGTCAAGCACTACCGCAAGCTCGGCCTGTCGCTGCCCCTGGGCTGGGCGCTGGACAAGGACGGCAACGACACCGCCGAACCGGATGAGGTGGTTTCGCTGTCCCCGCTGGGTGGCTACAAGGGGCAGGGCCTGGCCATGATGGTCCAGGTGCTCAGTTGCCTGCTGACCGGCATGCCGTTGGATCACCAGTTGGATCATCTGGACACCGGCTCCTTCAGCAAGGGCCGGCAGATCGGTCACTTCATGATTGCCCTGGATATTGCCGCCTTCACCGACCTGCGCAGCTTCCAGAGCAGTCTTGCCGGCCTGATGGAAACCATTCGCACCACCCCGGCCCAGGCCGGCGAGCGTATCAGCGTGGCCGGCGATCCCCAGGCCCATACCCGGCGCAATCGCCTGATTGCCGGTATCCCGGCGTCCGAAGAAGAGGCCGGTGTGCTGATGGCCGAAGCCCGGCTCTGTGGCCTGAATGTGGCCAGTGTCCTGATGAACACCGCGGAGGTGAGTGTATGAGCGGCCCGACAGCAGTCCCTTTCGATCAGCGCGACGGCTACATCTGGCTCGACGGCGAGTTCGTCGAGTGGAAGGAAGCGAAGATCCATGTCCTGACCCACGGGTTGCACTACGCCAGCACGGTCTACGAGGGCGAGCGGGTCTACGGTGGGAAGATCTTCCAGCTGCGGGCGCACTCCGAGCGCTTGTACCGCTCCGCGCAGTTGATGGACTTCTCCATTCCCTACGACCTGCAAACCCTGGAAGCCGCGAGCCATGCCCTGCTCGAACGCAACGGCGTGACCGATGGCTACCTGCGTCCGGTGGCCTGGCGCGGCAGCGAGATGATCTCGACCTCGGCGCGTTTCAACAGCGTGCACTTGGCGATCGCCTGCTGGCAATGGCCGAGCTACTTCGACCCGGCGGCCCGCATGGCCGGGATCAAGCTCAAGACCGCGGCCTGGCGGCGTCCGCCACCGAGCAGCAGCCCGTTCGAGGCCAAGGCCTCGGGGCAATACATGATCGCCACCCTGAGCAAGCACGATGCGGAAAACAGCGGTTATCACGATGCCCTGATGCTCGACTGGCGCGGCCATGTGGCCGAGGCCACCAGCGCGAATATTTTCTTCGTCAAGGGCCGGCAACTGCACACGCCGGTGCCGGATTGCTTTCTCAACGGCATCACTCGCCAGACCGTGATCAGTCTGGCCCGGGCGCTGGACTACGAGGTGATCGAGCGGACCTTGTTGCCCGATGACCTCGGCGATTTCGACGAGTGCTTCCTGACCGGCACGGCCGCCGAAATCACTCCGGTGCGCAGCATCGACGACCTCCAGTATGAGCCCGGCCAGGCCTGTCGTGACCTGATCGACGCCTACGCCGCGGCCGTCATCGCCTGACCAGACAAAAGGACTTTCGTCATGTTGGAAGAAACCGCTGTAAACGACCCTGCCGTGGTTGCGCGGCACGGCCTGAGCCACCACCATCGCGAACTGGCCGAACAGGGCTGGACCCTGTTGCAGCCGGGCGAACTCAGTACCGACCTGTATGAGACACTGGCGCCGTTCGGCCGGGTGATCCCGCAGTTCAACGGCCTGGATACCTTCGACGTCACCCTGAAGCCGGGCTTCGACGACCTGCCGTACTCCCAGAGCATGAACGGCATCGGTCCCCACACCGAGGCGCCGGTCTATGACCCGCCGCCGCGCTACCTGGTGCTGCACTGCCATCGCCAGGCGACCTGCGGTGGCGGGCATACGCAACTGGCCGACGGTCTGGCCTTCCTCAAGACCCTGCCGGCGGACCTGCGGGCGTGGATCGAGGACAATCCCGTCGCGTTCAACGCCACGGCCAAGCCCGGTGAAACCACCCGCCGCGTGCTGGAGGAGTACATCTTCAAGCCCGCGGCCGACGGCGACATCTTCCGCTTCAGCTACAACCAGTTCCACTACGGCGATGTGAATCCGTCCGTGGAGGACCTGGGTGCGCCCGAAGGCCGTAACAGCGGCACGCCCCTGGGGCGTATCGCGGCATTGGGCGAGCAGTTCTTCCTGGAGCACTGCACGCCGTTGCTGATCCCCGATGGCTGCGTGTTGATCTGGGACAACTGGCGCCTGATGCATGCCCGCAGCCAGTACCGCGACCCCCAGCGGCACCTGACCCGCTACTGGCTCGCCTGACGCCCGAATGCGTCCCGCGGCTTCCCCCTTTGCACCCGCGCACGGACTCCGTGCGCGTCCTACAGGTATCACGTCATGCAACAAGCCATTGTCATCGCCAAGGTCG
This sequence comes from Pseudomonas sp. Ost2, assembly GCF_018326065.1. Classification (NCBI taxonomy): domain Bacteria; kingdom Pseudomonadati; phylum Pseudomonadota; class Gammaproteobacteria; order Pseudomonadales; family Pseudomonadaceae; genus Pseudomonas; species Pseudomonas sp. Ost2. The sequence continues at coordinate 6,124,165 of NZ_AP021904.1, read as the reverse complement.
ACCACAAGCTGGTCGTGCAACTCAACAAGGCCTGGACCAAGCGGGCGACCGTCTGCGCCGGCGATAAATTCCCGCTGACCGACGAGTTCGACCCGAGCAAGCCGGATTATCCGATTGCCATGGTCCCATTCTTCCATCATCCGAAGTTCCAGGCGCTGAGCGAGGAACTGAAAAGTGCCGTGCTGACCTGGGGCTGGATCGGCTATAACCTGCGTACCGTCACCGCCGAGGAGTGCGTGGTCAATCCGGCCCTGAGCGTCATCGCCAACCAGTACCTGGGCAAGGACGACTGGCACTTTCGCGAAGCCATGCAGCAGACCCTGATCGACGAGCACTACCACACGCTCATGCACCTGCGGGCGATCCAGCGCAGCAAGGCCGACCGCAACCTCGAACAGGACCTCGACCTGCCGCCTTCCGTCACCTACCTGCGCCTGCAGGCGCTGTGCGCGCAACTGCCCCATGCCTGGCAACGGGACCTGGCCGCGATCACCTTTGCGGTGGTCGCCGAGATCAGCGTCAACGCCTACCTGGACATGCTCGCCGACGACCAGAGCATCCAGCCGCAGAACCGCCGGGTCGCCGAGCTGCACAACCGTGACGAATACGCCCACAGCAAGGTGCTCGCCGAGGTGGCGAAAGTGATGTACGAACATATGGACGCCGAGAAGCGCCGTTTCTTCGTACAGACCTTGCCCGAGGCGCTCAATGCCTTTGTCGCCCAGGACTATTCGATGTGGGAGGCGATCCTGACGCAGCTCGGCGTGGCCGATGTCGACGTGATCATCGGCGACACCCGCGAGGCCAGCCGTGGCAGCGCGATCATGCGTGACTATAGCGGCCTGTATCGACTGGCCGAGGACCTGGGCATCACCGCCGACATGGACTTCGACTTCAGTTCCACCGTCAAGGCGGCGCCTGCCGCGCAACCGGCCTGAGGAGAGCAGTCGCATGTCGAATCCATCGCTGTCCCCGGTCTATGAAGTCTTCGCCATCCGCGTCGGCGCCAACTCCCAGCGTACCGCGCGGGAGAACTTTCTCTACGACGCCTGCTGCGGTGATCCCAATGCGCCGATGCCGCTGGATTACTACTTCTGGGTGATCCGCAACGACCAGCACGTGGTGGTCGTGGACACCTGTTTCCAGCCGGCCACGGCCGATCGCCGCAATCGTGAGATGTACCGTTTGCCGGAGGAGTCGTTGCAGCAACTGGGTATCGATCCGGCCCGGGTCGAAACGCTGATCCTGACGCACCTGCACTGGGATCATGCCGGCAACCTGGGGTTGTTTCCCAAGGCCGTGATTCACCTGCAGGAGGAAGAGCTGCGTTTCTGCACCGGGCCGAAGATGACCCACCATACGATCAACAAGACCTACGAAGTGGACGATGTGATGTCGGCGATCCCGCCGCTGTTCGAAGGGCGCCTGCGCCTGCATCGCGGCACCGTGGAGATCGTGCCGGGCGTGACGATCCACGCGGTGGGTGGTCACACGCCGGGCAGCCAGGTGGTGCGCGTGCGGACCCAGCGTGGCTGGGTGGTACTGGCTTCCGACGCGGCGCACCTGTGGGCCAATATCCGTTTGCGCAGCCCGTTCCCGATTCTCGATGACATGGCCCAGACCCTCGAAGCCTTCGCGACCATCGACGGCCTGGTGGATGGCGAGGACCATGTCATTCCGGGACACGACCCGCTGATTGCCCAACGCTTCCCCCATTGGCAGAACGACCCGCACATCATCTGCCTGCACGAGCATCCGGTAGACCGGATGTAAGGGATGCCGGGAAGGTCTGCGGGTGACCGGGAGACCTCTCCGGCACACCGCGTTCAGCCTTGTCGCGCAATCAGGCGCCCCAGGGTGGCCACTGCATTTTCAATGCGCGGTGAATAAGGCGTTCCACAGCCGATGCGGATGAAGTGATCGAAGCTTCGCGAGTTGGAGAAGATCATTCCAGGCGATATGTAGATCCCTTGCTGCAACGCCTGGTGGAACAGCTCCAGGGACGAATGGCCCTGGGGCAACTCCACCCACAGCAGGGTGCCGCCCTTGGGGTTGGTGATCTGCGTGCCCGCCGGGAAGTATTGCGCGATCGCCGCGCTCATCTGTTTTCTCTGCATCGTCAACTGCCCGCGCAGCCTGCGCAGGTAACGCTCATAGGACGGTGTTTTCATAAAGGCATCCACCGCCAGCTGCGGCAACATTTCGCAGTTGCGCGACTGGGTGTGCTTGAGCATCTCGACCCGGTCGTGCCATTTGCCGGCGGCGATCCAGCCCAGGCGCAGGCCGGGAGCGAGCGTCTTGTTCAGGGACGCGCAATAGATCAGGTTGTCGTTGCGGTCCCAGCTTTTCAGGGCCGACAACGGCTGCTCGGTATCCGCCAGGTCGGAGTAGGTATCGTCCTCGATCAGCACCGTGTCGTAGTCCGAGCACAGTTGCACCAGCAACGCCTTGTGCGCATCGGGCATCACGCTGCCCAGGGGATTGTGCAGGTTGGGAATGACGATCAGCGCCTTGATCCGCTCCGAACCCTGGAGCAACTGTTCGAGGGCGAACAGGTTGATCCCGGTCTTGGCCGTGGTGGGCACTTCCAGTACCCGCAGGCTCAGGCTTTCGAGAATCTGCAGGAGTCCGTAGAACGTCGGTGACTCCACCGCGACGATATCCCCCGGCTGGGTCACGGCACGCAGGGCCAGGTTGATGGCTTCCGTGGCCCCGTTGGTGATGACGATCTTGTCGGCGGTGACGCTGATCTTCGAGCCCAGCGCCCGGCGGGCCAGCAAGTCGCGCAACGGGCGGGCGCCGCAGGCCGGGGACGGACTGCCGATCAATTGCGGGTCCTGGCGCAGGGCCTTGATCATATGGTCCTGGAGTACCTTGAGCGGGTAGATCTGCGCACCGCAGTAGGCACTGGCGAGGTTGACCTGGATCGAAGCCTGCTGGCTGGCCTTGACGACTGCCGAGACCTGCTCGTGGATACCGACATAGTGGCTGGTATCCAGGGGCAGCAGTGGTTCGCTGTCGGCGGCCAGCGCAATGGGCCTGGCGGGTTGGCGAATGAAGTTTCCGGAGCGGGGACGGGCTTCCAGGACACCGTAGTCTTCCAGCTGGCGACAGATCTGGACGGCGGTGGAGAGACTGATGGCGTGTTTTTCCATCATCAGGCGAATGGATGGGAAACGCTCACCGGTTTTCAGGGTTCCTGCCTGAATCGCGTTGAGGTAGTGATTGGCGAGTTGGCGGTAGAGAGGAGGCGAGTTCATATTGACCATCGAAATCGCATCACTGAAGTCATGACTGTAAGGCGAACGGCGTATTTGCAGGCGGACCCGTGATGCAGGAAGGTGGGGGGAGGTTCTTGGCACACAACCGTGGGGCATCACCTATCCATGGGGCTACCCTCCTGGTCAGGTACGCGGGGAGTTTCTGCGGGGCCGCGTGGCGTCGCAGTCTCCGGGGACTTTACAAGCTGGCAGGCCATCAGGCGTGATGGCCCGTCTCCGACCCGATGATCACCTGTTGTTGGGCCGAGCGGGGGATGGGCGTCAGCCGGTTGGCCGTGGCTTGTGCGCGGGCCGGTGGGGATATGGCGAAAGGCTTACAGACGGACACCGAGATCTCCTCTGTTGCGCCTTTGCCGCGGGGCTTAATCTTTACCCATCGCTGCTGCGCAAGGATGTGCACAGAGTCATGGAAGATTGGCCCAGGCCAGGACGGTCGACGACAGGATGTCGTAATGGTCAACAAAAAACCCGCTTCGGCGGGTTTTTTGTGGCCGATGGAAAAGCAATGTTTCACTTAATCCCCGCGCACCCTGGTCTCAAGAGCCTGGCCCCAAGATCGAGTTGGCCTTGCAGCACAATAGCTCATTGATGGCACACGGCCTTGTTTTTCCCGACAGCGTGTTCAAGTTGTCATACAACTTGCCGATAGCCTGCCAGTCGTCGGTGCCTGTGCCGACGCCGTTCCTCTTCGGATCCCTACAAGAAAAGGCTGCCGTCATGTTTCTTCGTCAATTGAATATCGCGCCCCGCGCAGCGCTCGGGTTTGCCCTGATTGCCTTGCTGGTGGCCTTGCTCGGGGTGTTCGCCCTGGAGAAGATGTCGAGTATCCGCGACAGCGAAGTGGCGGTTGAAACCCAATGGCTGCCGAGTATTCGAGGCGGTGACGAGATTCGCGAGATCATGCTGCGCATCCGCACCATCTCCCTGCGCATGGCCCTCGATCCGGATCCGAAGAACGTTGCCGTGTACCGCGGCCAGATGGACACGCGGGACAAGGAACTGAGCGACAAGATCAATGCCTACGACAAGCTGGTCACCACGCCGGAAGCCAAGGTGTTGTATGACCAGTTCAAGTCGACCTTCGCCGCTTACCGTTCCGGTATCGCCCAGTCGTTCACCCTGGCGGAACAGGGGCGACGGGATGAGTTGATCAAGCTGCTGCTGGTGGACATGAAAACCGTGGTCGATGGTTCGGGCAAGCAGCTCACCGACCTGGCAGACCTGTTCAGCAAGCAGGTTGCGGCCGAGAGCCTGAAATCCGAGGCGTATTACACGGGGTCGCGGATGATCGTCAGCCTGTTTATCGTGCTGGCGGCCCTGGCCACCGTGGTCCTGGCGATGCTGCTGACCCGCAGTATCGTCAAGCCGTTGGGCGAGGCCCTGAGCGCCGCGCAGAACGTGGCGCGTGGCGACCTGACCCAGACCATCGAAGCCCGTGGCAACGATGAAGTGAGCCGCCTGCTCGAAGCCCTGGCGACCATGCAACAGACCCTGCGCAACACCTTGCAGGGTATCAGCGGTTCCGCGGCGCAACTGGCGACGGCGGCAGACGAGTTGAACGCGGTGACCCTCGGCAGCACCCGCGATATGCAGCAACAGAACAACGAAATCGAGCAGGCGGCCACCGCCGTCACCGAAATGACTACCGCCGTGGAGGAGGTCGCGCGCAATGCCGTGTCCACTTCCGAGGCCACCCGTGAGTCCAGCGACTCGGCGCGGCTGGGCCAGGAGCGGGTCGGCGAAACGGTCGAGGCGATCAACGCCCTGGCCGGTGAAGTGGCGCATACCGGGGAGCTGGTGCAGTCACTGGCCGCCCGGTCCCAGGACATCGGCAAGGTGCTCGATGTGATCCGGGCGATTGCCGAACAGACCAACCTGCTGGCGCTCAACGCCGCCATCGAGGCAGCCCGTGCCGGCGAGAGCGGACGCGGCTTTGCCGTGGTGGCGGACGAAGTGCGTGCCCTGGCCCATCGCACCCAGCAATCGACCCAGGAAATCGAGCAGATGGTCCAGGGTATGCGCAACGGCTCGACCCAGGCCCTGGATTCGATGCAGGCCAGTTCCCGCCGCGCCGCCAGTACCCTGGTCCTGGCCGAACGGGCGGGCGACGCCTTGCAGACCATTACCAGCTCGGTGCACCAGATCCATGAGCGCAACCTGGTGATCGCCAGTGCCGCCGAGGAGCAGGCCCAGGTCGCCCGTGAAGTGGACCGCAACCTGGTGAATATCCGCGACCTGTCGCTGCGTTCGGCTACCGGCGCCGACCAGACCAGCGCCTCCAGCCACGAGCTGTCGCAGTTGGCCAATTCACTGCGGGGGATGGTGGGGCAGTTTCGCGTCTGACTGGCGGGCCTTGCGCTGGCTCCGCAGGTGCCGGATCAGCGCGATGCCCGCCATCAGCAGCACCACGCCGATGACGATGGGCAGGCGGTAGGGCTTGAGGTTGCCGAGCATCTGTTCCAGGAATTCGCCGGCCCAGTAGCCGCCGGAGGCGAAGAGGCTGGCCCAGACCACCGCGCCGAGCAGGTTGATCAGACTGAAGCGCAGCGGCGACAGGCCGCTGGCGCCGATCACCAGCGGGCCCACCAGGCGCATGCCATACAGGAAACGCACGGAAAACACCGAGGCCAGCGGATAGCGCGCGATCAGCCCGGTGACCCGGTCGATTGCCGCCTGCTGGCGATGCAGGTGCGGCAACAGGCGGGCGCCGAAATAACGCCCGGTCCAGAACAGCAACTGATCGCCGAGCATGCCGCCCAGGCTGGCCCAGAAGATCACCGGCATCAGCTGCAATACCTGTTGATGGGCCGCCATGCCACCGAGGATCAGGATGCTTTCACCCTCCAGCAGGCAACCGATGAAGATGGCCCAGTAGCCGTAGGTGGCGAGCAGGTAGGTGAAGTCGATGTGTTCGAACATGGGCGGCTGTTGATCCTTGTCGCGGTCGCTGGTTTGCCTTGCCGGGGGCGAGGCGCCTGTTGGGTCTGATCGACCCGGTGGGCGAAAGTGCCTGCCGGAATGCCCTGGCGGCGGTTTTTATTCAGGCTGACTGGCGTGCCAGCCATTCCCGCGGGCTTTCGCCGATCTTGCGACGAAACGCCCGGGCCAACGCCGACGGGCTTTCGTAACCGACCTCATCGGCGATCAGCGCAATCGGCCGGCCTTCGCGCAGGCGCTTCTGCGCCAGGCTCACGCGCCAGCTCAGGACATAGTCTGCCGGAGTCTGGCCGACCACCTTGTGAAAATGCGCGGCGAAACTGGCCCGCGACATGTTCGACTCCAGCGCCAGTTCGGCCACGGTCCAGGGCCGCTCGGGCCGGTTGTGCATCATGGTCATGGCCCGTGCCAGGCGCAGGTCGGCCAGACCCGACATCATCCCGGTGGTCATGCTGTGGTAGGCCATCATGTGACGCAGGAACTGGATCACCATCAGCTCGAACAGGCGGTTCATCACCGCTTCCCGGCCACAGTGCTCGGCGAAGGCCTCGTCGAACAGCCACTCCAGCGTGCCCTCGAGCATGGGCACCGCCGCGAGCGGCATCACGATGGTGTCGGACAAGGCCACGGACAAGGGATTGTCGATACCGCCGTCGAAACGCAGCGCGGCGCACACCAGTTCGGCGGCATCGGCCTCGCTGGCGATCAGGCGATGAGGCAGTGGACGGGGAATCAGGATCAGGCTGGGCTCTTCGATCCGCAGCACCTTGCCCCCGGCCTCCAGGTTGACGCGACCGCTCTTGAGCAGATGTACATGCCCGCGCGGCTGTGCGCCGTCGAGCTCGGCCTTGCCCCGCAGGAAGCCGCTGTGAAAGGTGTCGGCGGCGATGCCGAAGTGGGTGAGCAAGGTCGACAGGCGATCCATGGGGTCAATCTCTTTCAAGACAGGTTTAGACGATCTGTCGCATATCATCGACAAAAAGGCGCCATTCGTAAATCGGTTTTGCCCATCATGGCGCCACGTTCAGCGACCTGGACGCCGCCGCTTCCGGCGGATAATCCACTTCAAGCACGAGGAAACACCGATGCAAACGTCCCGTCTCTCTGCTGTCTCGAAACTGTTCGCCGCTGTTGCCATCGCTGCCGGCGCCCTGTCGCTGGGCTGGGCGGCTTCAGCCTCGGCTGCCACGGAACCCGGCAAGAAAGCCACCGTGGTCCTGGTGCACGGCGCCTTTGCCGAGTCGTCCAGCTGGAACGGGGTGATTGCCCGCCTGCAGGCCAAGGGGTATCCGGTCATCGCTGTCGCCAACCCGCTGCACAGTGTGAAGAGCGATTCGGACTACGTGGCCGATATCGTCGAACACACAGCGGGCCCGGTGATCCTGGTCGGCCATTCCTACGGTGGTTCGGTGATTTCCAACGCGGTCCATGGCCAGTCCAACGTCAAGGCCCTGGTCTATGTCGCGGCCTTCGCCCCGGAAAAAGGCGAGACCGCCGTCGAGCTCTCCGGTCGCTACCCGGGTGGTACCCTCGGCCCGACCCTGGCACCGCCGGTCCAACTGAAAAACGGCACCGTCGACCTGTTTATCCAGCAGGACAAATTCCCCGCCCAGTTTGCCGCTGACGTCCCGGCCAAAGAGGCCGCGCTGATGGCCGCGACCCAGCGTCCGATCGCCGAGGCGGCGCTGAAGGAGCCGTCGGGTGATCCGGCATGGAAAAACCTGCCGTCCTGGTTCATCTACGGTTCGGCGGACAAGAACATTCCCGAGGCTGCCCTGAAGTTCATGGCCGATCGTGCCGGCTCCAAGGAAACCGTGGATATCAAGGGCGCGTCCCATGTGGTGATGGTGTCCCATCCGGACAAGGTCGCGGCGATCATCGAGGATGCGGCCAAGGCCACTGCCCAGTAAGCGGCCGCGGGTGGCGAGCGGGTGTATTCGCTCGCCACGACCTCTCTCAGGGCTTGGCCCACTTCTCCAGCGCGAACTCCACGAAACTGCGCAGCTTGGGCAGCCGGTAGCGGTCCTGCGCATAGAGCAGGTTCATCGGCCGACAGGGCAGTTTGTAGGTTCCCAGGATCGGCACCAGCCGACCCTCGCGCAGGTCGTCGCGCAACAGCGCATCCGGCAGCATCACGATACCCATGCCGGCGAGCGCCGCCTGATACAGCGCCGACGAGCTGTTGACGGTCATCGGGCCACTGACCGGCACCAGGATTTCTCCTTCCGGGCCACTCAGGCTCCATTGTTTTTCCACCGTCCGCCAGTCGTCTCCCGCCGGGTAGGTGAAGGCCAGGCAATCGTGATGTTCGAGATCCTGGGGGATCAGCGGTGTCCCGCGCCTTTGCAGGTACGCCGGCGCCGCACAGACCGTCAGCGCGTAGTTTTCCAGGGGCCGGGCAATCAGTGCCGAAGGCTCGGGCACGCCCAGGCGGATCGCCACGTCGAAACCGCTGTCGATCAGGTCCTCGCGCTGGTTGCTGAGCATCACGTCGAGCTTGATCCGCGGATACCGCGCCACGAATTCGCTGAGGGCCGGCGCCAGGCGTTCGGAGCCGAAGGTCAGCGGCGCGGTGATCCGCAGGGTGCCGCTCGGCTCGCCCTGGACCTGTTCCGCCAACCGCTCGGAATCGGCCAGCAGCCCGAGTACCTCGAGGCAGCGCTGGTAGTAGGTCGCGCCGAACTCGGTCAGGCGCTGGCGCCGGGTCGTGCGGCTGAGCAGGCTGACCCCGAGGCGTTGCTCCAGCGCGCGCAGGTGATTGCCGACCATGGTGGTGGAAATGCCGCACTCCAGGGCGGCCGCGGTCATGCTGCCGCTCTCCACCACCTTCACATACACCTGCATCGCCTGGAACAGATCCATTATCAATCCCTGGTTTAAAATTATTGAAGTGGTGAAGAGTTTATCCAGCTCAGGTGGCTAACGATACTGCCAGCACCACCCTGATGCCTGGAGCTCGATGCCATGACCGCCGCCTGCCTGATGACCACCTATCAACCGCTCGATCTGGGATTTGTCAAAGGCTTGGGCACGCGACTCTGGGACCAGGGCGGCCGCGAGTACCTGGATGCCGTGGCGGGCGTGGCGGTGACCAATGTCGGCCATTCCCATCCACGGCTGGTCAGTGCGATCAGCGAGCAGGCAGGCCTGCTGCTGCACACTTCGAACCTCTACAGTATCGACTGGCAACAACGGCTGGCGCGGCAGTTGACCCAGTTGTCCGGCATGGACCGGGTGTTCTTCAACAATTCGGGGGCCGAGGCCAATGAAAGCGCGTTGAAGCTGGCGCGCCTGCATGCCTGGCACAAAGGCATCGAGCAGCCGCTGGTGGTGGTCATGGAGAACGCCTTTCACGGGCGCACCCTGGGTACCCTGTCGGCCAGCGACGGTCCGGCAGTGCGCCTGGGCTATCACGCGCTGCCGGGGGACTTCGTCAAGGTGCCGTTCGGCGACCTGCCGCTGTTGCACAGCCTCGCCCGCAGCCATGGCCAGCGTATCTGCGCGGTATTGATGGAGCCGATCCAGGGCGAAAGCGGCGTGCAACTGCCACCGCCGGGCTATCTCAAAGCCGTAGGGGACTTGTGCAAGCGCCGCTCCTGGTTGCTGATGCTCGACGAAATCCAGACCGGTATCGGCCGCACCGGCCAGTGGTTCGCCTTCCAGCATGAAGGCATCGTCCCGGACGTGATGACCCTGGCCAAGGGCCTGGGCAACGGCATTCCCATCGGCGCCTGCCTGGCGCGGGGCAGGGCGGCGGAACTGTTCACGCCGGGTAGCCACGGCAGTACCTTCGGAGGTAATCCGCTGGCCTGTCGGGTGGGTTGCACGGTGCTCGATATCATCGAGGAACAGGACCTGGTCGGTAACGCCCGGCAACAGGGCGAGCGCCTGCTGGCGCGTTTGCGTAGCGAGCTGGGCGGGCATCCGCAGGTCGTGGAGATTCGTGGCCGCGGGTTGATGATCGGCATAGAACTCAGGCAGCCGGTCCGCGACCTGGCATTGATCGCTGCCCGTGACCATGGCGTGCTGATCAATGTCACGCGGGGCAAGACCATCCGGCTGCTGCCGCCATTGACGATTGACGAGGCCGAGGTGGAGATGATCGTGGCAGCCGTCTGCGGTGTACTGGCTGGCGCGCCGGTGGAAAAAGCCTTGGCCTATGGCTAAAGGCTTACACGACATGCCGGTGATCACGTCTTGGTCGGCCACGGCGACTGGCCTAATCTGAACCTACTTCTGCTGCGCAAGGATGCGTACAGGATCAGGGACGATCGACCTGGCCAGGATGGCCGCTGACAGGATGTCGGAAGGTCAAAGGAAAAACCCGCTTCGGCGGGTTTTTTTGTGCGCGCGGAAATAGCGGAATGCCGCGGCGATCAACCCGAGATCATGTTCTTGCCCGCGGCCTTGGACCGGTACAACGCCTGGTCGGCACGTCCCATCAGGGCTGCCATCTGTTCACCGTCGAGGCGTTCGACCACGCCAAAACTCATGCTCAGGGAAATCGTGCCCCTGGGCCGCAGTTTCAGGATCATCCGGCGTATCCGCCCGGCCAGGGTCGTCGAGGTCGCCCGGGTGCCGTGGGGGACAACCACCATGAATTCGTCGCCACCCCAGCGCGCCAATACGTCGACATCGCGCAGGCAGCTCTGGATACCCCGGGCGACTTCCATCAGCACCGCATCGCCGCCGAGATGGCCATGCTGGTCGTTGATCAGCTTGAAGTCGTCGATATCCATGGCGATCAGCGCCAAGGGTTGGCGAAAGCGCTGGGCGCGCTCACATTCCTTGCGCAGCACCTGTTCCAGCCGGTAGCGATTGGCGACGCCGGTCAATGAGTCGCTGTGCGCCAGCTTGCGGTTTTCTTCCAGCTGCAATTGCAATTGATGATTGACCCGCGACAACTCGGCGGTCCGCTCGTTGATCAGGGCTTCAAGGGAATGGGTGCGCACTTCGAGTTGTTCGAGCAGGCGTCGCTTGTCTTCGATACTGCGGTGCGCGCCGATCATGCGGGCCACGGAGCCGTCGTCATTGCGGGAGATCACGTAGCCGCGATCCTCGATGAGGATGTAGTCGCCATGACGGTTCTTGAGGCGATACTCGGCCAGGTAACCCTGGGTATGACCGTGGATATGGTTGTCGAAGTGGGTCATGACCTGGGGGTAGTCGTCGGGGTGGACCAGGTTTTCCCAGGTAAAGACAGTGTTGGGCAGTGCATGGGGCGTGTAGCCGAGCATTTCGTACCAGCCGGGATTGCGGTAGACGAAACCGGTATTGGCATTCCAGTCCCAGATGCCATCGCTGATCAGCTCGAGGATCGCGTGCACCACTTCTTCACTGATATCGCTGAGATTGATATTCCAGGGGCCGTTCTTGGGTGCATTGGCCATCATCGCTCACTCCCTTGGCGTTGTTGATCTTGGGCTTTGCAGGCCAACAACAGGGCACGATGTCCTATGGCGCGGTGATACTGTACAGGTTGAGGTTGTGGCAGTGAAGCCAGTATGCGGTCTGTCTGAAGTAGCCTATAGGGGCTACATTTCAACAAGTAGCTTCTGGAGGATACGCGTGTTGTGCGAGGGTATCTGTCAGAGATCCAGTATCAGGACGACGATCAGACCTATGCCAATGCTGATGGAAAAGCTCAGCAAAGTGCCTACCAGTACGTACTCGCTGAGGGGCCTGTGTTCGGCGCCTTGTATTTCATTGAAGCGTAAGATGCTTTTGGCCGTGAGCAGGAAACCTACCGCCTCCCATTGACCGAGTAAGACGAAGGTTAGAATCAATGACCTTTCCAGATAACCGATAAGCCTCCCCGCATTCTTCAATGACCCACCGATGGCAATATCTTTCAGCATGGGACTGAGTATTGAGCCAATCAGGACTGATGCCGGGGAAAGTACCAGCAGATAGGCCAGTATGACGAGCAGATTACGCGTATTGGCTTGAGTGGACAGGTAGTCGCAAATCCTGGAAAGAAACTGCTCGCTGATGAGCCATACCCCGATCAACAGGGCAAGGAACATCCCCTGTCGAGTAATAAACAGGAATGTCGATGTCAGCCCCAGGCGGGGTAATACCGTACCGGCCAACAGCCGCACCAGGAGCGTCATCGCCGAGCCCCCGAGGGCCAATTCGACGTTATCGCGCAGAAAGTACAGCAGCGTCCCCAGGAGGAGGGCATGGAGCAGCATTTCTATGGTCAGTTCCAGGCCCTTGTTAGGCGTGTTTTCGACATTGTGCGGTAACAGCATGAATTCGACGGTGACGTAAGCAAGCAGCAGGATCAGTAAAAAAACCGTTGAATCAAGCATGGTTCAATCCCTTGATCCATTCACCGATGCAATCGAGATAACGATCCAGCAAGCGTGCATGTGCGCGTTGCAGTGCTTTGTTCACAGTGACCCTGGACTTGCCGAGCATGCGTGCGGTGCCTTGTTGATCAAGGTTTTCGGTCATGTGGAGGAAATAGGTCCGGGCCTCCACGATTGTCCATTCATCGAGGGTCGTGCCGACAAATTCCGTCAACAACTCGGTGCGCTCTTGCAGGTTCAGGTCATGGCTGAACAACATGAGCGTCGTCCTCTTCATGCTGTCCAAGCCTTGGCCGGACAACACATAGGCTTCGCCATATCCTGGGTTTGAGTTTGCCGAACCGACCCCGACGGCGATTCGGGCATCCCATCGCTCCCCTGGCGGGCTTTTGGCGATCAGACCGGCGCGTAGGGCTAATGCACAATGAAAAGCCTGTTCCGGTGATACGGGGACCAACTGGAAACCATCACCACGAAAGATTTCCACCTGGAAGTCATAGTGCTTGCCGAGTTCGTCGAGCACCGCCTTCAGGCCGTCGATATAGGCCTGCGTGCTATCCGCTGCCTGGGAGTGGATCAGGTCGCCCGTCAATACCGCCTTGATCGCCATGGAGTATCTCTGTGCAGAAGGGATAAGAGAGTAGCCTCTGAAGGCTACATTTTTGAAAGTAGCCTTTAAAGGCTACTTTTGCAAATGGACAAGTTCGTTCAGGCGGTGAGTTGCCTGGAGGAAACCGAGGTAGTAGGCATAATGTACGGTGAGGTGAGCATGGCGCGAAAAGAAGAGTGCACGGAGTGATCAGAGAGTTGTTCCAAGGTTTGTCGACTCTGGCTTTGATATTGGCGTCTCTGTACGCCGGTGCGAATCAGCCGCTGTTTGATCAAGCCATCCGTTCTCCGACCGATTTACCCCTGTGTGGGGACTCGAGCCTGTATGCAGGCCCTATCGCCCAGCCCGGCACTGCGCTTGCCTCCCGGCAATGCTCGAAGCCTTCACCCAGGACTTACCAACCCCGCCATCGCGGCCTGGGCTACGAGATCCTTATGCTGGAGTCTGAGGCCTGCTTCGTGCCGGACGAGAGTTTTCGCCTGCTGGACTCGCTGATCGATCAGGCGCGGGATTCGCTGGCTGCCCGGCCCGGCGCAAAGGCCGACTGGCAAGCGCAGGCCCGGGCCACGTTCACGGTGGCGGGGGCCACGCTCGTCGACAACGGTTTCCAGTTGTACGTCCCGACCGAAACCCTGGGCGATGCCCTGGCCTCGCGCACACTGCCCGGAGGCGGGCGGCATATCGCCGACTGTGACACCAGCGCATTCCTGTATCTGTCGGTGGCCGAGTCCCTGTCGCTGCCCATGAGCCTGGTGGAAATGCGCCTGCCCGATGGCGAGAGCCACAACTACCTGCGCTGGACGCCCCGCCACGGTCCGGCGATGGACTGGGATACCAATGGCCGCGCCCAATGCCGCACGCCGGCGGGCCTGCCGGCCTGGCAGGGGCGAAGCCTGTCGCGCGACGAAGTGCTGGGGTACGCGACCTTGTTGCGTGGCGAGTCCTGGCACAAACAGGGCAAGCTCGACGAGGCCCTGGCGGATTACCGCACGGGTGTGCGGCTCTATCCCCAGTCGCCGAAGGGGCAGAACAACCTGGCCTGGATCATCGCCAGCACGGCCGCCTTCAAGACCCCGGCCCTGCTGGCCGAAGCCCAGCTCGCGGCGCAACGGGCCGTGGCGCTGGAACCCGGAGCCAATGCCCTGGATACCCTGGCTTGCGTCAAGGCGCGGTCGGGGGACTTTGTCGGCGCGCTGGCGGCTGAAGAGCGGGCGCTGGCGCTGAAGCCGGGAAGCCCGGATTTTCTCGCGCGCAAAAGTCGATTCAGCGCCGTGCCGGCCCGGGACTGCACGGGGCTTTAGCTGCCACGACTCAGTTGCCGTTCAGGCCGCTGTCGCGTGTCAGCAGGCGGATTTTCCAGTGATTTTCCTTGTCGCGCATCTCGTCGGCGCCGGTGTGTTTGTCGGCTATTTCCAGGATGGAAAAGTGGAGCTTCTCCGAGAAACTGCCCCCGCGCACGGCTTCGAGATCCACCAGCCGCACGTTGCCGCCATGACCCGAATGCGCGTAGGTCACCCAGCGTCCCCAGATGCCATCCATGCCGGTGGCACTGCCCACGTAGAGCTGGTTCTGTTCCCGGTCGGAGATCAGGTAGACCCCGGCGACGCTGGACAGCGCCGTGCGCCAGGACTCCAGTTCCTGATTGACGATCAACCGCAGTTCCGGGTAGCTGACATTGACGTCCTTGAAACCGGGGAACGGGCCGATGGTGAGCCGTTCTTCGCGAATTTCCGACAGCTGCAGTTCGTGGAGGCAGGTTTCCAGGTTTCGATAGTTGGCCCGGGCCGTCTTCTCATGGTGAATGACCAGTCGCCCCTCCAGTGGCCTGAAGGCTTCGACCTTGCGGTAGCGGTAGTGATACTGCAGGGGCGGATACTCATCGTTGGGAATCGCTTCCAGCGAATCGTAGGCGCCGACAAACAGCCACTTGTTCCAGCGCGGCATCTGCACCAGCGACAGCAACAGCGGTCGTTCGAAATTCTTCTGGCGTTGCCAGGCCTGCCAGTCGTCGAACTTACCGGCGAAGTACACATCCAGTGGATCGTCCGAACCATTGTGCTGGGCGAAATGGATCTTGGTCTGTTCCGGGTCGAAGCCGGGGTAAACGCTGGTCAACAGGGGTTGAAGCATACGAGGTCCGTTTTCGAATGGGATCGGCATGGCAGGGCTTGAGGAAAAGTCGCGTCGTTTGCAGCGCTCATGAAGCAAAAAGGGCGGATCTGTTCCCCGGCACGTCGCACCTCGTAACACATCCACCCTTTCCCACCACGGCTTCGATCAAGCCATCGCGGTTTTACTGCTGAACGATGCTGTAGCCGGCAAACGCGGTCTGTTGCTGGATCGCGGTGACGATGTTCTTGCGTGTCGCCGGTTGTTCGTTGCCTTCGTTGTCCACAAAGGTTTCGCTCAGCAGTTCGGCCAGGTCGCCATGACCGGCAAAGGCGAAGCCCAGGAACTCGTAGGCTTCGCGATCGGCGTTGGCCTTGGAGCGTGGCGTGCGCAGCGGGAAGTTGACGCTGTTGCCGTCCTTGCTGATCACGAAGACCTCGGCTTCTTTCTTCGGGCGCGCGGCCTTGCCCTTGCCGGCATTCGGGTTGCTCACCGCCTGGTGGGTCTGGTTCAGCACCTTGAGCGCCAGGCCGTAGACCAGTTCCTGGAACGCCGGGTCGTCCTTGTAGCTGGAGAGGATCCGGGTGATCGGGAATTTCGTGCTCAGGTCTTCCAGCGCGGCGATATCCGCGGCCTCGGCGTCCTTGAGTTGCTTGAGCTGGCCCATGAGTTCGTAGGCTTTGTCGTCGTCAAAACGGTCGTGCGCCTGGCGGATTGCCGCGCGCAACTGGCGAATCTCATCGCTTTCCTTGGAGGTGTGGAAAGCGTCGAGCACCATTTCACTGATGGTCTTGGCCTGGGCCACGTGCTGGGAAAGATTGATCGCGTTTTCGTACTCGTGCTTGGCGGACAAGGAGGTTACGGCTTCATCGGTATGGGAATCAGGCATCGAAATTTCGCTATTTCATTTGACAGGTTGTGAGGCGCGAAATGCCTTGGGCATTTCCGGGCGCCTAATCTATTGGACCGACGCGCCGTTGTCACGGATCAACAGGCGAGTGGCCCGCGCAGGGGACAAGAGCTCCTTTACATTCAATGGATTACAGTTTGTTCGCCAAAATATTGGCGAGCACGGCCTGTTCGCTGCGTAAAATCAATTAGACTCCAAAATAATGACACAATCATATTGATATCACTTGTGGGGGGGAGTCATCGGGGAACAACGGAGTGTATGACCAGGGTTGGTGCTAGTCCCTTTGGATGCTCGTTTTGAACCTTTTTGTACAAAGGGATACCAGGATGCATCGGCCAGACGATATCGCGAATCTGTTCCAGAGATTCGGCGCAAGCGCGGACAGCTATCGGGAAATAGAACCGTCCTACGACTACATCGAAGAGACTGCCACGCCTTGTGCCGCCGTCTTGAGTACCGGGCAACCGCCGGACGGGGTGTCCGTGGTCGAGGTCCCGGTGTCTCCTGTCGCGACACCGCCTGTACCTCAGGCGCAGACCCCGTCTGCGGTCGTCGAGCCATCGCCGTTCGTCCTGCCGGCAGCCCCGGCCAGTTCCACACCGCTGAGTCGCCTGCTGGCGGAAATCGAGCAACAGCGTGCAGCGGTGGTCGTCGATGCCCCTGTCCCGGGCGCTTCCCGTCCGATCCTGAAAGCCAAGGTCATCGCGGTGGTCTCGGCCAAGGGCGGTGTCGGCAAGAGCACTCTGGCCGGTGCCCTGGCGAGTGCGATCAAGCGCTCCGGCGGGCGTACCCTGGCGATCGACCTCGACCCGCAAAACGCCTTGTGCCTGCATCTGGGCGGCAATGAACAATGGCCGGGCATCGCCCAGGACGACCCGGAGCAGCAGGACTGGCGCCAGCTGATTCGCGAGGGTTTTGCCGCCAGCCGCTGCCTGGCCTACGGGGTGGTCAGCGAAGCGGAACGCCTGGATTTCGAAAACAGCCTGCGCGCCGATCCCACCTGGCTGGCTCGTCATCTGGCCGACATGGGGCTGGGCGAGCGGGACACACTGATCATCGACACGCCGCCCGGGGCTACGGCCTATCTCGCCCAGGCCCTGGCCATCGCCGACATCGCCCTGGTGGTAACCCTCGCCGATGCGGCGTCCTACTCCAGTCTCAACCAGATGGAGCGGCTGCTCGCGCCCTATCTGCAGCGGGACAAGCCGTTGCAGTGCAAATACGTCATCAACCAGTTGGATACGTCCCGCCAGTTCAGCCTCGACGTGTACGAAGTGCTGAAAAAAAGAACAGGCAACCAGCTGCTCGGAGTGATCCATCAGGATCATTTCTTCAGCGAAGCATTGGCGTACGACCGTAACCCGCTGGCGCACACCCCAAGCACCCGAGGCTGCCAGGACACCCTCGATATCGCAGGCTCGCTGTGCGAACTGCTCATGCAAGGTACGCAAGAGTCCCATTTGTCATGATCCGCGATCCCAATCCCACGTCCCATCTCCCGGGGCGCAGCGAACTGCGTCTCAACGATTGGTCGACCCGCTTCAAGCAATGGCCGGGCGCACTGCGCCGGGTGTTGATTTTCGGCGGCGCGCTGGTCGCCGGCCTGTTGCTGGTCAGCATCATCAGCGCCCCGCTGGACCTCTACACCCAATGCCTGTTCGCCGCGCTGTGCTTCGGTTCGGCGTTGCTGATCAAGCGCCTGCCGGGGCGCCTGCCGATCCTGGCGCTGATCGTGCTGTCGCTGGTGGCTTCGTTGCGCTACCTGTACTGGCGCCTGACCGACACCCTCGGTTTTGACGGCTGGCTGGACATCCTCTTCGGCTACGGCCTGGTGCTGGCGGAGATCTATGCGCTGGTGGTGCTGGTCTTCGGTTATGTGCAGACCGCGTGGCCGCTGCGCCGCCGTCCGGTGATGCTGGCGGGCGATCCGGGCGACTGGCCGACGGTGGATGTGTTCATCCCCACCTACAACGAAACCCTGAGCATCGTGAAGTTGAGCATCTTCGCCGCCCAGGCGATGGACTGGCCCAAGGACAAGCTGCGCGTGCATGTCCTCGATGACGGCCGGCGCGATGAGTTCCGCCGCTTCTGCCAGAGCATCGGCGTCAACTACATCACCCGCGACAACAACTTTCACGCCAAGGCCGGCAACCTCAACGAAGCCCTCAAGGTCACCGACGGCGAATACATCGCCATGTTCGACGCCGACCACGTGCCGACCCGATCCTTCCTGCAGATCGGCATGGGCTGGTTCCTCAAGGATCCGAAGCTTGCGATGTTGCAGACGCCGCACTTCTTCTTTTCCCCGGACCCGTTCGAGAAGAATCTCAACACCTTCCGCGCCGTGCCCAACGAAGGCGAGCTGTTCTATGGCCTGGTGCAGGACGGCAACGACCTGTGGAACGCGACGTTCTTCTGCGGCTCGTGCGCCATTCTGCGCCGCAAGCCACTGGAGGAAATCGGCGGGGTGGCGGTCGAAACCGTGACCGAGGACGCCCACACCGCCCTCAAGCTCAACCGTGCCGGCTACAACACTGCCTACCTGGCGATCCCCCAGGCGGCGGGCCTGGCCACCGAAAGCCTGTCGCGACATATCAGCCAGCGGATCCGCTGGGCGCGCGGCATGGCGCAGATCTTCCGGCTCGACAACCCGCTGGTGGGCAAGGGCCTGAACCTCGGCCAGCGCATCTGCTACGCCAACGCCATGCTGCACTTTTTCTATGGCCTGCCACGGCTGGTGTTTCTCACCGCGCCGCTGGCCTACCTGATCTTCGGCGCGCAGATCTTCCACGCCTCGGCCCTGATGATCACCGCCTATGCCTTGCCGCACCTGTTCCATTCCAACCTGACCAACTCCTGCATCCAGGGGCGTTTCCGGCATTCGTTCTGGAACGAGGTCTACGAGACGGTCCTGGCCTGGTACATCATGCCGCCGGTGCTGATGGCGCTGGTCAACCCGAAGTTCGGCGGCTTCAACGTCACCGACAAGGGCGGGATCATCGACAAGGAGTATTTCGACTGGAAGCTGGCCCGGCCCTACATCGTCCTGCTGGTGCTGAACGTGACCGGTCTCGGTTTCGGTATCCACCAGTTGATCTGGGGGGCGCCGGACACGGCGATCACGGTGCTGATCAACTGTGTGTGGACGCTCTACAACCTGATCATTACCAGCGCCGCGGTCGCGGTGGCCAGTGAGACCCGCCAGGTGCGCGCGGAACCCCGGGTCCGGGCCGAGCTGCCGGTGAGGATCGAGCTGGCCGATGGCACCGAGGTCTACGGTACGACCCAGGACTTTTCCCAGCGCGGCCTGGGCCTCAAATTGCCGGCGGGAACCACGGTGGCGGCGGGGGAACGGGTGCGGGTGTCGTTGTTCCGCAACTCGCGCACCAGCCAGTTCGATACCACGGTGGTGTTCAGCAAGGGTCAGTACCTGGGCGCGCTGTTCGACCCGCTGAGCCTGCGCCAGCAAAGCGAACTGGTGCGCATGACCTTCTCCCGCGCCGATACCTGGGCCGCCAGTTGGGGCAGCGGCAAGCTCGATACGCCGCTGTCGGCCCTGCGGGAAGTCAGTGCCATCGGCCTCGTCGGCATGGGCGCTCTGCTCAAGGCCGTGGCCCTGCAGGCCCGCGACCGCCTGGTCGCCCGATCCGCTCCTTCGCAACCGCTCGAACCTCTTATGGACAAGTCATGATCATCAAATCCTCAGCACGCAGCGCCACCCGTGGCCCACGTCATCCGTTCATGCGCCTGCCTTCATGGGTACTGCTTTCATCGGTGCAGTTTTTATCGGGGCTGGCTTTGCCGCTACTGGGCCTGGGCGGCATGATTCCCCTGGCCCATGCCGATACGACAGCGACGCCTGCGTTGGCACCGGCTCAGGCCGGTCCCGTGGTCCAGCCGAGCGCGGGCAGCTACAACCGCGACCTGACCCTCAAGCAACTGGGCCGGTTGGACACCATGAACCTGCAGGGTGTCGAAGCGGCCGACGGGGTCAATTTCGATATCCGCGCCGACGAAGTGGTCAACGGTGCGCAACTGGTGCTGCACTACAGCTACTCGCCGGCGCTGCTCTCCGACCTGTCGCAGATCAACGTGCTGGTCAACGACGAAGTCGCCGCCAGCCTGGCGTTGCCCAAGGAGGGCGCCGGCCAGCCGCAACAGCAGGTGGTGCAGATCCCTGCGCACCTGATCACCGAGTTCAACCGCCTGCGCCTGCAATTTATCGGGCACTACACGATGCAGTGCGAGGACCCGCAGCACAGCAGCCTGTGGGCCAAGATCAACAACAGCTCGGAACTCAAGCTCAGCGTTTCGCCGATCCAGCTCAAGGATGATCTGTCGATCCTGCCGCTGCCGTTCTTCGATCGCCGCGACTCGCGCCAGGTCAACCTGCCGGTCGTGTTCGCCCGGCAACCGGATAACGCCGCCCTGGAAGCAGCGGGGGCGTTGTCATCCTGGATCGGTGGCCTGGCGGCCTATCGAGGCGCGAGTTTCACCAGCAGCCTGGGCCAGCTTCCCGAGCAGGGCAATGCGATTGTCCTGATCGAAAGCCAGGAGGCGGTGCAACTGGGCGGCCTGCAGGTGCCGGCACCGAAAGGCGCGACCGTCACGCTGCTGACCAACCCCGGCGATCCCCATGGCAAGCTGCTGCTCGTCGCCGGACGCAATGCGGCCGAGCTCAAGCTGGCTGCCGCCGCCGTGGCGGTGGGCAGCAAGGCGCTGGTGGGCAGCAGCGTGGTGATCGAGCATCTCGATCCGCTGAGCCCGCGCAAACCCTATGACGCACCGAACTGGCTGCCGTCCGATCGGCCGGTGCGCCTGGGCGAACTGCTCGATACCCGCCAACTCAGTGTGTCCGGCTACAACCCCGGCAGTATCAATATCCCCGTGCGGCTGCCACCGGACCTGTTCAACTGGCGCGAAGCGGGTGTACCGCTGGACCTGAAATACCGCTACACCCCGCAGCAGGAGTCGGCCAACTCGTCACTGCTGGTGAGCCTGAACAACACCTTCATGAAATCCATGCCGTTGCCGTCGCTCAAGAGCCTGGACGGCGGCGAGAACCTGCTGACGTTGCTGAAGAAGGATGAAAGCCTGCCCCGCGAGGCGAATGTGCTGTTGCCCCTGGGCGTGGCGTCGCCGCGCTCGCAGTTGCAACTGCGCTTCATGTTCGACTACGTCAAGCAGGGCGAATGCCGGGACATCATCATCGATAACATGCGCGGCCTGATCGACCCGGACTCGAGCCTCGACCTGCGCGGTTTCAACCATTACATCGCCTTGCCCAACCTGGGCGTGTTCAACGACAGCGGCTTCCCGTTCACCCGCCTGGCGGACCTGTCGCAGAGTGCCGTGGTCCTGCCCGACGGCAGCGGCCCGCAAGAGTGGGGCGCCTACCTGACCGTGCTAGGCCGGTTCGGCGAGTCCACCGGTTACCCGGCGACGGCGGTGACCGTGGTCCAGGCCAAGGATGTGCAGACGGTCAGCGACAAGGACCTGCTGGTATTCGCCTCGGGAGCCAACCAGCCCTTGCTGGAACAGTGGGCCGATCGCCTGCCCGCCAGCACCGCCGGCAGCAGCCACCGCTTCAACCTGTCCGACCTGACCTTGCGCCTGCGCGACTGGATCAGCACTGATGCCCAGGCCAACCAGCGCAAGCCACGTCTTCAGGTGACCTACACCGGCGCCAACAGCAGCACTTACCTGGCCGGTTTCGAATCGCCGCTCAAGCCTGAGCGCAGTGTGGTGGTGATTGCCAGCGGCAAGCCGGAAGGCCTGGCCGATGCCACCGCCGCGCTGATCGGTGGCGACTCTTACAAGGACAGCATCCAGGGCAGCCTGGCGGTGGTGCAGGACAAGCGGATCACCTCGCTGGTGGCCGACGAGCAGTACTACGTCGGCGACCTGAGCCTGTTCAAGCGGGTGCAGTGGACCCTGTCGCAGAACCTGTTGTGGATGCTGCTGGTGACGGTGGCGGGCCTGGCGCTGGTGAGCGTGCTGCTGTACTTGTTCCTGCGCTCACGGGCTCGGAAGCGACTGTCATGAGTGTCGCTCGATGTCTCAAGCCGCGCTGCCTGGGCGGCCTGCTGTCGCTGGTGCTGCTGGTCTCGGGCACGGTGCAGGCCGAGGGCTGCAGCGTGCAGAACTGGCCGTTGTGGAAAAGCTACGCCGAGCGGTTCGTGCAGAAGGACGGGCGCATGCTCGGATCGAGCATGGACCCCAACCAGAGCAGTTCCGAAGGCCAGTCCTACGGGATGTTCTTTGCGCTGGTGGCCAATGACCCGGTGACCTTCGATGCGTTGTGGCGCTGGACCCGGGACAACATGGCTGGTGCCGATATCGCCGGGAACCTGCCCGGCTGGCTGTGGGGGCCGACTCCCGCCGGCACCTGGGGCGTGCTCGACAGGAACTCCGCCAGCGATGCCGACCTGTGGTTCGCCTACGCGCTGCTGGAGGCCGATCGCCTGTGGAAAAAGCCGGCGTACCGCAGCGATGCGCAACGCATTCTGAACAACGTCGAAAAGACCCTGATCCGCGATATCCCTGGCCTGGGCAAGATGCTCCTGCCCGGGCCGGTGGGTTATGAGCACCCGGATCAACTGTGGCGTTTCAATGCCAGCTACACGCCGATCCCGCTGCTGCGCCGCTTCAGCAGGGAGGCGCCGTCGAGCCCCTGGAAAGAGGTCGCCGAGAGCACCGCGAAGATGATCGCCGACAAGAACATGAACCGCTTCGGATTCGTCCCGGACTGGGTCGGTTATCGGGGCACGGACGTCAACAAGGGCCTGTTCGTGGTGGACAAGTTCACCAATGCCCAGGGCAGCTATGACGCCATTCGTGCCTATCTCTGGGCCGGCCTGACCTCACCGGGCGATCCGCTGGCCAGGCCGATTCTCGACAATCTCGACGGCATGGCACAGGCCACGGCGTCCACCGGCGTACCGCCGGAAAAGGTCCAGGTCCTGACCGGCGCCACCGAGGGGATCGGCCCCTACGGGTTCTCCGCCGCGCTGGTGCCGTACCTGCGGGCCAAGGGCCTGCCGTTGCTGGCGGACCAGCAGCAACGCCTGGTGGACCAGGCGATCGCGCACTTCAGCAACCCGGCCGATCCGGCTTATCAACAGCACCAGTATTACCACGTGATGCTGAGCCTGTTTTCCCTCGGCTGGAGCGAGAACCGCTATCAGTTCAACAAAGACGGCACCGTGAAAGTGTCCTGGGAGGCCGCATGCGCCAGCAAACCCTAGCCCTGGCGGTGTGTGCCGCCCTGGCATCCGGCGCCAGCTTCGCCGCCGACAGCGCTGCCCCGCAGTCGCTGCTGATCCAGCAGGGTTACTACTGGCAGGCCAAGGAAAAGCCGGACCGCGCGGCGGAAGCCTGGACGCGGCTGTTGAACCTGCAGCCCGAGCAACCCGACGCCTTGTATGGCCTGGGCCTGATCGACCTGCAACAACAGCGCCTGGCCGGCGCGCAGAATTACCTGGCCCGGTTGCAGGCGATCAAGCCGTTGCCGCGCCTGGCGTTGCAGCTCGAGCAGGACATTGCCCTGAGCCCGCCGGACAAACAGCAACTGCTGGAAAAAGCCCGCGAACTGAGCGATGCCGGCGAGCGCGACAAGGCCGTCGAGACCTATCGGCAGTTACTGGACGGTCATCAGCCGCAAGGCCTGATCGCCCGCGAGTACTACAACACCCTGGGCTTCGCCACGGGGGGCTGGCCCGAGGCGCGGACCGGGCTGGAACGGTTGCGCCGGGAACGTCCGGATGACGCGATCCTCGACCTGTGGCTGGCATTGCACCTGGCGCGCAATCCCGACAGTCGCGCGGAAGGTATCCGTGCCCTGGCGCGGCTGTCGCATAACCCGGATATCGGTGGCAACGCCGACGAGACTTGGCGCTTCGCCCTGGTCTGGCTCGGTCCGCCGTCGCGGGACCAGGTGTCATTGTTCGAGCAGTATCTGCAGGCGCATCCGAACGACACGGAAATCCGCGCGTTGATGGACAAGGGCATCGCCCAGGGCCGCGGCGGCGCCGGCTGGCAGCGCGATCCCCATGTCGCCCGTGGCCTCAAGGCCCTCGAGGCCGGTGACCTGGCCACTGCCGAGCAGCAATTGCAGGCGCGCCTCAACGACAAGCCCGGCGACTACGACGCCCTCGGTGGCATGGGCATCCTGCGCCAGCAGCAGAAACGCCTGGGCGAAGCCGAGAACTATCTGCTGCAGGCGACCCGCACCGCCGGCGGCGGGCAATGGAAAGAGGCCCTCGAGGATGTGCGCTACTGGATCCTCCTCGACAAGGCCGCCGAGGCCCAGCGCAGCGGACGGCAAACCCAGGCGCGGGAATTGATCGAACAGGCCATTGCCAAGAACCCGGTGGAGCCGGCCGGCCCGACCGCGCTGGCCGGGTTGCAGGCCCAGGCCGGGCAACTGGACGCCGCCGAAGCCGGTTATCGCCAGGTGCTGGCGCGCACCGCGAACTACCCGGATGCCTTGAGCGGACTGATCGCCGCGCTGTCGCGGTCGGGCAAGTCCGATGAAGCGTTGCAACTGATCGACGGCCTGTCACCGGCGCAACAGGCGCGCCTGGCGCCCAGCGTGCATATCCGCGCGCTGCGGGCCACCCAGGTGGCCAAGCTGGCCGAGCGCCGTGGCGATCTCGCTGCCGCGCAGAAAGCCTACAAGGAAGCCCTGGCCGACGACCCGAAGAATCCCTGGACACGTTTCGCCCTGGCCCGGGTCTACCTGCGCAACGGCCAGACCCAGGTCGCCCGCGACCTGATCGACGAACTGCTCAAGCAGCAACCCGACCAGCCGGACGCGCTGTACACCAGCACCCTGCTGTCTGCCGAACTGGGCGAGTGGAGCAAGGCCCAACGCACCCTGGCGCGGATTCCGGCGGCCAGGCGCAGTGCCGACATGAACGAGATGGAGCTGGATATCCGCCTGCATATCCAGACCGAACTGGCGGTGGATGTCGCCCGTCGCGGCCAGCGCCAGGAAGCCTGGGCGCTGCTGTCGCGTTGCGAGCCGCTGGCCCAGGGCAAGCCCGAGCGGCTGGCGGTGCTGGCCAGTGCCTATGCCGAAGCCGGCAATCCGGACCAGGCGGTGAGCCTGATGCGCGGTTTGCTGGATAAGTCCGCGTCGACGCCGGACCTGCAATTGCTCTATGCGGGCGTGTTGCTCAAGGCCGACCAGGACGCCGAAGCCAGCGACATCCTGCGCCAGTTGCAAGGCAAGCCGATGA
This sequence comes from Pseudomonas sp. Ost2, assembly GCF_018326065.1. NCBI lineage: Bacteria > Pseudomonadati > Pseudomonadota > Gammaproteobacteria > Pseudomonadales > Pseudomonadaceae > Pseudomonas > Pseudomonas sp. Ost2. The sequence goes on along the minus strand of NZ_AP021904.1, from coordinate 6,098,759 downwards.
GTGAAACCGCGAGCAAGCGCTACGAGGACCTGGTGTTTCTCTACCGGGTCAAACAGGCCGATGAACTGCGTGAAAAGAATGATCTGGTGGCCGCCTACGACATGTTGTCGCCGGCTCTCCAGCAACGTCCGAACGACAGCCTGGCGGTGTCTTCGCTGGCGCGCATGTATGCGGCCAGCGGCAATGTCGCCAAGGCCCGGCAACTCTATGAACCGCTGATCAAGGCCGATCCGGGCAACGCCAGGCTGCAACTGGGCCTGGCCGATATCGCCCTGCAAGGCCGGGACTATGCCCTGGCCGAAAGCGCGGTGAAAAAAGCCCTCGAACTGGAACCGGGCGTGCCGCAGACGCTGACTGCGTCCGCGCGGGTCTATCGCGGCATGGGCCGTACCGGCGAGGCCAGCCAGTTGCTGCGCAAGGCCATCGAGATCGAGAACAGTCAGCGCAGCGACACCTACGTGGTGACTTCCGCCGGCTCGGCCGTCTCGGCCAACCCCTTTGTCGGGCTGGCCGGGCAGCGGCGCCAGACCACCGCGCTGGCCCAGGCGTCACTGATTCCGCCGCCGGTGGATGGCCCGGCGACGGGGCTCGGCGCGGGGGATCCGGAGCAGGTGCCGGCACCGGTCGGGCGCAAGGCCCAGGTCGTTGCCGCGACCAATGGCGGCGTCAATCCGTTCGACCAGAGCTATGCCCGCGACACGGCTGCGCAGGCGGGACGCAGCCCGGCGCAACTGGCCCTGGACGATATCCTCCAGGACCGCACCGGCTATGTGGTCCAGGGCCTCAGCGTGCGCAGCAACAACAGCGAGAAAGGCCTGGGCAAGCTGACGGATATCGAGACGCCGTTTGAACTCAGTATCCCCGTGGGTACGGAAATGGCGAGCATCGCCCTGCAGGTTACTCCGGTCTGGCTGTCCTCGGGCAGTCCGGGCAATTTCGCCCAGGCCCGTTTCGGCACCAGCGGCCTGGATCCGGTGGGGTCGCAGAAAGACAGCGGCGTGGGGTTCGCCTTGGCCTATCGCGACAAGGAGCAGGGCCTCAAGGCCGACATCGGGGTCAGCCCGGTGGGCTTTACCTACAGCACGCCGATTGGCGGGGTCAGCCTCAACCGGCCATTCGCGGCCAACTCCAATTTCAGCTACGGCGTCAGTGCCTCACGGCGGGCGGTGACCGACAGCCTGACCTCGTTCGCCGGCTCCCGCGACCCGCGTACCGGCGAGAAGTGGGGGGGCGTCACCGCCAACGGCGTACGTGGCGAACTGGGTTACGACAACCAGAAGTTCGGCGCCTACGGCTACGGTTCGGCACACCGGCTGGTGGGCCACAACGTCGACGACAACGACCGCTTCGAGCTGGGCAGCGGCGTCTACTGGTACCTGCGCAATACCCCCGGCAGCATCCTGACCCTCGGCCTCAGCGGTTCGGCCCTGAGCTACTCGGATAACCAGGACTTCTACACCTACGGCCACGGCGGTTACTTCAGCCCGCAGACCTTCTTCGCCCTCGGCGTGCCGGTCAGTTGGTCGCAACGTACCGAGCGATTCACCTACCGGATCAAGAGTTCGGTGGGCGTCCAGCATATCGGCCAGGACAGCGCCGCGATCTTCCCCGGTCACAGCGAGCTGCAGCCGAACGCCACGGCAGTCGGCCTGACGCGTTATGACGGCGAAAACAAGACAGGAATCGGCTACAGCTTCAACGCCGCCGGTGAATACAAGTTCGGTTCGAACTTCTTCCTCGGGGGCTCGCTGGGCGTGGACAACGCCAGCGACTACCGCCAGGTCGCCGGTGGCCTGTACCTGCGTTACACCTTCGAGGACATGACCGGCCCGATGGACTTGCCGGTCAGCCCCTTCGGTTCCCCCTATTCGAATTGATTCAACGAGGAATGGTTCATGGCTTCTTCTGTGCTCGCTGGTTTGACGTTGCTCGTGATTGGCGAAAGCCACATGAGTTTTCCCGACTCACTGATGAACCCGCTGTATGACAACCTCACCCAGCAGGGCGCGCAGGTCCATGCGATCGGTGCCTGCGGGGCCAACCCGGCGGACTGGGTCACGCCGAAACTGAAGCTCGACTGCGGCGCCACCCGCGATCCAGGCGAGAAGATCAAGGTGATGAGCCGCGGCACCCTGGACACCCAGCCGATCAAGGAGGTGATCGCCAAGGACAAGCCGGACCTGGTGGTGCTGATCATGGGGGACACCATGGCTTCCTATAAGACCACGCCGTTTCCCAAGGTCTGGGCTTACCAGAGCGTCACCGCGCTGACCCGGCAGATCGCCGACAGCGGCGCCAAGTGCGTGTGGGTCGGGCCTGCCTGGGGCAAGGCGAATGGCAGCAATACCAATGAAAACACCTACGGCAAGAACCAGGTGCGCACCCAACTGGTGGCCGGCACCCTGGCGAACATGGTCGCGCCCTGCACCTATATCGACTCCACGAAGTTCTCCAAGCCAGGGGAGTGGATCACCTCCGACGGGCAGCACTTCACCATCGCCGGGTACAAGTCCTGGGCGGCGGCCATCGGCAAATCCATCAGTGAACTGCCCGCGAGCGCGGTCAAGGGAGCGAAACAGTGAAACGGACCTTCAGCCTCGTTGGCGGCCTGCTCGGCGTCGCCTTGGGCGGCACCGCGTTCAGTGCGCAGATTGCCCTGTACCCCACCGGCCCGTCCCAGGACTCGGCCTACCTGCGCTTCGTCAATGTCTCCGGCAGTGCCCTGGAACTGACCCCGGAAGGGGCGAAGACCAGCCTCAAGCTGGAAGGCGACAAGGCCGTCAGCGGTTTTATCCCGGTTCCCGGTGGCCGGCCGGTCAAGGGCACGCTCCAGCGTGACGGGCAGAGCGTGCCGGTGCAGGTGACGGTCGCGGCGGGGGACTTCACCACGGTATTTGCCCTGGACGACGGCCACCAGGGCATCCGGCAACTGGTGGTCAACGAAGCCTTCGATATCCCCAACCAGCTCAAGGCCTCGCTGGCCTTGTTCAATGCCGACGCTGCTTGCGCCGATGCGCGGATCAACCTCGCCGGGCGCGATGTCGATCTGTTCCAGAAGGCGCCGGCGGGCAACCCGCGCCGCCAGGAACTCAATCCACGTGCTTCGCTGGCGGTCCAACTGCTCTGCGCCGACAAGCCGGTAGGTGCGCCGGTCGAGCTGGGGGCGCTGGAACCGAACAAGCGCTACAGCTTGCTGGTATTGCCTTCGCCGACGGGGCCACGCCTTGTCACTGCCACGGATAGCGTGTCCAACTGAATCGGAAGCACCCGTCGCCATGGTTTTCGCCTCGCTCGAGTTTCTGACGCTGTTCCTGCCTGCGTTCCTGCTGGTCTATGCCCTGGCAAGACCGGGCTGGCGCAATGTGATCCTGTTGATCGGCAGTTGGTTGTTCTACGGCTGGTTGAGCCCGTTGTTCCTGTTCCTGCATATGGTCCTGACCGTGCTGGCGTGGGTCGGCGGCCTGCTGGTGGATCGTTCCCGGGAAGACGGGCGCGGGCGGATGCGGCTGCTGATTGCGCTGATCGTGATCAACACCGCGGTGCTCTGCTGGTACAAGTACGCGAATATCCTCGCCGCTACCTGGAACGACCTGATCACCTGCTACGGTGCCATGCCCATGGCCTGGCAGCGGGTGGCACTGCCGGCGGGGCTGTCGTTCATTGTCCTGCAGGCGATTTCCTATCTGGTCGACGTGCACCGGCATGTGGTGCCGGTGGAGCGCAGCTTCGTCAATTACGCGACCTACATTTCCATGTTCGGCCACTCGATTGCCGGGCCGATCATCCGTTATGACTGGGTCCGGAGAGAGCTCAACCAGCGTTACTTCAACTGGGTGAACTTCTCCCTCGGTGCGCGCCGCTTCATGATCGGCATGTGCATGAAGGTGCTGGTGGCGGACACCCTGTCGCCGCTGGTGGATGTGGCCTTCCACCTGGACCAGCCATCCTTCGTCGATGCCTGGATCGGCTGCCTGGCGTACTCGTTGCAACTGTTCTTCGACTTCGCCGGCTACAGCGCCATGGCCATCGGCCTGGGGTTGATGCTGGGCTTTCACTTTCCGGAGAACTTCAACCGGCCGTACCTGGCCTACAGCATCCAGGACTTCTGGCGGCGCTGGCACCTGTCGTTGTCCAGCTGGCTGCGCGACTACCTGTACATCGCCCTCGGTGGCAATCGCAAGGGCACCTGGAAAACCTATCGCAACCTGTTCCTGACCATGGCCATCGCCGGCCTGTGGCATGGCGGCGACAGTTGGAACTACCTGTTGTGGGGCTCGGCCCACGGCGTGGCCCTGTGCGTCGATCGCGCCTGGTCGCGCTCCAGCCTGCCGGGCCTGCCGCTGTGGGCTTCGCATACCGCGACGCTGTTGTTCGTGTGCCTGGCCTGGACGCTGTTCCGCTCCCCGGATTTCGCCACGGCCCTGAGCATGTATGGCGGGCAGTTCGGCCAGCATGGCTTCGCCCTCGGCGATGCGCTGGCGGTGACCCTGCGCCCGGTGCACGGCCTGGCGGCCCTGCTGGGGCTGGTGTGCATCCTCGCGCCGCTGTTGCAGGCGCGATGTGAAAGACGATTCGCCGACAGTGCGTGGTTCGTGCTGGCAGCGGCCCTCTGGCCCGTGCTCGGGTTCATCCTGTCGTTCGCTCTGATCGCCAGTCGTGAAGCCGTGCCCTTTCTGTACTTTCAATTCTGATGACCAAGCCAACGCAATCCCCGTCGACCGCGCCCACGCCACCCACCGAACTGGCGTTGCGCGCCAGCCCGCTGGCCGGGGTGATCTTCACGCTGTTCCTGTCCCTGGGCTTCCTGTCCTGTGTCTGGCTGATGCTCAAGGGCTCGATCGAGTTCGTGCCCAAGGTGGTCACCCGGGACATGTTGCTGCATGGCGATATCACCCATCGTTTCGCCAAGACCCTGTCCGACGCGCCTGCGCCGAAACAGGCCGCCGACCTGGAGCGTGGCGCCAGCTGGCTGGTGTTCGGCGACCTTGGGCCACGGGTGCGTGAGGGCTGTCCCGGCTGGTTGTTCCTCACCGATGAACTGCGGGTGAACCACAACGCCGCGCTCAATGCCCGGGCCAAGGCCGGGGCGGTGATCGAGTTGCAGCAAGGGCTGGCCAGGCGCGGTATCCAACTGATGGTGGCGGTGGTGCCGGACAAGAGTCGGATCGTCGCGTCGCAACGGTGCACGCTGGCCCGCCCGGCGCTGCTGGCGCCACGCATCGGCGAATGGTTGACCCTGTTGCAGGGCGCTGGCGTGCCAGTCCTGGACCTGACACCGACGTTGCAGGCGGTGGGGGTGGGGGCCTATCTGCGCACCGATACGCACTGGAGCGAAGCCGGTGCCAAGGCGGCGGCGGGGCAGGTTGCCCGGGCGGTCGCAGGGCTGAAGTTCACTGCGACGCCACACAAGCGCTTCGATCTGGTGACGCAGGCGAGCGCGGTGCGCCCGGGTGATCTGGTGCGCCTGGCGGGGATCGATTGGTTACCGCCGATGTTGCAGCCTCGAACCGAAAACGTGGCCGCGACCCAGGTGAAGGAGCAGGCAGAAGAGGCCGCCGGTGCTGACAACCTGGACGATCTGTTTGGCGACGACAACCTGCCCAACACAGCGCTGATCGGCACCTCGTTTTCGCGCAACTCGAATTTCCTCGGTTTCCTCGAGGCCGCGCTGGGCGCCCCTGTGGGTAACTTCGCCAAGGATGGCGGCGAATTTTCCGGAGCGGCCAAGGCCTACTTCGACAGCCCGGCGTTCAGGCAGACGCCACCCAAACTGGTGGTCTGGGAGATTCCCGAGCGGGATTTGCAGACGCCGTATGGTAACGATATACGGCTACCCTGAGGGTTGATGGAGCGTTCCTTGCGCGTTGCGCGGGAACGACCGGCCAGCCGCGTGGTGCACGACGGGGGGCGGGCCGTCCTACCTTTCCCGACGAGACATTTATGCCGATCCACCTGAAGTTTCAACCGGCACGCTCAAGCGTCGCCATGGCGGGCCTGATCGGCCTGCTGCTCAGTCCGCCGGCCCAGGCGGACTTTTCCATTGCGGGCTTCGAGCTGGTGCACAGCGTGCCGCTGGCGACGGATCTCGCGACCCCGGACCTGCGCCAGCCCGGCGAGGTCTGGATCGAACTGTTCGACGGTGCGCAAAGCCGTATCGATATCGGCCAGTTCTATACTGCCGATCATCCCGGCTCGGTGATGGACAAGGTGCTCGAAAGCCTCGAGGCCGCCGGCCAGCGTGGGGTCAAGATCCGTTTCCTGCTGGAGGAAAAGGGCCTGGCGCTTTCCGATGAGGCGACCCTGGAGCGGCTGCGCAGGATTCCCAACCTGACGTTCCGTGTCCTGCCCTACGCACGCGTGGGGGGCGGCATCATCCACGCCAAGTATCTGGTGGTGGACGGTCGCCTGGCCTTTATCGGCAGCCAGAATTTCGACTGGCGCTCGCTCGAACATATCCATGAGACCGGCCTGCGCATCAGCGACGAGACCATGGTCGGCCAGGTGCAGGCGATCTTCGATCAGGACTGGAAAGCCCAGGCCGCGCTGGCCGACAACAAGGCGGTGCCGTTGCCCAGGGCCGGCAAGGAGCCGGCACGCACCGGCAACTACCTGGTCGCCAGCCCGCAACGCTACAACCCGCCCGGCGTCGGCGATTCGCAGCAGGAATTGCCGCGCTTGCTGGCCGAGGCGAAACGCGAGGTGCGGGTGCAATTGCTCGATTATGCACCGTTGTCATCCGCTCCGGACAACACCCGTGCGTACTACGCGGTGATCGACAATGCCCTGCGAGCCGCCGCGGCGCGTGGCGTGTCGATCAAGCTGATGGTCTCCGACTGGAACACCGGCATGCCGGAAGTCGCCTATCTGAAAAGCCTGGCGGTGCTGCCCAATGTGCAGGTCAAGATCGTCACCTTGCCCCAGGATCCGCAGGGCTTTATTCCCTATGCGCGAGTTATCCACAGCAAGACGATGGAAATCGACGGGCAGGTGGCCTGGGTTGGCACCAGCAACTGGCTGGGCGGCTACCTCGACAACTCGCGCAACCTGGAAGTGGTGATGCGCGACAGTGCCATGGCCGAGCGGATCGAAGCGTTGCATGAGCAACTGTGGGATGGCCCCTATGCGTGGCCGGTGGATATCGTCCGCGACTACCCGCAACCCCATCCGGGCAAACCCTGATAATACGGGACCGACGGCGATCGTTCCCACGCTCCGGCGTGGGAATGCCTGACCGGACGCTCCGCGTCCAGTGCCGGCGAGGTGACGCGCAGCGTTTTGCTGCGCGTGGGAACGATCAGGCGGCTCAGCTCGGGCGGGCCGAACCCTTCGCCAGGCGCAGGCGGTACAGGCCGTAGATGAACAGCACCCACACCGGCATCACGTACACCGACACGCTGATGCCCGGGATCATCAGCATCACGCCGAGGATCAGGGCGACAAAGGCCAGGCACAGGTAATTGCTGAACGGCGTCCAGAACGCCTTGAAGCCCGGCACCACGCCTTGTTGCTCCATGGCCTTGCGGAATTTCAGGTGGGTCAGGCTGATCACGATCCAGTTGATGATCAATGAAGCCACCACCAGCGCCATCAGCAATTCCAGGGCCTCATGGGGGGCCACGTAGTTGACCACCACGCACAGCAGCGTCACCAGTGCCGAGACGCCGATGGCCCGTACCGGTACGCCTTGCCTGTTCAGCTTCATCAGCGACTTCGGCGCGTCGCCCTGCTCGGCGAGGCCGAACAGCATGCGGCTGTTGCAGTAGACGCCGCTGTTGTACACCGACAGAGCGGCGGTGAGGACCACCACGTTGAGGATCTGTGCCGCTGTGTCGCTGCCGATCAGGGCGAAGATCTGCACGAACGGGCTGCCGCTGTAGGCATCGCCGGAGGCGCCGAGGGTGGTCAGCAACTGGTCCCATGGGTACAGCGACAGCAGCACGGTCAGCGCGCCGACGTAGAAGATCAGGATCCGCAACACCACCTGGTTGATCGCCTTGGGGATCACCTTGCGCGGTTCGCTGGCCTCGGCGGCGGTGATGCCCACCAGCTCCAGGCCACCGAAGGAGAACATGATGAAACACAGCGCCATCAGCAGGCCGCTGATGCCATTGGGGAAGAACCCGCCGTGGCTCCACAGGTTGCTCACCGTGGCCAGCGGGCCGCCGGCGCCGCTGATCAGCAGGTAACAGCCGAGGGCGATCATGCCGACAATCGCCACCACCTTGATGATCGCGAACCAGAACTCGGCCTCACCGAAGGTCTTCACATTGGTCAGGTTGATCAGGTTGACCAGCACGAAGAACACCGCCGCGCTGACCCAGGACGGCACCTCGGGCCACCAGAACTGCACGTACTTGCCCACGGCCGTGAGCTCGGCCATGCCCACCAGCACATAGAGCACCCAGTAGTTCCAGCCGCAGAGGAAGCCCGCGTAGCCGCCCCAGTACTTGTGGGCGAAGTGGCTGAAGGAGCCGGCCACGGGCTCCTCGACGATCATCTCGCCGAGCTGGCGCATGATCAGGAACGCGATAAAACCGCAGATCGCGTAGCCGAGGATCATCGCCGGGCCGGCCGACTTGAGCACCCCGGCGGAACCGAGGAACAGCCCGGTGCCGATCGCCCCGCCCAGGGAAATCAGCTGGATATGGCGGTTCTTCAGGCCGCGCTTGAGCAGACCCGGTGTCAGGTTGTCACCTGTCATTGCTTCACCTTCTCTAGTTTTTCTTCTCAGCGGGGCCCTGAGCGGGTCAGGTGTGCAACCGGGACTGAGTGCTCGACATAAGCGGCGTGGATATTAAATCCCGAAGGTGGGGGGCTCAAGTATTACGCGGGCTCGAGGGCAAATTAGCGGTGGAATCGGAGGTTTCCGACAGGAGCGTGCCTGGAACCTCGGGGTCGGTTACACCGATTGCGCGGGCGGCTCAACGCGTCCGGCGAAAACTGCCGGGTGTCACCCCGACCACCTTCTTGAAGGCCCGGGCCATATGACTCTGGTCAAAGAAGCCGCAGGCGAAGGACGCTTCGGCAATCCCGGTACCCAGGCGCAGTAACTGCTGCACCCGGGCGATTCTGCGCTGGATCTGGTACTGGTGCGGGGACACGCCGACATTGGCGCGGAACACCCGGATCAGGTACAGCGGCTCCATGTCCACCAGCCTGGCCAGTTCTTCCAGGGGAATATTGCGCTCGAACTCGTCGTCGAGCTTCTGCTTGATCCGGGTGACCGCGTGCCGCTCGAGGGCCGGCGACGGGACGATGCCGACGCCGTCGCGCTGGAACAAGCAGCTGACCAGTTCCAGTAGGGTGGTCTCGCGCTCCAGCGTCTGGCCGGCCTGTTCGATCAGTCGATGGGCGCGGAGAAACACCTGGGCAAAATGCGGATCGTGGCTGATCGCGTGGTGAAACAGGTGGATATGGTCCGCGGCAACGCGCTGGCCCAGCACGGTTTCGTTCAACCAGGTCGGATCGATATACAGCATCCGGTACATCCAGCCCGTGTCGCAGCCGGCCAGGCCGTCATGGATTTCCCCCGGACTGATGGTCACCATGCTGGACTGCCCACCCAGGTAGTAGCCGCCACGGTAATAGAGCTTTTCCACGCCGGCGCTGATCACGCCGACGGCATAGCGCTCGTGGGAGTGACGGCCGAATGACTGGCTGCTGTAGCGCGCCGACAGCAGTTCGCAGTCGCCCTCGCTGATTCGCCAGAAGCGCGAGAAGTCCCGCCCGGTGGTGTCAGGTGTCCCTGGAAGCTGATGCTCGCTCATGACCCTGTCCAGTTTTGTGCAATACGGGGGAAAGGTGGGCCGATAAATTTAGCACCCACTCCATTGCGCAAGCCAGGTAAAAACAATGTCGACAACGCTCGTTATCGGGGACTACAACAGCTCTTCGTGGTCTTTTCGTGCATGGCTGGTCCTCAAGGCCGCCGGTGTTTCCTTCGAGGTGGTCAAGGTGAAGCTGGGCCAGGAAAACACCCGCGCGCAGATTCTCAGGTATTCGCCCTCGGGGAAAGTCCCGGCACTGCTGACCGAAGGCGTGGTCATCAACGACAGCCTGGCGATTGCCGAATACATCGCGCACCTGCACCCCGAGGCCCAGCTGTGGCCGCAGTACCCGATCCCCAAGGCCCTGGCCCGGGCTGCCGTGGCGGAAATGCATTCGGGCTTCAGTCATCTGCGCACGCAGCTGTCGTTCGGCTTATCCACAGGGGATATTGCGCAAGCGCTGACGGTCGAGACGAAGGAGGAGATCCAGCGCATCTTCAGCCTCTGGAGCGACCTGCGCACGCGGAGCGCTTCCAGCCGTTTCCTCTGCGGCGAGTTCGGCATCGTCGACGCGATGTTCGTGCCGGTGGTGTTCCGCTTCCGCCGCTATGGCATCGCGGTGCCTGACGCCTTGCAGGACTACGTGGCGCAGGTGCTGGAGCACCCGCTGGTACAGGAGTGGCAGCAACTGGCCGGCGAAGAGGCCTGAGGGCTGACCGCGGGTCGGCGGGCGAGTGGTGCGGGGGCGGTTGGCTGGTATATAGTCATGCCTGAGTCGGCACAAACGTGCGTAATCGGGCATAAACATGCAAAACCTTCATCACTCCTCCGAGCTGCCGCACCTGCGGCGGCAGAAGATCCTGTTGCTGCTGGAGCGCGACGGCAAAGTCATGGCCTCGGACCTCGGCCAGCATTTCGCGGTGTCGGAGGACACCATCCGCCGCGACCTGGCGGAACTCGCCCAGGCCGGGCTGCTGCAACGGGTCCACGGCGGCGCCTTGCCGCGGCCCAAGGACACGGGCAAGGACTACTTCACCCGCATCGCCGAAACCAACGAAGTGAAACGCTACCTGGCGCAACTGGCGGTGCGCCGCATCGAAGAGGGCCAGATCGTCCTGTTCGACTCCGGCAGCACCACCTTGCAGATCGCCCAGTCCCTGCCCACGGGCATGTCCATCACCGCTGTCACCTGCTCACCGATGATCGCCATGACCCTGGCCGAACACAAAGGCGTCACGGTGATCCTCGCCGGGGGCACGCTGAACCCGCTGACCATGGCGGTGGGCGGGCATGAAGCGGTACGGCTGATCCAGGGCATCAAGGCCGACCTGCTGTTTACCGGCGTCTGCGCGATTCATCCGGAAGTCGGCATCAGTTGCCTGCGCTACGAAGAACTCGCGGTGAAACAGGCTCTGCTGGACAGCGCCTCCCATGTGGTGGCGGTCACTACCGCCGACAAGCTCGGCGCGGTGGAACCATTCGTGGTGGCACCATGCTCGCGATTGCACACGATGATTACCGAGCACCAGGTGAGCGACGATATCGAGGCCTATCGACGCATGGGGATCGAGGTGGTGCAAGCGGAGGTTTGACGGTTATTTCTCGTCGAACCGCACCGAACGGATGATCGCACTGAGGGTGTCGAAATCCTGGTAGTAACCCACGGTGTCGAACAGCAGCTGCGTCCTGGCGTTGTAGACAATTGCCATCAGGCAGGTGCCGCCGGCGGCGTGGAAGCCGGTCTCTTCATCGCCGACGCCACAGGTCTGGGTCGTCTGCATGCCTTTCCAGCCCGGGCCTTCGATCAGGTCGACGGGGCTGGGTGAGTCCATGCCGGCGCTACGCATCCAGACGCCGTCTTCGAGGGAAAAGATCATGCTGTCGGCGGCCTGTTCCAGTGTGCCGTGCTGGACACACAGGTTGAGGGTGTATTCCTCGTTGGTCCTGGTCCTGGTCTTGGGCTGGTTGAGGTTCAGGCACTCCTTGACCTTGCTGACCTTCCAGCCCTTCGGGTAGCTGAAACTGAAGCCTTCGGCCTGATAGGGCTTCATTTCCCTGACCGGGCCTGACGTGGGGTCCGCAGCCGGAGCGAGCGGGTTTTCCGGCTCGCGCAGAGTCGCATCGTTGCGACAGGCCGCCAGCGGCCGGGCGGTGGCCTTGGTCAGGTTGTCCAGTCGATGGGTTTCGGGATCGGCGCTGGCGGTCATGCAGCCGCAGCCATAGCCGTAGTGGCCGTTGGTGCGCACCCACTGTGCATCGCTGAACTGCGGCCAGTCGCCCTCGGCCTGGTAGCCTCCCTGGCTGGCGATTTCCCAGGTGCCGTCGCGGTCGCTGAGGGTGGCGTTGGCCGGTGTCGGGTTCTCGAACCAGCCGCAGCGGCGTTCAACCTTGGCCGCGGCATGGGCCGGAAGACTCAGGCAAGCGAAGGTGAATGCGAGCAGGCAGAGCTGGCCGTGCAGGAAGAGGCGGGGCATGGAACGTCCTTGTCGATGATCGTCACGGGGCGGCGCGGCACGGGCGTGCTGGCCGGCAGTTCGCGTGATGATAGCCAATATGGGGCTTTTCCCCCAGCGACGCCTGTCGCGGCAGGGCTCGATTTTCGCGCCCGGCAAGGTATGCTTGGACACCTTCTTCCGCTTGATTCCCTGACGTTCCCGCGAGCCGACAGCGTTCCATGATCAGCCACCTTGCCCTGTTCCTCTGCACCCTGGTCGCCATGGAGGGAGTCGGCTACCTGGCGCACAGGTACGTCATGCATGGCTGGGGCTGGTTCCTGCACCGTTCGCACCACGAGGAACACCTGGGGGCGTTCGAGAGCAACGACCTCTACCTGCTGGTGCTGGCAGCGGTGGCGATCACCCTGATCGTACTGGGCAATACCGGGCACGATCCCTTGCAGTGGATCGGCGCCGGCGTCGCGGCGTTCGGGATCATCTACGTGGTGGTGCATGACGGCATCGTGCACCGCTACTGGCCGTTCCGCCCGCGGCCGCGCAATCGCTACCTGAAACGCCTGTACCAGGCGCACCTGCTGCACCACGCGGTGAAAGGGCGCAAGAACAGTGTGTCGTTCGGCTTCCTGTATGCGCCGCCGTTGCGCACGCTGAAGCGCCAGCTGCGCGAATCGCGGCGTGGCGTGGCGTGGCGTTGAGTGTCGTGCTGAGGCGGGCGAGCAGGCCTGAGTCGGGACGAAAAAAACCGCCTTAGTAGGGCGGTTTTTTGCGCAAAGCCAGTATGAAACTGATTTGCTGATCTCATCGAGACCTTCACGTGGACGGTTCAATGTTACTGAGACTCTTGGTGTTGTGCAACGCTCATCCACCGGGAGGATTGGCTGGAACAAAGACTGGCTCAGTCTGAAATGTCTTGATTGAACTTCGCCGAAAAAAAAGCCTGATGGAAACATCTGAAGACTGGCGCTCGGATACGATGTCGGCGCTCTCACGTTAAAGGAGTGTCATGAGGCAGCCAGGCCTGCGCGCGCATTTTCGGACCCCCTGACACGGCTTAGTAACCCGTGCCGGATTCGCTCAAGGGGCCATCAGCCCGGCTGCCTCATGGAGTCCTTCACGTGGACTTGAAGGCGTACGTGTTCCGGTAAGTACGCTGGAGGTTTGGCCCACCTTGGGGGCCAAAGTATGTCAAAGATCCTGCGACGTACCTGGAGCCTCGTAGTGAACGCATTCCGGGCTTATCGCCTGTATGAGTTTCTACGGGATCATTTCGACAATCAGCGGTAAGGATTGTTGAGGTGGCCTGCCCCGGCTTCGGTCGGGGTGAGTTGGAATTCGCACAAGTCTTGCGGAAACTCCTACAAATACTTTGTAACACTCGAACCTGTGGAAGCCGGGCTTGCCCACGAAAGCGCCGGCCCAGACGGCACGGGCTTCAAGTGGACGCCCAAGAATCCCCTCTGCTCTCACCCTCCTTTAGTCGTAAACCCCAGCCCGACCTGTGGACGCAGTAGTATCAAAATAGTAGCGTCGCCCTCAAAGCCCCACGCTACTGGCCGTACCAACGCGCCAATGCCCCAGGCCTTCATGTTCGTTAAGGAAGACGTAGTGAACTGCCTGCCAGGTCCTGATCACGGTCAGCCCGCCCCAGGTAGTCACTTTTCAAGGATGAGTGATGGCTACCAAATCGCCCCACAACCACCAGCAGAAGCACCTGGCCGTGCTGATCGATGCCGACAACGCTCAGGCGGCGATTGTCGAAGGCCTGTTCGAGGAAATCGCCAAATACGGCATCGCCAGCGTGAAACGCATGTACGGCGACTGGACCTCGCCGCAACTGGGCAGTTGGAAAAAGCTGATGCTGGAACACTCCATCCAGCCTATCCAGCAATTCGCCTACACCAAGGGCAAGAACGCTACCGACAGCTCGCTGATCATCGATGCGATGGACCTGCTTTATACGCGCCGGTTCGACGGCTTTTGCCTGGTATCCAGTGACAGCGACTTCACCCGACTGGCCGCGCGCTTGCGTGAGGAAGGGATGACGGTCTATGGCTTCGGTGAAGAGAAAACGCCCAAGCCGTTTGTGTCCGCTTGCGACAAGTTTATCTATACCGAGATTTTGCGGGCTGAGGTGGCGGTTGAGCAGGGCGGGCAGGGGGAGAAAATACCTGCGGCGGCTCACCCTGTTGCTGAGGTAGAGAAGCCATCGTCTCCCCCAACCTCGGCCAAACAGCCGAAGGTGCCGGTGGAGTTCATCGCGAAGATCCTGGATGACATTGCCGATGAGGACGGATGGGCGCCTCTCGGAGCGTTGGGTAACAACATCAGCCAGCTACGTTCCGATTTCGACTCTCGGCTGTATGGGCACACCAAACTCAGTGGTTTGATTCGCAGCCAAAGCAAATCGTTTGAACTGGAAAGTCGAGGTGGTTCACCGACAGGTGGGGCGGTATTGTACGTGCGTAACAAGAACAGGGTTAACGGTCACTCGTCTCATTGATGTGGCCAGGTTAAAGAAGTAGATAAAGATTGATATGAAAAAAGTATGGATGGTTTTGTTGTGGGTGGTGGTTCTCACGGGGTGCGGACACAAGCAGATTGAGTACACGCCGAGGCCTGTTTCCGGAATGGATCGCCAGCAGGCGATAGATATCGTTGAGCAGGTATTCTATGAAGATTTCAGCAAGGGCCGGCCGCAGTCGGTTCAGGTGACGGAGCAATTCATTGCGTTATCCGATGGCACCGTTTCAAACGGTACAACCTACGGTACGGCTGCTCCGCTTGGTAATGGTGCAGTTGCGGTTGGTAGTTCGACGGTAACGACCAAGGAAAGAGGACAGCGTCTCTATTTTAGTTCGATAAGCTCGGTCAGCCTCTATCAAAGCAATGTTCGCACAGGACGCTATGCCGTGATCATTCGTGCGGCTGAGGGAGGGCAGGTGCGAACGGTGAGAACGTTGAGTCTTGAAAAGGCTCAGAGGTTTGTTGATGCGTTGGAGTATCTGCGGATAGGGGCGGGAAAAGTCATGAGTAAAAATACGCTTCCCTGAGTGCTCTTGGTGTTGCGCGACCCTTGAATCCTCACTGCCAATCCAGCGGACCTAGCCTTTGAGCAGACAGCTTCCAGGAGCGCCCCTTGGCCTGCTTTCACAGGCCAAGGGGTAATCCCAAACAGTTGTGTGTACCTAAGCCTCCCACCCCGCCCCACTGACCGCTTCCTGCGCCAGTGGATGCAGGTCCGCACCTTGATGCGTGGTTTGCCAGGCCAGCAGTTCCTTGCGCATCCCCGGCGTCCAGAACATCTGCAGATGGTTGCGCACGCCCAGCACGGCCTGGTGCTGGTCCGGTTCGCTGGAGAAGTACTGGGCGATCTGGTTGGCCATCTTGATCAGGTTTTCAGTGCTCATCGGCGTACCTCCGCTTTTGCCCCGGTGCTGCGCGCATGGCGGCGTTCGTCGAGCAGGCGTTGTTGTTCGTCACTGAAGGCCTGGAAGCGTTTCTGCCACTCGGAAGGGTGATACACACGGCTGACTTCCACCGCGGTGACCTTGTACTCCGGACAGTTGGTGGCCCAGTCGGAGTTGTCGGTGGTGATGACGTTGGCCCCCGATTCCGGGAAGTGGAAGGTGGTGTACACCACGCCCGGAGCGACCCGTTCGGTCACCCGTGCGCGCAGCACGGTCTGGCCCGCGCGGCTGCCGATGCCGACCCAGTCGCCCTCGTTGATACCCCGGCTCTCGGCATCGGTCGGGTGGATTTCCAGGCGGTCTTCGTCGTGCCAGGCGACGTTGTCGGTGCGCCGGGTCTGGGCGCCGACGTTGTACTGGCTGAGGATGCGTCCGGTGGTCAGCAACAGCGGATAGCGGTTGTTGACCTTTTCCTCGGTGGGCACGTAGCCGGTGAGCATGAAGCGCCCCTTGCCGCGCACGAACTGCTCGATGTGCATGGTCGGCGTGCCGTCCGGCGCCGCGGCGTTGCACGGCCATTGCAGGCTGCCATGGCTGTCCAGGGCGGCGTAGCTGACGTTGGTGAAGGTCGGCGTCAGGCTGGCGATTTCATCCATGATTTCCGACGGGTGCTTGTAGTTCATCGGATAGCCCAGGGCGTTGGCCAGGGCCACGGTGCCTTCCCAGTCGGCCTTGCCGCCCAGCGGCTCCATGACCTTGCGTACCCGCGAAATGCGCCGCTCGGCGTTGGTGAAGGTGCCGTCCTTTTCCAGGAACGAGCTGCCCGGCAGGAACACGTGGGCGAACTTGGCGGTTTCGTTGAGGAAGATGTCCTGTACCACCACGCATTCCATGGCCGACAGCGCCGCGGTGACGTGCTGGGTATTCGGATCGCTCTGGGCGATGTCTTCGCCCTGGCAGTACAGGCCCTTGAAGCTGCCGGCGAGGGCCGACTCGAACATGTTGGGAATACGCAGGCCCGGATCGGGTTGCAGGGTGACGTTCCAGGCCTGTTCGAACTGCGCCCGTACCACTTCGTTGGAGATATGCCGGTAGCCGGGCAGTTCGTGGGGGAAGGAGCCCATGTCGCAGGAACCCTGGACGTTGTTCTGCCCCCGCAGCGGGTTGACGCCGACGCCTTCGCGGCCGATGTTGCCGGTGGCCATGGCCAGGTTGGCGATGCCCATGACCGCGGTACTGCCCTGGCTGTGTTCGGTGATGCCCAGGCCGTAGTAGATCGCCGCGTTGCCGGCGCCGGCGTAGAGGCGGGCGGCGGCACGGATGTCGGCCGCGTCGACGCCGCAGATCAGGCCAAGGACTTCCGGCGAGTTTTCCGCGCGGCTGACGAATTCGCTCCAGCGGGCGAAATCGCTGCCTTCGCAACGGGCGTCGATAAAGGCCTGGTCGAGCAGGTTCTCGCTGACGATAACGTGGGCCAGGGCGTTGAGCATGGCGACGTTGGTGCCGGGGCGCAGGGCCAGGTGCAGGTCGGCGCGGGCATGCACCGAGTCCACCAGGTCGATGCGCCGCGGGTCGATGACGATCAACCGGGCGCCCTCGCGCAGGCGGCGCTTGAGTTGGGAGGCGAATACGGGGTGGGCGTCGCTGGGGTTGGCGCCCATGACCAGGATAACGTCGGCCTGCATCACCGAGTCGAAACTCTGGGTGCCGGCGGATTCGCCCAGGGTCTGTTTCAGGCCGTAGCCAGTGGGCGAGTGGCAGACCCGCGCACAGGTGTCGACGTTGTTGTTGCCGAAGGCGGCGCGCACCAGCTTCTGTACCAGGTAGGTTTCTTCGTTGGTGCAGCGGCTGGAGGTGATGCCACCGATGGAGTCGCGGCCGTATTTCTGCTGCAGGCGACGGAATTCGCCAGCGGCGTAGGTCACCGCTTCATCCCAGCTGACTTCCTGCCAGGGATCGCTGATGTGCTTGCGGATCATCGGCTTGGTAATGCGATCCGGGTGGGTGGCGTAGCCCCAGGCAAAGCGGCCCTTGACGCAGGAGTGGCCGTGGTTGGCCTGGCCGTTCTTGTCGGGAACCATGCGCACCAGTTGGTCGCCTTTCATCTCGGCGCGGAACGAGCAGCCCACGCCGCAGTAGGCGCAGGTGGTGATCACGGCGTGTTCGGGCTGGCCCAGTTCGACCACGCTTTTTTCCATCAGCGTCGCGGTGGGGCAGGCTTGCACGCAGGCGCCGCAGGACACGCATTCCGAGTCGAGGAAGTCCTCGCCACCGGCGGCCGCGACCCGGGATTCGAAACCGCGTCCGGTGATGGTCAGGGCAAAGGTGCCCTGGGTTTCTTCACAGGCGCGCACGCAGCGGTTGCAGACGATGCACTTGCTCGGGTCGTAGTCGAAGTAGGGGTTGGAGGTGTCTTTCTTGTCGGCGAGGTGGTTTTCACCTTCGTAGCCGTAGCGCACCTCCCGCAGGCCGACCTGGCCGGCGACGGTCTGCAACTCGCAGTTGCCGTTTGCCGAGCAGGTCAGGCAGTCCAGCGGGTGATCGGAGATGTACAGTTCCATGACGTTGCGCCGCAGGGTGGCGAGCTTCGGCGTCTGGGTGTGCACGGTCATGCCTTCGCTGACCGGCGTGGTGCAGGACGCCGGGTAGCCGCGCATGCCGTCGATCTCCACCAGGCACATGCGGCAGGAGCCGAAGGCTTCCAGGCTGTCGGTGGCGCACAGTTTCGGAATGCTGGTGCCCAGCAACGCGGCGGCGCGCATGACCGAGGTGCCTTCGGGCACGCTGATGCTGCGGCCGTCGATGGTCAGGGTGACCTGCACCTGGCTGTCGCGGGCAGGGGTGCCCAGGTCGATATCGGTTTTCGGGTCGAAGAGAGTGATCATTGGTCGGCCTCCGAGGGCTGCAGACCGAAGTCGGCGGGGAAATGCTTGAGGGCGCTGGCCACCGGATAGGAGGTCATGCCGCCCAACGCACACAGCGAACCGTATTGCAGGGTGTCGCACAGGTCCTTGAGGATGATCGCCTGTTCATCGCGACCGCCCTGGTCGGGTGCGGCCAGCAGGCGATCGATCACCTCCACGCCGCGGGTGGAGCCGATGCGGCACGGGGTGCATTTGCCACAGGATTCCTCGGCGCAGAACTGCAGGGCGAAGCGCGCCATGCGGGCCATGTCGAGACTGTCGTCCGCCACCACCACGCCACCGTGGCCGAGCATGGCACCGATGGCGGCGAAAGCTTCGTAATCCAGCGGCGTGTCGAATTGCCCGGGTGGCACCCAGGCCCCGAGAGGGCCACCGACCTGGGCTGCCTTCAGCGGCCGGCCACTGGCGGTGCCGCCGCCATAGTTTTCCACCAGCTCGCGCAGGGTCAGGCCAAAGGCCCTTTCGACCAGGCCGCCGTGACGGATATTGCCCGCCAGCTGGAAGGGCATGGTGCCCAGGGAACGGCCCATGCCGTAGTCGCGATAGAACTGCGCGCCTTTCGCCAGGATCAGCGGCACCGAGGCCAGGGTCAGTACGTTGTGCACCAGGGTCGGCTGGCCGAACAGTCCTTGCAGGGCGGGGATCGGCGGCTTGGCGCGGACGATCCCACGCTTGCCTTCGAGGGAGTCCAGAAGCGCGGTTTCCTCGCCACAGATATAGGCGCCGGCACCGACGCGGACTTCCATGTCGAAAGCCTGGCCGCTGCCGCTGACATTGGTGCCGAGATAGCCGGCGGCGCGGGCGATGTCCAGGGCTTCGCGCAAGGTCGCCACGGCCTGGGGATATTCCGAGCGTACATAGATGTAGCCGTAGCTGGCCCCGACGGTGAGGCCGGCAATGGCCATGCCCTCGATCAGCAGGAAGGGGTCGCCTTCCATCAGCATGCGGTCGGCGAAGGTGCCGGAGTCGCCTTCGTCGGCGTTGCAGACGATGTACTTCTGCGCAGCCTGGGTACCACGCACCGTGCGCCATTTGATCCCGGCGGGGAACGCCGCGCCGCCGCGTCCGCGCAGGCCGGAATCGAATACGGCGGTGGCGGTCTGTTCGCCACCGAGGGCGATGGCCCGGGCCAGGCCCTCGAAGCCGCCGTGGGCACGGTAATCCTCCAGGGACAGCGGTCGGGTAATGCCTGCGCGAGCGAACAGCAGGCGTTGCTGGCTCTTCAGGTAGGGCAATTCTTCCACGGGGCCGAGGGCCAGTGGATGGGTGGCGGGATCACCTTGCAGGGCGTCGAGCAGCGACGGTACGTCGGCGGCGGTCAGCGGACCGAAGCCGATACGGCCTTGCGGGCTGTCGATTTCCAGCAGCGGTTCGAGCCAGTACAGGCCACGGGAACTGGTGCGGTGCAGCTCCAGCGGCAGATGGCGTTCCCGGGCCTGGGCGGCAAGGGCCGTGGCGACTTCATCGGCCCCGACGGCGCGGGCCAGGGAGTCAGCGGGCAGATAGAGGCTGGGCATCATGCGTCCTCCCGGCAGGCGTCGAGCAGGGCATCCAGGCGTTCGGCGCTGAGCCGTGCATGCACCTGGCCATCCAGCTCCAGGGCGGGCGAGCAGGCGCAGGCACCGAGGCAATAGACCGGACGCAGGCTGATGCTGCCGTCGGCGCTGCTGCCGTGGTCGTCCAGTTGCAGGCGCTCGCGCAGTTGCGCGGCGAGCTGCTCGGCGCCGCGACTCTGGCAGGACTCGGCCCGGCACAGGCGCAGGATATGTCGGGCCGGGGGCGCGGTGCGGAAGTCGTGGTAGAAACTGATCACCCCGCGAACTTCGGCCTGGCTCAGGTTGAGGGCGTGGGCAATCTCGGGGATGGCGGCATCGGGGATGTAGCCGATGCCCGCCTGAATCTCATGAAGGATGGGCAACAGTGCGCCGGGGGAGCCTTTGTGGCGCTCCAGCAGGCTGTTGACCATAGGCAGGTGCAGCATCTCATCAGGCATACAGCATTCCTCACGGTCACGGACAAACCACAAGGTTGTCGGTTGTCCGAAAGTGTCGGCTGCGGCATTCACACCACGTCACGGTATCGTGGCATTTTCGGCCGTTGGCCAGGCACCCTGAGCGGGCATCTTGTTGGGCCCGGTGCGGTCTTTGCCGCACCTCTTCAGGGCATAAAGGGCAGCTTGCCACGCTGTCTTTGGTTTATCGGCACCAAAGCGACGTGCACGGTTCTTTCCGCGACTACCGTTGAGTATAGAAGGGTGTTGCCCGGGCATGGGGCGGGCGGGGGAATCGGCAAAAAAACGAGGCGAAAAAAAACGACTTAGAATGGCTTCCGCCTGATTCATGAGAGGGGACGGTGAGCGCAGCTCATCACTGAATGTCTTTCAGGTAGTCCTTGAGCAAGACGAGCGGTGCATTCATTTCTTCGGTGGTCCGCGCCTGGCTGAAGTCCGTTGCCAGTCTGTGCAGTTCGCGCCCGAGGGGCTTGTCCGTTCCACCCACAGCGTCCAGCGCCACCGTGATGCACGCATTCATCTTCCGCTGGATAGCGCCGACATCGCGGTTGCGCACCAGCAAGTCGAACACGTCCCGCTGATAGTCACTCATGACCGGATCGTCGCGCAAAATCGGGCTCTGGCCTTCGGTTTCATAAGCCAGCTTGAGGGCAAAAAGGGCGACTGTTTCCAGTGACGATTCCATGGTGCCGGGGCCTCTGTCGTCGTGTGTGGCGGACGATGGCCGCTTTTCTGCAGACGAAAAAAAAGACCTTGATAATCAAGGTCTTTTTCAATCTTGGTGCCCCGAGGGAGACTCGAACTCCCACTCCTTTCGAAAACGGATTTTGAATCCGCCGCGTCTACCAATTCCGCCATCAGGGCTCAATGGCGGCGAAGTATAGAGACGCCATTACCGTTGGTCAATCGCCTTTCATGGTCAATATGGGTGAATTCCGCTAAACTTTCCGGCCCTGCTAGACGAACCCCATCATGCGCGTCGCTGACTTTACTTTCGAGCTCCCCGATTCCCTGATCGCTCGCCATCCGCTGGCCGAGCGTCGCAACAGCCGCCTGCTGACCCTGGATGGGCCCAGCGGCGCGCTGGCACATCGTCAATTCACTGATTTGCTTGAGCATTTACGCCCAGGCGACTTGATGGTGTTCAACAATACCCGGGTCATTCCGGCCCGTCTTTTCGGCCAGAAAGCCTCCGGCGGCAAGCTGGAAATTCTCATCGAGCGAGTGCTCGACAGCCACCGTGTGCTGGCTCATGTGCGCTCCAGCAAGTCGCCCAAACCCGGCTCGAAGATCCTTATCGAAGGGGGGGGCGAAGCCGAGATGCTCGCCCGTCACGACACCCTGTTCGAACTGGGTTTCGCCGAGGAAGTACTGCCCCTGCTGGAGCGCGTCGGCCACATGCCGTTGCCTCCTTATATAGACCGTCCCGACGAGGGCTCGGACCGCGAGCGTTACCAGACGGTCTATGCCGAGCGCCTGGGCGCCGTGGCCGCGCCGACCGCCGGTCTGCATTTCGATCAGCCGCTGCTGGAGGCCATTGCCGCCAAGGGCGTCGAAACCGCGTTCGTGACCCTGCATGTCGGCGCCGGCACCTTCCAGCCGGTGCGCGTGGAGCGCATCGAAGACCACCATATGCATAACGAATGGCTGGAAGTCAGCCAGGCTGTCGTGGATGCCGTCGCCGCCTGCCGCGCGCGCGGTGGTCGGGTGATCGCGGTAGGCACCACCAGCGTACGCTCGCTGGAAAGCGCTGCCCGCGATGGCGTGCTCAAGCCGTTCAGTGGCGATACCGACATCTTTATCTACCCGGGCCGGCCGTTCCATGTGGTCGACGCCCTGGTCACCAACTTCCACCTGCCCGAATCCACGCTGCTGATGCTGGTTTCGGCCTTCGCCGGTTACCCCGAAGCCATGGCCGCCTACAAGGCCGCCGTGGACAACGGCTACCGCTTCTTCAGTTACGGTGATGCGATGTTCATCACCCGCAACCCCGCGCCGACCGGACCCCAGGAATCGGCATCCGAGGATCAAGCATGAGTCGCACCAGTCGTATGTCGTTCGAGTTGCTCGCTACCGATGGCAAGGCCCGTCGCGGTCGCCTGACCTTCCCGCGCGGCACCGTCGAGACCCCGGCGTTCATGCCGGTGGGCACCTACGGCACGGTCAAGGGCATGCTGCCACGGGATATCGTCGCCACCGGTGCCGAGATCATCCTGGGCAACACCTTCCACCTGTGGCTGCGCCCGGGCACCGAAGTGATCAAGAAACACGGCGACCTGCACGACTTCATGCAGTGGAAGGGGCCGATCCTCACCGACTCCGGCGGTTTCCAGGTGTTCAGCCTGGGCGCCATGCGCAAGATCAAGGAGGAGGGCGTGACCTTCGCTTCGCCGGTCGACGGTGCCAAGGTATTCATGGGGCCGGAAGAGTCGATGCAGGTCCAGCGCGACCTGGGTTCGGACATCGTGATGATTTTCGACGAGTGCACGCCGTACCCTGCGGATGAAGATGTCGCCCGGGTGTCCATGGAACTGTCGCTGCGCTGGGCCCAGCGCTCGAAGAATGCCCATGGCGACAACACCGCGGCGCTGTTCGGTATCGTCCAGGGCGGCATGCACCAGAACCTGCGCATGCGCTCGCTCGAAGGCCTCGACAAGATCGGTTTCGACGGCCTGGCCATCGGCGGCCTGTCGGTGGGCGAGCCCAAGCACGAGATGATCAAGGTACTGGACTACCTGCCAGGCCAGATGCCCGCTGACAAACCTCGTTACCTTATGGGCGTTGGCAAGCCGGAGGATCTCGTGGAGGGTGTTCGCCGCGGGGTGGACATGTTCGATTGCGTGATGCCGACCCGTAATGCCCGCAACGGGCATCTGTTCGTCGATACCGGCGTGCTGAAGATCCGTAACGCGTTCCATCGCCATGATGATTCGCCGCTGGATCCGACCTGCGATTGCTACACCTGCCAGAACTTCTCCCGTGCTTATCTGCATCATCTGGACAAGTGCGGCGAAATGCTGGGGAGTATGTTGAATACCATCCACAATTTGCGCCATTACCAACTGCTTATGGCTGGTTTGCGCGAGGCTATTCAACAGGGTACATTGGCCGCCTTTGTCGATGCCTTCTACGCCAAGCGCGGGCTTCCCGTGCCGCCTTTGGACTGATCTTTTCAGACCTTAGAACTACATATTTGCAACTGGAGTGTCACATGAGCTTTTTCATCTCTTCCGCCCTGGCGGACACCGCTGCACCTGCCGCTGCAGGTCCGATGGGCGGTGGTTTCGAATGGATTTTCCTGGTCGGCTTCCTGGTCATCTTCTACCTGATGATCTGGCGTCCACAGGCCAAGCGCGCCAAGGAGCAGAAAAACCTGCTGGGCAACCTGGCCAAGGGTGACGAAGTGGTGACCACCGGTGGTATCGCCGGCAAGATCCTGAAAGTGACCGACGATTTCGTCGTGCTGGAAGTTTCCGACACCGTCGAAATGAAGTTCCAGAAGGGTGCCATCGCGGCCACTCTGCCTAAAGGCACGCTGAAAGCGATCTAAGTTTCAACATTCAACAATCGACGGGGCGCGCAAGGCGCCCCGCGTCATAAGCGGGCGGCGTGATGCTGAACAAATACCCTCTGTGGAAATACGTACTGATCCTGGCGGTGCTGGCGGTCGGTTTTATTTATTCCGCTCCCAATCTCTACCCTGACGATCCGGCCATCCAGGTCAGCGGCGCCAGCACGGCGTTGCAGGTCAACCAGGCCGATCTGGACCGGGTGAGCAAGGCGCTCACCGAAGCCGGCATCGCCGTCAAGGGTGCCACCCTGGCCGCCAACGGCAAGGACGGCCTGCTGCGCCTGACCAAGCAGGAAGACCAACTGCCGGCCAAGGACGTGGTGCGTAAAGCCCTCGGCGACGACTACGTGGTGGCCCTCAACCTGGCACAGACCACCCCGCAATGGCTGCGCAGCCTCGGCGCGCACCCGATGAAGCTGGGTCTGGACTTGTCCGGTGGTGTGCACTTCCTGCTGGAAGTGGACATGGACAAGGCCCTCGATGCCCGCCTGAAAGTCTACGAAGGCGACGTCAAGAGCCTGTTGCGCAAGGAGCGTGTGCGTTATCGCAGCCTGCCGCAGCTCAATGGCGCCATTCAACTGGGCTTCTCCGACAATGATTCCCGCGAGCAGGCCCGTGCCCTGATTCGCAAGAGCTTCAACGATTTCGACATTGTTCCGGCTGATCTGAATGGCCAGGCGGTACTGCGTCTGGCGATGACCCCGGCCAAGCTGGCGGAAATCCGTGAATACTCCATCAAGCAGAACCTGACCACGGTACGTAACCGCGTCAACGAGCTGGGTGTGGCCGAGCCACTGGTTCAGCGCCAGGGTGCCAACCGCATCGTGGTCGAGCTGCCGGGCGTGCAGGACACGGCTGAAGCCAAGCGTATCCTCGGCAAGACCGCCAACCTTGAATTCCGCCTGGCCGCCGAGCCGGGTGCGTCGAAGGCGACTTCCGAAGAGTTCGAGTTCCGTGAAGGCAACCGTCCTCCGGCGCTGATCGAGCGTGGGCTGATCATCACCGGTGACCAGGTGACCGATGCCAAGGCCGGTTTCGGCGAGCACGGTACCCCGGAAGTGAACATCCGCCTGGATGGTCATGGTGGCGAACTGATGAGTCGCGCCACGCGCAGCAACGTCGGTCGCCAGATGGCGGTGATCTTCATCGAACAGCGTCCGATCACCACCTACAGCAAGCAAGTGGTCAACGGTGTCGAGAAAGACGTGCCGGTACAGACCTTCAAGGAAGAGAAGAAGATCATCAGCCTGGCGACCATCCAGTCGCCGCTGGGCGCGCAGTTCCGCATCACCGGCCTGAACGGCCAGGGCGAATCCTCGGAACTGGCCCTGTTGCTGCGTG
The DNA here is from genome assembly GCF_018326065.1 of Pseudomonas sp. Ost2. Lineage (NCBI taxonomy): Bacteria > Pseudomonadati > Pseudomonadota > Gammaproteobacteria > Pseudomonadales > Pseudomonadaceae > Pseudomonas > Pseudomonas sp. Ost2. The sequence continues at coordinate 6,073,282 of NZ_AP021904.1, read as the reverse complement.
CCGGTGGTCTGGCCGCGCCGATGTACTTCGCTGAAGAACGTACCATTGGCCCGAGCCTGGGTGCCGACAACATCACCAAGGGTATCGATGCGTCGTTGTGGGGCATGTTGTTCGTCTCGCTGTTCATCATCGCCATCTACCGCTTCTTCGGCATCATCGCCACCGTGGCGCTGGCCTTCAACATGGTCGCGCTGCTGGCCCTGATGTCCTTGCTGGGAGCGACACTGACCCTGCCGGGTATCGCCGGTATCGTCCTGACCATGGGTATGGCGGTCGACGCCAACGTACTGATCTTCTCGCGGATACGTGAAGAGATCGCGGCGGGCATGACGGTTCAGCGGGCGATCAACGAGGGCTTCAGTCGTGCCTATACGGCGATTGTCGACGCCAACCTGACCACCTTGCTGGTGGGCGGCATCCTGTTCGCCATGGGTACCGGTCCGGTCAAGGGCTTTGCGGTGACCATGTCCCTCGGGATCTTTACCTCGATGTTCACGGCCATCATGGTGACCCGCGCGATGGTCAACCTGATCTTCGGCGGTCGTGACTTCAAGAAGTTGTGGATTTAAGGGGCTGCCATGTTACGTACTATCAACTTCATGGGCGTTCGCAACATTGCGTTCGGCGTCACCGTGCTCCTTACCGTTCTGGCGTTGTTCAGCTGGTTCCATAAGGGCCTGAACTACGGTCTGGATTTCACCGGCGGTACGCTGATCGAGCTGACCTACGAGCGTCCGGCCGATGTCACCAAGGTCCGTGAGCAACTGGTCACGGCCGGTTATCACGAAGCGATCGTGCAGAGCTTCGGCGCGACCACCGACCTGCTGGTACGGATGCCGGGTGAAGACCCGCAACTGGGTCACCAGGTGGCGGATGCGCTGCAGAAGACCGGCGGCGACAACCCGGCGCAGGTCAAGCGCGTCGAGTTCGTCGGCCCGCAGGTGGGTGAAGAGCTGCGCGACCAGGGCGGCCTCGGCATGCTGATGGCGCTGGGCGGCGTCCTGATCTACCTGGCTTTCCGCTTCCAGTGGAAGTTCGCGGTCGGCGCCATCGTGTCGCTGATCCACGACGTGGTCGTGACCGTGGGTATCCTGTCGTTCTTCCAGATCACCTTCGACCTGACGGTGCTGGCGGCGGTACTGGCGATCATCGGTTACTCGCTCAACGACACCATCGTGGTATTCGACCGGGTTCGCGAGAACTTCCGGGTACTGCGCAAGGCCAGCCTGATCGAGAACATCAACATCTCGACCACCCAGACCCTGCTGCGGACCATGGCGACGTCGATCTCCACCCTGCTGGCGATCGCGGCCCTGCTGTTCTTCGGTGGCGACAACCTGTTCGGTTTCTCCATCGCACTGTTCGTCGGTGTGCTGGCGGGTACCTACTCGTCGATCTACATCGCCAACGTGGTGTTGATCTGGCTGAACCTGAACAGCGAGGACCTGATTCCTCCGGCCAACACCCAGAAGGAAATCGACGACCGTCCTTGACGTTCGTTTTTCCTCCGGCTGTCACCTGAGAAGGCGCGAGTATTGAACTCGCGCCTTTTTTCATGCTCCAAGGCTAGGAGAGATGCGGATATTTCCCGCGGTGATGGTCAGGAGGTTCACGTGAACAAGTCGTTGCTGGTGGGTGCGGTATTGGGTGCTGTCGGTGTCACCGCCGGAGGTGCTGTTGCGACCTACAGCATGGTGAAGAGCGGCCCTGAGTATGCTCAAGTATTGGCGGTAGAACCTGTGAAGACGCAGGTCAAGACACCGCGCGAAGTGTGCAAGGACGTTGCCGTGACCCGGCAGAAGCCGGTGCAGGACGAGCATCGCCTGGCCGGTACGGCGCTGGGTGCGGTGGGCGGTGGACTGCTGGGCAGTCTGGTGGGCGGTGGCAAGGGCAAGACCCTGGCAACGGTAGTGGGTGCGGTCGGTGGCGGTTATGCCGGTAACAAGGTGCAGGAGGGCATGCAGGAGCGTGACACCTACACCACGACCCAGACCCGCTGCAACACGGTCAATGACATCAGCGACAAGGTCGTGGGTTATGACGTGCGTTACCAACTCGACGGCAAGGAAGGCAAGGTGCGCATGGATCGTGATCCGGGCAACCAGATTCCGGTCGACAAGGAAGGTCGCCTGATTCTCAGCCAGAACCAGCCTGCCCAGTAATCGCTCCGGGGGTTGACCCCGGATCGCAGGCACAAAAAAAGCACCCCTCGGGGTGCTTTTTTCATGGCCGGGCGCTTAGCGCTTCAGCGAAGCCGGCAGGTGCGGCTGGATTGCGGTCAACACGGCCTTGAAGCACTTGGTGTTGCCGGCGACGATATGGCCCTTCTCAAGGAAGTCGTGACCGCCGGTGAAGTCGCTCACCAGGCCGCCCGCTTCCTGGATCAGCAGTGCGCCCGCTGCCATGTCCCACTCGGACAGGCCCGACTCCCAGAAGGCATCGAAACGACCGGCGGCCACATAGGCCAGGTCGAGGCTCGCGGCACCGGCGCGGCGGATGCCGGCGGTCTGGCCGACCAGGGCGCGGAACATGCCCAGGTAGTTGTCGATGTTGTCCATCTGGTCGTCGCGGAACGGGAAGCCGGTGCCCAGCAGGGCGCCGTCGAGGCTGGTGCGACCGCTGACGCGCAGGCGGCGACCGTTCAGCTGGGCGCCACGGCCACGGCTGGCGGTGAATTCTTCCTGGCGAACCGGGTCCAGAACCACGGCGTGCTCAAGGCGGCCGCGGTATTTGCAGGCGATGCTGACCGCGAAGTGCGGGATGCCGCGCAGGAAGTTGGTGGTGCCATCAAGTGGGTCGATGATCCACAGGTATTCTTCGCCTTCGCCGCTACCGGCGTGGAAACCGGTTTCTTCACCGCGGATGGCGTGGGTCGGATACGCTTTGCGCAGAGCGTCGATGATTTTCTGCTCGGCAGCACGATCAACCTCGGACACGTAGTCCTTGGCGTCTTTTTCGTCGACCTTGATGGTATCCAGGCGCTCGATGGAGCGGAAAATCAATTCACTGGCGCTGCGGGCGGCGCGCAGCGCGATATTCAGCATGGGCTGCATGGACGTTTCACCTAGAGTGTTAAAGAAAGCCGAACATTCTAACAGAAAAGTGTTATCGGTGAAGGACGACATTCAGTTTCGTGGCGTAAACCCGAGTGCTTCTGTAAGATTTGCTCCCCTTTGCCCTGTCCGAGAGCGCCTGCCCGTGCTGCAAAATATTCGTATCGTCCTGGTCAATACCAGTCATCCGGGCAATATCGGCGGGGCTGCGCGAGCCATGAAAAACATGGGATTGTCGCGCCTGATACTGGTCGAGCCGCGCATCTTTCCGTCCCATGAGGCCGATGCGCGTGCCTCCGGCGCCACCGACATCCTTGAAAACGCCCAGGTCGTCGCCACTTTGGAAGAGGCGCTGGTCGGCTGCAACCTGGTGTTCGGCACCAGTGCGCGGGATCGGCGGATTCCCTGGCCGTTGCTGGACCCGCGCGAGTCCGGCGTGAAAGTGGTCGAGGAGGCGGCGCAGGATGCGCAGATCGCCCTGGTGTTCGGTCGCGAAGATTCCGGCCTGACCAATGACGAGCTGCAGCGATGTCATTATCACGTGCACATCCCATCTGACCCCGGATTCAGTTCGCTGAACCTCGGGGCGGCGGTGCAGGTGTTGAGTTATGAGGTGCGCATGGCCTGGCTGGCGGCTGAAGGCCAGCCGCACAAGGTCGAGAAGGATGAGGTGGCGTCCACCCGCAGTGGTGAATTGGCGACCATGGATGAGCTGGAGCGATTCTATGAGCACCTGGAACAGACGCTGGTGGCCATCGAGTTCCTCGATCCGGAAAAGCCGCGGCACCTCATGGCGCGCCTGCGCCGCCTTTACGGACGCAGCTCGGTCAGCCGGGCGGAAATGAATATATTGCGTGGCATCCTCACGGAAACCCAGAAAGCGGCCCGTGGCGAGCTTCTTAAGCGGAAGGATTAATGATGTTCGAGCGTTTGCGTGAAGATATCCAGAGCGTATTCCATCGTGACCCGGCGGCGCGCAATGCCTTTGAAGTCCTGACCTGCTATCCCGGCATGCACGCCATCTGGCTGCATCGCCTGAGTCATTCGCTGTGGGGCATGGGCTGGAAGTGGCTGGCGCGGGTGGTGTCGAACTTCGGCCGCTGGTTGACCGGTATCGAGATCCATCCAGGCGCCAAGGTCGGGCGGCGTTTCTTCATCGATCACGGCATGGGCATCGTGATCGGTGAAACCGCCGAGATCGGCAACGATGTGACCCTCTACCAGGGGGTGACCCTGGGTGGTACCAGCTGGAACAAGGGCAAGCGCCATCCGACCCTGGAAGACGGCGTGGTGGTCGGCGCCGGCGCCAAGGTGCTGGGGCCGTTCACGGTCGGTGCCGGGGCCAAGGTCGGCTCCAATGCGGTGGTGACCAAGGCGGTTCCGCCAGGGGCGACGGTGGTGGGGATTCCGGGGCGGATCATCATGAAGTCCGACGACCAGCAGGAGGCCAAGCGCAAGGCGATGGCCGAGAAGCTGGGCTTCGATGCCTATGGCGTCAGCGAAGACATGCCGGATCCGGTGGCGCGGGCCATCGGCCAGATGCTCGATCACCTGCAGGCGGTCGATGGGCGCCTGGAAGGCATGTGCGGTGCGCTGAAGGACCTGGGCAGCAACTACTGCGCCAAGGATCTGCCAGAGTTGCACTGTGAAGGCTTTGTCGAAGTGAAGGACGAGGGTGAGGTCAAGGCGGGCTGATCTGCGTCGGGTTTGCCGGCCTCTTCGCAGGCAAGCCCGCTCCCACAAGGTCAGGGCTGTATCGAATCCTGTGGGAGCGGGCTTGCCCGCGAAGCATTTCAAGGACGACAAAAACCATCGGTCTAGCGCGATGCCATTACGCTTGTGACTTTGCTACAATGCGCGCGCTCTTTTACGGGTAATCCCGACTAAAGTACTAGGTCTTATAGTTGACTTAAATACTCGGGAATAGCATACTCGTCCTCATTCCGTAACTCCGTGGTAATTGTCCATGCGACTGACTACAAAAGGCCGATACGCGGTGACCGCCATGCTCGATCTGGCGTTGCACGCGCAACACGGGCCGGTGTCCCTGGCCGATATCTCCGAGCGCCAAGGCATCTCCCTGTCCTACCTCGAACAGCTTTTCGCCAAATTGCGTCGCAGCAACCTGGTGTCGAGTGTCCGTGGTCCGGGCGGCGGCTATCAGCTGTCGCGCGACATGCAGGGGATCCAGGTCGCCCAGGTGATCGACGCGGTGAATGAATCGGTCGACGCCACCAAGTGCCAGGGGCTCGGTGATTGCCATTCCGGCGACACCTGCCTGACCCACCACCTGTGGTGCGACCTCAGCCTGCAGATCCACGAATTTCTCAGTGGTATCAGCTTGGCGGACCTTGTGACTCGCCGTGAGGTACAAGAAGTCGCCCAGCGTCAGGATCAGCGCCGCTGTAATGGCAAGGCGCCACGCCTGGATAAGATCGAAGCGTCCGCCGTCGAATGACAGCCAAAGAGCCCGCGGTGCGCCAGCCAGCCTGATTTAGGAGATAGTCCATGAAATTGCCGATTTACCTTGATTACTCAGCGACCACCCCGGTTGATCCGCGTGTCGCGCAGAAAATGAGTGAATGCCTGCTGGTCGACGGAAACTTCGGTAACCCGGCCTCGCGTTCCCATGTCTTCGGCTGGAAGGCCGAGGAGTCGGTCGAGAACGCCCGTCGCCAGGTCGCCGACCTGGTCAATGCCGACCCGCGTGAAATCGTCTGGACCTCCGGTGCCACCGAGTCCGACAACCTGGCGATCAAGGGTGTCGCGCATTTCTACCACACCAAGGGCAAGCACCTGATCACCAGCAAGATCGAGCACAAGGCGGTCCTCGACACCACGCGCCAACTGGAGCGTGAAGGTTTCGAAGTCACCTACATCGAGCCTGGCGAAGACGGCCTGATCACCCCGGCCATGGTCGAAGCCGCCCTGCGTGACGACACCATCCTGGTTTCGATCATGCACGTGAACAACGAGATCGGCACCGTCAACGACATCGCCGCCATCGGTGAGCTGACCCGCTCGCGCGGCGTGCTGTTCCATGTTGACGCAGCCCAGTCGACCGGCAAGGTCGATATCGACCTGCAGAAGCTGAAAGTCGACCTGATGTCCTTCTCGGCCCACAAGACCTACGGTCCCAAAGGCATCGGCGCGCTGTACGTCAGCCGCAAGCCGCGGGTGCGCCTCGAGGCGACCATGCACGGCGGCGGTCACGAGCGCGGCATGCGTTCCGGTACCCTGGCGACCCACCAGATCGTCGGCATGGGTGAAGCCTTCCGCGTGGCCAAGGAAGACATGGCTGCCGAGAACGTGCGCATCAAGGCCCTGAGCGACCGCTTCTACAAGCAGGTCGAGCACCTGGAAGAGCTGTACATCAACGGCAGCATGACCGCCCGCGTACCGCACAACCTGAACCTGAGCTTCAACTACGTCGAAGGCGAGTCGCTGATCATGGCGCTCAAGGACCTGGCGGTTTCCTCCGGTTCCGCCTGCACCTCGGCTTCGCTGGAGCCTTCGTACGTACTGCGCGCCCTGGGCCGCAACGACGAACTGGCACATAGCTCGATCCGCTTCACCTTCGGTCGCTTCACCACCGAAGAAGAAATCGATTATGCCGCGCAGAAAGTCTGCGAGGCCGTGACCAAGCTGCGCGCCCTGTCGCCGCTGTGGGACATGTTCAAAGATGGCGTCGATATCTCGAAGATCGAGTGGGCGGCACACTAACTATAGAAGCCGCCGGATACAGGTCCTGTAGCGACGCGGCGACTGACGCAAGCGGAACTGCAGGGTCTCAAGAGCGGCCCTGATGAGTGAGGATTAAGTACCATGGCTTACAGCGAAAAGGTCATCGACCACTACGAAAACCCGCGTAACGTCGGCAAGATGAATGCCGAGGACCCGGATGTCGGTACCGGCATGGTCGGGGCTCCGGCGTGCGGCGACGTGATGCGCCTGCAGATCAAGGTCAACGAACAGGGCATCATCGAAGACGCCAAGTTCAAGACCTACGGCTGCGGTTCGGCCATCGCCTCCAGCTCCCTGGCGACCGAGTGGATGAAAGGCAAGACTCTGGATGAAGCAGAGACCATCAAGAACACTCAGCTGGCCGAAGAACTGGCCCTGCCGCCAGTGAAGATCCACTGCTCGGTACTCGCCGAAGACGCCATCAAGGCCGCCGTTCGCGATTACAAGCAGAAGAAAGGCCTGATCTAAACGATCCGGCGTTCAAGCGATTAGTAAGGAGTCACGATGGCTATCAGCATGACAGAAGCGGCTGCTCGACACGTGCGACGCTCCCTTGACGGGCGCGGCAAAGGTGAAGGGATTCGTCTGGGTGTTCGCACCACAGGCTGTTCCGGCCTTGCCTACGTGCTGGAGTTCGTCGACGAGGTGGTGGCGGAAGATCAGGTGTTCGAGAGTCACGGCGAGAAAGTGATCATCGACCCGAAAAGCCTCACCTACCTGGACGGTACCGAGCTGGATTTCGTCAAGGAAGGGTTGAACGAAGGCTTCAAGTTCAACAACCCCAACGTACGCGGTGAGTGTGGCTGCGGCGAAAGCTTCAACATCTGAGGCTATTCGTGGGTACTCCTTGTCATTTCGCTTTATTCGAGTTGCAGCCGAGCTTCACGCTGGACCTCGAACAGTTGGCTGCGCGCTACCGAGAGTTGGCGCGCGCCGTTCATCCGGACCGCTTTGCCGACGCTTCCGAGCGAGAGCAACGGCTGGCCCTGGAGCAATCCGCGAGCCTCAACGAGGCCTACCAGACGCTCAAGAGCCCTCCCAAGCGTGCGCGCTATCTGCTCGCCATGGGCGGTTGCGAGCTGCCATTGGAAGTCACGGTGCATGATCCGGACTTCCTGATGCAGCAGATGCAATGGCGCGAAGAGCTCGAAGACCTGCAGGACGATGCCGACCTGCCGGGCATCGCCGCGTTCAAGCGCCGCCTGAAAACGGCCCAGGATGAACTGAACGACAGCTTCGCAGCCTGCTGGAACGATGCCGCGCAACGCGAACAGGCCGAGCGCCTGATGCGGCGCATGCAGTTCCTCGACAAGCTCACCTACGAAGTGCGCCAGTTAGAAGAGCGCCTCGACGATTAACCCAGTGCCGCTCCGGTCGCACGCCTGATATTCAGATAAGTCCAGATAACGATGGCCCTACTGCAGATCGCCGAACCCGGCCAAAGTCCCCAACCGCACCAGCGTCGCCTGGCGGTCGGGATTGACTTGGGTACTACCAATTCGCTGGTCGCTGCATTGCGCAGTGGTCTTTCCGAGCCCCTGGCCGATGCTGACGGGCAGGTGATCCTGCCGTCCGCGGTGCGCTACCACGCCGACCGTATCGAGGTCGGCCAGTCGGCCAAGCTGGCGGCCGCCAGTGATCCGCTCAATACCGTGCTGTCGGTGAAGCGTCTGATGGGCCGTGGCCTGGCGGACGTCAAGCAACTGGGCGAGCAACTGCCTTACCGCTTTGTCGGCGGTGAGTCGCACATGCCGTTCATCGATACCGTGCAGGGTCCGAAAAGCCCGGTCGAAGTCTCCGCCGATATCCTCAAGGTGCTGCGTCAGCGCGCCGAGGCAGCCCTGGGGGGTGAACTGGTCGGGGCGGTGATCACCGTGCCGGCCTATTTCGACGATGCCCAGCGCCAGGCGACCAAGGACGCGGCCCGGCTGGCCGGCCTGAACGTCCTGCGCCTGCTCAACGAACCGACCGCCGCGGCCGTGGCCTATGGCCTGGACCAGCACGCCGAAGGCCTGGTCGCGATCTACGACCTGGGCGGCGGTACTTTCGACATCTCTATCCTGCGCCTGACCGGCGGGGTCTTCGAGGTCCTGGCCACCGGCGGCGACAGCGCCCTGGGCGGCGATGACTTCGATCACGCGATTGCCGGCTGGATCATCGAGCAGGCCGGCTTGTCCGCCGACCTCGATCCGGGCGCCCAGCGCAGCCTGTTGCAGGCGGCCTGCGCGGCCAAGGAAGCGTTGACCGACGCTGACTCGGTCGAGGTGGTCCATGGCGGCTGGCGTGCCCAGCTGACCCGGGAAGCGTTTGACGCCCTGATCGAGCCGATGATCGCCCGCAGCCTCAAGGCCTGCCGGCGTGCGGTGCGGGACTCGAATGTCGAGCTTGAAGACGTGCACGCGGTGGTCATGGTCGGCGGTTCGACCCGTGTGCCCCGTGTGCGCGAGGCCGTCGCCGAGATGTTCGGTCGCCAGCCGTTGACCGAAATCGATCCGGATCAGGTGGTGGCCATCGGTGCCGCCATCCAGGCCGATACCCTGGCCGGCAACAAGCGCGACGGTGGCGAACTGCTGCTGCTCGATGTGATTCCGCTGTCCCTTGGTCTCGAAACCATGGGTGGGCTGATGGAGAAGGTGATTCCGCGCAACACCACCATTCCCGTCGCCCGCGCCCAGGATTTCACCACCTACAAGGACGGCCAGTCGGCCATGGCGATTCACGTGCTGCAAGGCGAGCGTGAACTGATCAGCGACTGCCGCTCCCTGGCGCGCTTCGAACTGCGGGGCATTCCGGCGATGGTTGCCGGCGCGGCGAAGATCCGCGTGACCTTCCAGGTCGATGCCGACGGCCTGCTCAATGTCACGGCCCGCGAGCTGGGTTCGGGCGTCGAGTCGAGTATCCAGGTCAAGCCGTCCTATGGCCTGACCGACGGTGAAATCGCCCGCATGCTCAAGGACTCGTTCCAGTATGCCGGTGATGACAAGGCTGCCCGCGTGTTGCGCGAGCAGCAGGTCGATGCGCAACGCCTGATCGAAGCGGTGCAGGGTGCCCTCGAGGCCGACGGCGAACGCCTGCTCGATGCCGAGGAGCGCATGGTCATCGAATTGCAGATGCAGGAATTGAGTGAATTGATGAAAGGCACCGATGGTTATGCCATCGAGCAACAGACCAAGCGTCTGTCGCAAGTGACCGATGCCTTTGCCGCCCGCCGCCTGGATTCGACGGTGAAAGCCGCCCTGGCGGGACGCAACCTGAATGAGATTGAGGAATAACGATGCCGCAGGTCATTTTTCTGCCCCACGAGAAGTTCTGCCCGGAAGGGATGGTAGTAGAGGCTGAGCCCGGCACTTCGATCCTCGACCTGGCGCATGAGCACCATATCGAGATGGAAAGCGCCTGTGGCGGCGTCTGCGCCTGCACCACCTGCCATTGCATCATTCGCGAAGGCTTCGATTCGCTGGAAGAGGCCGATGAGCTGGAAGAAGATTTCCTGGATCGGGCCTGGGGCCTGGAAGCGCAGTCACGGCTGGGTTGCCAGGCGATTGTCGGCACCGAAGACCTGACCGTCGAGATTCCAAAGTATTCGCTCAACCATGCCGCGGAAGCGCCACACTGATTCGAGGAACTATCATGAGTCTGAAGTGGACTGATGTGCTGGAAATCGCGATCCAGCTGGCTGAAAGCAAGCCGGATGTCGATCCGATGTCGGTGAATTTCGTCGATCTGCGCAAGTGGGTCATGGAACTGCCGGAGTTCGACGACAAACCGGAACACTGTGGCGAGAAGATCCTGGAGGCCATTCAGGCCCACTGGATCGAAGAACGCGACTGATCCCTGGCTGCAGGCAATACCTGAGTTAGGCAATACCCAAGAACCCGCGTATAATTCGCGGGTTTAATTTTTCGCAAATTATCGTTTCTGGAGTTACACCATGGCTGTTCAACGCACTTTCTCCATCATCAAGCCTGACGCTGTTGCAAAAAACGTTATCGGCGAGATCACCACCCGTTTCGAAAAAGCCGGCCTGCGCGTTGTCGCTTCGAAACTGAAGCAACTGTCCAAGGCCGAAGCCGAAGGCTTCTACGCTGAGCACAGCGCTCGTGGTTTCTTCGGCGACCTGGTTGCCTTCATGATCTCCGGTCCTGTCGTTGTCCAGGTTCTGGAAGGCGAAAACGCTATCGCTCTGAACCGTGAGCTGATGGGCGCCACCAACCCTAAGGAAGCGGCTGCCGGCACCATCCGTGCTGACTTCGCCGATTCCATCGACGCCAACGCTGTACACGGTTCGGACTCCGAAGCCGCTGCCGCTCGCGAAATCTCGTACTTCTTCGCAGCTACCGAAGTAACCACTCGCTAAGCAAAAGCTTGGGAGTGAGGGTGAATCCATGACTGTATCAATCGGCAAAACAAACCTGTTGGGTCTGACTCAACCGGAAATGGAAAAATTCTTCGACTCAATCGGGGAGAAGCGTTTCCGTGCCGGTCAGGTCATGAAGTGGATTCACCACTTTGGCGTCGATGATTTCGACGCCATGACGAACGTCAGCAAGGCCTTGCGCGAAAAGCTCAAGACCGTAGCCGAGGTTCGCGGTCCTGAAATCGTCAGCGAGGACATTTCCACCGACGGCACCCGCAAGTGGGTGGTGCGCGTGGCGTCCGGCAGCTGCGTCGAGACCGTCTACATTCCCCAGGGCAAACGCGGCACCTTGTGCGTTTCGTCCCAGGCAGGCTGTGCCCTGGATTGCAGTTTCTGCTCCACCGGCAAGCAAGGCTTCAACAGCAACCTCACTGCTGCCGAAGTCATCGGCCAGGTGTGGATTGCCAACAAATCCTTTGGCAGCGTCCCGGCCACCATCGACCGTGCCATCACCAACGTGGTGATGATGGGCATGGGCGAGCCGCTGCTCAACTTCGACAACGTCATCGCCGCCATGCGCCTGATGATGGACGACCTGGGCTACGGCATCTCCAAGCGCCGCGTGACCCTGTCGACCTCCGGCGTGGTGCCGATGATCGATGTGCTGGCCGAGCATATCGACGTCTCCCTGGCGTTGTCGCTGCACGCACCGAATGACGCATTGCGTAACCAATTGGTGCCGATCAACAAGAAGTATCCGCTTAAGATGCTGCTCGAATCGTGCCGTCGCTATATGGCGACCCTCGGCGAGAAGCGTGTCCTGACCGTCGAGTACACCTTGCTCAAGGATGTCAACGACCAGGTCGAGCACGCGGTCGAGATGATCGAGCTGCTCAAGGATACGCCGTGCAAGATCAACCTGATCCCGTTCAACCCGTTCCCGCATTCGGGCTACGAGCGCCCGAGCAACAATGCGATCCGGCGTTTCCAGGATCTGTTGCACCAGGCCGGCTACAACGTCACGGTACGTACCACCCGCGGTGAAGACATTGATGCTGCCTGCGGGCAGTTGGTCGGGCAGGTGCTGGATCGCACCCGCCGTAGCGAACGTTATATCGCGGTGCGTGAACTGAGCGCCGATGCCGATATGTCGAAAAGCGCTTCGAACTGAACCCGAGAGAGGATCTCCATGACCGTGCGCACTGCGCTCCTTGTACTCTTTGCCGGCCTCCTGGCCGGCTGCGTTTCCTCGGGCAATATCGACCCGATGAGTACCAGCAAGGGGCGTGACGAGGCACGTACGGCCTATGTGCAACTGGGCATCGGTTACCTGCAGCAGGGCCAGACCGAGCAGGCCAAGGTTCCGCTCAAGAAAGCCCTGGAGCTGAACAGCTCCGATCCCGACGCCAATGCGGCCCTGGCGCTGGTGTTCCAGGCCGAGATGGAGTGGGACCTGGCGGACCAGCATTTCCGCAAGGCATTGTCGTCCCGTCCGGGCGATGCGCGGATCCTCAACAACTACGGTGGCTTCCTGTACGAGCGCAAGCAGTACAAGGACGCTTACCAGCGTTTCGAGCAGGCGGCGGCCGACAGCCTGTATCCCGAGCGTTCGCGGGTCTACGAGAACCTTGGCCTGACCGCCCTGGCCCTCGGCAATCGCGACGACGCACGGCAGAACCTGGAAAAATCCCTGCGCCTGAACCGACAACAGCCACGCGCCTTGCTGGAAATGGCTGAGTTGTCTTACGAAGACAGGCATTATGTGCCCGCACGCGATTATTACGATCGCTTTAGCCTGCTGAGCGAGCAGAATGCACGTAGTCTGTTGCTCGGTATTCGACTGGCGAAGATTTACGAAGATCGCGACAAGGTCGCCAGTTACGGCCTGCAACTAAAACGACTCTATCCCGGTACGCCGGAATATCAGCAATACCTGTCGGAGCAATGATGAAAGCGGCGCATCCAGAAGTTGTAGCAGCGACTCGCGTAAACCCCGGTGAGACCCTGCGTCAGGCCCGCGAAAGCAATGGTTGGACGTTGGCCGAGGTGGCCCTGAAGCTCAATCTGACCACGACGTCGTTGAGTAACCTGGAGGCCGGCGCCTTCGACAAGCTGCCGGGGCATACCTTCGCCCGTGGTTATATCCGGGCCTACGCCAAGCTGCTGGGCATGGACCAGACCGTGCTGGTGCAGCAGTTCGACCAGTGCACCGGGACCGACTCCCAGGGCAGCAACGTGCATGCGCTGGGGCGGATCGAAGAGCCAGTGCGGGTTTCCCATACCATTTTGCGGATTGTCAGCCTGTTGCTGCTGATTGCGGTGATCGGTGGCGGTTTTGTCTGGTGGCAGGACCAGGCCAGCCTGCGCTCCAAGGACCAGGCAGCCATCAGCATGGAGCACGTCGAAGTCGAAAGCGCCGACGGCACCACCCAGATTCATCCGATCGACGAGCCGGAAGACCAGGCCGTCGCGGAAAACCAGTCCAATCCTGAAGCGACTCCCGGCGAGCCTTCGACCGAAACCCAGGCTGAAGCCCCGGCTCCGTCCGCTCCAGCAGCCCCGGCCACGCCAGCCGTGGTGCCGGTCCCGCATGCCGCACAGTCGCTGGTGGTGCCGCCACAACCGGCGCCAACTCCGGTTTCGCCCGTGTCGCCGAGCGCTCCGGTCAATGGCGCGCCGGCCACTGCCGCTGCCGCACCGGTCGCTGGTGCCGGGCAGGTGCATGTGACCTTTGTCGCCGATTGCTGGACCCAGGTCACCGACGGTGGCGGCAAGGTCCTGTTCAGCGGCCTCAAGCGCAAGGGCGATATCCTCGAAGTCAGCGGCAAGCCGCCGTTCGCGGTGCGCCTGGGCTACGCCAAGGGTGCACAGATCACGTACAACGGTCAGGCGGTCGATGTCGCACCGTTCACCAGTGGCGAGACCGCTCGCCTGAAGCTAGGTCAATAAGTCATGCACGGCGAATCTCCAATCAAGCGTCGCGAATCGCGTAAAATCTGGGTCGGCTCGGTGCCGGTGGGCGGCGATGCGCCTATCGCGGTGCAGAGCATGACCAACAGCGACACCAATGATGTGGCCGCGACCGTGGCCCAGATCAACCGCCTGGAAGCCGCGGGCGTCGATATCGTCCGGGTTTCCGTGCCGGACATGGACGCTGCCGAGGCCTTCGGCCGGATCAAGCAACTGGTCAAGGTGCCATTGGTCGCCGACATCCATTTCGACTACCGGATCGCCTTGCGCGTGGCCGAGCTGGGCGTGGATTGCCTGCGAATCAACCCGGGCAACATCGGTCGCGAAGACCGCGTGCGCGCGGTGGTCGATGCCGCCCGTGACCGCGGGATCCCGATCCGTATCGGCGTCAACGCCGGTTCCCTGGAAAAGGACCTGCAGAAGAAGTACGGCGAACCGACCCCGGCAGCGCTGGTGGAGTCGGCCCTGCGTCACGTCGAGCACCTGGAGCGCCTGAACTTCCAGGACTTCAAGGTCAGCGTGAAGGCCTCCGATGTGTTCATGGCGGTAGAAGCCTACCGCCTGCTGGCCAAGGAAATCGTCCAGCCGTTGCACCTGGGCATCACCGAAGCCGGTGGTTTGCGTTCGGGCACGGTGAAATCGGCGGTCGGCCTCGGTATGCTGCTGGCCGAAGGGATTGGCGATACTATCCGCATCTCGTTGGCGGCCGACCCGGTCGAGGAAGTGAAAGTCGGCTACGACATCCTCAAGTCCCTGCACCTGCGGTCCCGTGGGATCAACTTCATCGCCTGCCCGAGCTGCTCGCGGCAGAACTTCGATGTGGTGAAGACCATGAACGAGCTGGAAGGGCGCCTGGAAGACCTGCTGGTGCCGCTGGATGTCGCGGTGATCGGCTGTGTGGTGAACGGTCCCGGTGAAGCCAAAGAAGCCCATATCGGCCTGACCGGCGGTACACCGAACCTGATCTACATCGATGGCAAGCCGGCGCAGAAACTGACGAATGACAACCTGGTGGATGAGCTGGAAAGGCTGATCCGGCAGAAGGCGGCCGAAAAGGTCGAGGCCGACGCGGCGCTGATCGCCCGCGGCTGAAACGAAGAATTTAAGGAAAATCTGTGAGCAAGTCTTTGCAAGCCATTCGTGGCATGAACGACATCCTGCCCGAGCAGACGCCGCTGTGGCGTTATTTCGAGGGCACTGTCGCGCGTTTGCTGGATAACTACGGTTACAAGCAGATCCGTATGCCGATCGTCGAGTTCACCGAGCTGTTCAAGCGCTCCATCGGTGAAGTGACCGACATCGTCGAAAAAGAGATGTACACCTTCGAGGACCGCAACGGCGACTCCCTGACCCTGCGTCCGGAAGGCACCGCGGCCTGTGTGCGGGCCGTGCTGGAGCACGGCATCACCGGTGGTGGCCAGCCGCAGAAACTCTGGTACATCGGCCCGATGTTCCGTCACGAGCGCCCGCAGAAGGGCCGTTACCGCCAGTTCCACCAGATCGGTTGCGAAGTCTTCAATATCGACGGTCCGGACATCGACGCCGAACTGATCGTGCTGACCTGGCGCCTGTGGGGCCTGCTGGGCATCCGCAACGCGGTCAAGCTCGAACTCAACAGCCTGGGCACCAGCGAGTCCCGTGGCCGTTATCGCGAAGCCCTGGTGGAGTTCCTTTCGGCCCGCCTCGACCAGTTGGATGAAGACAGCCAGCGCCGCTTGAAGACCAACCCGTTGCGCGTGCTCGATACCAAGAACGCCGATACCCAGGCGGTCCTGGTGGATGCGCCGAAGCTCGCCGACTACCTCGACGAAGAATCCCGCTTGCATTTCGAAGGCCTCAAGGCCCGCCTGGATGCCGCCGGTATTCCGTATGTGATCAATCCGAAGCTGGTGCGCGGCCTGGATTACTACAGCAAGACCGTTTTCGAATGGGTCACCGACCAGTTGGGCGCCCAGGGCACCGTGTGTGCCGGTGGTCGTTATGATGGCCTGGTGGAACAGATGGGCGGCAAGCCGACCCCGGGTGTGGGTTTTGCCATGGGTATCGAGCGCCTGATCCTGCTGCTGGAAACCCTGGAGCAGGTGCCGGAAGAGATTTCCCGCCAGGTCGATGTCTACCTGTGCGCGTTCGGCGAGGCTGCCGAGCTGGCGGCCCTGGCCCTGAGCGAGAAAGTCCGTGACCAGCTGCCGAACCTGCGTTTGCAGGTCAACGCCGGCGCCGGTAGTTTCAAGAGCCAGTTCAAGAAAGCTGACAAGAGCGGTGCGCTGTACGCCTTGATTCTCGGAGACGACGAATTGGCTCAGCAAGTGGTAGGTTTCAAACCCCTGCGTGGCCAGGGCGAGCAACAAAGCATTGCCTGGGATGCTCTTTCCGAGCACTTGTCCACCTGCGTCGTGCAGGGTTGAAGCTGTAAAAACAGCCGATTTAGAGAATAAGGAGTATTGGGGTGTCGAGTTCCGAAGATGATCAGCTGGCGGAGTTGAAGGACTGGTGGCAGCGCAACGGCAAACCCCTGGTCACTGGCGGCCTGTTGGCGCTGGTGGTGGTGTTCGGCTGGCAGGCATGGCACAAATATCAGAGCAACCAGTCGCAAGGCGCCTCGGTGCTCTATCAGGAGTTGCTGGAGTCCACGCTGACGCCTGACGGCAAGCCTGATCCCGCGCGCGTCGCGGACCTGGCCGGCAAGCTCAACACCCAGTTCGGTGGCAGCGCCTACGCGCAGTACGGCAGCCTGTTCGTCGCGAAGGTCGCGGTCGACACCGGCAAGCTGGACGATGCCGCCACCGAGCTCAAGGCCGTGGTCGACAAACCGGTCAATGCCACCCTGGGCGAAGTCGCGCGTCAGCGCCTGGCCCAGGTCATGGCGGCACAGAACAAGGTCGACGACGCACTGAAACTGCTCGACGGCGATGCTGACAAGGCGTTCCTGGCCAGTCGCGAAGAGCTCAAGGGGGACCTGCTGGTTCAACTGGGTCGTACCGATGAAGCCCATGCTGCGTACCAAAAGGCCAAGGCGGCGCTGTCTGATGAAGCGGCGGTCGGTGGCTTACAAATCAAGCTCGACGACTTGGCCAAAGGGGATGCGTGACGTGATCCGTTGGAAACATGCAGCATTGCTGGCTCTGGCCATTCTGGCCGCGGGTTGCAGCAGCAACAGCAAGAAAGAACTGCCACCGGCCGAACTGACTTCCTTCAAGGAAGAAGTGGTTCTGCAGAAGCAGTGGAGCCGCTCCATCGGTGATGGCCAGGGCAAGATCTACAACATGCTGGTGCCGGCGGTCGACGGCGATACCATCTACGCGGCCGATGCGACCGGCGTGGTGGTCTCGATGGACCGCATGAACGGCGACGTGAAGTGGAAGAAGGACCTGGAGCTGCCGGTTTCCGGTGCGATCGGCGTCGGCTACGGCCTGGTGCTGATGGGGACCCTCAAGGGCGAGATCATTGCCCTGGATTCCAGCAGCGGCGAAGAAAAATGGCGCGCCCGCGTGACCAGCGAAGTCCTCGCGCCAGCGGCCACCAATGGTGACGTGGTGGTGGTACAGACCCAGGATGACCGCGTGATCGGCCTCGATGCCGCCACCGGCAACCAGCGCTGGTTGTACGACAGTACTCCGGCGGTCCTGACCCTGCGCGGTACCGGCGCGCCGATCGTGACCAACCACCTCGCGGTGGCGGGCCTGTCGACCGGCAAGGTGGTCGCCCTGGATACCCAGAACGGCGTGCCTGCCTGGGAAACCCGCGTGGCGATTCCACAAGGTCGTTCGGAACTGGAGCGCGTGGTCGATATCGACGGTGGCCTGCTGTTGTCCGGCGGCACTCTGTATGTCGCCAGCTACCAGGGCCGCATGGCCGCACTGGACCTGGAAAGCGGTCGTGTACTCTGGCAGCGTGATGCTTCCAGCTACGCGGGTGTCGCCCAGGGCTTTGGCAGCGTCTACGTTGCCCTGGCGTCCGGTACCGTGGAGGGTGTCGACGAGCGTTCGACCACCGCTATCTGGAGCAACGACTCCCTGGCTCGCCGCCAGCTGTCGGCTCCTGAAGTGTTTTCCAGCTACGTGGCGGTCGGCGACTTCGAAGGCTACCTGCACCTGCTGAGCCAGGTGGACGGTCGTTTCGTCGGTCGCGAGCGTATCGACAGCGACGGCCTGCGTGCCCGTCCGCTGGTGGTGGGCGACATGATTTACGTGTATGGCAACAGCGGCAAACTGGAAGCCCTGACCATCAAGTAGTGTTTAGCACCTGAAGTCGCAGAGCGAAGATCAGGCAAGACGAAGAGCAGTAAGCAAGCGGGGTTGACGTGTTCGTCAATGAGCATTGCGAACTTATCTTCAACGCAGCATGATCGAGCTTAGTCGCTTCAGGTGCAAAAAACAGGTTTGACTATGCTTGGGGGTACCCCCAAGCGGCCTTGCTCTGCAAGGTTCGCGGCACCTCGCGGTGCTGCCCCGAGCACCAGCCGCTGCCTCGCAGCGGCTTTTGTATTTTCTGAAATAACGAAGTGGAGAGCCGCATGGTTCCCGTAATCGCCCTGGTGGGCCGACCGAACGTCGGCAAGTCCACCTTGTTCAACCGCCTGACCAGGACTCGCGACGCCATCGTCGGCGACTTGTCCGGTCTGACCCGTGATCGCCAGTACGGTGAGGCAAAGTGGCAAGGGCGCTCCTATATCCTGATCGACACCGGCGGTATCTCCGGCGACGAGCATGGCATGGACGAAAAGATGGCCGAGCAGTCGCTGCTGGCCATTGAAGAAGCCGATGTCGTGCTGTTCCTGGTGGATGCCAAGGCCGGCTTCACCGCCGCCGACCAGATGATCGGCGAGCACCTGCGCAAGCGTAACAAGCGTTCCTACGTGGTTGCCAACAAGGTCGACAACATCGACCCGGACATGGCTCGCGCCGAGTTCAGCCCGATGGGCCTGGGCGACGCGATCCCGATCGCCGGCGCCCATGGTCGCGGCATCACCCAGATGTTGGAAATCGCCCTGCGCGACTTCCCCAAAGACGACGAGGAAGAGCCGGAAGACGGCGAAGCCGAGGAAGTCGCCGAAGGTGAAGAAGCCAAGCGCATTCCCGGTCCGAGCGAGAAGGATGGCATCAAGATCGCCATTATCGGTCGGCCGAACGTGGGCAAGTCGACCCTGGTCAACCGCATGCTCGGTGAAGACCGGGTCATCGTCTACGACCAGCCCGGCACCACCCGCGACAGCATCTACATCCCGTTCGAACGCAACGAGGAAAAGTACACGCTGATCGACACCGCCGGTGTGCGCAAGCGCGGCAAGATCCACGAGGAAGTCGAAAAGTTCTCCGTGGTGAAAACCCTGCAGGCGATCAAGGACGCCAACGTCGTGATCTTCGTCATGGACGCCCGCGAAGGTGTGGTCGACCATGACCTCAACCTGCTCGGCTTCGCCCTGGAATCCGGTCGCGCGCTGGTCATCGCCCTGAACAAGTGGGACGGCATGACCCCGGGCGAACGCGACTTCGTGAAGATCGAGCTGGAGCGCCGGCTGTTTTTCGTCGACTTCGCCGACATCCACTTCATCTCGGCCCTGCACGGCACGGGCGTGGGCAACCTGTACCAGTCGGTGCAGAACTCGTTCAAGTCGGCGGTCACCCGCTGGCCGACCAGCCGCCTGACCCAGATCCTCGAAGATGCCGTGGTCGAGCACGCCCCGCCGATGGTCAACAACCGCCGGATCAAGCTGCGCTACGCTCACCTGGGTGGTGCCAACCCGCCGCTGATCGTGATCCACGGCAACCAGGTCGAGAAAGTACCGAAGTCCTATGTGCGTTACCTGGAAAACACTTACCGCCGTGTCCTGAAGCTGGTCGGTACGCCGATCCGCATCGAGTTCAAAGGTGGCGAGAACCCGTACGAAGGCAACAAGAACACGCTGACCGACCGCCAGGTCAACAAGAAGCGTCGTTTGATGTCGCACCACAAGAAAGCCGACAAGAAGCGCCGCGACAAGCGCTGATTGCGGACTTGCGAAAGGGCGCCCATGGCGCCCTTTTTCATGCCTGGCGGATACGTTATCCTCGAAGCCTCCCGTGCCGTCGTAGAGCCGGGTGTTCAGCAGGGAAAACGGCCCCATGATCACCAGCAAGCTGCCGAATGTCGGCACCACTATCTTTACCCGGATGTCCCAGCTCGCGGTGGAAACCGGCGCGCTGAACCTGTCCCAGGGCTTCCCTGACTTTGATGGACCGCAAGCCCTGCGCGATGCGGTTGGCCGGCATATCGCCAGTGGCCACAACCAGTACGCGCCGATGACCGGCCTGCCGGCCCTGCGTCAGCAGGTGGCGGCGAAGGTATTCAACAGCTATGGCGTCCATGTGAACGCCGACGCGGAAGTGACCATCACCCCCGGCGCGACCCAGGGCATTTTCTGTGCGATCCAGGCGGTGATTCATCCGGGCGATGAAGTCATCGTCTTCGACCCCAGCTATGACAGCTATGAACCTTCGGTGGAGTTGGCCGGGGGTCGTTGCATCCACGTGCAACTGGGCCTCGACGACTTCGCCATCGACTGGCAGAAACTCCGCGATGCCCTCAGCCCGCGGACCCGGATGATCATCCTCAACACCCCGCACAACCCGAGCGGGGCGCTGATCAGCCATGGCGAACTGGATCAGCTGGCGGCGCTGATCGCCGACCGGGATATCTACGTGGTCAGCGACGAGGTCTACGAGCACCTGGTCTATGACGGCGTGCCCCACGCCAGCGTGCTGGCCCATGAGGCGTTGTATCAGCGCGCCTTTGTCGTCAGTTCGTTCGGCAAGACCTATCACGTCACCGGCTGGAAGACCGGCTACGTGATCGCGCCGCCGGCGCTGACCGCCGAACTGCGCAAGGTGCACCAGTACGTCAGCTTCTGTGGCGTGACCCCGCTGCAATATGCCCTGGCCGACTACATGGAGGCGCATCCCGAGCATGTCGAGCAATTGCCGGCGTTCTATCAGGGCAAGCGCGACCTGTTCTGCGATCTGCTCAGTCAGTCGCGGTTCAGCTTCAAGCGGGTGGCGGGGACCTACTTCCAGCTGGTCGATTACTCACGGATTCGCCCGGACCTGAACGATGTCGACATGGCGGTGTGGATGACCCGCGAGCATGGCGTGGCGGCGATTCCGGTCTCGGTGTTCTACCAGAACCCGCCGGAAGGCCAGCGCCTGGTCCGTCTGTGTTTTGCCAAGCGCGAGGAGACGTTGCGTGAAGCCGCGGAGAAGTTATGCGTGATTTGAGTCGATTGCCTGATCTGAACGTGGCGCTGGTGCAGACCACCCTGGCCTGGCACGACCGACAGGCCAACCTCGAACATTTCGAACTGCTGCTGGAGCAGGCGGCGGGGGCTGACCTGGTGATCCTGCCGGAGATGTTCACCACCGGCTTTTCCATGGAATCGCAGACCCTGGCCGAAGCCGAAAACGGTCCGACCAGCCACTGGCTGCGCGAGCAGGCGCAAAAGCTCGGTGCGGTGATCACCGGCAGCGTGATTATCCGCGCCGCCGATGGCAGCCACCGCAATCGTCTGCTGTGGGCGCGGCCGGATGGCGAGGTGCTGCACTATGACAAGCGCCATCTGTTCCGCATGGCGGGCGAGCACAATCATTACACTCCGGGCGAGCGCCAGGTGCAGTTCGAGCTCAAGGGGTGGCGGGTACGCCCGCTGATCTGCTATGACCTGCGTTTCCCGGTCTGGAGCCGCGACGCCCAGGACACCGACCTGCTGCTCTATACCGCGAACTGGCCGGGGGCGCGGCGTTTGCACTGGAACCGCCTGCTGCCGGCCCGGGCGATCGAGAACCTGTGCTACGTGGCGGCCGTGAATCGCATCGGCACCGATGGCAAGGGTTTCGCCTACACCGGCGACAGCCAGGTGCTGGACTTCCAGGGTGAGTCGTTGCTGGGGACCGGGGAGGCCGACGGGGTCTTCCAGGTGACCCTGAGCGCAGCGGAGCTGGCTGCCTATCGCGAGCGTTTTCCGGCCAACCTGGATGCTGATACCTTTGTGTTGAATCAGTAACGCCGCGTTATCGTTCATCGCCAGCAAGCCGGCTCCCACAAGGCATTTGTGGCGCACGCTGATCTGCGGTTTGGCATGCTCTCCTGTGGGAGCCGGCTTGCCGGCGATGGCGTCCGAATAGTCGCAGCAAGGCTTGCGGGCCTCATCGCCGGCAAGCCAGCTCCTACAAAGTCCTGGAGACGCTGATATTCTGCGTCGAGGCCCCGACCTGTGGGAGCCGGCTTGCTGGCGATGGCATACTCGAACGCACAAAAAAGCCCCGGGGTTTTCACCACCGGGGCCTTTTCATTGCAGTCGACGCTTATGCCGCCTTGGTGGCATCCACCTGGCTCAGCGAGCGGTTCAGCGCGCTGAACAGGGCCTTGAAGCTGGCGGTGGTGATGTTTTCATCGATACCCACGCCGTGCACCGCACGTTCGCCGTTCACTCGCAGCTCGATATAGGCCGCTGCCTTGGCATTGGTCCCGGCCCCGATGGCGTGCTCGTTGTAGTCCATGATTTCCACCGGAACCGGCAGGCCGGCCACCAGGGCTTCCAAGGCGCCGTTGCCCTTGCCGCGCCAGTGCAGGTTGGTTTCGCCCTGGCCCTTGCCGGAGACTTCCACTTCAACTGCGCTGTGACCGTTCTCTTCCTGCAGGCGATGGCTGACCAGCGCGTACGGGGTATTGGCCTGCAGGTACTCGCTGTGGAGCAGGGCATGGATTTGCTGTGCAGTCATCTCCAGGCCGAGACGGTCGGTTTCGCGCTGGACCACCTGGCTGAACTCGATCTGCATGCGACGTGGCAGGCTGATGCCGTATTCCTGTTCCAGCAGATAGGCGATACCGCCCTTGCCCGACTGACTGTTGACGCGGATCACCGCCTCGTAGCTGCGACCGATGTCGGCCGGGTCGATTGGCAGGTAGGGCACTTCCCACAGGCCGTCGGATTTCTGCTGGGCGAAGCCCTTGCGGATCGCGTCCTGGTGGGAGCCGGAGAAAGCGGTGTGAACCAGGTCGCCGACATACGGATGACGCGGGTGCACCTGGATCTGGTTGCACTCCTCGACCACCTTGCGCACGCCATCGATATCGGAGAAGTCCAGCTCGGGGTCGAGACCCTGGGTGTACATGTTCAGGGCCACGGTCACCAGGTCGACGTTACCGGTACGCTCGCCGTTGCCGAACAGGCAGCCTTCGACACGGTCGGCGCCGGCCATCAGGCCCAGCTCGGTGGCGGCCACGCCGGTGCCACGGTCGTTGTGGGTGTGCAGGCTGATGATCACGCTGTCACGGCGGTTGATATGACGACCGAACCACTCGATCTGGTCGGCATAGATGTTCGGTGTGGCGCATTCGACGGTAGCGGGCAGGTTGAGGATCACCTTGTGCTCGGGCGTCGGGTTCCAGACTTCGATCACCGCGTCACAGACTTCCTTGGCGAACTCCAGCTCGGTGGCGCTGAAAGTTTCCGGCGAGTACTCGAACTGCCACTGGGTTTCCGGCTGCTGGGCGGCATATTTGACGAACAGCTTGGCCGCGTTCACCGCGATGTCCTTCACACCCTGCTTGTCCTGATTGAAGACGATGCGGCGGAACGACGGGCTGGTGGCGTTGTAGAGGTGCACGATGGCTTTCTTCGCGCCGCGCAGGGATTCGAAGGTGCGGGCGATGAGGTCTTCACGGGCCTGGGTCAGCACCTGGATGGTGGTGTCGTCGGGGATATGGCCTTCTTCGATCAGCGTCCGGACGAAGTCGAAGTCGGTTTGCGAAGCGGCCGGGAAGGACGCTTCGATTTCCTTGACGCCGACACTGACCAGGGTTTTCCAGAAGCGCAGCTTTTTCACTGCGTCCATCGGTTCGATCAGCGACTGGTTGCCATCGCGCAGGTCGGAGCTGCACCAGATCGGCACGCTGGTGATGGTTTTCGATGGCCAGGTGCGATCGGGCAGATCGATGGTCGGAAATGCGCGGTACTTCGAAGACGGGTCTTTGAGCATGCTCATGGAGAAATTCCTTGTGGTCAGGGCCGAAAAGAGGCGGCCAGCCGGTAAAACGTTGTCAGGGAAAAACCTGGGGATGAGGCACCGCGATTCAGCCCGGCAGTCGTGCACTGACGAGGCAGAGGCTGCGGTGTTGACGGCGCTGAATGAGGGTGTGGGAAGTTTTCATGCTTTCAACCCTAACCACTGGGGTGAAAGATGGCAAGCCTGTGGGAAAAATTGAGAGGAATACCCGTAAAATTGGCTTATACGAGATTTTATTTTGCGTGAGTGGCGGAAAGTCTAGAACAATTGCGCACTATTTTGGCGCTGCGCAATCTTTCTTGGCGGTGCTGCTGGTCGCGATGCCGGTCTGCGCGGTGAGTGCGCTCCTTGTGGGAGCCGGCAAGCCAGCTCCTACAAAGTCCTGGAGACGCTGATATTCTGCGGTGAGGCCCCGATCTGTGGGAGCCGGCTTGCTGGCGATGGCGTCCGAATAGTCGCAGCAGGGCTTGCGGGCCTCATCGCTGGCAAGCCAGCTCCTACAAGGGGGCGTGGTGTCCTTGGGATCAGGGCTGGAACGCGCCGATAAAGATCGCCGGATCGACCCGTGTTTCATTGAGGCTGATATTCCAGTGCAGATGCGGCCCTGTCGCCCGCCCGGTCGCACCGACCAGGCCGACCACCGCGCCGCGTGCCAGTGACTGGCCTGCTTTGACATCGATCCTGGAAAGATGACAGAACATGCTGATAAAACCCTGGCCATGATCGACGAACACGGTGTTGCCATTGAAGAAGTAGTTGCCGGTCAGGATCACCTTGCCGGCGGCCGGTGCCTTGATCGGCGTGCCGGTGGGCACGGCGAAATCCAGTCCCGCGTGTGGGTTGCGTTCTTCGCCATTGAAGAAACGCCGCACGCCGAACTTGCTCGACAGCGGGCCGTTCACGGGTTTGTCCAGCAGCAGGTTGCTCGGGAACACGGGACTGAAGGTGCGATAGGCCGCCAGTTGTGCGACCACTTCGGCATCGATGCGTTTGACGTCTTCGGGATTCGGATTGACCTGGCGTTTGTTTTTCAGGGTGATGTGCTGTTCCTGATACTTCTTGGGGCCGACCCTGAAGTCGAGGTTGCGATCGCCCGAACTGATCTGCTGGCTGCCGGGTTTGACGGTCAGCGGGATACCGACGATCGCCAGCCAGTTGTTCTGCTCCTTGACCACCAGCACCGGTTTGCCCTGGTAGCTGGCCTTGGGCGCCTGGGCCGCGGGTCCGAGATCGACCACGGCCACGCCACCGGGCACGGGTTTGTTCAGCAGGCGGGTGATATAGCTGTCCGCGTGGGCGTTGAAGGCCAGGCCCAGCACCAGCAGGGCGGCAAGAAAACGGGGCATGCTCGGGTCCCTTGAGATTCAGTCCAGTAGAGAAAGGGTGACAGGCGTCAGGTGGTTGTCTTCGACTCGCACCTGCAGTTCGCCTTCCGCCAGTTTCGCCTTCAGGCGCTGGCCGGGGCGAGTCTGCCCGGCACTGCGGATCGCCTGCCCACGCTCGTCCAGCAGGATACTGTAGCCACGCCCCAGGGTTGCCAACGGACTTACTACATGAAGTGTCTGCACCTGGCTTTGCAGTTGCAGGCGCCGGGCCTTGAGACCTTCGCGCATGGCCCGGGGCAGGCGTTCGGACAGGCTCTCCAGGCGCTGACGCAGCAGGGCCAGCTGACGTCCCGGATGCTGCCCGGCGAGACGGGTTTCCAGGCGCAGCAGTTTTTCCCGGCGGGTATTGAGCTGGCGTTCGAACGCCCGGCGCATGCGCATGTCCAGGTCATCCAGGCGCTGGGCCTGCTGGCGCAGGCGCTCGCCGGGGTGGCGCAGGCGTCGGGCGAGGCCATCGAGGCGCAGGCGGTCGCGCATCAGCCGGTCGCGGATACGCATCACCAGCCGGCGGTGCAGGCTCTCGACCCGGCGTTGCAGGTCGCTGGAATCGGGGGCCAGCAGTTCCGCGGCCGCCGAAGGCGTCGGGGCCCGGACGTCGGCCACGAAGTCGCTGATGGACACATCGGTTTCATGACCGACGGCGCTGACAATCGGCGTTACGCAGGCATCCACGGCGCGGGCCACGGCCTCTTCGTTGAAGCACCAGAGGTCTTCCAGCGAGCCGCCGCCACGGGCCAGGATCAGCGCATCGAAGCCCTTGGTATCGGCGATTCTCAAGGCGCGCACGATCTGCGCCGTGGCTTCGCGGCCCTGGACCGCCGTGGGAATCAGGGTCAGTTCGACTTGCGGCGCGCGGCGGCGGAAGACGCTGATGATGTCGCGGATCACCGCGCCGGTCGGTGAGCTGATGATGCCGATCCGCTGCGGGTGAGCGGGCAGGGCAACCTTGCGTTCGGCACTGAACAGGCCTTCGGCGTCGAGCTTTTCCTTGAGCGCGTCGAACGCCAGGCGTAGCGCGCCATCGCCGGCCGGTTCAACGGTATCGAGGATCAACTGGTAGTCGCCCCGGCCCTCGAACAGCGAGACCTTGCCTCGCACCTTGACTGCCAGGCCATCCTTCAACGCCTGGCGCACGCGTGCGGCGTTCTGCCGGAACAGCGCGCAACGCACCTGGGCGCCGCTGTCCTTGAGGGTGAAATAGATGTGGCCGGAGGCCGGGCGGGCGAGGTTGGAGATTTCGCCTTCGACCCAGATATTGCTGAACACGTCTTCCAGCAACACCCGCGCGCGGCCGTTGAGCTGGCTGACAGTGAGGACTTCGCGGTCGAGGCCCAGGCGTGAAAAGGGATCTTTAATCATGGGCCGCATGATAAAGGCATTCGGTTGGCAATCTCCATGGCTATGAGCACTCCCCGTGTGGGAGCCGGCTTGCTGGCGATGGCGTTCGAGTGCTCGCAGCAGGGCTTGCGGGCCTCATCGCCGGCAAGCCAGCTCCTACAGGTTTATCGGTGTTTTCAAGGGTGTTGCAGGTCTTCGCTGAAGCGCTCGACAAATTGCGCCACCAGCGGCGTCGGCTCCTGCCGACAGGCGAGGGCCAGGGTGCTCTGGCAATCCGGGTCCTTGAGGGGCAGGAAATGGATATTGCCCGGCGCAATGTCGCGCATCGACTCGGGCAGCAGGGCGATGCCGAATCCCGCCTGGATCAACTGCAACTGGGTGGTCTTGCGCGATACCACCCGGGCAGCTCGGGGAAAGAAGCCCTGGCGCATGCACAACTCCGCCGACAGGTAGCTCAAGCCGCCGCGCTGGGGGTGAGGAATGGAAATAAACGCCTCGTCCTTCAGCAACGCCAGGTCGATGCCCTCGGTCGAGTCTGCCAGCGGATGATTCGGCGGCACCGCCAGGAGCAACCGCTCGCTGAACAACGGCACGATCTGCACCCCCTCGCGCTGGCGCAGTACCGGCAGGCGCAGCAGGCCGATATCCAGCCTCCCCTCGGCCAGTTCTTCCAACTGGGCCTCGGAGGACAGCTTGACGATATCCATCGATGCCCCCGGACTCTGTTCGAGGAAATGACTGATTGCCCGCAACAGTCTGCCGCTCATCGGGACAGTACTCGAATGACTGAGGCGCAGGGTGCCGAGCTGGCCCTTGCCGACCTGGGTAGCCAGCTCGCTGGCCTTGCTCAGTTCGCCCAGCAGGTTTCTCGCCCGCGGATAGAAGGCTTCGCCCGCAGCGGTCAGTCGCGGCAGGCGCGCCGTGCGTTCGAACAACGGCGTCTGCAAATGGTTTTCCAGTTCCTTGATCTGTCGGCTCAAGGCGGACTGCGCGATAAACAAGCGTTCGGCGGCCGCACTGAAGCTGCCGGATTCGGCGATCTCGACGAAGTAGCGCAGTTGGCGGGTGGAAATCACAAGTCATGCCTTTTCGAGATGAGTAGCGGGCTTTGAATATATTAGTCGCAAGGCTCGCCACTGGCTAAAGTCAATCGAACCCATTGTGGAAGTGTTCTTCATGAGTCTTGTCGCGCTGTTGAACCAATGGCCATTCAGTGCCACCGACTGGCTGGTGGTGGAACTGGGCATTGCCCTGGCCTATATCGTCTTTGGCGTGGCCGGGTTTGGTACGGCGCTGGTGGCGGGACCGATCCTGATCCTGTTCATGCCGTTGTCGAAGATCGTGCCGTTGCTGGTGCTGCTGGATTTTGTCGCGGCGTTCGGCAACCTGCTGCCGTCACGCAAGGATGTCGCCAGGTCCGAGTTACTGCGTTTGCTGCCGTGCATGGCCGTGGGCTGCACGCTTGGCGTGGTCTTTCTGCTGAATCTGCATTCCGATGTATTGCTACTGTTGATGGGCCTGTTCATCAGCGCCTATGCGATCCATAGCCTGCTGATCAAGGTCCGCCCCGGGCAGTTGGCGGCGGCCTGGGCGGTGCCCATGGGCACCGTGGGCGGGATGTTCGGGGCGCTGTTCGGCAGTGGCGGTTTTCTCTATGCCATCTATCTCAACAGTCGTTTGCCCAAGGATGCGGCGCGGGCCACGCAAAGTGCGCTGATCAGTTGCAGCACGGTGGTGCGTCTGTCGCTATTCGTGATCGCCGGGGTCTATGCCGAGCTACCCTTGTTGCTGTTGGCGGTGTGCTTGTTGCCGGCGATGGCGCTGGGGTTGTGGATCGGCCGACGTCTGACCCGACGGCTGTCACGGGAAGCCTTCGTGCGCCTGGTGACCTGGCTGGTACTGGCCAGCGGCATCGCCCTGATCACCCGTTATTTCAGTACTTGACCTGATGGTGGCAGGGATTAAGCTGCCGGGTCGCAAACGCTCCAGGCCGTCCCCATGAACTCCCAAAGCATCATTGTCCCGAAAATCTCCACCTTGCCGGTCCATGAGCCAAGGGCCCGGGCCATCGTGCGCTGGCTGGTGCGCAAGAACATCATCGAGGAAGAACTCACCACCTGCGGTCGCACCGGCAATCGCATGGGCCATGCCATCGCGCCCGGTGCCGCCGAGGTGGTCCTGCATCCCCAGGCGTTGCCGTTCGGCGAGCCGATCAACGGCCTGGAGATCATCACCAAGCGCTGCATCTATACCCCGGCCAAGGGCTTTCTCGAGGAGGCGGGATGTGCCGAGTGTCGCAAGGAAGTCGGCGAGGCCCTGTTCGACAGCCTGGAAGACTGGATGCCGGGGCGCACCGAAAACTTCATCTGTCCGTTGTGCGGGCACGAAGACGATATCAACGGTTTCCTGTTCCTGCAGGAGTGCGGCTTTTCCAACCTGGGTTTCATCTTCAACAACTGGGCGGAAGCCGGCTTCAAGCAGGCTTTTCTCGATGAGTTCGCCGACTGGCTGGACCAGCCGGTGGCCTGGGTGAAAGTCGAGCTGTAAATAGGCCAAGGTTTACATTGAGCCCAGGGCCTTGTATGAGTATAATGGCGCGCTTCCATTTTCCCGCTCGGGAGCCCCCGCGATGCTGCGTATCAGCCAAGAAGCTCTGACCTTCGACGACATTCTCCTAGTGCCCGGTTATTCCGAGGTGCTTCCCAACGAAGTCAGTCTCAAGACCCGTCTCACCCGTGGCATCGAGCTGAATATTCCGCTGGTTTCCGCCGCCATGGACACCGTGACCGAAGCCCGTCTGGCCATTGCCATGGCCCAGGAAGGCGGTATCGGCATCATCCACAAGAACATGACCATCGAGCAGCAGGCTGCCGAAGTGCGCAAGGTCAAGAAGTTCGAAGCCGGTGTCGTCAAGGACCCGATCACCATCGAGGCCGATGCCTCGGTACGTGACCTGCTCGAACTGACCCGCATGCACAACATCTCCGGTGTGCCGGTACTGCACGACGGCGACCTGGTCGGCATCGTCACCTCGCGCGACGTGCGTTTCGAAACCCGCATGGATGTCCCGGTTCGCGAAGTGATGACGCCCAAAGAGCGCCTGGTCACTGTCCGCGAAGGCGCCAACAAGCACGAAGTCCGCGAGCTGCTGCACAAGCACCGCCTGGAAAAAGTGCTGATCGTCGACGACAAGTTCGCCCTCAAGGGCATGATGACCGTCAAGGACATCGAGAAATCCAAGGCCTGGCCACTGGCGAGCAAGGACGACCAGGGTCGCCTGCGTGTCGGTGCCGCGGTCGGTACCGGCAAGGACACAGCTGATCGCGTTGCTGCGCTGGTCAATGCCGGTGTCGACGTGGTGGTGGTCGACACCGCCCACGGTCACTCCAAGGGTGTGATCGACCGCGTTCGCTGGGTCAAGCAGAACTTCCCGGAAGTACAGGTGATCGGCGGCAACATCGCCACCGGCGCTGCCGCCAAGGCCCTGGCCGAGGCAGGCGCGGATGCGGTCAAGGTCGGTATCGGCCCTGGCTCGATCTGCACCACCCGTATCGTCGCTGGTGTCGGCGTCCCGCAGATCAGCGCCATCGCCAACGTCGCCGCCGCCCTTGAAGGCACCGGCGTCCCGTTGATCGCCGACGGCGGCATCCGTTTCTCCGGTGACCTGTCCAAGGCCATCGTTGCCGGTGCCTCCTGCGTGATGATGGGTTCGATGTTCGCCGGTACCGAAGAGGCTCCGGGCGAGATCGAGCTGTTCCAGGGGCGTTCCTACAAGGCCTATCGCGGCATGGGTTCGCTGGGTGCGATGTCGCAGTCCCAGGGTTCCTCCGACCGTTACTTCCAGGACTCCTCCGCGGGTGCCGAGAAGCTGGTGCCGGAAGGTATCGAAGGTCGCGTCCCGTACAAGGGCACCCTGACCGCCATCGTCCATCAACTGATGGGCGGCCTGCGTTCCTCGATGGGCTACACCGGCAGCGCCAACATCGAGGAAATGCGCACCAAGCCTGAATTTGTGCGCATCACCGGTGCCGGCATGGCCGAATCTCACGTCCACGACGTGCAGATCACCAAGGAAGCTCCAAACTATCGCGTAGGTTGATAGTGATCGCCTCCTGGTGCTGACCTGGAGGCGATTGATGAATTTGAACCGGGGCTGTTGATGACAGCCCCGTGTTGTTTCTGATTTCACAGACGAGAATGACCCATGGCCCTCGACATTCACGCCCACCGCATCCTGATCCTCGACTTCGGTTCCCAATACACCCAACTGATCGCCCGCCGCGTGCGTGAAATCGGCGTGTACTGCGAACTGCATCCGTTCGACATGGACGACGAAGCGATTCGCGAATTCGCTCCCAAAGGCGTCATCCTCGCCGGCGGTCCCGAGTCCGTGCACGAAGCCAACAGCCCGCGTTGCCCGCAGGCGGTGTTCGACCTGGGCGTGCCGGTCTTCGGTATCTGCTACGGCATGCAGACCATGGCCGAGCAGATGGGCGGCAAGGTCGAAGGTTCCGAGCTGCGTGAATTCGGTTATGCCCGTGTCGATGTGGTCGGCAAGAGCCGCCTGCTGGACGGCATCGAAGACCACGTCGACGCCGACGGCCTGTTCGGTCTCGACGTCTGGATGAGCCACGGTGACAAGGTCACCCGCATGCCGGAAGACTTTCACATCCTGGCCAGCACCCCGAGCTGCCCGATTGCCGGCATGTTCAACGACGACCTGCGTTACTACGGCGTGCAGTTCCACCCGGAAGTGACCCACACCAAGCAGGGCGGTCGTATCCTGTCGCGCTTCATCCTCGATATCTGTGGCTGTGAAGCGCTGTGGACCCCGTCGAAGATCGCCGAAGACGCCATCGCCCAGGTGCGTGCCCAGGTGGGGACCGACAACGTCCTGCTGGGCCTGTCTGGCGGTGTCGACTCCTCGGTGGTTGCGGCCCTGCTGCACAAGGCCATCGGCGACCAGCTGACCTGCGTCTTCGTCGACAACGGCCTGCTGCGCCTGCACGAAGGCGAGCAAGTGATGGCCATGTTCGCCGAGAACATGGGCGTCAAGGTGATCCGCGCCAACGCCGAAGAACAGTTCCTGAACAACCTGGCCGGCGAGTCCGACCCGGAGAAGAAGCGCAAGATCATCGGCCGGACCTTTATCGACGTGTTCGATGCCGAATCCTGCAAGCTGGACAACATCAAGTACCTGGCCCAGGGCACCATCTACCCGGACGTGATCGAGTCGGCTGGCGCAAAAAGCGGCAAGGCCCACGTGATCAAGTCCCACCACAACGTCGGTGGCCTGCCGGAAGAGATGAACCTCAAGCTGGTCGAGCCGCTGCGCGAGCTGTTCAAGGACGAGGTCCGTCGCCTCGGCCTGGAACTCGGCCTGCCGTACGACATGGTCTATCGCCACCCATTCCCGGGCCCGGGCCTGGGCGTGCGGATCCTGGGTGAAGTGAAGAAGGAATACGCTGACCTGCTGCGTCGCGCCGACCATATCTTCATCGAAGAACTGCGCAAGGCCGACTGGTACCACAAGGTCAGCCAGGCTTTCGTGGTGTTCCAGCCGGTGAAATCGGTGGGTGTGGTCGGTGACGGTCGTCGTTACGCCTGGGTCGTGGCCCTGCGCGCGGTGGAAACCATCGACTTCATGACCGCCCGTTGGGCACACCTGCCGTACGAACTGCTGGAAACCGTCAGCGGCCGGATCATCAACGAGATCGAAGGCATCTCCCGCGTCACCTACGACGTGTCGAGCAAGCCGCCGGCAACCATCGAGTGGGAATGATCCCCGCGTGATATAGGCCTCAAGCGTTGAAAGCAAGGGCGGTCATACCTCGGTATGACCGCCTTTTTCGTTTCAGGCGGTAAGGAAATTCGGCGTTTCTACCCGCGCAATATCCCGCAAACACATTGATCCAACTGGGTTTTCTGTCTCCCTACACTCAAGAAATGAGCGCCGGGTTGAAGCGTCGCTCGAGTCATTTTTTTTCGATAAACGGGCTTGGTTGTCAATTGACAACTTTTTTCTGTGGCGAGAGACTGGGGGCAATGGATGGCCAGGGCAAGACACCCGATCAAGGAGATCGAAAATGTACTGCGTCATGCCGAGGAGTGTGGCTGGCGAATCAAGGTGGGTGGTTCGCATGCTTGGGGCAGAATGTACTGCCCGCTCAACAGCGGGTTGTGTCGATGTGGCGAGTTCTGCATGACGAGCGTGTATAGCACTCCGCGTAACGTTTACAGACATGTTCGTGAGCTGCGGTTGGTTATTGATAACTGTGATCTGAACCGTATCGATGATGAGCCTCCGATCGAAATATTTAAGGAGTAGAAGTATGGAGGAATATGAATTCACTCTGAGATACCAGCTCTCGGAGCAAAACAATGATCCTGACGTCTTGATCGAACTTCTGCTGGAGAACGGTTGCGATGACTCGCTCGTTGGCTCGGGAATCCCTGGAAAGCTGGCGCTGAAATTCTGCAGGGATGCCGAGAGCGCCAGGCAGGCACTGCTCAGCGCCTTGCAGGACGTCAAACGCGCCATTCCTGACGCTCGGCTCATCGAGGTACTGCCGGATATGGTCGGCCTTTCAGATATCGCCGATATCGTCGGCGTTTCGCGGCAGAACATGCGCAAACTCATGCTCAATCATTCGGCGTCCTTTCCGCTGGCCGTCCACGAAGGCAGTGCCTCTGTCTGGCACCTGGCGGAAGTACTGGGTTGGCTCGACGGCCGCGGTTATGACCTTGATCCACTGATCATCGAAACCGCGCAGGCGGCCCAGGTTATCAATCTCACGAAAGCGACCAGCAAGCTGGCTGCCGTGAACCCGGAGTGGTTGGCGTTGGTGCTGTGAGTCTTTGCAAGGTATTGCTGCTCGTGATATCTGAGTGATATCAAAATGGAATTATCAGGGTGTATCCTGACGCCATGGTGATATCCCTTTCCTCGGAGCAATTCTGCATAAGGCTATATGATTTCTATCTACATGGATGGTGAAGATCAAACTGGGAAGTTCCGCGACTGGAAGATACGGCCGGGTGATCAAGGTGGAGAGTTGATACTGACTTGCGATCTCCACACGGGTGAGAAACGCAGTCTTCCCTTGAGCAATTGTCGTGTTCTCCCTACCAGGGCCATACAGGGAAAACTCCTCATGCAGAAAAAGCAGACGGAGTTCAACCCTGTGGATAGCGTGCATATCTACGGAGAAAAGTATGCCGTCGTTAAATACCCGGGGAGTCAGAAGAGCTACGTCAACAAGCTACATGATGTTGCGTTCGTCCCGGAGACTGCGCTCAAGGACGACGCTATTTTTCGCTATTTCGTGTCTGTGGCCAACATTCGCATGGGGCAGGCGAAGCCCCAGGACAGACCCATCGCCGAAAACGTGTTACGCCAGCTGAATCAGGTGCTCCCTCATGGCGACACCGTGCTGCATGCCTATTGCACGGGACAAAGCAGCCCGCAGCAATCTGAGGGCAATTTTATCTACCCCTTCGGAGTCAATGAGAGCCAACTCGATGCGGTGGAGCGAGCTTTCAGTTCGCAAGTCAGTCTGGTCGAAGGACCTCCAGGCACCGGGAAAACCCAAACGATATTGAACATCATCGCCAATATTTTATTACGCGGAAAAACGGTCGCGATTCTGTCGAATAACAATGCGGCGGTGGAAAACGTTTATGAAAAACTAGGCAAGGTCGGACTGGGGTACCTGGTTGCCAAGTTGGGGAGTACCGAGAATCGAAAGATTTTTTTCAGTGATATCCCTGCTATACCATCCGCAGTCAGCGCCCCCGCCCCTGATATGCCGCATATTCAAGCCACTTTGCAGGGTTTGAAGCAGTTTCTTCGTGCTCAGAACGAACTGGCGCGGCTGCAGGGTGAGGTCGATGAGTTGGCCATAGAGCAGCAGTATCTGTTGCAATGGCAACGCGAGAACATGACGACAGCCCCTGTTCCCTTGGGAAAGTACAGGCTGTCCGCGCAACAGAGCGTGGAGCTGATGGTTTACATGGCCCACCTTGCCGAGAGTCGTATCAGGCTCAGGGATAGGGTCGAGCTGCTGCTCAACTTCAGAATCCTGCGCATGAAGCCTTTTGACAATTGGGACAAGCGCCAGTCCCTGATCTATTCCTTGCAACTGCATTTCTACGAGAAGGCACTACAGGATAAAAAGTCTGAATTGGCGAGCTGCCGGGAAGTATTGGAGCGCGGTAAGTTCAAGGCGTTGCTGGACGAGTTGACCTGCGCTTCGATGGCACATCTGAAACAACATCTCCAGCAGCATGCCACTGCCCACGAAGCATTTGACATGGAAAACTATCGGAAAAAATTCGATAAATTCCTGAAACGCTACCCGATCCTGGGTAGCAGTACGCATTCCATCATCAACTCGATCGGTCGTGGGGCGCTTCTCGACTATGTCATCATCGACGAGGCCTCACAGCAGGATATCGTGCCGGGAATACTGGCGTTGGGTTGCGCCAGAAATCTCATCGTCGTTGGGGACCGCAAGCAACTGCCGCACATCCCGGCGAAACTGGGCATCGCCGCGCCCGTCGATGCCTATGATTGCGAAAAATACAGCCTGCTTGATTCGTGCGTCAGTGTTTTCAGCGACACGGTTCCAATGACACTGCTCAAGGAACATTATCGCTGCCATCCCAGGATCATCCAGTTCTGCAACCAGCAGTTCTACGACAACCAACTGATTCCAATGACCCGCGACTCGGGTGAGAAACCATTGCAGTTGCTCGTCACCGGTAAGGGCAATCACACGCGAAGAAATGCCAATTTCAGAGAGATGGAGTCAGTGCTCGAGATGCTGAAGTGGGATGGCGAAAGTGAGTGGGACGCTGAAAGCAGCAGGGGATTCATTGCACCTTACAGGGCACAGGTTTCTCTTTCAGAGACGCATCTGCCGGCGGATTTCGTAAAAAACACCGTGCACAAGTTTCAGGGGCGTGAGTGCGATGAAATCGTCTTCTCCACCGTGCTGGACAAGAAACAGTTCAGCCAGAGAAGCCTTGCTTTCGTGGATGATCCTCATCTGGTCAATGTGGCGGTATCGAGAGCCAGGAACCGTTTCACCCTGGTGACCGGTGACGATGTATTCGGAGGTAACGGTCATATCGCTGCCCTGGTGCGCTACATGGAGTATTACGCCGGGGAGCAACAGATTCACCGATCCCTTCTCATTTCGGCTTTTGATCTGCTCTACAAGGAATACGATCAATCGCTTGAGAAGCTCAACTCCCGGCTGCGGCCAAACGATTCACGATACAAATCCGAGCAGATCGTGGCGCAACTACTGCGTGAAGCTTTATCTCGGGAGTCCTGTCGGGCAATGACATTCCACTCCCAGATTCGCCTGAATCAGCTGGTTTCATTGGATAACCAGGCACTGACGCCCGCAGAGCGGCTTTTCATGGCGAATCGTGCCAGCTGCGACTTTGTGCTCTATTTCAAAGTGGGAAAAACACCGTTAGGTGTCATCGAGGTCGATGGCGGTTACCACGACACGGTACTCCAGGCTGCACGGGACGAGTTGAAAAACAGCATTTTGAGCAAGAGCGGTATACCGTTGCTGCGATTGCCAACCATCGCGAGTCGCGTCGAGGAAAAGATCACGGACTTCCTGGCGCAGTGGACGAGCGATCTTTCCAAGGTGTGAGTTCTCTGTCCGCTGCCCTGAAGGGCCCAACAGGGCCACCACACCGTCAGGACCTGGCTGCCCGGTTCGTATCAGCGTCGGGCGACGTCGGAGAAGTAGAACTTGTCCAGGGTATGCCGCGACTCGGTGTATTCGAATTGCCGGCCGTCCTGGAGGAAGGTCTGGTTCTTCACCACGATCACGTGGCTGGCGCCGTCCAGGTCCAGGTGCTGCTGGTCGTCCTTGCTGCAGCGCGCCGCTTCGATGGTGCGCTGGGCGAAACTGATGCTCAGTTGCAGGGTCTGCTCGATATAGGCGTAGATCGAGTGCTCGGCAATGTCCCGGGTCAGGCCGGGAATCAGGTCGGCGACGAAATGGTTGATGTCGAGGATGATCCGCTTGCCATCAATGCGTCGCACCCGCTTGATGCGGATCACCAGGCTGCCGGGCTCGGCCTGCAGGCGCTCCTGCAGGGCGCCGGCCAGCGGGATTTCGCTGAACTCCACCACTTCGGTGCCGATATTGCTGCCCATGCTCGAATGGGCTTCCTGGAAGCTGACGATGCCGCCGAGCTGGAATTCGATCGGGCTGCGTGACAGCACGAAGGTGCCCTTGCCATGGATCTTCTGGGCAAACCCGCGTTCCTGCAATTGCTCGATGGCCTTGCGCACCGTGCCGCGACTGGCCTGGTAGCTGTCCATCAGTTCGGTTTCCGAAGGCAGCCGGGCGCCTTTCTCCAACTGCTCGGTGGTGATGCTGGCAAGCAGATCGCTGTAGATCTGGTTGTATTTGCTCATGGTGTTCGCTCTGGATCGGAAGTCGCCGACTAATAGCGTAGCGGGCGTGGTGTCCCAAGGCATGGAACCTTAAGGGCAGGTCGAGGGTTTGTCCATTTGTCGGATCATTTACCAAGAAACGCTCAACTCGTACAGACGAGTTGTTGCTTTAACTCGTACAGACGAGTATTTTTTGTTTCTGTGTGCTGCCAACCATTTCCAATAACAAGAAACAGCGGAAGAAAAAGCATGAGCCACGACTATCCGAATATCGCCCGCGAGCTGCTGCAGAGCCTCGGTGGTGCTGAAAACCTCGAGCAGGCCGCTCACTGTGTCACCCGCCTGCGGCTGGCGCTCAAGGACCCGAGTAAAGTCGACAAGGCCACCTTGTCCGGCATCGACCTGGTCAAGGGTTCGTTCTTTACCGGTGGCCTGTTCCAGGTCGTCATCGGTCCGGGCGAAGTGGAAAAGGTCTACGCCGCCTTGCGCGAGCTCACGGGCCTGGCGGTATCGACCATTGCCGACGTCAAGCAGAAGGGCGCGGACAAGACCAACGCCATGCAACGCCTGGTGCGGGTGTTCTCCGATGTGTTCATGCCGATCCTGCCGGCGCTGATCATTGCCGGCCTGCTGATGGGGGTGAACAACCTCATGGGCGCCAAGGGCATGTTCATCGATGGCAAGACGCTGCTCGAGGCCTACCCGTCGCTGGACGGCCTGTGGAGCCTGATCAACCTCATGGCCAACACCTCCTTCGTGTTCCTGCCGGCCCTGGTCGGCTGGTCGGCGGCCAAGCGCTTTGGCGGCAGCGAGATCCTCGGTATCGTCCTCGGCCTGATGCTGGTCCACCCGGACCTGCTCAACGCCTGGAACTATGGCAAGGCGGTCGCCGGCCTGGACGGCCAGAGCCTGCCGTACTTCGATATCTTCGGTTGGTTCCGCATCGAGAAAGTCGGTTACCAGGGGCAGATCCTGCCGATCCTGATGGCCGCCTATGTCATGAGCGTGATCGAGAAATGGCTGCGGGCGCGGGTGCCGAATGCCATTCAACTGCTCGTGGTACCGATCACCACCATCGTCGTCACCGGTGTCCTGGCCCTGGCGATCATCGGCCCGGTCACCCGTCACCTGGGTATCCTGATCACCGAAGGCGTGGTCTGGCTGTTCGATGT
The DNA here is from genome assembly GCF_018326065.1 of Pseudomonas sp. Ost2. Taxonomy (NCBI): domain Bacteria; kingdom Pseudomonadati; phylum Pseudomonadota; class Gammaproteobacteria; order Pseudomonadales; family Pseudomonadaceae; genus Pseudomonas; species Pseudomonas sp. Ost2. Next base: position 6,034,797 of record NZ_AP021904.1, on the reverse strand, counting down.
GGCCCCGGCACTCGGCGGCGCGATCTTCGGCCTGCTCTATGCGCCGCTGGTGATCACCGGCATGCACCACATGTTCCTCGCGGTTGACCTGCAACTGATCTCGGGCCACGGCGGCACCTTCATCTGGCCGATGATCGTCATGTCCAACCTGGCCCAGGGCAGCGCTGCCCTCGCGGTGTTCTACATGAGCCGCAATGCCCGCGACCGCAGCATGGCCTCGACCTCGGCGATCTCCGCCTACTTCGGCATCACGGAACCGGCGATGTTCGGCGTCAACCTGCGCTACAAGTTCCCGTTCTACGCCGCGCTGATCGGTTCGGCGCTCGCCAGCGTGTTCCTTTCGCTGAACAAGGTGCTGGCCTCGGCCATCGGCGTCGGCGGCCTGCCGGGTTTCATCTCGATCATTCCACAGTTCATCCCGATGTTCGTCGTCGGCATGGTGGTCGCGATTGTCGTGCCCTTCGTCCTCACCTGCGGGTTGAGCATGAAGATCGTCCGCCCTGGCTATCGCGTCGCCTGATCGTGCCGGCCCGCTCCGAACCCTACTGATTACACGCTCTGAAGATAAGGGAATTCCCCATGCAAGACTGGCAACGTTCGGTGATCTACCAGATCTACCCGAAGAGCTTTCATAGCCATGCAGGCCAGGCCACCGGCGATCTGCTGGGGGTGGTCGACAAGCTCGACTACCTGAAGTGGCTGGGCGTCGACTGCCTGTGGATCACCCCGTTCCTGCGTTCGCCACAGCGTGACAACGGCTACGACATCAGCGACTACTACGCCATCGACCCGAGCTACGGGACCATGGCCGATTGCGAGTTGCTGATCGCCGAGGCCGGCAAGCGCGGCATCAAGCTGATGCTCGATATCGTGGTCAACCACACATCCATCGAGCACGCCTGGTTCCAGCAGGCCCGCAGCAGCCTGGACAACCCGTACCGCGATTTCTACATCTGGCGCGACCAGCCGAACAACTGGCAGTCCAAGTTCGGCGGCAATGCCTGGGAGTACGAGGCGCAAACCGGCCAGTATTTCCTGCATCTGTTCGACCACACCCAGGCCGACCTCAACTGGGACAACCCCAAGGTGCGCCAGGAAGTCTTCAAGATGATGCGCTTCTGGCGCGACAAGGGCGTCGGCGGTTTCCGCCTCGACGTGATCAACCTGATCTCCAAGCCGGCGGACTTTCCCGAGGACGCCACGGACGGTCGGCGTTTCTACACCGATGGCCCGAACGTCCATGAATACCTGCAGGAAATGCACCGGGAAGTGTTTGCCGGCCATGACCTGATCAATGTCGGCGAAATGTCCTCCACCAGCCTGGAGCATTGCATCCGTTATTCGCGTCCGGAGTCGGACGAGTTGTCGATGACCTTCAACTTCCATCACCTGAAGGTCGATTACCCGAACATGGAAAAGTGGGTGCACGCCGACTTCGATTTCCTCCAGCTCAAGCGCATCCTGTCCGACTGGCAGGTCGGCATGCAGGCCGGAGGCGGCTGGAATGCCCTGTTCTGGTGTAACCACGATCAGCCGCGGGTGGTCTCGCGCTTTGGCGATGACGGCGAGTACCGCACGGTCTCGGCGAAGATGCTCGCCACCGCGCTGCACTTTCTCCAGGGCACGCCCTACATCTACCAGGGTGAAGAACTGGGCATGACCGATCCCGGGTTCGACCACATCGATCAGTACCGCGATGTCGAGACCCTGAATATCTACCGCATCAAGCGTGAAGCCGGCGAGTCCGAAGCGCAGAGCATGGCGGCGATCATGCAGAAGTCCCGCGACAACGGCCGTACGCCGATGCAGTGGAGCGCCGGCCCGAACGCCGGTTTCAGTTCGGTGCAGCCATGGATCGGCGTGCCTGCGAATGCGGCGCAGATCAACGTCGAACAACAACTCGACGACCCGGATTCGGTCCTGCACCACTACCGCAGCCTGGTGGCCTTGCGCCGTACCGAAGCGCTGATGGTCGAAGGGGTCTATCGCCAGTTGCTGCCCGAGCACCCGCGGGTCTGGGCCTATGTGCGCGAAGGGCAGGGCGAGCGCCTGCTGATCGTCAACAACTTCTATGCCGACAGCTGTGAGGTTCAACTGCCGGAAGGGGTCTTCAGCCAGGGGCAGGAGCAGCGCCTGGTGATCAGCAACTATCAGGATTGTCCCGCGCGCGGTCGCGAATTGTTCCTGCGGCCCTATGAGTCTTTTGCGCTGCATCTGTCAGAAAAATAGGAAATATCGTTCGTACAACGCAGTTCGCATCACATCGTGCGCGGGGAGGCTGCGCCCGACAATCGAGCATTGATCACAATAAAAATAATGGGGTGGTTCATGAAAACAATAATAAATCGAAACCTTGTGGTGTCCTGCGTCTGCCTGGGCCTGCCGTTCTCGGCCCAGGCCCTGGAGTTCGCCGGGTACTTGCGCAGCGGGTTGGGGAGCTCGGTCAACAGCAGTTCGCAAAGCTGTTTCCAGTTACCGGGGGCGCAGGCCAAATACCGCCTCGGCAACGAGTGTGAGCAATACGCGGAGCTGGAGCTGCGTCAGGATCTGCTGACCCTCGACGATGGCTCGGTATTCAGTGTCGATGCCATGGCATCGCTCTATAACAAGTACGATCGCGACCTGCGTTTCCAGGGCGATGACCACGGTTCGGCGCGCATGCCGCAGATGTATGCGCAATGGTCGAACATGCCCTCGCTCAATGGTGGTTCCCTGTGGGCGGGGCGTCGTTACTACAAGCGAAACGATATCCACATCTCCGACTTCTACTACTGGAACCAGAGCGCCACCGGCGGTGGTATCGAGGATGTGCTGATCGGCGACCTGAAGTACAGCTATGCCTTTTCGCGCAAGGACAACCTGTACCAGAAGGACTATATCAATCGCCATGACTTCAACGTCGCCGGCTTCAAGACCAATACCGATGGCGAGCTGGAATTCGGCTTCAGCTACATCGATGCGCCCCAGCGTCGCGATACCCACCAGGGCTGGGCGATCACCGCGCAGCATGTGCAGAAGAACTTCCTCGGCGGCAAGAACAAGTTCGCCCTGCAATACGGCGAGGGGCCGGGCACCGGCCTGGGCTACACCGGCGATCCGCACCTGGATACCAGCAACAAGAGCTACCGTGCCGTGGAGTTCTTCGACTGGCAGGTGACGCCGCGTTTTGGCGGGCAGGTCGAGGCGGTCTATCAGAAGGATATTCGTCCCGATGGCCAGGATCAGACCTGGATGTCCCTCGGCGTGCGTCCTTCCTACGCCATCACCGAACAATTCAAGCTGGTCACCGAACTGGGCCACGATCAGGTCGAGGCACCGGGCGGTACCCGTAAGCTCAGCAAGTTTACCTTCGCGCCGACCTGGTCACCCAAGGGCCCGGATTTCTGGGCGCGTCCCGAGGTCCGTCTCTACTACACCTACGCCAGCTGGAACAAGGCGGCGCAGCGGGCGGCCAACGAGTTGGCGGCGGGCTCCGCGCTGTCGGATACCGGCGCTTTCGGCAACGCGCTCAATGGCGCCAACTTCGGCGTGCAGGTCGAGTACTGGTGGAAATAAGTCCATGCTGGCGGGGCAGTTGCTCTGCCGGCGTTTCAAAGAACAACGATAAAAGGTGATGTCATGACCGCAACCCCTTCCCTGGAACTGCTGGCGCCGCTGTCAGGGCTGCTGATGCCGCTGGACCGGGTCCCCGATCCGGTGTTTTCCAGTCGCCTGATCGGTGATGGCCTGTGCATCGATCCGACCTCCAGCGTGCTCTGTGCACCGCTGGCCGGGGTGATCAGCAATGTCCAGGACAGCGGGCATGCCATCAGCATCACCGATGAGCGTGGCGTGCAGGTGCTGATGCATATCGGCCTGGATACCGTGAACCTGGCGGGCAAGGGCTTCACCGCGCGGGTTCGCGAAGGCGAGCAGGTGCAGGCCGGGCAGGTACTGATCGAGTTCGATGCGGACTATCTGGTGCTGCATGCCCGCAGCCTGCTGACCCTGGTGCTGGTGGTCAGCGGTGAGCCCTTTACCCTGCTGGTGCCCGACGACGGCCTGGTCGAAAGTGGCCAGCCGCTGCTGAGCTTGAGCCCGGCGCAGACGAGCAGCGTCGGGGCCGTGGAAGAAGAGGGCGAGGCGTTGTTCTCCCGGCCCCTGAGCCTGCCCAATGCCAATGGCCTGCATGCCCGGCCGGCGGCGGTGCTGGCCCAGGCGGCGAAAGGTTTTGCCGCCAGCATCCATCTGCACAAACGCCAGGACAGCGCCAATGCCAAGTCGCTGGTGGCGATCATGGCCTTGCAGACTGTCCAGGGCGATGTACTGCAGGTCAGTGCCGTCGGCGAGGATGCCCAGGCTGCCCTCGATGCGCTGACTGCGCTGATCACCGAAGGCTGTGGCGAAACCACCGCGGCCGAAACCGCCGGGGAAACCTTCGAGGCTCCCGAGGCGTCGTCCGCGACCCTGTTGCGGGGCGTCTGCGCTTCACCGGGCTCGGCCTTCGGCAAGGTGGTGCAGGTCTCCGAGCAGGTCCTGAATATCCAGGAAGCCGGTGCCGGCGAGGCTCACGAGCGGGCCACCCTCGAACGCGCCTTGACGGAGGCGACCCTGGCCCTGCAGACCTTGCAGGACAATGCGGTCGGCAGCGCCCAGGCGCAGATTTTCCGGGCCCACCAGGAGCTGCTGGAAGACCCGAGCCTGCTGGAACAGGCCCAGTTGCTGGTGGTCCAGGGCAAGAGCGCGGCCTTCGCCTGGCGTGCGGCCACCGAAGAGACCGCGGCCCTGTTCAAGCGCCTCGGCAGCGAACTGCTCGCCGAGCGGGCCCTGGACCTGATGGATGTCGGCCAGCGTGTGCTTCGCTTGATCCTGGGTGTCCAGGAACAGGCGGCGGAGTTGCCGGACGATGCGATCCTGATCGCCGACCAGCTGACGCCCTCGCAGACCGCCGGGCTCGATACCCGCAAGGTGCTGGGTTTCGCCACGGTCGGCGGTGGGGCCACCAGCCATGTCGCGATCCTCGCCCGGGCCTTTGGCCTGCCGGCGTTGTGCGGGTTGCCGGCGCAGGTGCTGAACATTGCCAGCGGTACCCAGGTGCTGCTGGATGCCGACCTTGGGCAACTGCACCTCAAGCCCGAGGAGGCGGACGTCCAGCAGTTGCTGGTCAAGCGCCAGCAACAGCGCCAGCGTCGCCAGCGCGAAACCGAGCAATCGCACCAGGCCGCGCGTACCCGCGATGGCCATCATGTCGAGGTGACGGCCAACGTCGCTTCCCTGGAAGAAGTGGAGCAGTCGCTGACCCTGGGCGGTGAAGGCGTCGGTTTGCTGCGCTCGGAGTTTCTCTATCTCGATCGCAGCAGTGCGCCGAGTATCGAGGAACAGGGCGCGACCTATTCGGCGATCGCCCGGGCGCTGGGGCCGGAACGCAACCTGGTGGTGCGCACCCTCGATGTCGGCGGTGACAAACCGCTGGCCTATGTGCCGATGGACAGCGAGGCCAACCCGTTCCTCGGCATGCGCGGCATTCGCCTGTGTCTGCAGCGTCCTGAACTGCTGCGCCAGCAATTGCGGGCGATCCTCGCCTGCGCCGGGCAGACCCGGCTGCACATCATGCTGCCGATGATCACCCAGTTGTCCGAATTGCGTCAGGCCCGGCAGTTCCTGGTCGAGGAAGCGCGTGCATTGGGGCTGGGCGAACTGCCGAAACTGGGGATCATGATCGAGGTGCCTTCGGCGGCCCTGATGGCCGACCTGTTTGCCCCGGAAGTGGATTTCTTCTCCGTCGGCACCAACGACCTGACGCAGTACACCCTGGCGATGGACCGTGATCATCCGCAGCTGGCGAGCCAGGCCGACAGCCTGCATCCGGCGGTGCTGCGCCTGATCGCCACCACCGTCAAGGCCGCCCATGCCCATGGCAAGTGGGTCGGGGTTTGCGGCGCGCTGGCCTCCGAGGCGCTGGCGGTGCCGGCCCTGCTGGGGCTGGGTGTGGATGAGTTGTCGGTCAGCGTGCCGTTGATCCCGTCGATCAAGGCGGCGATACGCGAGGTCAACCTGGATGAGTGCCAGGTCCTGGCACAACGGATTCTCGGCCAGGAAAGCGCGGAACAGGTCCGCGAGCTGCTGCGCCTTCATCAACAAGCAACGGCGGCCGCGCCGGTCCTGGAGAACTGAACATGTTCGATACATTGAAGCGGGCGTTCTGGAAGGCCCTGACCCCGGATCTGGTGGAAGACCGGTCGACGCTCGCCAGTGCGGCGGCTCCGCAGGAGGAACTGGCCGCGCCGATCCTGGCGGCCCTGGGTGGAGCAGCCAATCTCAAGTCCCGGCAGCGGGTGGCGCTGACACGGTTGCGGGTCGAGTTGCAGGATGCGACCCGCCTCGATCAACAGGCCCTGCGGGCGGCCGGCGTGCCTGGAGTGATGACATTGCCCGGTGGCGTGGTGCATTTACTAGTGGGGCTGGACTGACGTCTTCGCCGGCAAGCCGGCTCCCACAAGGTTCGCGTGGTACTCCAGGTTTGTTGATGACGGGATACCTGTGGGAGCTGGCTTGCCAGCAAACAGGGCCTCACTGACCCAACACGGCTGCGGCCCATCGCCACCCCGCCCTTACTGTTTCTCAACTGCGGGTGTATCGTATTCGCCTTTTGTGGGCTCCGGGCCCGCGGTTGATTCGGTGAGGTGGTTGGGTTCATGTCTTTTTCCCGTCGGCAAATACTCGGTGGCCTGGTCGGTCTGGCAGTGGTAGGCGTGGGCGCCGGCGGTGCATCGCGGTACTGGCTGGGGAAGAGGGCCGACGCCGAGGCCGGTCATGACTACGAATTGATCGCCGCGCCGCTGGATGTCGAGCTGGTGGCCGGGCACCAGACCCCGGCCTGGGCCTTCGGTCCCTCGGCCCCGGGCACCGAGCTGCGGGTCCGTCAGGGCGAGTGGCTGCGGGTGCGGTTCATCAACCACCTGCCGGTCGCCACCACCATTCACTGGCACGGCATCCGCCTGCCGCTGGAAATGGACGGGGTGCCCTACGTGTCGCAACTGCCGGTATTGCCGGGCGAGTATTTCGACTACAAGTTCCGCGTGCCGGATGCCGGCAGCTACTGGTACCACCCCCACGTCAACAGCAGCGAGGAACTGGGTCGCGGGCTGGTCGGTCCGTTGATCGTCGAGGAGCGCGAGCCCACCGGTTTTCGCTACGAGCGCACCCTCAGCCTGAAAAGCTGGCATGTCGATGAAGAAGGCGCGTTCGTGCCCTTCAGCATCCCCCGGGAAGCGGCGCGGGGCGGCACGGCCGGACGACTGGCGACCATCAATGGCACGCCGCAGGCCGTGGTCGACCTGCCGGCCGGGCAGATCACCCGCGTGCGCCTGCTCAACCTCGATAACACCCTGACCTACCGCATCAATATCCCGGGCGCCGAAGCGCAGATCTATGCCCTGGACGGCAACCCCGTGGCCCCACGCCCCCTGGGCAAGGAATACTGGCTTGGGCCGGGCATGCGCATCTGCCTGGCGATCAAGGCCCCGGCGGCGGGCGAGGAACTGTCCCTGCGCAATGGCCCGGTGCGGCTCGGCACCTTCCGTTCGGTGGCCAACGCCGACGCCCCGACCGAGTGGCCGGCGGCGCTGCCGGCCAACCCGATCGCCGAACCGGACCTGGCGAATGCCGAGAAGCTCAACTTCAATTTCGAATGGGTTGGCTCGGTCTCGGTGAATGTCGATAATGGCCGCCCGCCAAGCCTCTGGCAGATCAACGGCAAGGCCTGGGACATCACGGACAAGACCTGCGCCGACCGGCCCATCGCCAAGCTGGAGAAGGGCAAGAGCTACATTTTCGAATTGAAGAACATGACCCAGTATCAGCATCCGATCCACTTGCACGGCATGAGCTTCAAGGTCATTGCCTCTAATCGCAAGACGATCACCCCGTACTTCACCGATACCTACCTGCTGGGCAAGAACGAGCGCGCGCGGGTGGCCCTGGTGGCGGATAATCCGGGGGTGTGGATGTTCCATTGCCATGTGATCGACCACATGGAAACCGGCCTGATGGCCGCCATCGAGGTGGCGTGATGCGCCAGATTCGCCCTGCCGCGATCATCGATCGCAGCCGTGACCAGGATTTCATGCGCGAGGCCCTGCTGCTGGCGGCCGAGGGCGCTGCGCTGGGCGAGGTGCCGGTGGGCGCGGTGCTGGTCCAGGACGGCGAGATCATCGGGCGCGGCTTCAACTGCCCGATCAGTGGCAGCGATCCCAGCGCCCATGCCGAGATGGTCGCCATCCGGGCGGCGGCCCAGGCGGCGAGCAACTACCGTCTGCCGGGCAGCACCCTCTACGTGACCCTGGAGCCGTGCAGCATGTGCGCCGGGCTGATCGTGCATTCGCGCATCGCCCGGGTGGTCTATGGCGCGCTGGAGCCCAAGGCGGGAATCGTGCAGAGCCAGGGGCAGTTCTTCACCCAGGATTTTCTCAATCACCGGGTGCTGTTCGAAGGCGGGGTATTGGCGCAGGAGTGCGGGGCGATCCTCAGCGAGTTCTTCAAGGCCCGCCGCGGCAAACCCTGACCATGCAAGGTCCCTTGCTGGAGCCGGGCTTGCCAGACGCTGTGCAGTTTCGTCTATTTGCGGGCGACGATCACCGCGCGCATCGGCGCTGGCAGCCCTTCGATGGTCTTGCCGTGATCTTCGGGGTCGAGGAAGTCGCTCAGTGACTGGTACTTCATCCACTCGGTACCGCGCTGCTCCTGCACCGTGGTCACGCTCACATCCACGCAACGCACATCGCTGAATCCGGCACGCCGCAACCAGCGCTCCAGCGCCGGCACCGAGGGCAGGAACCAGACATTGCGCATCTGTGCATAACGATCCTCCGGCACCAGTACCTGGTTCGCGTCGCCTTCCACCACCAGGGTTTCCAGCACCAGTTCGCCGCCCTTGACCAGGCAGTCCTTGAGCGCCAGCAGGTGTTCGATGGGCGAGCGCCGATGGTAGAAGACGCCCATGGAAAACACCGTGTCGAAACCTTCCAGGTTGGCCGGCAAGTCCTCGAAGGGGAATGGCAGGTGCCACGCCGCGGGCTGCGACAGGTAGCGCTGGACCGCCTGGAACTGACAGAAGAACAGCCAGTTCGGGTCGACCCCGATCACCGTGTCGGCACCGGCGCCGAGCATGCGCCACATGTAGTAGCCGTTGCCGCAGCCGACATCGAGGATGCGCTTGCCCTTGAGGTCCAGGTGCGGGGCGACCCGCGACCATTTCCAGTCCGAACGCCATTCGGTGTCGACATGCACGCCGAACAGGTCGAACGGGCCCTTGCGCCATGGACTCAGGCCCATCAGGGCGGTGCGCATCTGCACGCGCGTGGCGTCGTCGCAGTCGCTGTCGAGGGTCAGCCCGTTGAGCAGGTCGACGTGGCTCGGCTGGATCTTCGGCAAGGCGTCGAGCGCACTCTGCCAGCGCTCCAGGTCGCCATGGCCTTTCTCCATCCGGGTATCGAGTCGGGCCTGCAAGCCGTTGGCCCAGTCGGCCAGCGGGGTATGCGCCAGGCGGCGGGCGAGGGGTGACAGATCAATCATGGCAGGGCAATCAACGAGGCAAAGTTAAGACACTGGAACCACGGCACGACTTTCGAGAAACCCGCCGCCAGCAGGCGTTCGCGGTGTGCTTCGAGGCTGTCGGGCTTCATGACGTTTTCGATGGCACTGCGTTTCTGGGCGATTTCCAGTTCGCTGTAGCCGTTGGCGCGCTTGAAGGCGATATGCAGGTCGGTGAGCAGCGCATGCTCCCGGGCATCATTGAAGCGCAGTTTTTCCGACAGGATCAGCGCACCGCCGGGCAGCAGGGCCTGGCGGATCCGGCCGAGCAGGGCGAGGCGTTGCTCGGGGGCGATGAATTGCAGGGTGAAATTCAGCGCCACCACCGAGGCGGGCTTGAAGTCCAGGGCGAGGATATCGCCTTCGACCACGTCCACCGGCAGCAGCTCCTGGAACATCGAATCCTGGCCGTTGAGGTACTCGCGGCAGCGTTCGACCATGGCGCTGGAGTTGTCCACGGCGATCACCCGGCAGCCGTCGGTGCGCACGTGCCGGCGCAGGGCCTGGGTCACCGCGCCGAGGGAACTGCCCAGGTCATAGAGCACGCTGCCCGGCTGAGCGAACTGCGCGGCGAGCACGCCGAGGTTTTCGACAATGGTCGGGTAGCCGGGCACCGAACGCTTGATCATGTCCGGGAACACCCGCACCACGTCTTCGTTGAAGGCGAAGTCCGGCACCTGGGCCAGGGGCTGGGCGAAAAGGCGGTCGGGTTCTTTGCTCACGGCGGTTCCGGCGACGATCGGGAAAAAGGGTCGGCATTTTAGCCAAGTTGGCGCCGGGATGCGCGGTTTGTCGGATAAAGCGCTGCCGTGGACGTCGTCACCTTGAATCGACCACTTCCACGTCAAACCACAAGTGGTCGATGCCCTGCCTGACTAGTGCCGATGCCTGCGTACCAGGGTGATACCGTGAAGGTCGAAATCACCCTTGACCCGGAGTTCGTCGCCGCTCACCAGTTCGTATGCCAGAATCTCGACCTGGCCCCTGTAGTGATCGGCATCACGATCAAAATTGACGGTCACCGTGCCGCTATCGGTGACATACCAGCCCGATGCCGAGGCGATGGCGCCCAGTCGCGTGAGTTCAGGGTCGACATTAAAGGTATAGGTGCCGTTTTGGACGTCAGGCAGCAAGCCGATCAGAATGGTTCGTACGGGGCTGTTCTCGCTTTCCTGTATGCCGCTTATCTCGATGGTGTGGTGCAGTGTCAGATAGAGCAGGTCTGCGTTGAAGTTTGCAACACCGTTAACCGTCGCGGTGAAGGTGCCAGTGGTTGCCTTGTAGGTATTCATGATCCAGTCCCTCAGTCGCCTGCATACCCAATCGTCTGCAGGATGAGCTCAAGCATATGAGCCGTGGACAAGGGCGATCTACTGTCAGAAATGACAGGTTCCTAGACGTTTTCTCGATATAGGGCTCGCGGTATCGACTATAAGACGCGGCTACTTTAAGGCGCGGCTACTTTCGGCGTTCATGGCAAATGTACTGTCGCACGTCGGGACGCGACTGAGAAAGCCGAGGCCGTGATTCCCCACTGGCCCAGCCAGTAGGTGATGATCAGCAAGTAGGGCGCGGCTTCGAATGCCACCACGAACCGGTTGATCCCGATCAGCGTATCGGAAAACACAAACGATACTGCGCCCGCCGCCGCCAGCAGCGCCGAGCGTCTGGGCACCTCGCTGCCCAAGCGGGCCAGGGCCCGCCACAGCATGGCACTGATCACCAGGGCATAGATCACCACCGGCACCAGCAATGGGCCCAGGCCATGGGCGATCAGGATGCTCAACAAGCTTGCACCGGCTATCAGGGCCAGCACCAGGGCGACAAGCGCCGGGCGGCGGCAATCGCTGAAATAGGCTTTCAGGTAGCTCAGGTGAGCGCACAGGAAAGCGCCGAGGCCGAAAATGAAGAGATCGCCGGGCCACGCCAGCAGCACATCCCCCACCAGGGAAAAAATCAGTCCCAGGCTGATCCAGCGCCGGTAATCGGTTGGCTGGGCATCATGCAGCCAGCCCAGCAGTGCCAGTACCGGAAGGGGTTTGACCAACAGGCACAGCAGGGTTGCGTGGGTGCTCAGGCCGTAGAGAAAGGTTCCCGCGCCCATCAGGGCGAGAATCAGCCAGGGCATGTCAGTTCACCACGATCGGGCAGTCGAAGCTTTGCACGGGCGGGACTTCCGGTTCCCAGGGCTGCTGATAGGTCAGGCGCAGACGCCCGGTGCCGGCGGCGAAGGCCTGGAAGCGCCAGGTCGATTGCCCGGCGGCGCCGATCACATCACTGTTCTGCGGATTGCGATAGACCTCCGGTCCCAGGCTTTTCAGCACGCCACCGGCGGAGTCCTGGATGGCCCAGCGATAACCGGTGGTGGGATTGCTCGGCAGGCTGAGGATCATGTTCTGCCCGGTCTTGAGCTGCATCGGGCATTCACGCTGGTTTTCCACCGTGACGTTCTGGCGGGGTTGCTGCGCGCAGGCGGTCAGTAGCACAAGGCTTGACGCAAGCATCAGGCGAATCGGGGTCATAGTGTCTCCAATCATTACAGCGATGACGGAGCATAACCCAAGATTCGCCCGCTGCCATTGCCTCGGGCATCTGATCGTTCCCACGCTCTGCGTGGGAATGCCTCACTGGACGCTCTGCGTCCGCTCCCGGTTTGTGACGCGGAGCGTCACGGGCTGCGCACCCACGCGGAGCGTGGGAGCGATCATCGGCTCCAAGTTTCGCACCGATACCTGAGCGTTCCCACGCTCTGCGTGGGAATGCCTCACTAGACGCTCTGCGTCCGCTCCCGGTTTGTGACGCGGAGCGTCACGGGCTGCGCACCCACGCGGAGCATGGGAGCGATCATCGGCTCCAAGTTTCGCACCGATACCTGATCGTTCCCACGCTCTGCGTGGGAATGTCTCACTGGACGCTCTGCGTCCGCTTTGCCGCCCTCAGAACAATACCTTCGCCACATCGGCGAAACGCTTGGCGAAATGCACGGTGATGCCTTCCTTCAGGTAGTCCGGCAATTCCTCGAAGTTGCCCCGGTTCGGTTCCGGCAGGATCAGTTCGTGAATCTTCTGCCGACGCGCCGCGATCACTTTCTCGCGCACGCCGCCAATCGGCAGTACGTGCCCGGTCAGGGTCAGTTCGCCGGTCATGGCCACGCCTTTCTTCGGCGGCTGGTTGCGGGCCAGGGAGAGCAGGGCGCTGGCCATGGTCACCCCGGCACTCGGGCCATCCTTCGGCGTGGCGCCTTCCGGCACGTGCAGGTGGACAAAGGCCTCGTCGAAGAACCGCGGATCACCCCCGAACTGCTTGAGGTTGGAACTGACGTAGCTGTAGGCGATCTCCGCCGACTCCTTCATCACCTCGCCCAACTGCCCGGTCAGCTTGAAGCCGCGATTGAGGGTATGGATCCGCGTCGCTTCGATCGGCAGGGTCGCGCCGCCCATGCTGGTCCAGGCCAGGCCGGTGATCACACCGGTGCCGCTCAGCACCTGCTCGTTGCGGAACACCGGCATGCCGAGGGACGCTTCGAGGTCCTTGTTGCCGATCTTGATCGTGCTGTCCGGCGCATCCAGCAGCTTGACCACCGACTTGCGCACCAGCTTGCCCAGCTGTTTTTCCAGCTGGCGCACGCCGGCTTCGCGGGCATAACCGTCGATCACTGCGCGCAGGGCGCTGTCGCTGATGGACAGGCTGCTTTTCGCCACGCCGGCCTTCTCCAGCTGCTTGGGCCACAGGTGGCGCTTGGCGATCGCCAGTTTTTCCTCGGTGATATAGCCCGACAGGCGAATCACTTCCATGCGGTCCAGCAACGGGCCGGGAATCGAGTCCAGGGTGTTGGCGGTGCAGACGAACAGCACTTTCGACAGGTCCAGGCGCAGGTCCAGGTAATGGTCGAGGAAGTCGACGTTCTGTTCCGGATCGAGGGTTTCCAGCAGCGCCGAGGCCGGGTCGCCCTGGAAGCTCTGGCCCATCTTGTCGATCTCGTCGAGCATGATCACCGGGTTCATCACTTCGACGTCCTTCAGCGCCTGCACCAGCTTGCCCGGCTGGGCACCGATATAGGTGCGGCGATGGCCCTTGATCTCGGCCTCGTCGCGCATGCCGCCGACGCTGAAACGGTAGAACGGTCGGCCGAGGGATTCGGCGATGGATTTGCCGACGCTGGTCTTGCCCACGCCCGGCGGCCCCACCAGCAACACGATGGAACCGCTGATCTCGCCCTTGTAGGCGCCGACCGCGAGGAATTCGAGAATCCGCGACTTGATGTCATCCAGGCCGGCATGGTGCTGATCGAGGATCTTGCGCGCATGCTTGAGGTCGAGCTTGTCTTCGCCGTACACGCCCCAGGGCACGGACGTCGCCCATTCCAGGTAGTTGCGGGTGACGGCGTATTCCGGCGAGCCGGTCTCGAGGATCGATAGCTTGGCCATTTCCTCGGTGATGCGCTTCTGCGCCTGGGACGGCAGGACCTTGCCCTGCAAGCGCTGCTCGAACTGTTCGATATCGGCGCTGCGGTCGTCCTTGGTCAGGCCCAGCTCCTGCTGGATGACCTTGAGCTGTTCCTTGAGGAAGAACTCACGCTGGTGCTCGCCGATCTTGCGGTTCACCTCGGCGGAGATTTCCTTCTGCAGGCGCGCGACCTCGACTTCCTTGCGCAGCATCGGCAGGACTTTTTCCATGCGCTTGAGCATCGGCACGCAATCGAGCACTTCCTGCAACTCGTTACCGGTAGCGGAAGTCAGGGCGGCGGCGAAGTCGGTCAGCGGCGACGGGTCGTTGGGGCTGAAGCGGTTGAGGTAGTTCTTCAGTTCTTCGCTGTACAGCGGATTGAGCGGCAGCAGTTCCTTGATCGCATTGATCAGCGCCATGCCGTAGGCCTTGACCTCGTCGGTCGGCTCGCTCGGCTGGTGCGGGTATTCGACTTCCACCAGGTACGGCGGGCGGTGGTGCTTGAGCCAGGTGCGGATACGCACGCGGGTCAGGCCCTGGGCGACGAACTGCAATTTGCCGCCATCGCGGCTGGCATGGTGAACCTTCACCAGGGTGCCGTACTCCGGCAGGCTCTTGGTGTCGAAATGGCGGGTGTCTTCGGTCGGCGTATCGACGAAGAACAGGGCCAGGGAGTGATGCTCGGACTTGCTCACCAGTTCCAGGGTTTCGGCCCAGGGTTCTTCGTTGACGATGACCGGCAGGACCTGCGCCGGGAAGAACGGACGGTTGTGGATCGGGATGATATAGACCTTGTCCGGCAGGTTCTGTCCCGGCAGGGCCAGGCCGGTACCGACGCTCGCATGGGTGTCGGAGCTGCCTTCGGGGCGCTCGGCGTCGGCCTGTTGGGTCGGATGATCGGGGAATTCTTGCTGGTTGCTCATGGGGCACCTGCACAGTTGAGTATGCAAGTTAGATGGGGCGAGCCCACGGTGGTTTCAATGGCCTGGGGCTATAGCTTTGTTCAATCCGGCCGATAGTCGAGGGAGAGACTTGTACATGTCTGTTTTTAATGTAGAACTTTTTCCCGGGTAACGGTCGTTCGTCGGGTCGGTTCAAATAGTGGCTAAAGGCCGCATTTGTTACGTGATCTTCTGCGCGGCGCCCGGTAATCTGCACCGCAGAACCCTTTGCCAAGGCAGGCCATCCTTAACCCTACGAACTCATGAGTAGTTGCTGCATGGCCCGCCCGACCTCGTTGCTTGGATTGTTTCTATGTGTTGCCGGTTTGCTGTCGAGCGGCCTGAGCCAGGCCGCCGGCTTCCAGGCCGAGATGGTCGATCAGCAGGGCAAGCCCCTGGTGGGCGCCGTGGTGACCTTGCAGGGCAACGCCACCGCCGCCACCTATCCCCTCAAGGCCGACATGGACCAGCGCGACAAGCAGTTCGCGCCCCATGTCCTGGCGGTGCACACCGGCACCCAGATCAGGTTTCCCAACAGCGACAACATCCGCCACCAGGTCTATTCGTTCTCGCAGCCCAAGCGCTTCGAGCTGCGCCTCTATGAAGGCACGCCGTCGGACCCGGTGCTGTTCGACAAACCGGGGATCGTCGTGCTGGGTTGCAACATCCATGACTGGATGCTTGGTTATGTCTATGTCACCGATGAGCCCTGGTTCGCGGTCAGCGATGAGAAGGGCCGGATCGCCTTCGACAAGCTGCCGGCCGGCCATTACCGCGTGACGCTCTGGCACCCTCAGGTGACGGATATGCAGCCGCAACCGGGAGGCGAAATCGAAGTGCCGGCCACGGGCCTGAAGCAGCGCTTGAGCCTGACGATCCAACCACTGTCGCCAGATGCTCCGTCGGCGCCAGCTCCGAGTGCCTTTGGCGATGCCTTCAATAAAGCTCTCAGTGAAACTGCGCAGTAGTTTCCAGGCACGGGTCGCCTGTGTCCTGATCCTGCTGTTGCTGGTGGTCGTCGGCGCGCTGTACTTCAGCGTCAAGGTGGCCACCAACGACGCGGTGCGCAGCCAGGCACGCGAGCAACTGGACGTGGGCGCGCGGGTCTTCGAACGCCTGCTGGATGTGCAGAGCCGGCGCCTGGGCGACGGCGTGCAACTGCTGGCGGCCGACTTCGGCTTTCGCGACGCGGTGTCCAGCGGCGATTCGGCGACCATCCGCTCGGTGCTGATCAACCACGGCAAGCGCATCAACGCCAGCGACATGATCCTGCTGAGCATGGACGGCAAGGTCCTCGCCAGTACCCTGGCGGACCAGCCCGACGGCACGCCGTTCCGTTATGAGCAGGCCCTGCGCGAGGCGCGCCGCAACAAGCAGGCGACCTTGATCGTGCCGTTGCAGGGCAAGCCGCACCTGCTGGTGGAAGCCCCCGTGCTGGCGCCGTTGCCGATCGCCCGGGTGGTGATGGGCTTCTCCATGGACAACGCCTTCGCCTCGGAACTGCGCTCGCTGACCAACCTCGAAGTGTCGTTCCTCACCGTCGATCACCAGCAGCCCGGGGAACTGGTCAGCACCCAGCCGGGCTCCCTGGCGTCGAGCATTGTCCGGTTGATGCTCGAGGCCTCCCAGGGGCGCCAGTTGCAGATGACCGAGCATCTCAACCAGAGCTTCCTGAGCCAGTCGCTGATGCTCGCCAGCAGTACCGCGAGCAGCGACAGCCAGGTCATCGCGCTGCTGCAAAGTCCGCTGGATGCGGCCATGCAGGCCTTCGCCCCGCTGGATCAGAAAATCCTCCTGATCGCGTTGATCTCGCTGCTGGCCTCGCTGGCCGGGGCGCTGTTGCTCGCCCGCAGTGTGTCGCAGCCGGTGCGCTCGCTGGCGCAAGCGGCCGAGCGGATCGGCCAGGGCGACTACCAGACGCCGCTGGCGTTGCAACGCAGTGACGAACTGGGTCTGCTGGCGACGGCCTTCAATTCCATGCAGAGCGAGATTGCCGAGCGCGAGCAGGAGTTGGCGCACAACGCCCTGCATGACCGCCTGACCGGCCTGCCCAACCGGGCGCTGGCGATGGAACGCCTGGGCAGTGCGATAGCTGCCGGTCGTCCCGTGGCCCTGGTCTACCTGGAGATCGACAACCTGCGCTCGGTCGACGATAGCGGCGGACCCGGTGCCGTCGACCTGATGCTGCAGAACGTCAGCCAGCGCCTGCAAGCGGCCTTGCGCCCCGGCGATACCGTTGCCCACCTGATCGCCGGTGAGTTCCTGTTGCTGCTGCAGAATGTCGGCAGCGACGGCGCGGTGGCCACCGCCGACCAGATCCAGCAACTGCTGCTCAAGCCCCAGCGGGTAGCCGGTCACGATATGGCCCTGGATTGCCGGATGGGCATCGCCGCATTTCCTGCCGACGGCCAGGCTCCGGAAGAACTGCTCGGGCGCGCCGCCATCGCCATGAAAGACGCCGAGCAGATGCCCGGACGCCTGCAGATCTACCAACACGGGCGCGACCTGGCCCACCGCCGCCAGATCACCCTGATCCGCGACCTGCGCCATGCCGCGGCCAACGGCGAACTGCTGCTGCATTACCAGCCCAAGCTGGATATTCGCCAGGGCCGCGTGCGCCAGGCCGAAGCCTTGTTGCGCTGGCAGCATCCGCAGTTCGGCATGGTCTCGCCGGCGGAGTTCATCGTGCTGGCCGAACGCACCGGCAGCATCCAGGTGCTGACCCGCTGGGTGATCGAAGAGGGCATGCGCCAACTCGCCGAGTGGAACCTGCGTGGCTTGCGCTTGCAGCTGTCGTTGAACATTTCCGCGGACGACCTGCTCAGCGGCGACCTGGCCGACCGTGTATCGGCGTTGCTCAAGATCTACCGCCTGCCGGCCGAACAACTGATCTTCGAGATCACCGAAAGCGCGGTGATGCGCGAGCCGGAGCAGGCGCTCAAGGTCCTGCACCGCTTGCGCGAGTGCGGCATCAGCCTGTCGGTGGATGACTTCGGCACCGGTTACTCGTCACTGGCGCACTTGAAACGCCTGCCGGTACAGGAACTGAAGATCGACCAGTCCTTCGTGCGCAACCTGGATGAAACCAGCGAGGACGCGGTGATCGTCCGCTCGACCATCGAGATGAGCCACAACCTCGGGCTGAAGGTGGTCGCCGAAGGCGTCGAGTACGCCCACAGCCTGCGCCTGCTGGAGCGTTGGCAGTGCGACACCGCCCAGGGTTACCTGATCAGCCGTCCGCTGACCGCGACGGCCTTCGAGGCCTGGGTTGCCCTACCTTTGAGTTCACCGTCCGTCATGGTTCATTGAGTGATATGAAACGTCGTTTTCCTGCATTGTGCCTGTTGAGTCTTGCCTGTCTCGGTGCGGGCGCCGCCCTGGCCGATAACGGCCGTCTGATCGCCACCGGCGGCGCCAGCAGCCTGGAAGGCGCGGCGGGTGGTGGCATCACACCGTGGGCGGTCCTGACCGGCTACGGCGAGCAGAACGAATGGAGCGCCACGGCGTTCGCCACCACGGTCAATGTCCCGGACTATCGGCTGGATGTGGCCGGGGTCGCGGCGTCCTATGACAACCGCGTGGAAGTGTCCTTCGCCCGCCAGCGTTTCGACCTGGGGTCGCTGGTGCACAAGCTCGACCTGCCCGAGGATCATCTGGGACAGGACATCATCGGCCTCAAGGTGCGCCTGTTCGGTGATCTGATCTACGACCAGTTGCCGCAGGTATCCCTGGGCCTGGAGTACAAGCACCAGACCAACTTCGACATTCCCGAACTGGTGGGCGCCAAGCGTGACCAGGATGTCGAAGGCTACCTGACCGCCAGCCGCCTGTTCATGGGCGCGGCCTTTGGCTACAACGTGCTGGTCAACGGCGGTGTGCGCTACAGCCGGGCCAACGAACTGGGGTTGATGGGCTTTGGCGGCGACCGTCGCGACACCCGTAGCGTGCTCAAGGAAGGTTCGGTGGCGGTGCTGTTCAATCCGCGCTGGGCCATGGGCGTGGAATACCGGCAGAAACCGGACAACCTGTCGTTCGCGGGGGAAAGCGACTGGGCCGACCTGTTTGTCGGCTACTTTCCCAGCAAGCATGTGTCATTGGTGCTGGCCTATGCCCGGCTGGGTGAAATCGCCACCCTGGACAACCAGAACGGCCCTTACCTGTCCGTGCAGGGGAGTTTCTGATGCGTGCCTTGAAACTGCTGGCGATGATTGTCCTGCTGGCCGGTTGTGCCCAGCAGCCGCCCAAGGATGACAGCCTCTATCGCGACCTCGGCGAGCGCGCCGGGATTACCCGCATCGTCGAAGGCACGCTGATCCACATTGCCCGGGATCGAAGAATCGCCGAGCGCTTCCGCAAGATCGATATCCAGCGTCTGCGCGACAAGCTGGTGGAACAGTTCTGCGTCGAGGCGGGCGGGCCTTGTGTGTACACCGGGGATACCATGGCCGAGAGCCACAAGGGCCAGAATGTCAGTCGCAGCGATTTCAATGCGTTGGTGGAAGACTTGATCGCGGCGATGGATGACCAGGGGATCGCGGTACCGGTGCAGAACCGCCTGATTGCGCGGCTGGCACCGATGCGCGGTGAAGTGATCGACCACTAGGTTCTGACGCGGTCAATGTGGTCGCTTGTGCAGTCCATGTGGAAGCTGGCTTGCCAGCGAAGGCGTCCGGGCGGGCGGTGCGGGGTTCAAGGGCCCCTTCGTGGGCAAGCCCACTCCCACAATGAGTACCGCGTCAGGCGCATATCTTGTGCACGCCGCGATCCTTGTGGGAGCTGGCTTGCCAGCGAAGGCGTCAGGGCAGGCGGTGCAGGGCTCCAGGGCCTCTTCGTGGGCAGGCCCACTTCCACAATGACCACCGCGTCAGGCGCACATCTTGTGCACGCCGCGATCCTTGTGGGAGCTGTGTACGAGCGCGGCTGCCGTTGGTCAGGACTGTCATTTCTGACAGTAGAGTCTTGCCTCGCGTTCTTCTAGGGTCCTGTTCTACACACCGCCTGTTCATGAGCGCCCAATCGGTTGCGCGCTTTGCCGTCGCAGGTGCCGCGTAGCCAAGGAGCCAGGGTCATGGGCGATGAAATGGTTGTAACGCAGGACGGACGTGGGATCGCTGTGAAGATTGCGGCACTGCTGGGGTGGTTCGCGTTGCTGCTTCAGCTGTATCTGATCCTGGCTTCGCGCTGGCAGGGCGATAAAAGCCTGCTGGGCGGGGTGGATATCTTCTTCAGCTACTTTACGGTCCTGACCAATATCCTCGTGGCGATCGTGCTGACCTGCGCGGCGACATCGGGGGATTCGGCGCCGCGCCGCTTCTTTCTCAAACCCACTGTCCAGACTGGCGTGGCTGCCGCCATCGTGGTGGTCGGGCTGGCGTACAACCTGCTGTTGCGCGAGACCTGGAGCCCAGAGGGCTTGCAGTGGTGGGCCGATGAATTACTGCACGACGTGATGCCGGTACTGTTTGTGATCTATTGGTGGCTCTGCGTGCCCAAGGGCACATTGCACTGGCGGGATCTCTGGCCGTGGCTGCTCTATCCGTTGGTCTATTTCATCTATGCCCTGGTGCGTGGGCACTTTGTCGGTTCCTACCCCTATCCCTTTATCGAAGTGGACAAACTGGGTTATCCACAGGTGTTTATCAACGCCTTGATGATATTGGTGGGATTCGTGGTGGTGTCACTGGTGCTGATTGCTGTGGACCGCTGACGGGGCAGGCGTTGAACAGCCTGAACCATTCGTCGTTACTGTCATTTCTGACAGGTAGACAGTGGCTTTTCTTTAACCTTGAATAAGGGGCATGGCATTAGGGAAAAGTGCTGCTGTGTAGTCGTTTATTTCAGGGAAGAGAGGGTTGTTAATTAAAGGATAATCACAACCAAATTCATGAGGGACTGTAAAATGAAGATAATTTGGATATTCCCAAAAGAGGAAGGCAAGGAACCCGTTGATGACACCACTGTTGCTACTTGGATGGTTCCAAGTCCCGGTGATGTTGTCAGGTTTGCGGATGGTTCAGCGTATAAAGTCGGTGGAAGGCTGTATGACTATCTTAAGGATAACAGAATGGCTGGAATTCAAATGTTGCTTGTATATCAGTGACTGTCCTTGGGGCCTATTCACAAGTTTTATTATCGAACCAGGTTCTCTGGAGCAGAACTTCGGCTGATAGGATTTTGTTCTTATAAAAAAGCGGCCATTTCCATGGCCGCATTTTTATATATCTGTTCGAAGTTATTCGGACAGTTTGTACGCCAGCACGTAATCGCCCTGTCTGGTCCCCAGCGAACCATGCCCGCCGGCCATGACCAGCACGTACTGCTTGCCGTCCTTGCCGGTGTAGGTCATCGGTGTGGTCTGGGCGCCCGCAGGCAGGCGGCCTTCCCAGAGCTGCTTGCCGTTTTTCACGTCATAGGCGCGCAGGTACTGGTCCAGGGTGCCGCTGAGGAAGGCCACGCCACCGGCGGTGGTGAAGGTCCCGCCCAGGCTCGGTACGCCCATGCTCAGGGGAATCGGTACCGGTGAGCTGTCGCGCACGGTGCCGTTCTTGTGCATCCAGATCGTCTTGTGGGTGGTCAGGTCGACCGCCGCGACATAGCCCCAGGCCGGTGCCTGGCACGGCAGGCCCATCGGCGACAGCAGGGCTTCGAGGATGACGCCATAAGGCGCGCCCTTGTTCGGCTGCACGCCTTCGGTTTCACTCTTGCGCGGGCCCTGGGCGGCGATGTCCGCCGCCGGGATCAGCTTGGAGCGGAAGGCCATGTAGCTCGGGTTGACGAAGGCGATCTGGCGCACCGGATCCGCCGAGATACCGCCCCAGTCGAACACGCCGAAGTTGCCGGGATAGACGATCGAGCCCTGCAGCGATGGCGGGGTGAACGGCCCGTCATAACGCAGCGACTTGAAGTCGATCCGGCAGAGCATCTGGTCGAACGGGGTCACGCCCCACATGTCGCGTTCCTTGAGGGGCGGCGGCATGAAGTTGAGGTCGGACTTCGGTTGCGTCGGCGAGGTGTGGTCGCCGGCGACGGCTCCTTGGGGCACCGGCACTTCGTTGATCGGCACGATCGGCTTGCCGTTGCTGCGGTCCAGCACGTAGATGCTGCCCTGCTTGGTCGAGGCCAGTACGGCGGGTTTCACGCCGTCGGTGGTCTTCAGGTCCATCAGGGTCGGCTGGCCGCCCACGTCCATGTCCCACAGGTCGTGGTGGGTGAACTGGAAGCTCCAGCGCACATGGCCGGTGTCGATATCCAGGGCGGTCAGGCCGGCGCTGAATTTCTCCGAATCCGGGGTGCGGGCGCCACCGAACTGGTCGGGCGTCTGGTTGCCCATCGGCAGGTAGAGCATGCCGAGTTTTTCATCGACGGCGAACATCGACCACATGTTGGGCGAGTTGCGGGTGTAGGTCTTGCCCGGGGCGATCGGAGTGGTGTCGTCCGGGTTGCCGCTGTCCCAGTTCCACACCAGCTTGCCGGTGTGCACGTCGAAGGCACGGATCACGCCGCTGGGTTCGTCGGTGGAGACGTTGTCGGTGACGTGGCCGCCGATCACCACCAGGTTGCGGGTCACGGCCGGTGGCGAGGTCGAGTAGTAGCCGCCCGGGGCGAAGGTGCCGATATTGGCGCCGAGGTCGACCTGGCCCTTGTCGCCGAAGTCTTCGCACATCTTGCCGGTGTCGGCGTTCAGGGCGATCAGGCGGGTGTCGGCGGTTGGCAGGAAGATGCGCCGCGGGCACTGGTTTTCCTGGCCAATGGCGGTCAGTTGGCCGGTCGGCGCGCTGTTGCCATCCACTGACGCAGTGGCGGACGCGGCCGGTGCGGATGAGCTGGCATCGGCGATATAGGCACCGTCATCGTGATACGACACGCCACGGCAGGTCATGTGCGCCCAACCCTTGAAGTTCGCCGCCTTCTGCGTCGAGAGCTTCGGATCGAAACGCCAGATTTCCTTGCCGGTGTCCGGGTCAAGGGCGATCACCTGGCTGTGTGGCGTGCACACGTAGAGCATGCCGTTGACTTTCAGCGGAGTGTTTTCCGCGGTGGTTTCACCCGGATCGTTCGGCCCTGGGATGTCACCGGTCCGATAGGTCCAGGCCGGCACCAGCTTGTGGGCATTCTCTGGAGTGATCTGCGCGAGAGGCGAGTAGCGATCGCCATGGGCACTGCGGCCATAGGAGTTCCAGTCGCCGTCGGCCATGGCCGGGGCGGTGTTGCTCATGCCGGGGACGCCGTCGCGATCCAGCTGGCCCTTGATTTCACCGGGGTGGGTGAACTGGCTGGCCACTGCGGCGGCACCCGCCAGGACCACGGCCACGCCGAGTGCGCCGGTGCCCATCGGCGCCGCGCCACTGTGCAGCAACGGACGACGGAACCACGGCAGCAGCATGACGATACCGAGGGCGAACAGCAGTGCCAGGCGCGGCACCAGTTGCCACCAGTCCAGACCGACTTCCCACAAGGCCCACAGCGTACTGGCGAACAGCACCAGCGCGTAGAGGCCCAGCGCGGCCCGGCGGGCGGCCAGCAGCAGGCCGCCGGTCAGCACCAGGCCGATGCCGGCCAGCAGGTAGTACAGCGAGCCGCCGAGCAGGCTCAGCTTGATCCCTCCGGCCAGCAGGGCCAGGCCCATCAGCAGCAGCACGATGCCGAGCAGGCTGGGCAGCAGACGGCTTCGACTCGAAGCGGGGTCGGTGCTCATAGTGTGGTTTCTCCGTGACGTTATAAGGTGTCCCGCGCTATATCACTGTAGATGACGATCTGGCGCGGGCTTGGTTCAATCGGGTGACGGTCTTCGAGGACGCGGCCAGCTGTGCGGGCGCGCACGGCGGCACGCGGCGTGGCCTGGGCGCAGCTCGGGAAGTCGGGGATAAAACCAGGAACCGGGACGTTTCTTGCGCAAGTCACGCAAGGTGAAACGTTTCAGTCGTTAGCTGGCTAAGGATAAAGCCAAGGTGAGGGGGGAAACAGGGCGTTCCCTGAGATGGATCATTGTGGAATCGGTAATAGTGCGGTTGTGGGAGCGGGCTTGCCCGCGAAGCTTCTGGTGCTCTCACTGGCCTCTTCGCGGGCAAGCCCGCTCCCACAGTCAGATCCCACAGTCAGATCCCACAGTCAGATCCCACAGTCAGATCCCACAGTCAGATCCCACAGTCAGATCCCACAGTCAGATCCCCCAGTCAGCTCCCTCAGGCCGCACAGTCATCTCGCGCGGGCCTGGGGAGCGGTGTGATTCCTAGAACGTGGTGCGCAAGCCGAATTCGACGCTGCGTCCCGGTGCCGGCGCGATGTCGCGCAGGATCGAGCTGGCGTAGCGTACGGTCTGGTTGGTCAGGTTGTCGCCCTTGACGAACGCCAGCCACTGGCTGCTGCCGATATCGAAGTGATAACCGGCGCTGGCACCGAAGGTGGTGTAGCCCGAAGTGCCTGATTCGTTGGCCGGTACCCGGCCCTGTCCCGCCGCGTGCTCGACATCGATGCGCGCCTGCCAGCGCTCCAGTTCCCACAGCAGGCCACTGTTCAGGCGCAGTGGCGCGATACGCGGCAGGGCTTCGCCGGTATCGAGGTTGGTGGCGCGGGTGTAGTCCCCGGACAGTTCCAGGGCAAACTTGCCGTAGGCGCTTTCGCCGAGTTTCCAGTGGTCCTGTGCCTCGAAGCCGGCGAAACGCGCTCGCACGCCCGAGTAGCGGTATTCGGGAATGCCACCGGCATCCTCCTGGCCTTCATCGTTGAGGGTACGACCGCTGCCCAGCAGGCCGATGTAGTTGGAGAAGCGGCTGTAGAACACGCCGAAGCTGCCTTTGTGGGTGCCGTTGTCGAAGCGCAGGGCCAGGTCGCTGGACACGGCCTTTTCCTTCGACAGGTTGGGATCGCCGACTTCATAGGTGCCGGTGGCCACGTGGGCGCCGTTGGCATACAGCTCGTAGAAGGTCGGCGCGCGCTCGGTGTAGCCCAGGGTCGCGGCCAGGGACCACACGGGCGTCAGGGTGTAGACCGCGCCGGAGGAGAGGCTGCCGGCGGTGAAGCTGTTGCTGCGGTCGGCATTGGCGAAACGCTCGTTGCCCTTGCTGTCCGGATCGACCGTGGTGTGTTCCAGGCGCCCACCGAGGCTGAAGGTCAGGCGGTCGCTGGCCTTGAGTTCTTCGAGCAGGAACAGCGCGCCGCTGTTGGTATCGGTCTGCGGGACAAAGGCTTCCTCGCCCAGGGCGGAGAATTCGTTGCGCGTGACCTGGGCGCCGATCACCCCGTTGAACGGCCCGACCGGCAGGTGGCGGGCTTCGACCCTGGCTTCATAACCCTTGTTCTTGAAGATCGTGCCGACTTCGCCGCCTTCGATTTCCCGGTGTTCGTAGTCGGTGTAGCCGGCATCGAGTTTCACCGAACTGAAGGGCCCTTGCAGGTTGCGGATTTCCGAGGCGAAGGCGTAGTGATCCTGCTGCATGCGGATGCGTACATCCTGCTCGGCGGGGGAACCGTAGTTGCTGTCGTAGTTGCTGTAGGACAGGCCGGCATAACCATCGTCCCAGGTGTAGGAACCGCCTACCGCGCCACCGTCCTGGCGTCCGTCGCTGTTGCCCAGGC
Source organism: Pseudomonas sp. Ost2 (assembly GCF_018326065.1). Lineage (NCBI taxonomy): Bacteria > Pseudomonadati > Pseudomonadota > Gammaproteobacteria > Pseudomonadales > Pseudomonadaceae > Pseudomonas > Pseudomonas sp. Ost2. Next base: position 6,009,265 of record NZ_AP021904.1, on the reverse strand, counting down.
GACCCTTGCGGCCATCGCCGTCTTCACTGGCCGGGGCATTGCGGCTGCGGGCATAACCGGGAATCCGCAGGTCGTTGAACTCGCGGGCGTTGGCGTCCAGGTGCAAGGCGAAGGTGCCATCGCCGGCTTCCAGCTTGCCGGCACTGCTGCGAGTGGTGTCGGCGCCGCCATAACGCAGTTCACCGGCACCGTGGATGCCATCGATGGGGCTGGTCGGAATACGGTTGTCGAAGGTGTTGACCACCCCGCCGATGGCGCTGCCACCGTAGAGCAGGGCGGCCGGGCCGCGGACGATTTCGATCCGTTCGACATTGACCGGGTCCAGCGGCACCGCGTGGTCATAGGACAGGGCCGAGGCGTCCAGCGCGCCGACGCCGTTGCGCAGCAGGCGGATGCGGTCGCCGTCCTGGCCACGAATGATCGGTCGGCTGGCGCCCGGTCCGAAATAGGACGACGACACGCCCGGTTGTTTGTTCAGGGTTTCGCCGAGACTGCCTTGTTGCTGCAGGGTCAGGTCGTCGCCTTCGAGCACGGTGCTCGGCGAGGCGGTCTGGGCGCTGCCCAGCGGGTTGGCGGTGATGACCTGGGGTTGCAGCTCCAGGGCATGCACCGGGCCGGCCATCAGCAAGGCGGCGGCCAGCGGAGTCAGACGAGTACGCAGGGGAGAGGAGAGAGGCATTGATGTTTCCTTGGCAAGCGAGGTGCAAGGTGCACCTTTGAGTCGAAAGAACAGGCTTGAAACGGCGGGGTTCTGCCGATGAATGGTATTGTGTTGTTATAACGTAACATATTTTATCGATTTGGAAACACTCCCGACGCCAGCGCCCCGTTCTGGCGCTAGACTCAATCCAGAGCGGTTTCTGCGTTATTGCACGGTGCCGGACCCGTATCGTCCGTCGCGGCTCTTCCCCCTGGCGAAGGCCTCGGCTAAGGTGCGCGGCTTGTTCCATTTCCTCACTGAAGGTTCGGCATGACCGAGACACCCAACAATCCGCTGCATGGCGTGACCCTGGAGCAGATCCTCAACGCCCTGGTGGCTCATTACGAGTGGGAAGGCCTGGCCGAACGCATCGATATCCGTTGCTTCAAGAGTGATCCGAGCATCAAGTCGAGCCTGACCTTCCTGCGCAAGACCCCGTGGGCACGGGAAAAGGTCGAGAAGCTGTACGTGAAGTTGATGCGCACCAAGCGCTGAGACCTTGCCGTGGAGTTCAAGGGCATGCCTGACCATAACGCCGCCGGCGCTTGTCCGCGTCTCGCGCTGCAGATCGCGGCGCTGTTGGGCTGGAGCGGCCTGAGCATCCAGTTGTACCTGATCCTGATTGCCCGCTGGCAGGTCGAGGCGAGCCTGCTGGGCGGGCTGCTGACATTCTTCAGTTTCTTTACCGTGCTGACCAACACTCTGGTGGCGGTGGTGCTGACCTGGGAAGTGACGCCGCGGGAGTCGGGCGCCCGGCGGTTCTTTCTCCGGCCTTCGGTGCGTACGGCGATTGTGGCGAATATCGTGGTGGTGGCGCTGGCGTACAACCTGTTGCTGCGCCCCCTGTGGCACCCCCAGGGCTTTCAGTGGCTGGCCGACGAGTTGCTGCACGACCTGATGCCGCTGCTGTTCGTGGTCTATTGGTGGCGCTGCGTGCCGAAGGGCACCTTGCGCTGGTGGCAGGTGCTGCCGTGGATGGTCTACCCGCTGGTGTATTTCGCCTATGTGCTGTTGCGCGGCCACCTGATCGGGACGTACCCCTATCCCTTTGTCGATGTCGACACCCTGGGTTATCCACAGGTGTTCATCAATGCCGGGCAGATCCTGCTGGGGTTTGTGCTGGTGTCGCTGCTGCTGATCGGCGTGGATCGCCGGGTGGGCAGCAGGTAGGGCTGTTGCATCTGGACCGACGCATTCGCGGGCAAGCCCGGCACCTACAGTTTCGTGGTGTCCACTGACCTTGTGTACGACACCCACCCGCAGGTGCAGGGCTTGCCCGCGAAGAGGCCCTTGAGGCTTGCATCAGCCTCTCCGGTGCCGGATCAGTCTTCGGCGCTGTCGTCCAGCTTCCAGTAGCCGACCGCCTTGAGGAATTCCTCGCTCAAGCCATGGGTGCCCAGCAACACCTTGCGCACCTTGCGCGACAGCGCCGCCTCGGTGGCCACCCAGGCGTACAGGCTGCCGGACGGGATGCTCAAGTGTTCGACCGTCTGCAGCAGATCCTGCTCCGGTGCATCGCGCCGTACCCAGATCACTTCTACCTGCGCCGGGCTGTGCAGTGGCTGCTGTTCCGCCGCGTTCTCCACCTCGACCACCACCAGCGCCCGCCGGTTGGCCGCCAGGCCTTCCAGACGCCGGGCGATGGCCGGCAGGGCGGTCTCGTCGCCGATCAGCAGGTAGCTGTCGAAGATATCCGGCACCACCATCGAACCGCGCGGCCCGCCCATGTCCAGGAACTGCCCCGGCGCCGCCTGGGTAGCCCAGGTTGAAGCTGGGCCGTCACCGTGCAGGACGAAATCGATGTCCAGTTCGCCGATGGCCAGGTCAAAGCGCCGTGGCGTGTAGTCGCGCATCGCCGGCAGCGAACCGTTGTCCTTGGCGCCAGGAACCCAGGCATCCAGGGCCGCCTGTTCGGCGGCGTTCTGCGGGAACATCAGTTTCACGTGATCGTCCGTGCCCAGGCTGACAAAACCGGCCAGCTCCGGGCCGCCGAGGGTGATGCGACGCATGCGTGGCGTCAGGTCGACCACGCGCAGCACTTCCAGGCGGCGGCGCTTGATCTCGTGCATGACACGGTGAATCCCTTGTTGATTGACTGCATTCATTCCGGTTTCTCCGAGCAGGATGGCGTGGCTACAGGTCCGTCGACGATGGCTTTGGCGGTGTCGTTGAGCAGGTCGCGCACGCGCAGGATTTCCTCCGCGCTCCAGCGACCGTGATGCAGTTGCAGGGCGTGCCGCAGGTTGTGCACGGCCTCGTGGATTTCCGGCGGACGGTCATGTCCACGCAGGGAACGCTTGCTGACATCGATGCGCATGCGCACGCCATCCAGGGCAATGGCCTGGTCGGCCAGGGACTGGCGTCCGCTGTCGGTCACGCTGTAGCGCTTTTTCCCACCTTCCGCGTCGCCGGTGATCAGCTCGCTTTCTTCCAGGAAGGTCAGGGTCGGATAGATCACGCCGGGGCTCGGGCTGTAGGCGCCGTCGAACATGCCTTCGATCTGGCGGATCAGGTCGTAGCCATGGCAGGGCTGTTCGGCGATCAGCGCCAGCAACAGCAGTTTCAGGTCGCCCGGGGCGAAGACCCGCGGGCCGCGACCGCCGCGCTCGCGGCCGGGACGACGCTCGAAACCGTCATGGCCGTCGCCGAATTCGCGGTGGGGGTGATGGTGATGCTCTCTCATTTTCTCTTTCTCCTGTCTTCGTTAGATATACCTTAAGATATATCTTAGATATCGTGCAAGAAAAACGACGAACGTCATCCCGACCGCGAGAAGAACCCGGGAGTGCCGATCGAGCAGGAGGGCGGTTTGGCCGTGCTACAGGGGAGAGGAGATTTTCGCGTGGTTTCCTAGGATGTTTCCTACGCGAAGCTGAGAAAAGCACTCTGAGCAAGCCCTGGGCCGCTCCGTACCATGCCGCCTGATGTCCACAAAGGCGACGTTTATCATGTCCAGGTCAGTGTTGGTTGTATTGTTATTGATGGTGCTGGGAAGCTTCGGATCAGCCCATGCCACCCTCAAGTCAGCGAAAAATTCTTCGGCCAGGACCACTCAGGTCCCGGCCACCGGTGGGGCCGCGGAGTCGTCCATCGATAATGTCATCGACCGCGCGCACCAGTTGATCGGCACGCCTTATCGTTGGGGCGGCATGTCGGTCAAGGGCTTCGATTGCAGTGGCCTGCTGGTCTATCTGTTCCAGAATGAGGCCGATATCAAGCTGCCACGAACCACGGTGGGGATGCGCCGCTCCAGCGCCAGGACCATCCAGCGCGGCAGCCTGCAGCCCGGCGATGCGGTGTTTTTCAATCGTAATGGCCAGGGCAGCGTGAGCCATGTCGGGCTCTATGTGGGCGGCGGCAAGTTCATCCACTCGCCACGCAGTGGCAAGACCGTGCGCATCGACTCCTTGAGCAACTCCTATTGGAAAAAGAGCTACACCCTGGCCAAGCGCTTTCATTCCGAGAGTTGATGTCACCCTGATTGTAGGAGCCGGCTTGCTGGCGATGGTATCGACGCGGTCTGGCGGAAAAACCGCGTTGTTTGCATCGCCAGCCAGCCGGCTCCTACAAGGGGTGGGCCTGTGCGACGCTGGTGGTGGTACACAAGGTGTTGCTGCCCGCCTGCAGGTAGGGCGTCAGGATCGGGGCCATGCCCTTGAGCACCTGGACCGGCAGGGCCGAGGTGAACTTGAAGGTTTCGGCCGAGCGCCCCGGGACAAAGGCGGTCAGGGTGCCGAAGTGATGGGCGCCGATGTAGAACACGAAAGTCGCCGTACGGTTGATCGATTTCGAACTCAACACCCGGCCGCCGGCGCCGATGGCCTCGATCCGGTTATCCCCGGTGCCGGTCTTGCCGCCCATGGCCAGTGGAGTGCCGTCCGGCTGTTTGAAACTGCCGGACACACGCCGGGCGGTCCCCGCATCCACCACCTGTGAAAGCGCCAGGCGCAGGGCCGTGGCCACCTCCGAGGGCAGCACCCGCTTGCCCTTGCCCGGATCATTGACCAGTTGCGTTTCGTACGGCGTGTTGGCGGCGAAGTGCAGGCTGTCGATGCGCAGTATCGGCATGCGCACGCCGTCGTTGAGAATGATCCCCATCAGTTCGGCCAATGCCGCCGGCCGGTCGCCGGAGCTGCCGATGGCGGTCGCCAGCGACGGTACCAGGTGATCGAAGGGATAGCCGACCTGTTGCCAGCGCTGATGGATATCGAGGAAGGCCTCGATCTCCACCATCACCCGGATCCGGCTGTCGCGGGCGCTCTTGTGCTTGCTCTTGAACAGCCAGCCATAGACTTCCTGGCGTTCGAATTCGCTGGCGGCCACCACCTGGCTGAACTTGGCCTGGGGATTCTTCAGCAGGTAGCCCAGCAACCACAGGTCGAGCGGGTGGACCTTGGCGATATAGCCCTGGTCCGGGAGGTCGTAGGTCCCGGGACCATAACTCTTGTAGAGCTTGGCGAGGCGTTCGTCGGTGACCTTCTCGGTTTTCAGGTGGGCCCGGACAAAGGTGTTGAAGGCCGCCTGCGGGGCCTCCGGCAACAGGTAGCGGTGCACGGCCGCCAGGCGGATCGGTGTCGGATGCATGCTGTCGAGGAAGGTCTCCAGGCGTTCCTGGGAATCCTTGTTCTGGTACTTCTTCCAGAAGCGCAGCATGAAGGCCGTGCCCTCGCGGTCGGCGAAGCGCGCCAGGTATTCCTGGCGACGCGGATTGTCATCGTCCTTGAGCAATTCGGCGCTGTTGTTCGGGCCCTGGTAGGTGCTGTAGCGCACCAGGTCGCGCATCAGCCGGATAAAGGGCAGGTTGATCGATTCGCGCAGGGCCTCGAGCAAGGTCGGGTTGCGGCCATTGTCTTCGTTGCGGAAGTTGTGGAAGTGATGCAGGCCGCCGCCGGTGAAGAAGCTTTCGCCGGGGCTTGCCGAATACTGCCGGTTGAGCGCCGCCTCGAGCATTTTCGGCAGGTCGCGGTCGCTGTTCTGCGCCAGGTAGTCCACGGCCCAGCGGGTGATCCGGTCCTGGTCGTTGATCTCGACTTTCTTCAGCGCCGCCGGGGTCTGGTCGCCGTAGCGATCATGCAGCTCGGCGATGATCTGCAGGTAGGTGGTCAGGACCCGCAACTTGGCGGTGGAGCCCAGTTCCAGCTTGCTGCCCTCGTTGATATCGAACGGCTGGTCGGTGCTGTCGGTCTGTACCCGCACCCGATAGCTGTCCGGGGTCAGTTCGAACAGGGTGAAGCTGTAGCGCACCTGCTGGGTGCTGCTGGCGGTCAGCAGGCGCTCGCCCAGCAGGCCGATGGAATTGGCGAACTCCGGGTTCGCCAGGCGGCGCAGGTAGTCGCTGACCTGGCCTTGCAGGTCCGATTGCAAGGTACTGGTGGCCGACAGGTCGAGACGGTCGAGGTCGTACAGGGGGCGGTTGAGCATCGCCGCCAGGCGGCTGCGGGCGACGCTGATACCCTTGTTCGACTCCACCGGCTGGATCGTCGGCTCCTGCAGCCAGTCGCGATAGCTGACCTTGCTCGCCAGCGCGGCGGCAGCCAGCGGCGCGTCGATCACGCCATTCTGGGCCAGCAGGCGCAGGTGGCTGTCGGTCAGGTCGGCCAGTTCATCGCGGCCCCGTGCCAGGTAGTGCGATGGCCGCCGCTGGGCGATCATCAGCGACAGCACCTCGCGCAGCGCCAGCCCGCGTTTGGCCAGGCTCTGCGGATCGCTGGCGGTGCTGCTCAACTGCGCGTTGACCTGGGCGAAATCCGCGCCATACCAGACCCGCAGGCCTTCGGCCATGCCATGCACTTCACCGTGACCGGGCACCGCCGACAGGGGCACGCTGTTGAGGTAGTCACGCACCACGTTCTGCCGCACCTGCAGGGTCTGCGGTCCGTCCTGGTAGGCGCGCACGCTGGCGGAAATCATCTGGCGGATCTTCTCGCTGCCGGACAGGGTCAGGCCATCCGGCGAGTGCCGGTACTTCTCCAACTGGGTCGCCAGGGTACTGCCGCCGGCGGTCTGGCCGCCGACATGCAGGACCTTGGCGATCTGCGACAGCACCGCCTTGCCGAAACGCGGCCAGTCCACGGCAGGGTTGGCCATGGGTTGCGCGGGGTCGAGCAGATCGCGGTTTTCGATGAACAGCAGGCTGTTGACCACCAGCGGCGGAATGGCCGCGAAGCTGGCATAGAGCTGTTGTGGATAGTTGTACTGGTAGAGGTCGGCGCCCCGGCAGTCGGTGATCGACAGGCCGGCCTGGATCTTCTCTGCATAGGGTACGAAGAAGCCGGCCTTGCTGTAGTCGAGCAGGGCGGGGGAGAAGCGCGCCTGCGCCTCGATCAGGTAGCCGCGTTTGGCCAGCCGGGTGAGAAAAGTCCCCAGGTCGCTGTAGCCCAGGCGTTTGTCGAAGGGGCCTTCGCCGGGATACAGCAATGAATCGCTGGGACCCGAGGCGAGTGAGTAACCCAGGTCGCCGGCAAAACGGCTGAATTCCCGGGCCTGGAGTTTCGACGTGCGCATCTCGCGGGACGCGGCGACGCCGAGCAGAATCAGGGCGATCAACACCACCAGCCAGAACAGGCGCCACCAGGGCCTGCGTCTGCGGGGTTTTTTCGGTAAAGGCGCCTCATCCGAACTGTTGGTTGGCACCACAGTCTTGGTCGAATCGGAGTTCCATTGAGCACCCATAGTCGATTCATCCATTCACGCAGATTGATCGCACTTGCCTGAAGCTTAGACGCTGCCAGAAGGCCAGGAAAATTTTGTGAGGGCGGTCAGGTATTTCCGACCGGTAACGGTTTTTCGGCGCAGATACGTCGGGAACACGACGTCAGGCGTATGGCCGGGCCAAGGGCTGACAAGCCTGGGATAGAGCCCCGCGCAGAGTAGGAACGGTCCGGGCGGGAGGCATGACGCTGCACCATTGTTGTGCAATACTCGCCGGCCCGCTGATCCTGCAGGTCTGCCCTGCGGGACGGCTGCGCTCACGAAGCGCAGCCGGCATCCGGGAGTCCGGGCCTACCCGTCCGTCGCTCCTTTGCCCGGTGGTTCATATCCAATAACAAGACGAGGTTGTCCCCCATGCCCGTTGGCACCCCCCTGCCCCCTGGCGAGACCGCTCAAGGCGGCCCGCTCAAACGCGAACTCGGTGAGCGGCATATCCGCCTGATGGCGCTCGGCGCCTGTATCGGCGTCGGCCTGTTCCTCGGCTCCGCCAAGGCCATCGAAATGGCCGGTCCGGCGATCATGCTGTCCTACATCATCGGTGGCCTGGCGATCCTGGTGATCATGCGCGCCCTCGGCGAAATGGCCGTGCACAATCCGGTCGCCGGCTCCTTCAGCCGCTATGCCCAGGACTATCTCGGCCCGCTGGCGGGCTTTCTCACCGGCTGGAACTACTGGTTCCTGTGGCTGGTGACCTGCGTCGCGGAAATCACCGCGGTCGCGGTATACATGGGCGTCTGGTTCCCCGATGTGCCACGCTGGATCTGGGCTCTGGCGGCACTGGTCAGCATGGGCACGATCAACCTGATCGCGGTGAAGGCCTTTGGCGAATTCGAGTTCTGGTTCGCCTTGATCAAGATCGTCACCATCATCGCCATGGTCATCGGCGGCGTGGGCGTGATTGCCTTCGGCTTCGGCAACGATGGCGTGGCCCTGGGCATTTCCAACCTGTGGAGCAATGGCGGCTTCATGCCCAACGGCATCAGTGGTGTGCTGATGTCCCTGCAGATGGTGATGTTCGCCTACCTGGGCGTGGAGATGATCGGCCTGACCGCCGGCGAGGCCCGCAACCCGCAGAAGACCATTCCGAATGCAATCGGCTCGGTGTTCTGGCGCATCCTGCTGTTCTACGTCGGCGCGCTGTTCGTGATCCTGTCGATCTACCCCTGGAACGCCATCGGCACCCAGGGCAGCCCATTCGTGATGACCTTCGAACGCCTGGGGATCAAGACCGCTGCGGGCATCATCAACTTCGTGGTGATTACCGCCGCGTTGTCCTCCTGCAACGGTGGCATCTTCAGCACCGGGCGCATGCTCTACAGCCTGGCGCAGAACGGCCAGGCGCCGGCGAGCTTCGCCAAGACCTCGAGCAACGGCGTGCCACGCCGCGCATTGTTGCTGTCCATCGGTGCCTTGCTGCTGGGCGTGCTGCTCAACTACCTGGTGCCGGAGAAAGTCTTTGTCTGGGTGACGTCCATCGCCACTTTCGGCGCGATCTGGACCTGGGTGATGATCCTGCTGGCACAACTGAAGTTCCGCCGTGGCCTGACGGCGGCGCAGCGTGCCGGCCTGCAGTACCGCATGTGGTTGTACCCGGTCAGTTCCTACCTGGCGCTGGCGTTCCTGGTGCTGGTGGTCGGCCTGATGGCGTACTTCCCGGACACGCGCGTCGCGCTGTATATCGGCCCGGCGTTCCTGGTGCTGCTGACGCTGCTGTTCCATGTGTTCAAGCTGCAACCGAACAGCGTATCGGCCGGTGCCACCCACTCGGCCTCGTAAACGCCGGATCGCGATGAAAAAGCCCGCAGGCGAGTGATCGGCTGCGGGCTTTTTTACGGGTGTCGTCGTTCTACGCTGTCGCTGTCCGAGCCGGTTGTTCCAGGCGCTGGCCAAGGCGCTTGTTGAAATCCAGCCACGCCCCCAGCAATGCCATCAGCCCGGCACCGACCAGGGCGGTGAATATCTGCATGGCGAAGGCATCGTCGGCCATGGCATTGATCATGTCCGCCAGCGGTGCCAGCAACACGCCCAGGCAGAAGACTTCCAGCGAGTAACGCCCCATGCGGCAGGTCTGGCGGGCCAGCCAGTTGTCTGTCCAGTTGCCCCTGGGCAGCAACTTCGCGGTGACATAGGCCAGCGCCAGGAAGTGCAGCAGGCGTACCGGCGACAGATCGGTCTTGCTGATGGGGTAGATCAGCTCGCTCAGCGTCGCCGGAACCAGGGCATCGTGGACCTGTGGCCATCGCCAGGCAATGGTGAGCACGGCGCACACCAGCACATAGAGGGCCGCCACCATGAACAGTGGCTGGCGCGACAGCCCCAGCGGCTGCACGGGCTTGGGTTGCTGCGCGTGAATCGCCGCCGCGCCGCCGAGCACGAACAGCAACTGCCAGGTGACCGGATTGAAGTACCACACGCCGTCGGCAATCGCCGCCAGATTCCAGCCCAGCCTTGGCGCGAGCAGGTACAGCGTCAGCGACACCAGCACCACCAGCCAGGTCTTGCGCAGCAGCAGGGGCAACACCAGCGGCAGGCCACCCAGCAGCACGATATACAGAGGAAGCGGGTCCATCAGGTTCGGTTTGAAACGCAGCAGCAGTTCATCCACCAGGGCCTGTTGCGGGTGGGTGACGAAGTGGGTCAGGCCCATTTCCTGGACCAGGTCACGGGTTTCCACGTGGCTGTTGGCGAAGAACACGATGCCCATCAGCATCGCCAGCAGGAAGATATGCACCACATACAACACCCAGGTGCGGCGCAGGATTTTCAAGGTGGCGAACCAGTAACCGTCGCGTTGCAGGATTTTGCCGTAGGCAAGAATCGCCGCGTAGCCGGCGAGGAACACGAAGACCTCCGCCGCATCGCTGAAACCGATGTTGCGCAGGGTGATCTGGCCGAGTGGATTGTGGGGCACGTGATCCCAGAAAATGAAGATCAGCGCCAGTCCCCGAAAAAAGTCGATGCGCGGGTCGCGTCCGTTCAGCATGGCAGCGGGCTCTGTGGGCGAATGTTGAATATGACCGGTGCGGCTGTCAGAAATTGCACACCACAGGTCGGCGGCGCGCAGGGTGGCGTGATTTTCCGTTAATTGCAAAAGTGGGCTATTACCAAATGTCACATTTTTCTGCCTACGCGCGCGAGGCGAGTCTTTGCGTGCGTTGACAGGCGTGGGGCCGGCCCACGAATCGGCCCGGGGGGGCGGTTCGCGGGCGGCTGCGGTGATCTACTTGTCGTCGAGGAAGTGCAGGAGGGCGGCATTGAACAATGCCGGATCCTGAAGGAACGCAAAGTGGCTGGCATTGGGCAGGATCAGCAGGCCCGCGCCGGGAATGGTCGCCGCCATGTACTCGGTATTCTCGCGCTTGATCGCCTCGTCGTGGTCACCGTCGACGATCAGTACCGGGGTCTTGATCTTCGCCAGGTCGGCGTCCGTCCAGTTCGGCTGGCTGGCCCACATATGGCCGATCTGTTCGACGAAGGCATCATATTCCCCGGGTGTCGGCGACAGCCTGGCGTATTCCTTGCCGGCCCGCTCGATGTAGGCGGCGAAGGTCGGGTTCTTCTCGACATTGTCTTTCACGCCCGCGGTCGTGCTGTTGGCGGCGAAGGCGAAGATCTTGCCGACACGCGTTGGATGACGCATGGCCAGGTCCAGGCCGAGGATCGCACCGTCACTCCAGCCGACGATGTCGGCCTTGGGGATTTTCAGGGTATCGAGGACCGCGACCACATCATCGGCCATCAGGTCGTAGCCGTAGGGTTGGGCATCGCGCGAGCTGCGCCCATGACCCCGGCTGTCAATGCTGATCACCGTGTGTTTCGCCGCCAGGGCCTTGACCTGGTTGCCCCAGTAATCGGAGTTGCCGAGGCCACCGTGCAACAGCACCACCGGGGAGCCGTGGCCGGTCCGTGTGTAGTAGAGCTTGATGCCGTTGACGGCGGCATAACCGGTTTTTGCACCGACGACAGGAGTCGGGGTCGGCGGCAGGGTTTCCCAGCGTTCGGCGGCCTGGGCCAGGGTGAACGACATCAACAGACAGACAGCAACCAGCAAGCGATTTCGCATCGTGATCTCCAGCTTGTGAGAGGGCGGGACTGGCAGCGCCATGGCCGGGTAAAGGGCAGGCGCCGCCTGATCATAGAACCGATGCCACCGGCAAACCGAGGTCCGTGCTGCATTGTTTATAAAAAGTTTAACAGCCCGCCCGCAGCCGACAGGTCGGTCATCGAGCGGTCTGCCTGATCGGCCTGACCGGTGCCCGGACCTTGCACCGGCCAGTCGTCACGGTCTCAGGCCGCGACGACTTCGTGGGGTTCGAAGCTGTCGGCCCGGGCCATCTGCCACATGCGCGAATAGAACTCGCCGTTGACTTCACCGGTGAGCAGTTCGCCCGGCTTGAGGAACACGTGCAGTTGCGAGAACAGCTTGATCTCGGTTGCCGACATCCGCCGGACCAGGTGCTTGGCTTCCAGCTGGGACGGGTGATCCAAGCCCGCCGCGGCGAGCATTTCCGCCAGGGCCTTCAGGGTGTTGCGATGGAAATTGAATACCCGCTGGGCCTTGTCCGGCACCACCAGGGCGCGTTGGCGCAAGGTGTCCTGGGTGGCGACGCCGGTCGGGCATTTGTTGGTGTGGCAGCTCTGCGACTGGATGCAGCCGATGGCGAACATGAAGCCGCGCGCCGAGTTGGCCCAGTCGGCGCCGATGGCGAGGACGCTGGCGATATCGAAGGCGCTGACGATCTTGCCGCTGGCGCCGAGCTTGATCTTGTCCCGCAGGTTCAGGCCGACCAGGGTGTTGTGCACGAACAGCAGGCCTTCGCGCATCGGTACGCCGATATGGTCGGTGAACTCCACCGGTGCCGCGCCGGTGCCGCCTTCCTTGCCGTCGACCACGATGAAGTCGGGGTAGATGCCGGTCTCCAGCATCGCCTTGGCGATGCCCATGAACTCCCATGGGTGGCCCAGGCAGAACTTGAAGCCCACCGGCTTGCCGCCGGACAGCTCACGCAACTGGGCGATGAACTGCATCAGTTCGAGCGGGGTCGAGAAGGCGCTGTGACGTGACGGCGAGATGCAGTCTTCGCCCATCATGATCCCGCGGGTCTCGGCGATCTCCCTGGTGACCTTGTGCTTGGGCAGGATGCCGCCGTGGCCGGGCTTGGCGCCCTGGCTCATCTTGATTTCGATCATCCGTACCTGCGGGTCCTGCGCCTGGGTGGCAAAGCGTTCCGGGTCGAAACGGCCGTCGGCGGTGCGACAGCCGAAATAGCCGCTGCCCAGTTCCCAGGTCAGGTCGCCGCCGTTTTCCCGGTGGTAGGGGCTGATGCTGCCTTCGCCGGTGTCATGGGCGAAGTTGCCGAGCTTGGCGCCCTGGTTCAGGGCCCGGATGGCGTTGGCACTGAGGGAGCCGAAGCTCATCGCCGAAATGTTGAACACAGAGGCCGAGTACGGTTGCTTGCACTGCGGCCCGCCGACGATCACCCGAAAGGCGCTGGGATCGCTCAACGGCGCGGGGCGCATCGAATGGCCGATGAATTCGAAGCCCGACTGGTACACGTCGATCAGGGTGCCGAAGGGCTTGTCGGCGCTTTCATTCTTGGCCCGCGAGTACACCAGCGAGCGCTGGGCACGGGAGAAGGGCAGGGCGTCGCTGTCGGATTCCAGCAGGTACTGGCGGATTTCCGGGCGGATGCCTTCGACCAGGTAGCGGATATTGCCCAGGATCGGATAGTTGCGGCGCACCGCGTGGGGACTCTGCAGCAGGTCGAACAGGCCCAGCAGGCTGAGCAGGCCGGTGACCAGGGTGAACGGCCAGAGCCAGTCATGTTCCAGGAACGGCAGGCTGGCGAGGGTGAAGATCACACAGCCGGCAAAGAAGGCGTAGCGGCTCAGAAGGGACAGGCTCATACGGTTTCCTTGGGTTCGGACTCATCAGGTCGGTCAGGCATTCTGCGCCTGGAGGAAAATCGAGAACAACTCGGATTGGGATTTGATCCCCAGCTTGCTGTACATGTGTTTCTTGTGGACTTTCACGGTTTCGATGGAGATTTCCAGCTTGCGGGCGATTTCCTTGCTCGAACAGCCGCTGAGCATCAGGCGCCCGACATCCAGCTCGCGGGCGGTCAGTTGCGCGCCCTTGAGTTGTTGTACCGAGGCTTCCAGCTGGATGCGCCAGTCGCCCTGTTGCGGTGTGGCCGGTACGGCGGTCTCTTCGTGGACCTCATGGGGCAGGCGCTGGCGCAACAAGCCCAGTACCCAGGGTTGTATCAGTGAGAGGAGGGCGATCTGCTCCGCGCTGAAACGACTGGTGGAGCCCAGCGACAGGCACAGGGTACGGTCGTCGTCGAGCTGGCAATTGAACTGGATTTCGTCGGCCACCACATTCAGACGAAAGTAGCGCTGGTAGTACTCGGTCAGTTCGAAGTGCTCCGGCGCCACTTCGGCCAGGCGATACAGGCCGGTGCGCGAGTACTCGCGGCTGGCGATGTAGAACGGGTCCAGCAGGTACAGGCCCTTGAGGTAATCCTGGAACAACTGGTCGGGACTGCCGTCTTCTCCCGGGCATTCGGCGAACACTTCCGGGCGCCGCTGGCTGCTGAACAGCAGGACCACCCAGCTGTCGAACGTCACGTACTGGTTGAGCAGGCGCACCAGTTGCGTCCAGAAGTTCGGCCGGTCGAGGGCTTCGATCATTTGCCCCACCGAGCGGTGCCAGGCGATGTCATCGAGGACAAGTGTCATTCGTCTACCCCTATCGAGTTACCCCGGCCGCGTAATTCCCATGGCCCGGCGTGGGTGCGCATACTGAGGCCACACGCAATGGCCGGGCACTTATTGTGCCAGCTCGGCGCCGTCATTGAGCTCTGCCTGCGACAGAAAACAAGGAATACCCATGAAAGTCGAACTTGCCCAGCTTGCTGGCCGGGACAACGATACAGCTTACAACCTCGAACGGGCACTCGCCGCCATCGCTGCCTGCGCCGCCGATACCCAGTTGATCGTGTTTCCGGAAACCCACCTGATGGGCTTCCCGTCCGCCGAGACCGTGGCCGCGATCGCCGAGCCGCTGGACGGCCCGACCGTGCAGGCAGTGGAGCAGGCCGCCCGCGAGCGCAACGTGGCGGTGGTCATTGGCATGGCCGAGAACGACAACGGCCAGTTCTACAACACCACCCTGATGATCACCCCGCAGGGCATCGCCCTACGCTATCGCAAGACCCACCTGTGGGCCTCGGATCGCGGTGTGTTCAATCCCGGCGATCGCTATGTGACCTGCGAGTGGAGCGGCGTGCGCGTCGGCCTGCTGATCTGCTACGACATCGAATTCCCGGAAACCGCCCGCGCCCTGGCGCAGCTGGGCGCCGAACTGTTGATCGTCACCAACGGCAACATGGACCCCTACGGGCCGACCCACCGCACCGCGATCATGGCCCGGGCCCAGGAAAACCAGGCTTTCGCGCTGATGGTCAACCGGGTGGAAGAGGGCGATGGCGGCCTGTTGTTCGCCGGCGGCAGTGCCCTGGTGGATCCGTTCGGGACCCTGCTCATGGAAGCCGGTCGCGAGGAAGGGCGGTTCAGCGTGCAGCTGGACCTGGGCCAACTGGCCGCGGCCCGGCGTGACTACCGTTATCTGGACGACCAGCGCCTGCGCTTGCCGGGCGAGGTCATCGAACACGCCAATGGCGTGCGGGAGTTGCTGATTCCGCAGATCTGATCGAGGGAGGCCCGGGCAGCGCTGTTGTGCTTCAGGGCCTCTTCGCGGGCAAGCCCGCTCCCACAGTGGCAGTGAGGCCTGGAGGGATGGGCCTGTCTGCAGGGCGCGATGCAAGGCCTGGAGGGATGGGCTTGTCTGCAGGGCGCGATGCAAGGCCTGTGGGAGTGGGCTTGCCCACGAAGGCGCCGGCCCCGACACCACAGGATCTGAATGCTGCACTCATAAGAATTTCGTAGTACCGCTGCACCTTTGCCGAACTCGGCTCTGCCATAAATCCAATAACATTCGGAGTAGTCGCCTCATGGCTCGTTTGCAACGCACCCTTTCGCTGGGGTCGGTGGTGCTGTTCGGCATCGCCTATATGACGCCGATCATTGTCCTCGGTACTTTCGGCATTCTCGCTCAATCCACGGCAGGCATGGTGCCGGCCGCCTATCTCGCGGCGCTGGTGGCGATGTTCTTCACCGCCATGAGCTACGGTCGCATGGCCGCGGCCTTCCCGGTGGCCGGCTCGGCCTACAGCTATGTGCGCAAGGCCATCAGCCCGAAACTCGGTTTTATCGCCGGCTGGGCGGTACTGCTCGACTATCTGTTCCTGCCGATGGCGATCTGGCTGATCGGCGCGGCCTACCTCAATTCGGCATTTCCCGCGGTACCGCAGGCGGTCTGGGTGCTGGCCTTCATCGTCATCACCAGCCTGATCAATATCGTCGGCCTGCGCCTGGCCAACGGCATCAACGCGTTGCTGATGCTGGTGCAGTTCCTGGTGCTGATGGCCTTTGTCGCCCTGGCCATCCACTATATCGGTGGTGACGCCAGCAAGCCGCTGTGGACCCTGGCGCCCTTCTTCAATGGCGACATGCAGATGCCGCTGGTGATGAGCGGCGCGGCGATTGCCTGCTATTCCTTCCTGGGCTTCGACGCGGTCAGCACCCTGACCGAGGAAACCCGCGACCCGCGCCGCACCATTCCACGGGCGATCATGCTGATCACCCTGATCGGTGGTCTGATCTTCGTCGGCGTGTCGTATTTCGTGCAGTTGGCCCATCCGGCGTTCGTGTTCGACAACGTCGACTCGGCGGCCTACGAGATCGCCCGCAATATCGGCGGTGACCTGTTCGTGACCATCTTCCTGATCGGCCTGATCGTCGGCCAGTTCGCCTCGGGTCTGTCGGCCCAGGCCAGCGGTTCGCGCCTGCTGTACGCCATGGGCCGCGACGGCGTGTTGCCGAAGGCGTTCTTCGGCAGCCTGAGCGAACGTTTCGGCACGCCGATCAACAGCATCCTGCTGTGCGCCGTGGTGGCCTTGCTGGCGCTGAAGCTGGACGTGACCACCTCGACCTCGTTCATCAACTTCGGTGCGTTCCTGGCCTTCAGCCTGGTCAACCTGTCGGTGATCTTCCACTACTGGATCGGTGGTGAGAAACGCGGTCCGCGCGAGTTGCTGCTGTTCCTGATCTGCCCGCTGATCGGCCTGCTGGCGGACCTGTGGCTGATGGTCAGCCTCGATCACCTGGCGATCTACCTGGGCGTCAGCTGGCTGGCAATCGGCCTGATCTACCTGGCGTTCCTGACCGGCGGCTTTCGCAAGCAGCCACCGGAGATGGATTTCCAGGAAGCCAACTGAGCCAGGGCCTGGCCCTTGCTTGATCGTTTCCACGCTTTGCGCCCGCTTTTGTGACGCGGAGCGTCACGGGCTGCATTCCCACGCAGAGCGTGGGAACGATCAAACCTTTGCTGCGCGTGGGAACGATCAAAGGGTGGGAACGATCATGTGCCGGTCTTGCTCTGGCGGATCGGCAGCTCGACCCTGAAGGTCGTGCCTGTTCCCAACTCGCTGCGTACCGAAATCTGCCCGGCGTGTTTCTGCACGATGCCATAGGACAGTGACAATCCCAGCCCGGTGCCCTGGCCGACCGGCTTGGTGGTGAAGAACGGATCGAAGATCTTCTGCACGGTTTCCGGCGCCATGCCGGAACCGGTATCGGCCACCTCCAGCCAGACGCGGTCCCCCGCGACCCCGCCGAGCAGGCTGATGGTGCCGCGTTCCGGGCCTATCGCCTGGGCGGCATTGACCACCAGGTTCATGATGACCTGGTTGATCTGCGAGGGCAGGCATTCGATTTCCGGCAGTCCGGCGTAGTCCTTGATCACATCGGCCTTGTACTTGAGCTCGTTGGCAACGATGTTCAGGGTGGATTCGATCCCCTGCTGGAGATTGCTCCACTGCCACTCCTGGGTCGAGTCGACCCGGGAGAAGTTCTTCAGGTCCTTGACGATCTGCCCGACCCGCCCGATGCCCTCCTTGGACTCCTTGATCAGCAACGGGATATCTTCCTTGAGAAAATCCAGTTCGATTCTTTCGCGCAAGGCCTGCAGGCGCGCGAGCAATTCGCTCGAAGCGATGCCTTCCTCGGCGCCGCGGTAGGCGTCGAGCATTTCTTGCAGTTGGTTGAAATAGCCATCGAGGGTGCCGAGGTTGGAGCCGATGAAACCGATGGGGTTGTTGATTTCATGGGCGACCCCGGCGGCCAGCTGGCCGAGGGAGGCGAGTTTCTCCGACTGCACCAGCTGGCTTTCGAGCTGCTTGCGCTCGTCGATCTCGTGCTGCAGGGCCTGGCTCGCCTGCCTGAGGGCCAGGGTGCGCTGTTCCACCAGGTCTTCGAGGGTGTGCATCTGCAGGTTGGCGCGCTGGGTCATTTCCCATTTGTTGGTCAGGGTATTGGCCAACTGCTGGACCTCGATATTGTCGAAGGGCTTTTTCAGGATCAACAGCCGGTCATGGCCGTGCAGGCGCTCCAGCAACTCTTCCCAGGAATAGTCGGTATAGGCGGTACAGACCACCACCTGCAGGTTCGGGTCGACTTTCCACAGGTGCTCGATGGTTTCGGCACCGTCCCAACCCTGGGGCATGCGCATATCGACGAATGCCAGCGCATAAGGCCGTTCATGGGCCAGGGCGTACTCGATCTTGGCCAGGCCTTCCTGGCCACCATAGGCGGAGTCGAGTTCAAACGGCTGGCGACTGTCGGCCTTGACCTCGTGGCCGAACAGCGCCGCTTCCATCAGGTCGAGGTCCGGGCTTTCGTCCGCGGCCGGCATCAGTATCTTGCGAAAGTCATCGTGGATCGACGGTGTGTCGTCCACCAGCAGGATGCGACGGTTCGAGTGCGTTGTCATGAGACCCCCACGGCGGTTTTCAATGGCAATTCGAGGGTGAAGACAGCGCCTTTTCCAGGGCCGTCGCTATGGGCGGTGAGGTGTCCGTTCATCTCTATCGCGGCCAGGGCGCAGCTGTGCAGGCCGAAGCCGTGGCCGTCCTTGCGGGTGGTGAAACCGTGGGCGAAGATGCGCGTCATGTTCTCCGGCAGGATGCCTTCGCCGTCGTCCTTGACGCTGATATGCAGGGTCGAGCCCTCGACCACCCGGACCTGCAGGGTCAGCTTGCGAGCCCGGTCGGACAGGCTGGACATCGCCTGCTTGGCATTGCTGATCAGGTTGATCAGGATCAGCAGCATGCGGTGCTTGTCGGCCATCACCTGGGGCACATCCTCGTAGTCGCGGACCACGGTGACATTGTGCCGGGTCAGGGCGCCGGAGTTCATGCGCAGGGCATCTTCGAGCAGCTCGCCGATGTGCAGCGGTTCTTCGAGGCTGGAGACCCCGGCATAGGATTGCTGGGTGGAGACGATGTCCTTGATGTGGTCGACGCTTTTGCTCAGCTGGACCAGCTCGTCGGCCATGCCTTGCTGTTCCGCGGCAATGGCCTCGACCAGCTGGTTGAGGTAGCCCGGCAGCAACTTGCCCTTTTCGTCACGGGTCAGGAACTCGCCGAGATCATCACGATGCTCGTTCATCAGCGCGACCGCCCGGCCCAGGCCCAGCGCCTTGCTGGTGCGCAGCTTGCGGGCCACCAGGTCGGCGGAGATGTTCACGCTGTTGAGCACGTTGCCGACGTTGTGCAGCACGTTGGTGGCGATCTCGGCCATGCCGGCGTGGCGGGCGGTGTCCATCAGTTCGCTCTGCGCCTCGCGCAGTTCGCGGGTACGTTCCTCGACCCGTTGCTCCAGGTGCTCGTTGGCGGTCTGCAGGTCCCGGTTGATCTGGTTGATCTGCGCATAGCTGCGAACCAGGCGGCTGGCCAGGTACAGCAGCAGGACGACCATCAGGGCGGAGAAGATCAGCAGGTACAGATGATACTGCTGGTCGACGCGGTCGGCGCTCTGCTGGTCCTGGTTCAACTGGTCGGTGATCGCATCCAGGCTTTCGGACACCGGGACGGCGGCGATCTCGTCGAGCAGGGTGTTGACCAGGGGTTGCTCGCGCAGGATCAGTTGCACATGGTTGAGCAGGATCTCCATCGGCACCTTGAAGTCCGCCGGCAGGCGCTGCTGGTCGACCGTGACCTGGTTGATCCCCAGGAGAATGCTGTTGGCGCGATCTTCCGTGGTGCTCTGGGCAAACTCCAGGGTGCTGAGCAACAGGTCGTAGATGTCATTGGAAGTGGCCTGGAGCATCAGTTTGTCGTAGTCCTGGAGCCCGCTGAGCTGACGCTGGATGTCGTCTTCGGCGGTCGGCAGGAAGGCCAGCGAGTTGCGCAGCACGGCGTTGTGGGACTTGAACTGTTCGACCAGCCGGGTTTTCTCCGAGAGTGCCTGGCTCAGGGTCGCCCGACGTTCCTTCCAGGCGCCCGGATCATCTTTCGGCTGGTTCAGCGCTGTCGCTTCGAACGTATGCAGCAGGGTCTTCATGTCGACCTGGGGCTTGATCAGCGGATCGTAATTACGCGCGACGGCAATCCTGGCCTTGAGGATTTCCGTGTCCCAGCGCGCGTCCAGTTGCTTGACCTGGGCAATCAGGTCGCGGGCTCCGGCGTAGTCCTGGGATGTGTCGGGGCGTGACATGAGGTACAGAAACACCAGCACCGACGCCAGTACGAGGGTGAGCAGCGGCAAGAGCACGCGGTTCAACAAGCGACGGGTCAGTATCATAGCGGCTTGCCTCCCAGTTCTCCGGTCAGTGTCTTGAGAAACAGGATGATCAGGCGCTTGTCCTCGGCGGAGGGAATGCGCCCCAGTTGATAGGTGAACATCACGCTGACCGCCTCATCGAGGGTCTTCGCCGAGCCATCATGAAAGTACGGTGCGGTAAGGGCGACGTTGCGCAGGCTCGGGACCT
This sequence comes from Pseudomonas sp. Ost2, assembly GCF_018326065.1. Taxonomy (NCBI): domain Bacteria; kingdom Pseudomonadati; phylum Pseudomonadota; class Gammaproteobacteria; order Pseudomonadales; family Pseudomonadaceae; genus Pseudomonas; species Pseudomonas sp. Ost2. The sequence continues at coordinate 5,988,962 of NZ_AP021904.1, read as the reverse complement.
TGAACACATAGCGGTCTTCCTCGGCCCCGGTGGTCAGGTAGCGTCCCAGGTCGGCCTCGGTCGGATTGCCGCGGGCCTGGAAATAGTCGCCCATCACGCCGAATTTCTGGAACATGTTGCCGCCGATATTCACCCCCTGGTGGCAGGCGATGCAGCCGTAGTCCTTGAAGCGCTGGTAGCCGTATTTCTCGTCGAGGCTGAGGATTTCGGTGTTGCCCAGCAGGTACTGGTCGAACCGCGAGTTGGGCGTCAGCAGGGTCCGTTCGTAGCTGCTCAGGGCGTTCTGCACGTTGACGGCGCTCACGCCATCGGGATAGGCGCCGCGAAAGGCCGCCTGGTACGCCGGGTTCTTGACCAGGACGTCGATGATGTTCGGCCAGCTGTTGCCCATCTCGATCGGGCTGCGCACCACTTCCTCGACCTGGGCTTCCAGGCTCTCGGCGCGTCCGTTCCAGAATTGCCGGAAGTTCAGCGCGGCATTGAGTACGGTCGGGGTATTCACGCCGACCGTCGCGCCATGAAAACCGATGGAAAACGGCTTGTCGTCGGCACCGCCTTTTTCCAGTTGATGGCAGGTGGCGCAGGACACGCTGCCATTGATCGACAGGCGCTTCTCATTGAACAACTGGCGACCCAGTTCCACCCGGCGCGGGTCCTGTTGCGGAATATCCGGCAGGGGCTTGAGCGGTTCATCGAGGGGCGCAGCCAGGACGGGCAGGCACAGCGCTGTCCAGAGCAACAACACAAGCGTTCCAGGTGATGACATCGCGTGCTTCCTTGGCGGTAAGGGCTGTGGTGTCAATCAGTCGTGTCGCGGCGTTTCGAATCGCCGGTCCTTCAACAGGCGGGCAAACTCATCGGCCGCGACGGCCTTGCTGAAGTAATAGCCCTGGCCTTCCTCGCAATGATGGGCCTTGAGGAAGTTCAGTTGTTCAAGGGTTTCCACGCCCTCGGCGATAATGTTCAGGTTCAGGCTCCTGCCCAGGCTGATGATCGCGTCGACCAGTGCCGCATCGTTGCCTTCGCCCTTGAGATTGAGCACGAACGACTGGTCGATCTTCAACACGTCGATGGGGAAACGCTGCAGGTAGCTGAGGCTGGAGTAGCCGGTGCCGAAATCATCGATGGCCAGGCGGATGCCCAGGGCCTTGATGGCATGCAGCAGTTCGATCGTTGCCTCGACATTCTGCATCAGCACGCCTTCGGTGATTTCCAGTTCCAGCCGTTTCGGGTCCAGGCCGGTTTCCTCCAACACCTCTTGGATACCTTCGAGAAAACCTCGCTGTCGGAAGTCAATGGCCGAGATGTTGACGGAGATGATGATCGGGTCGAGTCCTTCCCGTTGCCAGCTTTGGGCCTGGGCACAGGCCTGGCGCAATACCCAGCGGCTCAGGGGCACGATCAGGCCACTGTCCTCGGCCACCGGAATAAAGTCCGCGGGATAGACCCAGCCGCGCTCCGGGTGTCGCCAGCGGATCAATGCTTCGGCGCCGACCACCCTACCGTGGCTCAGTTCCAGCTTGGGTTGGTAGTGCAGCACGAACTCATCGCGTTCCAGGGCCTGGCGGATACCGGACTCGATGGACTGCTGTTCGCGGGCCCGCAGGTTCATGTCCTCGATGAAAAAGGCGAAACCGCTGGGCCCGTGCTCCTTGGCGCTGCGCATGGCGGTTTCGGCCTTCTTGATCAGGCTCAGCGCATCCACGCCATCGCCAGGGAAGAGACTGATACCCAGGCTTGCGGTGACCCGCAGATCATGCCCGGCCACTTCCAGGGGCGTATTCACGGCGGCCAGGGCCTTTTCGGCGATACCCTTGGTCTGGTGGGGGTGGGCGATATCGGGCAGCAGCAGGACAAACTCGTCGGAGCCGTAGCGAAACACCGAATCCGACTGGCGCAACGCGCCGATCAGGCAGCGCGCCACATGCTTGAGCATTTCATCGCCGGCCGGATGACCGAGTGCGTTGTTGATGCGCTTGAAGCGATCGAGGCCGAGGAACATCACCGCCACCTGTTCGTCGTGGCGCCGGGCCAGGGCGATGGCCTGGCCCAGCCGGTCGCCGAGCAGGGTGCTGTTGGGCAGTTCGGTCAACACATCGAATTGCAGCAGGCGCGAGACCTGCAACAATTCCTGGACCCGCTCCTCGATCGTGCGCTCCAGGTCGGACATGCGCATGGCCATGTCCTGGGCGAGTTGCCATTTCCAGGTCAGGGCACTGGCCATCTGGCGGATTTCCAGGCTGTCGAAGGGCTTTTTCAGGATCAGCAACTGGTCGCCGAACTCCAGGCGGTCGGCCATGGATTCCCAGGAGTAATCCGAATAGGCGGTGCACAGGGCGATCTGCAGGTCCGGGGCAACTTTCCACAGCCGCTCGATGGTTTCCAGGCCGTCCCAGCCCGGCGGCATGCGCATATCGATAAAAGCCATGGCGTAGGGGCGGCTGGCGGCCTGGGCGAGCTTGACCAGTTCCAGGGCTTCCTGCCCCTGGTAGGCCGAGTCCAGTTCGAACGTCTGGCGCTCGGGTCTGGAAACACCGAACAGCAGGGTTTCGGTGGAATCCAGGCTCAGTTCGTCGTCCTGCTCCGGACCGAGGATCTTGCGAAAGTCATCATGAATCGAGGTGGTGTCGTCGATGATCAGAATGCGCCGATTGGCGGCGCCGGCCAGGACGTTCATCACGGTACCTCGCGATCGTGCGGCGTTTCAGGGTTGATATTGCCCGCCTGCAACAACTGCGAGGCGTGCTGGCTGTCGACGGCCTTGCTGAAGTAATAGCCCTGGGCGTTCATCGGCGAACCGGTGGAAATCAGCGAGCTGCGCTGCTCGAGGGTTTCCACCCCTTCGGCGATGATGCCGATGCCCACTTCCCGGGCGAAGTTGATGATGGCGCGCAGGGTATTGGCGCTCTCCGGATCCTGGGTCGCGTGACGGATGAACGACTGCGCCAGTTTCAGGTGATTGACCCGGTAGGTCCTCAGGTAGTCGAACGACGAGTAGTCGGTGCCGAAATCGTCGATGGCGATCTTCACCCCGAGTTCGCGCAATTGCGGCAGCACGTCGTTCTGTGTCCATTTGGTCTGGGCCAGGGTCGCCTCGGTGACATCGAACTCCAGGTCCGCGGGCGAAATACCCCAGCGGGTGGTGGTTTCGACCACGTCGCGAACCAGTTCACCACCACTCTTGAGTTGGACCAGCGACAGGTTGATCGCGATCACCGGCGGAGCCATGCCTTCGTCGCGCCATTGGCGCATCTGCCGGCAGGCCCGGTCCAGCACCCAGTGCCCGAGGGCGACGATGGTGCCGGTCTTTTCCGCCGCCGGAATAAACACATCGGCACCGAGCAGACCGCGTTCGGGGTGGTTCCAGCGCACCAGTGCCTCCATGCCGAGGATCTTGCCGCTGGCCAGGTCGACTTCGGGCAGGTAGTGCAGTTCCAGTTCATCGTGTTCGATGGCATGTTTCAGGTCATTGGCAATGGCGACCCGCTCGGTGACTTCCTGATTGATCTCCTCGGAATGGAAGTGGTACTGGTTGCGACCCTGTTCCTTGGAACGGTACAGCGCCATGTCGGCCTGGACCAGCAGGGTATCGGCGCTTTCGCTGTCCGGGGCGTAGGTGCTGATGCCGATGCTGACGGAAATCCGCACGTCGTTGCCGTCGAGTTGGTAGGGCTCGACCAGGGCATTGCGGATTCTCGCTGCCAAGGCACCGGAATGGGCCGGGTCGCTCATCTCGGTCTGCAGCACCGCGAACTCATCGCCGCCCAGGCGTGCCACCACATCGCTGTCGCGGGTACAGGCCTTGATGCGGCGGGACACTTCCTGGAGCAGCAAGTCGCCGACAGGATGGCCGAGGGTGTCGTTGATGCGCTTGAAATGGTCCAGGTCGAGATAGAACACCGCGAATGGCGAGGCCCCGCGCTGGGCGGCGGCGAAGCTCTGGTGCAGGCGTTCGATCATGGTCGAGCGGTTGGCCAGCCCGGTGAGCCCGTCGGTGCGGGCGAGCAGGGCGATCTTTTCCTCGGCCACCTTGCGCTCGGTGATATCGATGATGATGCCTTCTACCTCGAGCAGACGGCCTTCGCCATCGCGCACCGGCACATAACGGTTCTCGACCCAGCGCCAGTGACCATCGCCCGTGCGCAGGCGGTATTCGATGGAGGCGCCCTGGGCGTCCTTGTCCAGTACCCGGGCCATGGCCGTGTCGACCTTGGTCTGGTCCTCGGCATGAATCAGCACCTGACGCCAATCCTCCGAGCCCACCAGGTCCTTGGCCACATGCCCGAACTTGGTGATGTTGTGGGAGATGTACATCAGTGGAAACGATGGCTCGCCCCGCAGGCGGTAGAGGATGGTCGGGCTGTTTTGGACGATGATATTGGCATCGGACAGTTCGCGGGTACGCTCCTCGACGGCCTGTTCGAGCTGGTCCATTTTCAGGGCCGCGTCCTCGGTCATCTGCCATTTGGCGGTCAGGGCGCTGGCGAGCTGGCGGATCTCGATCGCATCGAACGGTTTTTTCAGGATCAACAGGCGATCGCCCATGTCGACACGCTCGTTCATGTCCTCCAGCGAGTAATCGGAGTAGGCGGTGCACAGGGCGATCTGCAGCTTGGGATCGACCTGCCAGAGTCGCTCGATGGTTTCCAGGCCGTCCCAGCCGGGCGGCATGCGCATGTCGATAAAGGCCATGGCATAGGGACGTTCCTCGGCCAGCGCCTGCTCGACCCGGGCCAGGCCGTCCTGGCCCTGGAACGCCGAGTCCAGCTCGAACGCGTATTGCGCACGGGTGACGGGAGTACCGAACAAGGCTTCCTCGGCCGATTGCAGATCGTCTTCGACGACGTGCGGGCAGAGGATCTTGCGGAAATCTTCGTGGATCGACGCCGTATCGTCGATGACCAGGATGCGCCGGTTGCTGCGGTCCGCCGTGCTGTTCATCGCAGGGCTCGGATCATATGATTGTCGAAATGTACCGAATGCATGCAGAAATCCTTTCCCGGTGGGCACACAGCGACTGCGCGCTCGACTGCCTGGAGCATAGATCGGCTTGCACACACCTGTCGAAATAGTTGCGTTGATCGGTGGTCGAGGCGGCCATAAAAATCTACCCTAAGGGCGAAGACAGGGATCGTCGGCCATTTAGAGATCCCGCACGCGAAAGTCCTATGCTGACATGAGGTGCTCCATGGATGAATCCACCGCCGGTTCCGTGACCAGACCCCGTGTTCTGCTGGTCGATGACGAAGAATCGATTCTCAATAGCCTGCGACGCCTGTTGCGCAGCCAGCCCTACGAGCTGTTCCTCGCCAATAGTGGAGCCAGTGCCCTGGAAATCATGGCCGGGCAGCCCATCGACCTGGTCATCAGCGATGCGCGCATGCCCAACATGGATGGCGCCACCCTGCTGGCGAGCATCCATGAGCTGTATCCCTCCACGCTGCGGATCCTGCTGACCGGTTATGCCGATATGGACATGATCATCAAGGCGATCAACGAGGGGCAGATCTATCGCTATATCAGCAAACCCTGGAACGACGAGGAACTGATGCTGACGGTGCGCCAGGCCCTGGCGTTCCAGCATTCAGAAAGCGAGCGCCAGCGCCTGCAGGCGCTGGCCCGGGAACAGAACCAGCAGTTGCAGACGCTCAACGCGACCCTGGAAAAACGCGTGCTGGCACGCACCAGCGAAGTCCAGCAGACCGCCGACATGCTCGACCTGGCCTATGAGGAACTCAAGCGCAGCTATGCGGTGACCGCCGAGGTGTTTTCGCGGATGGTCGAGTGGCGCCTGCCCCAGGACAAGCAGACCAACCGGGCGATCATCGATCTGGTGAAGGCCTGGTGCAAGGCCCATGAGCTGGACGAGGCCGATACCCGCAACCTGGCCATGGCGGCGGCGTTGCACAACATCGGCAAGATGAGCTGGACCGACGGCATGATGGGCGCGCCGGCGGACCTGCTGCACCATACCGATCGTGAGCGTTATCGTGGTTATCCGAAGCAGAGCGAATCATTGCTGATGACCCTGGAGCCGATGCAGGACGCGGCCCGCTTGATTCTTCATCATCAGGAGCGCTGGGATGGCAGTGGTTTCCCCGATCACCTCAAGGGCGAGGCGATTCCCCTCGGCGCGCGGGTGCTGAAACTGGCCGTCGATTTTGTCGAGTTGCAGCGTGGGCTGATTCTCGAACGGCATCTGAACAGCGACGAGGCCCTGGTGTTCATCCGCAAGTATGCGGGGCGCCTGTACGACCCGGAACTGGTCGAGGCGTTCGTCAAGGTCTGTGCCGACCACCTGAGCGATGTCACCGCTGGCGATCCGAGCGTCAAGGTACTGGGCACCCGCGAGCTGGTGGCGGGCATGATCCTGGCGCGCAACCTGAATGCCGACAACGGCATGCTGCTGCTCAATGCCGGCAAGGTACTGAGTGGCCTGCTGGTGGAGAAGTTGATCAGCTTCGAGGCGATGGAGAAAGCCAAGTACAGCGTCTTCGTCAAGGTGCCCGAAGAGGTGGCGCTACTGGAGCAGGAGACCTGAATCCGATCCGATAACCTGTAGGCGCCGGGGGAGTATTCGCCTTGACCGACAGGTTCAGGGCTTGCCTGCCGGCCGCCCCGGATGTGATCCTGCCGGCTTTTTTCAGGACCGTGCCGAGACCATGACCGCCTTTTCCGCTTCCCGGACCATCCGTATCGCCGCCGCCCTGCTGATCGGCCCCGACGGCCGGACCCTGCTGGTACGCAAGCGTGGCACCCAGGCTTTCATGCAGCCCGGGGGCAAGATCGAAGCCCATGAACAGCCGGCCGCGGCCCTGGTCCGCGAGCTTGAGGAAGAGCTGGGGCTGCGCGTCGATCCGGCTGCCGCCCGCTACCTCGGGCAGTTCTGCGCGCCGGCCGCCAACGAACCTGGTTTCGATGTGAGCGCCGAGCTGTTCCTGCTCGATATCGGCGAAGCGGTCGAGCCTGCGGCCGAGATCGAGGAGGTGGTGTGGATCGATCCGGCCACCGACGGCAATCTGTGCCTGGCGCCATTGACACGGGACCTGATCCTGCCGTTCTATCGTGCCTCGCTGCAGGCTCCTGCCTGATCCCAGTGGAACCTGACTTGTTTTGTCGACCAAGGACTGTCCATGATTCCCGCCCAAGAGTTGCTGCTGTTCGCTGCCGCCAGTCTGTTGATGGTCCTGACTCCGGGACCGAACATGATCTACCTGATCTCCCGCTCGATCTGCCAGGGACCCAAGGCCGGGGTGGTGTCGCTGCTCGGGGTGGTGGGCGGTTTCTTCGTTCACCTGTTTGCCGCGGCGGCGGGGCTGACGGCGGTGTTCATGGCCGTGCCGGTGGCCTATGAAGTGCTCAAGTGGGCCGGTGCGCTGTACCTGCTGTGGCTGGCCTGGCAGGCCCTCAAGCCGGGTGCCCGCTCGCCGTTCGAGCCCCGCCAGTTGCCACCGGACTCGTCGGCGCGGCTGATCGCCATGGGCTTTCTCACCAGTGCCCTGAACCCGAAGATCGCGGTGTTCTACCTCTCGGTGTTTCCGCAGTTCATTACCCCGGAGCACGGTTCGGTATTTGCCCAGAGCCTGATGCTCGGTGTCACCCAGATCAGCGTGAGTTTCACCGTCAATCTGCTGATCGCACTGTTTGCCGGCGGCCTCGCCACCTGGTTCATGCACAACCCGCTGTGGCTGGCGGTGCAACGTTACTTCATGGGCTTCGTCCTGGCCGGGCTGGCCGTGCGCCTGATGCTCGAGCAACGCCGTACCGCTTGAACAGGGTGTGGCGCGTCAGCGCACCGCGCTGACGCCGTCCAGGGTCGAGAACGAGGTGTCCTTGGCCGTCAGCAGGAAGTCGCGCATATAGGGGGCATCGAGCATGTCCGCGCGGATGGCCGCGTACAGCGTGGCGAACAGGCCTTTCTCACCCAGGCGCTTGGCCTTCACATAACCCCGTGAGCTGTACTCATGCAGTGCCCAGTGGGGCATGCCGCAGACACCGCGGCCGCTGGCCACCAGCTGCATCATCATCACTGTCAGTTCCGAGGTGCGCACCTGCGCCGGCTCGATATCGGCCGGTTCCAGGAAGCGTGTGAAGATATCCAGCCGATCGCGCTCCACCGGGTAGGTGATCAGGGTTTCCTTGAGCAGGTCCTCGGGCACGATATACGCCTTGTTCGCCAGGGCGTGCTGGTTGGCGACCGCGAGCATCGCCTCGTAGGTGAACAGCGGGACATAGGTGATGCCCGCCAGTTCCAGCGGATCGGAGGTCACCACCAGATCCAGGTCGCCGCGTGCCAGGGCCGGCAGCGGGGCGAAGGAAAACCCGGAGGCCAGGTCCAGTTCGACTTCCGGCCAGGCATCGCGGAACTGGTCGATGGTCGGCATCAGCCACTGGAAACAACTGTGGCATTCGATCGCCATGTGCAGCCGCCCCGCGGTGCCACCGGCCAGTCGCGCGATATCCCGTTCCGCCCCACGCAGCAGCGGCAGGGTGGCATCCGCCAGTTGCAGCAGGCGCAGGCCGGCGCTGGTGAAGCGTACCGGCTTGGTCTTGCGCACGAACAATGGCATGCCCAGGCGTTCCTCCAGTTCCTTGAACTGGTGGGACAGGGCCGACTGCGTCAGGTGCAGGCGTTCGGCGGCCTCCACCAGGCTGTCGGCTTCACGCAGGGCGTGCAGGGTTTTCAAGTGACGGATTTCCAGCACCAGGGGCTCCATGAGCAAAGTTTGTAATGAGCGCGCAGGGGGTGAGTTTGTCTCATGCTGGGGCGGCTGTCGACGGGTAGCGATCGGCCTGCCGGGGACGGTGGTGCCTTATCGCTCAAGCCGACTTCCACTGGGGTGGGCGACACAAGGCGCGGGTCGCTAGACAAAAAAAGCGCCACTGGGCAATCTTCATCAAACTGTCATTGAACTGTGGCAGCGCGCTTGAACAAATTTCATCAGACTCGCGCTCCACTGGGGTTCTGCGTTTTGGTGTTTTTTCATGCGTGTAGTTATTTTCCTGGCCGCACTGTTGTTCGGCCTGCCGTCCTTTGCGGCTTCTCGATGCGATGTCAATGTTCCAACCGAGCATGTCGACCTGGATCAGGTCAGCCTGGCCTACCAGAGCATTGGTCGTGCCTCGGATCCGGCCTTGTTGCTGATCATGGGCCTGGGCGGGCAGTTGATCCACTGGCCGGACGAAGTGGTGGTCGCCCTGTGCCAGCAGGGTTTCCGGGTGATCCGCTATGACAACCGCGATGTCGGCCTGTCGAGCTGGCGACAGGCGCCGGCGAGCGCCAACCTGACGTTCGAGGTCCTGCGTTACAAGCTCGGTCTGCCGGTGGCGGCGCCGTACAGCCTGACCGATATGGCCGGTGATGCGCTGGGCTTGATGGATGCCTTGCAGATCGAACAGTTCCACGTGCTCGGCGCGAGCATGGGCGGAATGATCGCCCAGCATGTGGCGGCGATGGCGCCGCAACGGGTCGAGAGCCTGACGCTGGTGATGACCAGTTCCGGTGCCGAAGGCCTGCCGGCGCCGAATGCGGCCCTGGTGCAGTTGCTGTCGCGGCGCAGTGCGCCGAATCGCGAGGTGGCGATCGAGCAGCAGGCCGATCTGCTGGCGGCGCTGGGCAGTCCCGAGGTCCGCGATGACCGGCACAAGCTGTTGCAGCAGGCGGCGACCTCCTATGACCGGGCGTTCAATCCGGAAGGGGTGAAGCGCCAGATCATGGCGATTCTCGCCGAACCGAGCCGGGTGCCGCTGCTGAATCAGCTGCGGGTGCCGACCCTGGTGGTGCATGGTACGGCCGATCCGTTGTTGCCGGTGATGCACGGCGTGCACCTGGCGGCCCATATCCAGGGCAGCCAGTTGGTGCTGATCCCGGGGCTGGCCCATCGTTTCCAGGAGGCATTCAAGGCGCCATTGCTGGCGGCGGTGCTGCCGTACCTGCGGGCGCACCAGCAGGATGTCAGCCACTGGGCGCAACTCTGAGGCGGGTGTATCGTGCAGGCTTTACGGCGAATCAACGCCTGTGAGGTTGATCATGAGTACCCCGTTGAAAATCGATTTTGTCAGTGATGTGTCCTGCCCCTGGTGCGTGATCGGCCTGCGCGGCCTGACCGCGGCGCTGGATCGCCTGGGCGCCGAGGTCCAGGCCGAGATTCACTTCCAGCCGTTCGAGCTGAACCCGAAGATGGGCGCCGAAGGGCAGAACATCACCGAGCACATCACCCAGAAATACGGCTCGACGCCGGAGCAGTCGCAGAAAAACCGCGAGATGATCCGTGAGCGCGGGGCCGAGGTGGGCTTCAGTTTCAGGACCAGCGGCGACAGCCGTATCTACAACACCTTCGATGCCCATCGGCTATTGCATTGGGCCGGCCTGGAAGGGCGCCAGTACAACCTCAAGGAAGCCTTGTTCAAGGCGTACTTCACCGACCAGGGCAACCCGTCCGATCACGCCCAGTTGAGCCTGATCGCCGAGAGCGTCGGCCTGGATCGCCAGCGTGCCGAAGCGATTCTCGCCTCCGACGAGTACGCCGCCGAGGTCCGTGAACAGGAGCAATTGTGGGTGTCGCGCGGGGTGAGCTCCGTGCCGACCATCGTCTTCAACGATCAGTATGCGGTGAGTGGCGGGCAGCCGGTGGAGACCTTTGTCGGTGCGATCCGGCAGATCATTGCCGAGTCCGCGAAGGCCTGACCTTGATGGGGGGGTGGGCTCTGTAGGAGGGGGCTTGCCCCCGAAGCTTTTGGCGCCCTTTAGGGCCTCTTCGCGGGCAAGCCCGCTCCCACAAAAGCCTGCTCCCACACAAGCCAATTCCACTCCCGCCCCTCTCACAGAGCTCCTTTCTGCGAGCCCCCTCTCACAGAATTCCTCCCACAGGTGTCTGCTACCGTCGCTGCCCAGGATGTTCAGCGAATGATCTTGTCCACCTGGATCGCCAGCTTCTTCAGGCGATACCAGAAGCTGCGCTCGGAAATCCCGATCATCTGCGCCGCCGCGGCCTGGACCCCATTGGTTTCATGCAGCGCGGCGAGGATGTAGGCCTTCTCCACTTCCGCCAACGCCGCATCCAGGTCCTTCGGCACCGCGGCGCCGACGTTCAAGGCCGCCGCCGTGTTGCCCGGTTCCGCTGACGGTGGGGCAAACAGGTAGGCCGGCAGGTCGCTTTCCTCGATCACCGGGCTGGCGGCGACAATGGTCGCCCGCTCCACGCAGTTCTGCAGCTCGCGGATATTGCCCGGCCAGCTGTAGTTGGCCATGGCTTGCATGGCCTGCGGGCTGAAACCGCTGATGCGCTTGCCGGCGCTGGCCCCCAGCGAGTGGGCGAAATGCCGGGCCAGCGGGGCGATGTCCTCGACCCGCTCGCGCAGGGAGGGCAGGGGAATCGGGAAAACGTTCAGGCGGTAGTACAAGTCTTCGCGAAACTCCTTGTTCGCCACCGCTTCGAGCAGGTTCTTGTTGGTCGCGGCAATCACCCGCACGTCGACCTTGCGTTCGCGCGGGTCCCCCACCGGTTCGATCACCCGCTCCTGCAGGGCCCGCAGGATCTTCGCCTGCAGGGCCAGCGGCATATCGCCGACTTCATCGAGAAACAGCGTGCCCTTGTCCGCCTGCATGAAGCGCCCGACACGGTCGGAGACGGCGCCGGTGAAGGCGCCCTTGCGGTGGCCGAACATCTCGCTTTCCAGCAGGCCTTCGGGAATGGCCGCGCAGTTCACCGCGACAAACGGCTTGTCGGCGCGGTTGCCGTGCTTGTGGATCGCCCGGGCGACCATTTCCTTGCCGGTCCCGCTCTCACCGGTCAGCAGGATGGTGGCGTTGCTGTCACGGACCGAGTCCACTGCCTGCAGGACCCGGCGAAAGGCCGGGCTGTCGCCCACCAGGCTGTCGATCTGCTGGTGTTCGTCGAGTTCGGCGCGCATCCGCGCGTTATCCCGCAGGATGTCGCGAAACTGCAGGGCCTTGCTGACGGTGATATCCAGTTCGTCGATATCGAAGGGCTTGGCGATATAGTCGAAAGCACCGTTGCGCATCGACTGCACGGCATTTTTCACGGTGCTGTAGGCGGTCATCACGATGACCGGCAACTGCGGGAAGCGCAGCTTGATCTCGGCCAGCAACTGCGGGCCGTCCATGCCGGGCATGCGCCAGTCGCTGATGACCAGGTCGATGTCTTCCTGATCCAGTACCACCAGGGCCTGGATGCCGTTGCCGGCGGTGAATACCTGGATCTCGTTCTGGCTCAGGGCCGAGCTGAGCAGGTCGCAGAGCTTGGGTTCGTCATCGACCACCAGGACCTTATGCGTCATCGTCGTGTTCCTCGTCATCCTCGACATCCAGGTCTTCGCCATGGGCCGGAATGTACAGCTTGAAGCTGGCGCCTGCATCTTTCTCGCTGATGCATTCGATCCGTCCGTCATGGTTTTCCATGATCGAGAAGACTTTCGCCAGGCCCAGGCCGGTGCCCGAGGCCTTGGTAGTGACAAACGGCGTGAAGATCCGTTCGATCATGTCCGGTTCGATACCCTGGCCGGTGTCGGAGACGCTGATGATGGTGTTTTCCTGGTCCTTGGCAATGCCCAGGGTCAGGCGGCCGCCCTTGGGCATGGCGTCGATGGCATTGAGGATCAGGTTCAGGCAGGCCTGTTTCAGTTGCCGGGCATCGGCGTACAGGGTCGCGCCGGGTGCCTGGTCGTCGATCCGCGCATCGATGTTGTGGGTGGCCAGTTCCGGTGCGCAGAAGCCGAGGATCTCCTCGGCCAGCTCCCGCGCCGGCTGGATCGAGCGAATCGGCGCGCTCGGCTTGGCGAAGTCGAGGAACTCGGTAATCAGGTCGTTGATCCGCGACACTTCGCTGATCACGTATTCCAGGTGGCGCTTGTCGGTATCCGGCAGGTTGGCCCGGCGGTGCAGCAACTGGGTGGCGGTCTTGATGATGCCCAGCGGGTTGCGGATCTCGTGGGCCAGGCCCATGGCGACCTCGCCCAGCGCGTGCAGGCGATCGCGGCGGCGCAACTGGGCCTCGAGGTGATGCAGCTCGCCCAGGCGCTCGGTCATGTGGTTGAAGGTGTGGCTCAGTTCGGCCAGCTCGTCGCTGCCGGTCACCGGGATACGCTTGCTGTAGTTGCCGGAGATCACCGCCCGCACGCCTTCGGACAGGCCGCGCAGGGGCTGGGTCAGGCGTTGCGAGACCAGCCAGCCGACGCTCAGGGACAAGGCCGAGCCCATCAGGAAGATCAGGATGAACAGGTTGCTCTGGTTGACCAGCCCGACCAGGCTGCTGTGGCGCAGCAGGCCACTGAAGATCACCCCCTGCAGGTCGCCGGTATCGTTGAAGATCGGCCAGTACAGGCCGCTGTAGCGGCTGGTGAACAGTTCGCTGGGCAGGCGGGTGTCACGCAGGGTCTTTTCGATTTTCGCCGGGATCTGCAGCGGGTGATCCTCGAAGCGCTGGGTCGAGAAGATCTCGGAAAAGCCCTTGGAGTTCGCAAGGTACAGGCGCAGGTCGAGGGAGTGCACGTCGGCCACGCTGTTGAGGAAGCTGCTGTCCAGGTAGGTGGCGATCAGCAACTGGTAGTCGACGCCTTCCTGCGAGGTCTGGAAGGTCGAGACAACCACGCCGGTCGGCACCCCGGCGACCTTGATGGTCTGCAGGACCGCGTTGGGCGCCAGGCTGATCTGGCTGACGATATCGTCGGGCTCGGTGGTGAACACCACCTTGTGGTCCTGGGTGCGGATCAGCGCCACCAGGTCGATGCCCATGGCGTCGGCGATGTCGGCGGTGAGCTTGTCGTGCTTGGCGGCCTGGCGCGAGGTCGGCGGCCGGGTGTAGAGCAGGAACAGCTGGGCGACCCGGGCGTTGTCGCGCTGGATCTCGCTGATCTCGTCCTTGACGATCTTGGTCGACTCCTGCAGCCAGATGCGCACGTTGCTGTCGAAGATCTGCGACAGGGTGGTCGCCGCCAGTTCGGCGGCGATCATGGTCGGCACCACGCTGACCAGCCAGAACGCCAGCAGCAGTTTGCGTTGCACACTCCAGCGCGAGATCGAGAAGGGGCGACGTTTACGGCGGCGTTCTGGAGTGGAAGTCATCAGGTTTCGCTTATCGCAGCAGCCATGGCAGGGTCGAATCGGTCCGGGCGGATAAACAGTTTGACCAGTCGTAGGACATTGTTGATCAGCCAGTTGCGATGGTGAAAGAACAGGTTGTTGCCCTGGAAGGTACAGCCCAGGCGAATCTTGCTGGCATAACCGGCCTGACCGCATTCGTACAGGGGAATCCCCTCGCGGATACAGTATTCGACATTGGCCAGCCAACTGCGGAAATACAGGTTGTGCTCGCGGCTCTGGTTCGGGTCATGGCCGAAGAACTTGTCGATCAGCCGCTCCCCATCCAGCAGGATCAGGTTGAACGCCACCAGTTGCTCGTCGATCCAGTAAAGGACACAGGCGGCACGTTCGTCCAGGTGTTCCAGCACGCTGGTGAAGTAATCCGCCGGCAGGCGTTCGAACTGGGTTTCGCTGCGTTCCAGGGTCGCCTCGTACAGTCGCATGATCTGCGGCAGGACGTCATCGATATTGCGCCGCCATTCGATCCGCGGCCCCGGTGCCCGCAGCTTGCGCCGCAGGTCCTTGCGGGTGGACTTGCCCAGGGTGCCCAGGTACGCGTCGACCGAACCGAAGGGGATCGGCAACAGGGCGCTCGGCAGGCTGAGCACCTTCTGGAACCCGGCAGCCTTGCAGCTGGCGCTCCAGTCATCGTCGGCGCTGGGCGCGTCCTTGACCGCGGTCAGGCGGATCCGGAGGGTGGCGGCATCGTCGCGGGCCAGGATCAGCAGGCGCTCCAGCAGTTCCTGGCGCCGTTGCACCGGGACGTGGCTGGCAATGCCGGCACTGCATCGCTCCGCCACCGGCGAGCCGATGGCGTAGAGCGGGAATTCGAGCACGCCCGGCAGGATCCTGTTGATCCAGCCGGTAATGCGTTTACTGGTGCCTTGCACCGTGGTGTCGAGCTTGTAGCGGGTAATGAAGGCGGGGGCGACCGCCAGCAGCCGATCGTCTTCGAAGAGCGCCAGGTAGCGCCATTCGAAGTCGTCGATGCGGGCTTTCTCCACCGCCAGGTAGTACTCCCAATTCTCCAGCGCACCCGGGAAACAGTCGTTCCAGGCTGCGCGTTCAATCGCCTCGATGCTAGAGAAGGCTTGGGCGGTAATCACGGGTCTTTCCTTAGGCCAGTTGCCGGTAGTCTTCGCGCACGCTCGGGACGTCACTCAGACGTTCGATGAAGTCGGCACTCAACTCGATCACTTCGCGGTACTGCAGGTCGACAGTGATCATGTGGTAGCAATTGTCGAGCATGACCTTGGTGACGGGGCCACCCAGGTGACGTTCGACGTAGTTGGCGTTCCACGGGCTGGTGATATCGTCCTCGACGGAGTGGATCACCAGCGCCGGGGTCTTGATCGACGGCATGCGCCGCATGACCACGGCGTTCATCCGGTGCAGCTCGCGCACCGTGATGCCCTCCATGGTCAACAGCCCGGCATCGCTGCTCTGGCCGGCTTTCATCTGGCGTTCGACAATCGCCCGCAGGCGTTCGTTCTTGATGCCATAGGGCGGCTTTTCCTCGAAACGACAGATGTGCACGCCGAACGGAATCTTCATCAGCAAGGGCGTCAGGAACGCCAGCTTGTGGATGCTCCAGCCGTCGTAGCGCAGGGTGGTCGAATACATCAACAACCCGGCTACTTGCCCGGGGAACTCGGAGGCGACGTACATGGACATGACCGCGCCCATGGACAAGCCGCCGACGAACACCTGGGCGTGACGCTGCTGCACGCCGACGAATGTCTTGCGCACACCTTCGTACCAGTCCTGCCAACCGGTGGCCTGCAGGTCGGCGTTGCCGCCGCAATGGCCGGGCAGGGTGGGCACGTAGACCGTGCAACCACCACGCTTGACCAGGCCCTGGGCGACCCGGCGCAGTTCCGCCGGGGTGCCGGTCAGGCCATGGATCAGCAAGACCCCGACCGGACCGTCGCCGAGGACGAAGCCCGCGTCGCCTTCGCCCAGATCGATGGCTGCCATGTTCACCGCTTCATGGCCCGGTTCAGCAACTGCTCGAGCAGTTTCAGGCCCAGGTCGATTTCCGCGTAGCTGATTTCCAGCGACGGGGCCAGGGTGATGACGTTCTTGTAGTAGCCGCCGACGTCGAGGATCAGGCCGAGTTTCTGACCGTCAACCACCATGTCGCCCTTCATGCCTTCCTCGACCATGTAGTCCAGGGTGGCCTTGTCCGGGGTGAAGCCGTCGGTGGTGCAGATTTCGCAGCGCAGGGCCAGGCCCAGGCCATCGACGTCGCCGATGATCGGGAAGCGTTTCTGCAGCTCTTGCAGGCCTTCGAGGAAGTACTTGCCCTTGGCCATGACCATCGCGCCGTAGTCGACTTCGCTGGTCATCTTGAACATTTCCAGGCCTACCGCCGTACCCAGTGGGTTCGAGGCGAAGGTGGAGTGGGTCGAACCTGGCGGGAAGACCTTCGGGTTGATCAGCTCTTCACGGGCCCAGATGCCGCCCAGCGGGTTCAGGCCGTTGGTCAGCGCCTTGCCGAAGACGATCACGTCCGGCTTGACGTCGAAGTGTTCGATCGACCACAGCTTGCCGGTACGCCAGAAGCCCATCTGGATTTCGTCGACGACCATCAGGATGCCGTGCTGGTCGAGGACCTTCTTCAGCTCGCTGTAGAAGTTCATCGGCGGGATCACGTAGCCGCCGGTGCCCTGGATCGGCTCGACGTAGAACGCCGCGTATTCGCTGGAGCCGACTTTCGGGTCCCACACGCCGTTGTATTCAGTCTCGAACAGACGGGCGAACTGCTGCACGCAGTGGCTGCCGTACTCTTCCTTGGTCATGCCTTTCGGGCCGCGGAAGTGGTACGGGAACGGGATGAACTGGGCGCGCTCGCCGAAGTGGCCGTAGCGGCGACGGTAGCGGTAGCTCGAAGTGATCGAGGACGCACCCAGGGTACGGCCGTGGTAGCCGCCTTCGAAGGCGAACATCAGGCTCTTGCCGTTGGTGGCGTTACGCACGACTTTCAGCGAGTCTTCGATGGACTGCGAACCGCCGACGTTGAAGTGCACGCGACCGTCGAGGCCGAACTTGTTCTTGGCGTCGACCGCGATCCTTTCCGACAGCTCGATCTTGCCTTTGTGCAGGTACTGGCTGGCGATCTGCGGCAGGGTGTCGATCTGTTGCTTGAGGGCGTTGTTCAGGCGTGGGTTGGCGTAGCCGAAGTTGACCGCCGAGTACCACATCTGCAGGTCGAGGTAGGCCTGGTCTTCGGTGTCCCAGACGTAGGAGCCTTCGCAGCGGCTGAAAATGCGCGGTGGCTCGATGTAGTGGACGGTATCGCCGTAGGAGCAATATTTGGCTTCTTTTTCCAGAAGCACCTGGTCTTCGGCGGTAGCGATACGAATCTCAGACATGGTGGAAGAGTTCCTGAGTTTGTGAAGAGTTTTCAGCGCTGTCGAGCGCGAAAGTGTTGGCGTTGGCGGCTTCGCTGCTCGGCAGCAGGGCCAGCAGCGCCGGGAGTTCGGCGAACGATTCGAAACGCACATGCGGGATGCCGTTGCGTTCGCAGTGTTCGGCCAGGCGGTCCTTGGCGAACACGAAGTCGGCGGTCGAGGCCACGCACATGTCCGACTGACCGTCACCGATCACCAGTACGCGTTTGCCCTTGGGCGTGGACTTGCATTTGCAGTTGCCGGAAGCGGCGCGGCAGGCATCGCTGGAATAGGGGAAATCGATGCGCCAGCTGTTCTGGTCGACCTGGCGCAGGCGGTTGGCGAGGATCGGTAGCAAGGTCACGTAGTTGCGTGACAGAATCCGCGCGATGCCTTGCTCGATACCGTCGCTGACCACTTCGATGGTCGCGCCCAGGCTCATCACGTGGTCGACGAAGTCGGGGAAGTCGGGGTCGATGTCGATGGTGTCGAAGTAGGCCAGCAACTCGGCGGGCGTTGCCTTGACCAGGGCCAGTTGGCGGCTCAGGCACTCACGCGAACCGATGTGACCGTCCAGCCATTCCTGTTCGATCGTCTCCCAGCTCGGGTCGGCGAATTGTTCCAGGATGTTGTCGATCGCGTCGGTGCGGGAGATGGTCCCGTCGAAGTCACACACGATATGCCAGTGCATCATCTGCAGTTACCTGTTGAATAAGAGCGCACTTTGCGCATGCCAGGTGCCAGAGCACGGAGCGTGCCAACCGGCTGGAACGCCTTTGTTCGCGGGCTCCTGCCGGTGTTTGTATGGGAAAGGCTACAAAGAGCTACAAATTTTGTAGCTTGCTACAAAGAACATCAGTGCTTGCCTACACTGGGTGCGCTGGTGATTGATGCGCGCATGTTCAGAACAAGGAAACGATTAATGGCCAGGTTTACCCCCACATTGCTGCTCGCCGGTCTCTTGTCCCTGAGTGGCCTGAGCACCGGCGTGCTGGCCGAGGAAGGCCTTACCGGGCAGATCGGTGCCGGTATCGGCTACCAGCCCCATGACCCCACGGGCAGCAGCTATGACACGGTGCCCTTGCCTTACCTGGACCTGGATTGGGGGGACGTCAGCCTCAGCGGCGACGACGGCCTGACCTGGGATGCCTTCAAGGACAGTGGTTTCACCGCCGGGCCGTTTATCAACTACCTGCCGGGCCGCAACGCCGATGGCGACCTGCGTGGCCTGCGCAATGTGCCGGACATGGGCCAGATCGGCGGTTATGTGCAGTACGCGCCGGCTGACTTCTGGCGGGTGTTCGTCCAGCTGGGCAGCGCGGTCGGCGGTGGCAACGGCCAGGGCGGCCTGCTCGGCAAGATTGGCGGCGAGCTGGGTTACCCGCTGGGCATGGGCATCATCGGCAGCAGCAACCTGAGCGCACACTTTGCCGATGCCCGCCAGACCCGGACCTTTTTCGGCGTGAGCGCCGAGGAAGCCCAGGCTTCGGGGATCGAGCAGTACAAGCCGGGCGGCGGCCTGCAGAACTACACCCTGACCCAGAACTTCGCGATCCCGCTGGGTGGGGCCTGGTCGCTGATGACCAGCGCGAGCTGGATTCACCTGGTGGGCAACGCCGCCGACAGCAGCATTGTCAGAGAGCGTGGCGACAACAACCAGGGCCAGGTGCAGACCGCCATCAGCTACAAGTTCTGAACCCGCCTGCGCGACGATCATGCCGCGTTGTAGGCCGGCTCGCCCGATCGTCGCCCGGCCGGTTTTTGTAAAGTAGTGAAAGCTGGTCTGGTGTTTGCAATGCCCCCCCGGAAATCATTTTCCGGGAAGTTTTTCAGATGGCTCGTCCTGCTTACCGCCTGTTGGCTTATTCGCTCTGGGACCTGGTACCCATTGTCATGGCGCTGGCGCATTTCTCCTTCGTGTTGTGGCTGGTGCTGGGATTCCACGACCAGTCCTGGTGGATCATCATCCCGGCGGCGCTGCTCTATGCGGTCAGTCTGTCGTGGAGCATCAACAGCATCTCCCACAACCAGATCCACAACCCCTACTTCACCCCGCACTGGATGAATCGCGGGTTCGACCTGCTGCTGTCGCTGACCATCGGCTTTTCGCAGACGATGTACCGCGATATCCACAACCGTCACCATCGCGGCAACTCCGACCTGCCACGGGAGGACGGGACCACCATCGACCCGCTGTCGATCTACCTGCACGGCAAGGACGGCCAGCCGGACAATGTCTGGGCCTATACCTTCCTGAGTTTCTTCCGTGACGATCCCAAGGCCTATTACGAGGAAATGAAGCGCAAGCACCCGGCGGATGCCCGTTGGGTCAAGGTCGAGATCTATGCGACGGTGGCGTTCTACCTGGGCCTGGCGGCCTGTGACTGGCGCGCGGTGCTGGTGTTGCTGCCGTTCTGGTACCTGGGACAGTCGCTGTCATCGCTCAACGGCTACTACGAGCACCTGGGTGGCAACCCGGACCTGCCGATCGCCTGGGGCGTGAGTTCCTACAGCCGGCTCTACAACCTGATCTGGATGAACAACGGCTATCACGCCGAGCATCATTATCGGCCGAAGATGCACTGGACCAAGGTCAAGGCGTTCCATGCGCAGATCAGGGAGCAGCAGCGGGAGGCGGGAGTGAAGGTGATTCCGGTATCCCATGGCCTGGGCTTTCTGGTGAAGCACCGCTGACGGTGGGAGCCCGGCTTGCCAGCGATGACGATGCCAGTCGCGCCGCCGCTTTCGCGGGCAAGCCCGCCCCCACAGGACGGGGGGCTCGCCACGGACTATTGTCCAGCCTGGGACGTTGTGGGAGCCGGCCGGGTGGTGATGCTCAGTTCTTCTCGCCTTCGGCCAGCAGGGCGATCCCGCCGATAATCACCAGCACGCCGACCCAGTGCAGCACGCTGATCTGCTCGCCCAGCCCCAGCCAGGAACCGAGCAATACCGCGACGAACACCAGCGAACTGAGGGGAAACGCCAGGGACAGGCTGCTGCGTCGCAGGATCAGCATCCACACGAAAAAGGCGCCGATGTAGCAACCGATCGCCACCCAGACACCCGGGTTGACCACGACCGCAGCCAGCCATTGCAGGTTGAAATTCATCTGTCCCAACTGATCGCCGCCGACTTTGGTGGCGATCTGTCCGGCACTTTCGAATGTGATCAGCAGGGCCCACAGCACGATCGTGCCGAAGCGTCCGTGGAGCCAGTCCACGTGCTTGGAAGTGCTCATAAATCCGTTCCTTCAAACATGAATTGAGTCTCAGCTACCGGCGATGGCAACCAGCATGACGCCCAGGGTGATCACCAGCGTGCCCATCCAGCGGCGCCGGCTGACGGTTTCCCCGAGCACCAGCTTGCCCGCCAGGACCACCCCGCAATAGGCCAGCGCGGCGGAAGGGAACAGCAGGCTCAGCGGGGCCCGCGACAGCGCCTCGAGCCAGACCAGGAATTCGACGGCATAGGCGCCGATGCCGCACCACAGGAGGGGCGCATTGAACACCTGGCCCCAGAAGGCATTCAGGCGAAAGCCGCCTTCGAGTTCCGGCAAGCGGTCCAGGCCGATCTTGAAACAGAGTTGGCCGACCACGTCGAGGACAATGGAAAAGGCCACCAGCAGAACAACGGTCAGGGTCACGGAAACAGCTCCTCGAACAGCGTGATCAACGCCTGGTTGGTGGTTGCGTTGCGCTGCAGGTCAGCGGCGCTCCAGCGTTCGGCCGGCGGTTGATCGGATTTGGCTTCCCAGCGCTTGAAGGCATTGCTGAAGGCCGGTTTGGCGAATTCGCCGCAGATATCGATGCCGAGGATGCGCTTGTGCGCGGCCAGGGCCCGGATGGCATCGAGCAGGTGGGTCAGGCGCATGCCGCCCTGGTCCCAGTTGGTGGCGGCATCTTCGCTGGCCAGTACGTCCTTGTCGATGGTGATCCAGATGGCCTCGGTGGGCAGGTCCCGGATCAGCCGGTCGAGGAAGTCCGGCCAGTGTTCGTCGGCCAGGTTGCGCCAGTGCAGGTGGTTTTCCTGCTGCTGGTGGCCGGCACCGTCGCCGATCCGCCCCCAGACCTTGGACGGCGCATGCTGCCAGGGAAACAGCTGCAGGTCGCCGCGGCGCAGGGCACCGAGATTGCCGCCGCGCAGTTGCGGGGTATCGAGGTCTTCGCTGCATGGGCCGAGGGTGACGATACGCTTGATGTTCGGCAGCTTCAGCGCGCGGTTGACCCAAGAGCCGCAATGCCGGCGTGGAGCCAGGTGCACCCAGTCGGGATGGTTGTCGAAGTGGATCAGGCTGACCGGCTCCGGCAGGTTGCCGAGGAAGGCCGGGGTCAGGTGATGGTAGTCGCCGGAGCCGACGAAATAGATGTACGGCCTGCCGGTGGCGGGCGCCGGGAGCTGGCGCAGGCGTTCGGCAAAGCGGCGGTAATGGCGTTCGGTGGTCCAGAGTCGCAGTTTGGGGCCCAGGTCCAGCAGGTCCAGGCGTTTCGCGCGACCGCTGTCGAGCAGGTGCCGGATCGGCGCCTGGGCCGTCAGGCTGTGGTCGAGATCTAAAATGTTCACAACGTCGATTTATCCGTGGCAGCGCCCCCACATCAAAGTACCTGGCCAGGCTGAAAGGCAGGCAGTGCGGGCTTTGCCGGGTAAATGCAAAGGACGGGCCAGCCATGCCACGGGATCTTGAATGCGCAGGTACATCCGTGGGAGCCGGCTTGCTGGCGATAGCGGTTGGCCGGTCGAAGGTCATGTTGGCTGACCGATCGCCATCGCTGGCAAGCCAGCGCCTACAGGTGTGCGATGTGTTCGTGAGTGAGTTCAGCCCTGCAAGCGCAGGCCGATGCTCGCCAGCACACCCGGCGCAGCCTTGAAGAGCCAATCCCTATTCAGTGGCTTAGGCCGTATTTCTTGACCTTGTCGAACAGGGTGGTCTTGGCCATGCCCAGTTCCTGGCTGGCCTGGGTCAGGTTGCCGCCGCTGCGCTGCAGGGCGTCGTTGAGCAGGTTGCGCTCGAAAGCCTCGACGGCTTCGGCGAAGCCCAGGCCGCCGGTGCTTTGCGTGCCGGATTTCTTGAAGGCCGGCAGGCCGAGGGCGAAGCGCTCGGCGACATTGCGCAGTTCGCGCACGTTGCCCGGCCAGTCGTGGCTCATCAGGTTCGACAGGGTCTGGTTGTCCAGCTCCGGCGCGGCGCGGTCAAAGCGCAACGAGGACTGCTGCAGGAAGTGTTCGAACAGTTGCAGGATATCCTCGCGCCGCTCGCGCAGGGGTGGCAGTTCCAGGGTCACCACGTTCAGGCGGTAATACAGGTCGCTGCGGAATTCGCCAGCCTTGCCCAGTTCATCCAGGTCGGACTTGGTGGCGGCGATCACCCGGCAGTCCACCGCCACGCTCTGGTTCGAGCCCAGGCGTTCCAGGGTGCGTTCCTGCAGGACGCGCAGCAGTTTGATCTGCAGCGCAATCGGCATGCTTTCCACTTCATCGAGAAACAGCGTGCCACCATGGGCGTGTTCGATCTTGCCGATCCGGCGTTTGCCGGCACCGGTGAAGGCATTGGCCTCGTGGCCGAAGATCTCGCTTTCGAAAAGGTTTTCCGGCAGGCCGCCGCAGTTGAGGGCGACGAACTGTTGCGACTGGCGGCGGCTGAAGTCGTGCAGGCAGCGGGCGACCAGTTCCTTGCCGGTTCCGGTTTCACCTTCGATCAGCACGTTGGCCGAGGTATCGGCGACGTTGGCGATCAATTCCCGCAGGTTCTGCATGGCCGGCGAGCGGCCGATGATCCGCCCCTCGAGGGAGTCGCGCTCGGCCAGTAGCCGCCGCAACGACCAGACTTCCCGCGCCAGGCCGCGTTGTTCCAGGGCGCGGCGGGCGACTTCGACCAGGCGCTCGGGAGAAAAGGGTTTTTCCATGAAATCGTAGGCACCGCTGCGCATCGCGCCGACCGCCATGGAGATATCGCCATGGCCGGTGATCAGCACCACCGGCAGGCTGCGGTCGCGGGCCTTGAGGCGGGTCAGCAGTTCCAGGCCGTCGATACCCGGCAGGCGGATATCGCTGATGACGATGCCGGGAAAGTTGTCACCGATCCGCGCCAGGGCTTCTTCGGCACTGCCGACGCCTTCGCTGGGAATATCCTCCAGGGACAGCGCCTGCTGGCAGCCGAGCAGCACATGGGGATCGTCTTCGACGATCAGGACGGTCAGGTCGTTGTTCATATCGGCTCGGCCTTGGCAGGGTTGACCCGCGGTAAATGGAGGACGAAAGCGGTGCCGCCGGTGGCCGGGTGTTCCACGCCCAGGTGGCCGCCGGCTGCCGCGGCAAGGCTCGCGGAAAGGGTCAGGCCCAGCCCCAGGCCCTGTTCTCCGGGCTTGGTGGTGAAGAAGGGTTCGAACAGGTGCTTGCGTGCTTCGAGTTCGATGCCATGGCCGTTGTCGCGTACCAGCAGGCGATACTTGCCCTCGACGAAGTCGCCTTCCAGCCACAGTTCCGGCAATGGCTGCGCCTGCATGGCATCGAGGGCGTTGCCGATCAGGTTGACGAGGATCTGTTCCAGGCGCGTCTGGTCGATCGCCAGCTGGACATCGTCATAGTCGCGATGGCTTTCCAGGTGCAGCGCCTCGATCCGGCTGTTGAGGACCTGCAGGGCCGCCTCGATGGCCTTGCCCAGGCTCGCCTCGCCCTTGTCGTCGCCGCGCCGGGCGAAGGAGCGCAGGCTGGCGGTGATGCGGCCCATGCGATCGATCAGTTCGTTGATGGTCCGCAGGTTGGTGCTGGCAGTCTCCAGCTCGCCGCGTTCGAGAAAACGCACGGTATTGCCGGACAGGGTGCGCAAGGCCGCCAGCGGCTGGTTCAGTTCATGGGCGATACTGGTGGACATCTGCCCGATGGCGGCCAGCTTGCCGGCCTGGACCAGTTCGTCCTGGGCGCGGCGCAGGGTTTCCTCGGCCTGGCGCCGTTCGCGGATCTGGTCCTTGAGGCGGTCATTGCTGGCGCGCAGGTCGACGGTGCGTTCGGTGATCCGTCGTTCCAGCTGGTTGTTGGCTTCCTGCAAGGCTTCGCGAGCGGCCAGCCGGGTTGCGATCACCTTGCGTCGCTCGTTCCAGGCGATCAGCAGGAATGCCACCAGGGCGAAGGCCACCGCCACCAGGATGCCCTGGTTGGCGGCTTCCCGGCGCAGGTCCTGCAACGGTGTGAGCAGGGTGAAATGCCAGGGCGTGTCGGCGAGGCCACGGGTCTGCGCCAGGTAGCTGACATTATCGCCGTCCTTGACCAGCTCGCTGTTGGCGGGGAAGGTCAGGGTTTCCACCCCTTCGGCCAGGCGTTCGCGGGCCAGCGGCTGCAGTTCGTTCAGCGGCCACCAGTAGTATTGCAGGCTGCGCGCCAGGCGCTCCTTGATCTCCGGGGTCAGCGGCCGGACCGACTTGAGGCGCCGGGTCGGATCGCTGGAGAGAATGATGATGCCGTTCTCGTCGCTGACGAAGGCTTCCAGGCGTGCTCGCTGCCAGCGTTCTTCGAGGGCTTCGAGGCGGACCTTGATCACTGCCACGCCGATGATCTTGCCTTGCTCCTCGAGCCCGTGGGCCAGGTAGTAGCCCGGCTCGCCGAGGGTGCTGCCGATGCCGTAGAAGCGTCCGGGCTGGCCGCGCACGGCGTCCTGGAAGTAGGCGCGGAACGACAGGTCTTCGCCCAGGTAGCTGTCGGCGTCGCGCCAGTTGCTGGTGGCGAGGACCCGGCCGGTGGTATCCAGGACATAGATCGCCCTGCTGCGGCTGCGGCGGTTGAGGCCTTCGAGGTATTCGTTGACGGTCTGGCGGTGTTCGGCGTCGGGGTCCTTGAGCAGGGCCGAGACGCTGGATTCGAGCTCCAGCAGGCTGGGGAGGTAGGTGTACTTGCTGATCTCGCTCTCGACGGTCCGGGCATGCAGCTCCAGCGCCCGTTCACCGCTCTCGCTGAGGGTGCGGATGCCGTAGTGTTCGCTGATGCGATAGCCGGCATAACCCAGGCCGATCATCAGCAGGATGACCAGGGGCGGCAGGAACAGGTGGCGGATCAGGCGGGGTTTCACGGCGAGTGATGGCGGCGTCGCGCGATAGGAATTGGGGTCGCATTTCATCACAGATGCCTTGGGTCAACCAGATCGTCTTTCTTGTGGAAACACTGATCGGGGTGTACGCGGAACCTGTAGGAGCGGGCTTGCCCGCGAAAGCGATACGGGTCGCGAAACCGGATATCGCCTGGAATAACGCCTTCGCGGGCAAACCCGCTCCTACCTATACCTGCTCGCGCGCCCTTGCGGGCGTGCGAGCCTGGCCGTTTCAGTGCTGCAGGATTTTCTCGAGGAAGTGCTGCGCACGCTCGGAGCGGGCGCTGATGTCGCCGAAGAACTCGTCCTTGTTGCAGTCTTCGATGATCTTGCCCTGGTCCATGAAGATCACGCGGCTGGCGACCTTGCGGGCGAACCCCATTTCGTGGGTCACGCACATCATGGTCATGCCTTCATGGGCCAGCTGGACCATCACGTCGAGCACTTCGTTGACCATTTCCGGGTCGAGCGCAGAGGTCGGTTCGTCGAACAGCATGACGATCGGATCCATCGCCAGGGCCCGGGCAATCGCCACGCGCTGCTGCTGGCCCCCGGAAAGCTGGCCGGGGTGCTTGTGGGCATGGGCCGACAGGCCGACGCGCTCGAGCAGTTGCAGGCCTTTCTTCGTCGCTTCTTCCTTGCTGCGGCCGAGGACCTTGATCTGCGCGATGGTCAGGTTCTCGGTGATGGTCAGGTGGGGGAACAGCTCGAAGTGCTGGAACACCATGCCCACCCGCGAACGCAGCTGCGGCAGGTTGGTCTTCGGGTCGGCGATGGAGGTGCCGTCGACCACGATATCGCCTTTCTGGAAGGGTTCCAGGGCGTTCACGCACTTGATCAGGGTCGACTTGCCGGAGCCCGACGGGCCACAGACCACGACCACTTCACCCTTTTTGACTTCGGTGCTGCAATCGGTCAGCACCTGGAAGTCGCCATACCACTTGTTGATGTTCTTGATAGAGATCATACGGCAAACCTTTTTTGCAGACGCTTGACCAGCAGCGAGGCGGCAAAGCTGATTGTGAAGTAGACCAGACCGGCGAAGATCAGGAACTCGTTGGAACGGCCGACGATGTCACCGCTCGAGCGCGAGGCGTTGAGGAAGTCCACCAGGCCGACGGTGTAGACCAGCGAGGTGTCCTGGAACAGGATGATGCTCTGTTGCAGCAGCAACGGGGTCATCTTGCGGAACGCCTGGGGCAGGATGATCAGGCGCATGGTCTGGCCATAACCCATGCCCAGCGCCTGGGCGGCGCCCATCTGGCCCTTGGGGATCGACTGCACGCCGGCCCGGACGATTTCACAGAAATACGCCGCCTCGAACATCATGAAGGCCACGATGCAGGAGGTGAACGCACCGATCGGTGTGTCTTCGCCTGTGATCCAGCGCAATACGAAGGGGACCGCCAGGTAGAACCAGGTGATCACCAGCAGCAGCGGGATCGAGCGGAAATAGTTGACGTAGGCCCCGGCGACCCGCGACAGCAGCTTGCTGTGGGACAGGCGCATCAACGCCAGGATGGTGCCGAGGATGATCCCGCCGACGACGCCGAGGATCATCAGTTGCAGGGTCATCAGCATGCCGTTCCACAGGCCGGGAATGGCCGGGACGATGTCACTGAAGTCGAATTCCATTATTTACCCCCCACGGAGATCAGGCCGGGCACCGAGACTTTCTTCTCGACCACGCGCATGAGCAGCATCAGGCTCATGTTCAGGGTGAAGTAGATCAGCGTCGCCAGGGTGAAGGCTTCGAACAGGTTGGCGGAGAATTCGGCGGTCTGCTTGGTCTGCGCGAGCAGTTCCATCAGGCCGATCAGCGAGGCCACGGACGAGTTCTTGAAGACGTTGAGGAATTCCGAGGTAAGCGGCGGAATGATGATGCGATAGGCCTGGGGCAGCAGCACGTTCCAGTAGATCTGCGGCAGCTTGAAGCCCATGGCGCGGGCGGCCGCTTCCTGGCCGCGTGGCAGTGCCTGGATTCCGGTGCGTACCTGTTCGCAGACCCGCGCGGCGGTGAACAGGCCGAGGCAGATGACGACGCTGAGGTAGGCTGAGGTGGTCGGGTTCAGGTCCTGCTTGTACCAGTCCTGCAGGTTCTGCGGCAGCAGGTCGGGTACCAGGAAGTACCAGATGAACAGCTGGACCAGCAGTGGCACGTTGCGGAACAGCTCCACGTAGCAGGTCGCGATGCCCGATACGATGCGGTTTGGCACCGTGCGCATGACGCCAAGAATGGAGCCAAGCAGCAAGGCGACAAGCCAGGCCACGACAGCGATGGCGATGGTCCAGCCCAGGCCGGCGATGTACCAGTCGAGATAGGTCTCGCTGCCCACGCCGGTGGACTTGAAGAACACGCCCCAGTCCCAGTTGTAATTCATTAGGGTCTCCCCTCGGATTCGATCGATGTACAAGCACGTGCTTCCCCGGGACTCCGCCCCGCCCGACAGCGTTCGTCAGGCACACGCGCACCGCTCGCGGTCCGAGTGTTGTTCCATGCAATCAATAAGAAGCCAGTACAGCAGGTGGTCAACAGGCTTCCAGGGCTGCCGCGGCGGCCCTGGAAACAAGGTTAGTCGCGACTCAGATTTTTACTTCAGGCGCTGGCTTGTCGCTCGGATTGGAAATCAGCTCCTTCACCTTGTCGCTCATCGGGAAGTTCAGGTTCAGGCCTTTCGGTGGAATCGGGCTTTCGAACCACTTGCTGTAGATCTTGTTGATCTCGCCGGACTTGTAGAGCGCGACGATGGCGTCATCCACCGCTTTCTTGAAGGCCGGGTCGTCTTTGCGAACCATGCAGGCGTAGGCTTCGAAGGACTGTGGAGTACCGGTGATGACCCAGTCATCCGGCTTCTTGGCCTTGGCTTCTTCACCGGCCAGCAGGGCGTCGTCCATCATGAACGCCACGGCGCGACCGCTTTCCAGCATCTGGAAGGATTCGCCGTGGTCCTTGGCGGAGATGACGTTCATGCCCATCTGCTTGTCGGCGTTCATCGCCTTGATGATGCGCTCGGACGTGGTGCCGGCGGTGGTCACGACGTTCTTGCCTTTCAGATCGGCAAAGTCTTTGTAGGATGGGTTGCCATCCTTGTCTTTCTTGACCAGCAGACGGGTGCCGATTTCGAACATGTTGATGGTGAAGTCAACTTGCTGGGCGCGTTCGGCATTGTTGGTGGTGGAACCGCACTCGATGTCGACGGTGCCGTTCTGAACCAGCGGAATACGGGTTTGCGAGGTGACCAGGTTGTACTTGGCCTGCAGGTCGGGCTTGTTCAGGTCTTTTTTCAGGGCCTCGACGATGGCCAGCTGAATGTCGTGGGAGTAACCCACTGGCTTGCCGGAAGCATCCGCGATGTAGGAAAACGGAATGGAGCTGTCGCGATGCCCGAGGGTGATGGTACCGGACTCTTTGATCTTCTTCAGGGTGCCGGTCAGTTCGGCGGCGAAAACTGGAGTGCTGATCAGAGCGGCAGCGATTGCTGCGCCCAGGATATGGGGAACGATGCGCATCAGATAATTTCCTCGAGATTGTTTTTTTTATGGAGCCGTTCAATCGACTCTCGGATACCTCGAACGGTTCGACCGGCTCAAGGGCGGACAGAACATTCGCTCAGAAGTGTAGAGCATGAGTCATGCCAGGCCAGGCGATAGGGGTTTAGATGTTGATTTTAAAAGGATTTTATTTCGAGTGGAGACGACGAGGCGGGGGCTGTCGTCCGGTAAGCCGAATACTGGCCCGTGATGGCGTTCGGAAAGCCGAATGGGGAAGAGGCGGTGTTTCGATGCTTGTGTGGATCCTGCGGTTGGCCTGGAACTGTGGGAACCGGCTGGCCGGCGATGGCGTCCTGATCGACGCTGCAAGGCTTGGGGGCCTCATCGCCGGCCAGCCGGCTCCTGCAAAGGCCCCCGATTGGCCTGGAATCAGGCCGCTTCGATCTTGCTGCGATGCTGTTCGAGCTTGTCGAGATAGTCCTGCAGTTGCTGCTGCTCCGCTGGACTGGTGAACAGGCCGAGCTTGCTGCGGCGCCAGAGGATGTCCTGGGCGGTGGTGGCCCATTCCTCGCTGCACAGGTAATCCACTTCGCGGCTGTAGAGGCCGCCACCGAGGTGCTCGCCCAGGTCGGCCAGGTCCTGCACGCCTTCCAGCAGGCGCCAGGTCCGGTTGCCGTAGCTGGTGGCCCAGCGACGGGCGATCTCGCTCGGCACCCAGTCGAAACGGCTGCGGATCGCTTGGGCCAGGGCCTGTGGCGTGGTCATCTGCTCACCGCCGGGCAGCGTCGCGGTGGCGGTCCAGCTCGGGCGCATCTGGGTGAAGAATGGCAGCAACTGGGCCATCGCCGACTCGGCCAGCTTGCGGTAGGTGGTCAGCTTGCCGCCGAATACCGACAGCAACGGCGCTTCCCCGGTATTCGCGGAGAGGGCCAGGGTGTAGTCGCGGGTGACCGCCGACGGGTTGTCGGATTCGTCATTGCACAGCGGCCGGACGCCGGAGTAGCTGTGCAGGATATCGCCGCGGGCCAGCTGCTTCTTGAAGTGCGCGTTGACCACCTTGAGCAGGTAGTCGGTTTCCGCCTCGGTGATCGTGACCTTGGCCGGATCGCCCTGGTATTCACGGTCGGTGGTGCCGATCAGGGTGAATCGTTCCAGGTACGGAATGGTGAACACGATGCGCTGGTCTTCGTTCTGCAGGATGTGCGCGTGTTCGCCTTCGTAGAGGCGCGGCACGATCAGGTGACTGCCCTGGATCAGGCGGATGCCGTAGGGCGAATCCAGTTTCAGGTCATCCTTGATGAATTTGGCGACCCATGGGCCGGCCGCGTTGACCAGGGCCTTGGCCTGGATCGAGAAGCGGGCGCCATCGGCGCGCTCCATTTCCAGGTGCCACTGGCCCTTGCTGCGACGAGCACTGACGCAACGGGTGCGGGTGTGGATATGGGCGCCTTTCTCGCGGGCGGCCATGGCGTTGAGAACGACCAGGCGGGCGTCGTCGACCCAGCAGTCGGAGTATTCGAAGCCTTTGCTGATCTCGGCCTTGAGCGGGCTGTCGGCACCGAATTTCAGGCTGCGGGAGCCGGCGAGTTTTTCGCGCTTGCCCAGGTGGTCATACAGGAACAGGCCGGCACGGATCATCCAGGCCGGACGCAGGTGCGGGCGGTGCGGCAGGACAAAACGCATCGGCTTGACGATATGGGGCGCCTTGGCGAGCAGCACTTCGCGTTCGGCCAGCGCTTCGCGCACCAGGCGGAACTCGTAGTGCTCCAGATAGCGCAGGCCACCGTGGATCAGCTTGCTGCTGGCCGACGAGGTATGGCTGGCGAGGTCGTCCTTTTCGCAAAGGAACACCGAAAGACCGCGACCGGCTGCGTCCGCGGCAATCCCGACACCATTGATACCACCGCCAATCACGGCGATGTCATAGATCTCGGCAAGGGGTGGTGCAGGCAAGGTGCTGGGGGTCATGGGTGAGCCTCGCGTTGGTCTTTCTATATTTGAATTCGAACATTAATGTTCATTTTCGAAAATAGTAGCGGATAAACGCGCACACGACCACCGAAGTCTGATTGAAAAAATTGATCAATACAGGCTGAAAGGAAAATTATCGAACATTGTAGGGCGATCGACGATGCGCCCGGGCGGGATATGGCGGCATGATCGTTCCTGCGCTCCGCGTGGGCATGCAGCCCGCGACGCTCCGCGTCACCTGCAGGACGGACGCGGAGCGTAGGAACGATCGTCAACGATCAGCGATTGAAACTCAGACCACTTCCAGGCGGATCTTGTGCTGGTTGAGCAGTTGCGCCAGGGCCGGGACCGGGGCCTGGTCGGTTACCAGGCAGTCGATCAGGGTGATCGGCCCCAGGCGCACCATGGCATTGCGGCCGAACTTGCTGGAGTCCGCCGCCAGAATGACCTGGCGGGCATTGGCGATGATCGCCTGGGAAACCCGCACTTCCTGATAGTCGAAGTCCAGCAGGCTGCCGTCTTCATCAATACCGCTGATGCCGACGAGGGCGAAGTCGACCTTGAACTGGTTGATGAAGTCGACGCTGGCCTGGCCCACCACGCCGCCGTCGCGACGGACGTTGCCGCCGGCCAGTTGCACTTCGAAGTCGTCCTTGGCACTGAGGATCGACGCCACATGCAGGTTGTTGGTGATGATCTTCAGCTGGTTGTGGTTGAGCAGCGCGCGGGCAATGGATTCGGTGGTGGTGCCGATATTGATGAACAGCGAGGCGTGATCGGGGATCTGTGCGGCGATGGACTCGGCGATACGCTGCTTTTCATCGCGCATCTGGTCGGCGCGCATGGCGTAGGCGGTGTTCTCCACGCTGGAGTCGTAGGCGGCCCCTCCGTGGTAGCGGCGCAGCAGGTTGGAGTCCGCCAGCTGGTTGATATCGCGGCGGATGGTTTGCGGGGTGACGACAAATAACTGGGCCATTTCCTCGATGCTGACATAGCCGCGTTCGCGGACCAGTTCGAGGATTTGCTGCTGGCGGGGAGGCAGATTCATGGGGCGTCCTTTTGGGCTGCCGTACAAATTCTTCCATCATGCCGCAGGAAGGACCTGTCTGCCACTTGCAGGGCCAATGAATCGTGGAGGAGCGGTGGTTGCGTCGTAAATCGGGCAATGTCTGTCGGTTAAGTCCCCTGTAGGAGCCGGCAAGCCGGCTCCTACAGGGGGCGTGTCCGGATTAGTTGCTGCCTTCGTGGGGTTCCCAGTCGCGGGTACGGCTCACGGCCTTTTTCCAGCCGTCGTAGAGTTTTTCCTTCTCGACTTCGGCCAGTTGCGGTTCGAACTCACGCTCGATCACCGCCTTGCCGCGCAATTCTTCCAGGCTGCCCCAGAAGCCGCACGCCAGGCCAGCCAGGTAGGCGGCGCCGAGGGCGGTGGTCTCGCGCATTTGCGGGCGCTCGACCTGGGTGCCGAGGATGTCGGCCTGGAACTGCATGAGGAAGTTGTTCGCCACCGCGCCACCGTCGACGCGCAACGCCTTGAGGCGCTCGCCCGAATCCTGCTGCATGGCGTCCAGCACGTCGCGGGTCTGGTAGGCAATCGATTCCAGGGCCGCGCGGATGATGTGGTCGACCCGCACGCCACGGGTCAGGCCGAACAGTGCGCCACGGGCATAGGGGTCCCAGTACGGCGCGCCCAGGCCGGTAAAGGCCGGGACCAGGTAGACGCCGTTGCTGTCCTTGACCTTGTTGGCGAAGTACTCGGTGTCGTGGGCGTCGTTGATGATCTTCAACTCGTCACGCAGCCATTGCACCGTGGAACCGCCGTTGAACACCGCCCCTTCCAGGGCGTAGGCCACTTCACCGCGGGGCCCGCAGGCGATGGTGGTGAGCATGCCGTGGTTGGATTTCACCGCCTTGGTGCCGGTGTTCATCAGCAGGAAGCAGCCGGTGCCATAGGTGTTCTTGGCCTGGCCGGGCTCCACGCACATCTGGCCGAACAGGGCGGCCTGCTGGTCGCCGGCGATCCCGCCGATGGCGATGCCGCTCTTGGTGCGGCCGTAGATTTCCGAGGACGATTTCACTTCCGGGAGCATTTCCCGGGGAATGTCCAGGAGCTCCAGCATCTTCGCATCCCATTCCAGGGAGTGGATGTTGAAGAGCAGGGTGCGCGAGGCGTTGGTGTAGTCGGTGACGTGGGTCTTGCCGCCGGTGAATTTCCAGATCAGCCAGCTGTCGACGGTGCCGAACAGCAGCTCGCCATTGCGTGCGCGTTCGCGGCTGCCTTCGACGTTGTCGAGGATCCATTTCAGCTTGGTCCCGGAGAAGTACGGGTCGGTGACCAGGCCGGTGGTTTCGCGGATGTAGTCTTCATGGCCGTCGCGCTTGAGCTGCTGGCAGATCTCGGTGCTGCGACGACATTGCCAGACGATCGCGTTGTAGATCGGGCGGCCGGTGGTCTTGTCCCAGACCACGGTGGTTTCCCGCTGGTTGGTGATACCGATGGCGGCGACCTGGTCATGGTGCAGGCCGGCCTGTGCCAGGGCCTCGACCATCACCGCGCTCTGGGTGGCGAAGATCTCCATCGGATCATGTTCGACCCAGCCGGCTTGCGGATAGTGCTGCTGGAATTCACGTTGGGCGGTGCAGACCACGTTGGCGTCGCGGTCGAAGATGATCGCCCGGGAGCTGGTCGTACCCTGATCGAGGGCAATGATGTAGTTCTTATTCTGAATGTCGGTCATTTTCGATTGCCTTGGACTGAAATAGGGAAAAATGGGGTCGGCGGACGTTGTCAGGGAAAACAACGCCCGCAGGGTCGGGCATGTTGCGGTGTTTCAGGAAGCCTGGACCTTTTTGGCAGCGGTCGTCGGTTCATCCTCTACAACAACGGCGGCACCGGGCAGATGGCGGGCAATCATCCCGCGATACAGCACAGCGCCAAGGCAGGCACCGACAATCGGTGCAAAAATCGGAATCAGGAAATACGGGATATCGCGTCCGCCGGTAAAGGCTATTTCACCCCAGCCGGCGAAGAAGGTCATCAGCTTCGGACCGAAATCCCGTGCCGGGTTCATCGCGAAGCCGGTCAGCGGGCCCATCGCACTGCCGATCACGGCAATCAGCAGGCCGATCAGCAGCGGCGCCAGGGGGCCGTTGGGCAAACCGTTGTTGTCGTCGGTCAGGGACATGATCACACCCATCAGGATGGCGGTGATCACCACTTCGACCAGGAACGCCTGGGCGGTGGTCAGGGCCGGATGCGGGTAGGTGGAGAACACCGAAGCCAGTTCCAGGCTGGCCTGCGAACCACGGATCATGTGGTGTGTCTGTTCGAAATCGAAGAAGAGGTTGCTGTAAAGCGTGTAAACCAACGCGGCGGCACAGAAGGCGCCGGCGACCTGGGCGAGAATGTAGAACGGCAGTTTGCGTTTTTCGAAGTCAGCGAACAGGCACAGCGCAATGCTGACGGCCGGATTGAGGTGAGCGCCGGAAACGCCGGCGGTCAGGTAGATCGCCATGCTGACTCCGATCCCCCAGATGATGCTGATTTCCCACAGACCAAAGCTGGCACCCGCGACCTTGAGCGCGGCAACGCAACCCGTGCCGAAGAAAATCAATAATGCGGTACCGAGAAACTCGGCAATGCATTGTCCCGACAGCGACGGTTGTTTCAAAGCGGTGGTCATTGGATACCTCGATTTTTGTTGTTGTCTGACGCCAATCCCGTTGGTTGGCGTGGTCTTTCGCCGACTTGCGGGGATCCCCATCCCTGAAAGCGGTGTGTCGCTGGGTACTGCTGGTGTAGGACTTTTATCTTCAGATTCGAAAAAATATAGACAAGAAACACTGCTGTCAAAGGTCGAAAGTGAACTATCGTCCACATTCTGACTATTGATCGGATGAATGGAATGGTTTTGTCTGTCGGAGTCGGGCGCTGGGGATGATGCTTTCGACCTGTCCTTTAGCTTGAAATAGACGCTTGCACGTCGGTAATAGAGCCTTTTCCCCTGGGATGGCCTAAAATCCGGGCTTATCTTCCTACCCGTCGGGAATGACCATGACCCCTGCCTTGGACTTGCTGAAAAAAGTTCGTGCCGAACATCGTGTGCACAGTTACGAACATGATCCGAAAGCCGCTTCCTATGGCCTGGAGGCTGCGGAGAAGCTCGGCCTCGCGCCGGCCCAGGTGTTCAAGACCTTGCTCGCCAGCAGCGAAAAAGCCGAATTGCTGGTGGCGGTGGTACCGGTCGTCGGAAGTCTGGATCTGAAGGCCCTGGCCCACGCGGCAGGGGTCAAGAAAGTCGAAATGGCCGATCCTGCCGCGGCCCAGCGGGCCACCGGCTATCTGTTGGGCGGTATCAGCCCGCTGGGACAGAAGAAGCGCCTGCGGACTTTTATCGACCAGAGCGCGCAGTCCTTCGCGAGCATTTTTGTCAGCGCCGGGCGTCGTGGCCTGGAGGTGGAGTTGGCGCCGGCGGTGCTGGCCGAACACACCCAGGCGAAGTTCGCGGATATCGGCCGGGCCTGATCGGCGGGCTGTATGGTGGAAATCAGGCGTTTCTGTCACTAGGCGTCGGGCGACGTCGACGTCATGCTGGCTGGCAAAAACAGGGAGATGACGCCATGCAGCTTGAATTTCACCAGGTCGACGCTTTCAGCGAGCGCCCCTTCGGCGGCAACCCGGCTATGGTCTATCGGCTCGACGCTTGGCTGGCCGACGAACTGATGCAGAAGATTGCCGCCGAGCACAATCTGGCGGAAACCGCGTTTGTGGTCCGCGAGGAATCGGGATGGCGCATTCGCTGGTTTACCCCCACCACCGAAGTTCCCCTTTGTGGTCACGCGACCCTGGCCAGTGCCTTTGTCCTGTTCGAGGTCTATGGCGAAAGCCTGGAAAGTATCGACTTCGTCTGCAAGTCCGGTCCGCTGAGCGTCAGTCGCGAGGGCGATCTTCTATGGCTGGATTTTCCGGTCAGGGCGCCTGGCGGGCTCGGAGTCACCCTGGAGATCGAACGGGCGCTGGGCACGACAGTGGTCGATGTGCTCGGGGCCAACGAGTTGTTCGTGGTGCTGGCCTCGGAACAGGCGGTACGTGAATGCGCGCCCGATTGGGCGGCAGTGGCGAAGCTGCCCTGGCCCGGGGTGATCGTTACCGCGCCGGGCCAGCAGCATGATTTTGTCTCGCGCTATTTTGCCCCCGCCATTGGCATCAACGAGGACCCGGTCACCGGCTCGACCCATTGCGCGCTGATTCCCTACTGGGCGCAACGCCTGGGCAAGACCGCCTTGACGGCTTACCAGTGTTCGCAGCGGGGCGGCGAGTTGTCCTGCCGCCTGGAAGGCGATCGGGTGAAGATCGGTGGCAAGGCGACGCTGGTGGCGAGCGGGCGGCTGAGCCTGGCCTGAGAACACCGGAGCTACGCCGCCGCTCCGGCTCAGGTCGCGTGGTTCGACGCCTGGAACAGCACCAGGTGTTCGGCCGCGACGCGAATGCCGACATCGTCTCCCGGCAGGTGATCGGCATGGCTGGGGAAGATCGACTCCAGCTGGCTGCCGGTCGGCAGTCGCAGGCGATAGAGGGTCGAAGCACCGAGGAACGTCTTGCCGATGACCCGCGCCTTCAGCGGGCTGTGGGGGG
The DNA here is from genome assembly GCF_018326065.1 of Pseudomonas sp. Ost2. Classification (NCBI taxonomy): domain Bacteria; kingdom Pseudomonadati; phylum Pseudomonadota; class Gammaproteobacteria; order Pseudomonadales; family Pseudomonadaceae; genus Pseudomonas; species Pseudomonas sp. Ost2. The sequence continues at coordinate 5,952,300 of NZ_AP021904.1, read as the reverse complement.
CGTGGACGATATCGTCCGGACGCAGCAGCACGTCCACCGGGCCGCCCACGGGCCAGGCATAGGCCCGGTTGCCGCGCAGCATGCCCAGTTCGGTCTGCACCGACTCCGGACTGCTCAGTTGCCCGCGGATGAAGTAGCCCTGGCCGATAAAGCTGGCGACAAAAGGAGTCGCCGGCTCGTGATAGAGGTTGTACGGGGTGTCCCACTGCTCCAGCCGACCTTCCTTGAACACACCGACATGGTCGCTGACCGCGAAGGCTTCCTCCTGGTCATGGGTGACCAGGATCGCGCTGGTGCCGCGCAGCTTGAGGATGTCGCGTACTTCCTGGCTGAGCTTGCGCCGCAGTTCACCATCGAGGTTGGAGAAGGGTTCGTCGAGCAGCAGCAACTGCGGCTCCGGAGCCAGGGCGCGGGCCAGGGCCACGCGTTGCTGCTGGCCGCCGGAGAGCTCATGAGGATACCGCTTGCCCAGGCCCTTGAGGTTGACCAGCTCCAGCAACTCATCGATGACACGGTTTTTCTGCGGGTGCTTGCGGATGCCGAAGGCGATGTTTTGCGCGACGCTCAGGTGCGGGAACAGCGCGTAGTCCTGAAACACCATGCCGATCCGGCGCTTCTCCGGGGCCAGGGTGAACCCGGCGCTGGAGATGACTTCGCCCGCCAGCCGGATCTCGCCTTCATGGATCGGCTCGAAGCCGGCGATGGCGCGCAGGGTGGTGGTCTTGCCGCAACCGGAGGAGCCCAGCAGGCAGCCGATATCGCCGGCGTTCAGGTGCAGGTTGAGGTTCTGCACTACCCGCTGGTCCTGATAACCGCAGGCCAGGTCGCGCAGATTCAACAGCAGCGGATGACTCATGCCGGGCGGTACGCCGGCCGGACCAGGAACTCCAGCAAGGCCTTTTGCGCATGCAGGCGGTTCTCGGCCTGGTCCCAGGCGACCGAACGCGGGTCGTCGAGCAGGTCGAGGCTGATTTCCTCGCCACGGTGGGCCGGCAGGCAATGCAGGAACAGCACGTCGGGAGCAGCCAGGTCGAGCAGTTCGCGGGTGACTTGCAGCGGCGCGAAGAGGGCGAGGCGCTTGGCGGTTTCCTCTTCCTGGCCCATGGAGGTCCAGACATCGGTGCTCACCAGGTGCGAGCCACGCACGGCCTCCCGCGGATCGCGGACCAGGCGTACCCGCTCGCCGGCCAGGGCCAGCAGCGCGGGGCTGGGTTCGTAGCCCTCGGGGCAACTGATGCGCAGTTGGAAGTCGAACTGGATCGCCGCTTCGATATAGCTGTTGCACATGTTGTTGCCGTCGCCGATCCAGGTCACGGTCTTGCCCTGGATCGAGCCGCGGTGTTCGAGGAAGGTCTGCATGTCGGCCAGCAACTGGCAGGGGTGCAGGTCATCGGACAGGCCGTTGATCACCGGGACGCGGGAATTGGCTGCGAATTCGGTGAGGGTGCTGTGCTTGAACGTACGCAGCATGACCACGTCGAGCATGCTCGACAGGACGATGGCGCTGTCGCCGATCGGCTCGCCACGGCCCAGCTGGGTGTCGCGTGGCGAAAGAAAGATCGCCTGGCCGCCGAGCTGGATCATGCCGGCCTCGAACGAGACGCGGGTACGCGTCGAGGACTTCTCGAAAATCATGCCGAGAATCCGACCCTTGAGTGGCTCGAACAGTACGCCGCGATCACGCAGGTCCTTCAGCTCGATGCCTCGACGAATCACGCTGACCAGCTCTTCGGGCGTGCAATCCATCAGGGAGAGAAAGTGCCTTGCGCTCATCATTAACTACCTTTTTGCAACAGACCGCAGATGCTCAAAGCCGGGTTTTTCGGAAAAACGGGCGAGACCTGCGGCGTAAGCCGCACGGGGCGACGAAATAGGGGAAGACGCGATCGTATAAGAAAATGTCGCGTGTTACCAATAGGAGGCTTTGTTTTGGCGCGCCGAAGGGAGGGAATGGAGCTGTTCCCAGCGGCTTTTCCGCGTCTGTCCAAGCCGGTTGTCATCATTACAGCCGGTGCACTTGTACACTGGCGCCGCGTCGCTTGGCAATTGAAGGCGGCGGCTACAGGCGGCTTCTGGTCGTTTTCTGAATCTCCGGTCGGGGTGTTTGCGTGCAGCATCACGCTCTCGGGCACAAGCGGAAACATTTCCTAAACTATGCTGCTAGGTTATAAATGTGTCATTGCAGACACACGGAGGCTTTGGAATGGAATCGAAGGAACAGCAACTCATGGAGTTGCTCAGGCTGACCGCCCAGGCGCTGACGCATATGACCGCTTCCGTGACGTCAATGTCTTTCGAATTGTTACGTAGCAAGGACGAAGTCACCCGTGCGGCCGGGCGGCGCATGATCGACCGCATGGCCACGATCAGTTCCGGCCTCGACGAGCACTGGCGTCTGATCGGCGAACTGACCGGCGTGCATGTCGCCCACGAGCAGGTCGAAACCGTCCAGGAAATCCAGCTGCAACCCGCCCCCAGGCTCCCCCTGGCCTGATTCTCGCGGCCGTCATCGGCTCGCCTGATGCCCCTCGATTCACAAGACGAACGTCGCTGGCGGGCTTATCCGTCACGGGCCATAGTTCTATTCCCGCAACCTGAGCGAGGTTGCCTCGAATAAAACAGAGACTGGCCATGACCAAGACTCTTCATCACCGTGCCTGCCATCTGTGCGAAGCCATTTGTGGCCTGACCATCGAAACCACCACCAGCGAAGACCGGGTGCAGATCACCTCGATCAAGGGTGATCCCCTGGATACCTTCAGTCGTGGTCATATCTGCCCGAAAGCCGTGGCCCTGCAGGATATCCAGAATGACCCGGATCGCCTGCGCCAGCCGATGCTGCGGGTCGGCAGCGAATGGCAGCCGATCGAGTGGGAGGCGGCCTTTGCCCTGGTCGCCGAGCGCCTCGGGGCGATCCAGGCCCGGCATGGCCAGAACGCCGTGGCGATCTACCAGGGCAATCCCAGCGTGCACAACTACGGGCTGATGACCCACAGCAACTACTTCCTCGGTCTGCTGAAGACCCGCAACCGCTTCTCCGCGACTTCGGTCGACCAGTTGCCGCAGCACCTGAGCAGCTACCTGATGTACGGCCACGGCCTGCTGCTGCCGATCCCGGATATCGACAACACCGACTTCATGCTGATCCTGGGCGGCAACCCGCTGGCCTCCAACGGCAGCATCATGACCGTACCGGATGTGGAAAAGCGCCTGAAGGCCATCCAGGCACGTGGCGGCAAGCTGGTGGTGGTCGATCCGCGCCGCAGCGAAACCGCGGCCATGGCCGACCAGCACCTGTTCATACGCCCGGGCGGCGACGCGGCGCTGCTCTTTGGCCTGCTCAGTACCCTGTTTCAGGAAGGTCTTACCCGTGACAGCCATCTGCCGGTGGACGGCCTGGATGACGTCCGCAAGGCCGTGGCCGGGTTCACGGCCGAGGCCATGAGCCCGTTGTGCGCCGTGCCCGCCGAGCAGATCCGGCAGCTGGCGCGGGACTTCGCGGCGGCGGACAAGGCCGTCTGCTACGGGCGCATGGGGGTCTCCACCCAGGCCTTCGGCACGCTCTGTCATTGGTTGGTGCAACTGATCAACCTGGTGACCGGCAACCTCGACCGGGTCGGCGGTGCGTTGTGCACCAGCCCGGCGGTGGACCTGGTGGCCTCGACCGCGGGCGGGCATTTCAACCGTTGGCAGAGCCGGGTTTCCGGCTTGCCGGAGTACGGTGGCGAGCTGCCGGTGTCGGCGCTGGCCGAGGAAATGCTCAGCGAAGGCGAAGGGCAGGTGCGGGCGCTGGTCACCGTGGCCGGCAACCCGGTGCTGTCGACACCCAACGGCCGCCAACTGGAACAGGCGCTGGATGGCCTGGAATTCATGGTCAGCATTGACCTGTATATCAACGAGACCACCCGCTACGCCGATCTGATCCTGCCCTCGACCTCGGCGCTGGAGAACGATCACTACGACACCACCTTCAACATGTTCGCCGTGCGCAACGTCACGCGTTTCAACCGGGCGATCCTCGCCAAGCCGGAAGGCGCCCTGCATGACTGGGAGATCTTTGTCGGCCTGGCCAAGGCGTTTGCCGCGCTGACGGGCAAGGAACTGAAGCCGACGATGCCGCCGGCGCAGATGATCGACATGGGGCTGCGCCTGGGGCGTTACGGCGATGCTTCCGAGCACAAGCTGTCGGTACAGGCCCTTGCCGGGCATCCCCATGGCGTCGACCTCGGGCCTTTGCGCCCGAATCTCGGCAAGCGCCTGAAAACCCCGGAACAGCGTGTCCAGGCCGCGCCGCCGGAGATCCTCGCCGACCTGGCGCGCTTCGCCGCGCAGCAGGTGCCCGAGGCGGGCGAACTGCTGATGATTGGGCGGCGGCATGTGCGCAGCAACAACTCCTGGATGCACAACTACCATCGGCTGGTGAAGGGCAAGCCGCGCCACCAGTTGCTGATGCACCCCGACGACCTGGCCAGCCGCGGGCTCGATGACGGGCAGCGGGTCCGGGTCAGTTCGCGGGTCGGGATGATCGAGGTCGAGGTACTCGCCAGCCTGGAGATGATGCCGGGGGTGGTGAGCCTGCCCCATGGTTGGGGGCATGCCCGGCCGGGCGTGCAGATGAGCATCGCCAGCGGCCAGCCGGGCTCCAGCGCCAATGACCTGACCGATGAGCGCCAGTTGGATGAATTGTCGGGCAATGCTGCGCTGAACGGCGTTCCGGTGCAGGTGGCGGCGGCCTGAGTCTGGGGTTTGCGTATGGCAGCGGACATTATGGCAGCGGGCTTGCCCGCGAACCGCCGCAGGCGGCCAGGCAGACGCGATATCCGTCGGGGAGACCGAGCACCACGCTCGGCTTTCCGATACAATGCGTCACCGTGCCGACAACTGAGTCGGAAAGTTTAGCCGAGGTGTTCCATGGATATCATCGAAACGATTAAAGAGCAGATTGCCAACAACACCATTCTGCTTTACATGAAAGGCTCGCCGAATGCCCCTCAATGTGGCTTCTCCGCGAAAGCCGCTCAAGCTGTCATGGGCTGTGGTGAGAAGTTCGCCTACGTGGACATCCTGCAGAACCCGGAAATTCGCGCCAACCTGCCCAAGTACGCCAACTGGCCAACCTTCCCGCAACTGTGGGTCGGCGGTGAGCTGGTCGGCGGTAGCGACATCATGGCTGAAATGTTCGCCAACGGTGAACTGCAGAGCCTGATCAAGGACGCTGCCGAAAAAGCCGCGGCCAAGACCGAAGCCTGATTTCGCCGGACCCCGGACAGCGTCCAGCGCTGCCGGGGATAAAAAAGCCCCGCCTCTCCATAAGAGGGCGGGGCTTTTTACTGGAGGCGGGTTATTCGTCGCCCATCTGCGATTGCAGATAGTTTTCAATACCGACCTTGTCGATCAGGCCCAATTGGGTTTCCAGCCAGTCGATGTGTTCTTCTTCGGATTCGAGGATGTCTTCCAGCAGTTCGCGGCTGCCGAAGTCACCGGTCTTTTCGCAGTGGGCAATCGCTTCTTTCAGATCCTTGTGGCCTGTTCTTTCGATCTTCAGGTCGCACTCGAGCATTTCCTTGGTGTTCTCGCCGATATGCAGCTTGCCCAGGTCCTGCACGTTCGGCAGGCCCTCGAGGAACAGGATGCGCTTGATCAGCTTGTCCGCGTGTTTCATCTCGTCGATGGACTCGTGGTACTCGTGCTTGCCCAGCTTGTTCAGGCCCCAATCCTCATACATGCGGGCATGCAGGAAGTATTGATTGATCGCGACCAGTTCATTGGCAAGGATCTTGTTGAGATGCTGGATGACTGATTTGTCGCCTTTCATGATGGGGTCCTGCCCTGTAATAGCTGTCTATAAGGCAGAGTTTGATCCCGGCAACTTCGAGTGTCAAACCTAAGTTATTGAATAATATATGAAAATTAATCGGAATAAGAATGTTTGTGTTCCGCGTCTCGGCGCTAAGCGATTGAATTACAGGCATAAAAAAACCGGACATCAAGTCCGGTTCTTTGAATCGCGGTATTTACGCCGCTGAAAATTCTACCGCGTAAGGCAGGGCAGCCTGGCTGCTTTGCAGCTCGGTCAGGGTTTCACGTACCACTTGCTTGGCCAGGCACGCACATTTGCCGCATTGGCTGGCAACACCGGTCGCCTGGCGTACTTCGCGGTAGCTGCAGCAACCCTCGAAGATCGCATCGCGGATTTGTCCGTCGGTGACGCCAGTGCAGAGGCAGACATACATAAGGTGAGAACCGTCGCTGGTTAGGGCTCAATTGCCATGGATCTTAATGTTAACGAGAATGATTGTCAAAGTGGTTTATGTAAGCTTTTTGTCAGTTCGGCGATTGGCTGACGAACGGGGACCGGCGCCTGGCGATCGGTGTCGGGACGACTTTGCAAAAACCGTTTAGGAGCGTCAAAAAACGCGGTGTATGATGGTCGGTTCCAAGGACACGGGATCGTGTCACAGGCTTGTCGCTCAAGGCTGGCAGGCTGGGCGCACGATCTTGTTCTGAACGTTACTACACCAGGAGATATCCAATGAGCGTACTCGTAGGCAAACAAGCCCCCGACTTCACCGTCCCGGCCGTATTGGGCAATGGCGAAATCGTCGACAGCTTCACCCTGTCCTCGGCCATCAAAGGCAAATACGGCCTGGTGTTCTTCTACCCGCTGGACTTCACTTTCGTCTGCCCGTCCGAGCTGATCGCCCTGGACCACCGCATGGACGATTTCAAGGCGCGTAACGTTGAAGTGGTTGCCGTTTCCATCGACTCGCACTTCACCCACAACGCCTGGCGCAACACGGCCATCAACGATGGCGGCATCGGCAAGGTCAAGTACACCATGGCTGCCGACATGAAGCACGAAATCGCCAAGGCCTACGACGTGGAGTCCGAAGGCGGCGTGGCTTTCCGTGGCGCGTTCCTGATCGACGACAAGGGTGTTGTCCGTTCGCAGATCATCAACGACCTGCCGCTGGGCCGTAACATGGAAGAGCTGATCCGCCTGGTCGACGCCCTGCAATTCCACGAAGAGCACGGTGAAGTCTGCCCGGCCAACTGGAAGAAAGGCGACAAGGGCATGAACGCTTCGCCAGAAGGCGTTGCTGCTTACCTGACCGAGAACGCCGGCAAGCTGTAAGCCGCCGTTTCACGGACAAAAAAACCGGCCTTGAGGGCCGGTTTTTTATGGGCGGGAGCTGCTCTGGCGAGCGATCAGTCGTTGAAGTCTTCCCAGCCGCCCATTTCCTTCCAGCGATTGACGATGCCGCAGAATAGTTCGGCGGTCTTCTCGGTGTCGTAGCGCGCCGAGTGGGCTTCGCGACCGTCGAAGTCGATATCGGCGGCCTGGCAGGCCTTCGCCAGCACGGTCTGGCCATAAGCCAGGCCCGCGAGGCTGGCGGTGTCGAAGCTGGAGAACGGATGAAACGGGTTGCGCTTCATGTCCAGTCGCGCGACCGCGGCGTTGAGGAAGCCCAGGTCGAAGCTGCTGTTGTGTCCGACCAGGATCGCGCGTTTGCAGCCGTTGGCCTTCAGCGCCTTGCGCACACCACGGAAGATGTCGGTCAGCGCGGTTTCTTCGCTGACGGCCATGCGCAGCGGGTGATCGAGCTTGATCCCGGTGAACTCCAGGGCGGCGGCCTCGATATTGGCGCCTTCGAAGGGTTCGACGCGGAAGAAGTAGGTGTGCTCGGGGAACACGAAACCTTTTTCGTCCATGCCGATGGTGGTCGCGGCGATTTCCAGCAGCGCGTCGGTAGCGGCGTTGAAACCACCGGTTTCTACATCGACGACGACCGGCAGGTAGCCGCGAAAGCGTGCGGCCATCGGGTGGCGCGAGCCACCTGAGTTGCCATTGCCTTCCAGTTCGTCATCGAAATGGTCTTCACTCACAGCGTTTCCTCCAGCAGGCGCCAGCGCAGTTTTTCACCGGCGCGCAGCGGGATTACGGACAGCTCGCCAAATGGCAGGCTGGCGGGGGCGGTCCACTCTTCGCGGACCAGGGTGATGCGCTCGCTGTTCGGGGCCAGGCCGTAGAAGCGTGGGCCGTGCAAGCTGGCGAAGCCTTCGAGCTTGTCCAGGGCATTGCGTTGTTCGAACGCCTCGGCATACAGCTCGATGGCTGCGTAAGCGGTGTAGCAACCGGCGCAACCGCAGGCGGCTTCCTTGGCGTGCTGGGCATGGGGAGCCGAGTCGGTGCCGAGGAAGAACTTCTCGTTGCCGCTGGTGGCGGCGTCGAGCAGGGCCTGCTGGTGGGTGTTGCGCTTGAGGATCGGCAGGCAGTAGAAGTGCGGCCGGATACCGCCCACCAGCATGTGGTTGCGGTTGTACAGCAGGTGGTGCGCAGTGATGGTCGCACCGACGTTGGCCGGGGCCTCGTTGACGAACTGCACCGCGTCGGCGGTGGTGATGTGTTCGAACACGACTTTCAGCGTCGGGAAATGCTCGACCACGCGACGCATGTGTTCGTCGATGAACAGCTTCTCGCGGTCGAACACGTCGACGTCGCCGCGGGTCACTTCACCGTGGATCAGCAGGGGCATGCCGACTTCGGCCATGGCTTCCAGAACCGGGAAGATCTTGTCCACGCTGGTCACGCCGGAGTCCGAGTTGGTGGTCGCACCGGCCGGATAGAGCTTGGCCGCGTGGACAAAGCCGCAGGCCTTGGCAGCGCGGATTTCCTCGGGCTGGGTGCGGTCGGTGAGGTAGAGCACCATCAGCGGTTCGAAACGGCTGCCGGCCGGCCGGGCCGCGAGAATGCGCTGGCGATAGGCATCGGCTTCGGCGGCGTTGCGTACCGGAGGCACCAGGTTGGGCATGATGATGGCGCGACCAAAGGTGCGCGCAACATCCGCTACAGTGTGGGGTAACACAGCACCATCGCGAAGATGAATATGCCAGTCGTCGGGACGCAGCAGGGTCAGGCGGTCGGACATTGGGGATTCCAGGCGGGTCGAACTGATGGGAATGCTACCGGAAAAGACTCTATCAGGCACTCGCTATCAAGTTTTGCCGCACGCGACCGATATCCAGAACGTATGGCGTAGAACCGGTACGCCAGTCTCAAAGTCGTGGAACCATTGGAGCCTCCCGTGCGCCAGCGTTATTTAGCCCTGCTCAGTATGTTCGCCAGCCTGCCCGCCATGGCGCTGACTTTCCAGACCCGTCTGGAGAGCATCGAGTGGAAGGTGGAAGGTGACAAGTTCGAGTGCCGGCTGGCTCAGCCGATCACCGACTTCGGGTCGGGCGAATTCGTGCGCCGGGCCGGCGAGCAGGCGATCTTTCGCCTGAAAGCCTATAACCACGTGCTCGGTGGCGGTTCGGCGACCCTGCTGGCCGCGGCCGCTCCCTGGCAGCCGGGACGCGGCGATATCAACCTGGGGTCGGTGAAAGTCGGCAACGGCGATGTATTGTTCAACAGTTCCCAGGGCCAGGCCGGTGGTCTGTTCCATGGCCTGCTCGATGGCCGCAGTCCGGTCATTCGCCATTATTCGCGGGACGGTGGGGTTTCCGAGGTGCGGCTGCTGCCGGTGAAGTTCACCCAGGCCTACAGCGACTTCCAGGCCTGCACCGCCAAGCTGCTGCCGAAGAACTTCGAGCAGGTGAAGCAGGCCGAGATCGGCTTTCCCGGTGGTGGCATCGATCTGGATGCCCAGGCCAAGGCCCAGTTGCAGGTGATGCTGGACTTCATCAAGGCCGACCCGAGCGTCAATCACATCGAACTCGACGGTCACTCGGACAACAGTGGCAATCGTCTGACCAACCGCGACCTGTCGCGTCGACGGGCGCTGTCGGTGATGGAGTTCTTCAAGGCCAATGGCATCCCGGAATCGCAGATCGTCATGCGTTTCCATGGTGAGCGCTACCCGCTGGCCCCCAACACCAACCCCGCCAACCGGGCGAAGAACCGCCGGGTCAACATTCATCTCGAGCGTGTCCCCGCGCCTGAAAAGGCGGCGCCGACAGCCGCGGCTGGAAACGCGGCGGCCACTTCCTGAATCGGCTGTCATCGTCGCCCGTTCGACATTATCTGTCGCTTTGTCGTCCTTAGCTGTCGCGCCTCTGTAAATTCATGGTTTTGGCCGGTAGAATCGCGCCTTTCCGTACAACCCCGTGGAGTGATGGCATGGCCGACGTAAACAAGGTCGTTCTCGCGTATTCCGGCGGCCTGGACACTTCGGTGATCCTCAAGTGGCTGCAGGATACTTATAACTGTGAAGTGGTGACCTTCACCGCGGACCTGGGTCAGGGCGAAGAGGTCGAGCCTGCTCGTGCCAAGGCGCAGGCCATGGGCGTGAAAGAGATCTATATCGACGATCTGCGCGAAGAGTTCGTGCGTGACTTCGTCTTCCCGATGTTCCGTGCCAATACCGTCTACGAAGGCGAGTACCTGCTGGGTACCTCCATCGCCCGTCCGCTGATCGCCAAGCGCCTGATCGAAATCGCCAACGAAACCGGCGCCGACGCCATTTCCCACGGCGCGACCGGCAAGGGCAACGACCAGGTGCGTTTCGAGCTGGGTGCCTATGCCCTCAAGCCAGGCGTCAAGGTCATCGCGCCATGGCGTGAATGGGACCTGCTGTCCCGTGAAAAGCTGATGGATTACGCTGAAAAGCACGCGATCCCGATCGAGCGTCATGGCAAGAAGAAGTCCCCGTACTCCATGGACGCCAACCTGCTGCACATCTCCTATGAAGGCGGCGTGCTGGAAGATACCTGGACCGAGCACGAAGAAGACATGTGGCGCTGGACCGTCTCCCCGGAGAACGCTCCCGACAAGCCGCAGTACCTGGAACTGACCTACCGCAACGGTGACATCGTCGCCCTGGACGGCGTCGAGATGACTCCGGCCACCGTGCTGGCGACCCTGAACCGCATCGGTGGCGAACACGGCATCGGTCGTCTGGATATCGTCGAGAACCGCTATGTGGGCATGAAGTCCCGCGGCTGCTACGAAACCCCTGGCGGCACCATCATGCTGCGCGCGCACCGGGCGATCGAATCGATCACCCTGGACCGCGAAGTCGCTCACCTCAAGGATGAGCTGATGCCCAAGTACGCCAGCCTGATCTACACCGGCTACTGGTGGAGCCCTGAGCGTCTGATGCTGCAACAGATGATCGATGCTTCCCAGGCCCACGTGAACGGTGTGGTTCGCCTGAAGCTGTACAAGGGCAATGTGATCGTTACCGGGCGCAAGTCCGACGAGTCGCTGTTCGATGCCAATATCGCGACGTTCGAAGAAGACGGCGGCGCCTACAACCAGGCTGACGCGGCAGGCTTCATCAAGCTGAACGCATTGCGTATGCGCATTGCCGCAAACAAAGGACGCAAGTTGTTCTGATCCGCCTGTTTGCATGAAAAGCCCCGGCCGGCAGGTCGGGGTTTTTTTTGCCCGGCAAGCGCTGCTCCGATGGCGCCAGGGGAGCACAGGGGCGTGCGCACGGACAGAAGAGGGGTCAGGCGGGAGACGGGTTGGGGAGAGGCTTTCTTCATCAAGGATCAAACCTGCTGTTCATTCCCTTGGGTCGTCTCGATGATGCTTGAGTTCGAATCGATAGTTCCTGCCCAACTCCCATACCTGGCGGACGGTCAGTTCCAGCGTCTGGGCAATCTCCATGGCGGTGTATCCCAGTGCCGCGTAATGCATGGCGTGCCCGGCGACTACATCATCGGCGAGTGAGCCGGCAGGTTCTGAAAGAGTACTTCGGTATTTCCGCGGCGTGGACAATGGACGGCGATGGGGGATTCTCAGTCCCTGTTCCTGGGCGATCCTTCTTATCTCTCCTTTATTCATTTTTAATGAGTATTGCAAGGCGGATATTCCCGCACCTTTTGTTATGAGGTTTTTCAGTAGCTCAACTTTTCTTGCATATTCTTCCTTTGTATCGACTTCTGTTTCCACTGGGGCTGGTATTTCAGCATCGCCGCGGCTTGCTTCTTTTGCCGGGGCAGGCTCTATCGTTCCGCCACGCTTGATGAACTCGGTGATGGCGAGCTCGAGATCATGGGGTTTATAGTTGTTCTTCTGTTTGTTTATAGTGGTGTTCTTCATAAAGTATAGCCTGCTCGTAAAGGGGGATAGGCCGTCGTGACTTTCTCGTCTGAAAAAGTCAGTTGTTATGGTGTTTCCTGTTTTTAAAAAGCTAGCGGTAGAGCATATGGTTTGCAAGAAAAATATGCCGCTCAATTGTTTGGTTTTTTTCTGGAAAGGCTGATTTTAAAAGTTCGGTAAGTATTCCCTGTGCCGCGTAGTACGTTTCCTTTAGTTTGGGAGGTGATGGATTTAAATGTTTTGGTGGTATTTACTTGAAGTCGAAAGAGCTGCTGTTTTCAATATATCAGGAGTTTTTCGGAGTGAGCAATCCGCTATTCAAATGCGCATCATGCCTATTCAAAAGCATTTTCTCATGAGATGTCAGGCCGGTACTTGAAGGAAACCATGCCGAGCCTTGGGTGTTTAATTTCTGGCCCGGATGACGACAATGGCGCGATGGGGACAGTGTTTATCTGTCGTGGGCCTGGGATTTTCGAACCTCGGGCGGCGGTCGTGCACCATTGATGATCTCCGGCGTGTGTGGAAGGAGGAGGGTTATTTCTTGTTGCAGAAAACCATTAGACATCCGGCGCCTGGCGTCTCTAATGTTTATCCGTGACGGGTAGCGTCTTGTATGCAGATGTTTGTCTACCCTGTTTATCCGTATCTTCTCCAGCATCATTGAAGCTGCATCCGGGCAGCGGACCAGAGGGTTATGAGGTAACGTTCCTGACTGTTGGATAAATCGATTGTCACCTCGCTCCTGAAAACAGCACTTTTCTTGTAGTGCTTTTTTTGTAGGGCAAATCCTTGTTGTTTGTAGGGAAGGTCTTTGGCTGGTACTGCTCGGGGTAGGCGCTATGCCCAGGAGGTTGTGACTAGGCTATTGTGCTGACTCTGAAAATTCGAACAGCGAAAATTGGACTTGCCCATGAATAAAGTGCTGATCGTGGATGATCATCCCGTCATTCGCCTTGCCGTACGCATGCTGATGGAACGGCATGGCTACGAAGTCATTGCGGAGACGGATAACGGCGTGGATGCCTTGCAACTGGCGCGAGAGCATGCACCGGATATTGTTATACTCGATATAGGAATTCCCAAGCTGGACGGGCTGGAAGTCATTGCCCGCCTAACTTCCATGGGGCTTTCTTTCAAAGTGCTGGTACTTACTTCACAGGCTCCCGGCCATTTCTCCATGCGTTGCATGCAGGCGGGTGCCGCCGGTTATGTGTGCAAGCAGCAGGACCTTACCGAAATGCTGAGTGCCATAAAGGCCGTTCTTTCCGGCTACAGTTATTTTCCCAACCAGGCGTTGCATACCGTGCGCTCCAGCATGGGCAATGCCAGCGAGGCGGACATGGTCAACCGGCTTTCGGGTCGGGAAATGATGGTCCTGCAGCAACTGGCCCGGGGCAAGAGCAACAAGGAAATTGCCGATGGGATGTTCCTGAGCAACAAGACGGTCAGCACCTACAAGACCCGCTTGCTGTTGAAGCTGAACGCCCGCTCACTGGTTGACCTGATCGAACTCGCGCAGCGCAATGGCCTGGTTTGAGACGAACAGGCGCACCATTCGGGCAATGTGCAGGGAGAGTTGACGACCACAGGGTCATGAAGGCGGTACGGCAGGCGAGTCGTCATAGCCAAAAAGCCTCCGATAAGGAGGCTTTTGAGGGGGGATCTACATCACTTACAGGTCAAAATCGTAATCAGCCAGCTGCTTTTGCAGGCGGCGTTCTTCCAGCAGGTTGTCGATGGTGCGACGCTTGCTCAGATTGGTCTTCGCTACCTCCACCGGAGGTTCTGTTTCGTCCGAATCGACCTGCATCAGGTCGTCCTCTACATCCAGTGCTTCTTTATCGGTACTCATAAAGTCAACTCCGGGCTAAGACTGCCGTTGGCGCTCCTTATAACGATAATTACCTGTCGGGTAAAAAAGATTTTTTCAATCGACTTATCAATAAAAGCAATAGCGGCTCAATCGTCGGATGTCTTGTGCTTGTATTCGCACAGGTCTTCGATCCGGCAACTGCCACAGCGCGGCTTGCGGGCCTGGCAGACGTAGCGCCCGAGCAGGATCAGCCAGTGATGGGAGTCGAGCAGGTATTGTTTTGGCACGAATTTCATCAACTGCTTTTCCACTTCCACCACATTTTTTCCCGGGGCCAGCCCCGTCCGGTTGCTCACTCGGAAAATATGCGTATCGACCGCCATGGTCAGTTGCCGAAAGGCCGTGTTGAGGACCACGTTGGCGGTCTTGCGGCCGACCCCGGGCAGGGCTTCGAGTTCTTCCCGGGTCTGCGGGACCTGGCTGCCATGGCGTTCGATCAGCAGACGGCAGGTCTCGATGACGTTTTTCGCCTTGCTGTTGTAGAGGCCGATGGTCTTGATGTACTCGGACAGGCCCTCAACCCCCAGCGCATGGATCGCCTCGGGCGTATTGGCTACCGGGTATAGCCGGGCCGTGGCCTTGTTCACGCCGACGTCGGTGGCCTGGGCGGAAAGAATCACGGCGATCAGCAGCTCGAACGGCGACGAGTAGGCCAGTTCGGTCTTGGGCTCTGGATTGTCCTCGTGGAGCCGGCGGAAAATCTCCAGGCGTTTGGCGGCATTCATGGGGCAGTCATTTCCTTTGAAGCACTTGGTTTGAGGTTGAACGCAGGGTCCAGGCTTTTTTTCCGGCCAGCAGCAGGCCCAGCAGGAGGAAGGCTCCCGGGACCAGTCCTGCAAGGTGCAGGCCGTTCTCGGCGGCGAACAAGGTGATGGGGCCGTGGCTGGCGGCTCCGGTCCACCATTGCAGATGATCCAGCAGCGTACCGTTCGCCAGTAGCTCGCGCAGCAGGCCCAGGCTGGCCAGCAGGACGCCGAAGCCCGCGAACAGGCGGATACTGTCGTTCAGCCTGCCCGGTTGGAAGAAGCCCAGGTGCTCGAGCGCCAGGCACTGCACGCTGAGCAGCGCCAGGTAGATACCCAGGGCCTGACAGAGCTCCCAGGACCAGGCTTGCAGTCCCAGGGACACCAGGCTGACACTACCGGCCGCCAGCAGAACATGTGCCGGCCACACCAGTTCCGGGTGGATCCAGGGCTTCAGCGCGCGACCCGTTGCCGTATAGATCAGGACCACGGCCACGCTCGCCAGCCATAACGAGATCGCCTTGACCAGCAAGTCGCTGGCTCCGAGCAGGGGCGGGAGCATCAGTGAGCCCGGCAACAACCTGGTGCTATTCATGGCCGCTGCCTCCCAGCAGTTGATCCCGGTGTTCGTCAAAATAACGCAGGGCATCGTGAATCGCGTTGAGCGCTGCCCGGGAGGTAATCGTCGCCCCGGCCATCGAATCGAATTGCCCGCCGTCCTGTTTCAGGTCCCACGCCGCGTCGGGTGTGTCGCTCCGGGACTTTCCGAGAAATCCACTCAGCCAGGCATTGCCTTCTTCGGCGATCCTGCCGCCCAGTCCCGGTGTCTCCTTGTGCGACAGGGTTTTCACCCCCAGCAGTTTGCCGCTCGCGCCGATGCCGACCAGCAGTTCGACAGGGCCGCCATAACCCTGGGCGGTGCTCTGGAGTATCACTGCCACCGGTTGCCCCTGCTGCAGCATCCGATAGCCGCGTATCAGGCTGCTGTGGGGCAACGGCTCAGCGCTCAGTGCCAGTGGTTCCTGCCGATACTCGCCGGCCGGCAGCACCTGCGCCAGGGCCCGGGTCTGAATCGCCTGCTGCTGCGCCTGGATTCGTGGTGTCGCCTGCTGGTGCAGTTCCCAGGTCAGGCCGGCGACCAGCGCCGCCAGCAGTGTCAGGACAAACAGCGAGCGTGTTCTGCTCATGGCGCCACCCGCTTAGAGCGGGGCAAGGACCAGCGCTCCAGCGTCGGGACCATCAGGTTCATCAGCAGCACCGCGAAGGCCACGCCATCGGGGTAGCCGCCCCAGGTGCGGATGATGTAGGTGAGCAGCCCGATGCCGGCGCCGAACAGCAGCCGGGCCCTGGCACTCCTGGGGCCTGAAACCGGTTCGGTGGCGATGAAGAACGCGCCGATCATGGTGGCGCCGCTCAGCAGGTGAAACACTGGCGAACCGTTGGAGTCCGAGCCGGAGCCATTCCAGCAGACCAGGCTGATGAGGAACAGGCTGCCGAGCATTCCGACCGGGGCGTGCCAGCTGAACACCCGTTGTTTCAGCAGAAACAGGCCGCCGGTCAGAAAGGCCAGGTTGACCCATTCGGCTCCTTTGCCGCCCCAGTGGCCGAACGCGCCCTGGGTGGCGAACAGTTCCTCCATCGTCAGGCTCTTGTTGATCCGCAGCGTATCCAGGGCGGTCGCCTGGGCCCAGGCATCCGGCTGCCCGGCGAGATGAAAGCCCAGTACCTGCTGCAAGCCGCCCAGCAGGTCCATTCCATGGGAGGCGGGCCAGTGGGTCATGGATTGTGGAAACGCCACGAGCGCCAGGGCATAGCCCAGCATTGCCGGATTGAAGGGGTTCCTGCCGACTCCGCCATACAGGTGTTTGCCCGCCAGCAGGGCGCCGGCGCTGGCAAACACCGGCAGCCACCAGGGGCTGTAGGGCGGCAATGCCAGTGCCAGCAGCGTGGCGCTGACCAGGGCACTGCCGTCCATCAATGCCGGTCGGATCGGTCGTACCCGCAGGCGCAACACGCCGGCCTCCACCAGCAGCGCGGTGATCGCGCACAGCAGCAGGTTGATCAGCACGCCCCAGCCGTACCACAGGAACAGGGTCAGGGCAGCGGGCAGCGTGGCGAGCAGCACCCAGCGCATGGCTTGCTGGAGGCGCTCGTCCGGCTCTGCGCCGGCTTCACGGCGTAGCATGGGCGTCGACCTGGCGCTGGGCTTCCTCGAGCCGACGCTGGGCGTCTTCCAGCGCCTGCCCCGAGGTTTCCGGATCCCGCTGCAGCTTGCCCAGTTCGGCGCGGCGCATGGCCAACTGGATCTTCGCGCGCTTGAGTTCGGCGTCCCCGGGGGCGGCGGGGACGGGAGGCGGTGCACTGCTTTCCAGGCGGGCCAGGGCCTGTTCCGCGGCCTCGAACTGCTGCTGGAGGATGACCAGTTGGGCGGCCTGTTCGGCAATGGGCGGATGACCGAAGGCCTTCAATGATTTGTTCAACTGCGCCCGGCTCATGGCCAGGTCGATCCGGGCTTTTTTCAGCGCGGCGTCGGAGTCGAGCGCTTTTTGCGCCTTGACCCGCTCCAGGGCGGCCTTGACCGGATCGCTGGTCCCGCTGTCCGTCTGCGTCGGGCGCGGCACGCGCGCCTGGCGTTCGGCGTGGCGGCGTTCTTCTTCGGCGTGCAGGCGCGTATTGCGCTGGTCGAAGCGACGACGGGCACGCTTGCGCTTTTCGCTGCGGGCCTGCTGTTGTTCGGCATTGAAGGCCAGGCCGCCGACAATCGGGACGACCTCGGCCAGCGGCAGCGGGTGCATTTCAATGCAGTCCACCGGACACGGCGCGACGCACAGGTCGCAACCGGTGCATTCATCGATGATCACCGTATGCATCAGTTTGGCCGCGCCGACGATGGCATCCACCGGGCACGCCTGGATGCACTTGGTGCAGCCGATGCACTCGGCCTCGCGGATAAAGGCGACCTGGGCGGGCGCGGTGCCGCGCTCCGGGTCCAGTTCCAGCACGGGCACCCGCAGCAGGCCGGCGAGGGCGGCAATGGTTTCACTGCCGCCCGGCGGGCACTTGTTGATGGGCTCGCCCCGGGCGATCCCTTCGGCGTAGGGGTGGCAGCCCGGATGACCGCATTTGCCGCATTGGGTCTGTGGCAGCAGCGCGTCGATATGTCGAATCAGACTCATGGTTTGACCAGTCCGTTGAAGCCGAGAAAGGCCAATGCAATGAGGCCGGCGCTGATCAGTTCGATCGGCAGCCCGCGAAACGGCAGGGGCACTTCTTCATGATAGGTGCGTTGGCGCAGGTCGTTGAATAGTCCCAGGACCAGCCAGAAACCCAGCCCCGTGCCCAGGCCGAGCAGGGCCGCGTGGCCCGCGCCATGGTCGTTCTGCGTGCTGGTCAGGGCCAGGCCGAGGATGCCGGCGTTTGCCAGCAGCAGCGGCCAGAGCCCGTCGAAAGGCAGGCCCGGTAGCCAGCGCGCCAACAGCTTGAGGCTCGGGCCGATCAGCGCGACGCTGAGCGGCAGGAACACCAGCAATTGCAGGGCGCCCAGGTCCAGCGGCAACAGCAGCAGGTGATAGAGGCTGTAGTTCAGCAGGGTGGCGACCAGCATCAGCCAGGTGGTGGCGATACCCAGTGCGTGCAGCTTGCGTCGTTCGGTTCCTGGCGCGCGTGTCGCCTGCAACAGCGGATCGACGGCCAACGGCCATTGCAACACGACGTTGTTGATCAAGGCGGCGCTGACAAGGATGAGAAGAAGGTCGGTCATGATCGTGCCGGGTGAACGGATAGCAGTGATTATCCGGCAAGGAGGCGGGCTGCACTAGTTATGAAGCGTCGCGAGCCACGATTGTGCGTGGCTCGCGGGGCAGGGAGGGGCTTACTTGATCCGCTGTCCGGGCTTGGCGCCGTTGTCCGGGCTCAGCAGGTAGATTTCCTCGCCGCCGGGGCCGGCAGCCATCACCATGCCTTCGGAGATGCCGAAACGCATTTTCCGCGGCTTGAGGTTGGCGATCATCATGGTCAGGCGACCTTCCAGCTCGGCCGGGTTCGGGTAGGCGCTCTTGATGCCGGAGAACACATTGCGTTGCTCGTCGCCGATATCCAGGGTCAGGCGCAGCAATTTGTCCGCGCCCTCGACCGCTTCGGCCTTGACGATCAGCGCGACGCGCAGGTCGACGGCGGCGAAGGTGTCGAAGTCGATCTCCGCCGACAGCGGGTCCTTCGTCAGTTCGCCGTTGCCTTGCGGGGCGGCGCTGCCGGTGTCGGTCTGGCTGGCGGCGAGGTCTTCCTTCGAGGCGTCGGTCATGGCCTGCACTTTTACCGGGTCGATGCGGGTCATCAGCGGCTTGAACTCGTTCAACTGATGGTTGCCGAGCAGGGTGGCGTGGTCATTCCAGGTCAGCGGCGCGACGTTGAGGAACGCCTCGGCATCAGCGGCCAGCAGCGGCAGCACCGGCTTGAGGAAGATGATCAACTGGCGGAACAGGTTGATGCCCACGGCGCAGACGGCCTGGACCTCATCCTGCTTGCCTTCCTGCTTGGCCAGGGACCACGGTGCCTTGTCGGCGATCCAGGCGTTGGCGCGGTCGGCCAGGGCCATGATTTCACGCATTGCCCGGGCAAAGTCGCGGGCCTCGTAGGCTTCGGCGATGCTCGGGGTGGCGGCGAGGAACGCGTCGGTCAGTTCCGGGGCGGCGTTACCCGCGACCAGCACGCCGGCGTTGCCCTTGTGGATAAACCCGGCGCAACGGCTGGCGATATTCACCACCTTGCCGACCAGGTCCGAGTTGACCTTCTGCACGAAGTCTTCGAGGTTCAGGTCGAGGTCGTCGACACCCTTGCTCAGCTTGGCTGCGTAGTAGTAGCGCAGGTATTCCGGCGACAGGTGGTCGAGGTAGGTGCGGGCCTTGATAAAGGTGCCACGGGACTTGGACATTTTCTGGCCGTTGACGGTCAGGTAGCCATGCACGTTGATCCCGGTCGGCTTGCGGTAGCCCGCGCCTTCGAGCATGGCCGGCCAGAACAGGGCGTGGAAGTTGACGATGTCCTTGCCGATGAAATGGTACAGCTCGGCGGTGGAGTCCTTGCCCCAGAACGCGTCGAAGTCCAGGTCCGGGCGGCGTGCGCAGAGGTTCTTGAAGCTGGCCATGTAGCCGATCGGCGCGTCCAGCCAGACATAGAAGTACTTGCCCGGCTCATCGGGGATCTCGAAACCGAAATACGGTGCGTCGCGGGAGATATCCCACTGCTGCAGGCCGGCATCCAGCCACTCGGCGATCTTGTTCGCCACGGCGTCCTGCAGGGAGCCGCTGCGGGTCCAGGTCTGCAGCATGGCCTGGAAGTCCGGCAGCTTGAAGAAGAAGTGCTGGGAGTCCTTGAGCACCGGGGTCGCACCGGAAATCGCCGATTTCGGATCTTTCAGGTCGGTGGGAGCGTAGGTGGCGCCGCATTTCTCGCAGTTGTCGCCGTACTGGTCTTCGGTGCCACATTTCGGGCAGGTGCCCTTGATGAAGCGGTCCGCCAGGAACATCTGCTTTTCCGGGTCGAAATACTGGGTGATCGAGCGCGTGGCGATATGCCCGGCCTCGCGCAGGCGCAGGTAGATCTGCGTCGACAGTTCGCGGTTTTCTTCGGCATGGGTCGAGTGGAAGTTGTCGAACTCCACCAGGAAGTCGGCGAAGTCGGTGCTGTGCTCGACCTGGACGTTGGCGATCAGCTGTTCCGGGGTGATGCCTTCCTTTTCCGCGCGCAACATGATGGCCGAGCCGTGGGCGTCGTCAGCGCAGACGTAGATGCATTGGTTGCCGCGGTGCTTCTGGAAGCGCACCCACATGTCCGTCTGGACATACTCGACCATGTGGCCAAGGTGAATGGAACCATTGGCATAGGGCAGGGCGCTGGTGACGAGGATCTGGCGTGGCTCGGACATGGGGCTCGGCTACTTGAAGTGAAACGGAGACCGAACACTATAAAGCGCCGGCGCACATAATTCACCCCTGGCGAGGACCCGGCGGCGGGCCCGACCGCCACAATTGCTGTCGGAACCTGCTTTCGGCTGTTCAGAACGGTTACGATAGCTGCCTGTTTTACTCAGTCTTTTTCGGGAGTTGCCCATGAGCGCAGTCAATCGCGCAGCGGTGGAGGCCGTCCTTCGCCAGTACACCGACCCTTATCTGAACCAGGATCCGCTCAGCGCCGGGTGCGTGAAGGCCATCGATATCCAGGCTGACCGTGTCAGCGTCCGGCTCGAGCTGGGGTATGCCGCCGGCCTGTTCAAGAGCGGTTGGGCGCAGATGCTGCAAATGGCGATCGAAGGCCTCGACGGCGTGGCCTCGGCCAAGGTCGAGATCGAGTGCGTGATCGCCGCGCACAAGGCCCAGGCGCAGATTCCCGGCCTGGCCAACGTGAAGAACGTGGTAGCGGTGGCGTCGGGCAAGGGCGGCGTGGGCAAGTCCACCACGGCAGCCAACCTCGCGCTGGCGCTGGCCCGTGAAGGCGCGCGGGTGGGGATTCTCGATGCGGACATCTATGGCCCGAGCCAGGGCGTGATGTTCGGCATTGCCGAAGGCACCCGGCCGAAGATCAAGGACCAGAAGTGGTTCGTGCCCATCGAATCCCACGGTGTGGAAGTGATGTCCATGGCGTTCCTGACCGACGACAACACACCGATGGTCTGGCGCGGGCCGATGGTCTCCGGCGCACTGCTGCAACTGGTGACCCAGACCGACTGGGGCAACCTGGATTACCTGGTGATCGACATGCCGCCGGGCACTGGCGACATCCAGCTGACCCTGGCGCAGAAAGTCCCGGTGGCCGGCTCGGTGATCGTCACCACGCCGCAGGACCTGGCCCTGCTCGATGCGCGCAAGGGCGTGGAGATGTTCCGCAAGGTGAATATTCCGGTGCTGGGCGTCGTGGAAAACATGGCGGTGCATATCTGTTCCAACTGCGGTCATGCCGAGCACCTGTTCGGCGAGGGCGGTGGCGAGAAGCTGGCTTCGCAGTATGGCGTCGAACTGCTGGCGTCGTTGCCGCTGTCGATGGTCATCCGTGAGCAGGCCGATGGCGGCAAGCCGACCGTGGCCGCCGATCCCGATGGCCAGATCGCCATGGTCTACCAGGAACTGGCACGGCACGTGGGCGCGCGGATTGTGTTGCAGGAAGCGGGCAGCCAGGCGATGCCGAACATCACCATCAGCGACGACTGATACCAGTCCACCTCGATCGAGGTGGAATGCAGTACCCGTAGGAGCCGGCTTGCTGGCGATTGCAACCTGACAGTCGACATCGCTGTTGTCTGATAAGCCGCCATCGCCAGCAAGCCGGCTCCCACGGTTTTGTGGCATATGGGCTGATGCCTTGCAGGCGCCGACAAAAACACCCGCCCACAAAAAAGCCCCGCGTCTCGTGAGAGAGCGGGGCTTTTTACTGGATCAGGACAAGTTAGATAACTTGAACTTCTTCAGCTTGCATGCCTTTCTGACCGCGGGTAGCGATGAAAGAAACCTGTTGGCCTTCTTTCAGGCTCTTGAAGCCGTCGGATTGGATTGCTTTGAAGTGTACGAACAGATCGTCACCGGATTGTGGAGTGATGAAGCCGAAGCCTTTTTCATCGTTGAACCACTTAACGGTACCGGTTTGGCGATTAGACATTTGATGTCTCCTTGGACAAAGTTAACTGCGACTCAGGAAAAGCCCTGGCCGAGACTGAGTGCAAAGAGCAGGAAAAATTCTTGGAGATGGTTGGATCGAAATTCAACATCGTGTAGAGATTCTCAGTGACACAAGCAGCACAGTGGCGCCACCTTAACCCTTTTTCCGGAACGTGCCAATGGTCTTTGCCAAGGTTTCGCCTATTTCATGACTGACGGCGGCCGGCGGGGCCCGCAAGCGCCTCCGTTCAGCGGCCTGACGCTGCTCGGCGGGCCGCTGCGGCAAGGCTATTTTGGCGCAAATCGGCGGCGGACTTTGAACCCCGCGCCGCGCCCCGGTAAGATGCCGGACAGAATTTCTCCACCTCGCTATTCAGGACACCCGCCATGAGCATCAAATCGGACAAGTGGATTCGCCGCATGGCGCAAGAGCACGGCATGATCGAACCCTTCGTCGAGCGCCAGATGCGTGGCGAAGGCGCTGACCGACTGATTTCCTTCGGGGTGTCGAGCTATGGCTACGACGTGCGTTGCGCCGATGAATTCAAGGTGTTCACCAATATCAACTCGGCGACCGTCGATCCGAAAAACTTCGATGAGAAGAGCTTCGTCGACATCAAGAGCGACGTCTGCATCATCCCGCCGAACTCCTTCGCCCTGGCCCGTACCGTCGAATACTTCCGGATTCCGCGCAATGTGCTGACCATCTGCCTGGGCAAGAGCACCTATGCCCGCTGCGGCATCATCGTCAACGTCACCCCGCTGGAACCCGAGTGGGAAGGCCACGTGACACTCGAGTTCTCCAACACCACCACGCTGCCGGCGAAGATCTATGCCAACGAAGGCGTGGCGCAGATGTTGTTCCTGGAATCCGACGAAGAGTGTGAAGTCTCCTACAAGGACCGCGGCGGCAAGTATCAGGGCCAGCGCGGCGTGACCCTGCCGCGCACCTGACGAAGGGCGCTGCCCCCGAGGGAATTCCTGGACGGTGGCACACTCTATTGGGTGTACCGCCTCGGTTGGCGCAAGGCCGGCCGGGCCACAACGTTCAGGAGTTGCCCATGAAGATCGATCCAAGCATCAGCGCCCAGCTGGCGAAACTGGAACCCAATCAAGTGGGCCTGCTGGCCTGGTCGTTGCTGGCTCATCCCCACAGCCTGGCCGGGGGCATTCCGGGCCAGCCCGATCCCGACACCCCCAACGAGCAACCCACCGAGCCGGGCGAGCCGACCCTGCCCGACGAGCCCCCACCCGTTCCGGTCGCCTGATGGGGTGAAGCCCCGACCCGCGGATGGCGCCAGGCTGTCCGAGGGTCGCTTGCCCGAGCCCTTGCAGGTAGTCTGCTCCAGTGCTTCCAGCGCACCCATGGATACCAGACTATAAAAAGGGCCGCCTATGACGTTTTCCATTCCCTCGGGTTTTTCCCGAGTCCTGCTCGCCGCGCTGCTGCTGGCCGGTACCGCCGCCGAAGCCGCACAGCCGATCCCTCCCGTGCCCCAGCAACTGGCCTTCAGCCGACTGGACCAGATTCTCCAGCAGGGCGTGCTGCGGGTCGGCACCACGGGGGATTACAAACCCTTCAGCTACAAGACGAGCGAGCGTTTTATCGGCCTGGATATCGAACTGGCCGAAGGCCTGGCGAGTTCCCTGGGCGTGCGCCTGGAACTGGTGCCGACCACCTGGCCGACGCTGATGAGCGATTTGCAGGCCGATCGCTTCGACCTTGGCATCAGTGGCATCTCGGTGAATATGGAGCGTCAGAAGCAGGCGTTCTTCTCGCAGCCTTACCAGCGTGACGGCAAGACGCCGATCACCCTCTGTTCACGGCAGCAGGCGTTCCAGACCCTGGAGCAGATCGACCGGCCGCAAGTGCGGGCCATCGTCAACCCCGGCGGGACCAATGAGAAGTTCGCCCGGGCCAATCTCAAGCAGGCGCAGATCGTGATGCACGAGGACAATGTCACCATCTTCCAGCAGATCGTCGACGGCAAGGCCGACCTGATGATGACCGATGCGGTGGAGACGCTGGTGCAGCAGAAACTGCATCCGGAACTGTGCGCGGTGCATCCGGACCAGCCTTTCGACTTTTCCGAGAAGGCCATGCTGCTGCCCCGGGACATCGTGCTCAAGCAGTACGTCGACCAGTGGCTGCACCAGGACATGGAAAGCGGGCGCTTTGCCAAGCGGCTGCAGAAGTGGCTGGCCTACCCCTGGCAGGCCGCCCACAACTGACGGCACAGCCCCTCCAGTGCAGGGCTGTGCTTTGGTGGGAGCCGGCTTGCTGGCGATAGCGCTCGCACGGTCGCTGGCATTCTTGTGGAATGGCCGCCTGCGGCGGATCGCCAGCAAGCCGGCTCCTACAGTGCGGGGTCTTCCCACAGTGACCTTTTCAGGGGCGAGGGGTTACTTCAGGTTGCCGCTGAGGAACTGGCGCAGCCGCTCGCTTTGCGGATTGCCCAGCACATCGTCCGGCGCGCCCTGTTCTTCCACCAGGCCCTGGTGCAGGAACAGCACCTGGCTCGAGACCTTGCGCGCAAAGCTCATTTCGTGGGTGACCATGATCATGGTCCGGCCTTCTTCGGCCAGGCCCTGGATCACCTTCAGCACTTCGCCCACCAGCTCCGGATCGAGGGCCGAGGTCGGCTCGTCGAACAGCATCACTTCCGGTTCCATGGCCAATGCGCGGGCAATCGCCACGCGCTGCTGCTGGCCGCCGGAGAGAAACGCCGGGTACTGGTCGGCAACCCGGGCCGGCAGGCCGACCTTGTCCAGATAGCGGCGGGCGCGCTCCTCGGCGTCCTTCTTGCTGACACCCAGCACCCGGCGCGGGGCCATGGTGATGTTTTCCAGCACGCTCATGTGGCTCCACAGGTTGAAGTGCTGGAACACCATCGCCAGGCGGGTGCGCAGGCGCTGCAGCTCGGCGTCGTCGGCCACGCGCATGCCGTGCTTGTCGTTGACCATGCGGATCACCTGGCCGTCGAGGCTCATGGCGCCGTCATTGGGCGTTTCCAGGAAGTTGATGCAGCGCAGGAAGGTACTCTTTCCCGAGCCGCTGGCACCGATCAGGCTGATCACGTCACCGGTCTTGGCCTTCAGCGAAACGCCCTTGAGCACCTGGTGTTCGCCATAGCTCTTGTGCAGGCCTTCAATGGTCAGTTTGTACATGGGCACCTCAAGGAGAAAGTAGATAGCCGCTGCGATAGGCCTCGCGGCCGGCAACATGGGCGACGACCATACCGGCGGTCGCCATGCGGCGCAGCGAGCGGGCGTAGAGCAGGCCCGCGGTGCTGCAATGAATGGGGGTGACGCGGTCGCTGATCGGGTCGATGACCTCGGCGATCAGTTGCCCGGCCTCCAGGTATTGCCCCGGCAGGGCGCTGAACACCAGCAGTCCGCCCACGGGGGTGGCGACCGGCTCCACGCCGGCCAGCGGCGTGGCCGGGTACGGCAACTCCGGCAGGGGCGCGACATCGCCCTCGATGATGCCGAAGTGGGTCAGGTAGTCGATTATCGCCTGGCAGTCGAGGCCCGCCAGCGGGTGATTGACATCGCCCTGGCCGCGCAGCTCGACGGTCACCGAGAAGCTGCCCTGGGGGATGGCGAAGCGATCGCCGAAGCGTTGCTGCAAGTCCCACCAGAGCAGGGTGAAGCATTCGTCGAACGACTGGCCGCCCGAGTCGGTCGCCAGCAGGCTGGCTTCGGAACCGATGTAGCGTGCCAGCGGTTCCACCTGCGGCCAGGCTTCGGGCGTGGTGTACAGGTGGGCCACGGCTTCGAAGTCGCAATGCAGGTCGAGCACCATGTCGGCATCGCAGGCGATGCGCTGCAGGGCCAGGCGCTGGGATTGCAGCTGGGTGGCCGGCACTTCGGCCGCCAATGCGGCCTTGAGCAGTTGGCGAATCAGCCGCAGGTTGTGCTGCGGGTCATCGTTGAGCAGGGTTTCCAGCTGATTGCCGATCTCGTCGCTGAGGTCGATGAACCAGCGGTTGAAGTTCTGCCCGCTTTCCAGCTCGTAGCGACCCAGGGGCACATCCATCAGCACCTGTTCCAGGCCGACAGGGTTGGCTACCGGCACCAGCACGATTTCGCCGCGCAGGCGGCCGTCCCGTTCCAGTTCGCCCAGGCGCTGCTTCAGATGCCAGGCCACCAGCATGCCGGGCAGTTCGTCGGCATGCAGGGACGACTGGACATAGACCTTGCGCCCGGCCTGTTCCGGACCGAAGTGAAAGCTATGGATCTGGCGGGCGGTGCCCGGTACGGGGGCCAGCAGATCGTGAGTGACATGACGCATGCGCGGGAGTCCTAGTGAGCCGGGCCGAGGAAGGCCAGCCAGCGGCGCTCGGCCAGCCGGAACAGGCCGACCAGGGTGAAGGTGATCGCCAGGTAGATCACCGCGGCGATGCCGAACGACTGGAAGGTCATGTAGGTCGCCGAGTTGGCGTCCCGGGCGATCTTCAGGATATCCGGGATGGTCGCGGTAAAGGCCACGGTGGTGGAGTGCAGCATCAGGATCACTTCGTTGCTGTAGTACGGCAGCGAGCGACGCAGGGCTGATGGCATGATCACGTAGGCATAGAGCTTCCAGCCGCTGAGACCGTAGGCCTTGGCCGCTTCGACTTCACCATGGTTCATGCTGCGGATCGCCCCGGCGAAGATCTCCGTGGTGTAGGCGCAGGTGTTCAGGGCGAAGGCGAGGATGGTGCAGTTCATCGCGTCGCGGAAGAACGAATTGAGCAGCGGCTGGTTGCGCACCGCTTCCAGGCTGTAGATCCCGGTGTAGCAGATCAGCAGCTGGATATACAGCGGCGTGCCCCGGAACAGGTAGGTATAGAACTCCACCGGCCAGCGGATACGGCGCTTGGGCGAGACGCGGGCGATGGACAGCGGGATCGATACGAGGAAGCCGATGAAGATCGAGGCGCTGAGCAGCCACAGGGTCATCGCCAGGCCGGTGATGTGCTGGCCGTCGCTGTAGAGGAACGGACGCCAGTATTGTTCGAGGAGTTCGATCATCGTACGGCCTCCCGGGCACCGGCGGCATAACGCCGTTCAAGCCAGCGCAGGACATAGTTCGAGGCACTGGTGATAAGCAGATAGATCAAGGCGGCGAGTACCAGGAAATAGAACAGTTGATAGGTGCTCTTGCCGGCATCCTGGGCGGCCTTGACCAGGTCGGCGAGGCCGATGATCGAGACCAGCGCGGTGGCCTTGAGGATCACCATCCAGTTGTTGCCGATGCCCGGCAGGGCGAAGCGCATCATCTGCGGGAAGGTCACGAAGCGGAAGCGCTGGGCACGGGTCAGGCCATAGGCGGTGGCGGCTTCGAGCTGACCGCGCGGCACGGCGAGAATCGCCCCGCGAAAGGTTTCGGTGAAATACGCACCGTAGATGAAGCCCAGGGTGATGACCCCGGCGGCGAACGGGTCGATTTCGATGTATTCCCACTCCATGGCGTCCGTCAGGGTGGAGAGCCAGGTTTGCAGGCTGTAGAAAATCAGCAGCATCAGCACCAGATCGGGCACCCCGCGAATCAGCGTGGTGTAGAGCTGGGCCGGAATCCGCAGCAGGGAGATGCTGGAGAGTTTGGCACTGGCGCCGAGCAGGCCGAGCAGGACGCTCACCAGCAGCGACAGTATCGATAATTTGATGGTCATCCAGGTGCCATCCAGCAGGATCGGGCCGAAGCCCCTCAGGCTGAAGGCGGAAAGCCCCAGGGTTTGCAGGAGGTTGTCGAACATGAACAGATGCCTTTGGCTGTCAAGAAAGCGCCCCCGTCGAGGGGGCGCCCAGGGGATTATTTCCCGCTATACAGGTTCAGATCGCCAAAGTGTTTTTTCTGGATTTCGGCGTACTTGCCGTCCTTGTGTAACGCTTCGATACCTTTATCCAGCAGTGCCTTGAGGTCTTTGTTACCTTTTTTGATACCGACGGCGGTTTTTGCCGGCAGCAGCGGATCGTCGATTGCCTTGCTGACTTCGTAGCCAGCACCGGCCGGCGACTTCAGGAAGCCCAGCTCGGCCTGGAGCATGTCCTGGACCGAGGCGTCGAGGCGACCGGAGACCAGGTCGGCATAGACCTGGTCCTGGTTGGCGTAGGCCTTGGTGGTCACGCCAGCCTTGTCCAGCACGGCCTTGGCGTAGGCTTCCTGGATGGTGCCTTGCTCGTAACCCACGGATTTGCCCTTGAGGGACTCAGGCGTGGAGTAGCCTGCACCTTTTTTGAACACCAGGGACGTCGGGCCGGAGAATAGCTCGCTGGAGAAGTCGATGGCTTTCTGGCGGGCTTCGGTCACGGTCATCGACGAGATCACGCCGTCGAATTTGTTGGCGTTGAGGCCGGGGATCATGCCGTCGAAGTCACTTTCGACCCATTTGCACTTGACCTTCAGCTCGGCGCAGATGGCGTTGCCCAGGTCGATGTCGAAGCCAACCAGGCTGCCGTCGGCGGCCTTGGATTCGAACGGCGCGTAGGACGGGTCCACGCCAAAGCGCAGTTCCTTGTATTCCTTGGCCGTGGCGACGCCGGCGGCCATGCAGAGAGCCAGTGCAGAAAGGGTCAGCAATGCTTTTTTCATTATTCAATCCCTAAAAACCAAGATGAGCGCTTGTGGCGCACTAAGTACTGTTACTGGAACGCGTATGACTCGGTAAAAGTAGCAATTTCCGAACCAGAGTCCCGAACGAGCGTTTTAAAAGGCAGGAATATGGCTACGAGCCAGCTAATCATGCCCGAAATCGGGCAGCAAAAAACAAGTGCGCCATATTGGTGCGATAACGCTATGGAAGATCGTTCCCACGCTCTGGGTGGGAACACCTCTCCGCACGCTCTGCGTCCGCTGTCGTGACGCGCAGCGTTACTGCTTGCATGCCTTTGCTGCGCGCGGGAACGATCATGCCGGGATTACTTGCCCGGCGTCAGCGTCAGGCGTGTAGTGCCGTAGGCCTTGTCGAGGTTCTGCGGCTGCATGGGGAAGCTGACATATTGCGCCTTCAACCAGCCATCGATGCCATTGGCATAGTACGGGCTAGCCGGGTTGCCGGACTGGCCGGGGCTTTGCTGGCCCATCATCGGCTCGATCTGGCCGAAGTCGACGATCAGCCGCAGCGCCGGCGCCAGGGTGGTATCGAAATTCGAACCGCCCCACAGGTAGGCCGCAGTGTTCAGGGTGGTATGGTCGCCACCGGCCTGGATCGGACCACGGATTACCTGGCCGCTGGCGTTCTTCCACTCATAACGGTGCAGCTTGCCCCATTGCCAGGCCTTGTGGTCGGCCCCCAGCTGGCTGTCGCCGGCCGTGATCGCCGCCGCCAGGCTGCGCGCCAGGATGGCTGGCTTGTCTTCTTTCTGTGGGGTGCGGCTGTCATCCCAGAACGGGCTGTCTTCGCGCCCCAGCAGGTGATCGGCCTGGGCCGAGTAGGAGAGCCGGCCATTGGCGATAAATGCCTGCCATACCGGTCCGTTTTCCGGGCCGAGCTTGTCGAGGAAGATCTGTTTCAGGCTTTCCTGCAGGAACAGCTCATACAGCGCGGCATCGGCCGAAGTCGGGCTGAGCTTGCCGTCGAACGCCATCAGGCGGCTGAAGGCTTCCCGAGCCTTGCCACGCTCGACTTCGGGCAGCGCATCGATGGCCTGCTTGAGCGGCTGGGCCATGCCCGGGGCCTCGAACATCTTCTTCAGCTTGTTGGCGAAGGTGGTGCTCTGGTCGTACTGCATCGCGATGACGCTGCGGGTGTCCTGCTTGCCGGAGCCGGCCAGTTCCGCCAGGCGTTCGCCACGCTCCGGGTAATACCAGGAGTTGGACAGTTGCATGCCGTAGCCCTTGGCCGCCGTGCGCTGGTTCGCCGTGCCCAGCCAGCCCTGCTGCGGGTCCTGGTCGTAGGGGTGAAGCATCGCGTCGGCATAGCCGTCCCAGTCGAAGCGGCTGTCCCAGCCCGGCGACGGGAACAGCCCTTCGCCTTCGCGCCGGTTCGGGTAGCGACCGGTGACCTGCCAGCCGATATTGCTGGCGTCGGCGAAGATCATGTTCAGGGCGATGGCGCGGATCTCGCGGCTGGCGTCCGATGCTTTCTCGGTGGTCTGTGCCCGGGACAGGTCGAAGAACGCATCGAGGCTCTTGTCGTCCTTGAGCGACGGGGTCTGCAATGCCAGGCCATAACCGTTGGCCAGCGGTGTATCGCCCAGGGCACTGTTGAGCAGGGGTCCGTGGCGGGTTTCGAAAACGGTTTCGCGGATCGAACGCTGGCCTTTGATAAAGAAGGTTTCGTTGCGCACGATGGCCGGCAGCCATTTGCCGTCGGCTTCGTAGTAGAGCGCATTGCCCTGGCGCTTGAGTTTTTCCAGGAACAGGTCCTGGTTGTCGCCGAGTACCGCGGCCATGCTCCAGGCCACCTTGCCGTTGAAGCCGGAAAGGATCGCCGGCAGGCCAGCAATCGAGGCGCCGGCGGCCTGGTATTTCGGCGCGCGGATCTGCACGTAGTTCCAGGCCGCGGGGGCGCTGGTCGGTTGTTGCAGGTCGGCGGCCAGCAGGCTTTTGCCGCTGCGGCTGCGTTGCGGGCCGATGGCCCAGTTGGTCGAAGTGCCGGCGCCGAAGCCGTTGAGTGCCGCCACTTGTCCGGCAGCCTTGCCGACGGCGCCCAGCCCGGCAATCTGGCTCAGGGCCACGCCCTTGAGCTTGTCCGCATCAGCCTGGGGCAGGGGTTCGTCCGGCGCGGTCGGGGTCAGCCAGGCGAGCTTGTCGATACCGACCTTCTGCGCGATCAGCAGCGACGAGATCTCTTCCGGCAGGTTGGCCGAGAGCTGGAAATTCAGCAGGCAGAAAATCAGCGCGGAATCTTCCGGCTTCCAGTATTCGGGCGTATAGCCGCTCTGGGCCAGATCCGCCGGCAGCTTGTCGCGGTAGCGGAACAGGTAGGCGTTGACGCCCCGCGCATAGACTTCGAAGAAGCGCTTGAGCCGCGGCGACGCAGCGTTGTACAGCTCGCCGGCACTTTTCTTCAGGTTGACCGCGCGCATGAACCGGTCGGTATCCAGGGCATCGGCACCGTTCATCTCCGCGAGGCGACCCTGGGCCAGCAGGCGCAGGGTGACCATCTGGGTGATACGGTCGCTGGCGTGGACGTAGCCGAGGGTGAACAGCGCGTCATGGAAGGTGTTGCTTTCGATCAACGGTATGCCGACGGCATTGCGCCGCACCGACACGTTCTGCGCCAGTCCCTTGAGCGGTTGCACGCCGGAGGTCGGCGGCAGGCTGTCCTGGGTGTTCCAGGCCTGGCAGCCGCCCAGGCCGAGCAGGCCTGCCACGGCGGCGGCAACGCCACATTTGTGAAGAAAAGGGGGAAAGGCTGGCGAGGCCATGGCAAGGCTCCTGCGGGGGTAGCGTCAGTAAAGGCGCTACGTTAGTGAGCAGGAGGAAGCCGCGCAAGACGGGGGCTGCGCTTATTTTCGAGTTTTGCGCAATCCGGAGTGTTTTACGCCCGATGACTTGTCCGATGAACGCTCTTGGTGCTCAACTGCGAGTCTCCAGGACAGATAACGAGGGCACAGGGGATGGTGGCTATCGGGGACCGCGCGGCATTGATCGTCATCGATCAGCAGCAGGGCATTCTTCAGCCGCGACTCGGACCACGGAACAATCCGCAGGCCGAAGATCGTATCGCCGGGTTGCTGCACCACTGGCGCGCCAACGCTCGCCCGGTGATCCATGTGCAGCATCTGTCCCGCTCGCCGGAGTCGGTGTTCTGGCCGGGACAGTCCGGGGTGGAGTTCCAGGAGCGGTTTCGACCGTTGGCGGGGGAGTGGCTGGTGCAGAAGGAGGTGCCGGATGCCTTTTGCGCCACCGGCCTGCAGATCCGTCTGCAAGAGGCGGGCATCGACCAGTTGGTCATCGTCGGCGTCGCCACCCACAACTCCGTGGAGGCGACGGCGCGCACCGCCGGCAACCTGGGGTTTGCCACCTGGGTGGTCGAAGATGCCTGCTACACCTTCGACAAAGCCGACTTCTTCGGCCAACCGCGCAGCGCCCGGGAGGTGCACGCCATGTCCCTGGGCAACCTGCATGGCGAGTACGCGACGGTGGTGTCCAGCGGCGAGTTGCTGTGAACGGCTAGCCGACGGCTTCGTCCACCAGGACTTGCAGGGTGTCCCGCGAGCAACGTTCGATCCTTGCCCGCACGCCATATACCTCGGCGAACAGGCGGGTATCGAGAATATCCCCGGGGGCGCCGCTGGCGAACAGTTGTCCCTGGCGCAGCACCGCGAGGTTGTCGGCATAACGCGCGGCGAGGTTGATATCGTGCAGCACCACCACGGCGATCAACCGGTGTTCGCGCACCAGTGACTGCACGCAGGCCATGACTTTCAACTGGTAGTTGAGATCCAGGGCGCTGGTGGGTTCGTCCAGCAACATTACCTTCGGTCGCCGGGCGATCAACTGCGCCAGGCTGACCAGTTGGCGCTGGCCGCCGGACAAGGTGCTCAACCACTGGTCCGCCAGGTGGGTGATGCCGATGCGCTGCAGGGCCTTGAACGCTTCGTCCAGGCATTCGGCGCTGGACAACTGACCGACGCGCAGGGCTGCGATCACGCTTTCCAGCACGCTCAGGCTCAGGCCGGGCGGCAGGTTCTGCGGCATGTAGGTCACCCGACGCGCCCGTTCGGCGACCGACAGGCGGGTCAGGTCTTCACCTTGCAGGCGCACGGCGCCGCTCATCTTTTCCAGGCCGGCGATCCCGCGCAACAGGGTCGACTTGCCGGCACCGTTGGGGCCGATCAGGGCCGTCAGGGTACCGGGTTGCAGCATCGGCAGGCTCAGGTCGCGCACCACCTGGCGCCGCCCGTAGCCGATCAGCGCATGCTCGACCCGCAGGCCGTGTTCCTGCTCGCTCATAGCTGCCTCCCGCGCTTGAACACCAGCAGCACGAAGATCGGTACGCCGACCAGTGCCGTGACAATCCCCACCGGCACTATCACCCCGGGCATGATCAGTTTGCTGGCAATCGACGACAGCGACAGCAGCAAGGCGCCGACCAGGGCGCTGGCGGGCAGCAGGAAACGTTGGTCTTCGCCCACCAGGATCCGCGCGATATGCGGACCCACCAGGCCGATAAAGCCGATGGTGCCGACAAACGCCACCGCCGTCGCCGACAGCAGGCTGATGCGCAGCAGCGAGGCGAAACGCAGGCGCTTCACATCGACACCGAAACTCATCGCGCGATCCTCACCCATGCGCAGCAGGGTCATGCGTGGCGCGGCGGCAAAGGAGAAGGGCATGACCACGACTATCACCAGCGCGAGGATGCCCAGCTTGTCCCAGTTGGCCCGGGTCACGCTGCCCAGGGTCCAGAACACCAGTTGTTGCAGCACGTCCTCGGTGGCGACCAGTTGCAGCAGCGCCACCACCGCGTTGCAACTGAACACCAGGGCGATACCGAACAGCACCAGGCTTTCCACCCCGGCGCCGCGCAGTCGCGACATGGCTTGCAGGAGAAACACCGAGGCGGCGGCGAAGACAAAGGCCGACAGCGAAATCGCCGCGTTGTTCGACAGCCAGGCGCTGGAGATCGGAAACACGATCACCAGCGAGGCGCCGAGGGCCGCGGCGGAAGACACGCCCAGGGTGAACGGGCTGGCCAGCGGGTTGTTGAGGATCGCCTGCATTTCCGCGCCGGCCAGGGACAACGCGCAGCCCACCAGCACGGCCATCAGGGTGTAGGGCAGGCGCACGTTCCAGATGATCACCTGGTCGGTCAGACTCAGGTGGGCTGGATGCAGCAGGCCGTCGAGCAGGGCCGGCAGGCCCATGCCGGACGGGCCGCTGGCCAGGTCGACCAGGATCGCGCAAAGCAAGGCGCCGCCCAACAGCACCAACAGCCACAGGCGGCGCAGCAACAGGCGGCGATAACCCTGGCTGGCGCTTGCCAGGTCCAGGGGAGAAGCACTCAGGGATGTACTCATCGTCATGCAGGCTTGTCGCACTCTCCCGTGGGAGCCGGCTTGCCGGCTCCTGCAAAGGGAAGGCTTGGCGCCCTTTCCTCACTGATGGGTTGGGGCGTCGATCCAGTACACGCCCTTGAGCGGCGTATCGAGGAACTGCCGGTTCATGGCGTCCATGGTGTCCTGCGGATTCAACTGGGCGAACAGCTGTGGATGGATCCACTTGGCCAGGGCTTCGATGGCCAGCAGGTTGTAGGGAGAGTTGTAGAAGTCATGCCACAGGCCGTGGGCATTGCCCGCGCGGATCGCCCGCAGGTTCTTGAACTCGGGACGGGCGAGCACGCCGTCGAAGGCTTCGCGCGCTTCGGCCTGGCTGACCTCGGCACCGAGGATCAGCCCCGGCTTGTGGTTGCCGGTGGCGACATACAGGTCCGGATCGGCCTTGAGCGCATATTCGACACTGATATCCCCCAGCGCACCCGGCACCACGCCTTCGGCGATATTGACCCCGCCGACGGTCCGGATCACTTCACCCATGCCGCTCTTGCCGGTGGTGTGTCCCGGTGCCTGCCAGGCCCCGGCCAGCAGTTCGAGGAAGACTTTCGGCCGCTGGCTGTCCGGCAGGTTGCCGACCTTGTCGGTGATCGCCTTCAGGTGCCGGTCATAGAAATCCAGGTAGGCCTTGGCCTGTGGCTCGCGGCCGAGGGCCTGGCCCAGGGCGTCGAGGCTGTCGTGGGTGCCCTTGATCGGATTGATCCGGAAGTCGACGAACAGAACCGCGATGCCGGCCTTGGCCAGCACATCGGCCACCGGGCTGTGTTCGGTCGGGCCGTGGCCGGAGATGCTGAATACCGCCAGGTCCGGCTTCAGGCTGAGAATCTCTTCGGCGCTGACGCTCTGCTCCGAGGCCTGGCCGATCAGCGGGATGTCCTTGACCTTCGGGAATTTGGCCGCGTACGCCGCGTAGGTGTGCGGGTCGAGCAGGCGCAGGTCGTTCTGCCAGCCGACGATGCGCTGGAACGGCGCCTCGCGGTCGAGCAGGGCGAAGGCGGAAATCAGCCGGCCTTCACCCAGCACCACGCGCTGGACATGCTCCGGTACATCGACCTTGCGGCCGAGCACGTCGGTGACTTCATGGGCCGAGGCCGCCGCGACGGGGCCAAGCAGCAACACGGTGAACAGGGCACTCAGGCGCAGCAGTGCACGGGGTTTGATCATCACGATATCTCCGGGAAAGGCAGGCGGCGCATCAGACGTCACTCCAGCGCCGCAGCAGGTTGTGGTAGGCGCCGCTCAGTTGCAGCAGGGATTCTTCGTCGGCGTGTCGTGCGCTCAGGCGCTGGATCGCCACATCCATGTCCAGCAACAGGCTGCGCTGGCTGTCTTCGCGGACCAGGCTCTCGATCCAGAAGAACCCGGCGATCCGTTCGCCACGGCTGACCGGGTTGATCCTGTGCAGGCTGCTGCCGGGGTAGAGCACCAGGTGTCCGGCGGGCAGCTTGACCGGGTGTTCGCCGAAGGTGTCGCGGATCACCAGCTCGCCGCCGTCGTAGCTGGCCGGGTCGGCGAGGAACAGGGTCGCGGAGAGGTCGGTGCGGACCCGCTCACGCACGCCCTTGAGGCCGCGGATGGCGTTGTCGACATGCAGGCCGAACGACTCGCCGTCGCTGTAGCGATTGAACAACGGCGGGTAGATCTTCTTCGGCAGGGCGGCGGACATGAACAGCGCGTTGTCCGAGAGCCGGCCGAGGATGCGTTCACCGAGGCGGATGCCCAGGGCCGAGTCTTCCGGCAACTGCCGGTTGTGCTTGACCCTTGCGGAGCCGAGCCCGGCGGTGGCCTTGCCGTCGATCCAGGGCTCGGCCAGCAGCGCCGCGACCATCTCGCGGGCCTCGGCGGGGCTGAACAGGGCGGGAATCTCGATCAGCATGCCGGCTCAGAACTCATAGTCGACACTGGCCGTGAGCGTGCGCCCCGCCCCCGGAATCCCGTACAGCTGGAAGCCGTCGAGGGAGGCGCCGATCTGGCTGTAGTAGAAGGTGTTGAAGACGTTGTTGAGGTTCAGGTTGACCCGGGTCTGCGGGTTGAACTGGTACTGCGCCGCCAGGTTGTGCAGCCAGTAGCCGGGGGCCTTCTCGTTGTCCTTGACGTAGATCGCGTTGACCCCCGATGGACCGTTGGCGTAGCTGCTGTTGTTGTTCAGGCCACCGACGTACTCGTTGTCGCTGTAGCGCCGGCGTCCGACATAGTTGGCGCCGTAGCTCAGGCTGAGGGCGTCGGTCACGGCATAGGTGGTCCACAGGTTGGCGGTCAGGTCCGGGACGTTCTTGGCCTCGGCGCCCTTGTTGGCGCCCTTGGTCTGCACGCTCTTGAGGGCGGAGAAGCCGCTGTAGGCGGTCCAGCGCGGGGTGATATTGCCCTGCAGGCCGAGTTCCACGCCGTCGACCCGCTTGGCCGGCAAGGCCCGTACCGGCGCGGTTTCGCCGTCCTGGTACTCCCAGGAGTTTTCCAGTTCGGTACGGAAGATCGCCGCCGTGACATTCAACTGGTCATGGGCGATATCCCACTTGGTGCCGACCTCGTAGGTCTTCGACTTGGCCGGCGTGTAGTTGCTGG
Organism: Pseudomonas sp. Ost2; assembly: GCF_018326065.1. Taxonomy (NCBI): domain Bacteria; kingdom Pseudomonadati; phylum Pseudomonadota; class Gammaproteobacteria; order Pseudomonadales; family Pseudomonadaceae; genus Pseudomonas; species Pseudomonas sp. Ost2. The sequence goes on along the minus strand of NZ_AP021904.1, from coordinate 5,915,436 downwards.
TGGTCGAGGCGCCGTAGATCTGGTTGTTGGTCGAGGCACCGACCGCCGAAGGCTCCGCGGCCTCGCTGTAGGAGGCATAGATGCTGCCATTGGGCAGTGGCTTGTAGACCACGCCGGCGCGCCCGCTCAGGGCGCCGTCGTCGCTCTTGATATCGGCCTGGCCGCGCTGGGTGGTCTGGGCGCGCCAGTTGTCGTAACGCAGCGAGCCGAGGACCTGCCATTGCTCGGTCAGGGTGACGGTATCGCCGAAATAGACCCCGGCGTTGTCGATGATCGAGCGCGGATCGCCTTCGCCCTTGGTCACCCAGGTGCTGGCGAAGTCGTGCTGCGGGTCGGCCATGTTGAACAGCATGTCGCCGGTGGGGACTTCGGCGTTGCGCTTCAGGCCGCCGTAGGTCTCATGGTAGAGCTCGATGCCGCTGACCGCGGCATGGGAGAAGCTGCCGGTGTTGAAGCCGAAACTGAAGTCGGTCTGGTTGTCGAGGATGGTATAGCGCTTCGATTGGCCGAAGTCGTCACCCCGCAGGATGCCGTAGGCGGTGTTGCCGTTGTTGGTATAGCCGGGATAGGCATTGACGGTCGAGCCCGGGACCTGGCTGATCGGACCGACCCCGGTGTAGCCCAAGGTCGCGCAACGGGGGCCGGTGCAGGTTTTCTGGCCGTTGGCGTTGGCGGCGAAGAAACGTGCCGGCGACAGTACGCCAAAGTTGTCGGTGCGTTCCCAGCGGATCTGGTTCTTGAGCCTGGCATCGTTGTCGAAGTCGTGCTCGAGGCGGGCGGTCAGCGAAGTGGTTTCGGTCTGCTGGGTGTACAGGCTCGAATCGCCGTACCAGTTGGAGCGCTTCACGCCCGGCATGGTATCGCCGTTGGTCCCGCGCTGGATCGGCAGGCCGGTGTCCGGGGTGTTGTTGTCCTTCTGGTAGAACAGGTCGACGAATACCCGGGTCTGGGTGCCCAGACCCAGGCCCAGCGAGGTGGCGATACCCCAGCGGTCGTAGTCGACATCGTCGCGGTCGGCCACGGCGTTGTAGTGGCGCATCAGGTTGATGCGCAAGGCGCTGGTATCGTTCAGCTCATGGTTGATATCGGCGGTCAGGCGTCGGTAGTTGTCGCTGCCGACCCCGGCCGAAACCTTGTTCGCATCGCCCAGGTGGGCCTCCTTGCTGACCAGGTTGACGCTGCCGCCCACCGCCGAGACCCCGGACTCGATGGCCCCGGTGCCCTTGAACACCTCGGCCTGCTGCAGGTTGAAGGTGTCGGTGCGGGTCGACATGCCGGCATCGCGCACGCCGTCCACGGTCAGGCTCTGCTCCGAGGAAAAACCGCGGATCGAGAACAGGTCGCCCCAGCCGAGGTTGCCCTCGCCGGACATGAAGGTGATCCCCGGCACGTTACGCAACACTTCCTGCAGGGTCTGGGCGTTCTGTTCCTTGAGCACCTGCTGCGGCACGATGGTGACGCTTTGCGGGGTATCGAGCAGCGGCTGGCTGAGCTTGGCCGAACTCGCCCGGTCGACCTTGAAGGGCGAGCTGTAGTCACCTTCGACCTTCAGGTCGGGCAGGGTCAGCGTACCCTGGGCCTCGGTCTCCTGGGCCAGTGCCTGGGGACTCAGCGCGCCCATGGCCATCAGGCCGAAAACGGGGGCCAGCGTACGCGGCAGGGCCAGGGGTTGCAGGCGTGAAGGGGAGGACTGGGACAACGATGGCATGCGCGACAACCTATGCTAAATTGAAATCAATCTTATTTAGATTCGGTAGTCTAAAGAGCCGGGTTCGCCGGGCGGCGCGTGCTTTGTATTGGAATCGCATACAAGCGCGCCTCAACACATTCCATTACATTTCACTCCGACACGCCGCGAGCTTTCGGCTATCTCCTAGTTTTTTTTCGGATGCTGACTTTCTTCCATGACCAAGCCAGATCACCTGTTGATCGTCGATGACGATCCGGAAATCCGTCAGTTGCTGTCCGAGTACCTGAGCAACGCCGGTTACCAGACCTCCACCGCCTGTGACGGCAAGGAAATGCGTCGCCGCCTCGAACTGAATGTCATCGACCTGATCGTCCTCGACCTGATGCTGCCGGGCGAGGACGGGCTGAGCCTGTGTCGTGAGCTGCGGGTGACCTCCAATACCCCGGTGATCATGCTGACCGCCCGCGGCACCCTGGTGGACCGCATCCTCGGCCTGGAGCTGGGCGCCGACGATTACCTGCCCAAGCCGTTCGATCCCCGTGAGCTGCTGGTGCGTATCAAGGTGGTGTTGCGCCGCGCCCAGAGTTTCCCCGAGCGGGCGCGGATCGACGATGTCCCGACCATCCGCTTCGCCGGTTGGCAGCTCGATACCCGGGCCCGCCAGGTATTGTCCCCGCAAGGCCTGGTGATCAGCCTGGGCAACTCGGATTTCCGCGTCCTGCGCCTGTTGCTGCAGCACCCCAACCGTCCGCTCAGCCGCGACTTCCTGCTCAACCATGTGTTTGACAAGGACAGCACGCCGTTCGACCGCTCCATCGATGTCTGCATCAGCCGCCTGCGCCAGCAACTGGAGCCGGGCCTGATCAAGACGGTGCGCAATGAAGGCTATATGTTGACCGCCACCGATGTGGACCCGCAGTCGTGAGGTTATGGCCACGCTCGCTCTTTGGCCGGCTGGTGCTGATCCTGGTGACCGGCATGCTGGCGGCCCAGGTCGTGACCAGCAGCATCTGGTACGACGTGCGCCACAGCCAGGTGCTGGAGATTCCCACCCGGCTGATCGCCACGCGCCTGGCGAATATCGTCCGGCTGTCCCATCTCGATCCGCAGCGCGTCGACACCCTGATCGGCCTGATCGACTCGCCGAACTTTCATCTGACCTTGAGTGATCAGGCCAGCGACCTGCCCGACGAACTGGAGGAAGCCGACCAGGGCACCGAGCGTCTGTTGAACAAGGTCCTCTCGGAAAAAACCGGTTATACCCAGACCGCGCGCCTGTTGCAGTTATCCGTGCTGGACCAGCAGGGCCAGGTGGCGGGGTTGCCGACCCTGTTCGGCAGCAACCCGGCGGTCGGCCATTTCCTGATCGACCTGCGCCTGCCCGACGGGCGCTGGCTGATGGTCGATGCCAGCGAGGAGCAGGGCTGGACCAGCACCTCGCCGGTGAATGTGCTGTTCGATTACCTGATGCGTATCTACCTGCTGCGAGTCGTAGTGCTGGTGATCATCGCGTTGCTGGCGGTGCGCCTGGCGATTCGCCCCCTGAATGCCCTGGCCAGGGCGGCCGAGGCGCTGGGGCGGGATATCCAGCGCCCGCCACTGCCGCTGGACGGGCCGACCGAGGTGCGTCGGGCGGCCCAGGCCTTCAATGTCATGCAGCAACGGCTGATCGCCAATATCGCCGAGCGCACGCGCTTCCTGGCGGCGATCTCCCACGACCTGCGTTCGCCCATCACCCGCCTGCGCCTGCGCACCGAGCTGCTGGAGGACAATCAGGTCAAGGAGCGTTTTCGCACGGACCTGGAAGACATGGAGCATATGGTCTCCAGCACCCTGGATTTTGTCAGCAGCGGGGAAGTCAACGAGGAGCGGCAGAACATCGATATCAATGCACTGCTGCGCAGTTTGCAGGCGGACCTGCAGGATATCGGCGAGCCGGTCAGCGTCGAGGGCTGGGCGCAGCGGCCGTTGCCCGGCTATGCCCGCAGCCTCAAGCGCTGCGTGCAGAACCTGCTGGAGAATGCGGTGCGTTATGGTCGCGAAGTGGTGGTGCGGGTGGAAGACCAGCCGCAGTTGCTGCGTATCGTCATCAGCGACCGTGGCCCGGGGGTTCCCGAGGCGCTGCTGGAGCAAGTGGTGGAGCCGTTCTACCGGGTCGAGGGCTCGCGCAATGCCGGGACCGGTGGCTATGGCCTGGGACTGAGCATCGCCCATACCATCGCGGCGGCCCATGGCGGCCGGATGACCCTGCGCAATCGCGAGGGCGGCGGGCTCGAGGTGGTGCTGGCGTTCGAGCGACGCGAGGACTAGCGGGGCGCTACAGGCAAATGCCGCGGCCTTGGCCTGTAGCGGGCAGCGTCAGGCGGCTTCAGGCGCCGTGGCACTTCTTGAATTTCTTGCCGTTGCCGCAAGGGCAAGGGTCGTTGCGGCCCACGTCCTTCAATGCGTTGCGCACCGGCTCCTGGTGAGCGTGCCCGCAGTTCGGCCCGTGAACGTGGCCATGGTCGTGATCGTGGTGCGCGTGATCATGATCGTGATCGCAATCAGGGCCATGGACGTGAGGTTGCTGAGTCATGCTGGAACTACTCCGAAATTAAATCGCCGGGAATTATCTCGCCTTTGCGCTCCAGGTGCACGTCATAGCCGATGAATAATCCGGTTTTCAGCTCGCCCTCCAGGCGATAGGGGATCGGCTGGTCGGGTTTTTCCAGGCGCTTGGCCAGGGGCTTCATGTGCTGCCAGAGATTGGTTCGTATCGGCACGACGAAAAACGCCCGGCTGTTGGGCTCCACCGTCAGCCACTCGTCGGACTCACCTTCGGCGAGCAACCACTGGTCCAGATAGATCCGATAGCGCAGCCCGCGCACGGTCAGGGTGTTGTCGTTGGGGTTGTCAACGCGAAAATGCAGCTTGAATTTCTGCTGCAGCAGCTTGGCCTTGACCAGTTCCACCCGCACCAGGTGCACTTCGGGGTCACGGGGGCCGGCATCGAGCCAGGACGCGCAGCCGGACAGCGCCAGCAGCATTGCCAGGCCAAGCAGCACCGGGCCAAGCCTCGCTGGGTCAAGCTTCACTTGGCCAAGGGTACAGCGTGTCCGTGAGTACATACATTCCTCCCGCCGAAAACTCAGTCTAGCAAGCCGGCGGGCCAAGCGTTGCCAGGTTGTGATGGCAAAACCACCTGGGCGATACTGCCGGTCATTCGCGCAACGGAACCGAGCCCGGCGCACAGGAGTGTGGTCATGAGTCTTTACGAGATTGTCTTCAGCGGCGAACTGGTCCCCGGTGCCCCGGTCGAGCAGGTCAGGAGCAACCTGGCGCGGCTGTTCCAGGCCGATGCCCAGCGTATCGAACTGCTGTTTTCCGGGCGCCGCCTGGTCCTGAAGAACAATCTCGATGCCGCCGCCGCCGAGAAGTACCGGGCGACCATCGAGCGCGCCGGTGCGGTGGTCTCTGTGCTCGAGATGCCGATGGAAGAGATCGAGATGACCGCTGCTCCCGGGCCGATCGGGCGGGCCCGGGTAGTGCCGCGGGATGCCTATATGGCCGCCTTCAGCGAGGTCGATGCGCCGGATTATGCGATCGCCGAGGTCGGCAGCGATGTGCAGGACCCCAAGCCGGCGCCCGTTGCACCGGTCCTCGACCTGTCGGCGTTCAGCGTGGCGCCGGTGGGCAGCGACATGGGCCAGCTACCCGCGCCGCCTGCGGCAGCGGTGCCCGATACGTCGCACCTGAAGCTCAGCTGAGCAGGTAGCTCGAACAGCACTTCTTGTATTTCTGCCCGCTGCCACAGGGGCAGGCATCATTGCGTCCGGCCTTGAGCGGGACGGTCGGGTCGATGAAATACCAGCGGCCCGTGTTCTGCACGAAGGATGAGCGCTCGCGATGGCTGTGTTCGCCGCCGTTGTCATGCCAGCGCGCGGTAAAGGTCACGAAGGCGTGCTCGGGTTGGCCGCCGAAGACCTCCGAGCTTTCCACCTGCAGGCCCAGCCAGGTGCTTTGCGCGCTCCAGTCGGCAATGGACTGGCGATCCAGGCCGTTCTGCTGGCTGGGCAGCGTGGTCGCCACCAGGTAATCGACCAGGCCCAGCACGTAGGCGCTGTAGCGCGAGCGCATCAGCGCCTCGGCGCAGGGCGCGGGATGGCCCGCATGGTAGTGGCCGCAGCAGGCGTCCAGCAGGTTGCCGCTGCCGCAGGGGCAAATGGATGTACTCATCGGATTACCACCAGTACTTGCCGAAGTTTTCCGGGTTGGCCCAGAACTTGGCGTTGAGCCAGTCCGGCACCTGTTTGTATTCCCGCAGATCGTAGGTGAACAGCGTCAGTACCTGCTGGTCGCGCTGGAAACGCTCGCTGCTTTGCAGGGCCAGGGCAAAGAAGTCGCTGTCCTGCCAGCCACTGGCCGGCATGTCCACCAACACCGCGATGCGACTGGCGTTGAGGTTGCGAATGCCGCCCAGCAGTTCCCGGCCGGCGCGCTTGGGCAGGTGTTCGAGGCAATCGACCACCAGCGCGAGGTCGAAGCGCCGTGCCGCCAGGTCGGCCGGCAGGGCGCCGGGTTCGGCGAGGGCGACCTGGGTCTGCGGGTGCGCCGCCTGGAACGCCTCGAGCGCCGGAAAGCTGCCTGCGCCGACCAGCAGCAGGTTCTGCGGTGCATAGCGGTCCAGGAGAGCCGCCAGGGCTTGCTGCGGCGTGCGCGAAGAAATGCTCTCGGTCATCGAAAATCCTCAATCAGAACTGCAAAGACTAGCCTGCTCGAACGGCCCGGCCTAGAGCGCGGTTCCGGAAATCTCCAGGCGGGTCGCGCAGGCGCGCTGCAGGGGCGCGGTCGATGGCTCGACAACCGCTCTGGAGCGATGAATTTCGTCGAACTGGCGGGCAAGGCGACCGCTGGAGAATAATTTTCCGGGCCCACTGGCAAATTGCCCGTGCAAGCCGTTACTGTGCGCCCAAAGAATAATGTACCAAGGGGGGCGTATGAAGGTGCTTTGGGGGTTGGGGAAGGTCCTGACGCTGCTGTTTTGGCTGGTGGTGCTGGTCAACCTGGTGAATCCGCTGGTCAGCCCGTTTCGTTTATTGGTGAATCTGGCCGGGAGCCTGCTGTTGCTGACCCATCTGCTCGAGATACTGCTGTTCAACGGCAGCCTGCAAGATCGGCCACAGCCCTGGCGTGACCGGGCGCAGATCCTGCTGTTCGGTATGTTCCACCTGCAGATCCTGCCGTTGCCGGCTCGCGAGGAAGTCAGCCATGCGTAGTTTGTGTCTATTGGCGGCGCTGTGCAGCCCGCTGGCGTATGCCCAGGTCGTGACCGTTGAAGCCAACTCCCTGGTACGCCTGCCGGGCAATACCAGTGTGTTGCAGCTGGAGCGCCTGGACGTGGCCGACCATGGTACGCTGCTGGTGCCGGCAAGTATCACCCGGTTGAGCGTGGGCGAACTGCACCTGGGGCGCGAGGCGCGCATCGCCATCGTGCCCAGCGAACAGAGTTTCGAACTCAGGGCCGGGCGCGCCGATCTCGGCAGCGGCAGCCAGATTACCGCGCGGGGAGCCCCGGGCAGCTACCAGAAGGCGCCGCTGCCAGGTCGCAACCTGAACCTGCGGATCGATGCCCTGAGCGGACCGTTGTTGTCGGTGGATGCCCGTGGAGGTACCGGCATTCCGGGTTATGTCGGGCTCGATGGCGCCAATGGCGAGGAGCCGGGTTGCACCTGGGGCCAGGCCGGTCGCGGTGCCGATGGTGACAATGGCGGCGATGGCCGTCCGGGTGCGCCTGGGGCGCAGGTTCGGGTCGAACTGCCACGGGACTACCCGGCCGAGCAGATCAAGGTCCAGGTCGAGGGCGGTGCCGGCGGCGCGGCAGGTGCGGCGGGACGTCCGGGTGCAGGCGGCAAGTCCAAGGGCTGCTTTATCTACAAGACCGACGGTGGCAAGTCCGGGCGTCCTGGCCTGGCGGGTCAGCCGGGGCCCCAGGGCGAGCCGGGTAGTGTGACCATCCAGCGTCTTTGAGCCGCTTCGACGACCATTCGCGGGCAAGCCCGCTCCCACAGGGGGGAGTCGATCGTTCCCAGGCAGAGCGTGGGAACGATCAGCATCAGGCGTTGGCTTTTCTCAGAAGGTCGGGCGCGCCGCGACGATCGCCACCAGCGCCAGGCCGATCAGCAGATTGATTCCCACCAGGCGGCGAATCCGCCCCAGCGCGGCGGCGCCTTCGGCCCACTGTTCGGCTTCCACCGCCTTGCGCAGTTCCGGCAGTTGCAATGACTGGATACGAAGAAACAGCGCCAGCATCACGATATACAGCCCCATCATCACCTGCACATACCGCGGCGCGGTCTCGAACCCGCTGAAACGCAGCTGGATCAGGCCCACGCCGCTGATCGGCAGGATCACCACCGCCACCCAGACCCAGACGAAGAAGCGCTGAAACACCTGGACCCACAATTTCAGGCGGGCGGGGCCTTCAAGCGCGGCCATTGCCGCCGGACGCAGGATCATCCAGGCGAAGAACATGCCGCCGACCCAGATCAGGGCGGCCAGCAGATGCAGGGTATAGACGAGTGCAAAAGCGGTCATTCGGGTACTCCGTTCGGCGCGGGATGAATTAGCGGGGTATGATAGCGGCCATTCGAACCACTGAAAATTTATCCAGCGTTTTTCGCGCCCGAAGACTCATGATCAGCACCGAACTCAAAACCACGATCCAGGGCGCCTACTCGCGTTTCCTCGAAGCCAAGAACCTGAAACCCCGCTACGGTCAGCGTCTGATGATCGCAGAAGTGGCGAAGGTGCTCGGCGATATCGACACCGATGATGAAGGCCGCCGCGATGGCGAGCCGGCCGTGGTTGCCGTCGAAGCCGGCACCGGTACCGGCAAGACCGTGGCCTACAGCCTGGCGGCGATCCCCACCGCCAAGGCCGCCGGCAAGCGCCTGGTGATCGCCACGGCCACCGTCGCCCTGCAGGAACAGATCGTCTACAAGGACCTGCCCGACCTGATGCGCAACAGCGGGCTGAATTTCAGCTTCGCCCTGGCCAAGGGGCGCGGGCGCTACATGTGCCTGTCCAAGCTCGACATGCTGTTGCAGGAAGGCCACGCGCAGACCGCGACGGCCCAGTTGTTCGAGGAAGAAGGCTTCAAGATCGAGGTGGATGAGGCCAGCCAGAAGCTGTTCACCAGCATGATCGAGAAACTGGCCGGCAACAAATGGGATGGCGATCGCGACAGTTGGCCGAATGCGCTGGAAGACGCCGACTGGGCGCGCCTGACCACCGATCACAGCCAGTGCACCAACCGCCATTGCCCCAACTTCGGCCAGTGCGCCTTCTACAAGGCCCGCGAGGGGATGGGCAAGGTCGATGTGATCGTGACCAACCATGACATGGTCCTCGCCGACCTTGCCCTGGGCGGTGGTGCGGTGTTGCCGGACCCGCGCGACACCTTGTATGTGTTCGACGAAGGCCATCACCTGCCGGACAAGGCCATCGGCCACTTCGCCCATTACACGCGCCTGCGCTCCACGGCCGACTGGCTGGAGCAGACCGCCAAGAACCTGACCAAACTGCTCGCCCAGCATCCGCTGCCGGGTGACCTGGGCAAGCTGATCGAGCAGGTTCCGGAGCTGGCCCGGGAGATCAAGACCCACCAGCAGTTCATGTTCACCGCCTGCGAGCAACTGGCCGACTTCAAGACCGGTGAGGATGTGGAAGGCCGCGAGCGGCCGCGCCATCGCTTTGTCGGCGGGCTGATCCCGGATCACCTGCGGGAAATGGGCATCGAGTTGAAGAAGGGTTTTGCCCGCCTCAATGACATCTTTACCCGCCTGACCGAACTGCTGAAGGAAGGCATGGACGGTGAGGTCAATATCGGGATCACCAGCAACCAGGCCGAGGAGTGGTACCCGCTGTTCGGCAGCCTGTTGTCCCGGGCCCAGGGCAACTGGGAGCTGTGGACCGCGTTCACCGTCGAGGATCCGGAAGACAACCCGCCCATGGCCCGCTGGCTGAGCCTGGCGGAAAGCGGTGCGCTGTTCGATATCGAGGTCAATGCCAGCCCGATCCTGGCGGCGGAAATGCTCCGGCGCAACCTGTGGAATGTGGCCTACGGTGCCCTGGTGACCTCGGCGACCCTGACCGCCCTCGGCACCTTCGACCGTTTCCGCATGCGCGCCGGCTTGCCGAAGAAAGCCGTGACGGCGGTGGTGCCCAGTCCTTTCCACCACGCCGATGCCGGCGTGTTGCGGGTGCCGGACCTCAAGGCCGACCCTCGGGATGCCATGGCCCACACGGCGGCGATCATCCGTGACCTGCCGGAGCTGGTCGAAGGTTCCAAGGGCACGCTGGTGCTGTTTTCCTCGCGCAAGCAGATGCAGGACGTGTTCGACGGCCTGGATCGCGACTGGCGCAAGCAGGTGTTCATCCAGGGCAACCTGTCCAAGCAGGAAACCCTCAACAAGCACAAGGCGCGGGTCGATGGCGGGGACTCCAGCGTGCTGTTCGGCCTGGCGAGCTTCGCCGAGGGCGTCGACTTGCCGGGTGCCTACTGCGAACACGTGGTGATCGCCAAGATCCCGTTCTCGGTGCCGGACGATCCGGTGGAAGCCGCCCTCGCCGAATGGATCGAAGCCCGTGGCGGCAACCCGTTCATGGAAATCTCCGTGCCGGACGCCTCGCTCAAGCTGGTCCAGGCCTGTGGCCGGCTGCTGCGCACGGAGCAGGACCGGGGCATCATCACCTTGCTCGACCGGCGTCTGGTCACCCAGCGCTACGGCAAGGCTATCCTCAATGCCTTGCCGCCATTCCGTCGTGAAATTTCTTAGTGTGATGTAGGTCAAATCGCCTATTTCGTTGTCTATGGGTGGCGCTTTACCAGCGCCACGCAGGCCCTTGACCGGCCGTTAGGGAGAAAATGATTCATATGATTCGCCGTACGCTGCCCGCCGTTTTTGCTCTGTTGTTCGCCGCGCCGCTGCTGGCCGCGCCCGCCGGTCAGCAGACGCTGTTCAATTTCGTTCGTCCGGCCGATGTGGTGCAGGTGGTGACCAACGGCACCGACCTGCCGCAAGCCAATGCCGAACAGACCGCCGAAGGTGAAGTGCTGCGGCGTGTCACCTTCAGCCCGAGCGCCCAGCCGAGCCTGCGCCTGACGCCGCAGAGCGGTGCCTGGGACTGGTCGCAGTCGGGGGTGATGAGCCTGCGGATCCAGAGTGCCATGGACTGGGCCCTGACCCTCTACGTGACCATCCAGAGCAACGACGGCAAGACCCTCACCAGTCGCGTCGACCTGCCGGCCGGCCCGGCGCAGACCCTGCTGGTACCGTTGCAGCCGTTCTCGCCCCTGAGCCAGGGCATGCGCGCCGGCCCGCCGATGCCGCTGACCGTGGATGGTCAGCGGATCCTGCTGGCGAGCAGCAGCGGTGAGCTGGATCGCAGGCAAGTGGTGTCGGTGACCTTGTCGATGGACAAGCCGAAAGTCGCGCAGAACATCCTCCTGGAGCGTTTTGGCGTGCAGAACGGCGACGATGTGATCAAGGCCGCCTACAGTTCGCTGGTGGACGGCTACGGTCAGTCCAGCCGCGCCCGCTGGCCGGAAAAGGTCAGTTCCGACGACCAGCTCAAGGCCGCCTCGAACAAGGAGGCGCAACAGTTGAAGGGCTGGCTGGCCGAGCGCGAGCGCAGTGGCCTGGACAAGTTCGGCGGTTGGACCAAGGGTCCGAGTTTCGACGCCACGGGCTTCTTCCGAACCGAGAAACATGACGGCCGCTGGTATCTGGTGACGCCGGAAGGTCATCCGTTCTATTCCCTCGGCGTGAACACCGTGAGCGCCGGCGACCAGCAGACCTATGTCGAAGGTCGCGAATGGATGTTCGGCGAATTGCCCAAGGACGGTGAGCCGCTCGCCGGCTACTACGGCAAGGGCGATAACAGTGTCGCCCTGGCTTCCAATGCCGGGCGCGGCTTCAACCATGGGAAATGGTTCGACTTCTATGGGGCCAACCTGCAGCGCACCTATGGCCAGCCTTGTGCACAACCCAAGGAAGGCGAGCCGAAGGTGGCGTGTGCCGAGGGCTTTGACGCCAAGCGCTGGCAAACCCACACTCTCGACCGCTTGCAGGCCTGGGGTTTCAACACCCTCGGCAACTGGAGCGATCCGGCGGTGGGCCTGAACGATCGCGTGCCGTACACCTTGCCGCTGTCGATCGTCGGCGATTACGCCAGCATCAGCACCGGCAGCGACTGGTGGGGCGGCATGCCCGACCCGTTCGATCCGCGCTTTGCCATGGCGACCGAGCGTGCGGTCGCCATCGCCGCCCGGGATCACCGCGACGACCCATGGCTGGTGGGCTACTTCGCCGACAACGAACTGGCCTGGGCCGGTCCCGGCGATGATCCGAAATCCCGTTATGCGCTGGCCTACGGCACCTTGCGCATGACCACCGACGTTCCGGCCAAGCGTGCGTTCCTCAAGCAGCTGCGCGACAAATACCGCAACCAGCAGGGCCTGTCGAAAGCCTGGGGCGTGGATATCCCGACCTGGGAGCAGATGGAGGACCCGGGGTTCGAGGCGCCGTTGCCGAACCCGGAACACCCGGAAATCGAGGCGGACCTCAAGTATTTCCAGAAGGTCTTCGCCGACACCTACTTCAAGACCATTTCCGATTCGTTGAAATGGCACGCGCCGAATCATTTGCTGCTGGGCGGCCGGTTTGCCGTCAGTACGCCTGAAGCGGTGGCCTCCTGTGCACAATATTGCGATGTGCTGAGCTTCAACTTCTACACCCTTCAGCCTCAGGACGGTTACGACTTCAGTCAACTGGACACGCTGGACAAGCCGGTGCTGATCACCGAGTTCAACTTCGGCTCGCGGGATCGTGGCCCGTTCTGGGGCGGCGTGACCGAGCTGTCGAAGGAAGAAGACCGTGGCCCGGCCTACGCAAACTTCCTCAAGCAGGCGGTCAGTGAGCCTTCTGTCGTCGGGGTGCATTGGTTCCAGTACCTCGACCAACCCGTTACCGGTCGTCTGCTGGACGGTGAAAACGGTCACTTCGGCCTGGTCGGTATCACCGATGTGCCGTTCCAGGGCTTTGTCGAGAGCGTGCGCAAGAGCAACCTGCAGGCCCTCGAACTGCTGGCCAAGGCGGCCGAGAAGGCCAAGGTCGACGCCCAGCAAAAAGCGGCGAAGGGCATCGATCATGACGGTGGTGGCGGCAAGGGCCGTTCGGGCAGTGCCGGCGGGGCGGGCGCGGGCCATGCCGGCGGGCATTCCGGCAACGGCCACTGATCGAATTCACAATACCCGGGTAGCCCTGTAGGCACTTTTCCTACAGGGCGATGGTACGAATCGTCCGACCTGTGTCTGTTCCCAAACCGGGCAATCGCTGGAACAATGCACCCCACTTTGTCAGGCGTTAGCCCGGGGGAATTCAAGGGTGCAGATTCAGGGTCATTACGAGCTTCAATTCGAGGCGGTGCGCGAGGCGTTCGCGGCGCTCTTCGACGATCCCCAGGAGCGCGGTGCGGCATTGTGCATCCAGGTCGGCGGGGAAACCGTGGTCGATCTCTGGGCCGGTACCGCCGACAAGGACGGTGCCGAGGCCTGGCACAGCGACACCATCGCCAACCTGTTCTCCTGCACCAAGACCTTTACCGCCGTCGCCGCGCTGCAACTGGTGGCGGAGGGTAAGTTGCAACTGGACGCTCCGGTGGCCCGCTACTGGCCCGAGTTCGCGGCGGCCGGCAAGGAAACCATCACGTTGCGCCATTTGCTCTGCCATCAGGCCGGGTTGCCGGCATTGCGCGAGCTGCTGGCCCCCGAAGCCCTCTATGACTGGCAGGTGATGGTCGATGCCCTGGCCGCCGAAGCGCCCTGGTGGACGCCCGGTGACGGTCATGGCTACGCCGCGATCACCTACGGTTGGCTGGTCGGCGAGCTGTTGCGCCGTGCCGACGGTCGTGGCCCGGGTGAATCCATTGCCGCGCGTATCGCCCGGCCGCTGGGGCTGGATTTTCATGTCGGCCTGCCGGACGCGGAGTTCCATCGGGTGGCGCACATTGCCCGCGGCAAGGGCAATGTCGGCGACGCGGCGGCCCAGCGCCTGCTGCAGGTGACCATGCGCGAGCCCACGGCGATGACCACCCGTGCGTTCACCAACCCGCCGTCTATCATGACCAGTACCAACAAGCCGGAGTGGCGGCGCATGCAACAGCCGGCGGCCAACGGCCATGGCAATGCACGCAGTCTGGCGGGTTTCTACAGCGGGTTGCTGGATGGCAGCCTGCTGGAAGGTGAAATGCTCGACGAGTTGACCCGTGAACACAGCCTGGGCATGGACAAGACCCTGCTGGCCCAGACCCGTTTCGGCCTGGGGTGCATGCTCGATCAACCGGACGTCGCCAATGCCACGTTCGGCCTGGGCTCCAGGGCCTTCGGGCATCCTGGCGCGGGAGGCTCGATCGGCTTTGCTGATCCAGAGCATGATGTCGCCTTCGGTTTCGTGACAAATACCCTTGGACCGTACGTTCTCATGGACCCACGGGCTCAGAAGCTTGTACGGATTCTTGCCGGCTGTCTGTAGAATGCCGGCATCAGGCCGCAGGCCGGAACCCTGTGGCTTTTTTGCTTTCAAAGCGTCTGTTTACGTGGCCTTGGTGCCCTTGTATTCCTAAGTGCCCTTGTTTCTCTATCTCATTTTGTGGATTTCCAATGTCTTCGAATAAGTCCCTCGCCCTGGCCATCTGCCTGACCGTTACCGGTTGCGCACAAACTCCACAGAATGCAGATGGAGGCCATTGGTGGTCGTTCGGTTCGTCCGACAAGGTCGCCGAGAAGGACGCGGCCCAGGCCTCTACGGCTCCGGCCGTTGCCCCGGCTCCGGCTGCCAAGGACGCCAAGGCGGTCGCCCCTGCGGTTGCCAAGGATGCCAAGGCCGCAGCGCCTGCACCTGTCGCAGCGGCAGCCGCTGCCGCCCCGGCAACTGAAGCGAGCAGCGGCAGCAGTTGGTGGCCGTTCGGCTCTTCCGACAAGAAGGACGCGGCAAAGGATGCCGTCGCTGCCAAGCCCCAGGACAAGCCCGTGCCCCTGGCGACCGCGGTAGCCGCCGCGACCAACCCGGCTCCCCAGGCCGACCCGGCGACCCACTGGTGGTGGCCGTTCGGCAGTTCGGACAAGGCCAAGGAAACCGCCCAGCCGCCGGTCAAGGCCGTGCCGATGCCCGATCCGAAAATCACTCAGGCCTGGCTCGACGACTATGAACCGCGCCTGCGCACGGCGATCCAGGATTCTTCGCTGAAGCTGGAGCGTCGCGAAAACGTCCTGGTGATCATTGCCCCGATAGACGGTTCCTACAATCCGAAGCGTCCGGAAATGCTGTTGCCCGTGACCCTCGGGCCTTTCTCGCGCATTGCCAAGGCCGTTGAAGGCGATCCGAAAACCGCGGTATTGGTTCTCGGTCACGGCGACAACAGCACCGGTGCCGACTCAGCCCAGGCCCTGAGCCAGCAACGCGCCCAGTCGGTCGCGGCGATTTTCCGCCTCAGCGGCCTGCAGCGCGATCGCCTGATCCTGCGTGGCATGGGCTCGGTGATGCCGCGCGCGGCCAATGACAGCAGTGAAGGTCGTGCCCTGAACCGCCGGATGGAAATCCTCCTGACCCCGCAGAACACCATGGTGGCGTTGCTGAGCAAGTACAGCATTCCGCCTTCGGCGCTGGCACCGGCGACCCTGGTGGCGGCACAGGACACCAAGCCGGCAGTGGCTCCGGCACCGGTCGCGAAGAAAGCGGCCACCACCACCAAGGCCAAGGCTCCGGCCAAGAAGGCAGCGGCCAAGGCCCCGGCGAAGAAAGCCCCGGTCAAGAAAGCCGCACCGGCCAAGGCAGTGGCGAAGAAAGATCCGGCGGCTGACAGCGCGGCCAAGAACTGATTCGCGATTGATTGATTCGGGATTAGAAGGGAAAACACCATGACCCAGTCCCTGGCCGATATGCGCCGCGACTACACCCGCGACGGTCTCACCGAGGCCCAGGCCCCGGCCGAGCCGTTCGCGCTGTTCCACCAGTGGTTTGCCGATGCGGTGAAGACCGAGCAGCCGCCGGTGGAAGCCAATGCCATGACCCTGGCGACCGTCGATGCCGACGGGCGTCCGCATTGCCGTATCCTGTTGTTGAAGGGCCTGGATGCAGAGGGCTTTACCTTCTTCACCAACTACGAAAGCGACAAGGGCCGGCAACTGGCGGCGCGGCCGTTCGCCGCCATGACCTTCTTCTGGCCGAGCCTGGAGCGGCAGGTGCGGATCGAGGGACGGGTGGTCAAGGTCTCGCCACAGGAATCGGATGCCTACTTCCAGGTCCGTCCGCTGGGCAGCCGCCTGGGCGCCTGGGCGTCACCGCAGAGCCGGGTGATTGCCGACCGTACCGAACTGGAGGAGTTGCTCAAGGCCACCCAGGCACGGTTCAGCGACACCCAGCCGGATTGCCCGGAACACTGGGGAGGTTATCGCCTGCTGCCGGAACGCATCGAGTTCTGGCAAGGTCGTGCCAGCCGCCTGCATGACCGCCTCGACTATCGTCTGGTCGATGACGGCTGGAGCCGCTCGCGCCTGGCCCCCTGATCGGGATATTCTGCAGCGGCGGCCTCGAGCCAGCGCTGCAGATCCCGGCGCTTCACCTTCTGCTTTCGGGCGGCGTCGAGACGCTGCAGCATGAACTTTTGCCGTGCTTCGCTGTCTCCCGCTAGCGACAATGCGAGGTCGCGGTCCATCCAGCGTCTGATTCTCATGTACAGCCAGCCGTGGAAATACAAGCCGGCGGCGGTAGTGATGACAATGATGAAGTAATCCATGACAGTCCTTGTGGCAGGCGGGGCGGGCGACTTGAAAGAACGCTACCCTGTCCTCAGTCTTGTTGTGCGCCGGCTGTACCGGTGCTGAATGAAAACCATTTTATCCGCCGGCTGCCGTGACAGAGATCAAGCCGCGGAGTTTAATTGAGTCATGTCCTTTTGGAGTTGCCCTTATGCGTAAGTCTGTTTTGTTGATTGCTTCCTTCTCCACAATGGCCATGCTGCTCGGTGGCTGCACCAACAGCCTGACCGGCGACAGCTACTCCCGCGATGAAGCCCGTCGTGTGCAGACCATCCGCCTGGGTACCATCGAATCCCTGCGTCCGGTACAGATCGAAGGCAGCAACTCGCCAATCGGTGCCGGCGCCGGTGCGATCGTTGGTGGTGTCGGCGGCAGCGCCATCGGCGGCGGCCGCGGCAGTATCGTCACCGCGGTAATCGGTGCGGTAGCCGGTGGCGTCCTGGGTAACATGGCCGAGAAAGGCCTGACCAAGACCCAGGGCGTGGAAATCACCGTGCGTGAAGATGACGGTAGCCTGCGTGCCTATGTGCAGGAAGTGGCGCCGAACGAAATCTTCCGGGTTGGCGAGCGCGTACGTATTTCCACCGTGGGTGGTACCAGCCGCGTTTCCCACTGATCCGACGATCAGTCTGTAAAGGAAAACCCCGGCCAGGGAACTGGCCGGGGTTTTTTGTTTCAGGGGATTACTGCTCGATCGTTCCCACGCTCTGCGTGGGAATGCCGCCAGTGAAGCCCCGTGTCCGTCTCTATGCGATCACTGGGGTTGGCGACTGGCCATGGCTGTCACGGCATAACCGATCAGCGCGGCAAGGATCGAGCCGGTGAGGATGCCCATGCGGTCCATGCCGACGTATTCGCTGCTGCCCGGAACAAAGGCCAGGGAGCCGACGAACAGGCTCATGGTGAAGCCGATACCGCAGAGGATCGCCACACCGAGCACCTGGCCCCAGTTGGCACCGTTGGGCAGTGCGGCCATGCCGGCCTTGACCGCCAGCCAGGTCAGGCCGAACACGCCGACGGTCTTGCCGATCAGCAGGCCGGCGGCAATGCCCAGCGGTACGTGATGGGTGAAGCTGTCGAGATTGACCCCCGTCAGCGACACACCGGCGTTGGCAAAGGCAAACAGCGGCAGGATGCCGAAGGCCACCCAGGGATGCAGCGCATGTTCCAGGCTGAGCAGTGGCGACGTCTCGGAGTTCTTCGTGCGCAGGGGGATGCAGAAGGCCAGGGTCACGCCGGCCAGCGTCGCGTGCACGCCACTCTTGAGTACGCAGATCCAGAGGATCAGACCAATGATCATGTAGGGGCCGAGCTTGACCACGCCGAGGCGATTCATCGCGATCAGGGCCACCAGGCAGGCGCCGGCCAGCATCAGCGACAGGGTCGACAGTTCGCTGGAGTAGAACACCGCGATGACGATGATCGCGCCGAGGTCGTCGATGATCGCCAGGGTCATCAGGAACAGTTTCAGCGATACGGGCACGCGCTTGCCCAGCAGGGCCAGCACGCCGAGGGCGAAGGCGATATCGGTGGCCATGGGGATCGCCCAGCCACCCAGGGCCGCCGGGTTGTCCTTGTTCAGGAACCAGTAGATCAGCGCCGGCACGACCATGCCGCCGATCGCCGCGGCACCCGGCAGGACAATCTGCGAAGGCTTGGACAGATGGCCTTCGAGGACCTCGCGCTTGACCTCCAGGCCGATCAGCAGGAAGAACATCGCCATCAGGCCGTCATTGATCCACAGCAGCAGCGGCTTGGCGATTTTCAAGGCGCCGACCTGGGCTACCACCGGAACGTCCAGCAGGCCGTTGTACAGGTACGACAGCGGTGAGTTGTTGATGATCAGGGCCAGGGCTGCAGCGGCAATCAATAACAGACCGCTGGCAGCTTCCAACTGAAAGAAACGCGTGAAAGTGCTACGCAGAGGCAAGGTCGCTCTCCATTGATAAAGTCAAAAGGTGGGACACCCTAACCCGTACTGTTGGTTGTTAAAACAAAAGTTATATTCTTTTTTATTATAAGCGGAAAATAGAGGTATCAATGGAAGGGAGCCTAGCAGTTGTATGTCCAAATGCGTCTTCACTGTATCTGTGCGGGCTGTAGGAAACTTCCTATAGTTGCTGTTGAGTCCTGGCGGAGCTGTCCGCCTTTTTCCTTCAGCGGTTTGGCCAAGAGCCAGTGGCGCAACAGTTCGTCAGCGCCTTCGAGCGTGCCCGTTCCAACGAGTAACCGATCATGAGCGACAATCGACAGTGGGCCCGGGAAGCGATCCGGATCATCGAGGCCGACTTCCAGCGCAGTGCCGACACCCACCTGATTCCCTTGCCGCTACCGGGCCTGCCGGGCATCGAGTTGTACTTCAAGGACGAGTCCAGCCACCCCACGGGCAGCCTCAAGCATCGCCTGGCACGCTCGCTGTTTCTCTATGCCCTGTGTAATGGCTGGTTGAAACCGGGAGCGCCGGTAATCGAGGCGTCCAGCGGTTCGACGGCGATTTCCGAAGCCTATTTCGCACGCTTGCTGGGGCTGCCGTTCATTGCCGTGATGCCGGCGACCACCTCCCAGGAGAAGATCGCGCAGATCGCCTTCTACGGCGGCCAGAGCCATCTGGTGCAGGACCCGACGCAGATCTATGCCGAGTCCGAGCGCCTGGCCCGGGAAAGCGGCGGGCATTTCATGGACCAGTTCACCTATGCCGAGCGGGCCACCGACTGGCGGGCGAACAACAATATCGCCGAGTCGATTTTCCAGCAGTTGCGTTTCGAGCGGCACCCGGAGCCGAGCTGGCTGATTTCCAGTCCGGGCACCGGCGGCACCACCGCTACCCTGGGACGTTATGTGCGCTACCGCCAGCATTGCACCCGCGTGTTGTGCGCCGATGCCGAGCGTTCGGTGTTCTTCGAGTATTATCAGACCGGCGACGCCAGCCTGCGCCTGGAATGCGGTTCACGTATCGAGGGGATCGGCCGGCCACGGGTCGAGGCGTCGTTCCTGCCCAAGGTTATCGATGCCATGGTCAAGGTGCCGGATGCCTTGTCCCTGGCAGCCATGCATTACCTGGCACGACGCCTGGGACGGCGGGTCGGCGGCTCCAGCGGGACCAACCTGATCGGCGCGCTGATGGCGGCGCGGCAGATGGTCGAGGCGGGGGAGAGCGGCTCGATCGTGGCGATCCTCTGTGATGGTGGCGAACGTTATGCCACCACCTATTACGACGAAGCCTGGCTGAAGGCCCAGGGCTATCGCCTGGACGTGCTGATCGAGCGTGTCGCCGCCAGTGTCGAGCGCGGCGAGGCGTTGCCCGAGGATGTGCTGCGGGCCGGGATCTGATCGGGAGCTGAGGGCCTGATCTGATGGCCCCTTCGCGGGCAAGCCCGCTCCCACAAGTGTCCAAGGCCCTGCCACTGTGGGAGTGGGCATGCCCACAAATGTCCGAGGCCCTGCCCCTGCGGGAGCGGGCTTGCCCATAAGTGTCCGAGACGCCGCCCCTGTGGGAGCGGGCTTGCCCGCGAAGAGGACGGCACAGGCGCCGCATGGAGCTGCTGACCAAGGTATCTACAGGCTGAAACCACCATCCAGCGGGATGATGTTCCCGGTCATGTAGGCACCGGCGGTGCTCGCCAGGCTGATGGCCAGTGCCGCCATTTCTTCCTCGCGGCCCCAGCGCTTCATCGGGATCAGCGCGGTGTCCTCGGCCAGCGCCTGTTCGTCGTTGCCGATATGCTGGGTCATCTTGCTCGGAAAGCGTCCCGGTGCGATCACATTGACATTGATGTGCTGGCCCACCAGCTCGCGTGCCAGGATTCGCGACAACTGGTGCAGGGCGGCCTTGCTCGGCCCGTAGGCATAGGCCTGTTCGCCGAACGAGGAAATCCCCGCCACCGAGCCGATATTGATGATGCGTGCCGGGTTCCGCGCCGAGCCGGCCTTGCGCAGCAAGGGCAGGAATTGCTGGATGCAGTTGAATACCGACGTCACGTTCAGTTGCATCACTTTTTCCCAACCCTTCACCGGATAGCTCTCCAGCGGCGCGCCCCAGGTGGTGCCGGCATTGTTGACCAGGATATCCAGCCGGTCGATCAGCCCGCCCAGGCGCGTGGCAAGCTCCAGCACGCCCTCTTCGGTCGCGAGATTGGCGGCCAGGGCGTGGCAGTGTCCCAGCGCCCCGAGTTCATCGGCGGTCTGCTGGCAGGCCTCGGCATCGCGGGCACAGACGTAGACCGTGGCGCCGGCCTCGACATAGGCCCTGGCGATCATCTTGCCGATGCCACGGGTTCCGCCGGTCACCAGGGCGGTGCGGCCTTGCAGGGAGAAGTAAGGGTGCATGGCGAGTCCTGAACGCGAATAGAGTCGCCATACCCTAGTCGTCAGGTGCCAAAAGTGGAGCCACTATTGCGTGGGGGAATGAGTCGTCATGCCTGCGGGGCCGTGTGGCCGCCGCAGGCCGCGGGATCAGCCGCGTACGCGCAGGGTCAGGCCCTTGAGGAAGTTGCGCAGCAACTGGTCGCCGCAGGGGCGGTAGTTGGTGTGGCCGAACTTGCGGAACAGGGCGCTCAGCTCCGGCTTGGACACCGGGAACTCGGCAGCCTTGAGGATGGCGTGCATATCGTCTTCCTTCAGTTCGAAGGCGACCCGCAGTTTCTTCAGGATGATGTTGTTGGTCACCGGCAGTTCCACCGGCAGTGGCGGACGGCTGTCATCCTTGCCCCGCTTGAAGATCACCAGGCCGTCGAGGAAGTGCGCCATGACCTCGTCGGGGCAGTGCACAAAACCCTCTTCCTCGTCCTTTTTCAGGTAGGTGACGACATCCGCCTTGGCGACTTCGAAGCCGGTCAGCTTGATGATCTCGACGACCTTGGCATCGCTGATATCGAGCATGTAGCGCACGCTGCGCAGTACATCGTTATGAATCATGTGGGCAGTCCTGGGTGATAAGCGCCGCGCATCTGGCGCGGCGTTGGAATATTGGGTTTAGAACTTTTCCTTGGCCGACAGGTAACGCCACTGGCCCACCGGCACCTTGCCGATGGAGACGCCGCCGATACGGATGCGGCGGATGGACACGACCTTGAGGCCAACGGCCTGGCAGAACAGGGCGATCACGCCCGGCTGCGGATTTTTCAGGGCGAAGCGCAGGCGGTTCTCGTTCTGCCAGCTGGCCTTGACCGCCGGCAGTTCCTTGCCCTTGTAGGTCAGACCGTGGTTCAGCCGGTTGAGGCCGTGGGCGACCATGTCGCCGGCGACCTCGACCACATACTCCTGCTCGATCTTGGCGGCGTCGGCGGTCAGCTTGCGCAGGATCTTCCAGTCCTGGGTGAACACCAGCAGGCCGCTGGCGTTGGCCTGCAGGTCGGCGGCCGCGGTCAGGCGCAGGAAATGCCCCTTGAGCGGGCGCTTGCCGTAGCGGTGTTCCTCGGACAGGTTGGCGGCGTCGAGCAATTGCAGGGCGTTGTCCGCGCTCATGCCGGCGGGCTGGTTCAGCAACAGGGTCACCGGCTCCGGCGCGGTGGCCTTGGCTTCGGGGTCCAACTCGACCTTCTGGGTGTCGACCTTGAACTGCGGCTCGTCGATGACTTCGCCGTCGACCGTGACCCAGCCGCCTTCGATAAACAGCTCGGCCTCCCGACGGGAGCAACCGACCAGCTCGATAAGGCGTTTGGAAAGGCGAATGGGTTCAGACATGACAGCGGCCGTAGCAAAGGAGGGCAGCCATTGTACCCGCCTGGCGCCGGTTAAGCCCGGCAACATTTGTCGCAGCACGCGGTTAGGGGCAACTCCCTAGAGGAGCTGGCTTGCTGGCGATGGCATCCTTGAGGTCGCCAAGAGCTTCGCGGGCAAGCCCGCTCCCACAAGGTTCAGCGTTTCAGACGCAGGTGCAGCAGCGGATAGGGCTGTCCCATGCCGTCCTGTTCCGAGCGGCCGATCACCTCGAAGCCCTGTTTGAAATAGAAGCCGATGGCCTGCGGGTTCTGTTCGTTGACGTCCAGCTCGCTGGCATTCAGGTGCTCGATCGCATACCACAGCAACTGCTTGCCCAGGCCCTGGCCGCGGTTCTGCGGGGCGATGAACAGCATCTCGACCTTGCCCGCCGCCACGCCGGCAAAACCGGTAATCCGCTGGCGGGCGTCGCGAGTGCAGATCAGCATGACGGCATCGAGGTAGCGGGTCAGCACCAGGTTCTTCAGCAGTTCGATGTAGCTGTCGGGCAGGAAATCATGGGTGGCGCGCACGGAGGCTTCCCAGACAGCGGTCAGCTCGGGATAGTCGCCGGGTTTGGGGGTATGGATGACCGGGTGCTGGTGCATGTCGCCGTTCCTTGTGTGGCGCAGGCCTTGTTATTGAGGCAAACAATAGCCGTAAAAAAGCCCCGCATCTCGTGGAAAGAGCAGGGCTTTTCGATTTTTTTACGGCTTACAGGGTTTCTGCCCAGAGATCGTACTCGTCGGCATCGGTGACCCGGCACCAGACCTTGTCGCCCGGCTTGAGATCGCCGGCACCGTCGATGAAGACGTTGCCATCGATTTCCGGGGCATCGAAGAAGCAGCGGCCGACGGCGCCGTTCTCGTCGACTTCGTCGATCAGCACTTCGATTTCCTTGCCGATGCGCAGTTGCAGGCGCGCCGAGCTGATGGCCTGCTGGTGCGCCATGAAGCGCTCCCAACGGTCCTGCTTGACGTCGTCCGGTACCACTTCCAGGTCCAGGTCATTGGCCGGTGCACCTTCGACCGGCGAGTACTGGAAGCAGCCGACGCGGTCGAGCTGGGCTTCGGTCAGCCAGTCGAGCAGGTACTGGAAGTCTTCTTCGGTTTCGCCCGGGAAGCCGACGATAAAGGTCGAGCGGATGATCAGCTCGGGGCAGATTTCCCGCCAGTTCTTGATCCGCGCCAGGGTTTTGTCTTCGAAGGCCGGGCGTTTCATCGCCTTGAGGACTTTCGGACTGGCGTGCTGGAACGGGATGTCCAGGTACGGCAGGATCTTGCCGTCGGCCATCAGCGGGATCAGTTCGTCGACGTGCGGGTACGGGTAGACGTAGTGCAGGCGGACCCATACGCCCAGGGTGGCGAGGGCTGCGCAGAGTTCGGTCATGCGGGTCTTGACCGGGGCACCGTTCCAGAAGCCGGTGCGGTACTTGACGTCCACGCCGTAGGCGCTGGTGTCCTGGGAGATCACCAGCAGCTCCTTGACGCCGGACTTGACCAGGCGCTGGGCTTCGTCGAGCACGTCGCCGACCGGACGGCTGACCAGCTTGCCGCGCATCGACGGGATGATGCAGAAGCTGCAGCTGTGGTTGCAGCCTTCGGAAATTTTCAGGTAGGCGTAGTGACGCGGGGTCAGCTTGATGCCTTGTGGCGGCACCAGGTCGATCAGCGGGTTGTGGTCCTGGCGGGGTGGCACCACTTCGTGCACCGCGTTGACCACCTGCTCGTACTGCTGCGGTCCGGTCACGGACAGCACGCTCGGATGCACGTTGCGGATATTGCCTTCTTCCACACCCATGCAACCGGTGACGATGACCTTGCCGTTTTCCTTGATCGCTTCACCGATCACTTCCAGGGATTCGGCCTTGGCGCTGTCGATGAAACCGCAGGTGTTGACCACCACGACGTCGGCGTCCTGGTAAGTGGAGACGACGTCATAGCCTTCCATGCGCAGTTGCGTGAGGATGCGCTCGGAGTCGACCAGGGCCTTCGGGCATCCAAGACTTACAAATCCGACCTTGGGGTTGGCCGGCGCGGTAGGGGTGGACATGTCTAACCTCGGTATGGGGATCGCTGCGTTTGGCGGTTTGCTTGAAACCGCTGACGACGGACGGGCGCTTGATGCGCCTCTGATCAAAAAGTGCGCAATTCTAGCGATGGGCGACGCACTTGACCAGCTTTATGGAGGGAAATGCGACGAGTGCTGCGCTATGCTTCGCCGCGTTGCGCCCAGGTGTCATTTTTTGTTTCAAATTGCCGGCAAAAGATTAATCGTCGGCAACTGTAAGAAAATCAGCGCATGCTGCGCTGAAGCAGCTGTACTGATAAAACGCTGCACCAAAAAGCTGTACT
Source organism: Pseudomonas sp. Ost2 (assembly GCF_018326065.1). NCBI lineage: Bacteria > Pseudomonadati > Pseudomonadota > Gammaproteobacteria > Pseudomonadales > Pseudomonadaceae > Pseudomonas > Pseudomonas sp. Ost2. The sequence continues at coordinate 5,890,838 of NZ_AP021904.1, read as the reverse complement.
TAAAAGCTGCATCTAAAAAGAGTAGCGCTTCTTAGAAGAAGCCCGGTCCAAGTTGTAGTAGGGGAGTAATTGATGGGTCAGGCAGTGAGTCAGGCGCAAGTCGGGCACTCGACGGCAAAGCCGCTGAGTATGCTGGTTGCAGCGGTGGGGGTGGTGTACGGCGATATCGGCACCAGTCCGTTGTACACCCTCAAAGAGGTGTTCTCCGGTGGGTATGGGGTTCAGGTCAACCACGATGGCGTCTTCGGGATCCTCGCACTGATTTTCTGGTCGTTGATCTGGGTGGTTTCGATCAAGTACGTGTTGTTCATCCTGCGGGCGGACAACCAGGGCGAGGGCGGGATCATGGCCCTGACCGCCCTGGCGCGGCGGGCGGCATCGCCGTATCCGCGGTTGCGGGCGGTGCTGGTGATCCTCGGGTTGATCGGTGCGGCGCTGTTCTATGGCGACAGCATGATCACCCCGGCCATCTCGGTATTGTCGGCGGTGGAGGGGCTGGAACTGGCCTTTGACGGCCTGGAACGCTGGGTGGTGCCGCTGTCGCTGGTGGTGCTGGTCGGGTTGTTCCTGATCCAGAAGCACGGTACGGCAAGCATCGGCAAGTTGTTCGGACCGGTGATGGTCGCCTGGTTCCTGGTGCTCGGGATCCTGGGTGTGCACGGCATTCTCCAGCATCCGGAAGTGCTCAGCGCCCTGAACCCGATGTGGGGCGTGCGGTTCTTTATCGTCCACCCCGGCATGGGCGTGGCGATTCTCGGTGCGGTGGTGCTGGCATTGACCGGTGCCGAGGCGCTGTATGCCGACATGGGCCACTTCGGTCGCAAGCCGATCGCCCGTGCCTGGTTCGCGCTGGTGCTGCCGGCGCTGGTGCTGAACTACTTCGGCCAGGGGGCGCTGTTGCTGGAGAACCCGGAAGCGGCACGCAACCCGTTCTATCTGCTGGCGCCGTCCTGGGCGCTGGTTCCGCTGGTGGGGCTGTCGACCCTGGCGACCGTGATCGCTTCGCAGGCGGTGATTTCCGGGGCCTTCTCCCTGACCCGCCAGGCGATCCAGCTCGGCTACATCCCGCGCATGTATATCCAGCACACCTCCAGTGCCGAACAGGGGCAGATCTATATCGGGGCGGTGAACTGGACCCTGATGGTCGGGGTGATCCTGCTGGTGCTCGGCTTCGAGTCGTCCAATGCCCTGGCCTCGGCCTATGGCGTGGCGGTGACCGGGACCATGCTGATCACCAGCATCCTGGTGTCGGCGGTGATGTTGCTGCTGTGGAAGTGGTCGCCGATTCTCACCGTGCCGATCCTGGTCGGTTTCCTGCTGGTGGACGGGCTGTTCTTCGCCGCCAACGTGCCGAAGATCGTCCAGGGCGGTGCTTTCCCGGTATTGGCGGGGATTGTCCTGTTCATCCTCATGACCACCTGGAAACGCGGCAAGGAACTGCTGGTGGATCGCCTGGACGAAGGTGGCCTGCCGCTGCCGATCTTTATCGGCAGTATCCGCGTGCAGCCGCCGCACCGCGTGCAAGGCACGGCGGTGTTCCTCACTGCCCGTGCGGATGCGGTGCCCCACGCCCTGTTGCACAACCTGCTGCACAACCAGGTGCTGCATGAGCAGGTGGTGCTGCTGACGGTGGTCTACGAGGACATTCCGCGGGTGCCGACCCAGCGGCGGTTCGAGGTCGATTCCTATGGCGAGGGTTTCTTCCGGGTGATCCTGCACTTCGGTTTCACCGACGAGCCAGACGTGCCCGAGGCGCTGAAGCTGTGCCACCTCGACGAGCTGGATTTCAGCCCGATGCGTACCACCTACTTCCTCAGCCGTGAGACCGTGATCGCGTCGAAGATCGTCGGCATGGCGCGCTGGCGGGAGTCGCTGTTCGCCTTCATGCTCAAGAACGCCAACGGCAACCTGCGGTTCTTCAAGCTGCCGGTGAACCGGGTGATCGAGTTGGGTACCCAGGTCGAGATGTAATCCACCGACCCAAAAAAAGCCCCCGTTGCCTTGTGGCAGCGGGGGCTTTTTTGTTGCTGTCTCCTCGACTTATTCGGTCTTGGTCTGGCGCTTGTTGATCGCATCGATCAGGCGCTTGGCCAGCGCCGGGTAGTTCTCGTCGAAGTGGTGGCCGCCGGGCAGCTCCAGGGCCTCGCCGACGGCGGTCTTGGTGGTGCAGCCGCTCTCGTCGACTTCTTCCTTGCCATAGATGCACAGGACCTTGGCGGGTGGCAACTGGGCCATGTCGGGGCCGGTATCCAGTTCCATGCCGGCTTTGCCCAGCCAGCCATCGACATGGATCTCGAAGCTGCCACTGCGGGCAAAGGCCAGCAGGATGATCGCGTCGACACGCTGCTGCTCGGCTTCCGGCAGCTTGTTGTAGATCGCCGGCAGCACATCGGCGCCGAAGCTGTAGCCAATCAGGATAAAACGCTTGATGCCCCACTTCTGACGGTAGTGCTGCATCAGTTCGGTCAGGTCGACGGCGGTCTGTTCCGGACTCTTGTGCTGCCAGTAGTAGCGCAGCGTGTCGATGCCGACGACCGGATAGCCCATCTTGGCCATTTCGCCGGCGGCATCGCGGTCCAGGTCGCGCCAGCCGCCGTCGCCGGAGAGGAACAGGGTCACGGTGTCGGTGGTCTGGCCGGCCGGGACTTCGACCACGGGGATCGCCAGGCCGCCGTTCTCGTTGCCCACGAGCATCTTGCGCAGTTCGTTGTTCAGCACCTGGGGCAGGTGGATATCGTAGTCGCTGATGCTGGTCTCGGCGTTGGCCTGGTCGCGCACGAAGGCCGCGCTCGGATCGTCCGGGCCATCGTTCCAGGCTACCAGCCAGTGGCCGTGGGCCGCCGACTTGGGCACCGGCGTGGTGCAGCCCGGTTGTTCGAGGGCAAAGCCGACCGAGATGGCCTGGGCCTTGTCGTCGGTCTGCGTGGCCAGCCAGTTCCAGGCCAGGGACGCGCCGGGGCCGATACCGCTGACCAGGGTCGCCGGGCCGGCCAATTGTTGCCGGGCGTTGTCCAGGGCCTGCTGCTGCAGCTTGCAATCATCCTTGGGCAGGATCACCTGGACGATCTGCGCCGCGCCACCACGGCTCAGGGCCGACAGCTGTTTGTCGCTCAAGGCGTCTTCGGCGAGGGTGGCGACGATGACCTGGGCCTTGGGCCTGGTACCGGGGATCAGGCGGGTCAGGGTCGAGCCATCGGCCTGGCTCAGATGTTCGAGAGCGGGTTCCGGCGCAGGGCGGTTCCAGAACCAGTAGCCGGCGCCCGCAAGCGCGGCCAGGACTAACACTATTACCAGTAAAACCCGCCAGGAGCGTCGAATCATCAGCGTTTCACCAATCCAGTCAAGCCGCCCGCGATCAGGGCGGCAGTATCGGCCAGGGCAACCAGCGGATCGAGTCCGGCTGGCACGGCCATGTAACGAGGTTCCCAGTCAGGCTGGAACTTGTCTTTGAAGCGGCGCAGGCCCTGGAAGTTGTAGAGCTGCTCACCGCGCTGAAACACCATCGAGCCCAGACGCTGGGTCAGGGGAGCGCCGCGCCGGGGTTGCAGGCCGGAAAGCGGCACCATGCCGAGGCTGAAGCGTGCATATCCATGATTTTTATAATGCTGGATCAGGCCGACCATCAGGAACTCCATGGTCAGCTTCGGTGCGTCGGGGTGCGAGCGCATCAGGTCGAGGCTGGCCAGTTCATGGCTGTGGGTCTCGAGCAGGTTGGCGAACGCCACCGGGCGACCTTCGAAATGAATGATCGCCACGCGGAAATGGTTGATGTAGTCCGGGCTGAAGCGCCCCAGGGAGAAGCCTTTCTCGCGGACGTTCTTGCCGGTCAGCCAGGCATCGGAAATCACCTTGAGCTCGTCCAGGGGCGCTTGCCCCGGCTCGTAGATCTCCAGGGACAGGCCATCGCGGCTGCCACGGTTCCAGGTGTAGCGCAGGTCCTTCATTTCCTTGCCCTTGGATTCAAGGTCAAAGCGCTGCAGGTCGACCCGGGCTTCTTCGCCGAGCTTGATGGCGGTCAGGCCGATGTCCATGTAGTACGGCAGGTTCTCGGCACGGACCTGATAGAACACCGGGCGCGCATGATGGGTATCGCAGAGGTCGCGGAACTGCCAGATCAGCTCGGCGCGCTGGCGTGCCGGGCCGATCGGATCATACAGCGCCACCAGGCTGCGCCCGCGACGGGCATACATGAGGAACGCGGTATCGCTCGGATGGAACAGGAAGGCCTTGTCGCCGGTCAGGGCCAGGCCGCCATCGGGCTGGTCGGAGGCCATCAGGATCTTGTGGGCGCGTTGCAGTTCCTCTGCATTGGGCTGGTGGATCACCGGGCGCTCGGTACGCAGCAGCCAGGTCAGGGAAACCACCACCAGCAGCACCGCGGCGCCCAGCAGCGAACGCAGTCCGCGTGGGGCATCGCCGTCCAGTGCGAACTGCCACCAGAGTTCATGGCTGTAAGGCACGTCCTGGTAGGCGAACAGCAGCAACCACACCGATGCCCCCAGCACGCACAGGCTGGCCACCAGGTACAGCGGCGAGAACGGCAACTCGGTCAGGCGGCTCGGGCGGTAGAAGGAGCGCCGGAAAATCCCCAGCAGGCAGGCCGTGGCCGTGAGCATGCTGGCTTCTTCCCAGTCGAAGCCCTTGAGCAGCGAGAGCAGGGCGCCGACCAGCAGCAGGATCATGGTCAGCATCCAGGCCGCCGAGAGGCGTCGACGCAGGCCCTGGGCCAACAGCAGGCACAACACGCCCACGAGGCTGGCACCGAAGTGCGAGGCGTCGATCAGGCGATCCGGCACGAGGAAGTCGATACCTTCCAGACGGGTATCGATTTCCGGGGTGGCGCCGGAGAACAGCAGGGCCACGCCGGAAAGGAACACCAGCACCGCGAGGATCGGCGCGGCCAGGCCGGACGCCACGCGCATGCTCTGGCGCGAGGCGATCAGGCGCTGGGCCTCGGTGCTCAGCAGTGTCAGGCAAGCCAGCAGCAGCGGCAGCAGCACATAGATCAGGCGGTACAGCAGCAGGGCGGCGGCCAGCGGGGCCGCGCCCAGTTCATTGGCGAAGGCGGCCAGCAGGATCGCCTCGAACACCCCGACGCCACCGGGTACGTGGCTGAGCACGCCGGCGGCCAGGGCCAGCAGGTACACCAGCAGGAAGGCGCCGAACGGCGGTGCTTCCGGCAGCAGCAGGTACAGCACGGTGGCGGCGGCGGCCACATCCAGGGCGGTGATGACCAGTTGCAGCAGGGTCAGGCGCGCGCTGGGCAGGCGCAGGGTACGGCGACCGACCTTGACCAGCAGGTTGTTCGGGATGGGTTGTTCCGGCAGGCGACGACGATAGATGCCGACGGCCAGCAAGGCGAACAGGGCGAGGATCGCCACGGCAATCGCGCCCAGCAGGTAGGCGGGCAGGTGCAAGGCTTCGGCGGCGGCCGGCAGGTTGCTCAGGGTGGCCAGGGCCGCGAGCGGTGGCAGGGCGCAACCCAGCGACAGGCTGGCGAACAGTGTCATGCGCGCGACTTCCGCGGCCCCCAGGCCGTTGCGGGCATAGAGGCGATAGCGTACCGAGCCGCCGGACAGCAGCGACAGGCCGATGGCATTGCCGATGGCGAAAGCGGTAAAACCACCCAGGGCCAGGGTCTTGGCCGGCAGATGGACGTCGGCATAACGGCTGGCGGACCACTCATAGCCCAACAGGATGATAAAGCCGATGGCGGTTGCCGCGATGGCCCCCCCAGGGCCGGTTTGGGCACGCTGAGAATCGAATCGTGCAGCGCATCCAGGTCGAGTTCGATCAACAGATGACGACAGGCGATCAAGGCAATGGCGAACAACAACAGGGTGACGGCCAGTCCAACGGATTGACGGTACTTGCTCAACAGATCCAGCCAGCGCAAACGGGCGGCTGCAATCGGCTGTGTCGCTGTGACGGTGTCTTGTGGTTCAGACGAGTTGGCGCGCATCAATCACCTCTAGGATTGTGCGCGACAGGATGGGGGTATCCAGCCAAGTTACCAATCCCTATGGACAAAATAATTACAAATATTAACGCGTCTCACCGTCTTGCGGCGACCCACGCCCCGGGGCTGTTGTAGAGGAAGTTTGTTGCGAATTCAGCATAGCCTGTGCAGGCATTGACTCCGGTTTCCGTCGAGGGTTCGTTCTGCATCGGCGCCCTGTGTTGAACGACTTTTTCGGCGGATACAAAAAAGGCCACTCTTTCGAGCAGCCTTTTCTGATATTTGGTTGCGGGAGCCGGATTTGAACCGACGACCTTCGGGTTATGAGCCCGACGAGCTACCAGACTGCTCCATCCCGCGTCTGTGTGGCGGCATTCTACAGTCGAACGCCGGGGTGTCAACCGTTAATGATCCAGATGGTCAAAATAATGCAAAAACACTCCGGTGCGTCCCTTTGGAGTGGATAAGTGTCAGACAACCAAGGTTTTTTTCTGATAGAGGGACGCGGAGGAGGGGAGAAACAAGCGGACACAAAAAAGGCCACTCTTTCGAGTAGCCTTTTCTGATGTTTGGTTGCGGGAGCCGGATTTGAACCGACGACCTTCGGGTTATGAGCCCGACGAGCTACCAGACTGCTCCATCCCGCGTCTGTGTGTCGGCATTCTACAGAGAAACGCCGGCCTGTCAAACCCTAATTTCGGAAAACCTCTTTATTGTTCAATCGCTTAGCCCTTCTGTCGGGGGGCTCGGGGTGTCTGCGGGCCATGCCCGGCAAGGCTTTCAGCTCTATCGCGGTGGATGTTTCGATTGAAAAAACTAAATTCATATCGGTTATTTCCCACGGCCCTGGAGGAAGATTCAAACTACTGGTGCTATATACAGGTGTCAGTGAGATACTGATGACCCGTACCGTTTCTGCCTTTTTGAATGAACACTGTCTTCCATGACGCAACGCAAAATCATCCACGTCGACTGTGATTGCTTCTACGCCGCCATCGAGATGCGTGACGACCCGAGCCTGGCGAGCAAGCCGCTGGCGGTGGGCGGATCGGCGGACCGGCGCGGGGTGATCGCCACCTGCAATTACGAAGCGCGGGCCTTCGGGGTGCGTTCGGCGATGTCGTCACGGCACGCGTTGAACCTGTGCCCGGACCTGGTGATCGTCAAGCCGCGCATGGATGCCTATAAGGAAGCGTCGAAGGAAATCCAGGCGATCTTTCGGGACTACACCGACCTGATCGAGCCGCTGTCGCTGGATGAGGCGTACCTCGATGTGTCCGACAGCCCGCACTTTGCCGGCAGCGCCACGCGGATCGCCCAGGATATCCGGCGCCGGGTGTCCAGGCAGTTGCATATCACCGTCTCGGCGGGCGTTGCGCCGAACAAGTTCCTGGCGAAGATTGCCAGTGACTGGAAGAAACCCAACGGGCTGTTTGTGATCACTCCCGACCAGGTGGAGGATTTTGTCGCCGGCCTGCCAGTGAGCAAGCTGCATGGCGTCGGCAAGGTCACGGCGGACAAGCTGGGGCGCCTGGGCATCGGCGACTGCCTGCAACTGCGCGAATGGAGCAAGCTGGCCCTGGTGCGTGAGTTCGGCAGTTTCGGCGAACGCTTGTGGGGGCTGGCGCGGGGGATCGATGAGCGGCTGGTGCAGAACGACAGTCGGCGGCAGTCGGTCAGTGTCGAGAACACCTACGACGTTGATTTGCCCGATCTGGAAAGTTGCCTGCAAAAGCTTCCGGAACTGATGGAAACCCTCGCCGGACGCATGGCGCGCCTGGACAGCAGCTATCGACCGGGCAAGCCGTTCGTCAAGGTGAAGTTTCATGATTTCACCCAGACCACCCTGGAGCAGGCCGGGGCAGCGCGGGATCTGGAGAGTTATCGTCAGTTGCTCAGCCAGGCGTTTGCCCGTGGGGAGAAACCGGTACGCCTGTTGGGCATCGGCGTGCGCTTGCAGGATCTGCGCGGCGGCCATGAGCAGCTGGAGCTGTTCAACCGGTAACCCGGCCACGCAATCTTGTTGGAGCAGGCGTTCCGCTGGCGCGGTTTGCCCGCGAGGCCTTTGGCGCTCTTACGGGCATCGTCGCTGGCAAGCCAGGCCGCTGTTCAGCTGGCTCCGGGATCCGCCACCAGGCGTCCGGCGTTCCGGGTCAGCGACTTGAGAAACTCGCGCTGCAACTCGGGATCGTTGCGCGTCAGTTCGATCAGGCTCTGTTCCAGTTCGCTCGCTTCTTCTTCCAGGCCCAGTTCGGACAGGCGCTTGACCCGATGGACCCATTGGCCGACATCGTCGCCCTCCAGGTCGTCATAGATCAGTGCGTGCGCCTCCAGCAACTTGCCCCGCAGCTTGCTGCTGATGGACAGGCTCGAGTCCGAGTGGACTTCATCCTGGGCATCCTCGACGCGAATCGTCAGGCTGCCGATGTGATTCAGGTCCTGCTCGGCAAACGGGCTGTCCAGCAGGTTCAGGCGCAGCACACCATGGCGATCGGTAGTCAGCTCGTAGGTCTGCCGACCCGCCACCACCTCCACCGGTCGTTCGGCCCACGGCAAGCTCGAATACTCCATGCGCTTGTCGCGCTGGACTTCCTCGATGCCGGCCAGGTTCTGCTGCGCGCGCCCGTGTGACTCCACGTTCATGAACGGGTTGAGCCCGTCGATGCCATAGCTGATCCAGTCACGGGTCACGCTGGCGGGCAGGGAGCCGAGGGCGAACACGTTCACCACATTGGCGCCGATGCCACCCACCAGTGCCACGGCGCCCAGCGGTATTTCATAGACTTTGCGCCAGGGCTGGTAAGGCGTGTAGCGATCATAGCGACGGGTGACGTCGAACTCGGTGACCTCGAAGGTCTTCTGCTCGTTGATCCGCACACGGCGTTGCGGCAGTTCGAGGATCCTGGGGTCGCCGACATCGATCTGCAGGCTGTGCTCGAGCAATTTGCGTTCGACGCGTTCCTCGTGCTCGCTGCGCTGTGACATCGGGTTGGCGCAGCCGCCGAGCAGCAGGGCGCCGCACAAGGCGGCGCCCCCGAGGGCTAAGGTACTTCGATTGAACATGAGGTCTCTATCTGGGCTCAGCGACGGATACGGGCCTGAAGGAACGCCAGTACATCGGCGACCGGCAGCGCTTGCGCCTCGGCCTCGGTACGGCTCTTGTATTCCAGGTTGCCTTCGGCCAGGCCGCGGTCGCTGACCACGATCCGGTGCGGGATACCGATCAGTTCCATGTCCGCGAACTTGATGCCCGGGCTGGTTTTCTTGTCGCGATCGTCCAGCAGCACTTCGAAGCCGGCGGCCGTCAGTTCGGCGTAGAGCTTGTCGGTGGCTTCGCGAACCTGTTCGGTTTCGTAGCGCAGCGGTACCAGGGCGATCTGGAACGGCGCGAGGCTGTCGCTCCAGATGATGCCGTTGTCATCGTTGTTCTGCTCGATGGCCGCGGCCACCACGCGGGACACGCCGATGCCGTAGCAGCCCATGGTCAGGGTGACCGGCTTGCCGTTTTCGCCCAGGACCTGGCACTTCATCGCTTCGCTGTACTTGGTGCCGAGCTGGAAGATATGCCCGACCTCGATACCGCGCTTGATTTCCAGGGTGCCCTTGCCGTCCGGGCTCGGGTCGCCGGCGACGACGTTGCGCAGGTCGGCGACGGTCGGTACTGGCAGGTCGCGTTCCCAGTTCAGGCCGAAGTAGTGCTTGTCGTCGATGTTCGCACCGACGCCGAAGTCGCTCATCAGCTCGACCGAGCGGTCGATGATGATCGGCAGTGGCAGGTTCAGCGGGCCGAGGGAGCCGGCGCCGGCGCCGATGGCGTCACGCAGTTCGGCGTCGGAAGCCATGACCAGCGGATTGGCGACGCCAGGCTGGTTGGCGGCCTTGATTTCGTTCAACTCGTGATCGCCACGGATAATCAGGGCGATCAGCTTGCCTTCTTCTTCGGCGTGGACGATCAGGGTCTTGACGGTCTTTTCGATCGGCAGGTTGTAGCCTTCGACCAGCTGCGCGATGGTTTTTGCATCGGGCGTGTCGACCAGGCGCAGTTCTTCGCTTGGTGCGGGACGCGAGGTCTCCCGCGGCACGGCTTCGGCCTTCTCGATGTTCGCCGCGTAGTCGGAGCCGTTGCTGAAGACGATATCGTCTTCGCCGGACTCGGCCAGCACGTGGAATTCGTGGGAGCCGGCACCGCCGATGGAGCCGTTGTCCGCTTCGACCGGACGGAAGCGCAGGCCCAGGCGGGTGAAGACGTTGCAGTAGGCCTGGTGCATGCGGTCGTAGGTGACCTGCAGCGATGCCTGGTCGGCGTGGAAGGAGTAGGCGTCCTTCATGATGAATTCACGACCGCGCATCAGGCCGAAACGTGGACGGATCTCGTCGCGGAATTTGGTCTGGATCTGGTACAGGTTGATCGGCAACTGCTTGTAGCTGCTCAATTCGTTGCGGCACAGATCGGTGATCACTTCCTCGTGGGTCGGGCCGGCGCAGAAGTCGCGGTCATGGCGGTCCTTCAGGCGCAGCAGCTCGGGGCCGTACTGTTCCCAGCGGCCGGATTCCTGCCACAGCTCGGCCGGCTGGATGCCCGGCATCAGCACTTCCAGGGCGCCGGCGGCGTTCATTTCTTCACGCACGATGGCTTCGACCTTGCGCATCACGCGCAGGCCCATGGGCAGCCAGGTGTACAGGCCAGAAGCGAGTTTGCGGATCATCCCGGCGCGCAGCATCAGCTGGTGGCTGATCACGACCGCATCGGAAGGCGTTTCTTTCTGTGTGGCGAGCAAATATTGACTGGTGCGCATGGTTGGCCGTTGTCGTTGCTGATGGCTAGAAATGACGGAGCATTGTACGGGCGGGATCCGGCGACGTACAGGCGTGTGGCCGGTCTGACGCGGGGGGAGCCGGGCTCCCCCAGTGTTTACGGGGTTTCCTGTACGTCTTCGGTGGGCGAAGGCGTAGCACCACCGCGACGGACTTCCTGATACCAGTGCACGGCGATCAGCACCAGGGTCGGTACGCCCATTATCGCCGTGGCGATAAAGAACTTATGGTAGCCGAACTTCTCGACCATCACCCCCGAATAGCCGCCGATCAGCCGTGGCAGCAGGAGCATGATGGAACTGAGCAGGGCGTACTGGGTGGCGGAGAACTTCAGGTTGGTCAGGCTTGACAGGTAGGCGACGAAGGCCGAGGTCGCCAGGCCCGAGCTGAAGTTGTCCAGGGAAATGGTGACAATCAGCATCTTCAGGTTCGGCCCCATGTCGGCCAGCAGCATGAACAACAGGTTGGTGCCTGCCGAGGCGGCGCCGCCGATGAACAGGATCGGCAGGATGCCGAAGCGCACGATCAGCAGGCCGCCCATGCCGGCGCCCAGCAGGGTCATGATCAGGCCGAAGATCTTGCTGACCCCGGCGATCTGGTCCTTGGTGAAGCCCTGGTCGATGTAGAAGACGTTGGCCATCACCCCCATCACCGTGTCCGACATCCGGTAGGTGGCGATCAGCCCGAGCAGCAGCAGGGCCTGCCAGCGGTAGCGGATGATGAAGTCGTTGACCGGGGTGAGCACCGGCGCCAGTCCGCGGCGGCCCATGCTTGAAAGGCAGAGCACGGTCAGCGTGGTGTAGAGGATCGCGCGCAGGAAGGCGCGGTCTTCGAGGAGCAGGTCGAGCAGGCTGACGCCGTGGAACAGCACGCTGGCGAAGTCGGTGTTGTAGAGCTGGGTGAACATTGCCGGTACCGAGACCAGCAGGATGATCAGCACGAATACCGACGCCAGCTGGTGCACGAAGCTGTAGCGTCCGGCGGACAGCTGGGTACGCAACGGTACCGGCGGTTCGCGCATGAATAAAGTGGTGAGCAGGGCGGGGATCATCAGGACGCCGAACAGCACATAGGTGCCGGTCCAGGCCGAGTGCTTGTAGCTGAAGCCGGTGGAGCCGAAGCCTTCGGCGAAAAACAGCGCGCCGGCGGTCGCCAGCAGCGCGGCGACCCGGTAGCCGGACATATAGCTGGCGGCGAGGGCGGCCTGTTGGCTGTCGTTGGCGATTTCCAGGCGATAGGCGTCGACCGCGATGTCCTGGGTGGCGGAGGCGAAGGCGACGAGGACGGCGATTGCAATCAGCCAGGACAGGTGTTTCTGCGGGTCGCAGAAGCCCATGCCGATCAATCCGAGGACAATCAGGGTTTGTGCCAGGACCAGCCAGGAGCGGCGGCGACCCAGTTTGCCGAGTAGCGGCAGGCGCCATTGGTCGAGCAAGGGCGACCAGACCCATTTGAAGGCGTACGCCAGGCCGATCAGGCTGGCATAACCGATGGTTTCGCGGGCTACACCGGCCTCGCGCAGCCAGACCGAAAGCGTCGAGAACACCAACATGTAAGGCAGACCGGCAGCGAAACCGAGCAGCAACAGCACTAATGTCGAGGGGCTGGCATAGGCGGCGAGCGCGGCGCGCCAGGTTTTACGGGGCATGGGCTGGAGTCTGCCTCAGGGTTGACGGAAACAAAGCGCGCACTCTAACCGCTGTGCTCTATCGGGCGCCAGCCATGACGCTTGATATCGACACGATTGTTCAGGACGCTGAGGCCTTCGGTGCGCAGCCGGGCGCGTTGTTCGTCGCCGGACAGGCTGCCGACCGGCAGGCTGATCCGACCACCGGCACCCAATACGCGGTGCCAGGGCAGGCGGGTATCGGCCGGTAATTGGCTCAAGGTCCGTCCGACCCAGCGGGCCGCCCGACCGAGTCCGGCGAGTTCGGCCAGTTGGCCATAGGTGACGACCTTGCCTTCGGGCACCTGGGCCAGGGTCAGGTAAAGGGCCGTACGCCGCATCTGGGCCGGGCTTTCACTGGCTGTTTCTTCGCTCACGGGTCCATTCCTATGGAAAATTTTTGCCTCTGAAAGTAAGAGATTTCCGCTTATTAAGAGTGATTATTGAACTCGACTCCTGTTTGCCCGGTCAGTCCTTGTTAAGGCATTGTCCAGCGGGATAATGCCGTTTTTTTTTCCGCAAACCCGAGCCCTGTGTTGCCTATGTTGTCCAGAACCCTGCTGTGCCTTGCTGTTTTCAGCGCTTCCACGCCCTTGCTGGCCGATACCGTCTGGTTGAAGAACGGTGATCGCCTGAGTGGCAAGATCAAGCTGTTCGACGGCGGCAAGCTGCTTGTGCAGACCGAGTACGCCGGAGCCGTTGCGGTGGACTGGGCCCAGGTCAAGACCCTGGAAAGCGATCAGGAACTGCTGGTCAAGCAGGATGCCTACACCGGCGAGAAGACCAAGTCGTTGCAGGCCGCCGAGGCCGGCAAGGTGACCCTGGCCAATGGCGAGGCGCCGAAGACCGTGGAACTGGCGAGCATCCAGCAGATCGTCAAACCCAAGCCGGTGATCGAAGACCTGGTCTGGAAAGGCAACGTCGATGTGGCCCTGGATTACAAGCGCGCGGAAAAAGACACCGACGACTACGACATCGACTTCAAGACCACGGCCCGCCATGGCGCCTGGCGGCATCACGCCGAAGGCGAGTACAACCGCGAGTTCCAGGACAATGTGGTGACCACGGACAACTGGGGGGTCGAGTACGCCCTCGACCGCTTCATCACTGAAAAATGGTTCTGGCAGGGGCGCCTGACCTACAAGCGCGACCGGGTCGAGGACCTGTCCCGCCAGCGCACCGTCGGTACCGGCCCGGGCTACCAGTTCTGGGATGATGAGCTGGGGGCGTTCTCCCTCGGCGCGCTGGTCAACAACACCCACTACGAATATGACGATGGCGAGAAGAAGAATTTCTACTCACTGGGCATGAAGTGGGACTACAACCGGTACCTGATCGGCAAGACCGTGGAGTTCTTCACCACCGGCGAGGTCGGCCGGCCGTTGAGCGGCCCTTCCAAGTACTCCCTGGATGCCGACATGGGCCTGCGTTACAAGGTGACCGAGTGGGCTTCGCTGAACCTCAAGGCCGAACGCGACATCATTAATGGCGACGATGACACCAGCCTCAACAAGACCCGCTACACCGTCGGCTTCGGCGTGGCCTGGTAAGGGCCGGGGATGCTATAAGGCAACCAGTGGATTTTGCATGAGGAGTCACAAGGTGAGCGTTGAAGTTGCCAAGAATGCGCGTGAGTTGCTGCTCAAGGAGTACCGGGGCGTGTTGTCGACGCATTCCAAGGCCATGCCCGGTTTTCCGTTCGGCTCCGTGGTGCCTTACTGCCTGGATGACCAGGGCCGTGCGCTGATCCTGATCAGCCGGATCGCCCAGCACACCCACAATCTGCAGAAAGACCCGAAATGTTCCCTGCTGGTGGGCGAGCGGGAGGCCGAGGATGTCCAGGCGGTCGGCCGCCTGACCTATCTGGCCGAGGCCGAGAAGCTCGTCGAGCCCGAGGCCATCGAAGCGGCCGCCGAGCGCTACTACCGTTACTTCCCGGACTCGGCGAATTACCACAAGGCCCATGATTTCGATTTCTGGGTACTCAAGCCGGTGCGTCATCGTTATATCGGCGGCTTCGGCGCGATCCACTGGCTGGACCAGGTGACCCTGGCCAACCCGTTCGCCGGCAAGGCGGAAGTCAGCATGGTCGAACACATGAACAGCGATCATGCCAAGGCGATTGCCCATTATGTCGAACTGGCCGGGCTGCCACGCAGCGTACCGGCCCAGTTGGCGGGTATCGACACGGAAGGGATGCACCTGCGGATCGGCCAGGGCTTGTATTGGCTGGCTTTTGAAACACCTTGCAACACGCCGGCGCAGGTTCGCGAGGCCCTGGTTTCCCTGGCCCACGCGCAGCAATGGCCGAAAAAGCAGGCGGCCGAGGCTTGAATTCACGAAGTGCCGACGTCATCTGATGTTTACTGGAAGGCATTCTTCCGTAGAGGAACCATTTGATGCGCGCTTTTCTATTGCTCTTTCTGCTGTTTCCGGTGCTAGAGCTGTATGTGTTTTTCCAGGTCAGCACGGCCATCGGCTTTTTCCCGGCGCTGGCCCTGATCATTGTCGGTTCGGCGCTTGGTGTGCTGGTCCTGCGGGTGGCCGGTCTGGCTACCGCGTTCCGGGCGCGTGAAAGCTTGAGCCGTGGAGAGTTGCCGGCCCAGACCGTGCTTGAGGGCCTGATGCTGGCCCTGGGTGGTGGCCTGCTGCTGTTGCCGGGGTTTATCAGTGATGTGCTCGGCCTGTTGTTGCTGTTGCCGGTCACCCGTCGACTGGCGGTCGGCAGGATGCGTCGCCGCGCCGAGGAACAGGCTATGCGCCAGCGTGCCTTCGCCGACGACCTGCATGCACGTGGCCAGCACGGCGCCGCGCCGGCCAATGGCCGTCAGCCGAATGTGATCGAAGGCGAGTTCGAACACCGCGACTCCTGATCGATCGCTATCACCCCGCACGGCACCTTCGGGTGCCGTGTGTGTTTTACGGGAACTGTCACCTGCAAAAAAAATCGTCACCTTGCCCTTGTAATTACCTTTGGCGCCCCTATGTAACGGTCACCGCAAGGTTTTTGGCGTAAATCGCCAGACAGTCTTCTGCGGTTCGCTTGTCGAGCCGCAACCGGCCACGCCGGATTTGCTAACAGGCCGGTATCGATACCGGTCGCTGAAAACCATAATTAGGAGAGATCGACAATGAAGCTTCGTCCTCTGCATGACCGCGTCGTCATCCGTCGCAGCGAAGAAGAAAAGAAAACCGCTGGCGGCATCGTCCTGCCAGGTTCGGCTGCCGAGAAAGCCAACCACGGTGAAGTTCTCGCTGTAGGTACCGGCCGCGTGCTGGACAACGGTGAAGTTCGTGCGCTGGCCGTGAAAGTGGGTGACAAGGTTGTGTTCGGCCCTTACTCCGGCAGCAACACTGTGAAAGTAGACGGCGAAGACCTGCTGGTAATGGCTGAGAACGAGATTCTCGCTGTTATCGAAGGCTGATTCCCGCTCATTTTTCCCGCTACGACAAAGTATTCAAGGAATTACGATCATGGCTGCTAAAGAAGTTCTGTTTGGCGACTCCGCCCGCAAGAAAATGCTCAAAGGCGTCAACGTCCTGGCTGACGCGGTAAAAGCGACCCTGGGCCCGAAAGGCCGTAACGTGATCATCGAGAAGAGCTTCGGCGCTCCGACCATCACCAAGGACGGCGTTTCCGTTGCCAAGGAAATCGAGCTGGAAGACCGTTTCGAAAACATGGGCGCGCAGCTGGTCAAAGACGTTGCCTCCCGTGCCAACGATGACGCTGGCGACGGTACCACCACCGCTACCGTTCTGGCCCAGTCGATCGTCAACGAAGGCCTGAAGGCTGTCGCTGCCGGCATGAACCCGATGGACCTGAAGCGCGGCATCGACAAGGCGACCATCGCCATCGTCAAGGAACTGAAGGCCCTGTCCAAGCCTTGCGCCGACACCAAGGCCATCGCCCAGGTAGGTACCATCTCCGCCAACTCCGACAACTCCATCGGCGACATCATTGCCGAAGCCATGGAAAAAGTCGGTAAAGAAGGCGTGATCACCGTTGAAGAAGGCTCGGGCCTGGAAAACGAACTGTCGGTCGTTGAAGGCATGCAGTTCGACCGTGGCTACCTGTCCCCGTACTTCGTCAACAAGCCGGACACCATGGTCGCCGAACTGGACGGCCCGCTGATCCTGCTGGTGGACAAGAAGATCTCCAACATCCGCGAAATGCTGCCAGTGCTGGAAGCCGTTGCCAAAGCCGGCCGTCCACTGCTGATCGTGGCCGAAGACGTCGAAGGCGAAGCCCTGGCGACCCTGGTTGTGAACAACATGCGCGGTATCGTCAAGGTCGCTGCCGTCAAGGCACCGGGCTTCGGCGATCGTCGCAAGGCCATGCTGCAGGACATCGCTGTCCTGACCGGCGGTACCGTCATCTCCGAAGAGATCGGCCTGAGCCTGGAAAGCACTACCCTGGACCACCTGGGTAGCGCCAAGCGCGTCACCCTGTCCAAGGAAAACACCATCATCGTCGACGGTGCTGGCGTACAGGGCGATATCGAAGCCCGCATCGCCCAGATCCGTGCCCAGGTTGCCGAGACTTCCTCCGACTACGACCGTGAAAAACTGCAAGAGCGCCTGGCCAAGCTGTCCGGTGGCGTTGCTGTAATCAAGGTCGGTGCCGGTTCCGAAGTTGAAATGAAAGAGAAGAAAGCCCGCGTTGAAGACGCCCTGCACGCAACCCGCGCAGCCGTCGAAGAAGGCGTGGTCCCTGGCGGTGGCGTGGCCCTGATCCGTGCCCTGCAAGCCATCAGCGAACTGAAAGGCGACAACGCCGATCAGGACGTCGGTATCGCTGTCCTGCGTCGTGCCGTTGAAGCACCGCTGCGCCAGATCTCCGCCAACAGCGGTGACGAGCCAAGCGTCGTGGTCAACGAAGTCAAGAACGGCAAGGGTAACTTCGGTTACAACGCTGCGACCGGCGAGTACGGCGACATGATCGAAATGGGCATCCTGGATCCAACCAAGGTGACCCGCTCGGCGCTGCAGGCAGCTTCCTCTATCGGCGGTCTGATCCTGACCACCGAAGCAGCAGTGGCTGAAGCACCGAAGAAAGAAGGCGCAGCTGGCGGCGGCATGCCAGACATGGGCGGCATGGGTGGCATGGGCGGCATGATGTAAGCCACCCGGCTCCCGTACAGAAAAGCCCCGCCTGGTGCGGGGCTTTTTCATGGGCGCGATTTTCTCCCGATGACCGGCCGACAGGCCGCTGGGGAGGGCGCCGGGCCAGGGATAATAGAGGGGGGATGCCCGATTTTAGCGGTGAGGCTGTGCCCGCACCGTGAACCCCGGGTGAAAAAACCATTAAATCTTCGCGCCCTAGCCGTGAGCCGAACTACACCTTAAGCTGCGCGGGCCAAGACGGCCGTTACCGCGTACGGAGAGAGTACCCATGCGAATTCTACTGGTTGAAGACAACCGCGATATCCTCGCCAACCTGGCCGACTACCTGGGGCTTAAAGGCTATACCGTCGATTGCGCGCAGGACGGCCTGTCGGGTTTGCACCTGGCCGCTACCGAGCACTACGACCTGATCGTGCTCGATATCATGCTGCCCGGGATCGACGGCTACACCCTGTGCAAGCGCTTGCGCGAGGATGCCCGGCGTGACACTCCGGTGATCATGCTGACGGCCCGTGACCAGCTCGATGATCGTTTGCAGGGCTTCAAGTCCGGTGCCGATGACTACCTGCTCAAGCCCTTCGCCCTGTCGGAACTGGCTGCACGTATCGAGGCGGTGTTGCGTCGTGCCCAGGGTGGCGGCCGGCGCGCCTTGCAGGTGGGTGACCTGAGCTATGATCTGGATACCCTGGAAGTCACCCGCCAGGGTCGCCTGCTCAAGCTCAATCCGGTCGGCCTGAAGCTGCTGGCGGTGCTGATGCAGAAAAGCCCGCACGTCTTGCGCCGGGAGATTCTCGAGGAAGCCCTCTGGGGCGACGACTGCCCGGACAGCGACAGCCTGCGCAGCCATGTGCACCAGTTGCGCCAGGTGATCGACAAACCGTTCGACAAGCCGTTGCTGCACACCGTGCACGGCGTTGGTTACCGCCTGGCCGAGGGCCGTGATGGAGTTTAAGCAGAGTCTTGCCCAGCGCATCATCATCGCCTTTGCCCTGATGAGCGCGTTGGTGGCGGGGGCCTTTGCCATGGGGATCGTCGCCACGGTCCACCTGGTCGAGGAAAAACTCATCTCTGCCGGCCTGGGTGGGGATCTGCAGCGCCTGCTGTTGATGGACAGCGTGGGGGACTGGAGCCACCGGCCCGAGCCCGACCAGTTGTTCTACTACAGTGGCGGCAAGGGCGATTTCGAGTTGCCCAAGGATTTGCGCCACCTCGATCCCGGATTTCATGAAGTCTTTCGCGAACAGCTGTCCTATCACGCCATGGTCGAGGTCGTCGACGGCCGGCGCTACGTGCTGCTGCAGGACCAGAGCGACTTCGAGGAGCGCGAGCGGGTGCTGTTCGCGGTGGTGCTGGTGGGATTTGTCCTGGCCCTCGCCCTGGCGGTGTTCCTCGGCTGGGTCCTGGCCCGACGGGTGATGGCCCCGGTGGTGCGGCTGGCCCGCCAGGTACGTCACCGTGACCAGTTGCTCGGGCTCGCACCGCCCCTGGCGCCCGACTATGCGGCGGATGAGGTGGGTGAGTTGGCGGTGGCGTTCGACGCGACGCTGGGACGCTTGCGTCAGGCCCTGACCCGCGAACGGCTGTTTACCAGTGATGTCAGCCACGAGTTGCGCACGCCCCTGATGGTGCTGGCCAGTTCCTGCGAGCTGCTGCTGGAAAACCCGGCGATCGATCAGCGCGGGCGTAATCAGGTCGAACGTATTGCCCGGGCCTGCGAGGAAATGCGCGAGCTGGTGCAGACCTTCCTGATGCTGGCCCGTGCCCAGCGTGAAGACGCCAGCATGTCACCGCAGGTTTCGCTCAAGCTGGTGGCCGAGGATCTGATCGGCCTGTGGCGGGCGCCTATCGAAGAGAAAGGCCTGGAGCTGATCTTCGAGCCGGGCAGTCCCCTGGATACCCGTTACAACGCGACCTTCCTGCATGCGGTGATGGGCAATCTGTTGCGCAATGCCCTGCACTACACCGAACACGGCTTTATCCGCCTGACCCTCGAACCGTCGGGGTTCGTGGTCGAGGACAGCGGTGTCGGGATCCCGGAAGAAAAGCGCGCGGCGATGTTCCAGCCTTTTGTGCGGGGTGATGAGAAACGGGGTGAGGGCCTGGGGCTGGGGCTTTCGCTGGTGCAACGGATCTGCGAGAACCAGGGCTGGTCTGTCAGCCTGACGACCATGGAGCCCAGTGGTTGCCGCTTCCATGTGGACCTGGCGCGGCCCGCTGCCTGATTTCCTGCCGTGCCCTGTTTCTTCAGGGCACAGACTTCGTCGAAGTGTACAGATATGGCCCTCGGCTATCACGTCTAGCCTGTAAAACTTTGTAATGGTTTGTTCGGGACAGAACAAAATTTTCACGAGGGGACGACCTGTCGCTAACACGCACCGACCTAATGTAGCGCTGTCAGCTACAGGAGATGGTGATGAATTCCCCGATAAAACTTGAATTTTCCGACAAGTACGACGACAAACATGCTCAACAGTATCTGCTCAAGCACAAGGATGGCTTGGCTCGTCGGTTGTCCCACAAGCGTGATGAGCAACTGGCGCGTGCCGCGTTGGCCCTGGCGGGCGAGCCGGGCCTGGTGCTCGACTTGCCCTGTGGGGCCGGACGGTTCTGGCCGCTGCTGGCGGAGAAGCCCAACCGGGTGATCATCGGTGCCGATAACTCGGCGCCCATGCTGGAAACCGCGCTCAAGGCGCAGCCGGCCGAGGTGGTCAAGCGGATACGACCGCTGCAGACGTCGGCATTTGATATCGACTTGCCTGATAACGCCGTCGACAGCATTTTCTGCATGCGTCTGTTACACCATATCGGCGAATCGGCGCATCGTGTGGCATTGCTGGAGGAATTCCAGCGGGTAACCCGTGACAGCGTGATCGTTTCACTCTGGGTCGACGGGAATTTCAAGGCCTGGCGGCGCAAGCGACTGGAGCGTGAGCGACAGGCCGACGGTGCACAGGACGGTTACCAGAACCGCTATGTGTTGCCTGCGGCCAAGGTAGAAGAAGAATTCAGGCAAGCGGGTTTTCGCATCCAGGAACACCTGGATTTTTTCCCGCTCTACGCCATGTGGCGGGTTTATATATTGCGCAAGAGGTAACAGGATGACCGTTGAGTACGTATCGCACGCGAAAGATGTCACCGAGGATCGCTTCGAATATTTCTGGCAACAGAAGGGCGAGTGGGTTGAAGAGCCCAACCAGCGTCGAGGCGGGGAAAGTGGTGTCCAGCGGTTGATGGGTACGAGCGGTCGACTGTTGTATGTGAAACGCCAGGTGGGGCATACCTACCGCAGCCTGTTGCACCCCTTCGGCCGACCGACGGTCCTGCGCGAGCAGGCTGCGCTGAAGGGGTTGCGCATGCTTGATGTGGCGGTGCCCGAGCTGGTGTTCTGCGGCGCCCGGCGCAGCAGCGAGGGGGCATGGCAGGCCCTGCTGGTCACGGCGGCTCTGGACGGTTTCATCGAGATCGAGAACTGGTATGCCGAAGGTGGTCGCGAGCGCCACGGCGAGGCCGTGCATGATCGTGTGCTGCAGGAACTGGCCGGCACCCTGGCGCGGATGCATCGCGGTCGCTGGCAGCACGGCTGCCTGTATATCAAGCACGTGTTTGTCCGGGTCAGTGGCGAGGGTGAGTCGGCCAATGTCGAGGTGGCCCTGCTGGACCTGGAGAAAGCCCGCCAGCGCCTGAGTCGTCGTCGGGCGGCCGCCCATGACATGAAACAACTGCGGCGCCATTCGTCGTGGAATGACACGGACTGGAACAAGCTGAGCTACTTTTACGGTATGGCGTTCGGCAGCACCATCAAAGGTTTACGGCGATGAAGTTAGAAATAGCTCGAGGTTTGTTTTTGCTCAGTGCACTGGCTATTGCGTCGCTGGCCCTGGTGGCCTGGGAGCAGCCAGGCACCCGGATACTCACCACGGCCAATGGCACCGGGCACTGTCCGTTGCCGCGGGTGGCCAAGGTGGGTGGGGACGTCAAGCCCGATCATGATCTGCTGTTGTTCATGTTCGGTCTTTCCCAGGGACTGAAGCCGCAAAGTTGAAGCGCCCTTGCCCTTCCCGGAAGGCCTCGTGACTCACGAGGCTTTTTCCTTTGTCCGGCCGGTCTGTCGGTACGGCCCGTCGAGGCTAGCGCCTCGCTGACAGATAGGCGTCGTAGTCCGGTACCCGATACTCGTGGGCCTGCTCCATCAGCGGGCTGCTGAGCAGGTAGTCGGCGGTGCATTCGTTACAGGCCACGGGAATGTTCCAGACCGCCGCGACCCGCAGCAAGGCCTTGATATCCGGATCGTGGGGCTGTGGTTCGAAGGGATCCCAGAAAAACACCAGCAAATCGACACGCTGCTCGGCGATGCGCGCGCCGAGCTGCTGGTCGCCGCCCAGCGGGCCGCTGATCATGCTTTCCACCGGCAGGCCGAGGCGCTTGTTCAGCAGCAGGCCGGTGGTGCCGGTCGCCACCAGTTCGTGCCGGGCCAGGCGATCCTTCTGCCGCTCGGCCCAATCGAGCAGGAATACCTTGCAGTGATCATGGGCCACCAGGGCGATACGCTTGCGCGCCGCCATGGTATTGCGGGTAAAACTGATACCTATCATCGGTCCTGCTCCCTGCCCGTCGCTTCGTTGCCTGTGCGCTTATTCCGCGTTGCAAAGAGCCAGGCAGTTATCCAGCATGCGGTTGGAGAAACCCCACTCGTTGTCGTACCAGGCCAGGACCTTGAGCAGCTTGCCGCTGGCCTTGGTGTGGTTGGCGTCGAAGATCGACGACAGCGGATTGTGGTTGAAGTCACTGGAAACCAGCGGCAGGGTGTTGTAGCCGAGGATCTTCGAGTGCTGGCTGGCTTCCTTGAGCAGTGCGTTGACCTCGTCGGCGCTGGCCTCGCGCTTGAGCTGCACGGTCAGGTCGACCAGCGATACGTTGATCACCGGCACACGCACGGCCATGCCGGTCAGCTTGCCCGCCAGTTCCGGCAGTACCAGGCCCACGGCTTCGGCGGCACCGGTCTTGCTCGGGATCATGTTCTGGGTCGCCGAACGCGCGCGGTACGGGTCGGTGTGGTAGACGTCGGTCAGGTTCTGGTCGTTGGTGTAGGCATGGATGGTGGTCATCAGGCCACTTTCGATGCCCAGCTCGCGGTGCAGCACCTGGGCCACCGGGGCCAGGCAGTTGGTGGTGCACGACGCGTTGGAGATGATCTGGTGCGACTGGCGCAGGATGTCATGGTTGACCCCGTACACCACGGTGGCATCGGCGCCTTTGGCCGGTGCGGAAATAATCACTTTGCGGGCGCCGGCGCTCAGGTGCGCGGCGGCCTTGGCACGGTCGGTGAACAGACCGGTGCATTCGAAGACCACGTCGATCTTTTCGGCGGCCCAGGGCAGTTCGGCCGGATTGCGGATCGCGCTGACCGAGATGCGGTCGCCGTTGACGGTCAGGCTTTCGTTGTCATGCTCTACGCTGGCATCGAAGGTACCGTGGACGGTGTCGTACTTGAGCAGATGGGCATTGATGGAGCTATCGCCCAGATCGTTGATGGCGACGACCTGCAGGTCCTGGCGGTAACCTTGGGTATAGAGTGCGCGCAGGACGTTGCGGCCGATACGGCCAAAACCGTTGATTGCGATTCGTAGCGTCATGAGGAAAGCGCCTGTCGTAGTTTTGTTGTTGGAATTACAAGATTATTCGCATAAAAATAGAAAACAAGCCTTTTTAGTGGCAATATTTTGTTTTATCTACAACGAGTGACCTGATTCAACAGGTCCAGATGATTGAAAAGCCCTGTCCTGCGCGGCTTTCGGTCAGCTTGGAACCACAGGTCGCCACATCCGTTAGCCTGGAGTTCTACACATGCATCCCCGCGTTCTTGAGGTCACCGAACGTCTTATCGCCCGCAGTCGCGCCACCCGCGAGGCATACCTGGCACTGATTCGCGGCGCCGCCAGCGACGGTCCGGTACGCGGCAAGCTGCAGTGCGCGAACTTCGCCCACGGCGTGGCCGGGTGCGGCACCGAAGACAAAAACACCCTGCGCATGATGAATGCCGCCAACGTGGCAATTGTTTCGTCATATAACGACATGCTCTCCGCGCACCAGCCTTACGAAACCTATCCGGAGCAGATCAAGCAGGCGCTGCGCGAGATCGGCTCGGTCGGCCAGTTCGCCGGCGGTGTGCCCGCCATGTGCGATGGCGTGACCCAGGGCGAGCCGGGCATGGAGCTGGGGATCGCCAGTCGCGAAGTGATTGCCATGTCCACTGCCGTGGCGCTGTCCCACAACATGTTCGATGCCGCGCTGATGCTCGGTATCTGCGACAAGATCGTGCCTGGCCTGATGATGGGCGCGCTGCGTTTCGGTCACCTGCCGACGATCTTCGTGCCGGGCGGGCCGATGGTCTCGGGCATTTCCAACAAGCAGAAGGCCGACGTCCGCCAGCGTTACGCCGAAGGCAAGGCCAGTCGCGAAGAGCTGCTGGAGTCGGAGATGAAGTCCTACCACAGCCCGGGCACCTGCACGTTCTACGGTACCGCCAACACCAACCAGTTGCTGATGGAAGTCATGGGCCTGCACCTGCCGGGCGCGTCCTTCGTCAACCCGAATACCCCGCTGCGCGATGCGCTGACCCGCGAGGCGGCCTTCCAGGTCACGCGCCTGACCAAGCAGAGCGGCAGCTTCATGCCGATCGGCGAAATCGTCGACGAGCGCTCGCTGGTCAACTCCATCGTGGCCCTGCACGCCACCGGCGGTTCGACCAACCATACCCTGCACATGCCGGCCATCGCCCAGGCCGCCGGGATCCAGCTGACCTGGCAGGACATGGCCGACCTCTCCGAGGTGGTGCCGACCCTGTCCCACGTCTACCCGAACGGCAAGGCCGACATCAACCACTTCCAGGCGGCGGGTGGCATGTCGTTCCTGATCCGCGAACTGCTGGAAGCCGGCCTGCTCCACGAAAACGTCAACACCGTGGCCGGTCACGGCCTCAGCCGTTATACCCGCGAGCCGTTCCTGCAGGACGGCGAACTGGTCTGGCGGGAAGGCCCGATCGAAAGCCTCGATGAAAACATCCTGCGTCCGGTGGCCCGTGCCTTCTCCCCCGAGGGTGGCC
The DNA here is from genome assembly GCF_018326065.1 of Pseudomonas sp. Ost2. Classification (NCBI taxonomy): domain Bacteria; kingdom Pseudomonadati; phylum Pseudomonadota; class Gammaproteobacteria; order Pseudomonadales; family Pseudomonadaceae; genus Pseudomonas; species Pseudomonas sp. Ost2. The sequence continues at coordinate 5,866,172 of NZ_AP021904.1, read as the reverse complement.
TGCGGGTGATGGAAGGCAACCTGGGCCGCGGTGTGATGAAGGTCTCCGCCGTGGCTCCGGAACACCAGGTCGTCGAAGCGCCGGCGGTGGTGTTCCAGGACCAGCAGGACCTGGCCGATGCGTTCAAGGCCGGTCTGCTGGAGAAGGATTTCGTGGCGGTGATGCGCTTCCAGGGCCCGCGCTCCAACGGTATGCCGGAGCTGCACAAGATGACCCCGTTCCTCGGCGTGCTGCAGGATCGCGGCTTCAAGGTCGCGCTGGTGACCGACGGGCGCATGTCCGGCGCCTCGGGCAAGATCCCGGCGGCTATCCATGTCTGTCCGGAAGCCCATGTGGGCGGCGCGCTGGCGCGGGTACGGGACGGTGACGTGATCCGTGTCGACGGTGTCCACGGGACGCTGAAGGTGCTGGTCGATGACGCCGAATTCGCCGCGCGCGAGCCGGCGATCGGTCTGCTGGGTAATAATACCGGCTGTGGCCGCGAACTGTTCGGCTTCATGCGCATGGCCTTCAGCTCGGCGGAGCAGGGGGCCAGTGCGTTCACTTCGGCCCTGGAGACCCTGAAATGAAATTGGCCCTGGTTGGCGATATCGGCGGCACCAACGCCCGCTTCGCCCTGTGGAAAGACAACGGCCTGGATTCGGTCAAGGTGCTCGCCACCGCCGATCACGCCTGTCCGGAAGACGCCATCAAGGTCTATCTGAGCGAGCTGGGACTGGAATTGGGCGCGGTCGGCGCGGTCTGCCTGTCGGTGGCCGGCCCGGTCAGCGGTGACGAGTTCCGTTTCACCAACAATCACTGGCGTCTGAGCCGCAAGGCCTTCTGCGCGACCTTGCGGGTCGATGAGCTGTTGCTGGTCAACGATTTCTCGGCCATGGCCCTGGGCATGACCCGCCTCGAGCCCGGTGATTTCCGCGTGGTCTGCGAAGGCACCGCGGAGCCGCTGCGCCCGGCCGTGGTGATCGGTCCGGGAACCGGCCTGGGGGTTGGAACCTTGCTGCACCTGGGCGACGACCGCTTCATGGCGCTGCCGGGCGAGGGCGGACACGTCGACCTGCCGTTGAGCAGCCCGCGGGAAACCCAGCTCTGGCGGCACATCCACGATGAGATCGGCCATGTCAGCGCCGAAACCGCATTGAGTGGCGGTGGCCTGCCGCGGGTCTACCGGGCCATCTGCGCGGTGGATGGGCATGCACCGGTGCTGGAGACGCCGGAAGCGATCACCGCCGCGGGGTTGGCGGGCGATCCGATCGCCCTGGAAGTGCTGGAGCAATTCAGCTGCTGGCTGGGCCGGGTCGCGGGCAACAACGTGTTGACCACGGGCGGACGGGGTGGCGTGTATATCGTCGGTGGCGTGATTCCGCGCTTTGCCGACTTCTTCGTCAAGAGCGGCTTTGCCCGCAGCTTCGCCGACAAGGGCTGCATGAGCGACTACTTCAAGGGCATCCCGGTATGGCTGGTGACGGCACCGTATTCCGGCCTGATCGGCGCGGGGGTGGCCTTGCAGCAGGCGTTTGCGAACTGATCCGCAATGTTGATGGTTCCTGCGTGGTCCGTAGGAATCATCAGCGATCAGTACAGGCAACACAGCTTCACGGCTTAATCGATTAAGGCATAATCCGCGTTTCGGTCCTACCCACAACAACAAGGACGCCCACCGTGAGCGCAGTCAGTAAGTCCATTCTTCTGGTCGACGATGACCAGGAAATCCGTGAACTGCTGGACACCTACCTCAGTCGTGCCGGTTTCCAGGTGCGCACGGTCGGTGATGGCGCCGGTTTTCGCCAGGCGCTGAACGATGCCCACAGCGACCTGGTCATCCTTGATGTGATGCTCCCCGACGAAGACGGCTTCAGCCTCTGCCGCTGGGTCCGCCAGCACCCGCGCCAGGCCCAGGTGCCGATCATCATGCTCACCGCCAGTTCCGACGAAGCCGACCGGGTCATCGGCCTGGAGCTGGGCGCCGACGATTACCTGGGCAAACCCTTCAGCCCCCGCGAACTCCAGGCCCGGATCAAGGCGCTGTTGCGCCGTGCCCAGTTCGGCCAGGAACGCAGCGGCAGCGAAGTGCTGGCCTTCGACGAGTGGCGCCTGGACACGGTCAGCCACCGGCTGTTCCATGTCGACGGCGAGGAAGTGATTCTCTCCGGCGCCGACTTCGCCTTGCTCAAGCTGTTTCTCGACCATCCCCAGGAGATCCTCGATCGCGACACCATCGGCAATGCCACCCGTGGCCGTGACCTGATGCCCCTGGACCGGATCGTCGACATGGCCGTCAGCCGCTTGCGCCAGCGCCTGCGGGACACCGAGAAACCTCCCCGGCTGATTCGCACGGTGCGCGGCAGCGGTTATCAGTTGGCCGCCAACGTCACCACCGCCAATGCTCTCTGACCTGCGCCGGCGCTTGCCGGTCCCGCGTTCGCTGCTGGGGCGGATGCTGCTGCTGACGCTGTTCGCGGTGCTGCTGGCCCAGACCCTGTCCAGTGCCATCTGGCTTTCGCAACTGCGCGCTACCCAGCTCGAAGGCCTGGTGACCAGTGCCCGCAGCCTGGCGCACTCGATGACCGCCAGTGTCAGCTACCTGCGCTCGTTGCCCCTGGCCTACCGGCCGCTGGTGCTCGACCAACTGCGCAGCATGGGGGGGACGCGTTTCGTCGTGACCCTGAACGACAAGCCGCTGGACATGAAACTGCTGGGACCGACCCCGCGCAAGACCGCGGTACTCGATGCCGTCCACGAGGTGCTGCGCCAGTCGTTGGGCAACGATGTCGATATCTCGGTGAATTTCGTCAGCCCCGACGACCTGCGGATCTTCAACGGTGGCCTGAAGCTCGACGAGCTGCCGCGTTCCTGGGCCCACTACGCGCTGACCCTGGAGCCGGTCAATCCGCCGGTGCTGGTGACGCAGATCCAGATGTCGCCGGGCGAGTGGCTGTATATCGCCTCGTTGCTGCCCGAGCCCTACACCAGCCTGGAGGAGGAGGGGCTGCCGTCCCAGCAGCTGTGGTTCATCCTGCTCACCAGCGGTTTCCTGCTGTTGTTCATCGGCCTGCTGGTGCACTGGCAGAGCCGTCCGCTCAAGCGCCTGGCCCGTTCGGCCCGGGATATGTCGCTGGGGGCGGAGGAAGTGCGGCCGGTGCTGGAGGGCGGCGGCAGCGAAGTGATGGAGGTCGGCCGGGCCCTCAATACCATGCGTGAACGCATCAGCCGCTATCTGACCGAGCGCAGCCAGTTGTTCAGCGCCATTTCCCATGACCTGCGCACGCCCATCACACGCCTGCGACTGCGGGTCGAACTGCTCGAGGACGAGAAGCTGCAAGTGAAGTTCGGCCGTGATCTCGACGAGCTGGAGATGCTGGTCAAGGGCGCGTTGCAGTGTGTGAAGGACACCGATATCCACGAGAATATCGAGCCGGTGGACCTCAACCACGCCCTCGATTGCCTGATCGAACCCTACCTGCCGCCCAACGGCAACGGCCGGGTCACGCTGGATGGTCGTGCCCTGGCGGCCTTTCCCGGCAAGCCGCTGGCGCTGCGCCGTTGCATGGGCAACCTGATCGACAACGCCCTCAAGTACGGTGACAAGGCTCACCTGCATATCGAGGACGATGACGAGGTCTTTGTCCTGCACGTCGATGACGAAGGTCCGGGGGTGCCCGAGCAGCGCCTGGAGCAGGTGTTCGAGCCGCATTTCCGCCTGTCCGGCCAGCAGCAGGGCTACGGCCTGGGGCTGGGCATCGCGCGCAATATCGCCCACAGCCATGGCGGCGAAGTGAGCCTGCAGAACCTGCGTGAAGGTGGCCTGCGGGTTACTTTGTACTTGCCGCGAAATGCCGACTGATTGATAGCAGCGCCTGTTCTGGACTGATCGTCAGCGACGCTTCCGGGGTGGTCGGCAACTGGCTGTCGGCTGAGGCGGCCGTCTGCTGGGCCTGGCCGATGGCGGCCTGGATACGGTGCTCGCGCAGGCGCGAATTGGTCTGGCTGAAGTGTTGCTGCAGGGTTTCCATGGCCTTTTCATAGGGCTCGTCACACAGCGCCAGCTGCCGTTGGCGTTCAGCCAGGGCCAGGCGCTTGGCCTGTTCCTCGCCATAACGCTCGACACTGAAACTCCTGCTCAGGCTGTAGCCGTGAATCCGCGTACTGGCGCGCCAGTAACCGGTGTTGTTGGACTCCACCCGCAGGACACCCGGATGACCGCTGGTGTTGTGCGGCAACAGGCGTTGGCGGCTTTCGGTGGTGGGCATGGGCTGCATCTTCAGCACCAGCGCATTGCGACATGACTCGGCCGCCAGGCGCGCGCCCTGTTCGCCACCATGCTCGGCGAAGGTGAAGGTCTTGCTCAGGGGCTGGCCGTCGCGTCGCACTTCCACTTTCCAGGCGTACTGCATCCCTCCCCGGTGCAACGGAAAAATGCAGCACTGACGGGCCAGGTGCGGGTTGTCGTTAACCATGGGGCATGCCTCCTTGCGGGCGTGGGCTTTCATGGGTCATGTCATGGATGAAGTCTGGAAGGTTCGCCCAGGCAACGGCGGCCTTCAATGTGGGAAAACTGCTTAGGGAGCGCTCCTACACTGAAAAGGGACGCGGCCTAATCGGCGTTTTTCCTACCGGATGGCAAAAGCCCTGATGCGGCGGATTGTCGGGACAAGGCATTGTCACCGGCTGGTGACATTTTCACCGGCCTTCGTTACCTGTTGTCCGCGGGGTGCTGGTTAGAATCCGCAGCATGGCGGGCCTGCGACCCGGCTCTGAACAACAAGACTGAATAACAAGAAAAGGCGACGCCCATGACTGGCGACAGCGTTGAATTTCCGTCCGGCAGTTGGCTGGATGCTCCTGCTCACCACGCCTGGTTGATGGCAGAAGGACAGCGCTTGCTGTCGTTCGCCAAGGCCTCCAGGCTACCCGAAGGTTTCGGCAATCTGGATGCGCGTGGCTGCCTGCCGCCCGGGTCCATGGCCGAGACCATGAACACCGCGCGCATGACCCACAGTTTCGCCATGGCCCATGTCCAGGGGATTCCCGGTTGCCGCGAGCTGGTCGATCACGGTGTCGCCGCGCTCTGGGGGCCGCTGCGCGATGCGACCTTCGGCGGTTGGTATGCCGTGGCCGAGCATCGCGATGGCAACAGTGGCAAGGCCGCCTACCTGCATGCCTTCGTGGCGCTCGCCGCCAGTTCGGCGGTGGTCGCCGGCAGCCCGGAGGCTCCCGGCCTGCTGGCCGAGGCGATCCGGGTGATCGACACGCATTTCTGGAGCGAGGAAGAGGGCACCCTGCGCGAGTCCTTCACCCGTGACTGGAGCAACGAGGAAAGTTATCGCGGCGCCAACAGCAACATGCACGGCACCGAGGCTTTCCTCGCCCTGGCCGATGTCACTGGCGACAGCCGCTGGCTCGACCGCGCCCTGCGCATCGTCGAGCGACTGATCCACCAGCAGGCGGCGGCCAACGGCTTCATGGTCATCGAGCATTTCGATCGTCACTGGCAACCCTTGCCGGGTTACAACGAGGACAACCCCGCCGACGGTTTCCGCCCCTACGGCACGACCCCGGGTCACGGTTTCGAATGGGCGCGGCTGGTGCTGCACCTTGAGGCCGCCCGCCGTGCAGCCGGGCTGGAGACGCCGCAGTGGCTGCTGGCGGATGCCCGTGAACTGTTCGCCAGCGCCTGTCGCCATGGCTGGGCGGCGGACGGTGCGCCCGGTGTGGTCTACACCCTGGACTGGGAAAATCGCCCGGTGGTCCGCGAGCGCCTGCACTGGGTGCATTGCGAGGCGAGCGCGACGGCGGCGGCACTGCTGCGGCGCACGGGCGAGGAGCAGTACGAAACCTGGTACCGGCGCTTCTGGGACTTCAATGACCTGCACTTTATCGACCGGCTGCATGGCAGCTGGCATCACGAACTCGATGAGCATAACCAGCCCGGTGCACGCATCTGGGGTGGCAAACCCGATCTCTATCATGCCTACCAGGCGGTGCTGTTACCCTGCCTGCCACTGGCACCGAGTCTCGCGAGCGCTCTGGCACGGGCCTCGGCGCCAAAAAAACGGTTATAGACACATGTAACCATGCCGTGACATTTGCACGTCCCTTCGTTACCTGCGACGGGGCGTGCCTTGACTAGAATCCCATGCAGCGCAAGCACCAGACTTGCATGCATAACAACAAGAAAGGTACTCAGATGAATTCGATTTCTCGCCTCGCCGCAGTGATTTCTCTCGCCTCGTTGTTTCCCCTCAGCGCACAGGCCGCAGACTCGAAAGGGACTGTGGAAGTGGTTCACTGGTGGACGTCCGGTGGTGAAAAAGCGGCTGTCGATGTGCTCAAGGCCCAGGTTGAAAAAGATGGTTTCACCTGGAAGGACGGCGCTGTCGCCGGCGGTGGCGGCGCCACGGCCATGACCGTGCTGAAAAGCCGCGCGGTTGCCGGCAACCCGCCAGGCGTCGCGCAGATCAAGGGTCCGGACATCCAGGAATGGGCGTCCACCGGTCTGCTCGATACCGACGTCCTGAAGGGCGTTGCCAAGGACGAGAAGTGGGACAGCCTGCTCGACAAGAAAGTCTCCGATACCGTGAAGTACGACGGTGAATACGTGGCCGTGCCGGTGAACATCCACCGCGTCAACTGGCTGTGGATCAACCCGGAAGTCTTCAAGAAAGCCGGGATCGAAAAACCACCGACCACCCTCCAGGAATTCTACGCTGCCGGTGACAAGCTCAAGGCCGCGGGCTTCATTCCGCTCGCCCACGGCGGCCAGCCTTGGCAGGACAGCACCGTTTTCGAAGCGGTGGTGCTCTCGGTCATGGGTGTCGATGGCTACAAGAAAGCCCTGGTCGACCTGGACAACGCCACCCTGACCGGTCCTGAAATGGTCAAGGCGCTGACCGAGCTGAAGAAAGTCGCGACCTACATGGACGTCGACGGCAAGGGCCAGGACTGGAACCTCGAAGCGGCCAAGGTCATCAATGGCAAGGCCGGCATGCAGATCATGGGCGACTGGGCCAAGAGCGAGTGGACCGCGGCCAAGAAAGTCGCTGGCAAGGACTACGAGTGCGTAGCCTTCCCGGGCACCGACAAGGCCTTCACCTACAACATCGACTCCCTGGCGGTGTTCAAGCAGAAAGACAAGGGCACCGCTGCCGGTCAGCAGGACATCGCCAAGGTCGTGCTGGGTGAAAACTTCCAGAAAGTCTTCAGCATCAACAAGGGTTCGATCCCGGTTCGCAACGACATGCTGAGCGACATGGGCAAGTACGGTTTCGACTCCTGCGCCCAGACCGCGGCCAAGGACTTCCTGGCAGATGCCAAGACCGGCGGCCTGCAGCCGAGCATGGCGCACAACATGGCGACCACGCTGGCGGTACAGGGTGCGTTCTTTGACGTAGTGACCAACTACATCAACGACCCGAAAGCCGATCCGGCCGATGCCGCCAAGAAGCTCGGCGCGGCGGTCAAGTCCGCCAAGTAACCGGAAACCCCCTGTAGGAGCTGGCTTGCCAGCGATAGCGGAACGTCATCCAGCGGATTTATCCACTGACACACCGTCATCGCCAGCAAGCCGGCTCCCACGAGGGATCTGCACGTAGTCTTTTTCCCTGTACTGGATTTTCCCATGAGTTCTGTTGCTGTGTTCAGCAAAGCCTCGCCGTTCGATGCATTGCAGCGCTGGCTACCCAAACTGGTGCTGGCGCCCAGCATGTTCATCGTCCTGGTGGGCTTCTACGGCTACATCCTGTGGACGTTCGTTCTGTCGTTCACCAACTCGACTTTCCTGCCGACCTACAAATGGGTAGGCCTGGCGCAATACGCGCGGTTGTTCGACAACGACCGCTGGTGGGTGGCGAGCAAGAACCTGGCGGTCTTCGGCGGGTTGTTCATCGGCGTCACCCTGGTGATCGGCGTGCTGCTGGCGGTGTTCCTCGACCAGCGCATCCGTCGCGAAGGCTTCATCCGCACCATCTACCTGTACCCGATGGCGCTCTCGATGATCGTCACCGGCACCGCCTGGAAATGGCTGCTCAACCCTGGCATGGGCCTGGACAAACTGCTGCGTGACTGGGGCTGGGAAGGCTTCCGCCTGGACTGGCTGATCGACCCCGACCGCGTGGTGTATTGCCTGGTGATCGCCGCGGTATGGCAAGCCTCGGGCTTTATCATGGCGATGTTCCTCGCCGGCCTGCGTGGTGTCGACCAGTCGATCATCCGTGCCGCCCAGATCGATGGCGCGAGCCTGCCGCGGATCTACTGGAAAGTGGTGCTGCCCAGCCTGCGTCCGGTGTTCTTCAGCGCGGTGATGATCCTGGCGCACATCGCGATCAAGAGCTTCGACCTGGTGGCGGCGATGACCGCTGGCGGTCCTGGCTACTCGTCCGATCTGCCGGCCATGTTCATGTACTCCTTCACCTTCAGTCGCGGCCAGATGGGCATGGGCTCGGCCAGTGCGATCCTGATGCTCGGTGCGATTCTCGCGATCATCGTGCCTTACCTGTACTCCGAGCTGAGGACCAAGCGTAATGACTAGTTTCGCCGCCAAACCTTCCATCAGCCTGAGTCGCATCGCGATCTACGCGGTGCTGATTCTCGCCGTGCTGCTCTATCTGGTGCCGCTGGTAGTGATGCTGCTGACCAGCTTCAAGTCGCCGGAAGACATCAGTACCGGCAACCTGCTGAGCTGGCCGACGGTGATCACCGACATCGGCTGGGTCAAGGCCTGGGCCACGGTCAACGGTTACTTCTGGAACTCGATCAAGATCACCGTCCCGGCGGTATTGATCTCCACCGCCATCGGTGCGTTGAACGGCTATGTGCTGTCGATGTGGCGCTTTCGTGGTTCGCAGCTGTTCTTCGGGCTGCTGCTGTTCGGTTGCTTCCTGCCGTTCCAGACCGTACTGCTGCCGGCCTCGTTCACCCTTGGCAAGATGGGCCTGGCCAGCACCACCACCGGCCTGGTGTTCGTCCATGTGGTCTACGGCCTGGCGTTCACCACGCTGTTCTTCCGCAACTACTACGTGAGCATTCCCGATGCGCTGGTGAAAGCGGCACGCCTCGATGGCGCGGGTTTCTTCACCATCTTCCGGCGGATCATCCTGCCGATGTCGACCCCGATCATCATGGTCTGCCTGATCTGGCAGTTCACCCAGATCTGGAACGACTTCCTGTTCGGCGTGGTGTTCTCCAGCGGTGATTCGCAGCCCATCACGGTGGCGCTGAACAACCTGGTCAACACCAGTACCGGGGTCAAGGAATACAACGTTGATATGGCAGCGGCGATGATCGCCGGGCTGCCGACCCTGCTGGTCTATGTGGTCGCAGGCAAGTATTTCGTGCGCGGGCTGACGGCCGGCGCAGTCAAGGGGTAATCATGGCAACGCTCGAACTTCGCAATGTAAACAAGACCTACGGCACCGGCCTGCCGGACACCCTGAAGAACATCGAACTGTCGATCAAGGACGGCGAGTTCCTGATTCTCGTGGGACCTTCGGGCTGCGGCAAGTCGACCCTGATGAACTGCATCGCGGGCCTGGAAAACATCACCGGCGGCGCCATCATGATCGGCGACCAGGACGTCAGCGGCATGAGCCCGAAGGACCGTGACATCGCCATGGTGTTCCAGTCCTACGCGCTGTACCCGACCATGAGCGTGCGCGAGAACATCGAGTTCGGCCTGAAGATTCGCAAGATGAGCCAGTCGGCCATCGACGAGGAAGTCGCGCGGGTCGCCAAGCTGCTGCAGATCGAACACCTGCTCAATCGCAAGCCGGGCCAGCTGTCCGGCGGCCAGCAACAGCGCGTGGCCATGGGCCGGGCACTGGCGCGGCGGCCGAAGATCTACCTGTTCGACGAACCGCTGTCCAACCTCGACGCCAAGCTGCGGGTCGAGATGCGCACCGAAATGAAACTGATGCACCAGCGCCTGAAGACCACCACCGTCTACGTCACCCACGACCAGATCGAGGCGATGACCCTGGGCGACAAAGTGGCGGTGATGAAGGACGGCATCATCCAGCAGTTCGGCACGCCGAAACAGATCTACAACGATCCGGCCAACCTGTTCGTCGCCAGCTTCATCGGCTCGCCGCCGATGAACTTCATTCCGCTGCGCCTGCAACGCAAGGATGGTCGCCTGGTCGCCCTGCTGGACAGCGGGCAGGCCCGTTGCGAGTTGCCGATGAACATGAGCGACACCGGCCTCGAAGACCGTGAGGTGATTCTGGGCCTTCGCCCCGAACAGATCGTGCTAGCGTCCGGCGAGACTGCGGGTGTGCCGAGCATCCGTGCCGAGGTGCAGGTCACCGAGCCGACCGGCCCGGACACGCTGGTCTTCGTCACCCTCAACGACAGCAAGGTCTGCTGCCGCCTGGCGCCGGATGTGGCGCCCCAGGTGGGTGAAACCCTGACACTGCAATTCGACCCGGCCAAGGTGTTGCTGTTCGACGCCAAGACCGGTGAACGCCTGGGCCGAGTGGGCAAGCCCGAAGCGCAGGCGCATACCGACAACGTGGCGCAATTCAAGGGCCGCTGAGTTAGCAGCGGGTGGTTCGCCACCCGTCGCGATCGATGTAAACCACGTTCAATAAAAACTGTTAATAAAAATAAGACGAGGATGTAGGGATGAAAAAGAAGAACACCAACGCCCAACTTATCTGCCAGTTGTCAGCGGTGGCGGCGTTAATGCTGGCCGGGAGCGCGCATGCAGCCGACGCTTTCAGCTCTGATTCGAAATGGATGACCGGTGACTGGGGTGGTGAGCGGACCAAGCTGATCGAGCAGGGTATCGATATCCAGGCCGACTACGTGGGTGAAGTCGGCGGCAACCTCGGCGGCGGCTACAACAACGACAAGACGGCACGCTACAGCGACCAGTTCGGTCTGGGCGTCAAGTTCGACCTGCAAAAGCTGCTGGGCTGGGATAACACCCAGGCCAAGATTCAGCTGACCAATCGTAACGGCCAGAACATCTCCAACGACCGTGTGGGCGACCCGCGTGCCGGCACCCTGAGCTCCTCGCAGGAAGTCTACGGGCGTGGCCACATGGTCCGCCTGACCCAGTTGTGGGTGCAGCACCAGTTCCTCGACGGCAAACTCGACGTCAAGGCCGGCTACTTCGGTGAAGGCGAAGACTTCAACACCTTCCCATGCGACTTCCAGAACCTGGCGTTCTGCGGTTCCCAGGTGGGTAACTGGGCGACCGGTATCTGGTACAACTGGCCGGTCAGCCAGGCGGCACTGCGCGTGAAGTACAACATCACGCCTGAGTTCTACGCGCAGATCGGTGCGTACAACCAGAACCCATCGCAACTGGAACACGGCAACGGCTTCAAGCTCAGCGGCAGCGGCACCAAGGGCACCGTGCTGCCGGTCGAACTGGTCTGGTCGCCGAAGGTCAACAACCTGCCGGGCGAATACCGTGTGGGCTACTACAAGAGCACCGCCGACGCCAATGATGTCCGTGAGGACAGCGACGGCCAGGATGCCGCCACCAGCGGCAAAGGCTTCCGCGTTCACAACAGCAAGCACGGCTACTGGTTCGTTGCCCAACAGCAACTCACCAGCCACAACGGCGACGCTTCCCGCGGTCTGAACGTTGCGGCCAACGCCACCTTCCACGACAAGGACACCAACGTCGTCGACAACTACCAGTCGCTGATGTTCGTGTACAAGGGCCCGTTCGATGCCCGTCCGAAGGATGACATCGGCATCGGCTTCGCCCGTATCCATGTCAACGATGACGTGAAGAAGAACGCCGAACTCGCCAACGCCGCCATTGGTGTGAGCGACTACGACAACCCGCTGTACTCGCCACTGCGCGACACCGAGTACAACTATGAGCTGAACTACGGCATCCACGTCACCAACTGGCTGACCGTACGTCCCAACCTGCAGTACATCACCCATCCGGGTGGCGTGGACAAGGTGGATAACGCCGTGGTCGCCGGCCTGAAAATTCAGTCGGTCTTCTAAGGCTCCGGCTGATAAGCTCTCTCTCTATGTGCGCATCTTGCGGATGGTCCACCAGACCGTCCGCTTTTTTTTGGTGGGTGCGGTGAGGACGGTTTGCCAGGGCAATACGCTTGGCAGACGCCGCATAACCTGTGGGAGCCGGCTTGCCGGCGAAAGGGCCCTCGAGGTCGCCAAAAGCTTCGTGGGTAAGCTCCGCTCCCACAGTCACATGGATACGGCAAAACGATTTTCAGGATTCGCGGCACATGCACGAGCAACCGCTACAACGCTTTTTCAAATCGCGGCGCGAACAGCCGGTCTTCCAGTGGGAGCGCTTTCAACAGCGCGAAGTGCTGGTGATCGACCATCCACTGTGCCAGGCGGTGTTCAGTCGCCAGGGTGCGCAGTTGCTGCATTTCCAGCCACGGGGACAGAAACCCTGGCTGTGGTGCGCGGCGAAGTGGCCGCAGGTCGGCGCGATTCGCGGTGGCGTCCCCGTATGCTGGCCCTGGTATGGCCGGCACCCGAGTGAAAATGCCTGGCCCTCCCATGGCTGGGCCCGGCTGATCGACTGGAAGCTGCTGCAAAGCAGTTCCGATGACGAAGGAGTCAGCCTGCATTGGCGCCTGCAGTTGTGCGACTGGCAGGTCGACCTGCATGCTCGCCTCGGTGAAACCATGGAACTGCGCCTGAGCACCGAGCACCAGGACAGCGAACCCTGTCAGCTGAGCCATGCGCTGCACGCCTATTGGCGTATTGGTGACGTTGGCGAGGTAGCGCTGTCTGGGCTGGAAGGCGCCCAGGGCTATGACCAGTTGAATCGCCAGGTTTGCCAGCAGGAAGGCGAACTGCGGGTCGATGGCGGTTGCCAGCGGGTGTTCCAGCACGAGGGTGAATTGCACCTCAAGGATCACGCCTGGCAGCGCGAGTTGTGCATCGATACCGGTGACAGTGCCGACACCGTGGTCTGGCATCCGGGGCACCGGCCGTTGCTGGGGGTGAGCTGGAACGAAGTGATGGGTTTTGTCTGTGTCGAGGCCGCCAGTGGCGGCACCGACAGCCTGTGCCTGGCGCCGGGAGAGCGCGCGCACCTGAGCTTGCAGGCGCGGGCTGCCTGAAGCGGCGTCAGTCGAACTCGTCACCCACCGGGTAACGACTGGCGTTGAGGCTTTCCTTGATCTTGCGCAGGTGCGGCTGGAAGTCCACGCCACGGCGCAGGGTCATGCCGGTGGCCAGCACATCGAGCACCGTCAACTGGACGATTCGCGAGGTCATCGGCATGTAGATGTCGGTGTCCTCGGGCAGCGGGATATTCAGGCTCAGGGTGCTGGCCTTGGCCAGTGGCGAGCCGGCGGCGGTCAGGCCGAGTACCGAGGCGCCATTGGCGCGGGCGATGCGTGCCACCTCCACCAGTTCCCGCGTGCGTCCGGTGTAGGAAATGATCACGAACAGCTCGCCGGTATGAGCGACCGAGGCGATCATGCGCTGCATCAGCACGTCGACGTGGGCGGTGACCGCCATGTTGAACCGGAAGAACTTGTGCAGGGCGTCCATGGCCACCGGCGCCGAGGCGCCCAGGCCGAAGAAGTGGATCTGCCTGGCCTGGGTCAGCAGGTCGACGGCGCGGTTGATCAGCGCCGGGTCGAGGACCTGGCAGACACTGTCCAGCGAAGCGATGGCACTGCCGAAAATCTTCTGGGTATAGGCTTCGGCGTTGTCGTCGGCCTCTACCGCGCGGCTCACATAGGCCGCACCGCTGGCCAGGCTCTGGGCCAGTTGCAGCTTGAGTTCGGGATAGCCGCTGACGTCGAACGAGCGACAGAAACGGTTGACCGTCGGTTCGCTGACCGAAGCCGCCTGGGCGAGGGCGGCGATACTGTAGCGGGTCGCCTGCTGCGGGTTGAGCAGGATGACTTCGGCGACTTTGCGCTCGGCCTTGTTCAGGTCTTCGAGACGGCTCTGGATCTGTTCCAGCAGGTTGCGGATGCGGTCCATGTGGGTGTTCCTTGGTTCTGCGATGCCTATAAGAACGTGCTTTGGCGGCTTTCGGCGGTGGCCTATCCTACTGATGGCGTCTGTGGACCACCACTCGCAATCGTCATTTTGATAAAATGTTATGGTTATTACTACATTTTTCCTTGAGTGATGCCTCGAAAAAAGGTATTTATCGTTTAACTTGATAAAAGAACAAACATCATGCCTTCGATAACGGTTGAACCGTGCACCTTTGCCTTGTTCGGCGCCCTGGGTGACCTCGCGCTTCGCAAGCTTTTTCCTGCCTTGTATCACCTCGATAGCGCCGGTCTGCTGCACAAGGACACGCGTATCCTCGCGCTGGCCCGTGAGCCGGGCAGCGTCGACGAGCACCTGGCGACCATCGCCACCGAGTTGCGCGAGTTCGTCGAGGCCAGGGAAATCGACGAAGTGGTCGTCGAGCGTTTCCTCGGCCGCCTGAGCTACCTGCACGTGGATTTCCTCAAGGCCGACGACTACGTGGCCCTGGCGGAAACCGCCGGCACGGCCGAGCGGCTGATCGCCTATTTCGCCACGCCGGCCTCGGTGTATGGCGCGATCTGCGAGAACCTGGCGAAAGTCGGCCTGGCCGAGAACACCCGGGTGGTGCTGGAAAAGCCGATCGGCTCGGACCTGGAGTCGTCACGCAAGGTCAATGACGCGGTGGCGCAGTTTTTTCCGGAAAACCGTACCTACCGTATCGACCACTACCTGGGCAAGGAGACGGTGCAGAACCTGATCGCCCTGCGTTTCGCCAACAGCCTGTTCGAAACCCAGTGGAACCAGAACTACATCTCCCACGTGGAAATCACCGTGGCCGAGAAGGTCGGGATCGAAGGTCGCTGGGGCTATTTCGACAAGGCCGGCCAGCTGCGGGACATGATCCAGAATCACCTGCTGCAGTTGCTCTGCCTGATCGCCATGGACCCGCCGGCCGACCTTTCGGCCGACAGCATCCGTGACGAGAAGGTCAAGGTGCTCAAGGCCCTGGCGCCGATCAGCCCGGAAGGCCTGACCACCCAGGTGGTGCGTGGCCAGTACATTGCCGGGCACAGCGAAGGCAAGTCCGTGCCGGGCTACCTCGAAGAAGAGAATTCCAATACCCAGAGCGACACCGAGACCTTCGTCGCCCTGCGTGCCGACATTCGCAACTGGCGCTGGGCCGGTGTGCCGTTCTACCTGCGTACCGGCAAGCGCATGCCGCAGAAGCTGTCGCAGATCGTCATCCACTTCAAGGAACCGTCGCACTACATCTTCGCCCCCGAGCAGCGCCTGCAGATCAGCAACAAGCTGATCATCCGCTTGCAACCGGACGAAGGTATTTCCTTGCGCGTGATGACCAAGGAGCAGGGCCTGGACAAGGGCATGCAACTGCGCAGCGGGCCGCTGCAACTGAATTTCTCCGACACTTATCGCAGTGCGCGGATCCCGGATGCTTACGAGCGTCTATTGCTGGAAGTAATGCGCGGCAACCAGAACCTGTTTGTCCGCAAAGATGAAATCGAAGCCGCGTGGAAGTGGTGTGACCAGTTGATCGCCGGCTGGAAAAAGTCCGGTGATGCGCCCAAGCCGTATGCGGCCGGGTCCTGGGGGCCGATGAGCTCCATTGCACTGATCACGCGGGATGGGAGGTCGTGGTATGGCGATATCTGAATTGAAACTGCCGCAGGGCGTGACCGGGCACGAATTCCGTACCCCGGCGCTGTTGGCCGAGGGGCAGGCCAGGGATGTGGCGCAACAGTTGCGCGCAGCCATTGCCGCCCGTGGCGTGGCGACCCTGGTGGTTTCCGGCGGGCGCAGTCCGGTGGCGTTTTTCCAGGGCCTGGCCAAGCAGGACCTGGACTGGAGCAAGGTGGTGATCAGCCTTGCCGACGAGCGCTGGGTGCCGGTCGAGCACGCCGACAGCAATGCCGGCCTGCTCAAGCGCTACCTGTTGCAAGGCCCGGTGGCCAAGGCGCGGTTTATCGGTCTGTACAACGCCGCGGCCAATCTGGAAGAGGCCGCGCAGCAAGCCGATCAGTTCCTCGCCGAGTTGCCGGATATCGACGTACTGGTCCTGGGCATGGGGGATGACGGTCACACCGCGTCGCTGTTCCCCAACAGCCCGAACCTGGAGGCCGCCTTGCAGGTGGATGGCAGCCGGCGGGTCTGGCCGATGCTGGCCCCGACCGTGCCGCACCAGCGCCTGACCATGAGCCGGGCCCTGTTGTCCTCGGCGACCTTTACCGTGCTGGCGATTTCCGGCCAGTCGAAATTGACCACCCTGGACGCCGCGTTGGCGGGCGACGAGCTCGCCGTCATGCCGATTCGCGCGTTTCTGAAACCTACTTTAGAGATTTACTGGTGCCCATGAGCCAAGGATCAGCTGCTATGAAAAACAATGCCCCGACCGTCTCCATGGCAGACAAGGTCGCCCTGATCGATGAACTGTGCGGCCGTGCGCGGATCCTCCCGGTCATCACCATCGCCCGCGAACAGGATGTCCTGCCGCTGGCCGATGCCCTGGCCGCCGGCGGCCTGACCGCCCTGGAAGTGACCTTGCGTTCGCAGTTCGGCCTCAAGGCCATCCAGATCCTGCGTGAGCAGCGTCCGGAGCTGGTGACCGGTGCCGGTACCGTGCTCGATCGCCAGATGCTGGCGGCGGCGGAGGCGGCGGGCTCGCAGTTCATCGTCACCCCGGGGATTACCCGCGACCTGCTGGAAGCCAGCGTCGACAGTCCGATCCCCCTGTTGCCGGGCATCAGCAATGCCTCGGGCATCATGGAGGGTTATGGCCTGGGCTATCGCCGCTTCAAGTTGTTCCCGGCGGAAGTCAGCGGTGGCGTGGCGGCGATCAAGGCGCTCGGCGGTCCGTTCGGCGAAGTGAAGTTCTGCCCGACCGGCGGCGTCGGCCCGGCCAATATCAAGAGCTACATGGCGCTGAAAAACGTCATGTGCGTGGGCGGTAGCTGGATGCTGGATCCGGAATGGGTCAAGAACGGCGACTGGGCCCGCATCCAGGAGTGCACCGCCGAGGCCCTGGCCTTGCTGGATTGATTCACCGCTACTGAATTCGTTGTGTGTTCTACGGCTTTACGGTGCGCTTGGTCGGCGCACCGTTTTTTTTTTGCCAGCAGAAAGCCCCTTGCTTGCCTGGGGGCGAGCCACCCTGTGGGAGCGGGCTTGCCCGCGAAGAGGCCCTTGAGGCTTACAGCGCCCTTGCGGCCGTCTTCGCGGGCAAGCCCGCTCCCACAATGGCCTGGTCAACCTTGTATACGCAGTCAATACAAACCCTGCGTGCTGGCCTGCTGGCGATAGCGACAGGCCTGGCAATTACGGCCTTCAGCTCATGCGCTCAAATCGGCGAGGGCCCTTGTCAATAAGCCGATATCTTCGGCCGAGGTGGTGAACCCCGGGGTAATGCGGATGCACGGCCCGCAGGCCGAGCCGCTGCGGGACACGGTGAACAGGTTGTAGTCCTGCAGTAGCCGATCGACCATCGCCTGCTGGTTCGCCTGCCGGGTAAAACGCATCGAGGTGATCGCGCAGTACAGGCGCGGGTCGTCCGGTGTCAGCACCTCGATACCGGGCATCTTGCGTGCTTCGCCGACCCACAGGTCGCGCAGGTAATTCAGGCGTGCGCCCTTGGCCGCCGCGCCGCCGATCTGCCGATGCTCGTCGAACACCATGGGCAGGGTCATCAGCGCCGGAATGTTCGGTGTGCTGTGGGGCGTGCGCGAGCGGACATCCGTGACCGGGTAATGCATTTCGCCCATGTCCGGATCGATATCGGCCAGGCGCTCGGGATCGATATGGATCACCCCCAGGCTCAACGGCGCGCCGATCCACTTCTGCAGGTTGAAGCCGGCGAAGGCCACGCCCATCGCCCGCAGGTCGAATTCGATCTGCCCCAGGGCATGGGCGCCGTCGAGAATTACATCGACCCCGTGTTCCCGGGCCGCCTCGGCAATCGCCTGGACCGGCATCACCAGTCCGGTACGGTGGGTGACATGGGTCAGCGCCATCAGCTTAAGGCGCGGATGGCGCACGAACGCCTCGCGGTAGGTCGCCAGCAACGACTCGAAGCTCGCCGGGTGGGTATGCTCGATGCGAATCACCTGGACCCCGCGATGGCGTTCGAGCCAGTTCAGCGCGCCCTTGACCGTGTCGTATTCCAGGTCGCTGTACAGCACCTGGTCGCCCGGTTGCAGGCGATTGTAATTGCGGATCAGCGATTGCAGGGCATCGGTGGCGCAGCGGGTGAGGGCAATCGCCTCGTCGCTGACGCCCATCAGTTCGGCCAGTTCGGCGCGAATCGCGACGCTGCCGATCTTGTCGAAGTGCTGGCGGACATGCAGCGAGTTGCTGCGGTTGATGAACTCGATGTTGTGTCGGTAATCCTCGATCACCCGGCGGCTCATGCGACCGAAGTAACCGTTTTCCAGATTGAGCGGGCCGGGTTCGACATCGTAGCGCTGGGCCACGGTTTGCCAGAAGTGTTCGTCGCGGGCGTTGTCTTCATTCCTTGGCATGGCGGGGCTCGTCGGGTCAGTGGCGGGGTTTGGGTTTGCCGTGCTTGGCACGCAGCGGGTCGAGCAGGTCGGCGAGGCCGTTGTGGTCGATCTCCTGCATCAACGCCAGCAGGCCGCCGAGTTCACCCTGGGGAAAGCCTTCGCGGGCGAACCAGTTCAGGTACGGACCGGGGAGGTCGGCGATGATCCGCCCCTTGTACTTGCCGAAGGGCATTTCGCGGGTGACCAGCAGTTCGAGTTTTTCGGGGTTCATTCGGGGACTTGCCTCCGGTGTTCAAGCGACTGGAAAAATACAGGCATTCTGCATGCAGGCCAATTGACAGATCATGCAAATAACAGGGATACAGATTTTTCGATTATTTATAAGTTACTGAAATTAAACATAAAAATTATAAGCTGAAGGCTGGCATGGCGACTGCAACGGTATACCCAACTTCCACCAACAGAAGGAATTGAGTCATGACCAACTTGAACAAAGAAACCATTTCGGTTCTCAACCACCTGATTGAAGTCAGCAAGGATGGCCAGGAAGGCTTCAAGACGTGCGCCGAAGATATCAAGAACCCCGAGCTCAAGGCGCTGTTCCAGAAACGCTCGAGCGAGTGCGCGTCGGCGGCCGTGGAATTGCAGGCCGAAGTGCGCAAGCTCGGCGGCGATCCGGAAACCTCCACCAGCGTCTCCGGTGATCTGCACCGTCGTTGGGTGGACGTGAAGGCGCTGTTCACCGGCAAGGGCGAAGAAGCGGTGCTCAACGAAGCCGAGCGTGGCGAGGACCATGCCAAGAAGGCTTATCGCGAAGCGCTGGAGAAACTGGACAAGCATGACACCCTGCTGAGCTTGCGTGACCTGGTGGATCGTCAGTACCAGGGCGTGCTGCGCAACCATGACCAGGTCAAGGCACTGCGTAATATCGCTCGCGCCAGCTAAGTCGCCGCTATTGCCCCTGTGGGGCTGGCTTGCCAGGGAAGGCGAGCCTCAAGGCCCTCTTCGCGGGCAAGCCCGCTCCCACACAGGGATCGGCGTTTCGACACAACTGTCGCGGCTGCCTCCAATCCCCTGTGGGAGCTGGCTTGCCAGCGAAGAGGGCCTCATGAGCGCTGCAAGCCTCAAGGTTCTCATCGCCAGCAAGCCGGCTCCCACAGTTTTTGTCATCATCAGCCAATGGTGATCGGTGGCGGGCTGGTCAGGGTCACGGTCTGCTGCTTGCGAGGGGCGAGGATTTCCGCTTCGCCGTCGACCACCAGTTCATCGCGCTGGTTGAATACGCGGGTGGCGATACGCACACGAAACTTCGGCAGTTTCTCGAGGATTTCCAGGCGCACGGTCAGGGTGTCGCCAATCTTCACCGGCTTCTGGAAGCTCATCTGCTGGCCCAGGTAGATGGTGCCCGGTCCGGGCAGTTCGCACGCCACCGCGGCACTGATCAGCGCGCCGCTGAACATGCCGTGGGCGATGCGTTCTTTGAACATGCTCGCGGCAGCGAATTCGGCATCCAGGTGCACCGGGTTGTGGTCACCGGACATCGCGGCGAACAACTGGATATCGCGTTCTTCCACGGTCTTGCTGTAGCTGGCGGTCTGGCCGACTTCGAGGGCTTCGTACGGCGTATTGGTCACCTGGGTCATCTGATACCTGTCCTGTGAAAGTTTGTTAAAATCAACTAATTGATTTTAAAGGAAAATAATCATTCTGAGCGGGCTGGTCGACGGTGCGCCAGGGTCTGCTCCAGCCAGTGCAGCACGTCGGCGGTCACTTCATCGCGATTGGTTTCATTGAAAAGTTCGTGCCGCGCCTGTGGGTAGACGCTCAATTGCAGGTTTTGGCTACCGGCTTCGCGCAAGGCATCGGCGAGATCCTTGAGGCGCTTGCCTTCGCTGACCGGATCGCGCTCGCCACCCATCACCAGCAACGGCAGGCCGGGGTCGATCTGCTTCAGGTTGCGCGCCTTGCTGATCTGTTGCAGGCCGCCCAGCAGATCGATCCACAACTGGTTGGTGCAGCGGAAACCGCAGAGCGGGTCGCTGACGTACTTGTCGACTTCCTCCGGGTCGCGGCTCAGCCAGTCGAAGGCCGTGCGGGTGGGCTTGAAGGCCTTGTTGAACGAACCGAACGACAGCCAGTCGATCAGTGCGCTGCGGCTCTTGGCGCCCTGGCGCCAGCGTTCGCCGCGGGCGATCGCGGAGGCGGCGCGGTACAGCGCCACTGGCTGGAAGTTCGAGCCGCTGAGGATCGCGCCCTGCAGGCTGGCGCTGTGGTGCAGCAGGTAGGCCTGGGCAATGTAGCTGCCCATGCTGTGACCGAGCAGGATGATCGGCTTGCCCGGTTGCTCTTCGCCGATGCGCTGGTTGAGGCTCGCCAGGTCGCTGACCACCGCGCACCAGCCGTCGCGATCGGCGAAATGCCCGAGCACGCCGTGTTCGGCGGTCTTGCCGTGTCCGCGCTGGTCATGGGCGTAGAGTCCGTACCCGGCCTCGCACAGGGCTGCGGCCAGGCGGGCATACCGGCCACTGTGTTCGGCCATGCCATGGGACAGCAGGACCAGTGCCTTCGGCTCGCCTTCCGGCAACCAGCGATTGACGTGGAGGCGGCTGTGGTCACTCACGGTCAGCCAGAAAGTGTCATGGGTCATGGCGGTTCCTTTGCTCAAGATGAGACGGCGGCACGGGACGAGACAGGGCACGGGATGGCATGCGGAGTCGATCCATTGTATAGCGCATCCTCGCCGAGGAAGCAGGTCATGCTGCGCATTGGCAGCAAGATTCATGATGTTGATGACTGTGTCCGCCATATTTGCCTGATTCCACATTGCTGCTAACGTCCGCTAAGCACCGCTTTTTCGCTTCGCGCGAACGCGGCCCCGGAGAGGCTCAGGCAAGAGGACAAGAACAATGCAAGCTGATTTCTGGAACGACAAGCGCCCCGCCGGCGTACCCCTGGATATCGAGGCGGGCGCCTATAGATCCGTGGTCGAGGTATTCGAGCGCTCCTGCAAGAAATTCGCCGACCGTCCGGCCTTCAGCAACATGGGCGTGACCCTGACCTACGCCGAACTCGAACGCTACAGCGCGGCCTTTGCCGGTTACCTGCAGGCCAATACCGACCTGCAACCCGGCGACCGGATTGCCGTCCAGTTGCCCAACGTCCTGCATTATCCGATTGCCGTGTTCGGCGCCATGCGTGCCGGGCTGATCGTGGTCAACACCAACCCGCTGTACACCGTCCGCGAGATGCGCCACCAGTTCAAGGACTCCGGTGCCCGGGCGCTGGTCTACCTGAACCTGTTCGGCGCGCGGGTCCAGGAAGTGCTGCCCGATACCCGGATCGAGTTCCTGATCGAAGCGAAGATGGGCGACCTGATGGCGCCGGCCAAGGGCTGGCTGACCAACCTGGTGGTCGACAAGGTGAAGAAGCTGGTGCCGCCTTACCAGTTGCCCCAGGCGATCTCGTTCAAGAGTGCCTTGCACCTGGGCCGGGGCCAGAGCATCCAGCCGCTCAAGGTCAGCCTCGATGACCTCGCGGTGCTGCAATACACCGGCGGCACCACGGGCCTGGCCAAGGGCGCGATGCTCACCCACGGCAACCTGGTGGCGAACATGCAGCAGGCGCGGGCCTGCCTGTCCCAGCCCGGGCCCGACGGTCATCCGCTGCTCAAGGAAGGCCAGGAAGTGATGATCGCGCCGCTGCCGCTATACCACATCTATGCCTTCACCGCGAACTGCATGTGCATGATGGTCACCGGTAACCATAACGTGCTGATCAGCAATCCGCGGGATATCGGCGGCTTCATCAAGGAGCTGAAAAAGTGGCGCTTTTCCGCGCTGCTGGGGCTCAACACCCTGTTCGTGGCGTTGATGGAGCACCCGGACTTCAAGACCCTGGATTTTTCCAGTCTGAAGCTCACCAACTCCGGCGGCACCGCCTTGGTCAAGGCCACCGCCGAGCGCTGGGAGAAGGCCACCGGCTGCCGCATCACCGAAGGCTACGGTCTGACCGAGACTTCGCCCATTGCCTGCACCAATCCTTATGGCGACAAGGGCCGCCTGGGCTCGGTCGGCATCCCGGTGCCCGGCACCAGCCTGAAGATCGCCGATGACAACGGTGTCGAGCAGCCGCTGGGCGAGCGCGGCGAGTTGTGCATCAAGGGGCCGCAGGTGATGAAGGGGTACTGGCAGCAACCGGAAGCGACCCGCGAAGTGCTGGATGCCGACGGTTGGTTCAAGACCGGCGATATCGCGGTGATCGACCCGGATGGTTTTGTCCGTATCGTCGACCGCAAGAAGGACATGATCATCGTCTCCGGTTTCAATGTGTACCCGAATGAAATCGAAGACGTGGTGATGGCCCACCCGAAAGTTGCCAATTGCGCGGTGATCGGCGTTCCGGACGAGCGTTCGGGCGAGGCGGTGAAGTTGTTCGTGGTGGCGCGGGAGGCGGGGGTCAGCGTTGAAGAACTGAAGGCCTACTGCAAGGAAAACTTCACTGGCTACAAAGTACCCAAGTATATCGTGCTGCGGGATTCGCTGCCGATGACGCCGGTGGGCAAGATCCTGCGGCGGGAGTTGCGGGATAACCCATAGGCCGTGATTGATGGGGGGTTATTGAGGGGCCCTTCACGACACCGCGGCAAGCCCGGCTCCTGCAGTTTTCGGTGGTACGCAAATAAGGTGCACAACTGCGAACTGCAGGAGCCGGGCTTGCCCGCGAAGCTTTTAAAAGAGCTGAAACCCTCGAACCAGAGCCAAATTCCGGGTAATAGACTTTTTACTCTAAAAATGACCATTGCTGTTTCTTGAGTCATATTCATGACCGGCGAGCCCATCTTTGGCTCTAGGCGACCCTTGGCAAAGCTGCTACTCTCGGCGCGCTTTGTGACTTCTCGGCGTAAGTTAAAGCCAGATTCACCCAATAAAAAACACAGACAAATAATAATCGCATCAAATGCGGTGCTGAATTCGCGTTGCTGAGGAGTGGGCTTCCATGATCGAAGACTTTTGGAAGGATAAGTACCCGGCTGGGATTGCTGCCGACATCAATCCCGATGAGTACCCGAATGTTCAGACGGTATTGAAACAGTCTTGCCAACGATTCGCCAGCAAACCGGCCTTTAGCAACCTCGGCAAGACGCTCACTTATGGTGAGTTGTACGAGTTGTCCGGTGCTTTCGCCGCCTACCTGCAACAGCACACGGACCTGCAACCGGGCGATCGGATCGCCGTGCAGTTGCCCAACCTGCTGCAATACCCGATCGCCGTGTTCGGTGCCATTCGCGCCGGGCTGATCGTGGTCAACACCAACCCGCTGTACACCGCGCGGGAAATGGAACACCAATTCAACGACTCCGGCGCCAAGGCCCTGGTGTGCCTGGCGAACATGGCCCACCTGGCCGAAGCGGTGGTGCCCAAGACCGGCGTGCGGCATGTGATCGTCACCGAAGTGGCCGACCTGCTGCCCCCGCTCAAGCGTGTGCTGATCAACAGTGTCATCAAGTACGTGAAGAAGATGGTGCCGGCCTATCACCTGCCCAAGGCCGTCAAGTTCAACGACGTGCTGAGCAAGGGCCAGGGCCAGCCGGTCAAGGAAGCCAATCCGGCCAGCAGCGACGTCGCGGTGCTGCAATACACCGGCGGCACCACCGGCGTGGCCAAGGGCGCGATGCTGACCCATCGCAACCTGGTGGCGAACATGTTGCAGTGCAAGGCACTGATGGGTTCGGACCTCAATGAAGGCTGCGAGATCGTCATCACCCCGCTGCCGCTGTACCACATCTATGCCTTCACCTTTCATTGCATGGCGATGATGCTGATCGGCAACCACAACATCCTGATCAGCAACCCGCGCGACCTGTCGGCGATGGTCAAGGAACTGTCGAAGTGGAAGTTCAGCGCCTTTGTCGGCCTCAACACCCTGTTCGTCGCCCTGTGCAACAACGAGACGTTCCGCAAGCTGGATTTCTCCGCGCTCAAGGTCACCCTGTCGGGGGGCATGGCCCTGCAACTGGCGGCGTCCGAGCGTTGGAAGGCGGTGACCGGCTGTTCCATCTGCGAAGGCTACGGCATGACCGAAACCAGTCCGGTGGCCTCGGTGAACCCGAGCCAGAAGATCCAGCCCGGCACCATCGGCATTCCGGTGCCGTCGACCCTGTGCAAGGTGATCAACGACGAAGGCGTCGAGCAGCCGCTGGGTGAGATCGGCGAACTGTGCATCAAGGGCCCGCAGGTGATGAAGGGCTACTGGCAGCGCCAGGACGCCACAGACGAGATCCTCGACAGCGAAGGCTGGCTGAAGACCGGCGACATCGCGATCATCCAGCCGGACGGCTACATGCGCATTGTCGATCGCAAGAAGGACATGATCCTGGTGTCCGGTTTCAACGTCTATCCGAACGAACTGGAAGACGTGCTGGCGACCTTGCCGGGTGTGTTGCAATGCGCGGCCATCGGCGTGCCGGACGAGAAGTCGGGCGAAGTGATTAAGATCTTCATCGTCGCCAAGCCGGGCGTGACCCTGACCAAGGACCAGGTGATGGAGCATATGCGGGCCAACGTGACCGGCTACAAAGTGCCGAAGTCCGTGGAATTCCGCGATGCATTGCCGACCACCAACGTCGGCAAGATCCTGCGCCGCGAGCTGCGCGATGAAGAACTGAAGAAGCTGGGCCTGAAGAAGATCGCCTGACCCTGCATAAACGACAAAGCCCCGCCGATGCGGGGCTTTGTCGTTTATGCCTGGCGAGCAGGCTTATGTCGGAGCGGTGCTTGTCGGAACGCCGCCCGCCGCGAAGCTTCCAGCGTCCTCAAGGGCCTTATCGCCGGCAAGCCGGCTCCTGCAGGTTTCAGGATTGCTGGAACTGCGCGAATCCTACACCGGCCCCCGCCGGCCGCACGTCCTTGAGGAACGAGTCCTTGTCGGCGCTCAGTTCCAGGCTCAGCTCCGGCTTGCGCTTGCCGGCGTTGCGCACCACCAGGCCTTCCATCCGTTCGCGCAGGAACACGGTCGGCACCTTCAGGTGCAGCAACTCGTCGGTGGCCGGGGTATGCAGCAGCAGGTGCACCCATTCGTATTGGCCGATCGCCAGGCGCGCCAGGGGGATATCGAACCACCAGATGTTGCGGTTGCGGTTCAATTCGGTGAAATGGCAGTTGTTCACGCCGAGCACGGCACCGCCCAGTTCCTGGTTCCTGCGGGCAATGGCCTGCTTTTTATCGAGTTTCATCACTTTCCTACCGTTATCGATCTTCAGCGCCTGAGCCTGAATCTGGCGGCTATTCTCATGGGTCGGCGGGCAAACATAAAGGCAAACCTGCGGTCTGTGATCAACAACCGGTCGAAAATAATTGAAACTCCGTGCAAAAACCTCGGGTCAACCTTATGTCGGGACACTGACGCCCCGCACTCAACTGATGGAGAACGACCATGAGCAGCACTGGCGATAAGATCAAAGGCACAGCGAATCAGGCGGTTGGTAACGTCAAGCAGGCCGTCGGCAAAGCCACCGACAACAACCGGCTGCGCGCCGAAGGCAAGGCCCAGGAAGTGAAGGGCGACGCGCAGAAAGCGGTGGGCAAGACCAAGGAGGCGATCAAGAAGGCAGTCGATAAATAGACCGCGTTCCGATCGATCGAGCGGCCATCCCAGGATGGCCGTTCTTGTGTATCGCAGTTGCAAACGAGACAGGGCAATTGTTCAGCGCTGGCCAACTGCGCTACCGTGGGACCTATTACCCTAGGCAAGAAACCAGCCCTTGAGTCGCCTGCTGACCTGGCCCCCATGATTGCGGCGAAAGGAGACGCTATGATTTTTCCGGACTTGCGTGGTCTTCCCCTGCACCGAGTGCTGATACGCACGGTTCAGGAGTTCGTCGACGACGAAATGTCGACCTATGCCTCGGCACTGGCCTACCAGATGCTGTTTTCGCTGTTCCCCTTCCTGCTGTTCCTGATTGCCCTGATCGGCTTCCTGCATCTGCCGGACTTCTTCACCTGGCTGCGCATGCAGTCGGAGCTGGTGCTGCCGCCCCAGGCGCTGGACCAGGTCAACCCGGTGATCGATCAGTTGCAGCAATCCAAGGGCGGCCTGCTCTCGGTGGGTATCGTCATCGCCCTGTGGACCGCCTCGGCCGGCGTCCGGTTGATGATGAGCGCGATGAACGCCGCCTACGACGTGGTCGAGGCCCGGCCGATCTGGAAGCGCTTCCCGCTGTCGATCTTCTACACCGTGGGCATCGCCGGCATGTTGCTGGCCGCCGCCGCGCTGATGGTCCTCGGGCCGCAGGTGATGAGCTGGCTGGCCGGGCAGATCGGCATGGAAGACTTCGTGGTCACCCTCTGGACCATCCTGCGCTGGCCGGTGATCGTGCTGTTGCTGATGTTCGCCGTGGCCCTGATGTACTACGTGATGCCGGACGTGAAGCAGAAGTTCGTGTTTATCACCCCCGGCTCGGTGCTGGCGGTGGTGGTGTGGATCGTGGCATCGCTGGGTTTCGGCTACTACGTGAAAACCTTCGCCGATTACAACGCGATGTATGGCAGTATCGGTGCGATCATCGTGCTCCTGCTGTACTTCTATATTTCCGCGGCGGTGCTGCTGCTGGGCGCGGAAATGAATGCGGTGATCGAACATATGTCGTCGGAAGGCAAGAATCCCGGCGAGAAGGACTTCCACGAACACCACGACAAGATGCCCGTCTCCGGACTGGGGCGCGACCATTCCCTGAAACCGACTACTGACGAAACCTGATCATGATCCGTGAAATCCTGAAAATGGGCGACGAGCGCCTGCTGCGCATCGCCCCGCCGGTTCCCCCGGAGATGTTCGACAGCGCCGAGCTCTGGCAACTGATCGACGACATGTTCCAGACCATGGAGCATGTCGGTGGAGTCGGCCTGGCCGCGCCGCAGATCGGCGTCGACCTGCAACTGGTGATCTTCGGTTTCGAGCACAGCGAGCGTTATCCGGACGCCGAGGCGGTGCCCCAGACGATCCTCATCAACCCGCTGATCACACCCCTGGGCCCGGAGCTGGAAGAGGGCTGGGAAGGCTGCCTGTCGGTGCCGGGGATGCGCGGTGCGGTGGATCGCTACGCGCGGATCCGCTACGAAGGTTTCACGCCCAAGGGCGAGCCGCTGGTGCGCAGCGCCGAAGGTTTCCACGCGCGTGTCGTGCAGCACGAATGCGATCATCTGATCGGTCGCCTGTATCCGTCGCGGATCAGCGACTTCCGCAAGTTCGGTTTTACCGAAGTGCTGTTCCCCGACCTCGATCCGAGCGCCGACGACTGACCCTCAACGGGACGCCACCTTGCCGGGCTTGACGAAGCGCAGGGTCAGGCGGTCCGACTCACCGATGGCCAGGTATTTGGCCTTGTCCTGCTCGCCCAGGCGCAACGACGGTGGCAGGGTCCAGACCCCGCCGGCATAGTCCTTGGTGTCCTTGGGGTTGGCGTTGATCTCGCTCTGTCCCTCCAGCACGAAGCCGGCATCGGTGGCCAGCTTCACCACGTAGGCGGTGGGCAGGTAGCCACTCTGCTTGATGCTCTCCAGATCCGCACCGTCCTTGGCCCGATGATCCACCACGCCGAGCACGCCGCCGGGCTTGAGCACCTTGAAGAACGCCGAGAACATGGCCGGCGCATCGTCGGCCATGACCCAGTTGTGCACGTTGCGGAAGGTCAGCACGCGGTCGGCCGAGCCCGGCTTGCCGAGCACCGGCGCCTGGGGATCGAACTCGACGACGGCGGCCTTGGCGTAGTGCGTCGGGTCCTCGGCGAATTTCTGTTTCAGGCCGTCGGCCGAGCGCCTGGCGTAATCGCTGCTCGAGGCGGCCTGCACGGCGGCGATGTACTGCCCGTGATCCTTGAGCAGGGGCGCCAGCACCTCACTGTACCAACCGCCGCCGGGGGTGATTTCGATCACCGTCTGGTTGGCCCGCAGGCCGAAGAACTGCAGGGTCTGCCGCGGGTGGCGATAGACGTCACGGACGCTGTTTTCCGAGGCGCGCCAGCTGCCGGCCAGGACCTTGGCGTACTGGGCGTCGCTGATGACTGCCGTGACGGCGGCCTGGCCGAGGGCTGGAGCGAGCAGGGCGGTGAAGGATAAAGCCACGAGGGTGCGGTTCATGATCATCCTGGCAGGAACGGGTGGACGAACGAGGCTATCACGCAGCCCCGAGCGGCCGATCACACATTTTTCTCGGTCGATCTAACCAATGGTTCTATGCCCAGCGCCACCAGCGGCTTGCTGCGCGAGTAGCGTGCCAGACGGTCCGCCAGGGGTTGGGGCAGGGTCGTGGCGAGGCTGAAGCCCTGGCGCGTGTAGAAGTCCCGCAGGTCCGGATGGCAGAACAGCCAGACCGGGCCCTCGGCATCGCGCCGCGCCCGGGCGATCAACTGGCCGGCGATGCCCTGGCCCCGCCAGCGTGGATCGACCAGCAGGCCGGTCAGCCAGAAACCTTCGGCGACCGCGGTGAGGGACAGCCCGGCGATGATCCCGTCGCACCGCGCGACCCACAGTTGGCCGTCGCCGGCAGAGCGCATCGACGAGTTGTGGGCGCGATAGAACTTGTTCAGCAGCGGTCGCAAGGGCTCCGGGAGCTGGGCGTAGTCGGCGGTCGGCATGAGGGGCGGGCAACGGCAGGGCGGGGGCCGATTATAAAACAGCCGGCGCCCGCGGATAGGTGTATACCTGAATCTAAATCCTGACGGAGTGCGCATCATGAGCAAGGGCATGGATTCAAAGAAAGCCGCGAAGAAGAAACCGGCCAAGACCGCCGACGAGAAACGGGCGGAGAAGAAGGTCAAGAAAGCCAACGTGTTCGGGCACTGAGTTGCAATCGTTCTAAGCTGATAACCAATCGATCTGCAAGATTTTGCGTTGCTGATGCACATCAGGGGATAAAGCCGGGGTTTGTCCCTCGGCCTGTCCTGTGCGAAGCCGATCGATGCCCAACTACCTCGACCCTGTTCACCGTGAAGAAATCCTTTCCCTGTCCCGCACCTTTACCGGGCGTACCGAATGGCCGACCTGGCTGTTGCTGATCGCCGTCCATGGCGGCTGGTTCGCTGTCCTGCTCGGCAGCCCGCACCTGGGGCTGTGGCCGAGCACGCTGTTGCTGATCGTGCTGGTCGCGTTGTGGCTGTCGGTGCAGCACGAACTGCTTCACGGTCACCCGACGCGTTTCGACGGCTTGAACAAGCTGCTGGGCTACGCGCCGTTTGCCGTGTGGTATCCCTACACGCTGTATCGTGACAGCCACCTGATCCATCACCGCGACGAAGACCTGACCCTGCCCGGTATCGACCCCGAGAGCCGCTATCTGCGGCAACAGGACTGGCAGCGCTGTTCCCTGTTCGAAAAGGCCCTGCACCGCTTGAACAAGACGGTCTTCGGTCGCCTGCTGGTGGGCGCGCCGCTGGCCTTGCTCACTCTGGTGCGTGAAGAAGGCCGGCGCTTGCGGCGCGGCGAGCGCCGGGCCTGGCTGATGTGGCTGACCCACGGTGCATTGACCGTGCTGATGCTGGTGTTTGTCGCCCGCCACAGCATTATCCCGGTCTGGCACTACCTGCTGCTGGTCAGTATCCCGGCGTTGTCGGTGGCCATGCTGCGTTCCTACTACGAACATCGTCCCCACGCCGAACCCGAGCAGCGCACGGTGATCAATGAAGCCGGCTGGCCCTGGAGCTGGTTGTTCCTCAACAACAACCTGCACTTGATGCACCACGACCTGCCGAAGCTGCCCTGGTACTTCCTGCCCCGGGTCTACCGCGCACGCCGTGACCAGTGGCTGGCGCGCAGCGGCGGCTTTCTAGTAAAAGGCTACGGCGAGCTGCTGCGGCGCCATGCCGTGAAAGCCATCGACAGCCCCCAACACCCGTTTTCCTGAGGAGTCGCCATGACTGCCCGCTACGCCGAATTGCTCATGTACGTGGCCCCGCCAGCCGTGCAGCAGGCCAACGAACAATGGCTGGGGCGGATTCTCCAGACGCTCGGCGTCAGCCGCCTTCCGGCCGCGGAACTGGACCTGAGGCAGCTGTGGCTGTCCCCGCAATTGCTGCTGACGCAGACCTGCGGTTACCCGCTGATGACCCTGCTGCGCGGCCAGGTGACGGTTATCGGGCGCCCGCGGTATGAACTGCCGGACGCCAGCGCGGGCAATCATTGCAGTCTGCTGCTGACCCGCGAAGACAACCCGCGCGTGACCCTGGAGGACTTTCGCGACAGTCGCGGCGTGCTCAATGACGAAGGCTCCAACAGTGGCATGAACCTGCTGCGCCAGTGCCTGGCCCCGCTGCAGCGCGATGGCCGCTTCTTCGCCAGCGTCGACTACAGCGGCGCCCACCGTGAAAGCCTGCGCTGGCTGCGCGAAGACCTGGCCGACCTGGCGGCGGTGGACAGCGTGACTTTCGCCTATCTGGCGCGCTTCGCCCCCGAGGAAGTGGCCGGCCTGAGGGTAGTGCAACGCAGTGCGCCGAGCCCTTGCCTGCCGTATATCGGGCCGGCGGGCCTGGACGAAGAACAGCTCGGGCGGCTGCGCGAGGCGATGAACCACGCCTTGCGCGAGTTGCCCGCAGTGGCCGAGGTGCTGGGCCTGGCCGAGGTGCTGCCGGCCAGCGAGGCGGACTACCAGATCCTCCTCGATTACCGGGATGAAGCCCAGCGGCTGGGGTTGGCCAGACTGGGCGCATGACGCCCTCCTGTCAGCGTCCCCCTGCAGGAGCCGGCTTGCTGGCGATAGCGGTTTATCAGGCGACAGCGATGTCGACCAAGCGCTCGTGAGCGCCAGCAAGCCTGCCGCTGCTAGAGTGTTTATGGTTATATAAAAATACCTTTTAAGTATTATTAAAGAATAAGCCGTGTTGGTAGCATCCTGCCACCGGAACACCGGACATACAGCGCAACTCTCTTGATCTGGAGCCATCATGTCCGGCGCCGACACACCTCACAGCGATTACGTGGGCGGGTTATTCCGCACGCATTACGATTGGCTCTGCGCCCGCTTGCGCCGCCATCTCGATTCCAGCGCCAGCGCCGAAGACATCGCCGCCGACACCTTCGTGCAACTGCTGATGGCCGCGGACAGCCTGCCAATTCGCCAGCCCCGTGCGTTGCTGACCACCATTGCCCAGCGATTGATGTACCAGCTCTGGCGCCGCCGCGACCTGGAGCGTGCCTACCTCGACGCCCTGCAACAGGAGGACGAAGCGCAGGTGCCGTCACCGGAAGACCTGGCCCAGATGCTCGAAGCGCTGGAGACCATCGACCGCCTGCTCAACGGCTTGCCGGACAAGGTCAAGGCGACCTTCCTGCTGTCCCAGGTCAATGGCTTGACCTATCCCGAGATCGCGGTCGAGCTGGGTATTTCCCAGCGCTCGGTCAGTGACTACATGACCCGGGCAATCAGTCGCTGCCTGCGTGCGAGGCTGGACTGAGATGAGCCGCGAACAGGACCCGGACCCGCTGATCGAAGAAGCCGCGCGCTGGATCGTCTGCCTGCGTTCCGGCCAGGCCAGCGACGCCGACCGGCGTGCCTACCAGCAATGGCGCAATCAGGATCCGCGCCATGAGCAACTGTGCAGCCAGCTGGAAACCCGTCTCGGGGTGTTCCGGATTCCCATCGACCAGGGCATCAGTGGCGAACTGCTGCAACGGGCACTGAGCGCTCCGGCCAGTCGCCGCAAATTGTTGCAGGGCGCCTTGCTCGGCGTCGGCGTGATGCTCGGTGCCGGCCTGCTGCTGGGCGGCGCCGGCACCTCCCTGGCCGAACTGACGGCCGACCTGCGTACCGGCACCGCCGAGCGCGGCAGCCTCGAATTGCCCGATGGCAGCGAGTTGCAGCTCAACGCCAGGAGCGCCGCCGATATCGACTTCGACCACCAGCGGCGGCAGGTGCGCCTGCTCGATGGCGAACTGTTGGCGAGGATCGCCAGGGATGCCTCGCGACCCTTCGTGGTCCAGGCCCCGCAGGCCCGGGTACACGCCTATGGCGATCACCTGCTGGTCCGTGAGCGGGACGGCCTGGGTCATGTGGTGGCCTTGGGCGGGGCCCTGGAAATCGTCGGTCCGACGGGTGAACGCCTGCAATTGCCGGCCGGCCATGAAGTCTCCTATGACCGCTATCGGTTCGGCCCGATCCGTCCCAGTCACGGCAGTGCCACGGCCTGGGTCGACGGTCTGCTGGAAGTGCGCGACGGCACCCTCGGCGAAGTGGTCGAGGCCCTGCGGCCCTGGCGTCCGGGTGTCTTGCGCCTCGACCCGGCGATTGCCTCGCTGCGGGTCAGCGGCCTGTTCCGGCTCGACCGGCCTGAGCAGATTCTCGACACCCTGGCCCGCACGCTGCCGATCCGGGTCGACCGGCATACCGACCTGTGGGTGACCTTGAGCCCGGCGTAGCGGGTTGGTTCTAAGACCATAACCAAAGGGTCTGCAAGTTTTTCGTCGGTCACTGCACATCACTCCCGTAAGCGCTGCCGAGGGAGCAGCGTTGTTCGATTCCATGGGGGGAGTCATTTTGCGTTCGTCCAACACCACGACCTATTCGCGTCATCCGCTTCGGGCCCTGGCCATCGCGCCGCTGGCCGGCCTGCTGTTCGCCACGGGGGCCTGGGCGGCCGAAGACGCCCGGCAGGTCTATCACATCGCCTCGGGCCCGCTCGACGAGGTACTGCTGAGCATCAGCCGGCAAAGCGGCCAGGTGATTTCCTTCACGCCGCAGTTGAGCAACTACTCCTCGGCCCAGGTCGACGGTTCCCTGTCGGCCCGGCAGGCGGTCAGCGAAGCGCTGCGCGGCACCGGCCTGCAATTGCAGGTCAGCCCGGACGGCGCGTTCATCATCCAGGAAGGCGCCACGCCGACCCAGGCCAGCGCGCAGTCCAGGGCCCAGACCAATGCCAAGGTGCACACCAGCGAGGCAGCCGTGCCGACCCTCGACCGGGTCATCGCCCTCGGCACCCGCCGCAACGATGCCACGGCACTGACCAGCGCCGCGCCGGTCGATGTGCTCACCAGCGAAGAACTGAAACAGACCGGCGCCACCAGCCTCAATCAGGCGCTGTTCCAGCTGCTGCCCTCGTTCAACTACCCGCAGAACCAGAGCGCGACCCGCGGGCAGAACCCCAAGGGCGCCTCGCTGCGCGGCCTGGCGCCGGACCAGACGCTGGTGCTGATCAACGGCAAGCGGCGGCATGCCTCGGCGGTGGTGAACATCTCCGGCGGCGTGCCGTTCATTGGCGCGCAGCCGGTGGACCTGGACATGATTCCCCTGAGCGCCATCGACCATGTCGAAGTGCTGCGTGACGGCGCCTCGGCCCAGTACGGCTCCGATGCGGTGGCCGGGGTGGTCAACATCGTGCTCAAGGAGCGCGACAGTGGCGGCCAGCTCAACACCCAGCTGGGCAAGTACTCCCAGGGCGACGGTTTCAGTAAGACCGCCGACGGCTGGTACGGCATCGGCTTGCCGGGGGACGGTTTCCTGACCCTGAGCTTCAACAGCCTGAACAACCGTCCCGACGATATCGGCGACAAATACATTGCCGACGGCCGCGAGCAGGACCCGCGCTGGGGTGGCGCCGGGCGCAACAAGTACAACCTGGTGGCGAATGCCGAGGTCGGCCTGAGCGATCAGTGGCGCCTCTACAGCTTCGCCACCTTTGGTCAGGACACCTCGGTCAACAACACGCCGCCGCTGCTGGCGGGCAACCCGAACAACGTGGCGGCGATCTATCCCAACGGCACCATTCCGAAGTACCGCTACCGCTATGAAGACGGTGCGTTGACCGTCGGCAGCCGCTACGAGGACGCGAGCCTGGGACGCTTCGACCTGAGCGCCACCTACGGTCGCGATACCCACGACGAACTGGCCTACAACACGGTCAACCCGAGCTTCGGCGCGAACAGCCCGACCAAGTTCGACGTGGCGACGCTGATCAATGAACAGACCAACCTGAGCCTGGATTACGCCAAGGACCTGGACGTCGACTGGTCCAAGCATCCGCTGACGGTCTCGGCCGGTGTCGCCTACCGCAACGAGCGTTACCGGCTCGAAGCGGGGGATGCCGACTCCTACTCGTTCGGCGGGATCAACGGCGTCCAGGTCGGCGCGGTGCAGGCTTCGGGCCTGACCCCGGACGATGCCGGGACCTATACGCGCAATGTCGGCGGGGTGTACTTCGGCCTGGAAAACCAGTTGACCGACAAGTTCCAGTTCGGTCTGGCCGGGCGTACCGAGCATTACTCGGACTTCGGTTCGGCGACCACCGGCAAGGTCTCGGCGCGGTATGACTTCACGCCGCAGGTCGGCCTGCGCGCCACCGTCAACAACGCCTACCGTGCGCCGACCCTGGGCCAGATCGGCACCTCCTGGACCACCACCACCAACGTCGATATCAACGGCAACCCGGTGCTGACCCGCATGCTGCCGGCCGACAACCCGGCCGCCCGGGCCCTGGGCGCGCAGCCATTGAAACCGGAGAAGTCCACCAACTTCTCCCTTGGCCTGGTGCTGCGTCCGACCGACCAGGCTTCGCTGACCATCGATGCCTACCAGATCAGCATTCGTGACCGCCTGCTCTACAGCGGCGGCATTTCCGGTCCCCGGGCCGAGCAGATTCTCCAGGCCGCCGGCTACGGCCAGTACACCTGGGCGCAGTTCATGACCAACGCCGCCGACACCCGCACCCGTGGCGTGGACATCGTCGGCAAGTACAACCTCGACCTGCAGCAGTACGGCGGCCTGACCCTGAGCGCGGGCTACACCAAGGCCAAGACCATCATCGAGCGCATCAACTCCAACCCGTATGGCTTCGATGTGCTGACCCGCGAGGCGCGCGGCTTCCTCGAACACGGCTACCCGGAAGACAAGCTGGTATTCGGCGCGACCCACCGCTACGGCCCGTGGACCGTGGCCCTGAACGAAACCCGCTATGGCGAGTACCGCAAATACGCGGCCTCCGAAGCCAATGCCCAGTACGACCAGACCTTTTCCGCCCAGTGGACCACCGACCTGGATGTGAACTACGCGTTCAGCAAGCAACTGCGCCTGTCGGTCGGGGCCAACAACCTGTTCAGCAGCACGCCGGATGACTTCAACAAGCAACTGCGCCAGACGCCGGGCCAGCAATACAGCTACCTGTCGCCCGCCGCACCGGAGGGGGCCTTCTACTACACGCGCCTGAGCTACGACTTCTGAACCTGACACCGATCGTTCCCGGGCGCTGCTCGGGAACGATCACCACGCTGTTTCTTGCTTCACCCAACATGAAAACCAAACCACCACGAGGTGACCATGACATCCATCAAGACCCTGCTCGGCGGCTCGCTACTGGCCCTGGGCCTGCTGGCCCAACAGGCGCCCGCCGCCGACAAGCCGGCACCGATCCATTTCGGTGACATCACCTGGGAAAGCGGCAGCCTGATCACCGAGGTCCTGCGGCTGATCGTCGAGAAAGGTTACGGTTATCCGACCGATACCTTGCCCGGCAGCACCGTGAGCCTCGAAGC
The DNA here is from genome assembly GCF_018326065.1 of Pseudomonas sp. Ost2. NCBI lineage: Bacteria > Pseudomonadati > Pseudomonadota > Gammaproteobacteria > Pseudomonadales > Pseudomonadaceae > Pseudomonas > Pseudomonas sp. Ost2. The sequence continues at coordinate 5,830,216 of NZ_AP021904.1, read as the reverse complement.
CGCCCTGGCCAAGAACGATATCCAGGTGATCGGCGAGGAATGGGCCGGCCGCAGCCCGGCCTGGGTCAAGGCCGAAAGCGAAGGCAAGGTGTTCGGCCTCGGCGATACCGTCAAGGGCGCCACCGAAGGCTGGTGGGTCCCGGAATACGTGATCAAGGGCGACCCGGCACGGGGCATCAAGCCACTGGCGCCGGAACTCAAGTCGGTGGCCGACCTGCCGCGCTACAAGGATGTCTTCGCCGACCCCGAGGACCCGTCCCGCGGCCGCTTCCTCAACAGCCCCACCGGCTGGACCTCGGAAATCGTCAACAGCCAGAAGCTCAAGGCCTATGGCCTGACCGACAGCTTCGTCAATTTCCGCACCGGCTCCGGCGCGGCACTGGACGCCGAAGTCAGCTCCTCGGTCAAGCGCGGCAAGCCGGTGCTGTTCTACTACTGGTCGCCAACCCCGCTGCTGGGGCGTTTCAACCTGGTGAAACTGGAAGAGCCGCCGTTCGATGCCGAAGCCTGGAAAACCCTGGCCGATGCCAACAACCCGCACCCGCGTGGCACCCGCTCGATGCCGGCGCACCTGGCAATCGGTGTCTCCGCCGCGTTCAAGCAGCAATACCCGGAACTGGTCGGGGTCTTCGAGAAAGTCGACCTGCCCATCGACCTGCTGAACCGCACCCTGGCGCAGATGAGCGAGAAGCGCCTGGAACCACGCCTGGTGGCACAAGCCTTCCTGCGTGAGCAACCCCAGGTCTGGAGCCAGTGGGTACCGGCCGCGGTGGCCGAACGTGTGAAGGCGAACCTGTGATGATCAAGCGTATCTGGCTGTCAGCGATCCTCGGCCTGGTGACCGGCCTGGCCCAGGCCGGCGACCCCGCGACCTTGCGGGTCGGTTACCAGAAGAGTTCGGTGAGCATGGTCCTGGCTCGCGAGCACAAACTGCTGGAACAGGCCCTGCCTGGCACGCAGGTGCAATGGATCGAGTTTCCCGGCGGGCCGCAGATGATCGAGGCCGTCAACGGCGGTAGCGTCGATGTGGGCAATATCGGCGATATCCCGCCGATCTTTGCCCAGGTCGCGGGTATCGACCTGCTGTATATCGGTGTCGAGCCGGCCAACGGCAAGACCGACGCGATCATCGTGCCGGCGGCCAGCACGGTGCGCGGCGTGGCGGACCTCAAGGGCAAGCGTGTCGCCTTGCTCAAGGGCTCCAGCGCTCACAATCTGTTTCTCAAGAGCCTGATCAAGGCGGGCCTGCAACTGAGCGACGTGAACCTCGCCTACCTGTCGCCGGCGGATGCCCGGGCGGCCTTCGAGCAGGGCAAGCTCGATGCCTGGGTGATCTGGGACCCTTACTACTCGGCGGCACTGCTGGACGGCAGCGCGCGTCTGCTCAGCGACGGCCAGGACCTCAACCCCAGCGGTACGCTGTATATCGCCAGCGGTGCCTTCGCTCGCCAGCACCCGCAGAGCATCGCGCCGGTGCTCAAGGCCCTTGGCCAGGCCCAGCGGCTGTCTTTCGACCAGCCGCAGCAAAGCATCGACCTGATGACCCAGGCCCTCGGCCTGCAACGGGCGGTGGTCGAGCGCTATTTCGAGCATCGCTCGCGGGCGCCGCTGCAGACCATCGACCAGTCCACCATCGATACCCAGCAACGCACCGCCGATCTGTTCTTTGCCAATCACCTGATCCCAAAGGCGATCAAGGTGCAGCAGATTGTCTTCAAGGCCGACTGAGCCACGCAGAGGAAACCACCTTCCATGCAACCTGTTTATATCGACTTTCTCAACGGGCTGGATATCGCAGCCCTGGATCTGGGCAATGACGAGATCCTCGCCGCCATTGAAGCCAGCCTGGCTATCCAGGGGCGCGGCGAAGCGGTGATCGAGCCACGCACGCACCTGATTCCCGGAGGCGGGATCAACGGCCATTTCAACGTCCTGCGCGGCGTGCTGGGCGGTGATATCGGCTATGCCGGGGTCAAGGTGGTCGGCGACTTCGTCGACAACTATCGCCAGGGACTGCCGTCGGAGCTGGCGATTCTCAACCTGCTGGACCCGGCCACCGGCGTGCCGAAGGCGATTCTCGACGCTTCGGCGATCACCGATATGCGCACCGGCGCGGTGACGGCCATCGGCGCCAAGTACCTGGCCCGGCCCGACAGCAAGATCCTCGGTCATATCGGCGCGCGGGGCACCGCCTACTGGAACGTGCGGCTGCTCGATCACCTGTTCGACTTCGACGAAATACGCGTGCATTCGCGCCGGGAGGAAAGCCGCGAGGCCTTTGCCGAGAAGCTGCGCCGCGACCTGGGCAAGCCGGTCATCGTGACCCATGACTGGGAGAGCACGGTGCGTGGCGCCGATATCGTGGTCGAGGCCTCGCGCCTGGACCAGCCGCAACCGTTGCTGCATACCGAGTGGATCGCGCCCGGCGCCTTTGTCGTGCCCTACGGCACCATGAGCGCGGTGGAGCTGTCGCTGACCGATATCATGGCCAAGCTGGTGGTCGACGACTGGGGCCAATGCAAGGGCGGGATGTTCGGTTCGCTGCGGGCCCACGTGGAAGCGGGCAAGCTCAGCGAGCAGACCCTGCATGCCGAACTGGGGCAGATCGTCGCCGGCTTGAAGAGCGGTCGGCAGAGCCCCGAGGAGCGCATTCTGTTCTGGCACCGCGGCTTGAGCCTGAGCGATATCGCCCTGGGCCACGCCTTGTTGCAGAAGGCCGCGCGCCTGGGGATCGGCCAGCGGCTGCGCTTCGCATGACGACGATCGAGCTCGACGGCCAGGGGCTGTCCCCACAGGCGCTGTTGCGGGTGGCGCGGGACGGCGCACCGCTGCGGTTCAGCGTCCAGGCGCGGCAACGGATCGCTGCGGCCCACGGCTTGCTGCTGGCCCGGGCCGAGGCGGGCGAGGCGATCTATGGGGTCACCACGGGCCTTGGCGCGGCAGTGGATATCCGTCTGCTGGCGGATGATCCGGCGGTGCAGCAGCGGATCCCGCTGGGCCGCGCGGTGGGTGTCGGGCGCCTGGCCAGTCGCGAGGAAGTACGGGCGATCGCCTGTGCCCGCCTGGCCGGACTGGCCCAGGGCCGTTCTGGGATTTCCCTGGAGACGGCGCAGGCGCTGCTGGCGTTGCTCAATGCCGATATCTGCCCGGAGATACCCCTGACCGGATCGCTGGGCGAAAGCGATCTCGCGCCCCTGGCGCACCTGAGCCTGGGCTTGCTGGGCGAGGGTTGGGTGCAATGGCAGGGGCAGCGTTTGCCGGCGGCGCAGGCCCTGGCCCGCAGTGGTTTGCCCGTCGCGCGGCTGTCCGGCAAGGACGGCCTGGCGCTGGTCTCGGCCAATGCCGCCAGTGTCGGCCTCGGGACCTTGCTGCTGGCAGAGGCCGACCGGGCCCTGGATTCGCTGCTGGCGGCGCTGGCGTTGTCCTGTGAAGGCTACCGGGCCAACCTCAGTCCGTTCCAGCCGTGGGCGGCGCGACTGCATCCGGCCAGTGGGCACGCGCGGCAATGCGCTGCGTTGCTGGCGCTGCTCAAGGGGGGGGAACTGGAGCAGCCGCAATCGGCCAGACGCTTGCAGGATCCCTTGAGCTTTCGTTGTGGCGGCGTGGTCCAGGGCGCTGCCCGACACGCCTGGGAGCAACTGCGTGAAACGCTGTCGATGGAGCTGGCGAGCGGGGCCGACAACCCGGCGTTGATTGTCGAAGAGGGACAGGTGCTGGCCAACGCCAACTTCGACAGCACCCATCTGGCGTTGGCGAGCGAAGGGCTGGGGTTGGCGTTCAGCCGACTGGCGGTGTGCTCCGCGGAGCGCCTGGCCAAGCTGCTGTCGCCGGGTTCCAGCGAACTGCCGCGCTTCCTGATCGAGACACCGGGGCATGTCGGCCTGGCGGCGTTGCAACGGACCTCGGCGGCCCTGGTGGCGCAGATCGGCCATCTGGCCAATCCGATGCCGGCGGTATGCATTCCGGTGGCCGACCGGGTGGAAGACTACGCCGGCCAGGCCCTGGCGGTGATCGAGAAAACCCGCGAGCTGACCCGACTGCTGCAGACCCAGGCGGCGATCGAACTGATTGCCGCCGCCCAGGCGGTCGACTTGCGTGGAGAACGGCGGCTGGGGCAGGGCAGTGCCTCGATCTACCAGGCGGTGCGCAGCCAGGTGCCCCGGCTGGATCGGGATCGGCCGGGGGCCTGGGACGTACAGGCGTTGCTGGCGCTGATCGAGACCCGCGGCTGGCCGGAGATCGTCGGCTGATCGTCAGGCGGCCTGCTCGATTTCCAGCGCGGCCTTCACCGCGGCTCGCGCGCCGATCCGCACCATGAAGCGGCCCAGCGCCGGCCAGGGCAGCAGGTCGATGTCGAAGAAGCGGTTCCAGCGCATCACGGTGAACAGGTAGATATCCGCCACGCTGAAGCCGTCATCGAGCAGATAGTCCTGGCGTGCCAGGGTGTTTTCCAGCAGGGCGAAACGCTGGAACAGACGCGCCCGGAAGATCGCCTTGACCTCGTCGGGGATCGCCGGATTGAACAGTGGGCCCATGGTCCCGTGGACCTCGCTGCCGAGGAAGTTCAGCCATTCCTGCAGGCGCACCCGCTGCCAGCTGCCATTGGCCGGCGCCAGCCCGGCGTCGGGCTTGAGGTCGGCGAGAAACTGCACGATGGCGCCGCCTTCGGTCAGCACCTGGCCGTTGTCCAGTTGTAGCGCCGCGACATACCCCTTGGGATTGATGGCGAGGAAGTCGTCACCGTGCTCGGTGAGTTTGCTGCGGTTGTCGACCCGTACCAGTTCGAACGGCAGGCCGAGTTCGCGCAGCACGATATGCGGTGACAGCGAACAGGTTTCGGGGGCGTAGTACAACTTCATGAAGGAGGACTCCAGGGCGGACGGGATGGGGGCCCGCATTCTCGTATTGGCCCTGGCTCCCGGTATAATTAATACTTCATAAACCAACCATAAGGGCAGCTACTGGCATGATGAACCTGATGCACTGGCGCCTGCTGGTGGCGGTCCTCGATACCGGCACCATCAGCCGTGCCGCCGAGCAGGTCGGCATGACCCAGTCGGCGGCCAGTCAGGCCCTGGCCGCGATGGAGGAGGGGCTGGGCGCGCAACTGTTCGTGCGCGAAGCGCGGCAGGCCGTGCCCACGGCTGTCGGCCTGCAGGTGCTGGAAGAGGCGCGACTGATGCTCGGGTCGCTGCAGAAGATTCGCCAGCAGGTCGACAGGGCCCGGGGGCTGACCCACGGCACCCTGCGCCTGGCGAGTTTTCCCATGGTCCTGAGCACGTTGCTGCCGCCGCTGTTGCGGCGCTTTCGCCAGCGCCACCCCGGTATCGAGTTGGTCGCGCTGGAGGTCAGTGATCATGAGGTGGAGAGCATGCTCGCCAGTGAACTGGTGGACGTCGGCGTCGTGCTCAACCCCGAGCCGGGGCGGGCGGCCCGCGAGTTGGGACGCGACAGCTGGGTCGCGGTGGTTTCCATCGAGCATCACCTGGCGGCGCGTGGTGTCGACGGGTGTGTCAGTCTGGCGGAGCTGGTCGCCGAACCCTTTGTGCTGGCCACCGGCGGCTGCACGGTCAATGCGCGCAGTATTGCCGCTGAAACCGGCCTGCGGCTCGAAGATATAAGGGTTGAAGTCCGCGAGTGGAACAGCGCCTTTGCCCTGGTGCGGGAGAACCTCGGGGTGAGCCTGGTGCCGGAGCTGACCTTGCCGAAGGAGCGCAAGGGGCTGCGCATCCTGCGTCTGGAAACCCCCGTCGAGCGCCGGTTCGCGCTGGTGGCTTCGGTGGCCGGCACGAACTCGGCGGCGGTGACGGCGTTGTTCGATATGCTGGGTTGAATCACCCTCGGTAATGTCTCGGTACTGTTGCCGGCAGGAGTAGCTGGCGATTGGCTTGCATCCGGCCCGCGGCTGTCTATGCTCTTGGGCAGGATTGTATGAGGAATGCCATCAAACGCGTGCTTATTACTGTCCCCCAAGTAGCCATGTTTATGTCCTGCATAAACGACAAGCTGTTGTTCTGAGGAAGATTGCCTGTGCAATCAGGACGTTGAGTCACGGATAGCTTGATGAGAACGATACCCAGGGATACCCGGATCAAACATCGTTCAATGCTCTGTTACTGCCCCCGGGCGGTGGGAGTGTGCCTGTCAGGTGGTTTGGCGATAAAGAGCGTGTTTACTGAAGCGAAGTTATCAACTCCGAGTGTCTTTCGACAGTGCTAAAGGGATTTGAGCCATGTTTGATTCTCATCGCAAGTCCGACCTGCTGGAAATTCAACGCTTTTCCTGCGCGCTGTCCGAGGCCAACGCCAAGTTGGCGGCGATTGGTCGTTCCATGGCCATGATCGAGTTCACGCCAGACGGTCATATCCTCGAAGCCAATGCAAACTTCTGCAAGGTCATGGGCTATTCGGCGGATGAGATCCGTGGCAAACATCATCGGATCTTCTGCGAAGAGGACTTTGCCAAGAGCGAGGACTACGCCCGCTTCTGGCGCGACCTGGCCCGTGGCGAGCCGCTGAGCGGGACCTTCCTGCGGCTCGACAAGAATGGCCGGGAAGTCTGGCTGGAGGCCAGTTACATGCCGGTGATCAATGCCGACCGGCAGGTAGAAAGTGTGATCAAGGTGGCGTCGGATATTACCCAACGCATTCACTACGAACATGAGAACCAGAGCATCGTCAATGCACTGGGACGTTCCATGGCGTTGATCGAGTTCAGCCCGGACGGCCGGGTGATCACCGCCAACGAGAACTTCCTCAAGACCATGCACTACTCGCTCAACGAAGTGGTGGGCCAGCACCACAGTATGTTCTGCCATCGCAGCGAGAGCGAGTCCCAGGGCTACAAGGCCTTCTGGGCGTCGCTCAATCGCGGCGAATATCATTCGCGGCGTTTCGAGCGCGTCGACAAGCATGGGCATACGGTGTACCTGGAAGCCTCCTACAACCCGATCTTCGATTCCAAGGGCCGTCTGTACAAGGTGGTGAAGTTCGCCAGCGATATCACCTCCCAGGTGATCAGCCTGCAATCGGCGGCGGAGTCGGCGCACAGCACTTCCGTACAGAACGACGCCTGTGCCCAGAAGGGGTCCCAGGTGGTGCAGCAGACGGTGGAAATCATCCAGGAGATTTCCCGCAACCTGAATGACGCCGCCGAAAGCATCGATGCGGTGAACCGTCAGTCCGACATCATCGGCACCATCGTCCAGACCATTCGCGGCATCGCCGACCAGACCAACCTGCTGGCCCTCAATGCGGCGATCGAGGCGGCGCGGGCCGGTGAGCACGGACGCGGTTTCGCTGTAGTGGCCGACGAGGTACGCAGCCTGGCGGCGCGCACCAGCCAGGCGACGCTGGAGATCGTCGCGGTGGTCAGCAAGAACCACGAACTGTCCCACAGCGCGGTGAGCAGCATGCAGTCGAGCCTGAGTCGAACGGGGCGCGGAGTGGAACTGGCGAACGAGGCGGGGGAAGCGATCCTGGAAATCCAGCAGGGCTCCAAGCATGTGGTGGATGCGATCAGCCAGATCAACGCGACATTGCAGTTGCCCTGAGTCTGTGTGGGAGGGGGCTAGCCCCCGAGGCTTTTGCCGCTCTCGAGGGCCTCTTCACGGGCACGCCCGCTCCCACGCAGGCCCGCTCCCACATCAACCCGCTCCCGCGGTTAGTTGTTGGTCGCCAGGAACGCGCTGGCAGCCTGCTTGTCGACCGGGTTCGGGCTGTTCTTGTCGGTCTGGGCGCTGAACTGTTCCTTGATGCGCTCGGCAATCTTGTTGTTGATCGCCTGCTGCTGTTCCGGTGGCAAGGCGTTGAAGCTTTCCTCGGTCAGCCCCTGTTCCTTGAGCATCTGTTCGCGCAGGCGCTCGACCGGCGACTTGCTCATGTAATCCTTGAATTCCTTCATCGCATCACTGTCATTACTGGTGGCAGTGGGTGCGGTGCGGGTGGTCGGCGGGGTGGCGGTCATGGTCGCGGCAGCGGCCACATCCGGCACCTTGGCCTGGAGGTGTACGCGGGTCTTGGCGAACGCGGCGTTGACGTTATCGGCCACCTTGTCGGCCGCCTTGTTGGCGGCGTTCTGGGCGGCCGGGGCCGAGGTAAGGCCGGCGGCGGCCTGGGCGCTTTGCACAAAACCGCTGGAAAGCGCGTTATTGGCGGCGGTGGTCGGATCCAGGTCGGAACGGTTCGACGGCTGGATCGCGTGAGTCTGGTTGCGGGCATTGACCAACATGGGATAAACACCTGGGTTTGAGAATACCCTCGGCTACGAGCAATTTGTATGCCGATTGCTACAAAGCCCGGTCTGTCGCGCTCTGGCCGATACAGACCTGCAGTCCCTGGCCGGCAAGCGGAAAACCCTTGCCGCCGTGCTTGCCGCTCGGGCGGCGGGAAATTTCATTTGCAGTCCGGCCCGATAGTGATTGCACTGGTCGGTGTTCTGACGCCATGACCCCTCGATGCAGCCATCTGAATTGGCCATCTGAACTGGAGAGTACTGATGACAAACGCAAGCTACGTGAACACCCGGCTCCTGATCGACGGCGTGTGGTGCGATGCCCGCAGCGGCAAGACCCTCGACGTGCTGAATCCGGCCACCGGCCTGGTGATCGGCAAGGTCGCCCATGCCGACATCGCCGATCTCGATCTCGCCCTGGCGGCTGCCCAGCGTGGTTTTGACAACTGGCGCTGGGTCCCGGCCAACGAGCGCGCGCTGATCATGCGCAAGGCCGCGGCGCTGGTTCGCGAGCGGGCCGAAACCATCGCGCAACTGATGACCCAGGAGCAGGGCAAGCCGCTCGCCGAGTCGCGTGTGGAAGTGAATTCCGCCGCGGACATCATCGAGTGGTTCGCCGACGAAGGGCGGCGGGTCTACGGTCGCGTCGTCCCGTCGCGCAACCTGGCCGTGCAGCAGACGGTGGTGCGCGAACCGGTCGGCCCGGTCGCGGCCTTCACGCCGTGGAACTTCCCGGTCAACCAGGTGGTGCGCAAGCTCAGCGCCGCCCTGGCAACCGGCTGCTCCTTCCTGGTCAAGGCCCCCGAGGAAACCCCGGCATCGCCGGCGGCATTGTTGCAGGCCTTTGTCGACGCCGGCGTGCCGGCCGGTGTGGTCGGGCTGGTTTTCGGCGACCCGGCGCAGATCTCGTCCTACCTGATCGCGCACCCGGTGATCCGCAAGGTGACCTTTACCGGTTCGACCCCCGTGGGCAAGCACCTGGCGGCGCTCGCCGGCCAGCATATGAAACGCGCCACCATGGAACTGGGCGGGCATGCGCCGGTGATCATTGCCGAGGACGCGGACGTGACGGCGGCGGTCAAGGCCATGGCCGGCGCGAAGTTCCGCAATGCCGGGCAGGTGTGCATCTCGCCGACGCGTTTCCTGGTGCACAACAGCATCCGCGCCGAATTCACCCGGGAGATGGTCCGGTATGCGCAGGGCCTGAACGTCGGCAACGGTCTCGAGGCGGATACCACCCTGGGCGCCCTGGCCAACAGCCGTCGCCTGACCGCGATGGGCCGGGTGGTCGAGAGTGCGCTGGCCAGCGGGGCACGCCTGGAGACCGGCGGCGAGCGGATCGGCACCACGGGTAACTTCTTCGCGCCGACCGTACTGGCGGATGTTCCTCTCGACGCCGATGTGTTCAACAACGAACCCTTCGGTCCCGTTGCCGCCATTCGCGGATTCGATTCGCTCGACGAGGCCATTCTTGAAGCCAACAGGCTGCCGTATGGCCTGGCCGCCTACGCCTTCACGCGTTCGTTCGCCAACGTGCATCGCCTGACCCAGCGGGTCGAGTCCGGCATGTTGTGGATCAACCAGGCGATGACGCCCTGGGCCGAGATGCCGTTCGGTGGCGTGAAGGATTCGGGCTACGGCTCCGAAGGCGGACCGGAGGCCCTGGAACCGTACCTGGTGTCCAAGTCGGTGTACGTCAACTCTCTCTGAAGGGGCGGCCATCCGTCGCGGCGGATGGCCGAATCGCTCTTCAGCGGTGGAGTGCCTGCACGGGTACGGGGATAGCGAAGGTCTGGAAGCTGTCGTCCAGCGGTTGATAGCCCAGGACCCGGGTGGTCTCGCTCAGGTCCAGGCGCCTGAAGCGGTTGTCGGAAATGCCGTGGGCCACCAGGTGCTGGACGTCCTCCACTTCAATGGCCCGTTGCAGCAGTTGCACGGCATCGCGCGGGCTGAGCCAGGTGTTCAGGTCGACGTCGTGCAGGTCCTGGCTGTCGGGGAACTCGAAGGCGCCGATGCGCAGGGCGATGGTCGACAGGCCCCGACGGGTGGCATAGAACGCACACAAGGCCTCGCCATAACATTTGCTCACGCCATACAGGTTGGCGGGCATCACCGGCATGCCCGGGGTGACCTGGCGATCCTGCGCGTAACCTTCGATGGCCTGCGCGCTGCTGGCGAACACCACGCGCTTGCACCTGGCCCTGGCGGCGGCTTCCAGGAGGTAGGTGGTGGCCATGATGTTGTTGGGCAGCAGTTCTTCGAAGGAAGAGTCCGCGTAGGGAATGCCTGCCAGGTGCACCACCACGTCGATACCCTCGACCAGCGCGCCTACCTCGTCCTTGTCGTCCAGGTCGAGGCGGACGAAACGATGCTCGCCGATGGCAAAGTCCGGTTGGTGGCGGTCGGCGAGGACAAAGTCATAGCGGTTCTGCGCAGCCAGGAAAAAGGTCTTGCCAATACGGCCACAGGCGCCTGTAAGCAGGACTCTGAGCGGATTCATACTGACTTCCTAGTAGGAACTCTGACAGGGAGATGACGGTTCGGTGAATACTCACAGTAGACCATTGTCCGAACCCTGCCTGAAAATCCCCGGCCTTGTACGGTATCGCCGGACCTGCGGCTCCCCGTGCGATCACGAGTCAGGCCAGAGGTATCGTGGGGGCAGTGGCCGGGGGAGGGCTGACCGACCGTCGGCCAGCCCTTGGTGAGTCTCAACTGCTCTCGCGCACCATCAATTCGAAGCCCATGTCCACCACTGGCTGGGGCACGGGATTACCGGCCATCAGGTTGAGCATCTGCTCGGCCGCGCGCTGGCCGATGGCTTCGCGCGGGGTGCGGATGCTGCTCAGGCGCGGCACCATGAAGGCCGAGCCGGGCAGGTCGTTGAAGCCCAGCACCGCCACTTGTTCCGGCACCTTGATGCCGCAGCGCATGGCTTCGAGCAAGGCGCCCTGGGCCAGGTCGTCGTTGCCGAAGAAGATCGCGTCGACCTGTGGATGGCTGCTCATCAATTGCAGGAACAGTTCGCCACCCAGGCCCACCGACGACGGACGCGGCGTCAGCAGTTCCAGGTCCGGGTCGTAGAGCCCGGCCGCCTGCAGCGCCCGGCGGAAGCCTTCGCCGCGCAGCAGGGTGCGCTGGTCGAGTTGCGCGCCGATATAGGCCAGGCGTCGCCGACCACGGGAGATCAGGTGCTCGGCGGCCGTGGCCCCGGCGCTCTGCTGGGAGAAACCGACGCAGTTCACGCCGGCGCCAGGGTCCAGGTCCATCATGTACACGCACGGCACATTGCTCGCCTCGATCATCCGCCGGGCGCTTTCCGAGCGGTCGAAGCCGGTCAGCAGCAGGCCACGGGGCTGGTAGGCCATGTAGTTGCGCAGCAGGTTTTCTTCTTCGTCGCGGGAATAGTGGTAGTTGCCGATCAGCACTTCGAAGCCGCGGGGCCGCAGGACCTTGTGGATGGCTTCGAGGGTATCGATGAACAGCAGGTTGGACAGCGACGGCACCAGTACCACCACCGAATGGCTCTGGGCCGAGGCCAGGGCGCGGGCCGCCGGATTGACCACGTAGTTCAGCTCATCGGCCGCCCGTCGGACTTTTTCCACCAGTTCCGTGGCCACGCTGCTGATCCCGCGCAGGGCCCGGGACGCGGTGATCGGGCTGACACCGGCGAGGCGCGCGACTTCATTGAGGGTGGGACGTCCCGTGGTACGGGGATTCTTGTCGTTCTTGGTCGAGGTCATCGGACGGCTTGCCAAACAAAATTCGAGGCACTAAGGTAGCGCTGTCTCGACGGGCCTGCAAATGCCCGGGCGCGGTTTGCCTGAACTCGCCTGGTCCTGTTGGAAAGCTTGACCGCGGCAACCCATAAAAATGACAAGAAGGCGTCGGCGACGCGTGTTTTGTGCTTTGCTTTTGCAATATTGAAAGCTCTGGCAAAGACAGCGCTGTCTGCGTGCTGAGGTGTTACATGAGTCAACCCATCACTGCCCTGGTTATCATGGGTGTTTCCGGTTGCGGCAAATCCAGCGTGGGCGAGGCTATCTGCCAGCTCAGCGCGGCCACCCTGATCGAAGGCGACAGTTTTCACCCCGCCGCGAACATCGCCAAGATGAGCGCCGGCACTCCCCTCACCGATGAAGACCGTGCCGGCTGGCTCGACAGCCTGTGCGACGAACTGCGGCGTGCCGTGGCCGCCGGCCAGCGCCCGGTACTGACCTGTTCGGCGCTGAAGCTGCGCTACCGCGAACGCCTGCGCGGCGCCGTGCCGGGCCTGGGCTTCGTGTTTCTCGAACTGACCCCGGCTGTCGCCGCCGAGCGGGTCAATCATCGTCCCGGTCATTTCATGCCGGGGACCCTGATCGACAGCCAGTTCGCCGCCCTTGAGTCGCCGGTGGGCGAACCGCTGACCCTGGCGCTCGATGCGACCCGGGAAGTGGCGCAACTGGCGCAATCGGCCAGTCGCTGGTGGCAGGCCCATGGCCTGGAGCGCACGGCCTGATTACCGGATAAAAAATGCTGGCTGGAAAAGATAGCGCTGTCCTGAAAGCTGTCCTTCACTCACGAATACGATAAAAACAACAAGCAGGAGACACCTTATGTTTGGATTGTCCCACGAGACCTATCTGCTCCTGGATGCAGTGGTCACCATTATCGGGCTGATCGTGCTGATCACCCGCTTCAAGACCCACCCCTTCATTGCCCTGATCATTGCCTCGGCGTTCCTCGGCCTGACCTCGGGCATGCCGGCGGACAAGATCATCAAGGCCTTCCAGGACGGTTTCGGCGGGGTGCTCGGGTTTGTCGGAATCATCCTCGCGCTGGGGACGATGCTCGGCAAGATGATGTCCGACTCGGGGGGCGCCGACCAGATCGCCCAGACCCTGATCCGCGCCTTCGGCAAGGAGCGGGTGCAGTGGGCGATGATGTTCGCGGCGTTCCTGGTGGGGATTCCGCTGTTCTTCGAAATCGGCTTCGTGCTGCTGATCCCGCTGGTGTTCATCGTCGCGCGGCGCACCGGTGTGTCGTTGATCAAGATCGGCATTCCGTTGCTGGCCGGCCTGTCCGCGGTGCATGGCCTGGTGCCGCCGCATCCGGGGCCGCTGCTGGCGATCGGCGTGTTCAACGCCGATATCGGCAAGACCATCCTCTACGGCCTGATCGTCGCCCTGCCGACCGCCATCATTGCCGGTCCGATCTACGGCTCTTTTATCGCCAGGTACATTCCGGGCAACCCGAACCAGGAACTGGTCGACCAACTGGCCCGCGAGCCGGAATCCAGCAGCCTGCCGAGCTTCAGCGTGACCCTGGTCACCGTGTTGCTGCCGGTGTTCCTGATGCTGCTCAAGACCTTTGCCGATATCGCCCTGCCGGACGGGCATTTCTTCCGTATCTGGATGGACATGATCGGCCACCCGATCAGCGCCCTGCTGCTGGCCTTGCTGCTGGCGCTGTACACCTTCGGCAAGCGCCAGGGCATGGATTCCAAACGCATCCTCAAATTGCTGGACGCGAGCCTGGCGCCTACGGCGGCGATCATTCTGATCATTGGCGCCGGCGGTGGTTTCAAGCAGATGCTGGTGACCAGCGGCGTGGGCGACGTGATCGGCCATATCGCGGTAAATGCGCAGATCTCGCCGATCCTGCTGGCCTGGCTGGTGGCGGCGGTGATTCGCGTCGCGACGGGGTCGGCGACGGTGGCGACCATCACCGGGGCCGGTATCGTGATGCCGGTGGTGGACCTGATTCCCGGGGTCAATCGTGAACTGCTGGTGCTGGCAACAGGGGCGGGCTCGTTGATCCTGTCTCACGTCAACGATGCGGGATTCTGGCTGGTGAAGCAGTATTTCAACATGACCGTGGCCGAGACCTTCAAGACCTGGACCGCGATGGAAACCATCCTGTCGGTGGTGGGCCTGGGCTTCATCATGCTGCTGTCGCTGGTGGTCTGATCACCCGGCCAATGGAGCGGGTGGCCGATTGTGGGAGCGGGCTTGCCCGCGAAGAAGGCCTTGAGGCCATCAGAAGCTTCGCGGGCAAGCCCGCTCCCACATGAGTCTGCTCCCTCGGAGAAAGGGCAAACTCAGCCTTCGGCTTTCTTCACCAGGCCATCAGCCCGGAACATCGCGCGGATACCGCGCACGGCCTGGCGGATCCGGTCCTGGTTCTCGATCAGGGCAAAGCGCACATGATCATCGCCGTATTCGCCGAAACCGACACCCGGCGAGACGCAGACCTTGGCCTCGGCCAGCAGCTTCTTGGCAAACTCCAGCGATCCCAGGTGTGCATAGGCCTCGGGAATCTTCGCCCAGACATACATCGACGCCTTCGGATTCTCGACCATCCAGCCCAGCTCGTGCAGGCCCTTGACCAGCACATTGCGGCGCTGCCGATACTGTTCGGCGATATCCCGCACGCACTGTTGATCGCCTTCCAGCGCGGCGATGGCCGCCACTTGCAGCGGGGTGAAGGTGCCATAGTCGTGGTAGCTCTTGATCCGCGCCAGGGCGCTGACCAGCTCGGGGTTGCCGACCATGAAGCCGATCCGCCAGCCCGCCATGTTGTAGCTCTTGGACAGGGTGAAGAACTCCACCGCGATGTCCTTGGCCCCCGGCACCTGCATGATCGACGGGGCTTTCCAGCCATCGTAGACGATGTCGGCGTAGGCCAGGTCGTGGATCACCAGCACGTCGTACTGCTTGGCCAGGGCGATCACCCGTTCGAAGAAGTCCAGTTCCACGCATTGCGCGGTCGGGTTCGACGGGAAGCCGAGAATCATCATCTTCGGCTTGGGGATCGAGCCACGGATGGCCCGCTCCAGCTCGGCGAAGAAGTCCACGCCCGGTACCAGCGGCACCGAGCGCACCTGGGCGCCGGCAATCACCGCGCCGTAGATATGAATCGGATAGCTGGGGTTGGGCACCAGCACGGTGTCGCCCTGGTCGAGGGTGGCGAGCATCAGGTGCGCCAGGCCCTCTTTCGAACCGATGGTGACGATGGCTTCGCTTTCCGGGTCGATCTCGACGTCGTAGCGGTCCTTGTACCAGTGGGAAATCGCCCGGCGCAGCCGTGGGATGCCCTTGGAGGTGGAGTAGCCATGGGTGTCTTCGCGCTGGGCGACGGTCACCAGCTTCTCGACGATATGCGGCGGAGTCGCACCGTCGGGGTTGCCCATGCTCAAGTCGATGATGTCTTCGCCACGACGACGGGCGGCCATCTTCAGCTCGGCAGTGATATTGAATACATACGGGGGGAGTCGATCGATGCGCGAGAAACGGCGCGGCGAACCTTGGTCTGCCATGGTGGCCTCTGAATACGTAAGCGCCCGGAACCGTCCGAGCGACGTCGGCCACTGCGGTGGCCTGCGGCGCTGAAGATAAAGGCGCTGATGGCACTCTGTCCAGCCTATTTTTTGCTTCTATACTGCGATGCGCACCACTTTTCCTACGGAGCTCAGTACCCATGGACGACGCATCTAGCCACGCACTGTCACCGCCACGCTTCGAGCATGGTCACTTTCAATTGATCGCGGGATTGGGCGGGCGTTTTACCGCCGACACGTCCGGGACCATCCCCGATCTGTGGGACGCCTTCATACCGCATATCGGAAATGTACCCGGCCAGGTGGGCGAGGAGACGTACGGTATCTGCTGCAATCCAGACGGCCAGGGTGGTTTCGAGTACATCGCCGGGGTAGCCATCAGCAAGCTGGACGACCTGCCCGACCTGTATCGCTGGGTGGAAGTGCAACCCCAGCACTATGCGGTTTTCGAGCACCAGGGATCCCTCGACACCCTCAAGCAGACCTTCGAGGCGATCTGGCAGCAGTGGCTGCCCACCTCCGGCCACAAGGCCGCCGATGCGCCGGAGTTCGAGCGCTACAGCGCTGACTTCAACCCGGAAAAAGGCACCGGCAAGGTCGAGATCTGGTTGCCGATCAAGCCCTGATCCTGTGTGTCCCGCGCCCTTCCCGCGGGAAGGGCACGGGTTGTTTCTATACGCCGTCTTAACATTCCCCGCTGCAATCAGTGCCCGCCCTTGATACCGCCTTCCCTACGCTGGGAGGTGGGGATTCAGGCTGGCCCGGACCCGATGTCCGGTGCCTGGAATTCCCCCGCCTGCGTCCGCCCTGGACGCTTCGACTGAGCAAGGGGAAGCATCGTGTTGACACTCAAACTTATCTACCTGATCAGCGGGCTCGGTGCCGTCGGGCTGTTCGCCTACCTGGGTTATGCGCTGATCCGCGCAGAAGACTTCTGATGAACCCGCACGTTTCGACAGCGGCTGCCCGCGCAGCCCTCACCTCCCGTACCGGGCAAGGACATCGACCATGTACGACCTGATTTTCGTCGGCACGACCCTGGTGTTTTTCGGCGCGACAGCCTTGTTCATTGTCGCCTTGAACAAGATTTGAACGGAGCTTCGACATGTTGACCGTATTACTGGAATACGCGCTGATCCTCGGGTTGATGACCGGGCTCGCGGTATTGATGGGGCGCTGGCTGACCCGCGTCTTCTGCGGCACCGGTCATGGCTGGGCGGAGCGCGCGACCTATCGGCTGCTCGGTGTCGACCCCGGCGAAACCATGGGCTGGGCCCGCTACGGTTCGGCGTTGTTGCTGTCCAACGGCGCGATGATGCTGCTCGGCTACCTGCTGTTGCGCCTGCAGGGGACGATGCCGATCAACCCGCTGGGCCTGGCTGCCCAGAGCCCGGACCTGGCGTTCAACACCGCCGCCTCGTTTATCACCAATACCAACTGGCAGGCCTATTCGGGCGAGACCAGCCTGTCCAACTTCAGCCAGATGGCGGTGATCACCTTCCTGATGTTTGTCGGCGCCACCGCCGGCGTTGTCGCGGCGGCCGGTTTCATCCGTGGCCTGAGCCGGTCCCGCTCGGCGGATATCGGCAACTACTGGGTGGACTTCACCCGCATCCTGTACCGGGTGATGCTGCCGTTGTGCCTGGTCATGGCACTGGTCTATGTCTGGCAGGGCATGCCCCAGACCCTGTCGTCCGAGGCACTGGCGAGCACCCTGGAAGGCGCGCGACAACAGGTGATCGTCGGTGCGGTGGCGAGCTTCGAATCGATCAAGCATATCGGCACCAACGGCGGTGGTTTCTTTGGCATGAACGCTGCCCATCCGTTCGAAAACCCGACCCCGCTGACCAATGCCCTGCATATCCTGAGCATGCTGCTGATTCCCTCGGCGCTGACCTATGCGTTCGGTAGCATGCTGGTCCGGCGTCGCCAGGGCTGGGTCTTCTTCGGCACCTTCCTGGTGATGTTCATCGGTTTCCTGGCGGTGGTCTTCAGTGCCGAGCAGGGCGGTAACCCTTTGCTCACCCGGTTGGGGGCGGACCAGTCGCTGTCGGCGTTCCAGAGTGGCGGCAACATGGAAGGCAAGGAACTGCGTTTCGGTATCGCCGATACCAGCCTGTTCATTGCCACCACCACCGGCGCCACCACCGGTTCGGTCAATGCCATGCATGATTCGCTGATGCCCATGGGCGGCTTCGTGCCCATGGCGCAGATGATGCTCAACTGCGTGTTCGGCGGCGATGGCGTGGGCTTTATCAACCTGATCCAGTACGCCCTGCTGACCGTGTTCCTGGTGGGCATGATGATCGGCCGGACCCCGGAATTCCTCGGCAAGCGCATCGAGGCCCGGGAGATGAAACTGGTGATGCTGTCGGTGCTCGCGCATCCGATCTGCATCCTCGGTTTCAGCGCCCTGGCGGCACTCTGGCCAGCGACCCTGGACAGCCTCAACAATGTCGGCCCCCACGGTTTCAGCGAAGTGCTCTACGCCTACACGTCCGGTACTGCCAACAACGGTTCGGCATTCGCCGGGCTGAATGCCAACACACCGTTCTTCAACACCACCATCGGCCTGGCAATGCTGCTCGGACGCTTCTTCACCATGCTGCCGATGCTGGCGGTCGCCGGCTGCCTGGCCATGAAAAAGAGCACGCCGGCCGGTGCCGGGACCATTCCCACCGCGACACCGCTGTTCATGTTCCTGGTGGTGTTCGTGGTGCTGGTGGTCGGCGGCCTGACCTTCTTGCCGGCGCTCGCGCTGGGGCCGATCGTCGAGCAACTGCAACTGCTCTCCGGCCAGACCTACAAGTGAGGATGAACCCATGACAACGCGTATTTCCACGTCAACGCAGGTGGCGACCCCATCGCTGCTGCGAGGCCTGTTGCGGCCGGTGCTGGTGTCCTCGGCGTTTTTCATGTTGCTGACCGGCCTGGCCTATCCGCTGGTCACCACCGTGGCGGCCAACCTGCTGTTTCCGTTCCAGGCCGGGGGCAGCCTGCTGGAGCGTGACGGACGGGTGGTCGGCTCGTTGCTGATCGGCCAGCAGTTCGATCGCCCGGAGTACTTCCAGTCACGGCCGAGCGTGACTCAGGGCACCGATCCAAGCGATCCGGCCAAGACCGTCACCACGCCGTACAACGCCGGCCTGAGCGGCGCCAGCAACCTCGGCCCGATCAGCCAGCGCTTGCTGGACGCGGTCCGGGAGCGGGTCGAAGCCTACCGTCGCCTCAATGGCCTGGACCCGCAGGCCCAGGTGCCGGTCGACGCGGTCACGGCCTCGGCCTCCGGCCTGGACCCGCATATCTCGGTCGCCAATGCACTGATCCAGGCCCGGCGGGTTGCCCGCCTGCGGCAGTTGCCCGAGGACGGGCTGCTGAAGCTGGTCCGGGCTCATACCGCCGGGCGCACCTTCGGCCTGCTGGGCGAGCCACGGGTCAATGTGCTGCAACTCAACCTGGCGCTGGACGCCCTGGCGGCATCGCGCCAGCTCCCTCTCGCGGTCAGTGAACAAGAGAACCACCATGAGTGAAATGAAAGTCCGTTTGCCGTTGTTCGACCGTGCTCTGCTGCTCGCGGCGGGCCTGGATGCCTTCAGGAAACTCTTGCCGCAGGCCCAGTGGAAGAACCCGGTGATGTTCGTGGTCTACCTGGGCAGTCTGTTGACCACCCTGTTGTGGTTCCAGTCATGGGGCGGTCAGGGCGAGGCCTCCAGCGGCTTTATCCTGAGCATCTGCCTGTGGCTGTGGTTCACCGTGCTCTTCGCCAACTTCGCCGAGGCCCTGGCCGAGGGACGCAGCCGGGCCCAGGCCGCCAGCTTGCGTGGCATGAAGCGCCAGACCCTGGCCAAGTTGCTGAACCAGCCGCACCACGGCGCCAGATGGCTACCGGTGCAGGCCAGCGATCTGCGCAAGGACGCCGTGGTGCTGATCGAGGCCGGCGATCTGGTGCCGCTGGACGGCATCGTCATCGAGGGCGTGGCGTCGGTGGACGAAAGCGCGATCACCGGCGAGTCGGCACCGGTGATCCGCGAGGCCGGTGGCGATTTCTCCTCGGTCACCGGCGGCACGCGAGTACTGTCGGACTGGCTGGTGGTGCGCATCAGCGTCAACCCCGGCGAATCCTTCCTCGACCGGATGATTTCCATGGTCGAGTCCGCCAAACGGCAGAAGACGCCCAACGAAGTGGCGTTGACCATTCTGCTGGTGGGGCTGACCGCGCTGTTCCTGCTGGTCATCGTCACCCTCAGTCCGTATTCGATCTTTGCCGTGAGCATGAGCGGTACGGGCAATGTCGTCAGCGCGACGGTGCTGGTGGCATTGCTGGTGTGCCTGATCCCCACCACCATCGGCGGCCTGTTGTCGGCCATCGGCGTGGCGGGCATGAGTCGGATGATGGCGGCCAACGTGATCGCCACCTCGGGGCGGGCGGTGGAGGCGGCGGGGGATGTGGACGTGTTGCTGCTGGACAAGACCGGCACCATCACCCTGGGCAACCGTCAGGCCAGTGCTTTCCTGGCCGCTCCCGGGATCAGGGACAGTGAAGTGGCACTGGCGGCGCAGTTGGCTTCCCTGGCCGATGAAACCCCGGAAGGGCGAAGTATCGTTGCCTTGGCCCGGCAGAAATTCGAGCTGCCCGAGCCGGATCTCGATCGCCTGGCTGCCAGCTTTGTGACGTTTACCGCGCAGACCCGCATGAGCGGCGTCGACCTGGCCGATGGGCGGGTGATCCGCAAGGGGGCCGCCGATGCGATCCGTCGGCATGTGGAAGCCCTCGGCGGCGGTTTTCCCGTGGCACTGCAAACCCGGGTGGATGAAGTCGCGCGGCGGGGCAGCACGCCGCTGGTGGTGTGCGAGGGCGCGCGGGCCCTGGGAGTGATCGAGCTCAAGGATGTCGTCAAGGGCGGGATCAAGGAGCGTTTTTGCGAGCTGCGGCGCATGGGTATCAAGACGGTGATGATCACCGGCGACAATCACCTGACCGCGGCGGCGATTGCGGCGGAGGCCGGGGTCGATGATTTTCTCGCCGAAGCCCGCCCGGAAGACAAGTTGCAGTTGATCCGCGACTACCAGGCCCAGGGCAAGCTGGTGGCGATGACCGGCGACGGCACCAACGATGCCCCGGCACTGGCCCAGGCCGATGTCGCCGTGGCGATGAACAGCGGCACCCAGGCGGCCAAGGAAGCCGGAAACATGGTCGACCTGGACAGCAACCCGACCAAGCTGATCGAAGTGGTCGAGGTGGGCAAGCAGATGCTGATGACCCGGGGCGCGCTGACCACCTTCAGCGTCGCCAATGACGTGGCGAAGTATTTTGCTATTGTGCCTGCCGCGTTCGTGGCGACTTATCCCCAGTTGGCGGCGCTGAATGTGATGCACCTGAGCAGCCCGAACTCGGCGATTCTCAGTGCGGTGATCTTCAACGCGCTGATCATCGTGGTGCTGATTCCCCTGGCGCTCAAGGGGGTGACCTACCGGGCCATCGGCGCGGCGGCGTTGCTCAACCGCAACCTGCTGATCTATGGGCTGGGGGGCGTGCTGGTGCCGTTCGCCGGGATCAAGCTGATCGATATGCTGCTGGCGGGGCTGGGGCTGGTATAGGCCGGATGACCGTGTGGCGAGGGGGCTCGCCTGCTCGCCACAGGGCAACGTTCGCGGGATCCGTTCACAAGGAGTGGCTTCGCGAGCAATGGGGGCACAAGGAATGACATGGCTTTGAACGACACATCCCGCGACGGTCGTCCCGACCCGGATGCGCTGCTGGAGAAACTGCAACAGGACGAACAGGCCGCCCGACGCGGCCGTTTGCGCATCTACTTCGGTTCCAACGCCGGCGTCGGGAAAACCTGCGCCATGCTCCAGGCGGCCCGCCGCGAGCAGGCGCAGGGGCGCGAGGTGGTCGCCGGTATCGTCGAGACCCACGGCCGCAGCGACACCGCGGCCTTGCTCGAAGGGCTGGAGCAACTGCCGCGTCATACCCTGCAACACCGGGGCGGCAGATTGCCGGAGTTCGACCTGGATGCCGCCCTGGCCCGTTGCCCGGCGGTGCTGCTGGTGGACGAGCTGGCCCACAGCAATGTCCCCGGCTCGCGCCACCCCAAGCGCTGGCAGGACGTCGAGGAGCTGTTGCGGGCCGGGATCGATGTCTGGAGTACCCTGAACGTCCAGCACCTGGAAAGCCTCAACGACCTGGTCAGCGGCATCATCGGGACCCGCGTCCGGGAAACCGTGCCGGATCATCTGTTCGACGGTGCCGACGAAGTGCTGCTGGTCGATCTGCCGCCCGATGAACTGCTGCAACGCCTCAAGGACGGTAAGGTGTACCTCGCGCCCCAGGCCGAGCGGGCATCGCGGCACTTTTTTCGCAAGGGCAACCTGCTGGCGTTGCGCGAGCTGGCCCTGCGACGTACCGCCGACCGGGTCGATGCGCAGATGCGTGTCTATCGTCGCGAGCGCTCCATCGACACCCTGTGGGCCGCCCGCGAGCGCCTGCTGGTGGGGATTGCCGGAGTGCCCGAGGACGAACGCCTGGTGCGCGAAGCGGCGCGTCTGGCGCAGAAGCTCGAGGCGGACTGGATCGTGGTGCACGTCGAGTCGTCCACGGCACGCCGGTCGGTGGCGGGGCGCCGAAGCCAGGCGATGAAGACCCTGGCGCTGGCCGCCGAGTTCGGTGCCGACACGGCGATCCTCGCCGGCATCGACGTTGCCGATGCCCTGGTCGCCTGCGCCCGGGAGCGCAATGCCAACCGCCTGTTGCTCGGCCATCGGCCGCGTCGGCGCTGGCGGTTCTGGCACCAGTCGGTCAGCGATCGGATCAGCCGCCAGCACCCGCAGATCGACCAGATTGTCATTGCCCAGGGGGCGTTGCCGAAGGTGGCGGCAAAACCTCAAGTGGCGCCCGAGCCGAGCGTGGGTCGCGGGTTGGCGTATTTCTGGGCCACCCTGGCCTGTTTCGCGGCCACGGCGTTGGCGGCCCTGTTACTGCAGGTTTTCGACCCGGCCAACGTGGTCATGCTGTTCCTGCTGACCGTGGTGCTGGTGGCGCTGCGCCTGGGACGCGGCCCCGGGATCTGGGCGGCGATGCTTGCGGTCCTGTGTTTCGACTTCTTTTTCGTGCAGCCGGTGTGGTCGTTCACGGTCAACGATACCCAGTATTTCTTCACCTTCGCCTTGATGCTGGGGATTGCCCTGATCACCGGGCAATTGACCGCGCGCCTGCGTCATGAGGCGCGGACAGCGGCCGCCCGGGAGCGGCGGGCCACTTCCTTGGCGCTGTTGGCGCGGGACTTGTCGGCAGCGTTGACGGTCGAACAGATCACCCAGGTGGCGCTACGCACTTTCGCTGCCGTGTTCGAGGCCCGGGTCGCCCTGGCCCTGCCGGATCCCGGCGACGCGGTGCGGTCCATGGCCGGCAGTGTGTTTGCGGCGGATGAAAGCATCGCCCAGTGGACCTACGATCACGGGCGTCCTGCGGGGCGCGGCAGCGACACCCTGGCGGCCGCGGCGGGTTGCTATTTTCCGTTGAAGGCGCCGATGCGCGTGCGTGGGGTGCTGGTTCTCGACCTGAGCGATCCCGAGCGCCTCAAAGACCCGCAGGAACAACGCCTGCTGGAAGCCTGCATGAGCCAGTTGGCGATTGCCCTGGAGCGTGTGCATTTCGTCGAGGTGGCGCAGAGCACCCTGGTACAGATGGAAGGCGAGCGGATGCGCAACACCCTGCTGGCGGCGATCTCCCATGACCTGCGCACGCCGCTGACGACCATTATCGGTGCCGCCGATGCGGCGGCGCCCCATGCCCGGGACGGCGTGCTGGCGGATCTGCTGGCGGGGATTCACGACCAGGCCAGCGCCATGCAGCGCTTGATCGAGAACCTGCTCGATATGGCTCGCCTGCAGGATCGCGGCGTGCGCCTCAATCGACAGTGGCACTCCCTGGAGGAAGTCGTCGGCAGTGCCCTGCGCCAACTGCGTGAACCGCTGGCCCGCCATGGCGTGCGGACCCTGCTGCCGGCAGACCTGCCCCTGGTGGAGGTCGATGCGCTGTTGCTCGAACGGGTCCTGGTCAACCTGCTGGACAACGCCGCGAAATACACTGCGCCCGGTACGTCGATCACCATCGCGGCTTACCCGCAGGAATCCCATATCGTGCTGGAGGTTTCGGACAGCGGGCCGGGCTGTCCTCTCGGCATCCTCCCGGAGCAACTGTTCGAAGCCTTCAGTCGTGGCCAGCAGGAGTCAGCGGTGTCCGGCATCGGGCTGGGCCTGGCACTGGTCCGGCGCATCGTCGAGGCCCACGGCGGCCAGGTAGTCGCCCGGGCCCGGGCGGGCGGCGGGCTTTCCTTTATCATCAGCTTACCGGCGGGTCAGCCGCCGTCCATGGAATCATTATGAGCAGCAGCCGTATCCTGATTGTCGAGGATGAAGCCAATATTCGCCGGTTTATCGGCATCGCCCTGCAAGACGAGGGCTTCCAGGTGTTCGAGGCCGACAGCAGCAAGCGCGCCCTGATCGATGCGGCCAGCCGCCAGCCGGACCTGGTGATCGTCGACCTGGGCCTGCCCGACGGCGATGGCAAGGACCTGATCAGCGAGTTGCGCGGCTGGATGAGCGTGCCGATCCTGGTGCTGTCGGCCCGTGACCGTGAAGACGAGAAAGTCGCGGCGCTGGATGCCGGGGCCGACGATTACCTGGTCAAGCCGTTCGGCGTTCCCGAATTGCTTGCGCGCATCCGCGCGCAACTGCGTCGGCAGGTGCAGACTGGCACGGCGGCGCTGAGCAGCAAGGTGCGTTTCGGTGAGGTCGAGGTCGACCTGGCGACCCATGAGGTGCGTCGTGGCAACGAGAGCGTGCACCTGACACCTATCGAATTTCGCCTGTTGAGCGCACTGATCCGCGGCCAGGGCCGGGTGTTGACCCATCGGCAACTGCTGCTGGATGTCTGGGGGCTGGACTATGTCGATCGTGCCCATTACCTGCGGGTACACATGGCACATCTGCGGCAGAAACTCGAAGCCGACCCGGCACAGCCGCAGTACCTGATCACGGAACTGCAGGTTGGCTATCGCCTGGTCGGTTTGTAACGGTTTATTTGTGGTCTCTTTGCGCCTTGGTGGCGCGCCAGAAATCGAGGTAGAGGGTGATCACGCCAAACGCACTGATACCCAGCAACATCAGCAGGCCGATCTGAATATTGGTCATGGCAGCACTCCGCAAAACACCGCACAAGGCGGCGACCTGCAGAGAAATAGTCGAAAACCGATAGCAAAGACATCGACTATATGAAAGCTTTACGGACCGTTCCCACAACAATATGAGCCAGATACGAAGCGGGCTGGATTCGCTTCCCTGATGCCGATTATTTTTCCTGTTACAAGGTTGCCTGAACTGCCATGAGTCCTTCGAATTCCATTATCCGCCAGGTCTTGACCACTGACCTGGACCGTTGTTTCGCCATCGAGAGTATCGCCTACGAAGGCGATGAAGCCGCGACCCGGGAAAAGATCGCCACCCGTATCGCGACCTGGCCGCAAGGTTTTATCGTGCTTGAGGTTGACGGTGTGGTCGCCGGTTTCGTCAATTCCGGCTCGGCGTTCGACGTGCAGATGTCCGACGAGGCATTCAAGGAACTGATCGGCCACGACCCGCAGGGTCCCCACGTGGTGATCATGTCGGTGGTGGTGCATCCGGACTATCAGGGACAAGGCCTGGCCAAGCGCTTGATGAGTGCCTTTATCGAGCAGATGCGCGACCTGGGCAAGGCGAGCATTCACCTGATGTGCCAGGAGCGCCTGGTGCCGTTCTATCAGACGTTCGGTTTTATCTACAGCAAGCCGTCGGAGTCCGATCACGGTGGCATGGTCTGGCACGAAATGATCCTCGAACTGTAGACCGGCGTTCCCGCTTGTCCTGCCTCTTGCAGGCGCCATCGGGGCGCCTGCAAGAAGACTCGTTCAGCCCCCGTGGCAGCGAATGACCGCCGAGTGCGTGGCGTAGCGTCCGGAAATCAGGATCTTGCCGTCGGGCTGCAGTTCCAAGTGGGAGAGATAGCTGGTACTGCCTGGAATGCTGTTGACCCGGCTCAGTCCCCTGTCGCCAAAGCCCCGGTCCGGCTCACCGGTGGCCAGATGGCGCATCAACCAGGTATGGCCACCGAGGTCCTTGTGGCCGGAACTGACGATCTTCCCGTCTTCCTGGATGGCGGTCGCGAAACCCAGGCCCAAGCCTGGAAACGCCCAGGGCGTTCCTGAGTTGAACAGTGGGTCCAGCGTGCCTTCGGCGGTGACCCGAATGAGCAGTGCAACCTGCTGCGCCAGGTCCGCCGAGCCCACGGCGACTATTTTCTGATCGGCCTGTATGGCGACATCGAACAGTGCCGCGCTGCCTTCCGTAGCCGACTCCAGCTCCAGATAGCCGGTGCAGCCGAAGGTCTTGTCCGGCAGGCCGGTGATGCCATAGCGCATCAGTACCGCCCGCCGGCCGCGCCTGCCGGCGATCACCAACTTGCCATCCGCCTGGATGCGAACCGCCTCGAAGGTCATGCCCGGCTCGGGTGCCGTGACCACGCCACAGGTGCCGAAGCCCGGATCAAAGCTGCCGGCGGGTGTCAGGCGGACAATGACGCCCCTGTCCGGTTTGCCGAGGTCGGCGGTCCTCAGGAGCAGGACGATATGACCATTCGCTTGCACGGCGAGCCGGCGGCCGTAGCCGGTCCAGGGCGCTTTGTAGGGCAGTATGAATTCACCCTGCTCGCCAAAGGTCGGGTCCGTTTCGCCGGTGGCCGTGAGGCGGGTGCAAAATGCCTGTTCATCGGAGCGGAAGTTTCCGAGGACAACAAACTTGTCTTCGTTATCCAGTACGGTATTGATCAGTGCCCGACTCGAGCCCGGGAGAGGCGAAGTGAAGTAATTATAATAAAAACCCTCGGCACTGAAGTCTGCCTGCATCAAACTGGTTGACGAGGATTCATGCACGCCGATAAAGAAATGACGGCCATCGCGTTGCAATATCGAGGGTCCGATAAAACCCGGGCCTGCTTCCGAGAAAATGACCAGGCCGTCCCCGTGCTCACCGAACTCGAAGTCGTGTGTACCGGCGGTGTTGGCGGTTTCCCGGTCGATGCTGACGGAGGCTGGAGGCGCATCATTTGAAGTTCTGTTTTGTATGTCCATTTATTATTGAGTCCTTTCAGGTTATTAACAAAACGATTCCCTGTTTCATGCCGAAGCAGAGACGGTCTGATTTAATAACCGAAAGACAGGTTTGCAAAGCGCTCAAGTTTTACCAGTGATGAAAAGTTGATCTCATATATATGGCCACCCTGTAATTGCCATCATCGCTCAAAGGGAGCTGTCCGGCCGGGTATCGCTAGAGCCTGAGCGCCAGGCGCCGTTCGCCCTGGTACGCCTCGCCGGTATCGACCCAGCCTTGCCTGAGGTAGAACCCCATGGCGTGCGGATTGTCGTTGCCGACCGACAGCACCAGTTCCAGCGCCTCGGGCCAGAGTCGGCGCGCGGTGTCGGGCAAGGCTTGCATGAGGGCCGCACCGACGCCGCGGCCCTGGGCGCGTTTGTCCACCTGCACGGCGTGCAGCGTGACGCTGCCGCTGCCGGCCCAGTGCGGGACAAGGGGATGGCGCTTGAGCAGCAGAAAGCCCACCGGGGTTTCCCCCTCCAGCAGCACCAGTCCCTTCACCCCGGCATGGGGATCACGGGGCAGAAAATACAGGGCGCACTGGATATCGCCGCAGAACGGCAACTGTTCGGGATGCACCTGCAGCCCGTCGAGCTGTTCGCGTTGCAGGGCCGACAGCTCGTGGTAGCAGGCCAGACGGGTTTGCATGTCACTACCTGAAGTGAGTGCCCCGGCAGTTGCCGCAGGTGCCGGGGCGGTGTTCATAGGGCCAGGGTCAGCCGGCGTTCTTCGCCGACCCGACCGTAAAAGGTTTCGCCGCTATCGATAAAACCCTGTTTCAGATAGAGCCCGCGAGCCGCGTGATTCCCGGCATCCACGGCCAGCATCAGGTGCGTGGTCTCGGGCCAGGCGGCACGGGCGACGGCAGGCAGGGCCTCCATGCAGCGTCGTCCGAGGCCGCGTCCTTGTTGCTCTTTATCGACCTGCAAGGCGTGCAGCGTACAGGTCGTGCCGGTGGCCCAGGCCGGTGAGGCGGGCGGTCGCTTGAGCAGCAGGAAGGCCACCGGTAACTCCCCGTCCAACAGGACAAACCCCTTCACATCGTTGCCCTGATGAGCGTGCAGGACGGCCAGGCCGCCAGCGATATCGCTGGAGAATTCTTTCTGCGCCGCATCGACTTGAATCAGGTTCAGTTGTTCGAGCTGGGCCGGGTTCAGGGTCTTATAGTCGACCAGGGTGGTTCTCACGACAGCGGGTCCTTTTTTCCTGTAGGCAAGAGTGCAGGATTCTATCGGCTTTCTCGGACACGCCGTTTTTTTTCCGAAATCCCCGGGAGGTTGTCGATTGGCTCCCAGCCTGTTCGACTAGTCAATGTTCCCGCCTGGAGGTGGGGGGCTTCGACAAATGTCGAAGCCGGATTCTCAAACAGCAGCCATAGTTGTCCGACTGTCCTGGAGACCTGCGATGAAATACCTGTGCCTGATCTACAGTAACGAAGAGCTGTTGCACTCCCATCCCGACAGCCCCAAGGATCCCGAGTGCCTGGCGTACGCGCAGTCGATCCAGGCCAGTGGCCGGATGCTGGCCGCCGAGCCGCTGGAGTCGGTGCAGACCGCCACCACGGTGCGCATGCGCGGTGGCAAGCTGTCCATCACCGACGGGCCGTTTGCCGAAACCAAGGAGCAGCTTGCCGGGTTCTATCTGGTGGAAGCCAAGGACCTCAATGAGGCCTTGCAGATTGCCGGAAATATTCCGGCTGCCCGTGTCGGCAGTGTTGAAGTCCGTCCGGTTCGGGAGTTGAATCTGTAGAAGCGCTGTTAGCCGCGCCGAACCTCAAGCGGATACAAGCCAATAACAATAAGAGGAGCGTTCCCATGAGCAATCTACCGCTGGCCCCGACCGGCGCGGAATTCGAGTTGTCCATCAGCCGCCTGCTGGAGGCGCCGCGCAACCAGGTGTTCCGGGCCTGGACCGAACCTCGCCTGCTCGCCCGCTGGTGGGGCCCACATGGCATGACCACGCCGGTCTGCGATATGCAGTTGTGGGTCGGCGGCCTGTTTCGCACGGTCATGCGGGCGCCGGATGGCACCGAGTATCCCTATCAAGGGGTGTTCCTGGAGATCGCCGCGCCCGAACGGATCGTCTTCACCGATGCCTTCGGCCCCGGCTGGATTCCCACCGGCAAGCCATTCATGACCGCGCGCATCACCCTGGAAGAAGCCGAGGGCGGCACCCTCTATACCGCCAGTGCGATGCATTGGAACGCGGCGGAGCGAGACGCCCACGAAGGGATGGGGTTTCACCAGGGCTGGGGTGAAAGCCTCGACCGCCTGGCCTTGCTGCTCGAACAGGGGCTGCCGGATTGACGGGGACGCCGGAGGCCGTCAAGCGCCAGGTCGAACTCGTCTATCGCCAGGAGTCCCGTCGGATTCTCGCGACCCTGATTCGTCTGCTCGGCGATTTCGACCTGGCGGAGGAAGCCTTGCACGAGGCGTTCTTTGTCGCGGTCGAGCGTTGGCAGAGCGATGGCGTGCCGGCCAACCCGCGAGCGTGGCTGGTCTCCACCGGACGCTTCAAGGCGATTGATGTGTTGCGCCGGCGGGCGCGTTTCGCGGCCTCCCAGGCGCAGTTGATCGCCCAGGCCGAAGCGCTCGAACAGACCGAATGGGACGTCGAGGATCTGCAGGACGACCGGCTGCGGCTGATCTTCACCTGCTGTCACCCGGCGCTCTCGGCGGATGCCCAGGTGCCGCTGACGCTGCGGGAAGTCTGCGACCTGACCACGGAAGAGATCGCCCGCGCGTTTCTCTCGACGCCTTCGACCATTGCCCAGCGGATCGTCCGGGCCAAGGCGAAGATCCGCGATGCGAAAATTCCCTACCAGGTGCCATCCCTGGCCGAGCTGCCCGAACGCCTGGATAGCGTTCTGCGGGTGATCTACCTGGTGTTCAACGAAGGTTATTCGGCCTCCCTGGGCGGCAGCCTGACCCGTGACGAACTGACCGCGGAGGCGATCCGCCTGGCGCGGCTGCTGCTGGAGTTGCTGCCGGATCCCGAAGTCATGGGGCTGCTGGCGTTGATGTTGCTGCATGAGTCGCGGCGCCAGGCACGGCTGTCGGCGAGTGGCGATCTGGTGTTGCTCGATGTCCAGGATCGCTCGCTGTGGAATGCCGAACTGATCGCCGAAGGATGTGGCTGGGTCGAGCGGGCCTTGGGTGCCGGACGTTTCGGCCCCTATGGCCTGCAAGCGGCGATAGCGGCGGTGCATGCCGAGGCGGCCAGCGCCGATGAAACCGACTGGGCGCAGATTGTCGGGCTGTATGACCTGTTGCTGCGGGCGGTGCCATCACCGGTGATCGAGTTGAACCGGTCGGTGGCCGTGGCCATGCGCGACGGGCCCTTGGCCGGGCTGGTGTTGCTGGAAGAGATCCTGGGGCGGGGCGAGTTGCAGGATTATCACCTGGCCCATTCGGCCCGGGCCGACTTCTGTCGTCGACTGGGCCGCCTTGACGAAGCGCGGGCGGCTTACCGGCGGGCCTTGCAACTCACGCAACAGGCCCCGGAGCAGCGCTTTATCCAGGGCCGGCTGGATGAGCTGGAGGAGTAGTGACTGGCCGGATGGTTCGGGCTGCTCCTGACGGCGCCTTCGCGGGCAAGCCCGCCCCCACAGTGTTCGCGTCGTGCCCAATCCGTTTGGACGACATCCACCTTGTGGGAGCGGGCTTGCCCGCGAAGAGGGGCGCACAGGCACTCCATCAGCCTTACGGCTGCTGCCGCGTCGCCGCCAGGACGATTTCGCGGATGCACACATGCTGCGGTTGCTCATAGGCATAACGGATGGCCGCCGCCACATCCTCGGCACTGAGGACCACACCGCCCATGTCATCGGCCTTCCAGGCTTCGTAACCGCTCTTGATGGCGGCGTCGGTGGTGTGGCTCAGCAGTTCGGTCTCCACGGCGCCAGGGGCGATGGTGATCACGCGGACATTGTGCGGCGCCAGTTCCTCGCGCAGGTTTTCCGACAGCCCGTGTACCGCGAACTTGGTTCCGACGTAGGCGACATGGTTGGGGAAGGTCTTGCGCCCGGCCACCGAGCCGACGTTGATGAGGGTGCCGCGCTTGCGCTCGATCATCCCGGCGGTCACCGCATGCACGCCATTGAGCAGGCCCTTGACGTTGACATCGAACATCCGGTCCCACTGCTCCGGGTCCTGTTCGCCGATGTTGCCCAGCAGCATCACCCCGGCATTGTTGATCAGCGCATCGGCCGGCCCGTAAAGCGCCTCGGCTTCGGCAACGGCCGCCAGCAGGGCGCCGCGGTCGGTGACGTCGACACCGCGACTCAGGGTGGCAGGCAGGGCCAGGGCTTCCAGGCGTTCGGTGCGCCGGGCCAGCAGCAATAGCGGATGACCGGCTGCCGACAGCAGGCGGGCGGTTGCTTCGCCGATACCGGAACTGGCGCCGGTGATAATGACCAGTGGCTTACTCATGGGACTCTCCTGAAATAATAAAAACCAATGCCTGACAATGGCGGGCAGTATATTCAGGCGCTCTTCTGCTTAAAAATGCCTTATTTCTCTGTCTGCTATCGGAATTCTCTATGGATATTCGCCATCTCAAAGCATTTCTCGCGGTCTTCGAGGAACGCAATATCACCTCGGCGGCCCAGCGCCTTTTTATCAGCCAGCCGACCTTGTCGGTGACGATCCGGCAGTTGGAAGAGGAGCTCGGGGCCGCGCTGTTCGTGCGTCAGCCGCGTGGGGTCGAGGTGAGTGACGAAGCGCGGGTGTTGTACCCCCAGGCGCGGCGGATGGTGGCCGAGGCGGAAGCCCTCGGTCGGCTGTTTCGCGGACGCGAGGACCGGGCGCCGCTGGCATTGGGCGTCGAGGGCGATATTGCCGACAGCCAGGTCGAGGCTTTCCTGCGCCTGGCCCGCCAGGCCATGCCGAATCTGCTGCTGACCGTGCATGAAGGCTGCCACGGCGATGCCCGGCTGGCGGTGGAGGAGCAATGCTGCGAGGACGAGTTGTTCCTGCCGCTCTGGGAGGAATCCTATGTGATGGCCCTGCCGGGCGAGCACCCGATGGCGAACGCTGCTGTCGGTCAACCCTGGGTACCGATCAGCGACTGGATCACCTGCCCGGGTCATGACTCCCACCAGCGCTTGATGGCCCTGTACGGACGGTCGCCGGAAGCCGTGGCCGGGCATGCCGATTCGCTCAAGCAGGCCCTGCACATGGTGGCCGCCGGGATCGGCGTGGCGATGTTGCCGCATTCCCTGGCGGCCGGGCATGCCGGGGTAAAGGTCCGGCCCCTGCATCTGCCGGCACCGAGTCGCCGGGTAGGCCTGTGTTATGCGGCCCAGGCCCTGGAATTGCCAACCCTGCGGGCCCTGCACGAATACTTCCAGGCCAACCGGCCGCCGTCTGCCGCGGTCGCCTGACGCCGTTCTATTCGAGCATCTTCGCCAGCAACCAGCTGCCCGCCGGTCCGGGTGGATGCAGGCGCGACCAGAGGGCATCGACCGATACCGGTTTCGGCCAGCCGCGAACCTGCAGTTCCACCAGCGAGCCACTGTCGAAACGTCCTACCAGCCAGCGCGGCAGCGGCGCCCAGCCAAAGCCGCGTTGGGCCATCTCCAGCAGCATCAGGTAGCTCGACGCCGACCAGACCCGCCCTTGCGCGCGGGTTTCATAGGGATTGACGATGGTCGCCAGGAGCAATTCGCGGTGTTGCTGCAAGGCCGCCTGGTCGACCTTTTTCAAGGCTGCCAGCGGATGGTCGCGATGGACGAACACGGCGAACTCGGTGCGCTCGTCGACGGTGGCGCTGCTCAGGTCCGGCGGGTAGCTGTCCTGGGTTTCGGCAAAGGCCACGTGCGCCCGGCCATGTTGGACCAGTTCCACCAGATCGGCACATTCGGCGATCAGGCATTCGAGTTCCAGGTCCGGGTAGCGCGCGGCGAAACCGCTGAGGGAAGCTTCGAAGCGATCGGACTGGTAGGTGTCGGAAATCACCACGGTCAATTTCGGTTCCAGTCCCTGGGCCAGTTGGCTGGCGGCCATCTCCAGGCGGTTGCTGGCGGCGAGGATATCCTCGGCCTTTTGCAGCATCACATGGCCGGCGGCGGTCAGGCCGGGCTTGCGGGTGCTGCGGTCGAACAGTTCGAAGCCCAGGTCGATCTCCAGCCCGGCCACGGCGGCACTGATGGTGGACTGGCTCTTGCCCAGCTTGCGGGCGGCGGCGGAAAACGAGCCGAGGGTCGCGGCCTGGACAAAGGCCTGGAGCATTTCATTGGAGGCCATGAACTATCGTCTCACTCGATGGTAATCGACTTTTAGTATCTGGATGAATGGCGATAATCACAACCCTCGACACCTTGGGGGCACCCATCATGAGTACCGGCAAGTCTTTTACCGAACGTGTTTTCCAGGCCATCGGCTTCGAGTTTTTCGCCGTGCTGCTGTGCACGCCCCTGTTTGCCTGGATGATGGACAAGCCGCTGCTGGACATGGGCGTGGTCACGGTTTTCAACTGCTTTATCGCCCTGGGTTGGAACGTGCTGTTCAACGGCCTGTTCGACCGGCTGCGCGAGCGTCTGGTCCTTGCTCAAAACGGCTGGACCCGGCTGCTGCATGCGCTGCTGTTCGAAGGTGGGCTGGTCGTGGTGAGCGTGCCGCTGATCGCCTGGTGGCTGCAGTTGAGCCTGCTTACGGCGTTGCTGTTGGATATCGGTGTGCTGCTGTTTTTCCTGCCGTACACCTATGTCTACCACTGGGCCTATGATGTGCTGCGCGAGCGTGTGCTGTTGCGCCGGCTGGCTCGCTGAGGGTTATCGCGAACTCAGCTCGATGATGAAGTCCAGAAAGGCGCGGACCTTGGCCGGTGGCAGGTGCCGTGACGGATACAGGGCATACAGCGGGAAGCGCTCATCGGGCCAGTCGGGAAACAGTTCCACCAGCCGGCCGCTGTCGAGCATCGGCTGCACGCCCAGGTCCAGGACCTGGGCAATCGCGTAGCCGGTTTCGCAGATGCTGTGCAAGGTGCCGACATCGTTGAGCACCAGTCGGGCATTGTTGCGCACATCGACCCGTTGCCCGCCCCGATGGAACTCCCAGGGAAACGGCCGACCGCTCTCGGGGTCGCGGAACGATACGCAGACATGCCGTTCGTCTTCCATGTCCAGTGGGGCCAGCGGCCGGCCATGACGTTTCAGGTAGGCCGGCGACGCGCAGGTCAGCACGCGCACGTCCAGCAGCTTGCGCGCCACCAGCGACGAGGACGCCGGATGGCCGAAGCGCACCGCCAGGTCGAAGCCATCGGCCACCACGTCGCCCAGGTGATCGCGGGTATAGAGTTCCAGCTGCAACAGCGGATGGCGGCTCATGAATTCGCCGAGGGCGGGGCCGAGGATCAGCCGGGAGAAGTACGGGTCGATATTCACCCGCAGCCGTCCGCGCACGCTACTGGCACTGCCGCTGGCGGCGTGGGCGGCCTCTTCCAGCCCGGCCAGCAACGGCGTGATTTCCTCGTACAGCCGACGGCCTTCGTCGGTCAATTTGATCGAGCGGGTGGTGCGGTCGAACAGGCGGATACCCAGGCGCTTCTCCAGTCGGGCAATGGCCCGGCTGACCCCTGAAGGCGTCATGTCGAGACTGTCGGCGGCCTTGGCGAAACTGCCGCTGTCGACCACGGCACTGAGGACGCCCATGCCGCTGGCGAGGCTGGAGTCGAAGGTCATTGGTGATTCCTTGTCACTTATTCAATGACATCCATGCTATCGGAGAATCCATGCCCGCGCCGGATAATTCTCGCCATCGCGACAGACGTCGCTTCTCGCTGGAGGAAATTCTATGTACGCAGTCATGGGCATTACCGGGCAGGTCGGTGGCGCTGTCGCCCGGACCTTGTTGGCCGCCCGGCAACCGGTGCGCGCGGTGGTGCGCAGCGCGGAGAAGGGCGCACTGTGGGCCGGGCAGGGTTGCCAGGTGGCGCTGGCCGATGTCGATGATGTCCAGGCGCTGACGCAGGCATTCAGGGGTGTCGACGCCGTCTTTGTGATGATGCCGTCGAACTTCGACCCGACCCGGGGTTCCCCGAGGCCCGGCAGGTGGTGGAAACCCTGCGCACGGCCCTGGAGCAGGCGCGGCCGGGGCGGGTGGTCTGTCTGTCGACCATCGGGGCCCAGGCCACCCAGCCGAACCTGCTGAATCAACTGCAGATCCTCGAGCAGGGGCTGGGCAGCCTGGAACTGCCGGTGACCTTCCTGCGTCCGGGCTGGTTCATGGAAAACGCCTTGTGGGATGTGGCGGCAGCCGTTGAAACGGGGGTTGTCCCGAGCTTTCTGCAACCGCTGGACAAGCCGGTGCCGATGATCGCCACGGCGGATGTCGGACGCCTGGCGGCGCAACTGTTGCAACAAAGCTGGAGCGGCAAGCGCATCGTCGAACTGGAGGGGCCGCAACGGGTCACGCCGAACCAGATCGCCGCGGGTTTCGCCGAGCTGCTGGGCAAGCCGGTGCGGATGGAAGTGGTCGCGCGTGATACCTGGCAGGCGCTGTTCAGCAGCCAGGGCATGAACAACCCGCTGCCGCGCATGCAGATGATCGATGGCTTCAACGAAGGCTGGATCGAATTTGCCGGCGAGCCACGCAAGGGCCAGGTGGAATTGCTGACGGTGCTGAAGGATCTGTTGATCCGTAGTGGTGTGCACGGCTGACCGGCCTCTTCGCCGGCAAGCCGGCTCCCACAGGAGCGGACGCAGAGCGTCCAGAGAGGCATTCCCACGCGGAGCGTGGGAACGATCGCGTCGAGTACCCGTGCTGCACACGACCTGGCCCCTGTGGGAGCCGGCTCGCCGGCGAAAGCGTCAGCCCGGACAGCGCAATTTACAAGAACATCCCTCCTGAAGCCTCGACCCGCTGCCCGTTGATCCACTGCCCACCTTCGCCCAGCAGCAGCGCGATCGCCCCGCCTATATCATCCGGCAATCCGACCCGTCCCAGCGCCGTGACGCTGGCGACAAAGGCATTCAGCTCCTGATTGTCACGCACATGGCCACCGCCGAAATCAGTCTCGATGGCGCCAGGTGCCAGGGCGTTGACGCTGATCCCGCGTGCCCCCAGTTCCTTGGCCTGGTAACGGGTCAGGACCTCCATCGCGCCCTTCATCGCTGCATAGGTGCCGTAGCCCGGCAGGCTGAAGCGGGCCAGGCCGCTGGAGATATTGATGATGCGGCCACCGTCGGCCATCAGCGGCAACAGCTGCTGGGTCAGGAAAAACGGCCCCTTGAAGTGAACATTCAACAGTTGGTCGAACTGCTCTTCCCGGGTATCGACGAACAGGCCATGGATTCCGACGCCCGCATTGTTGACGAGGAAATCGAAGCGCTCCCGGCCGAAGACGCTGTCGAGCACCTTGGCGACGCTTTCGCCGAAAGCCTTGAAGCCGGCGATGACACCGACATCCAGTTGCAGCATGGCGGCGCGTCCGCCGAGTCGTTCGATTTCGCTTGCCACGGCCTGGGCGTCCTCGGCCCGGCTGTTGTAGGTGCCGATGATGTCCACGCCCTGGGCGGCGAGGTGCAGGGCAGCGTGCTTGCCCAGGCCGCGGCTGGCGCCGGTGATCAGTGCGATTTTGCGAGTCATGGGTATTCCTCAAGTGATGGGTGACCTCGAGGAAAAGTGTATTTGTCCGGTGGGCAGGCGATAAACTCAGCGGAATCGGAAAGACTGATCGCTTTATCCGAACAATCAAGGGCCGCCCGTGATGAACAAGCTGGAACTGCTGCGTACCTTTATCCGTGTCACCGAACTGTCGAGCTTTACCCTGGCCAGCGAAAGCCTGGGTTTGCCCAGGTCCAGCGTTTCCGAGCATATCCAGGCCCTGGAGGAACTGCTGGGCACGCGCTTGCTGCAGCGCACCACGCGCAAGGTGCAGGCGACCCAGGACGGCCTGGTGTTGTACGAACGCAGCAAGGACCTGCTCTCGCACATGGATGAACTGGAAGGGCTGTTTCGCCAGGATGCGGCGCTGCTCTCCGGGCGGATCCGTTTCGATATGCCCAGCGTCATGGCACGTCGGGTGATCATGCCGCGCCTGCCGGAGTTCATGGCACGTCATCCGCGGATCGAGTTGGAGATCAGCAGCACCGATCGTCGGGTCGACCTGTTGGGCGAGGGCTTCGACTGTGTGCTGCGGGTCGGCGCGCAACCGGACCAATCGGTGGTGGCGCGGCATGTGAGTTCGTTGCAGATGGTCAACTGTGCCAGTCCGGCCTATCTGCGGCGCCATGGCACGCCGCTGACTCCCGAGGACCTTGCCGGGCACCGGCTGGTGCACTACGTCGGTGTGCTGGGATCGCGCTCGGCGGGGTTCGAGTACCTGCACAACGGCAAGCGGGTCCAGGTGCCCATGGACGGCAGCGTCACGGTGAACAGCACCGATTGCTACGAGTCCGCCTGCCTGGGTGGTTTCGGCCTGATCCAGGCGCCGCGCCACGGTGTGCGCAAGCATCTGGACAGCGGTGAGCTGGTGGCGGTGCTGCCCGATT
The DNA here is from genome assembly GCF_018326065.1 of Pseudomonas sp. Ost2. Classification (NCBI taxonomy): domain Bacteria; kingdom Pseudomonadati; phylum Pseudomonadota; class Gammaproteobacteria; order Pseudomonadales; family Pseudomonadaceae; genus Pseudomonas; species Pseudomonas sp. Ost2. The sequence continues at coordinate 5,792,984 of NZ_AP021904.1, read as the reverse complement.
ACCTGCCCGCGCCGCTGGAAGTGTCCCTGCTGTATGCCCAGCAGCGACACTTGCCGCGGCGGGTGCGGGTGTTCATGGAATGGCTGGTGGAGATACTGCAGACCCTGGCCTGAAACGACAAACCCCACCGGGGTGGGGTTTGTCGGTGTCGCGCCGGCGCTGAATCAGAACAGCTTGGTAAACAACCAGTACAGGCTGCCCGACAGCAGGATCGCCGCCGGCAGGGTCAGGACCCAGGCCATCGCCAGGTTGCGGATGGTCTTCATCTGCAGGCCGCCGCCGTTGGCGACCATGGTCCCGGCCACGCCCGAGGACAGCACGTGGGTGGTCGATACCGGCAGGCCGTACATGTCCGCCGCGCCGATGGTCAGCATCGCGACCATTTCCGCCGAGGCGCCCTGGGCGTAGGTCAGGTGGGTCTTGCCGATCTTCTCGCCGACGGTGACGACGATGCGCTTCCAGCCGACCATGGTGCCCAGGCCGAGGGCGATCGCCACGGCGATCTTCACCCACAGCGGGATAAAGCGCGTGGCGTTGTCGATCTGTTGCTTGAACAACTGCAGCTTGCCCTGGGTGTCGGCGTCGAAGTTGCCGACCTTTTCCTTCTCCATCATGCGGATGGTTTCGGAGCTCAGGTACATGTCGTTACGCACGTTGCCCATGGCTTCGGCCGGCACCTTGGCCAGCGAACCGTAACCCTTCACTTCGTCACCGATATGACCGGTCAGGGACGCCAGCGCCGGGATCAGTTCCGGGGTGATCTGCTTGGTGCGGATATACAGGGTGAGCACCGGGCGCGGGTCGGCGGGTGCCGGCAACGGGGCGGCCTTGACCAGCGCGGCCTGGGTGACTTCGGCCACGGCGGCGAACTGCAGGGCCTGCTCGGCCGGCATGGTGCGGTTCAGGGCGTAGGCCATCGGTAGGGTGCCGACCAGGATCAGCATGATCAGACCCATGCCTTTCTGGCCGTCGTTGGAACCGTGGGCAAAGGACACACCGGTGCAGGTCAGGATCAACAGGCCGCGGATCCACCAGGGCGGCGGCTCCTTGCCCTTGGGCGCCTTGTACAGCGCGCGGTTTTTCACGAACAGGCGCAGCGCGACCAGCAGCAGGGCGGCGAAGGCGAAGCCGACGATCGGCGAGAGCAGCAGCGCGTAGCCGATCTTGGTGACCTGGCTCCAGTCGACGCCGCTGGTCCCGTCGCGGCCGTGCATCAGCGCGTTGGCCACGCCGACACCGATGATCGAACCGATCAGGGTGTGGGACGACGAGGCCGGCAGGCCCAGCCACCAGGTGCCGAGGTTCCACAGGATGGCGGCGATCAGCAGGGCGAAGATCATCGCGAAGCCGGACGACGAGCCCACTTGCAGGATCAGTTCCACCGGCAGCAGCGCGATGATGCCGAAGGCCACCGCGCCGCTGGAGAGCAGCACACCGAGGAAGTTGAAGCAGCCGGACCAGACCACCGCGAAATGCGGCGGCAGCGAGTGGGTGTAGATCACGGTGGCGACGGCGTTGGCGGTGTCGTGGAAACCGTTGACGAACTCGAAGCCCAGGGCGATCAGCAAGGCTACCCCGAGCAGCAGGAAGGGCGTCCAGGTGGTGACCGTGGTGCCCAGGTCGTGCATGTCATGCACCAGGCTGTAGGCCGTGAACAACAGACCGATGGCCAGCACCGCGAAGAAGATCACGGCGGTAAAGACGCGGGGTTTGCTTTCGAGATGCGGCCTGCCGTCGCCGGCAGCGGGCGAAGCGGCAGTCAGTGAAGGGGTAGCCATGCCTGAAATCCTGTTTGGGAACGGATAACAGTCATGATCATTGCGAAATGTTACAGAGAGACTGCGGCAGGTCAGTGTTCAGTGGATTTAGTGGCTCCGCTGGTCCGGCCGCAGGTCGTGTCAATAATCCTGACGCTTGCGAAAGGCCCAGCGCCCGGCCAGCACGGTGAAGGTCGCCACCAGTGCCACCAGGATCCAGAACCCTTCCGGGTCGCCCGCGAGCGGAATGCCGCCGACGTTCATGCCGAAGAAGCCGGCGATGATGTTGATCGGCAGCGCCAGTACCGTCACCACCGTCAGGGTGAACAGGGTCCGGTTGCTCTGCTCGTTGAGGTTGGCGGCAATCTCTTCCTGCAACAGCTTGATCCGTTCGCCCAGGGCCTCGAGGTCGCTGAGGATCAGCGAGAACTCCTCGGTGGACTTGCGCAACTCCTTGACGTCCTCCTTCTGCAGCCACTGCGGCGGTCGGTTGAGCAAGCGCAGCAGCGAGCCCGGCTCCAGGGCGAGCAGGCGCTGCAGGCGCACCAGCACCCGGCGCATGGCGCCGAGCTCCGCGCGGTTGTTGCTCAGGCGCAGGGCCAGCAACTGGTCTTCGATCTGGTCGACGCTGATGCTGGTCTTGCGCACGATCTGGGTCAGGACTTCACCCTGGTCGCGCAGCAGATGCACCAGCAACTCCAGCGGCGAGCGGAAGCGCTCGCCGGCCTTGACCGAGGAGCGCAGCTTGTCCACCGAGTGCAGCGGTTGCAGGCGGGCGCTGATCAGCAGCTTGCTGCGGGCACAGACCCACAGCGTGGAAATATCCGACGACACCATGCTGCTGAGGTTGAACACCACGTCGTTGACCACCGCCAGCAAGGCGTTGTCGACATGTTCGATACGGGTCGAACGCGAACCTTCGTGCAGCGCTTCGAAGAACTCTTCGGGCAACGACAGGTGCGCCTTCATCCAGCGCTCGCACGCGGCGTGTGCCAGGTTCAGGTGCAGCCAGAGAAACTGCTCGGGGTCTTCGGGTTGTTGCAGGCATTGCAGGGCGGTGGCGGAGTCGATCTCCTCGCCGCGTTCGCCGGCGCGAAAGCGAAAGCCATAAAGAAGGCCGAACAGGTCCGAGTCGCGGTGGCTTTGGTCAAGGCTGTGGTTCATGGAGGCTCGCAGGAATGAAGCGCCCGAAACATTTTTTTACAGGTTCGCTTGGGCCGCATCATCTCAAGGCTTTTTGACATTTTTGTTACAGCTTGGCGTGTCCGCCTGAGGGGCTCGACCTGAAAGGTCCCGGCCGCTCACCGAGTACGATTGCCGACGTAGCGGAACGCAGGCTCAGACGCTTGTGTATCGGGCCGCTGACCAAGGGGATACAGGATAGGTCTCAAGCACGCGGCGGCGTTGTCGATGATGGGGATATCACTACCTGAACAGGAAACATCCCCATGGTCAGCATCACGTCGGTCACCATCACTCCAAGCCTGTCGACCAGCACCGCCACCAAGGCGGCCAGCGCCGACGGCACCACCACTGCCGGCACGACCGCGGCGGCCACTGATACCACCAAGGTCGCTGGCGGCCAGCCGGCAGGTGCCGGTGGCGCCTCGGGCAGCAGCGACAGCTCCAGTACGGAATCCGATACCGTCAAGGAACTGCGCAAGCAACTGGCCGAACTGCAGAAGCAGTTGCAGGAACAGGAGCAGGCCATGCAGAAGGCGCAGTCGAGTAACGAAAGCCCTGATGCCAAGGCCGCCGCCGTTGCGAGCGCGGAATCCCAGGTGGCGACGATTTCCGCTTCGCTGCAGACCGTCAGCGCGGCGTTGACCCAGGCCCTGCAGGAGTCCGGTGGCAGCACCTCGGGCGGTACGGTCAACACCACCGCCTGATCATAGGGCGTGATTGTGCAGGTCGGTCACCAGCATGCAGCCTGGCGCATGGGTGATGCACAGCGGCGGACGTGAGGCCTGCACCACCGATTGCGGGGTCACGCCGCAGGCCCAGAACACCGGGATCTCGTCGTCGGCCACCGGCACGGCATCGCCATAGTCCGGTGCGGCGAGGTCGCGGATGCCGATCAGCGCCGGGTCGCCGATATGCACCGGGGCGCCGTGGACATTGGGCATGCGCCCGGTGATCTGGATGGCCTGGATCGCCGCGGCGGCTTTCAGCGGGCGCATGCTGACCACCAGCTTGCCTTGCAGGCGTGCGGTCGGCCGGGTGTCGATAGCGGTCTGGTACATCGCCACGTTGCGACCCAGGTCGATATGCCGCAGGCCGATCCCGGCCTCCAGCAGCGGCTGCTCGAAGGAGAACGAGCAGCCGATGGCAAAGGCCACCAGGTCGTCCTGCCAGAGCGTGGCAATATCCAGTGGTTCTTCGCTCAGGACGCCGTCGCGGTAGACCCGATAGCGCGGCACGTCATGGCGGATATCCACGGCCTGGCCCAGGTGACGGAAGATCGGGTCGCCCGGCTCGGTGACGTCCAGCAGCGGGCAGGCCTGGCGATTGAGGGTACAGAAACGCAGGAACTCATCGGCCCAGTCACCCGGCAGGATCACGATATTGGCTTGCACCCGACCCTGGCCGAGCCCACTGGTGTGGCCCTGGTAGCGTCCGGCGGCGATCTCCTGGCGCAGGTCGAACGGCGTACGCTGGCGCAATGGGTCGAAGGGCATGGCGGGCTGGTTCATCGAAGCGTCTCCTGGGGCCGAAGGGGCCTTTGCAGGGCTCTTTGTAAAAAAACCGGGTCAGGCTGTCCAACCAGAAAATCTGGTGTTGTGAACAAGAAAAGTTGATGACGCAGCTCATCAATTTTTCTTATGCATTGACCGGCTTTTTTCCCGTTTGACGCTGGTGTGGCCCGGCGCGAAGAATCCGCTCCACGACGCAGCGCATTGCGTCGGCTCCCCCACGACAACGCCTTCACAACAAAACAACGAGGCGTGTCCGTCACTTTCCTTTGCTGCCGCAGGAACCTCCATGGACAACACCATGACTGACCACGTGCCTTCAGGGGCGCGCCGTGCCGGCCCGTTCGGCTGGTACGGACCACTGAGCAAAAATGAAAAGCGTACTTTCTGGAGCTGCAAGATCGGCTATGGCCTCGATGGCATGGACACGCAGATGCTCAGCTTCGTGATTCCCACCCTGATCGCCACCTGGGGTATTTCCAAGGGCGAAGCCGGGCTGATCGGTACCAGCACTTTGCTCGCCTCGGCGGCCGGTGGCTGGATCGCCGGGATTCTCTCCGACCGCATCGGCCGGGTACGCACCCTGCAACTGACGGTCCTCTGGTTTGCCTTTTTCACCTTTCTTTGCGGGCTGGCGCAGAACTATGACCAGTTGCTGGTGGCACGCACCCTGATGGGCTTTGGTTTCGGCGGCGAATGGACCGCGGGGGCGGTACTGATCGGCGAGGTGATCCGTTCGCAGGACAGGGGCAAGGCGGTGGGCATGGTGCAGGCCGGCTGGGCCCTGGGCTGGGGGCTGACGGCGCTGCTGTATGCCGGGTTGTTCAGCTTCCTGCCGCCGGAGCAGGCCTGGCGGGCGTTGTTCATGATCGGCCTGGTGCCGGCCTTGTTCGTGCTGGTGATCCGGCGCCTGGTCAAGGAATCCGACACCTTCGAGCAGGCCCGCCAGGAGCGCCCCGCCAAGGCTTCACCCTGGGCCTTCTTCGAGATCTTCGCCCCGCGGATGCTCAGCACTACCTTGCGTGCCTCGCTGCTGACAACCGGTGCGCTGGGCGGCTACTACGCGATCACCACCTGGCTGCCGACCTACCTGAAGACCGAGCGCGGCCTCAGCGTGCTGGGCACCGGCGGTTACCTGGCAATGGTGATCGTCGGTTCCTACGTCGGTTATGTGACCAGTGCGCTGCTGACCGATGCCATTGGCCGCAAGAAGAACTTCATCCTCTTTGCCGTCGGCTCGATGGCCATTGTCCTGACCTATACCCAGTTGCCCATCGATAACACCTGGATGCTCTGGCTCGGCTTTCCCCTGGGCTTCTTCGCCTCGGGCATCTTCGCCGGCATGGGGGCGTTCCTGACCGAGCTGTTTCCAACGCGCATGCGCGGTTCGGGCCAGGGCTTCTGCTACAACGCCGGCCGTTCCATCGCCGCGTTGTTTCCGCTGTTTATCGGCGCCCTGAGTGAAACCCTGCCCATCGGCACCGGTATCGGCGTGTTCGCCGCCGGGGCCTACGGGGTGGTGATCCTGGCGGCCCTGAGCCTGCCGGAAACCCGCGGCCGACAACTCGAGTCCTGAACCCTGGCACGCCCGGGCCGCCACGGCCCGGGCCATTGTCACCCCTACGCTTTTCACCACATCGGTCGCGAACCCAACGCCCCCGAGAGGGCCGGCTCGTGCCCGCAAAACAGGAGCACACCATGAAGCACTTCGATACGTTGTCACGTTCACCGCTTTCCATCGGCACTCTGCTCGGCCTGGGACTGCTCTGCGCACCCGGCGCCCGGGCGGACTTTATCGCCGACAGCAAGGGCAGCCTGGAGGCGCGCAACGTCTATTTCAATCGCGACTTCCGCCAGCCCGGCTCGCGGGAAAAGGCCGATGAATGGGCCCAGGGGTTCATGTTGCGCCTGGAGTCCGGCTTCACCGCCGGGACCCTCGGATTCGGCATCGATGCCCTGGGCATGACCGGCTTCAAGCTCGACTCGGGGCGCGGCACCGCCGGTACCGGCCTGTTGCCGGCCGACCTGTCGAAGGGCGGTTCGCAGGACAGCTACGGCGAGCTGGGCCTGACCGCCAAGGTGCGCCTGTCCAACAGCGTGCTGAAAGTCGGGACCCTGCAGCTCAAGGATCCGGTGGTGATTTCCAACGACACCCGCCTGCTGCCCAGCACGTTCAAGGGCGGCGTGTTGAGCGTGCAGGAGATCGACCGGCTGAAGCTGACGGCGGGGCAACTGAGCCAGATCAACTATGTCGACTCCACCGACTACCAGGACATGAGCGCCAACCGCATTGGCGGCGTCAGCGACAAGTTCCAGTTCGCCGGGGCCGACTACCAGTGGCTGCCGAACCTGCTCACCCAGTATCGCTACGGCAAGTTGCAGGACATCTACCAGCAGAACTTCGTCGGCCTGGTGCATAACTGGGACCTGGGGGCCGGGCAGGGCCTGAAGAGCGACCTGCGCTACGCCCGCAGCACCGAGGACGGCAACTTCCGGCCACTGGACAACCGGGCCCTGGGCGCAATGTTCACCTACAGCCTCAAGGGCCATGCCCTTGGCGTGGGCTATCAGCGCATGAGTGGCGACGATCCGTTTCCGTACATCGGCCACAGCGACCCGTACCTGGTGAACTTCGTGCAGATCGGCGACTTCGCCAATATCAACGAGCGTTCCTGGCAGCTGCGTTATGACTACAACTTCGCCGCCCTCGGCTTGCCGGGCCTGAGTTTCATGACCCGCTACGTGTCCGGCGACAATGTGCAACGCGCAGCGCCGGGCGAAGGGCGGGAATGGGAGCGCAACACCGACATCGGCTACGTGGTGCAGGACGGTACGTTCAAGGGCGTGGGCGTGAAATGGCGCAACGCGACGGTGCGCTCGAACTTTGGCAATGACCTGGACGAGAACCGCCTGATCCTCAGCTACACCCTGGCGCTCTGGTAGGCCCCGGGATAACGCCGTTCCATTCGGCTGAAGGGGAAGCAGAAAAGCCGCGCCCTCATGGTTGAGGGCGCGGCTTTTGCGCAGGCGGGTGGATCACTTGTCTTTCTTTTCACTCTGGAAAGCGGCGGTCTTGGCGTCGAGCTTGACTTCCCATTTCACGCCGTCGGTGCCGGTCAGTTCGACCTCGTAGACATAACCGCCGCCGGCGACCTGATCGAGTTCGGTGTCGGTGATGGTGGCGCCGGGGTGCTTGGCCAGGGCGGCCTGGTTGAGCTTCTCGAAGTCGGCGATGGCGCCGGATTTGAGCAGCCCGGGAATATGGTCCGGACGAACGTCGGCCTGGGCGAAACCGGCGGCGAGGGTCAGGGCGGTGGCAGTCAGCAGTGTGGTAAATGGTTTCATCTGGAAGATCCCTTGATTGAATGGCTTCAGTGGGATCAGCTTAGGTGTTGCAACTTAATTCATCCTTAATCCCTGAAACCGGCGCTCCGGGGCGCCGGTCCATGGGGCGAGGCGGCTCAGTAGCCGTTGGCCTCGAGGATCTGCGGCACGGTCTTCGGTGAAGCGCGCTTGAAGTACTTCAGCAGTTCCGAGGCGCGGTTGGTGAAGATGCCATCGACGCCGGCGTCGAGGACCTTCTTGAAGTCCTGGGGTTCGTCGACGGTATAGACGTGCACCAGCAGACCCTTGTCATGGGTGTACTTGTTCATCCAGGGTTTGACCAGGTCCGAATAGCTCTGGTCGCCGCCATGGGTCAGCTCCGCCGACGGGCCGGTGCCGATGGCGCCCTGGGCCTTGGCGTAGTCGATCCACTGCTCGAATTCGGCCTTGTCCTTGGGTTCCTGCCGGGCGTAGTAGGCGGCCTTGGTCTTCTCGCCGGAGTCGGCGAAGCTGACCTTCGACTTCGGTTCGATGCTGCCTTCACCGACCCACAGCAGGAGGATTTTCGGGGTGTCCGGCATTTCCTTCTGCAACAGCTCCAGGCTGCTCTTCTCGAAGGTCTGCAGGATCACCTTGCCTTTGCCCTGGCCGACCTGGGGCTGTTCCTTGGACACCACCGTGTTGGCGCTCAGCAGGCCGCGTTCCTGCAACTTGTTCTTCAGGTCATGTTCGATGCCGGGGAACTGCTTGGGCTCCTTGGTCTCGATGTACAGGCCCGGCTGGTGTTTCGGGTTGGCCTGGGCGATATCGATGATCTGGTCCAGGCTGAGGATCTTCAGGCCGACATAGGCCGGGCGGGCACGCTCCGGGTAGGCCTTGTTGAACCAGCTGCCGGCGTCCAGGGTCTGCAGCTCGGCCCAGGTGAACTCGTTGGCCGGGCTGTCCTTGCGCTCGGGGAACTTGCTGGCGACGTCGGTGGTGCGCGACAGGTTGTTGTCGTGCAGGGCGAAGATCACACCGTCCTTGCTGCGTTGCAGGTCCATTTCCAGGTAGTCGGCGCCCAGATCGCGGGCCAGGGTGTAGGACGCCGCAGTGGATTCGGGGGCATCGAACGAGGCGCCACGGTGGGCGATAACGGCCGGATGCGGGATACCGTGGGTGGCGGCGAGATCGGCCGAGGCGGTGCTGGCCTGCGCGCTGCTCAGGCCCATGGCCAGCAACAGGCTCACGATCAGGGTACTTTTGCTGAAGGTGACGGGCATTTCGAATTCCTTTCGTGGAAGCGGGGGGAACTCCTTTTAACAATTGAATGCTTCAAGTGCTATCGCGAAACCGACATAAAGCTGACATGCGTCGTTTTTTGCCGGCGTAATCGTGATGGAATCTGCAATACGCTCGAGTCGCAGTTTCCCCTCCAGAGGGAAACGCACCGCCTGCCTTGTGTGTAAACCATCGACCCATGAGCCTTCCGGCTCTCCAGTGAGGTTTACCATGCGCATCACCTCTGAACTCATCTGCCAGGCCGCCGACCGGCTCCAGGGTTTTGTCGGCCTGAACCGCAAGACCGGCCGATACATTGTCCGTTTCAGCGAAGACGCCTTCGGCATGGACGTGGCGGATGACGCGATCATTCCCGCCAGCGAATTCGTCTGGTTGCCAGCGGCGCAGGAGACCATGTGCCTGAGCCGCGAGCGTATTCAGTTGCTGCTGGATCAGAATATCGATGATCGGATCGCTGTCAGCGAACCGCTGCGGGTGTATATGCGGCGCGTGGATATTCCGGAGATTGCTGCCTTGCGCCGGGTGCTCGCTACCTGACGTGCCGGCTCTGCTCAGCGATCGAAGCGATAGGCTCGCTCTACCTATTGCGAGCGTTCCGTGCAGGCGCTGAGGAAGGCAGCAACCAGTGGTGGCGGGTTGCCTTGCAGGGCGGCCCGTTCCGGCTGGAACAGGGTTGCGACAAAGAACGGGTGGTTCTTCAGTTCCACCGCCCGCAGGTCGCCCAGGGTATCGCGACCGCTGGCCGATATCCCGGCGTCGAGAAAGGCGGCCTCGAACTCGGGGTTGATCCCGTAGCGGCAGCGATATCCTTCGTGGATCTGCAGGCGGGCATAGGCCCTGGCGATCCGCGTGCCCGGCACCAGCGTGATGCTGTCCGTGGCTTCGACCAGCGAACAGCTCAAGGGCGAGATGACCGCCCGTGGCGAATCGGGCACCTCCTCGCCATGTTCTGCATCGGCCCAGCCGAGCACATGGCGGGCATATTCGAGAATGGCATGTTGAAATCCGCCACAGGTGCCGAGAAACGGTCGTTGCTGCTCGCGGGCATGCCGAATCGCCATTAACGCGCCTTCGAGACTGCGATACGGACTGGCCGGTACGCACCAGAAACCGTCGAAGACCGAGAGATCGGTGCCGGCTTCGATGCTGTCGGTGGCCAGCCAGTGGGGCCGCACCGTCACGTCGACGGTTTGGGCCGCCAGTTGCAGGGCTACCGGGATGGCCCGGTGGGCCGTGACCTGCGGATCGTGATCGCCGACCAGGGCAATCCGGAGACTGGGTTGAATGGACATCCGTCTTTCCCTTGGCTTGTTGATCTCTGGCGCGAACTATAAGGTGGCGCTGGCGCATTCAATATAGGCGTTTATCCAAGTGAACAATGCATCGATGCACTATCGACTTGAGCATGCGGACCTGGCCTTGATCCTGGCGCTGGTGCGTGGCCGCTCCCTGGCGCGAGCGGCGGCGTTGCTCAAGGTCGACGTATCGACGGTGTTCCGTTCGGTGCGGCGGCTGGAGGCGGCACTGGGCCAGAGCCTGTTCGAGAAGAGCCGGGCCGGGTATCTGCCCGGCAGCCTGGCGCAATCCCTGGCCGAGCAGGCCGAACGTGCCGAGCAGGCACTGGAGGCGGCGTGTATCAGCATCGAGCAGGGCGGCGAGGTGATCAGCGGCACCGTGCGCCTGACCTGTACCGATTCGGTATTGCAGAGCCTGCTGCTGCCGGCGCTGGCGCGGTTCATGCCGGCCTATCCGGCGCTGACCCTGGAACTGAGCACGACCAACGATTTCGCCAACCTGAGCCGACGCGACGCGGATATCGCGGTGCGCCTGACGACGTCGCCGCCCGAGCATCTGGTGGGGCGTTGTCTCGGGCAGGTGAGCTATCGCGTGTGTGGCAGCGCGGCCTACCTGCGGGCGGCTGGCCACGAGGATGCGCAGCGGCTGGCCTGGATCGCGCCGGATGACTCGCTGCCCGATCACCCGACGGTCACCTGGCGCCGGCAGCACTTGCCTGGCGTGCGCCCGGTTTATGGCTGCAACAGCATGTTGTCGGTGGCCGAACTGGTAGGGGCCGGGTTGGGTATCGCGGTGCTGCCGGACTTCATGATCAGCGAGGCGCAGGGCATGCGGGCGTTACACCCGCCCTTGTCTTGCCATGAGTCGGCCCTGTGGTTGCTGACCCGCCCGGATTGCCGTGCCTTGCGCTCGGTGGTGACGCTGTTCGATGAGCTGGCCCGGTCAATCCGTCTCTAGTGGCCTGTGTGGCTACGAGGTGTCAGGATTTGCGCACGAAATGCTCGTGCATCTCCGAGGTCAGGTTCTCGATGCGCTCGGTCAGTTGCTTGGTCATTTCCGTCAGGCGGGTGTTCTGCTCCAGCAACTCCAACAGTTGCGCGGTGTTTTTTGCGGCGGTGGCCTGGCGCTCGGTGTTGGCGATGGCCAGGGCTTCGCGGTGCTGGGCGTCGGCGTCGGACTGGGCCTTGTCGCGGGCGGCCTGGCGCGTCTGGGCCAGCAGGATCAGCGGCGCGGCATAGGCCGATTGCAGGCTGAAGGCCAGGTTGAGCAGGATGAACGGATAGACGTCGAAGTGGGTGATACCGGTGACGTTGAGCACCACCCAGAGCAATACGATCAGGGTCTGGGCGCCAAGAAAGGTCGGTGTCCCGAAGAACCGCGCAAAGGCTTCGGCCTTCAGGGCAAAGTTGTCGTTGCCAAAGGTCGGGCCGAGGTGCGCATGGGCGCGATGGAAACGCAGGTGATCGACTTTTTCTTCAGGTTTTACTTCGAGCGTGTCGGCGGTCATGGGGCACTCTTCAGGGCGTGGAAACAGGCCTCACTATAGACCTGTCGCCCGCTGGCAAGTGCCCCTTTCCTGGCGTTTCCCCGTCAATGTCCCTGGTCGTTGGCGAACATGCTGACCGCCTGCACGGCGTTGCTGGCGCCATCGCGGATCTGCAGGATCACCGTACCGGCTTCGTCCGCCAGACCGACCCCCTTGGCCGCCCGGTCACGGGTGCCGTTCATGCTGTGGATGGCCTGCTGGGTTTCGTTCTGGATCATGTCGATCATGCTGGAAATCTCGGCGGTCGAGCCGCTGGTGCGCGCCGCCAGCAAGCGGACCTCATCGGCGACCACGGCAAACCCGCGTCCCTGCTCGCCGGCCCGTGCCGCTTCGATGGCGGCATTCAGGGCCAGCAGGTTGGTCTGGTCGGCAATCCCGCGAATGGTGTTGACGATGGCGGTGATCTGCTCCGAGCGTTCGCCCAGCTTGGCGATCAGCGCGGAGGAGCCCTCGATGTTCGAGGCGATCTCGCGCATTTCGGTGGCGGCCTGCTGGATCACCTGGGTGCCTTGCTCGGCGACTTTGCGGGTCTCGACCGAGATGTGATACGCCTCGCTGGCGCTCATGGCGTCCTGGGTGTGTTTCTCGACCCGCTGGGTCACGTCCGAGGCGAACTTCACCACTTTGCACAGCTTCCCGCTGGCGTCGTAGACCGGGTTGTAGCTGGCCTCCAGCCAGACCGTCTGACCGCGCTTGGTCACGCGTTCGAACTGGCCGCTGAAGAATTCGCCCTGGTTCAGGCGACGCCAGAAGTCCTGGTAGTCGCTGCTGCCGACGGTGGCCGGGGTGCAGAAGACCCGGTGATTCTTGCCCTGGATCTCGGCCGGGCTGTAGCCCATCAGATCGAGGAAGTTCTGGTTGGCGCAGATCACGGTGCCGTCGGGGGTGAACTCGATGGCGGCCATGGCCCGGTCGATGGCCTGCAACTTGCCATTGGCTTCGCTTTCCTGCTGCATCTTGGCGGTCACGTCCAGCGCGTACTTGACGATTTTCACCACGCTGCCGCTTTCATCGCGGATCGGGTTGTAGCTGGCTTCCAGCCAGAGATTGCGCCCATCGGCCGCGACGCGCTCGAAGGTGCCGGACTCGAACTGCCCGGACTTCAGGCGTGACCAGAGCTGGCTGTACTCGGCGCTGCGGGCATAGGCCGGTGTGCAGAACAAGCGGTGGGGCTGGCCCAGGACCTGCTCCTGGCGATAGCCGGTGGCCTTGAGGAAATTGTCGTTGACCCGCAGCACCGTGCCGTTGAGATCGAACTCGATGACGGCCATGGAGCGGTCGATGGCGGCGAGCAGGTGGGCTTGTTGATCGATGGTCTGTTGCAGGGTCTGGATGGCTTTCTTGTGGGCGGCAAAGAACATGGTGTTCGCTCGGAGAAGGGACAGCGTTAGGGTCAGTCCCTGTCGAAGCCCGGCTCACCCCGTCAGGCAGGGGACCGGTTGCCAGCGTTCCGTAGGTGGCACTTTGCCCTTATCGTCATACAAATCTGCCGGGAGTTGTACAGAAATCCGCCGTACGGCTTTTTGTACGAGGCGAGCGGACGTCAGGCGGAGTTGGCGAGGAACTCGGTGGACGGATCGGCGCTGGTGTTGTCGGCGCTGTTGACCTTGTTGCGCCCGGTGTTCTTGGCCATGTAGAGCGCCTTGTCGGCTTCGTTCAGCCAGGCGCCGGCATCCTTGAAGTCGGCGCGGCAGGGCGCCAGGCCGATACTCAGGGTGACCCGCAACTCCGGCACTTCCTCGCTGCGATAATTGCTGAACACCTGGCGCAGCCGCTCCATGACCTCGTTGGCCTGGGCCAGCGACATATCCGGCAGGATCACGCAGAACTCGTCGCCGCCATAGCGCCCGGCCAGGTCGTGTTCACGCAGGTTGGCCCGCAGGTCGCGGCTCAACTGGCGCAGCACGCTGTCGCCGATCAGGTGGCCGTAGGTGTCGTTGATGCTCTTGAAGTGGTCGATATCGATCACGGCGATCGTGGCCTGGCATTGCGCTTGCCGGCATTTGTGGAACTTGACGTGCAGCAGGTCTTTCCAGGAACCGTGATTGAGCAGGCCGGTCAGGCTGTCGGTGCGGCTCAGGGCGCTGAGGGCACGCTTGTGCTCGGCCAGCTTGATCGCCAGCTTGAAGCAACCCATGCCGATGACCATCGGGTACAGGATCAGCACCGGCAGGCAGGCATAGATCTGCAGCTGGGTGGTCACCGGGTTGAACGCCGGAGTGAAGATCAGCCAGGACACCACGATCCCCAGCGCTTGCGCGGCCACGCCCTGGGCCATCAGCCGCGGGCCACCGGCGGCGACGTTGTGCATGGTCATCAGCGAGAGCATGTTGACGGTGACCAGGGGATTGAACTGCATGGTCGCCGCCCAGAACCCGCCCATCAGCGAATCGACCAGAATATTGCGCCGCTCGGTCCGGTAGGGGTAACTGGAGTGGCGGGCGACCCGGTACGCCACGTGCGGCCAGGCGACGGCATTGAGCAGCAGCAGACCCCAGATCCAGGCTGGCATCGACAGGGGAGCGAGTGCGGCGATCACGCTGAAACAACCGATGCCAACGCCTACCGTTCGGGGCAGGTAAATGCGTCTGGCAAACGACTGCCCTTTGCCACGTTGGATTTCCATAGGTCTATGCGCCACTTTTTTCTTTATCTGAGCACAAAAGCTGTGCTCTGCACGGAACGGCCGTTCATCGGATAAGCAAGATGAATATTGTCGAGCATTCCGTAAAGAATAATCAGTGTCCTTCCAAGCCATTTCGAAGGTCTGGAAGGTGATTCAGGCGTCTGCGCCGGCTATTTGACGATTTCGTAGCCGGCGAGGAACAGATCCAGCGCCGATTCTATGACGCGGGTCTGCATCGGGAGATCCAGCGGTGGCTGGCCGAGGGTAATCTGTGGCCAGAAGGCGAAGGCCTTGAGCAGTCCGTGCAGTTGCTGGGCGGCAAATTCCGGGTCGACCGCCTTGAAGGTACCGTCGGCCTGGGCATCACGGATCCACTGTTTGAAACCTTCCTCGCGCTCGGCCAGGCGCGAAACCATATCCTGCGCGCGCTCGGGGGCATGGATGGTGGCGGCGATCGCCACCCGGGCCAGGTCGAGGAAGTTGCCGTCATTGAGCAGACGCATTTTCAGCGTCAGCAAATCGCGCAACTGGTCACGCAGCGAGCGCTCCGGATGGTAGGACATATCCAGTTGCGAAGCGCTGCTGGCCCACAGGCGGTGCAGGATCTCCGCGAACAATTCTTCCTTGCTCGGGAAGTGGTTGTACACGGTGCGCTTGGAGACCCCGGCGATGGCGGCGATCCGGTCCATGCTGGTGACCTCGAAACCGTCGGCGCGAAAGGCCTCGATGGCGGCCTGGATAATGGCTTCGCGTTTACGGTCGGTCAGGCGCAGGGGAACGGTCATGGGCAGGCTTCAAAAGGGTTGATAAAAATTACACTCGGCAGTTTACTTGTCGGGCGCTTTGTTGCAAGCTAGAAACTACACTGTGTAGTGTAGTTTGTTTTTTGCAATATTACCGGATCAAGGCTTGCGTGCGGCGGCCATCGATCACTCCGTACTGAACGTGGGAACTGCGCTGGGTTCCCGGGAGTCACCCTGTCATGGCTATTCGTTCGCGCACCCCCGACAAATCCCCGTCCCTGCAAGAGCAGGGGCTGTTTCGCAACCAGGCCCCGACTCCTCACGGCGGTCTGGGCAAGACCCTGGGCATCTTCTGGAAAATGCTGTTCCAGAAACCGCGCAATACCCGTCCGGCGAACCGCGTACCGGTCGCGGCGTTGAGCCGTGAGCAACTATTGGCCGCGCCCGACTTCAGCGTGTTCCGCCTTGGCCATTCGACCCTGTTGCTCAAGTTGCACGGCAAGTTCTGGCTGACCGATCCGGTGTTCGTCGAGCGCGCCTCGCCGGTGCAGTGGGCCGGACCGAAACGTTTCCACCAGCCGCCGATCAGCCTGGAAGAGTTGCCACCCATCGAGGCGGTGATTCTTTCCCACAATCACTACGACCATCTGGACTACAAAACGGTCCTGCAACTGGCCGAGAAGACCCGGCACTTCCTCGCACCGCTGGGCGTGGGCGATCTGCTGGTCAAATGGGGTATTCCCGCCGAAAAGGTCCGGCAACTGGACTGGTGGGAGGAAACCACGGTCGATGGCATCCGTTTCGCCGCGACGCCGTCGCAGCACTTCTCCGGGCGCACGCTGTTCGACAACAACCAGACCCTGTGGGCGTCCTGGGTGATGATCGTCGGTGATGTACGGATTTTCTTCAGCGGCGACAGCGGCTATTTCGATGGCTTCAAGCAGATCGGCGAGCACTACGGGCCGTTCGACCTGACCCTGATGGAGACCGGTGCCTACAACGTCGACTGGCCCCATGTGCACATGCAGCCCGAACAGAGCCTGCAGGCCCACCTGGACCTGAAGGGGCGCTGGTTGCTGCCGATCCACAACGGCACGTTCGACCTGGCGTTCCATGCCTGGCATGAACCGTTCGATCGGATTCTCGCCCTGGCCTGGGAGCGCAATGTGGCGATCACCACGCCGCAGATGGGCGAGGCGTTCAATCTGCTGCAACCCCATCGTGGCCGCGCCTGGTGGCTGGATGTCGAGCAGACGGTAAGCGCCGAATTGCCGGCTGCCGCGCGTTAAGGCATCTGACTCCAACCGTCGACTTTTGGCTCGACCCGTAACGACCCGTGTCCGGCGCTTCTTGCACAAGTGCCGATTAGGATGACCGGCGCCAGTGAAATGACTCACTGGCTTCTGGTTTGATCAGGACACGATTCATGTCTTTACCGTTCAAAAAATGTGCCTTGGCGCTTGCCCAGGCCGCCTTGTTGAATGCCTTGTACCTGACTCCGGCGACAAGCCTGGCAGGCATCTGCGAGACGGCCGTTGCCGCGTCGTCACCGCCGACCCAGGACCAGGCTCTGCAGGGTGCTGAGTATTTGAGTGCCAGTGACCTTGGCGAAAGGCTGGCGCAAGGGTGCTTCACCTCGGTGGCCCTGGTTCGGCACCTGAACGAGCGCATCCGCCGTCTCGATAAGAAAATGATTGAAGAGCGCGCGATCAACGCTGTCCTCGAGCTGGATCTCGAAGTGCTGAAGGTTGCCCAGGCGCTGGATGAAGAGCGCCGACAGGGAAAAGTCCGCGGTCCGTTGCATGGCGTACCGGTGCTGCTCAAGGACAATATCGAAACCGGCGACAGCCTGCAGACCGCGGCCGGCTCGCTGGCCATGGTCGGCCAACCGGCGCAACGGGATGCCTTTATCGTCGCCAGGCTGCGTGAGGCCGGAGCGATCATCCTGGGCAAGACCAACATGAGTGAGTGGGCGAATTTCCGCGGCGACGAACTCCCCGACGGTTGGAGTGGCCGGGGCGGGCAGACCCATAACCCCCACAAACTCGACGGCGATGTCTGTGGCTCCAGTTCGGGCTCGGCGGCTGCGGTTGCCGCCGGTTTTGCGCCGCTGTCGGTAGGGACCGAAACCCTGGGCTCGATTATCTGCCCGGCGCAGAGGAATGGTGTCGTGGGGTTGAAACCCTCGGTGGGCCTGTTGAGTCGCTCGGGTATCGTCCCGGGTTCGCGTGAACTCGACAGCGCCGGCCCGATCACCCGGTCGGTGCGGGATGCCGCCCTGATGCTCAATGCAATGACCGGTCTTGACCCGAAGGACCCGGCCACGTCACAGGTGCCGGTGGCGAAGGACTACAGTGCATTGCTGAAAGAGGATGCGCTGAAGGGCAAGGTCATCGGTTATCCGAGCCGTTTCCAGTCTGGCAGCCAGGCCATGGAGGATCATCCGCAGTTTGCCAGGGCGCTGGCGGCCATGAAGGAGGCGGGGGCGCAACTGGTTCCGGTCGATCTGCCACATACCGACTGGAGCCAGGGTGAAACGGCACGCCTGGACCGTTTGTTCGACATGTCGATCAAGCGCGTTCTGCCGGATTATCTCGCCAGCCGCCCCGGCCTGCCGGTCTCCACGTTGCAAGGGTTGATTGATTACAACGAAAGCCAGCCGGCAGAGGAAAACCATAACCAGAATCTGTTGAAAAGGGCCAATGCGCTGGTACTGGACGAAGGCAAGTACCTGCAACTGGTCTCCGAACTTGGAGGAGAAGCCCGGACAAATATCGACAGTGTATTGGTCAAGCATGGTCTGGATGCAATCCTGGGTGACCCGCATCCGTGGGCATTCCTGGAAGTCGCCAGCGTCGCCCTGGCGGGATACCCGGGGATCACCGTGCCTTCGGGGCTGGATGTCGACGGCATGCCGACCTGGGTTCACTTCTTCGCCGGCCGCTGGAGCGAGGCCGAGCTGCTGGCGGTTGCCTATGGCTATGAACAGGTTTCCGCGCAACTGGTCCACCCGGATCTGCCCTGAATTCACCCGGTGAAGTGAGCAAGCCCGTTGGCGGGCTTGCTCCGGGGCGGGTCAGGCGCCGGTCAGGTAACGTGGCGCCGGCCGGCTGTGGGACAGATTGGGGCCCAGTGCCAGTCGAGCCTGTTCGTAGGCCTGCCAGTCGGCGATATCCGGCAGCGACGGAATGGTCACCAGTTCTCCCTGGGCCAAGCCGGCGAGGGCGGCGTCCACCATCTGCTCGGCGCTCATGACGATCTCGCTCGGCAGGTGCTGGACCGACAGGCCGGCCACGTCCCAGAACTCGGTGCTGGTGGCGCCTGGCAGCACGGCCTGGAGCTTGATGCCCTTGTCGCTCAGTTCATGGTGCAGCGACTGGGTGAATGCCAGCACATAGGCCTTGGTCCCGCCATATACCCCGTTCAGCAGTTGCGGCGCCAGGGCGACGATGGAGGCGATATTGACGATCGTCCCTTCACCACGAGCCACGAAGCTGGCCGCGGCAGATTTTGCCAGGCGGGTGAGGGCGACGACGTTCAGTTGAATCATCGCATCCATCTTGGCCTGCTCGGACTCCAGAAGCGGGGACGCGGCGCCCACCCCGGCGTTATTGATCAGGACACGGATACGGCTGTCGGTTTCCAGGATATGGGCGATGCGGGCCAGGTCGCGGTTGTCGTTCAGGTCGGCCTGGACCACTTCGATGGTGCGCTGGGTTTCCTGGCCCAGGCGCAGTGCCAGTTTTTCCAGGCGTTCGCGATTGCGGGCGACGAGGATCAGGTCGTGGCCGCTGCGCGCCAGGCGATCGGCATACAGGGCGCCAATGCCGGAGGAGGCGCCAGTGATCAGGGCCACGCCTGGGTGGGATGTTTGAGTCATAACGAGTCTCCAGAATGGCCGGCGAGATGTCGGCGTTGCTGGAACTAAGATTATGGTGGTAATTTATTGTCAGCAATGTCAGATATCCCACCTTTTAGGACATCCCGGAGAACCTTCCATGATCAGCGTCGGCATTATCCTGTTCCCGGGTTTCCAGGCGCTGACGCTGGCTACCGGTTCGGTCTTCGAGCATGCCAATCTGCAAGTGGAGCGTGAGGTCTACCGGGTCGATCTGGTTTCCGAGCACGGCGGCGTGGTCAGGAGCTCCATGGGTTTTGGTGTCGAGACCAGGCCGTTCGGTGCACAGGAGTACGACACCCTGCTGGTGGTGGGCGATAACGACCTGGTGCCCGGCGCGTGCGGCTTGATTGACTATCTGCGTGCTGCCCCGGCCTTTGCCCGGCGCATCACCTCGGCCTGCACCGGCTCGTTTCATCTGGCCGCGGCCGGCCTGCTCGAGGGTCGACGGGCGACGACCCACTGGTATCACGCGCGAATCTTCCGGCAGCGGTATCCGGGTGTCCGGCTTGAAGAGGATCGGATCTTCACCGTGGACGGGCCGATCTGGACCTCGGCCGGCATGACCGCCAGTATCGACCTGGCCTTGGCCCTGGTGGAGCAGGACCTGGGCGTGGAAGTGACCCGGGAGCTGGCACGCACCCTGGTGGTGTATCACCGCCGGGCGGGTGGTCAGTCGCAGTTTTCCGCGCTGCTGGCCCTTGATCCGAAGTCCGATCGCGTGCAGAGCGCCCTGGCCTTTGCCCAGGAGAACCTGCGCGAGGATCTGTCCGTGGAGCAACTGGCGCAGGTGGCGCATCTCAGTCCCCGTCAGTTCAGCCGCCTGTTTCGGGCGGAAACCGGCCAGTCCCCGGCCAAGGCCATTGAACACCTGCGCCTGGAGGCGGCCCGGTTGATGATGGAGTCGGGCTGGCATTCCATCGATATCGTCGCCCGAGACACCGGTTTCGGTGACGCCGAGCGCATGCGCCGGGCCTTTCTGCGGGCCTACGGACAGCCGCCGCAGGTCATACGGCGGTCGCTGCAACTGCAGCTCTAGACGCTGCACAAGAAGGCCTGCCCGTCGCCGGGTAAGTGCGCGTGCCAGGGCCTGGGAGGCCGCCGGTCTATCATGGTGTGTGAGACAGGATGTGCTCAGGAATCCTTATGGCCTACAGAATCCACCTTTTCGGTGCCTCCGGCTCCGGCACCACGACCCTGGGCCGGGCGCTGGCCGAGCGCCTGGGTATCGCGCATTTCGACTCGGACAACTTCTACTGGCAGCCCAGTGAACAGCCCTTCAGTTGCAAGCGGCCGAGGGACGAACGGATACGCCTGTTACGTGAACAGCTTACCGGGCATGACAGCTGGATACTCTCCGGTTCGCTGTGCGGTTGGGGCGATGCACTGATCCCGGCGTTTACCCATGCCGTTTTCGTCCGGCTGGACCCCGAGGTTCGCTTGCAACGTCTGCGTTGGCGGGAGTTCCAGCGTTACGGTGCACGAATATATCCGGGTGGTGAACGTTTTCTTGCCACACAGACCTTTCTGGACTGGGCCGCCGGTTATGACACGGGTGACCACGGCACCCGCAGCCTGAAACGCCATGAAACCTGGATCAAGGAACTGGGATGCCCGTTGCTGCGGGTGGACTCCACTCATTATCCGGTAGAAGCCCTGGTCGACCGTGTGATCGAAGAGCTTGACCGGGCATCAATCGCCCGCTGACATCAGCGCTTTGCTCAAGCCATCTTCGGACTTCCTGCCGCCAGGTGGGCACTCATCGCTTATTCGATCATTTCGAAATCTTCGCGCTTGATCGGATCCGGCGTGCAGCCGCGAATATTCATCCCCCGACCTGGTGCAAAGCCGGGGAAAAATACCAGGCCCTCGGCTTCCAGGCGAAAGGCCAGTGCCAGGCGGGTGACATCCTTGAGCGGTTCACCGGCCTCGAAACGCTGGATGGCGGCCACCGAGACGCCGGATTCCCGTGACAACTGCTCCTGGCTCCAGCCCAGCATGACGCGGGCCTGGGCACAGTGCTTGGGCGTGAATTGATGAAGCACGATGCGCTCGGCGGTGGTCCTTGGCACTGAAAGGCTGGCTGGGCAGGACATGCTGTTCTCCGGTATCGATCAGGATGAAATGTACTGTGTTTTTGTACAGTTGTTTGTAAGCCTGATCAACCGGTTTTTCAGGATTCCGATTATCGGTATGGGAGCCGCGATGGCGGGTGCACCCAGCAGATGACATTTTCTGTAACTGCCTTTGCTTTGATGGGGAGAAAGTTGGTTGTGTGTGGTGTGTATAAAAGGTCTGTTGGCCGATGGGCAGCCGCTGCCTCATGCACGGGAGGTGGATGTCTATCTGGACGTGCCTGATTACGCGGGTGGGTTGTGGGCCCTTGTCGATTTTGATCTGACGCCTTACCTGGGCAAGTCGGTGAGATTCAACGCGTCACTGCCTGAGCACCTGCTTGAGCGGATCGACGAACGTGTCCAAAAAGATCAACGCTATGCCTCACGCTCCGGCTTTCTGGCGACGGCGGCCTTGCGTGAGTTGTATGCCTGAACGCCTTCATATCCAAAGCGAGATGACTGGGAGGGAGGCAATCGGGCGGTCAACAAGTTGATGACCTTGTTTACCTGTAGCCGGCTGAGCGATAGCGATCCGCAAGATCTGGGCAACATTGCCGCTATTTCGCGATTGTTGCTACAGGATGCCAGTGACGTATTTGATGTGATCGAAACGCGAGGGCTGAAAGAGCAGCGTGTAGCTTCCTGATACAGGTAGGTGTCTAGTCCTGAAATAGGTTGACACCTATTTCACTCAAAACGCCCGATGCACCGCATTGGGCGTTTTGTATTTCAGGGACAAATGCGGCCGCTCTCCGTTGTAGATCAGGACCGATTCATCCACCATTTTCTTCGCCTCTGCCAAGTCCCTTGGGCGATGCAACAGGAACTCGGTCTTCAAAATTCCGTTTATGCGCTCGGCCAGAGCGTTCTGATAGCAGTCATAACCATCCGTCATCGAGCAGATAATGCCGTGCCTGATGTGCAGTCGTTGATAAAGATCAGAACAGTACTGGGCACCACGGTCCGAGTGATGTATCAACGTCTGCTTGGTTTTGCGCTCTGCAACGGCATTCTTCAACGCCCTGATGACTGACTCTGTATGCAGGCTTTCATGCACATGATGGCCCACTATTTTTCGCGAGTAAGCGTCAGTTACCAAGCTCAGGTAAGCCACGCTTTCTTGGGTGGGCAGATAGGTTATATCCGCAACCCATACCTGTTCAGGCCCATTGGCAACGACTTGATCCGGACCTGCTTTGAGCAGATTGGGATGGCGTCGAAAGCGATGATGGCTATGAGTCGTTTTGTGATAAGCCCGCTTGCGCGGGACCAGTTCGCGCACCTCTCGCAAGATTGCAAACAAGCGGTCCCGCCCTACCTGCAGCACCGTTTCTGCTTCGCTCTGCAGTAAATGGTGCAGCTTACGTGTTCCAAGTCTTGGCTGACGCCGCCGCTTTTCCAAGACAAAATCCACTATCCGTTGATTGTGGCTGAGCCGTGCATCATAAGCCCGATTGCGCTTGTAATAGGCCTGACGAGAAATCCCCATGAACAGGCAAGCCCTGGTGATGCTCAGGTCTTCGATTTGCCCTTGTGAGAGGACTTGCCGGGTCGCTTTTTTACGACGGAAATACCGTAGTCGTTTTTCAGAACATTCACGACGGCTTCGAAAAACTGAGCTTTCTGGTTACTCAGCGCCAGCTGTTCTTCAAGCTCTTTGATTCGCTGCTCGGGTGTCAGCGGTAGAGTTGGCTCGGTCATGGACCTGGTCCTCAACACTCGAATAGACGCGCCTTGGCTCCAATCCTGCCGACCATGCTTGCGTAGCCACACCAACACCGTAGACCGGCCCTGGATACCATAGCGCCGTTGAGCTTCTTTATAACTCAACTCGCCTTTTTCAACCTGATCGATGACCGACAATTTAAAAGCCAGTGTGTAATCTCGCTGACTGCGCCTTTTGCCTGAATCCATTGCGTCCTCCTGAAAAAAGGTCAGAAGGTGTAAACCTTATTCAGGACGGGACAAGGCAAATAAAAAAGCCCTGAACAAGTTCAGGGCTTTTTGCTTTCCGGACTATTGGTGCAGGACGAAGATCAATCCCAGCTCAACGCGCCGCCAGTCTGGTACTCGATCACGCGGGTCTCGAAGAAGTTCTTCTCTTTCTTCAGGTCCATGATCTCGCTCATCCAGGGGAACGGGTTGGTGGTCCCCGGGTACTCTTCCTTCAGGCCGATCTGCGACAGGCGACGGTTGGCGATGAACTTGAGGTAGTCCTCCATCATCGCCGCGTTCATGCCCAGTACGCCGCGGGGCATGGTGTCACGGGCGTATTCGATTTCCAGCTGGGTGCCCTGCAGGATCATCTGCGTGGCTTCTTCCTTCATCTCGGTATCCCACAGGTGCGGGTTCTCGATCTTGATCTGGTTGATCACGTCGATGCCGAAGTTCAGGTGCATGGATTCGTCGCGCAGGATGTACTGGAACTGCTCGGCGACGCCGGTCATCTTGTTGCGCCGACCCATGGACAGGATCTGGGTGAAGCCGCAGTAGAAGAAGATGCCTTCCAGCACGCAGTAGTAGGCGATCAGGTTGCGCAGCAGTTCCTTGTCGGTGTCGACGGTGCCGGTCTCGAACTTCGGATCGGAGATCGAGCGGGTGTACTTCAGGCCCCAGGCGGCCTTTTTCGCCACCGAAGGGATCTCGTGGTACATGTTGAAGATCTCGCCTTCATCCATGGCCAGCGATTCGATGCAGTACTGGTAGGCGTGGGTGTGGATCGCCTCTTCGAAGGCCTGGCGCAGGATGTACTGGCGGCATTCGGGGTTGGTGATCAGGCGGTAGACGGCCAGCACCAGGTTGTTCGCCACCAGGGAGTCGGCGGTGGAGAAGAAGCCGAGGTTGCGCATGACGATGCGGCGCTCGTCGTCGGTCAGGCCTTCCGGGTTTTTCCACAGGGCGATGTCGGCGGTCATGTTGACCTCTTGCGGCATCCAGTGGTTGGCACAGCCGTCGAGGTATTTCTGCCAGGCCCAGTCGTACTTGAAGGGGACGAGCTGGTTGAGGTCGGCGCGGCAGTTGATCATGCGCTTTTCATCGACTGCGACACGGGCCGAGGCGCCGTCGAGTTCGGCCAGGCCTTCGGCAACGTCGAGGGCGTCGAGGGCAGCCTTGGCGCGGGCGATGGCGGCCGAGTCGGACGCGGTCACGGCACGGGCCTCGAGGGCGGCGGCACCACCGGCACTGTCCAGGCGGTCCATGTTGGCTTCGGTGGCATGGCCGGCGTTGGCACCCTTGGGCGCGGCTTCACCTTCTTCTTTGTCGAATTCGTCCCAGCTCAGCATGACGTGTCGTCTCCTGCGTGAGGGCCTGTCGCCCGTGTGAAAACACTGATGGTCGGTTTTTCACACGGCCAACGGCCGCGTTGGATAGATGGAATCGTTTGTCGCCCTGGCTATGCAGGCAAAGCTACGCAGGCAAACAACGGAAAATTTGTACGGGGCCCTCGAGGGGCGGGTGGCGCAGGGAATGACGCCTGTTCCTGCAGTGATGCCAGCGTGAGAACGCTACCTTGCAAGGGAATGTTGCGAGCCCGTTTACCGGGACATTATAAGGGCTTTTTCGGGTCAATGGTGTGACGGATTCCGACCTTGTGCGTGCTTTTCAGGACGCGCCTCGGATTTGCAGGGCTTTGGCGGCAAAAGAGTTTTTTGACCGGAGGGGGTGGTTTGACGGGGGATGCACCTTTGCCGCAGGACTCGTTGCCTGCGGCGGGTGGTTTTTTTATGCCGGCTATCAGCCGTTGGAGCAACCGTTACCCATTACGCGATATTCCATGATATGCCGGACACCCTGGGAATCTTCGTAGACCATGCGCGCCGGTACAACTTCGCAAACTTCCGGGATTTCACTCATGGAGATAACTTTGTGAATATCCGGGTGTGCCGAGTAAGTGTATTCCTCTACGGGCAGGTTCTGGTTGGCTACATCAGTCGCCGCCTCGCCGGCCATGGCTGTGGCACACAGGCTGCTGAGGATTAAAGCGGCAAAAAGTTTCATCGGGTTCACCTATTGACGGTCGTGTGGGGGCACGCGGCCCTTGTGAGGCCGCGAGTGAAGCTGTCGAAAGTTTGAATTCGAATTAACGGCCTTCGTGGGGGCTGTCACTTGGTTAATTCGTTGCCTTAGTTGGCGAAGTTGATTTTAAGAGTGCGCAAACCATTCATATAGAGGGGCATTTGATAAAGACTATTGACAAAACCTGTAACAATCGTCGAAAAACGTCTCGCACACCCCGGATCCGAGTTATTTTCACCGGGCCAGAAAACGCTGCGGGCGGCGTGCTTGAGCCTTGCCGGCGGTTAATACGATGTTTTGTAGGGTTTTGTTACTACCATCGTCGAATGGCCCACCCGCGTCAGCCCGGCTACAACAGGGCCATAAAACAACAACTATCCACCGAGGTAAGAAAGATGAGTGCGGCTTCCCTGTACCCCGTTCGTCCTGAGGTCCTGGCGACTACGCTGACCGACGAGGCGACCTACAAGGCGATGTACCAGCAGTCGGTCGTCAACCCTGACGGCTTCTGGCGCGAACAAGCCAAGCGTCTCGACTGGATCAAGCCTTTCACCACGGTCAAGCAGACTTCCTTCGACGATCACCATGTCGATATCAAATGGTTCGCCGATGGCACCCTGAACGTTTCCTATAACTGCCTGGATCGCCATCTGGCCGAGCGCGGCGATCAGGTCGCGATCATCTGGGAGGGTGACGACCCTGCCGATTCGCGCAACATCACCTATCGCGAACTGCACGAGCAGGTCTGCAAGTTCGCCAACGCCCTGCGCGGGCAGGATGTCCATCGCGGCGACGTGGTGACCATCTATATGCCGATGATTCCCGAAGCCGTGGTCGCCATGCTGGCCTGTACCCGGATCGGTGCTATCCACTCGGTGGTGTTCGGCGGGTTCTCGCCCGAAGCCCTGGCCGGACGGATCATCGACTGCCGTTCTAAAGTGGTGATCACCGCTGACGAAGGCGTGCGTGCCGGCAAGAAGATCCCGCTCAAGGCCAACGTCGACGATGCCCTGACCAACCCGGAAACCAGCAGCATCCAGAAAGTCATCGTGTGCAAGCGCACCGGCGGCGACATCAAGTGGAACCAGCATCGTGACATCTGGTTCGAAGACCTGATGAAAGTGGCGGGCAGTGTCTGCGCGCCGAAAGAGATGGGCGCTGAAGAAGCCTTGTTCATCCTTTATACCTCCGGTTCCACCGGCAAGCCCAAGGGTGTCCAGCACACCACCGGCGGCTACCTGCTGTATGCGGCCCTGACCCACGAACGTGTATTCGACTACCGTCCGGGCGAAGTCTACTGGTGCACCGCCGACGTCGGCTGGGTCACCGGCCACACCTATATCGTCTACGGGCCGCTGGCCAACGGCGCGACCACCGTGCTGTTCGAAGGTGTGCCGAACTACCCGGACATCACCCGGGTGGCGAAGATCGTCGACAAGCACAAGGTCAATATCCTCTACACCGCACCAACGGCCATCCGCGCCATGATGGCCCAGGGCACCGCGGCCGTCGAAGGCGCCGATGGCAGCAGCCTGCGCCTGCTCGGCTCGGTGGGCGAGCCGATCAACCCGGAAGCCTGGGACTGGTACTACAAGAATGTCGGCAAGTCCCGCTGCCCGATCGTCGATACCTGGTGGCAGACCGAGACCGGCGGCAACATGATGAGCCCGCTGCCGGGCGCCCATGCCCTCAAGCCGGGCTCGGCGACCCGTCCGTTCTTCGGCGTGGTACCGGCTCTGGTGGACAACCTGGGCAACATCATCGAAGGGGCGGCCGAAGGCAACCTGGTGATCCTCGATTCGTGGCCGGGCCAGGCGCGTACGCTGTACGGCGACCACGACCGTTTCGTCGACACTTACTTCAAGACATTCCGCGGCATGTACTTCACCGGTGACGGCGCCCGTCGCGACGAAGACGGCTATTACTGGATCACCGGCCGTGTCGATGACGTGTTGAACGTTTCCGGGCACCGCATGGGCACCGCCGAGATCGAAAGCGCCATGGTCGCCCACCCGAAAGTCGCCGAGGCGGCGGTGGTCGGCGTGCCCCATGACATCAAGGGCCAGGGCATCTATGTCTATGTCACTCTCAACAGTGGCGAGGAGCCGAGCGAGGCGTTGCGCCTGGAGCTGAAGAACTGGGTGCGCAAGGAGATCGGGCCGATTGCCTCGCCGGACGTGATCCAGTGGGCGCCGGGGTTGCCGAAGACCCGCTCGGGGAAAATCATGCGCCGTATCCTGCGCAAGATCGCCACGGCGGAATACGATGGGCTGGGTGATATCTCCACCCTGGCCGATCCGGGTGTGGTGCAACACTTGATCGATACCCACAAGACCATGAACGTCGCCTGAGGCGCTTCAAGGTCATCGAGCCCCGTCCGGCGTGAGCCGGGCGGGGCTTTTTACTTGTAGCCGGCTTGCCGGCGATGGCGGCAGGAGGGGCTCTGCGGAGCTCAGGGGGCTCTTCGTCGGCAAGCCTGCGCCTGCAAAGAGCAGGCGTATTTGAGTTAGAAAGAGATAAATATCGGTTTTTGCCGTAGGGCATTTCCGGTTGTTACCCTTGCACCTTCAAGTAACCGAATATGTCACCTGTCGCCCATAACCGGGGCAAAGGGAAACGCCCGCCACTGTTTTTCGGCCTGCCAGGCCTGCGGAAAAAACATCGTTGCACGCTGTGCTTGCCGGAATAGAAGGCTTTGCGAATAATAGGCCCGCAATTTGCAACATAGATCGGTTGCCTGTCTTTTGCTCTTGCATAAAACTCAAGGGCTGTCAATGTGCCGGGTCGGCATTCTCGATGCTTCTGTAATTAGTTGTCGCATTGAAGAAATATCGACTTCGGGCCTGTCGTTAGAATGCCGATCACTCCCTCGTCGTTGCCTGGGCTGGACTCGAACCAGCGCCTGCAGGACGCGGCAACGCTATCCCGTTTAACCCATCCGCATATTGGGCTCACGCTCACTCTGCCGTTTTTGCCCTTTACCGATGGAGTCCTAAGATGAAGAAACTCGTGCTTCTTGGCGCCCTGGCACTGTCCGTGCTGTCGCTGCCGACATTCGCCGATGAAAAGCCTCTGAAAATTGGTATCGAAGCGGCTTACCCTCCGTTCGCTTCCAAGGCGCCGGATGGCAGCATCGTCGGTTTCGACTACGACATCGGCAACGCCCTGTGCGAAGAGATGAAGGTCAAGTGTGTCTGGGTCGAGCAGGAGTTCGACGGTCTGATCCCGGCGCTCAAGGTGCGCAAGATCGACGCGATCCTGTCGTCCATGTCGATCACTGAAGACCGCAAGAAGTCCGTCGACTTCACCAACAAGTACTACAACACCCCGGCTCGCCTGGTGATGAAGGAAGGCACTGTCATCAGCGCCAACCTCGCCGAACTCAAGGGCAAGAATATCGGTGTGCAGCGCGGCTCGATCCACGAGCGTTTCGCTCGCGAGGTCCTGGCTCCGCTGGGTGCCGAGATCAAGCCTTACGGTTCGCAGAACGAGATCTACCTCGACGTGGCCGCCGGCCGCCTCGACGGCACCGTGGCCGATGCCACCCTGCTGCAGGACGGCTTCCTGAAAACCGACGCCGGCAAGGGCTTCGCGTTCGTCGGCCCGCAATTCACCGACGAGAAGTACTTCGGTGACGGCATCGGCATCGCCGTGCGCAAGGGTGACAAGGCCGACCTGGACAAGATCAACGCCGCTATCGCCGCGATCCGTGCCAGCGGCAAGTACAAGCAAATCCAGGACAAGTACTTCGACTTCGATATTTACGGCAAGTAAGTCATCGCCGCAGTTCGTCCGAAATGGCGCAAGCAACAGGCTCCCTGAGGTTTGCGCCATTTTTTCATCCCTGTTTTCGAGGACCTGAATCATGTTGAAAGGCTACGGGGCGGTTATCCTCGATGGCGCTTGGCTGACGCTTCAGCTCGCCTTGTCGTCCATGGCCCTGGCCATTGTCCTGGGTCTGATCGGGGTGGCGTTGCGCCTGTCGCCGGTGCGCTGGCTGGCCTGGCTCGGCGACCTGTATTCCACGGTGATCCGCGGGATTCCCGACCTGGTGCTGATCCTGCTGATTTTCTACGGCGGCCAGGACCTGCTCAATCGTGTCGCGCCGTTGCTCGGTTATGACGACTACATCGATCTCAATCCCCTGGCGGCCGGTATCGGTACCCTGGGTTTCATTTTCGGGGCGTACCTGTCGGAAACCTTCCGCGGTGCCTTCATGGCGATCCCCAAGGGGCAGGCCGAGGCCGGCATGGCCTACGGCATGAGCAGCCTGCAAGTGTTCTTCCGGGTGTTGGTGCCACAGATGATTCGCCTGGCGATTCCCGGCTTCACCAACAACTGGCTGGTATTGACCAAGGCCACCGCACTGATTTCCGTGGTCGGCCTGCAAGACATGATGTTCAAGGCCAAGCAGGCGGCCGACGCCACCCGCGAGCCTTTCACCTTCTTCCTTGCAGTGGCGGCGATGTACCTGGTGATCACCAGTGTCTCGTTGCTGGCATTGCGTCACCTCGAGAAGCGCTACTCGGTAGGCGTAAGGGCGGCTGATCTATGATCTTCGACTACAACGTCATCTGGGAGGCCATGCCGCTGTACTTCGGCGGCTTGCTGACCACCCTGAAACTGCTGGCCTTGTCGTTGCTGTTCGGCCTGCTGGCGGCCTTGCCGCTGGGCCTGATGCGGGTGTCCAGGCAGCCTCTGGTGAACACCAGCGCCTGGCTCTACACCTACGTGATCCGCGGCACGCCGATGCTGGTGCAGTTGTTCCTGATCTACTACGGCCTGGCCCAGTTCGAAGCGGTGCGCGAGAGCTTTCTCTGGCCCTGGCTGTCGAGCGCGACCTTCTGTGCATGCCTGGCCTTTGCCATCAACACCAGCGCCTATACCGCGGAAATCATCGCCGGCAGCCTCAGGGCCACGCCCAATGGCGAGATCGAGGCGGCCAAGGCCATGGGCATGTCGCGCTACAAGATGTATCGACGCATCCTGCTGCCATCGGCCCTGCGCCGGGCGCTGCCGCAGTACAGCAATGAAGTGATCATGATGCTGCAGACCACCAGCCTGGCCTCCATCGTCACCCTGATCGATATCACCGGCGCCGCGCGTACCGTCAACGCCCAGTATTACCTGCCGTTCGAAGCCTACATCACTGCCGGCGTGTTCTACCTGTGCCTGACCTTTATCCTGGTGCGCCTGTTCAAGCTGGCCGAGCGCCGCTGGCTGGGCTACCTGGCTCCACGGAAGCACTGAGCATGGAACGTATCGATCATTCCCTGCCCTGGGGCAGCCTGGGCACCGAGCGCCAGCTGTCGGTATTCCGTTTCGGCAGCGGCGAGCGCAAGGCCTATATCCAGGCCAGCCTGCACGCCGACGAACTGCCGGGCATGCGCACTGCCTGGGAGCTGAAGAAGCGCCTGCTCGAACTGGAAGCCCGGGGGGCCCTGAAGGGGGTTATCGAACTGGTCCCTGTGGCCAATCCGATTGGCCTGGGGCAGTTGCTGCAAGGCAATCACCAGGGCCGTTTCGAATACGCCAGCGGCAAGAATTTCAACCGAGACTTCGTGGCGCTGGCCGAGCCGGTCGCGGCCATGGTGGGCGACAGGCTGGGGGACGATCCCCATGCCAATGTCCAGCTGATCCGCCAGGCCATGCGCGATGTGCTGGCGGCCTTGCCGCCGGCGAACAGCCCGTTGCAGGGGATGCAGCGGATCTTGCTCGGCCATGCCTGCGATGCCGACGTGGTGCTGGACCTGCACTGCGATTGCGAGGCGGCGCTGCACATGTATGCGTTGCCGCAACACTGGCCGCAGTGGCGCTCCCTGGCGGCGTACCTGGATGTGAAAGTGGCGTTGCTGGCGGAAGAGTCGGGCGGTACTTCCTTCGATGAAGCCTGTTCGCTGCCCTGGTTGCAGTTGTCGCGGCAGTTCCCGCAGGCGTCGATTCCGCTGGCGGGCATGTCCACCACCATCGAACTGGGCGGCCAGGCCGATACCGGTCGACCCGAGGCCGAGGCGCACGCCGAAGGCATCCTCGCGTTCCTCGCCGGGCAGGGCCTGATCGGCGGCGAGTGGCCGGCGCCGCAACATGAAGCCTGTGAAGCCATGCCCTTCGAAGGCACCGAGTTGCTCTACGCGCCCCATGCCGGCGTGGTCAGCTATCTGTGCCCGGTGGGCAGTTGGGTCGAGCCCGGCGAGCCGCTGTTTGAAGTGATTGATCCTTTATCCGACCGGGTCAGCACCGTGTGTGCCGGCACAGCCGGTGTGTTGTATGCCGTAGAACGGCTGCGTTACGCCCAACCCGCGATCTGGCTGGCCAAGGTGGCGGGGCGCGAGCCTCTTCGCCACGGGCGCCTGCTCAGCGACTGACCTGACTGTTTTTGTGAGAACCGACCGCATGTACAAGCTTGAAGTCCAAGACCTGCATAAACGCTATGGCAGTCACGAAGTGCTCAAGGGTGTGTCCCTGGCCGCCCAGGCGGGTGATGTGATCAGCATCATCGGCTCCAGTGGCTCCGGCAAAAGTACCTTCCTGCGCTGCATCAACCTGTTGGAACAGCCCCACGCCGGGCGGATCCTGCTCAACAACGAAGAACTGAAGCTGGTGGCGAACAAGGACGGCGCGATGAAGGCCGCCGACCCGAAACAGTTGCAGCGCATGCGCTCGCGGCTGTCGATGGTGTTCCAGCACTTCAACCTGTGGTCGCACATGACCGCGCTGGAAAACATTATTGAAGCCCCCGTGCATGTCCTGGGCGTATCGAAGAAAGAAGCGCTGGAAAAGGCCGAGCACTACCTGAACAAGGTCGGCGTGGCCCATCGCAAGGATGCCTATCCGGGCCATATGTCCGGTGGCGAGCAGCAGCGCGTGGCGATTGCCCGGGCCCTGGCGATGGAGCCGGAGGTCATGCTGTTCGACGAGCCGACCTCGGCCCTCGACCCGGAACTGGTCGGCGATGTATTGAAAGTGATGCAGGCCCTGGCCCAGGAAGGTCGGACCATGGTCGTGGTGACCCACGAAATGGGCTTTGCCCGTGAAGTCTCCAACCAGCTGGTGTTCCTGCACAAGGGCGTGGTGGAAGAGCGTGGCAATCCCCGCGAAGTGCTGGTCAACCCGCAATCCGAGCGTCTGCAGCAATTCCTGTCGGGCAGCCTGAAATAGTCGTCGCTTTTTATGCTGCCGTTGCGCACCAAAATAGGTCATGCTGCGCGCCGTGCGCGGTGTGGTCTACTTTGAGTTGGCTGCCCTCGGCTTTTCACTCTGTTCTGTTTTCGGATTGCACGCCATGACTGCCCATCGAATTGGTTTCCTGATTTGGCCCAGCACTAAAGCCTTGACGCTGGCGCTGGCCGAGGAGGCCTTGCGTGTCGCCCAGCGTGTGCATCCGGAGGTGGTCTACGAGCTGTCGTTCCTGCAGGCCGAGGCGCCCGCCGACGCCGCGTTGCCGGGCGCCTGGCAGCTGCCGGGCGAGCCTTGGGCCGGCAGGCTCGAAGGTTGTCAGAAACTGTTCCTGCTGGCCGATGAGCCACCGACGGTGTTGGCGCCGGCACTCAGCAGTGCCCTCAAGCAACTGGTGCGCGCCGGTTGTGTGATCGGTGGTTTGTCCGCCGGTGTCTATCCGTTGGCCCAACTGGGTTTGCTCGATGGTTATCGTGCCGCCGTGCACTGGCGCTGGCAGGATGATTTCGCCGAGCGTTTCCCCAAGGTGATTGCCACCAGTCATCTGTTCGACTGGGATCGCGATCGCCTGACGGCCTGTGGCGGGATGTCGGTGCTGGATCTGCTGCTGGCGGTCCTGGCCCGCGACCATGGCGCCGAACTGGCTGGTGCGGTATCCGAGGAACTGGTGGTCGAACGCATCCGCGAAGGCGGCGAGCGCCAGCGCATTCCGTTGCAGAATCGCCTGGGCTCCAGCCATCCGAAGCTGACCCAGGCGGTGTTGCTGATGGAAGCCAATATCGAAGAGCCGCTGACCACCGACGAGATCGCCCAGCATGTCTGTGTCTCCCGTCGGCAACTGGAGCGGATCTTCAAGCAGTATCTCAACCGGGTGCCCAGCCAGTACTACCTGGAGCTGCGCCTGAACAAGGCCCGGCAGATGCTGATGCAGACCAGCAAGTCGATCATCCAGATCGGCCTGTCCTGCGGTTTCTCCTCGGGGCCGCATTTCTCCAGTGCCTACCGCAACTTCTTCGGCGCCACGCCGCGGGAAGATCGCAACCAGCGACGCAGCAGCAGCCCGTTCGAACTGTCCTCGGTCCCTTCCGAGCGCGGTTGAGCGTCCCTCGCGACTAGAACATCGTCGGTCTTTCCCGGTACAGGTCGTCCCGCGCGCGCGTGCCCGGGCCTGAATAGGCCAGGCTCAGGTTGACGTTGACCTGATACTGGGCGATGGCCCGTGGCAGGAAGCTGGCGGCATAGTCCGGCTTGGGCTGGACGGCGATGGTCCGCGCGGCCGGGCGCAGGGTGGTCGGGGTGACGAAGCGATAGCCGCGTCCCGCCACGGTGACGATATGCGGGGCCTGTTCATCTTCCTCCAGGGCCAGGCGCAAGGTGCGGATCTGCGTGCGCAGGTTGCATTCCTCGACAATCGCCTTGGGCCAGACCAGCGCCATCAGTTGTTTCTTTTCCAGTAGCTCGCCGGCACGCGATGCCAGGCAGATCAGCAGTTGCATGGCCCGGCTGCCGAGCGTGACGCGTTGGCCATCCCTGAACAGTGCCTGTTGCCAGGGCACCAGCTTGAAGGGCCCGAAATGGATTTCATGCTCCAGGCTGTCTGTCGTGTACACGGCACCCTGTGCCGGGATGTGAACGATATCGCTGGAATTCATGGTGTTACCTTTTTACGTGAGCAGTGGGGACGGGGGAGCGGCCGCCACGGAGGCGACCGCTCGGACTTTCGTGGTGTCAGGTGTTGATTGCTGGGATCGGATCCTCCGGATAGTCGCCGGGCTGTTCCGGTCCGCCGGTCAGGCCGTACTGCTTGAGGATCGGCACCAGTTCGCCATAGAACTTGTCTTGCTCCTTGCCGCGGGCATCGGCCAGGGCGAAGGGGATGAAGGCACTGCCGATGCCGCCGAGGATCGCGCCGGCGAGACCGAGTACACCGCTGATGGAGCCGGCGACGGCGGCGATGTCGCTGAGGCCGAACAGGCCGGCGCCGCCTTCGATCAGGCTGGCGGTGGCGGCGCCGGTGCCGAGGATGCCGCCGGCCAGGCCGAAGGCGCCGCTCACGGGCTCGCCGTGGGTGATGCCCTGGATACCGCCCATGATGCCCAGCACACCACCGATAAAGCTGCCGGCGCCACCGACCAGCTTGCCGACGTTGCCCAGCTTGGCGATGGCGTCGGCGCTCAACGGACCCTTGCCGGTCAGTTCGCGGGTCGGGAAGGCACCGATGCCTTCACCGACGTTCTTGTCGATGACCCAGCTGGTGCC
This sequence comes from Pseudomonas sp. Ost2, assembly GCF_018326065.1. NCBI lineage: Bacteria > Pseudomonadati > Pseudomonadota > Gammaproteobacteria > Pseudomonadales > Pseudomonadaceae > Pseudomonas > Pseudomonas sp. Ost2. The sequence goes on along the minus strand of NZ_AP021904.1, from coordinate 5,758,251 downwards.
AAAGCCGAACTCCTTGGCGTACTTGGTGCCACCCTCCATCAACAGACCGGCGAATTGCAGGCCCGCCGAGACGCGACTGGCGTCGGCGATGGGGGTGTTGCTGCCGGTGGCGGAGCGGGCGATCAGCACGCCGCCGGCGAGGATGGCGCTGCCGATATGCAGCAGGCCCTGCTTGTAGGCGTCGGTGACATTACCCAGTTTCAAGCCGTCGATGGCCTTGGGCAGGGCGTCGATGATCTTGTCGTTCTGGCGGCCGCTGTCCCACACCGAGCGCAGCATGCCTACCACTTGCGCCGGGTCGATCTTGGTGCCGTCGGACGCGGTGAACAGTTGTGGGTCGGCCTCGGCGGCGGCGTTCAGGGCGGCCGTGACCTTGGCTTCGTCGAAGTTGCCGTTGGCATCGCCCAGGGTGATGTTGAGGCTGTTGCTGTCGGCACTGTTGACCAGGGCGTCGGACAGCGCTTCGTTGAAGTTGACCTGCAGGGTCGCGGCGTCGCCCGAGGTGGCGTTGGGCCCGAGGAAGGCCTGGAAGGCCGAGGCGCTGGCGGCGAAGCTGCTGGCTGCCTCCACCGGGTCCATGCCGCTGGCCACCATGTCCTTGAACGCCTGGCCCGAGACGAAGTCGTTCTTGTAGGTGTTGTAGAGATTGTCCATCTGCCCGGACTTTTCCGCGATGGCATGCAGGTCCACGTCACCGTTGCCGCCCAGCGCGAGGTTGGCGATGGTGATGTCGTTGGCCGCGTTCTGCAGGGCGACGCCGGGTGGCAGCGGCTTGCCGTCCGGGCCCTTGGCGTTGAGGTCGGTGTTGAGGACATTGCCGGTGTCCAGCTGGTTGGCCTTGTAGGACTGCAGGGCGATCTTCAGTTCCGGGTCGCTGTTGACGATGTCCTGCAGCGCCGGGCCCCGGTTGTTCTGCAGGAAACCCTGGACGTCCTTGTCGGCCATCAGGGTGCGGATCGCGTCCTGTACCTGGCCCTTGATCTTGTCCTCGTTGGGGTTGAGGCCTTTGTTGGGCGAGGTGTACTTGTCGAGCAGGCCGGTGTCGTTGTCCTTGTAGTCGCTGAGGGCCAGGCGGGTCTGGGTGTCGGTCAGCTGGACGAGGACCGCGGCCTTGGTCTTGCCGTCGTAGTTTTCCGGGTGTTGCAGTACGTCGGCGGTCAGCTTGGAGGTGTCGACATCGGCCACTTCGTCACGTACGGCGGCACCGTCGAGGAAGGTCAGAGTGTCGGAGTCGGTCTTGGGTGCCTGCTTTTCCAGCCAGGCGCCTATGTTGTCGCGCACGATGACCTTGTCTTCGTGGTACAGCACCGGGTCGTCACCGCCCAGGTCCAGCGAGCGCATCATGCCGGGGCGCGACCAGAGATCGGCGGCGCCGGTCAGTTCCGAGCTCAGGCCCGGGTCGCTGGCCAGGCCGGTCAGGTTGTCGATGTGGATCTCGCCCTTGTTTTCGCGCTGGTCGCTGCTGCCGGTGGTCATGTTCGGACCGGCGCTGGCGACCAGCGAGTTGTTGGCCATCAGGATCGCGGCGGACTTGGCGTTGGCCTTGGCCAGGTCGCCAGGGTTGTTGCCGAGGAACTTCGAGTAGGAACTCGACGCGGCGGACAGATCGCCCTTGGCGTTGCCGATAAAACGGTCGACATCGGCGTGGGTGATCACCGCGTCGGCCTTGCCCCGGCCACCGGTATCCAGCGCTGCCATCAGCGACGGGCTGCTGGCGACATACTTGAGCGCGGCCTGGGCTTCGGGCGGCAGGCTGCTCGGCGGGTTGGCGAAGTCGATGGGGGCGTCGTGCAGGCCCCAGGCGTTCCAGTTGGCCGAGATCATTTCGGCGGCGGCGATGGGCCGGTTCAGATCGAGTTCTTCCTGGGTCGGCTGGGTGCCGGTGTTGCCGGTGATCTTGTCCCAGTCCTTGGCGCCGGCGGCGTAGCCGGACTTGTCGATCCAGTTGTTGTCGCTGGCACCGGGCGCACCGGTAACGCCCTTGTATTCGTTGGCGGCCTGGTTGTAGAGCTCCGGGGTCATGTCCCTGGAGACGATGATCTTCTGCCCCGAGTCGGTTTCGTAGCGGATCAGGCCGGGGCCGACTTCTTCAGGCGCTCCTACCAGGTGCATGGCGTCGAAGGTTTCGTTGGGGCCGGCGAGTCGATAGCCCTCGGCTTCGCTCTGGTTGATCGCGATCAGCTTGTCATGGTCCTGGCTGACCTGGTCGAACAGGGTCGGGTTGTCTTTCTGGCTGACCACGACCTTTTCGCCGCTGAAGGTCTCGTAGCGGATCAGCCCCGGCCCAACCTCGTCGGCGGCGCCGATCGCCTTGTAGTTCGCCAGGCCCGGGGCGACGGTGCTGCTGTCGGCCAGCGCGTAGCCGTCCTTCTGGCTCTGGACGATACCGGCTTCATGGGCATCGCTCTTCTGGTTCAACTGGTATTGGTTCAGCACCTGCTTGTACAGGGTCGGGTCATCCTTTTCCTTGACCGTCACTGGTTTGTCGCTGCCCAGTGGCGTATAGGTGATGCTGCCGTCCTTGGGTGGCTGGACATCCTGGAAGGGTACTGGAAGGTTGTTGCCGCGGATCTTTGACGGATCGAAGACCGGCTGGTTGCCGGCCTGGAACAGCGCAACCTCGAATTTGTTCTGGGCGGCATCGACCTTGCGGTCGGCGGGGTCGGTAGCGGTGCGTATCGGGGTCATGCAGAACCTCCCTGAGGGTCGTTTTCCAGGCACACGGCCTTGCTCCGGCCTGGCCGCGGGCGGCGCTGGCTGAAGGGAAGCGAGTGTGTGGTCGGGGTTACCGGGTCGCTGTCGGCGACCCGCCGCTTGAGCGGGGGCCTGCTCATGAAGCCCGAGACTTGTGTACATTTTGTTACATATTTCCCGGCCTAATTGCAGGCCAAAAGCCATGTAAACAGGCGGGCCAGGCACCTGCCGACAGGTTTCGACGGGGCGGCCGAGTGGCTGGCGCAATACTGGCAACCTTGGCTCGAAAGGCCATTTGCCGCGGGCTCCGAGGGCGAGGGTATCTGCCCGCTTGTCGGCCGGGTGAGGAACGGCAAAGTGGCGCTGCGATGATCGTTCGCCCTGTCCAGGCCCGGCGGGCTGTCCACTCGAATTCACAACATTTCACAGGAATTCACGCGGCGACGGTCGTCAGTCGAAAATCTCATCCCGCCGACCCTGCATCAAAAGCCTCCCACCGTTTAAACTGCGCCTTTGCGATGCTATTTGTCGCATTGCCGACAACCCCGGCAAAACCCGGTTTGGCGCTATAAGAAGTTGTCGCTTGGCGACAAGGCCGGACTGAAATCTGTCCTTACAATCCCCCCATCGCTCGCCAGTTTCAGGCAGGCGTTCCTCTTCAGGAGACTCCGATGTCCGTTGAGCAAGCTCCGGTGCAACGCGCCGATTTCGACCAGGTAATGGTTCCCAACTACGCACCTGCGACTTTTATCCCTGTTCGTGGCGCGGGTTCCCGAGTCTGGGACCAGGCGGGCCGGGAGCTGGTCGATTTCGCCGGCGGGATTGCGGTCAACGTGCTGGGCCATGCCCATCCGGCGCTGGTCGGTGCCCTGACCGAGCAGGCCAACAACCTGTGGCATGTCTCCAACGTCTTCACCAACGAACCGGCCCTGCGCCTGGCCAAGAAGCTGGTGGACGCGACCTTCGCCGAGCGCGTGTTCTTCTGCAACTCCGGCGCCGAGGCCAATGAAGCCGCGTTCAAGCTGGCCCGTCGCGTGGCATTCGATCGCTTCGGTACGGAAAAATACGAAATCATCGCCGCGCTCAACAGCTTTCACGGCCGCACCCTGTTCACCGTGAACGTCGGTGGCCAGTCGAAATACTCCGACGGCTTCGGTCCGAAAATCACCGGTATCACCCATGTGCCGTTCAATGACCTGGACGCGCTGAAAGCGGCGATCTCGGACAAGACCTGTGCCGTGGTGCTCGAACCCGTGCAAGGCGAGGGCGGCGTACTGCCGGCCGAACAGGCCTACCTGCAGGGTGCCCGCGAGCTGTGCGACCAGCACGACGCGCTGCTGGTGTTCGACGAAGTGCAGACCGGCATGGGGCGCAGCGGCAAGCTGTTCGCCTATATGCACTACGGCGTGACTCCGGACATCCTCACCAGCGCCAAGAGCCTGGGCGGCGGTTTCCCGATTGCCGCGATGCTCACCAGCGAAGCGCTGGCCAAGCACCTGGTGGTCGGCACCCACGGCACCACCTACGGCGGCAACCCGCTGGCGTGCGCGGTCGGCAATGCGGTGATCGACGTGATCAACACTCCTGAAGTGCTCAACGGCGTCAATGCCAAGCACGATGCCTTCAAGACCCGCCTGGAGCAGATCGGCGCCAAGTACGGCCTGTTCACCCAGGTCCGTGGCATGGGCCTGTTGCTCGGTTGCGTGCTGGCCGATGCCTGGAAGGGCAAGGCCAAGGACGTGTTCAACGCGGCCGAGAAAGAAAACCTGATGATCCTGCAAGCCGGTCCGGACGTGATCCGTTTCGCCCCGAGCCTGGTGGTCGAGGACGCGGACATCAAGGAAGGCCTGGACCGTTTCGAGCGTGCGGTAGCCAAGCTGACCCAGGCTTGAGCGAGCCGGACTTGAGCGAAACAGGCTTGAGCGAAACGTAGTACCGCCGTCGTCGGCCCATGGGTCGGCGACGAGCAGATTTTTTCTGTGCCGGGCCTGCCCGGCATTTTTTTCCCTGTGTCGGCCGATTCTGCCGATCTGTTTTTCAGTAAGGAGTGACACCATGCTGGTGATGCGCCCCGCGCAAATGGCTGACCTGGACGAGGTACGGCGTCTGGCCGCCGACAGCCCGATCGGTGTCACTTCCCTGCCGGATGACGAAGGCCGCCTGCGCGACAAGATCGCCGCGAGCGAAGCCTCGTTTGCCGCCGAAGTCAGTTTCAACGGTGAAGAAAGCTATTTCTTCGTGCTCGAAGATACCGACACCGGCAAGCTGGTGGGTTGCTCGGCGATCGTCGCCTCGGCCGGTTACTCGGAGCCGTTCTACAGCTTCCGCAACGAGACCTTCGTCCATGCGTCGCGCGAGCTGAAGATCCACAACAAGATCCACGTGCTTTCCCAGTGCCACGACCTGACCGGCAACAGCTTGCTGACCAGCTTCTATGTGGTGCCGGAACTGGTGGGTTCGGCCTGGTCGGAGCTCAACTCCCGTGGCCGCCTGTTGTTCGTCGCCAGCCATCCGGAACGCTTCGCCGATTCGGTGGTGACCGAGATCGTCGGCTACAGCGACGAGCATGGCGACTCGCCGTTCTGGGACGCCATCGGCCGCAACTTCTTCGACCTGAACTACGCCGAGGCCGAGCGCCTGTGCGGCTTGAAGAGCCGGACCTTCCTCGCCGAACTGATGCCGCATTATCCGATCTACGTGCCGCTGTTGCCGGACGCCGCCCAGGAAGCCATGGGCCAGGTGCATCCGCGTGCGCAGATCACCTTCGACATCCTGATGCGCGAGGGTTTCGAGACCGATCACTACATCGATATTTTCGACGGCGGCCCGACCTTGCATGCGCGGGTCACCGGGATCCGTTCGATTGCCCAGAGCCGCGTGGTGCCGGTGAAGATCGGCGAGACCAGGGGCGGCGGTCGCCAGTACCTGGTGTCCAACGCATTGCTGCAGGACTATCGCGCCGTGCTGCTGGAGCTCGATTACGCGCCGGGCAAGCCGGTCACCCTGGATCTGCAAGCGGCCGAAGCCCTGGGCGTCGGCGAAGGTGCCAGCGTGCGCCTGGTGGCGGTTTGAGGCCGGTATCGCAAGCAGCCTTACAGCGAGTTTCGCGGGTGCCGTCAGTCGGCGTCCGTTTGAGGAGATAGCATGATCGTTCGTCCCGTACGCAGCAGCGACTTACCCGCTCTGATCGACCTGGCCCGCAGCACCGGCACCGGCCTGACCACCTTGCCGGCCAACGAAGAGCGTCTGGCTCATCGTGTCGGCTGGGCGGAAAAAACCTTCCGGGGCGACGCCGGGCGTGCCGATGCGGACTACCTGTTCGTGCTCGAAGACGACAATGGCCGGGTGGTCGGCATTTCGGCGATTGCCGGTGCCGTGGGCCTGCGCGAGCCCTGGTACAACTTCCGGGTCGGCCTGACGGTCAGTGCCTCCCAGGAACTGAATATCTACCGCGAGATCCCGACGCTGTTCCTGGCCAACGACCTGACCGGCAACTCCGAACTGTGCTCGCTGTTCCTCCACGCCGACTACCGCAGCGGTCTGAATGGCCGGATGCTGGCCAAGGCGCGGATGCTGTTTATCGCCGAGTTCCCGCAACTGTTCGGCAACAAGATCATCGCCGAGATGCGCGGCATGTCCGACGAAGCCGGGCGCTCGCCGTTCTGGGAGAGCCTGGGGCGGCACTTCTTCAAGATGGAGTTCAGCCAGGCCGACTACCTGACCGGTGTCGGCAACAAGGCCTTCATTGCCGAACTGATGCCGAAGTTCCCGCTGTACACCTGCTTCCTCTCCGAGGATGCCCGGGCGGTGATCGGCAAGGTGCACACCGATACCGAGCCGGCCCTGTCGATGCTCAAGAGCGAAGGTTTCAGCTACCAGGGCTATGTCGACATCTTCGACGCCGGCCCGGCGGTGGAGTGCGAAACCGGCAAGATCCGCGCGGTACGCGACAGCCAGGCGCTGGTGCTGGCCATCGGTACGCCAGGCGATGACGCCACGCCGTTCCTGATCCACAACCGCAAGCGCGAAGACTGCCGCATCACCGCGGCTCCCGCGCGATTCGCGGCGGGCACGCTGGTGGTCGATCCGTTGACCGCCAAACGTCTTCAATTGAGTGCGGGTGACCAGGTCCGCGCGGTTCCGTTGTCTGCTTCCCGGGAGTCGAAATAATGAGCACGCTTTACATCGCAGGCCAATGGCACGCCGGCCAGGGCGAAGCCTTCGAGTCGCTGAACCCGGTGACCCAGCAGGTGCTGTGGTCCGGCAACGGCGCCAGCGCGGCACAGGTCGAACAGGCCGTGCAGAACGCCCGCGAGGCATTCCCGGCCTGGGCCCGGCGCAGCCTGGATGAGCGTATCGTCGTGCTCGAAGCCTTTGCCGCCAGCCTGAAGAGTCATGCCGACGAACTGGCCCGGTGCATCGGCGAGGAAACCGGCAAGCCGCTGTGGGAGTCGGCGACCGAAGTGACCAGCATGGTCAACAAGATCGCCATTTCGATCCAGAGCTACCGCGAGCGGACCGGCGAGAAGAGCGGCCCGCTGGGCGACGCCACGGCGGTACTGCGCCACAAGCCCCATGGCGTGGTGGCGGTGTTCGGTCCCTACAACTTCCCTGGTCATCTGCCCAACGGCCATATCGTGCCGGCGCTGCTGGCCGGTAACAGCGTGCTGTTCAAGCCGAGCGAGCTGACCCCGAAAGTCGCCGAACTGACGGTCAAGTGCTGGATCGAGGCCGGCCTGCCGGCGGGCGTGCTGAACCTGCTGCAAGGTGCGCGCGAAACCGGTATCGCCCTGGCGGCGAATCCGGGGATCGACGGCCTGTTCTTCACCGGTTCGAGTCGTACCGGCAATCACCTGCACCAGCAGTTCGCCGGGCGTCCGGACAAGATCCTGGCCCTGGAAATGGGCGGCAACAACCCGTTGGTGGTGGATCAGGTCGAAGACCTGGATGCCGCGGTCTATACCATTATCCAGTCGGCCTTCATTTCGGCCGGCCAGCGTTGCACCTGTGCCCGGCGCCTGCTGGTACCCGAAGGGGCCTGGGGCGACCGCTTGCTGGCGCGCCTGGTCGAAGTCAGTTCGGGCATCGAGGTCGGTGCGTTCGACCAGCAGCCGGCACCGTTCATGGGCTCGGTGATTTCCCTGGGCGCGGCCCGGGCGCTGATGGAGGCGCAGGCGCACCTGCTGGGTCACGGCGCCGTGGCGCTGTTGCCGATGACTCAACCACAGGCCGGCGCGGCCTTGCTGACACCGGGGATTCTCGATGTGACGGCGGTGAGTGAGCGTGTCGACGAGGAATTCTTCGGGCCGTTGCTGCAGGTGATCCGCTACGCCGATTTTGACGCGGCGATTGCCGAGGCCAACAACACCCAGTTCGGCCTCGCGGCTGGCCTGCTGTCGGATTCCGAGGCGCGCTACCAGCAGTTCTGGTTGCAAAGCCGTGCCGGGATCGTCAACTGGAACAAGCAATTGACCGGTGCTGCGAGCAGCGCGCCGTTCGGTGGGGTAGGGGCCTCGGGTAACCATCGCGCCAGCGCCTACTACGCGGCGGATTATTGCGCGTACCCGGTGGCGTCGCTGGAAACGCCGAGCCTGACGGTTCCGGCGACACTGACGCCGGGTGTTCGGCTTTCCTGAGCCGTCGGGCCTTCGGGTCCTACCGCTGGCAAGCCAGCGCCTACAAGGTTCTGCGGCGTACACAACAACGCGCAATGTACCTGGACCCCTGTAGGAGCTGGCTTGTCAGCGATGACCGCGAAGCGGTCGTCATACGCAGATGATTTGTGCTTATAAAAACAGATTCATGGAGCCTCGCCGATGAAATCCTTTGAAGTCAATTTTGACGGTCTTGTAGGCCCGACCCATAACTACGGCGGCTTGTCCTACGGCAACGTCGCCTCCCAGAGCAACAGCCAGCAGGCTTCCAATCCGAAGGAAGCGGCGTTGCAAGGCCTGGCGAAGATGAAGGCGCTGATGGAGATGGGCTTTGTCCAGGGCGTGCTCGCACCCCAGGAACGTCCGGATGTCGCCGCCCTGCGCCGGCTCGGCTTTGCCGGCACCGACGCGCAGGTGATCGAGCAGGCGGCCAGGCAGGCCATGCCGTTGCTGGTCGCCAGTTGCTCGGCCTCGAGCATGTGGGTGGCCAACGCCGGCACCGTCAGCCCGAGTGCCGACACCGCCGACGGTCGCGTGCACTTCACCGCGGCCAACCTGAACTGCAAGTATCACCGCAGCATCGAACACCCGACCACCAGCCGTGTGCTCGGCGCGATGTTCGCTGACAGCAAGCACTTCGCCCACCACGCGGCGTTGCCCGCCGTCGCCCAGTTCGGCGACGAAGGCGCGGCCAACCACACCCGCTTCTGTCGTGAATACGGCGAGGCCGGTGTCGAGTTCTTCGTGTTCGGCCGCAGTGCCTTCGATACCCGCTACCCGGCGCCGCAGAAATACCCGGCACGGCAGACCCTCGAAGCCTCCCAGGCGGTCGCCCGCCTGCACGGCCTGAGCGATGACGGTGTGGTCTATGCCCAGCAGAACCCGGCGGTGATCGACCAGGGCGTATTCCACAACGATGTGATCGCGGTGGGGAATGGCGAGGTGCTGTTCTATCACGAGGATGCCTTCCTCGACACCGAGCGGGTGCTGGCCGAACTGCGCGACAAACTGGCCAGGTGCGGCGGCAACTTCCAGGCGGTCTGCGTGCCGCGCGCCCTGGTGACGGTGGATGACGCGGTGCGTTCCTACCTGTTCAACAGCCAGCTGCTGACCCGCGCCGACGGCACCATGATGCTGATCGTGCCGGAAGAGTGCCGCAAGAACGAGCGCGTCTGGCAGTACCTGCAGGGCCTGACGGCCGCCGCCGGGGTGATCCGCGAGGTGAAAGTCTTCGACCTCAAGCAGAGCATGCAGAACGGTGGCGGGCCGGCGTGCCTGCGCCTGCGTGTCGCGCTGAATGAAACCGAGCTGGCGGCGGTCAACCCAGGGGTTATCATGACCGCGCCGTTGTACGACACGCTGACCCAATGGGTCGAAAAGCACTACCGCGACTCCCTGCGCGAAAGCGACCTGGCAGACCCGCAGTTGCTGCTGGAGTGCCGGACGGCACTGGATGAACTGACGCAAATCCTTAAACTGGGCGCGGTTTATCCATTCCAGATCAATTGAAAGCGCGCGCCCGGCCTTCTTTGCCAGAAGGTCGGGCGCCCGGCTTTTCCTCCAGATGAGAGCACGACCATGAGCGATACCCTGCAGCTGATTCTTGAAGACACCGACGGCACTCAACTGGAAACCTCCTGCACGCGCGTTGCCGTGATATGGCAGGGCAAGGAGTTGTGGATCCAGCACGACGGTCGCGGCCAATTGCTGATCGGCGTCGATGTCGAAGAGGGCGATGCCGAATACGCCAACCTGCTGCTTCGCCCATTGGCGACTAATCTTGTAAGTCTGCAACTGGAAATGGAACCGGCCGACGTCGGCGACGACGATCACGTGCACGGCCCCGATTGCAACCACGATCACTGATCAAGGAACAGCGCATTATGCTCGCCCTCGGCAAACTGCTTGAATTGACCCTCGCCGGTCGCGAACCGGCAGAGAAGACTCAACTGACGGTCGAAGGCGTGCGGATGCGCTGGCTGAGCGAGGGCGCGCTGGAAGTGCGACCTCCCGAGGCCAGGGATAACGGCCAGGACCTGCTGCTGTCCGCCGGTATCCACGGTAACGAGACAGCGCCGATCGAATTGCTCGATCGCCTGTTGCACGACATTGCCCGGGGCGACCTGAAGCCTCGGGCACGCATTCTGTTCCTGTTCGGCAACCCCGAGGCGATGCGTCGCGGCGAGCGTTATGTCGAGCAGGACGTCAACCGGCTGTTCAACGGCCGGCATGAACAAAGCAGTGGCAGCGAAGCCTTGCGTGCCTGTGAGCTGGAGCGGCTGGCGGCGAGTTTCTTCAGCGTCGCCGATCGCGGTCGTGTGCACTACGACCTGCACACGGCGATTCGCGGTTCGAAGATCGAACAGTTCGCGCTCTACCCGTACAAGGAAGGGCGTGCCCATTCCCGTCGCGAACTGGCCCGCCTGCGCGCCGCCGGCATGTCGGCGGTGCTGCTGCAGAACAAGCCCTCCATCGTCTTCAGCAGCTACACCTACGACAAGCTGGGCGCCGAGTCCTTTACCCTGGAGCTGGGCAAGGCCCGGCCGTTCGGCCAGAACCAGGGAGTTGACGTTTCCCGCCTGGAGCGCTGCCTCAAGCAACTGATCGAGGGCAGCGAGCCGGTTGTCGATGACAGCCTCGATGGCCTGCAACTGTTCAGCGTGGCGCGGGAAATCATCAAGCACAGCGATTCCTTCCTGTTGCACCTGCCGGCGGATATCGAGAATTTCACCGAACTGCCCAAGGGCTACCTGCTGGCCGAAGACCTGGCGAACAGTCGCTGGGTGGTGGAAGAGCAGGGCGCCCGGATCATTTTCCCCAACCCGAAGGTGAAAAACGGCCTGCGGGCGGGGATCCTGGTGGTGCCGTCGGGAGACGAGACGCTGGTTTAGCGTGGCTGTGCCCAGTTTCGCGGGGCCAAGCCCAGCTCTTCGCGCAAGCCGTTTTCGGTGAAGGGCGTCGGGTTGGTGTCCAGCGCCGGAGTATTCGGATCGGCGTCGAAATCGAAGGGTGTTACCGCTGCCGGCAGGCCTATGACCTGCAGCTCCTCATTCGGCACCGTGCGTGGGGATTTGTCGCCACGGGGGCCGTCGAAGCCATCCCCGGGGAAAGACGTTCCGGTCACCCGGTTATAGGCGTGGCAGAGTTCGTGGTAGAGCAGGACGAGGCCGGGAGTCGCGTCGATTTCAACGGCCGGGTTGTAGTGGATGTTTCCTCCCGGGCGCCCGTCTCCCGCGCTTGTGTCTCTGATATAGATATCGCCCTGGGCCTGGGCATCGGTCAGAAACAGCGCGTTGTGCTCATATTCCAGCGGGTTGATCGTGACGGCGATGCCCTGTGCCCTGGCGGTTTGATCCAGCACCGATAACAGCTGGCTGCCCACGGGCGAGCCACCGAGCAATCTCAGGTCATCGTTGACCCGGTCCTGAAATGCCGGGGAACCGTTGACCACGAGACCGGTATGCTCCAGGCCAAGATGGCTGAGCAGGGTGATCCGCAAGCCCTCGGCAGACGATGCCTGCACACGCAGCTCCTCGGCATTGGCGGGTGGTTGGGGGGCGGCCTGGAACAACTGGTCGCGGGTATCGTTGCTGAAGACGTTATCCGCCGGTTTGATCAGCATGACGGTGTCCTGTCCGGCCCCGGTGTAAATCGTGTTGGTCCCGACGCCGGCCAGAATAGAGTCGTCGCCGTCGCTGCCACTGAGGATGCTGTGCCCGCGGCCACCGATCAGCAGATCGTTGCCCTGGCCGCCGTTGAGCAGATGGCGACTGTCGTCCCGGCTGGCGGTGGCGCTGATATGATCGTTGCCGGCGCCGCCATAGACGGTGGCGTCACCTTCGACAAAGACCATGTCGTTGCCTTCTCCGGCCTCGACGTAAGCCTTGCCGCCTGCACCCGTGGTGATGAAGTCATCGCCCGGGCCGGCATGGATCTGGATTTCGGCGCCTTCGCTGTGGATCACATCGTCGCCGTCGGCGGTTTCGACGATGGTCCGCAGCTTCACCTGTTCATCGACCGTCACCCTGTCGGGCCCGCCGCGGGTGCGGATGACCAGTATCTGTTGCAGAGAGGCCGGGCTGATCAGGTAACGCTCATGGTTGATGTCGACTATCAATTGCTCCTGCGGACAATGGACCCTCACGGTGTCGGCACTGTCGCCGGTGGTGAATATCAGGTAGTCCAGCGTCGAGTGGGGCGGCTTGTAGGACGTCGAAACGATCTTTCGCTCTATCAGGATCGGATCATTCTCTGCCGAGAGTCGGTAGGTTGATGTCGGTTTGTAGTCGTCCCGGTATTCCTGGAGGATCTGGTAGCGCTCGTCGATGGAGCGGGCCTGGCCGTCGATCCAATGCTCCTGATAGGGCATGAGCGGCGGGGCCGTGTCGGGTGTGGGGGAGTCGTTCATGTGCGGTGTCTCCGCGGGCGGTGGGTTTCGAAAGCCCTTGAGGGGGCCTGGCGTCGAATCCACTTAAGCGCATTGGCGCTGCCGGGAGAGGGTAGATAGTTATGACCTGCCGGCGACGGGCCGGCAGGTGCGCAGATGGATCAGACCGCCAGTTTCTGTGCTGCTGGACGCGGCAGCGCGCGCAGTTTGCTCAGGGTGTCGGCGCAGGTTTTCGCGGCTTCCTGACCCTTGTGCACGAAGTGATCGAAGAAGAACTTCTGGTGCTCTTCGCCGGCGTGGAAGTGGTGGGGGGTCAGGACCACGGAAAACCAGGCCGGGTCAGTCAGTCTGGTACTGCTTGCGCGGGGCAATACCTAATTCCTTGCGCAGGCCGTTTTCGGTGAAGGCCTCGGGGTTGCTGTCGAGTGGTGGCGTCGCGGGGTCCCCGTCGAAGTCGAATGGCGGCACGTCGGCTTTCAAACCGACGGCCTGGAGTTCGCCGTTAGGCACTCTGTGACGTCGCTTGTACCCGTCCACACCGTCGTCGCCAAAGCCCGGGAACATTGTCCCCGTGACGTAGTTATAGGCGTGGCACAACTCATGGTAGAGATTAATGATGCTGGTGACTTCGCCCTTGAGGAAGGACGGGTCGTAATACACATGGCAACCTTTGGCCGGAATGCCGGCGTGGCCGTCCTGGATGAACGGGTGCTCGTCATCAGATGGATCGTCGGGGTGTGAGAGGTTCGCAAAGCACATGCCGTTTTCCTCTTCGGTCAACTCCCGGATCACCACCGGTACGCCACTTTTTGCCTTTGCATCGCCCAGGGCACCGAGCAGTTGCTGGCCGTTGCCTGAACCCAGCAACAGCCGCAGATCATCCTTGACCCGCTCCTGGAACTGCGGCGAGCCTTCGACCACCACGCCACAGTGCTCCAGTCCCTTGGCGGCGATGATGATGCCGGAGGCCTGGTGGAGGGTCGAGGGCACCGGTCCGTCGGCGGCGTAGGCGTTGAACAACTGCGTGTCGGGCCCCAGCCTTTCGACGAAATCTACGCCGGTGCCGGTGTAAAGCGTGTTGCGGCCCGGGCCGGGAGTGATGTGGTCGTTACCGTCGGAACCGCTGAGCACGTTGTGGCCTGTGCCGCCCATCAGCATATCGTTGCCCTGACCGCCATCCATGAAGCAGGGGCCTCCTGCGCCGAACAATAGGTCATGGCCTTTGCCCCCATATGCCGTCATCGGGCCGCTGCCCTTGGCAATGACCACGTCGTCGCCCTCGCCGGCCTCGATATAGCTTGCGCCGGAGCGGGTGAAGACCCTGTCGTTGCCGGAGCCAGCGTCGACTTTGGTGAAACCGCCGCCGCAGAGTATCAAGTCGTCGCCGCTGCCCGACTCGATGAAGACGGTGATCTGCACGTGGTCGTCCACCCGGATATTGTCCTTGCCGCCAGCAGTGCGCAACACGATGACTTGCCCGGAGGAGGCCATTTTCAGGTGGTATCGCTGGTCATTGATATCGATGACCGGATGATCGGTGTGGTACAGGTGGACCTGGTCGGCGCCGTCACGGGTGGTGAAGACCAGATGATCGATCGGTCCCCAATAATTGGGAGTTGCCTCGAGCTTTCTGCGTTGCACCGTGGCCGTGGCGTCCTTGTGGAGCCTGTGCTCATACATGATGCGCCGGTCGTCCGGGTACTGGTCGAGGGGTTGACTGGAGGGCTGTGGGTGTTCCTGGCTGCCGTCAATCCAATGTTCATTATCGGGTTGTACAGGCATCGCCGGACCCAGTCGGGAAAAGTCGTTCATGCTGGGGTGTCTCCGCAGTGGATAGGGGGCGAGGGTGCCCGCAAAAGGCACTGTCGAATCCACTTAAGCGCATCAGCGCCGCTGGGAGAGGGTAGATAGTTATGACCTGCCGGCGAGGGGGCCGGCAGGTGCGCAGATGGATCAGACCGCCAGTTTCTGTGCTGCGGGACGCGGCAGCGCGCGCAGTTTGCTCAGGGTGTCGGCGCAGGTTTTCGCGGCTTCCTGACCCTTGTGCACGAAGTGATCGAAGAAGAACTTCTGGTGCTCTTCGCCGGCGTGGAAGTGGTGGGGGGTCAGGACCACGGAAAACACCGGTACTTCGGTGTCCAGCTGGACCTGCATCAGGCCGTCGATCACTGCCGTGGCGACGAAGTCGTGGCGGTAGATCCCGCCGTCGACCACCAGGCCGGCAGCGACGACGCCGGCATAACGGCCGGACTTGGCCAGCAGCTTGGCATGCAGGGGGATCTCGAAGGCACCGCCGACTTCAAAGAAGTCGATATCACTTTCCTGGTAGCCCAGCTTGGCGATTTCCGAGACGAAGCCGTGGCGAGCCTGATCAACGATATCCTTGTGCCAGCAAGCCTGGATGAACGCGATCCGCTGAGTGTGGTGAAGGGTGGTGGGTTGCATCTGTTCTGACTCCTGTTTGTGTGAAAAACAGGGCGTTATGAATCGAATGGGATTCAAGGGTACGTTCAGGTCGGCTGTGCGATGCTGCCAGGCATGCGCACGGGGATCCGGTGGACGGCCCTTGGGTGTCAATCCCGTTCTCTCTTCATCCGGACTATGACCGTCGGCCCCGGGATCACACCGGGTCTGCTGACCTTGCCGAGGGACCGTCGAGACCGTCCGACTCGCCAAGCGCTCGCGGGCTATGCGCATTGCGCGCAATTACCGCCGGTGGGGAATTACACCCCGCCCTGAGAACGTTGCCGCCAGCTTTTCTGGCGGCGCCCGATTTTTACCATATATTTCACAGGTGTGCATGCCGCCTTTACGATAATAACCATCGAATTTTCATGGCGGCTCTCCGACATTTCCTGCGGCAGAGCTTGATTATCCCTCGCCGTGACCGCAGTAATTGCTTTCGAAAGGGATATTCCCGACATCAGCGCTCCATTGCCGAGGCCTGTTTCATGACTGTTATCGATCTTCGTAGTGACACCGTTACCCAACCCAGCGCCGGTATGCGCGAGGCCATGGCGAATGCGCCCCTGGGGGATGATGTGTATGGCGAAGATCCGTCGGTCAATCGCCTTGAAAGCGAACTGGCCGATCGGCTGGGCTTCGCCCGGGCGCTCTTCGTGCCCACCGGGACCATGAGCAACCTGCTGGGGTTGATGGCCCACTGCGAGCGCGGTGACGAGTACATCGTCGGCCAGCAGTGCCATACCTATAAATATGAAGGCGGCGGCGCCGCGGTGCTCGGTTCGATCCAGCCGCAGCCGCTGGAAGTCCAGGCCGACGGCTCGCTGGACCTGGCGCAGGTCAGGGCGGCGATCAAGCCCGATGACTTCCATTTTGCCCGCACCCGCCTGCTGGCCCTGGAAAACACCATGCAGGGCAAGGTCCTGCCGCTGGAATACCTGGCGGCGGCCCGTCGCTTGACCCGGGAACAGGGACTGGCACTGCACCTGGATGGTGCTCGGCTGTATAACGCGGCGGTCAAGCTGGGCGTCGATGCGCGTGAAATCACCCGGCACTTCGATTCGGTTTCGGTCTGCTTGTCCAAGGGCCTGGGCGCGCCGGTCGGTTCGGTGCTGTGCGGCAGCGAGGAACTGATCGGCAAGGCACGGCGCCTGCGCAAGATGGTCGGCGGCGGTATGCGCCAGGCCGGCCTGTTGGCGGCAGCGGGGCTGTATGCACTGGATCACCAGGTCGCGCGCCTGGCCGACGACCATGCCAATGCGTTGCACCTGGCCGATGGCTTGCGTGAGGCTGGCTATCGGATCGAGCCGGTACAGACCAACATGGTCTACGCCGACCTCGGCGAGCGGGCGAACGCGCTCAAGGCGTTTGCCGCCGAGCGCGGGGTGCGCCTGAGCGCCGCGCCGCGCCTGCGGATGGTCACCCACATGGACGTCGACCGTGCACAAATCGAGCAGGTGGTCGCGGTATTTGCCGAATTTAACCGCCAATGAGCCTGCAGGCCGTCCAATTGACGGTTTCTATCGTATAAACACACTGTACCCAAGGCTCAGGGCCGATATAATGCGGCCCTTTGCAAGTCGCAAATCCATTCAGACGTGATGCACTTGCCTCCGGCCGCAGACTCCGTGGAAGAACCTATGAAAAGCGCAGAAATCCGTGAAGCCTTCCTTCGCTTCTTCGAACAGCAAGGCCACACCCGTGTCGCCTCCAGCTCTTTGATTCCGGGCAATGACCCAACCCTGCTGTTCACCAACGCGGGGATGAACCAGTTCAAGGATTGTTTCCTGGGCCAGGAAAAGCGCGCCTACACCCGCGCCGTCAGCAGCCAGAAGTGCGTACGCGCCGGCGGCAAGCACAACGACCTGGAAAACGTCGGTTATACCGCTCGTCACCACACCTTTTTCGAAATGCTGGGCAACTTCAGCTTCGGCGACTACTTCAAGCGCGATGCGATCACCTTCGCCTGGACCTTCCTGACCTCCGACCAGTGGCTGAACCTGCCGAAGGAAAAGCTCTGGGTCACGGTCTACGCCAGCGACGACGAAGCCTACGATATCTGGACCAAGGAAGTCGGCGTACCGGCCGAGCGCATGGTCCGTATCGGCGACAACAAAGGCGCGCCTTACGCCTCTGACAACTTTTGGACCATGGGCGATACCGGCCCGTGCGGTCCTTGCACCGAGATCTTCTACGACCACGGCGCCGATATCTGGGGCGGGCCACCCGGCTCGCCGGAAGAAGACGGTGACCGTTACATCGAGATCTGGAACAACGTGTTCATGCAGTTCAACCGCACCGCCGATGGCGTGCTGCATCCGCTGCCGGCACCGTCGGTGGACACCGGCATGGGCCTGGAGCGGATCAGCGCGGTGCTGCAGCACGTTCACTCCAACTATGAAATCGACCTGTTCCAGAGCCTGCTGAGCGCTTCGGCCCAGGCCATCGGTTGCACCAATGACAACCAGGCTTCGCTGAAAGTGGTCGCCGACCATATTCGCTCGTGCGGTTTCCTGATCGCCGACGGCGTGCTGCCGTCCAACGAAGGCCGTGGCTACGTGCTGCGCCGGATCATTCGTCGCGCCTGCCGTCACGGCAACAAGCTCGGGGCCAAGGGCAGTTTCTTCTACCAGATCGTCGCGGCCCTGGTCGCCGAAATGGGTGAGGCCTTCCCTGAGCTGAAATCCCAGCAGGCGCATATCGAGCGTGTGCTGAAGGCCGAGGAAGAGCAGTTCGCCAAGACCCTGGAGCAGGGCCTGAAGATCCTCGAGCAGGACCTGGCCGAGCTCAAGGGCAGCGTGGTTCCGGGTGACGTGGTGTTCAAGCTGTACGACACCTACGGTTTCCCGATGGACCTGACCGGCGACATCGCCCGCGAACGCAACCTGACCCTCGACGAGGCCGGTTTCGAGCGCGAGATGGAAGCCCAGCGGGTGCGCGCGCGTTCCGCCAGTTCCTTCGGCATGGACTACAACAGCCTGGTCAAGGTCGATGTGGCCACCGAGTTCACCGGCTACAGCGCCACCAGTGGTTCGGCGAAAGTGATCGCGCTCTATAAAGAAGGGCAGTCGGTCGACGTCTTGAATGAAGGTGAAGAAGGCGTTGTGGTCCTGGACCAGACACCGTTCTACGCCGAGTCGGGCGGTCAGATCGGCGATTGCGGGTATCTGCAGGCGGCTGCCGGTCGCTTCGATGTCCGCGATACCACCAAGACCGGCGGGGCTTTCCTGCACCATGGTGTCCTGGCCCAGGGCAGCCTGCTGGTCGGCAGCCAGGTGGAAACCCAGGTCGCCGCCGATGTGCGTCACGCCACCTCGCTGAACCACTCGGCCACCCACCTGCTGCACGCTGCATTGCGTCAGGTGCTGGGCGAGCATGTCCAGCAGAAGGGGTCGTTGGTCGACAGTCAGCGCCTGCGCTTTGACTTCAGCCACTTCGAAGCCATCAAGCCGGAGCAGATCAAGGCCCTGGAAGACATCGTCAACGCCGAGATCCGCAAGAACTCGGCGGTGGAAACCGAAGAAACCGATATCGACACCGCCAAGAAGAAGGGCGCCATGGCGCTGTTCGGTGAGAAGTACGGCGACAGTGTGCGTGTCCTGAGCATGGGCGGGGATTTCTCCGTCGAACTGTGTGGCGGTATCCACGCCAACCGTACCGGTGACATCGGCCTGCTGAAAATCATCAGCGAAGGTGGTGTGGCATCGGGTGTACGGCGCATCGAGGCAGTCACCGGTGCCGCGGCACTGGCCTACCTGAATGCCGCCGAAGAGCAACTCAAGGAAGCCGCGAACCTGATCAAGGGCAGCCGCGACAACCTGATCGACAAGCTGTCGGCTGTGCTGGAGCGCAACCGCCTGCTGGAAAAACAGCTCGAGCAATTGCAGGCCAAGGCCGCAAGCGCCGCGGGTGACGACCTGTCGGCGCAAGCCCAGGACGTCAAGGGTGTGAAAGTCCTGGCCGCGCGCCTGGATGGCCAGGATGGCAAGGCCCTGCTGGCACTGGTCGATCAACTGAAAAACAAACTCGGCCGCGCAGTGATCCTGCTCGGCAGTGTCCATGAGGAAAAGGTCGTTCTGGTCGCAGGCGTGACCAAGGACCTGACCGGCCAACTCAAAGCCGGTGATCTGATGAAGCAGGCCGCTGCGGCAGTGGGCGGGAAGGGGGGTGGTCGTCCGGACATGGCGCAAGGCGGTGGTATCGACGCCGCGGCACTGGATGCAGCACTGGCCCTGACCGTGCCATTTGTCGAGCATGGCGTTTAAGGCCTCGCCAATGCCCGTCGTCTAGTGACGGGCAACGGGGCTGTGGTTTGAATGATTAATGGGCGCCCCTTTACGGGCTGAGGCGGCTTAGAAATGGCTTTGATCGTACAGAAATTTGGAGGCACCTCGGTCGGCACCGTCGAGAGAATCGAGCAGGTCGCCGACAAGGTGAAGAAATTCCGCGAAGCCGGCGATGACCTGGTGGTTGTGCTGTCTGCGATGAGCGGCGAGACCAACCGCCTGATCGATCTGGCCAAACAAATCAGTGGCGAAAACCAGCCGGTTCCCCGTGAGCTGGATGTGATCGTTTCCACCGGTGAGCAGGTGACCATTGCGTTGCTGGCCATGGCACTGATCAAGCGTGGTGTGCCGGCGGTGTCCTACACCGGTAACCAGGTGCGGATCCTGACAGATAGCGCGCACAATAAAGCACGCATCCTGCAGATCGACGATCAGAAGATTCGTGCCGATCTGAAGGAAGGGCGTGTGGTTGTTGTCGCCGGGTTCCAGGGCGTCGACGAGAACGGCAATATCACCACCCTCGGTCGTGGCGGTTCCGATACCACCGGCGTTGCACTGGCGGCAGCCCTGAAGGCTGACGAGTGCCAGATCTACACCGATGTCGACGGCGTCTACACCACCGACCCGCGTGTCGTGTCCTCGGCCCAGCGCCTGGACAAGATCACCTTCGAAGAGATGCTGGAAATGGCCAGCCTCGGTTCCAAGGTGCTGCAGATCCGCGCGGTCGAGTTCGCCGGCAAGTACAACGTTCCGCTGCGCGTCCTGCACAGCTTTAAGGAGGGTCCGGGTACCCTCATTACTATTGATGAAGAGGAATCCATGGAACAGCCGATCATTTCCGGCATCGCCTTCAACCGCGATGAAGCCAAGCTGACCATCCGTGGCGTGCCTGATACCCCGGGCGTGGCCTTCAAGATTCTCGGCCCGATCAGCGCCGCCAACATCGAAGTCGACATGATCGTGCAGAATGTCGCGCACGATAACACCACCGACTTCACCTTCACCGTTCACCGCAACGACTACCAGGCGGCGCAGACCGTGCTGGAAAACACCGCGCGTGAAATCGGTGCGCGGGAAGTGGTCGGCGATACCAAGATCGCCAAGGTGTCGATCGTCGGTGTTGGCATGCGCTCCCACGCAGGCGTGGCCAGTCGCATGTTCGAAGCGCTGGCTAAGGAAAGCATCAATATCCAGATGATCTCGACCTCCGAAATCAAGGTTTCGGTAGTGATCGAGGAGAAGTACCTGGAACTGGCCGTGCGTGCATTGCACACGGCGTTTGAACTGGACGCACCGGCCCGCCAGGGCGAGTGATGCGTCATGCCGAAGGGCGCGGTTGAACCGCGCCCTTCGTGTTTTTTGATAAGCGCGGGCAAGCGCTGTCCTTTTGCCCGGGCTCGTCAATACTTAGGTGCGTAGGGCTATGGCTATCTAGCATGTAGGCCGAAGCCCTTTTTTTTGCAGACTGTGTTGTCCCTGAACTGAAATGCGTGAGGAGATAGGTATGCTGATTCTGACTCGTCGGTGCGCAGAAAGCCTGATCATTGGTGATGGTGAAATCACTGTGACCGTGCTCGGCGTCAAAGGAAATCAAGTGCGTATTGGTGTCAACGCCCCCAAGGAGGTGGCCGTGCACCGTGAGGAAATCTACCTGCGGATCAAGAAAGAGAAGGACGAAGAACCAAGCCATTAATTTTTCTCGTTTTTTTTGTTTGCAAACGGGGAGAAAGCTGGTTAATATACGCCCCGTGTTGCGGAGAGCTGGCCGAGTGGCCGAAGGCGCTCCCCTGCTAAGGGAGTACACCTCAAAAGGGTGTCGGGGGTTCGAATCCCCCGTTCTCCGCCATTATTCGTTTAGTACGTTACAATCTGGCTTCTTCTGTAAGTTGTTGAAATTACTAGAAAAAGTGCTTTACAAAGAGATTTGACGGCCTATAATGCGCGGCAACAAATGCACTCGTAGCTCAGCTGGATAGAGTACTCGGCTACGAACCGAGCGGTCACAGGTTCGAATCCTGTCGAGTGCACCATTTAAGCGTTGTTGGTAGTGATACAAACAGCGTGGCTTCAACCAGTTGTGATCTGGTATAAAAACACAACTTGCACTCGTAGCTCAGCTGGATAGAGTACTCGGCTACGAACCGAGCGGTCACAGGTTCGAATCCTGTCGAGTGCACCATACACCAAGAAGCCCGCACTGGTTGCGGGCTTTTTGCTGTCTAGCGTTTGACACAACCCTTCTCATCGAACAGCACCAGGCTGCTGCGACCTTTCTTCAGGTTGTAGTGATAACGCGTGGCGCTGTTGCTCGTGCTGATCCTGTCCGGCCTGCCCAGGGCGCTTTCCACTTCCAGGCGATTCATGCCCGGACGCACCTGCTGCTGGATGATGGCCTGGCGTCTGCTTCTGGCGTCGAGCTGATTGCCACATCCATCGTCATGTTCGCCGACTACGATCAGTTCCCGGGTGGCGGTGCTTTTTGCCTGAGGCGGCGCTTTCGGTGTAACGGCGAACTGCTTGCCGCCAGGTGGCGGGTTATCGGCCCGCTGGATCTGCAGGCGCTGCTCCTGTGTGCAGCCCAGCGTGGTGAAGGTGATATGGCCGCTGCTGTCTTCGCAGCGCTGCACGATGGCCGCGTTGGCGCAGGAAGGCAGTTGGAGCGCGAGGGGAATCAGCAGGCAGCAGGCTCTGGTGGGCATCGGACGTCCTCCATGACGGTTGTCACCCAAGCCTAGTCGCTGACTTTTTCATCGGGCGTGTGTTTTCTTTTCAGGATGAGTCGTCGGAGTAGAAAGCAGCCGAAGAATGCTCGGCTTTGTCTCGCAAGCGCTTGTTCTTGCCAAGATTTTTGCCGTTAAAGCACCTGAGGCGGTGTATGATTGCGCCCGTCAGCCCCGCCGGGGCTTGTGGAATACCTCCATGGACTTACCCAGTAGTTACTCAGTACCCCGCTTTACCAATCATGAATTGACTGATTGATCCTTCCGGCGTGCCCCGCTGCTGGGAGTGGAGTTCGCCTATGACCGAAGTTGAAGTAAAGAAATCACAAGACAGTTTGCAGGACCGCCTCGCTCAAGTCGTTGAGCTGTTGCAGCGCCAGCGAGTGGTCGAGGACCTGACCCATCGTCAGGAAGGTCATCATCAGGACCGGGTGGAGAACCTGGTTCACCGGCAGAACCTCGTCGAGTTGCAGCGCAAGCTTGATGATCTGCACTCCGCCGACGTTGCCTATATTCTTGAAGCCTTGCCCCTGGACGATCGCCTGACCGTCTGGCAACTGGTCAAGGCCGAGCGCGACGGCGACATCCTCCTCGAGGTTTCCGACTCCGTACGAGAAACGCTGATCGCCGACATGGACGATCACGAGCTCCTGGCCGCGGCCAAGGAGATGGATGCCGACGAACTCGCTGACCTCGCCCCCGAGCTGCCGCGGGACGTGGTCCATGAGCTGATGGAAGCCCTTGACGGTCAGCAGCGTGAGCGCGTTCGCTCCGCGCTGTCCTATGACGAGGAGCAGGTCGGCGCGCTGATGGACTTCGAGATGGTTACCATCCGCGAAGACGTCAGCCTGGAAGTGGTGTTGCGTTATCTGCGTCGGCTCAAGGAGCTGCCGGGTCATACCGACAAGCTTTTTGTGGTGGATTACGACGGTGTGCTCAAGGGCGTGCTGCCGATCAAGCGATTGCTGGTCAATGATCCCGACAAGCAGGTGGCCGAGGTCATGGCCAGCGATCCGGTGAGTTTCCACCCGGACGAGGATGCTTATGACGCGGCGCAGGCCTTCGAGCGTTATGACCTGATCTCCGCGCCGGTCGTCGACAAGAACGGCAAGCTCATTGGCCGTCTGACCATCGACGAAATGGTCGACCTGATCCGTGAGGAGAGCGAAAGCGAAGTCCTCAACATGGCGGGTCTGCGGGAAGAGGAAGATATCTTTGCGTCGGTCTGGAAGTCCCTTCGCAACCGCTGGGCGTGGCTGGCGATCAACCTGATCACGGCCTTTCTCGCCTCGCGGGTGATCGGTCTGTTCGAAGGGTCCATCGAGAAACTGGTTGCCCTGGCTGCGCTGATGCCTATCGTCGCGGGCATCGGTGGCAACTCCGGCAACCAGACGATCACCATGATCGTGCGGGCCATGGCGCTGGACCAGGTCAGTACCGGCAATACCTCGCGGCTGATGCGCAAGGAGCTGGCTGTCGCCCTGATCAATGGGGTCATGTGGGGTGGTGTGATTGGTGTCGTGGCGTATCTGCTCTATGGCAGTTGGTCGCTGGGTGTCGTCATGACCGCCGCGATGACCTTGAACCTGCTGTTGGCGGCCTTGATGGGCGTGCTGATCCCGATGACGCTGGCGCGGCTGGGGCGTGACCCGGCGATGGGGGCGAGTGTGATGATCACTGCCATGACCGACAGCGGCGGCTTCTTCATCTTCCTCGGGCTGGCGACGATTTTCCTGCTCTGAGTCTTCCGGCGCAGCCTCCCCATGGGATCGGCTGCGCCATCTCTGCGTTATCCCCGGGCTTGTCGGCCCTGGTGTATTGCCTCTCCCGAATTCCACGCAAAAAAAAAGCCAGCGCGAGGCTGGCTTGAGCTTTCAGGGATGAATCAGTTGGCGTCTGCGGCCATTTCGGCGTCGTGTGCAATCAGCGACACCAGGGCATTCTGCTGGCGGTGGGAAAGTTGACGGAAGCGCTGCAGCAACTCGCGTTCATGCAGGGATAGCTCGGGGCTGTCCAGGCGCATGCTCAGTTCGTCACCCAGTGCACCTTCCTGAATAAGACTCTGCTCCAGGCGTGCAATGATTTCGGAATTCATGCTTCGGTGATGGTTACGAGACACCTCGGCGATGCGTTCACGCATTCCATCGGGCAGACGCACGACGAATTTGTCAGCGGTACGGCTGGAATAAATTGCCTGTTTCAATGGGCGCATAGTTTTAAACCGGTTAGTTCAGGGGAGCGGTTCTCGGAATTGGCCGCAGGATGTCAGTAGGACAGCATGCTTTGCCAAATGTTCAACCTGAATTGATAAGAGGCCCGCATCATGCCTCAAATTTGCCAGATCATTGGCGTCAATTCTGTGACAAATATTGAACTGGACACAGGCAATATGCCAGCACCAATTATCAGAAATGCGCACTGGTTTGAAAGTTTTTCCCGGTGCGGCGCTCTGATCGGCCATCCCAAGCCCGTCTGAAGGCATCAAACCTCCCTGCCGCATATGCTACGCGGTGATCTGGCCTTTTGCCTCTACTGTTAGAGGATAGTGGCATTTGGCCGATTATCTAGTGGACGAACGGTGCAATAGGGGGTAGGGAGGCGGGTTTTCCGACCTACGCACCAAAAAGCCCCCGGACGACATGACAAACGGTGGCATGCCCGTTAACATGCACGCCGTCCTTTGCGCCGCCCGTCCGGGTGGTCGCTCGTTGTCTCAGTAGCTCAATTGGATAGAGCATCCCCCTCCTAAGGGGAAGGTTGGCAGTTCGAACCTGCCCTGGGACACCATCCCAATTCAAAGCATCCAGCTATCAATGCGAAGTGAGCGCCAGGCTCATGACGGCAGGTGGCTGCCAGTGCGAACTCCGCCCCCGAAAACGGCCGTTCAGGTCGGCCGCGCTGAAGACAGGATTTTTCGCTTGTGGTGGGCAATGGCCACCCTTTATAAGAAAAGCCTTTCTGCTTTCGATAATAGATAGAGGGACATCGATCATGGGCGAAGCTTGGAATGAAGGCTATTTCACGGACGAAGGTTATACCTACGGGTATTGCCGGGAAATCAATCCGGTGTTCCAGCGCTACTGCTTGTTGTTGCGTGGTTTTGCGAGCCTGGAGAGTGCAGATGCCTATCACTGCGAGCTTGGTTTCGGCCAGGGTGTCTCGGTTAATATCCATGCCGCGGCGAATCCGGGAAGCTACGTGGGCACGGACTTCCATCCGGCCCAGGCGGCCCATGCCAACACGCTGGCAAGCAGCTACGGCGGTAATGCCCAACTCTATGACGACAGCTTCGAACAATTGCTGGCCCGTAAGGATCTGCCGCAATTCGACAGTATCAGCCTGCATGGCATCTGGACCTGGGTCAGTCGCGATAACCAGAAACTGATCGTCGAATTCGTCCGTCGGCATCTCAAGCCTGGTGGTCTGCTTTACGTCAGCTACAACTGCTTCCCGGGCTGGTCGCCTTCGGCACCGCTGCGTCAACTGTTCAGCCTGCATGACCGCTTTGCCTCCAGCGCCTCGATACGCCCGGGCGAACGGATCAATG